>CAWGQT010000022.1:0-96243 GCA_963824755.1 uncultured Solirubrobacterales bacterium | reverse complement strand
GACCAACGGCGGGACCGGGAATACCGCGAGCGCGACGCTGACTGTCGTCGCTGCGCCGTCGATCGGAAAGGTGTTTGGGGCGTCTAGCATGCCGTTGAATGGGACGACGTCGTTGACGTTGACGATCACGAACCCGTCGGCGAATACGTTGGCGTTGTCGGGGGTGGGGCTCACCGACGCGCTCCCGACTGGGTTGGTGGTCTCGACGCCGAACGGGTTGAGCGACAGCTGCGGTGGGACTGCCACGGCCACGGCGGGGTCAGGCACGGTGTCGCTGTCGGGGGGTGTGATTCCGGCCGACTCGAGTTGCACGGTCGTTGTGAATGTCTTGGGCACGACTGCCGGTGATAAGGACAACAGCACGACGGTTTCCTCGAGTAATGGCGGGACGGGGAATACCGCGAGCGCGACGCTGACGGTCGTCGCTGCGCCGTCGATCGCTAAGGCGTTCAGCCCGACTGAGATGGCTGTGGATGGGACGAGCGCGCTGACGTTCACGATCACGAACCCGTCGGCGAACACGGTGGCGGAGTCGGGGGTGGCGTTCACCGACAACCTCCCCAGCGGGTTGGTGGTCGCGACCCCGAACGGGCTGAGCAACAGCTGCGGCGGGACAGCGACCGCTACGGCTGGGGGAGGCATGATCTCGCTGACCGGGGGGTCGATCCCGGCTAACTCGAGCTGCACGGTTGCGGTCAAAGTCACCGTCACCGCCCTGGGCACGTTCGTCAACACCAGCGGTTCGGTGAGCTCGACGAACGGCGGGACCGGCAACACCGCCACCGCTACCCTGACCGTGGATTCGGACCTCGCGCTGACCAACGTTCCGGGAAACATGACGGTCAACGCGACCGGTCCGGACGGGGCGATCGTGACCTACACGCCGCCGACGGTTGTCGATGAGGATGCCGTGAAGCCGACCGTGCATTGTCTGCCCGCGTCCGGGTCGCTGTTCGCGATCGGGACGACGACGGTGACCTGCACGGTGACCGACGCCGACGATTCCAACAGTCCGGTGCACGCTTCGTTTACGGTCACGGTTAAGGGCGCGCTGGCGCAGTTGCAGGATCTGCTGCTGCCCGACGTGAAGAGCATTCCTGCCTCGGTCGGCAGGCTGATCCTGGTCAACGCCGTCAACGGCATGATCAACAACCTCCAGGCGGGGAGGACCGCCTCGGTCTGCTCGGATCTGACCTTCATGACGCTGGTCGTCCAGGCCTGGTCCGGCGATCTGATGACAACGGCCCAGGCCAACACGACCCTCGCCGACATCAGCCAGATCAGAGCGGTGCTCGGCTGCAACGCGACGTAGACACACCGGGATAGGGTCCGGCGGGCGCGACACGTTTCGCGTCCGCCGGACTTGAACCGGAGTGCTGGAAAGAAATGTTCATCGCAATGTGGGCGGCGATCCACGCTCGCTGCCACTGCTGCAGGGCGACGGCGGCTCGCCATCCGTGACGCGCCCGCGCGCCCCAACGACCGGCCAACGGTCAGCCAACCAGTACGGCCATAGTCATCGCATCGGCTTCGACCGCGCGTATCCAGCTCGCGGGGGACCGAGCGCGCACCAACCAATTCGAAAAGGAGTTGGCCGAATGGCCCAGGCTGCCCACACCCTCCGCTTCACCGCCAAGCCGGAATCCGTCGACGAGCTGGTCGCGGTCTTCGAGCGCGCTCTGCCTCACATCCTCGATGACCGAACCACGGTCAGCTGGTTCGTCGGGCGCGCCGAAAAGGATCCGGCGACATTCGTGCTCGCCCACACCGTCACGAGCGAGGAGGCCCGCTCCGCGCACTTCAGCGGCCCAGCCGCGACGCTCATCATGTCCGAGGGCGGGCCGCTTTTCGCGACGGAACCCGAGATCAAGGACTTCTCAGTGATGGCCGGCACCGGCATCGGCAGCTGACACGCCGTCATCGCGGATCGTCTCAGAGGCTGGGAGCCGTCTTTCGCGCGCGGGCGAACAGCGCTCGCTGCGCGGTGGCTGGGGCCATCCAGTGACCTGGACGGCCCGAGCCCGCGAGCGCTGGTGCCTTAGCTCAGTCACCGACGTTGGGTGCGTGCGTACCGCACAAGGCTACGCAGAAGCCAGAGGTCGAGGGCTAGGAAGGGGAGGAACACAAACCCCCACCAGTAGCCCTTCACGCAGAGGAACACGGTGACGAAGAGGATCCATGGCGCGAGCAGAGCGCGCACGACGATCGCCTGTTTGTAGTGCTTACGCGCCCAGTCGCCGACCCAGCCGACGCCTTGGTCGTCAGTCGACATTTCAGAGATCGATCCTACGCCGCAGCTCCCACCGACTCGATCCGCCCGGATCGGGCGGGCGCCTAGATGTCAGAATCCGCGCCACTCTAAGCAGCGACTCAACCGGACGAGCGCTTTCGCCGAGAATGGGATCTTTGCGCGTGCGATGCCTATGGCGACGCGCGACACGAGGTCGCACGTCGCCTAAGGCGACCACGAGCGCCGACGCGCTCCCGATGCACAGAGCTGACCGGTCAACTTCAGGGCAAACGTCCGTGTGGAAGCCGGGTGGATCACCTGGACCGACCACGCACTAGCCAAAGCAGAGCTACTGAAAGAATCGCCGAACCCGGCGCCGACGCCGCGCGGGCAAGGCCTTTGCTTTTAAGGCCTTGCAGAACTCTGGTCGCCGACGACCTATGCGTGTCGCTTTCCGATTGGGAACGCCGGTCGCCTGGTCAGGTGGGTCTCATTTCTGAGCGGCCTTTGACCCAATCGCGACGATAATCCCCTCGTCGGCTCCGTGGACGCGCACGGAACCAGCCGCCAAGCAGCTGCGCTCAGTGTGGCAGTCGATCGCCGAGAGCTGGGTTGTGTTCGGGACTGCAATCGGACGTCGTGCGCGGCCGTTGTCGATTCGCATTACAAGCGCCCTGCTTCCTCCCTTGATGGCTAACGCTCCGACGACTGTGCACGACGAACTGCTCGGGCAGGAGATCGCCGACAACTCGGAGGTTCCGGGCACGGAGGTGACCTTGCCGATCTTTCCGTCGCGGATCGGCACGATGACCCCGATCGATCTGTGTGTCCCGCCTACCCCGACCGCAAGGCATCGGCTCGAGTTCCAGCAGGCGACACCCGCCAGCGAGCCGGTTCCCGCTACGGCGATCGGCTCGCGTAGCCTCCCGCGCTTGAGCAACTCGACGATGCCCTGCGTGGAGTTAGAGGTTTCGGTTATATCGCGCTGACCGACCGTGACGCAGGCCATCGGGCTAGAGCAGGCAACACCGTCGAGGCTCGCTAACTCGGAGCGTTCCTGCGCCTTCCCGGGTCTCCCGTTCACGAGCGGAAGCACAGCGGACACAGGGGGACTGTCGAGGCTGTAGTAGCCGGCGGCGAGACATTTGGCAGCGGTTGGGCATGCGATTGCTTGCAGCTGCCAATCCCCCAGCAGCGGAGCCCCTGCGCGCCCGTGGCGGATTGGCACGATCGTGCCGAAACCCGCACCCAACTCGCCGCCGACCGCAAGACACGTCGTCTTGCTCGGGCAGTCCACGCCGCTCAGCGCGAACACGGTCCGCAGCCCGGAGGTCACGTTCGTAACCCGTTGGGCGGCACCGGGTCGTCCCGCGACAAGGTGGACGACGACCGGAACCGTCTCGTACACCTCGCTGGTGGGTGCCGCCCCGACCGCCACACACGACCTGGCCGTCGAGCACGCCAGGCCGCCCAGCGACACGGTGCCCGGAGCACGGCGAACGGTGAGAGCCGCCGCAGCCGGTGAGACGGCGAGAGCCAGCCAAGCAAGCACACATCCCGACGCAGCCGCCGCCACGAGGCGCGGTAGGCGGATCACACCTACCGGGAAGCCGCGATTGCCTGTCGGTCGTTTAAGGATCACGTGGCCCGCCTGCCCTTAGGCCGAGTATCACAGGGAGGTCAACCACAGAGCAAGCAATGCCCTGATCGTCACCCTCTGGCGCACGCTCAAGCGTCCCGCTGGCAATGAGGATCGAAGGCCATGACGACAAGCAGGCCGACGTCGCCTGGCTTCGCTTCGAAGGCTACGACCAACCAGAGTCGTGGCCGAGGACCGACTATCGCCTCAGAGAACTCGACCCTCGCGACATGCATCTCGTCGGCCTCGAGTACTGGCATGCAAGCGAAGCTTTCCCGGCCGACTTCTATGCATGCTGGTCGAGCAGAAATACTCGAGTGACCCGGCTGGCAAACTCTCGGCTCCCCGGATCATCAACCTCGTCACCGATCCGCGGGAGCGCGAAGACGTGGCGATCCCTTACCTCCACTCCTGGACTGCGTTTCACTTCAGCCGGATTCTCAGCGAGTTCCGCGCGAGCGCCCAGCGGAAAGCTCCGATCCCGGAGGGCGCCCGACTCGAATTCGAGCCGCGGGTCAAGGATCAGTAGGTCCGGTGCCCGCAGCAGGTCAGCATGGCGCGGACCGGCAGCCGACATGACTGGCATCCCCGTCGACGCGATACTCGACGACGACCACTTGAGGGACTTGCTCGGCGCGGCCCAGCGACGGAAGCCGGCTGTCCCGTTTTGACGTCGAGTGGTGGCACGAAATGATGCCTGCGTGCGATTCCCATGGATGGGGAGTACAGCTCGCGTGCTGAGGGGCCGAACCCGCCTAAGCGCGGCACCCGACGCCGACCCTTGTCTCCTCGGACGTTTGCGCCTCGGTCTCGCCACCCATTACTCGCCGCGACCTTGGCGGTCGCGGCTCCTGCGCCGGCGTCGGCGCTGGCGCCCGCCGGCTACAGGGTCGTTGCGATCGGCGATTCGGTAACCGCCGGATTCGGCTACTGCGGGACGGCTGATTCCGAGTACGGCGCACAGCAGGATCAGCAGTTCAGCTTGACGTCGCTCTTTGGTTGCGCGTCGGGCCCGCTCGACGACCGTTGTTCATCGAACTACAACAACCCGCTGGGCACGAACTCGAGTGTCTCGTGGGCCCTGCAGTTTGCTCGGCGCGAGGGGATCACGGACTTCCGCAATTCCGCGATCCAAGGCTCCACTCCTGAGGATTGGGCCGGGGGCCAGCTGGACGGGGTGCTTGGCTTGGTCAGGAACCTAAACCAGGATCTGATCTTGATGACGCTCGGGGCCAACCCAATCCTCAGCCAGTTCGCACGCGGAATCGGACTTCCGTGCCTGGCGCTGGGCTCGGTTGAAGACGTGCGCAGCTGCGCAAGCGCCCTCTTGGCCTACTACCACCAGCAGCAACACCTTGAGACCCTCTATGGGCGGTTGCTGTCACTGGCGCCCAGGGCGCACATCGTCACGTTCCTGTATCACACCCCGATCCCCTATCCGGCTGCGCAGATAGCGAATCGTCCGAAGGTCGTCGAGCTGCTGCAGGTGGTCAACGAAAACGTTCACAGAGCTGTCCAGAGTACGCAAGCGCGCTATCCGGGTCGCATCACGGTGCTCACGCCGGACCATTCGCCATGGCCGCTCCAACACCAGTGTTCATCCGTACAGGCGCTGATGGGCGCTGAATGGTTCTTCACCTTCGGCACGAGGGCACGACCCGGCCACCGTACGAGTCGAGCGCCAAGCAGTCGCCGCAGGGCATCGCGTCTATGAGCGATATCAGCGCGCGTACCGTGCGTCGATCGGTCACGCGCTTCGATGAAGGACGGCACCATTGCGCTGCGCGTCGCTCACGTCGACCTCGCGCACGCCCGCCTGATCCCAGACCACCTCCGGCAGCGGGCTCAGCAATCCGTGATCCGCTGTGGACTCGCGCGTCACCCGAACGGCGCTCGCCGGCCGCGTCACCTTCGCGATCAACGACGAAAGCAGGTCGAGCTGAAGGCCTGGCGTACGGGTGAGCGCGTATGAGCCGGCCCGGTCCGGCTAAACTCGGGTCATCAGGCCGGGCGGAATGTTCGGCGAAGTTGTGTCGGCGTTCGCTGTGATTGCTCTTGCACTTCCCGCGTTTCGCAGCACACGATCTCCCGGGAGGGAATGCATGGCAACCGGAACCGTGAAGTGGTTCAGCGACGATAAGGGCTATGGCTTCATCACGCCCGATGAGGCTGGAAAGGACCTGTTCGTCCATCACTCCGCCATCGCGGGCAGCGGCTTCAAGTCGCTGGCCGAAGGGGCGAAGGTCTCATATGAGACCGAGCAGGGTCCGAAAGGTCCGTCGGCGGCGAACGTTCAGCTCGTTTAGCTGCCGAACGTCGAGCTGCGGGTGTTGCCGGTATCCGGCAACACCCGTGGATCGGTCGTCTACCAAGAACGATTGCGCCACAAGCGCCTCGAGCCGAGGCTCGTGAGGCGGCTGCGACTTCGCGGTCGGCCGCAGGCCGCTTTCTTGGGTCCCGCATGACAGCGGTTCGGGTCAGCCACAGCCTCCCGAATCGTTCGCGGACCCGAAGGGCCGCCGAGGAGCAGTCACTTGTCTAATCCCGTGTGTCGTGCAGCGACCGCTACCGATCGGCCGTCGCGGCGCCGCCGAGCAGGCCGTCGACGCAGGCCCACTCGAAGCTGATCCTCCGGTTCGGCGTTCCTTTACGGCGAGGTGACATCATGGCGAGCAGGATGATCGGGTGAGCAGCCGACGTAACACGGCGATCCGGCGTCTGAAGCCGTCCCGCAGGCTGCGAGTGCTCGGCACGGCGATCATCGGTCTGGTCTCGCTGGGCGCGCTCCTGTGGGTCGCACCGCCGGGACAGGTCATCGGCTCGATCCGCGACATGAACCCGGCATGGCTGCTCGCCGCCGTGGTGCTCGAACTCGGTTCATGCCTCAGTTACGTGATCGTTTTCCGGCGCTTCTTTCCGGACCCGCCACGACGGGTGAGTTGCCAGGTGGCGTGGATCACGATGGGCGCGAGCGCCGTCCTGCCCGGCGGAAACCTGACTTCCCCGGCAACCATCGGCTGGCTGCTGCGCCATCACGGCATCGGCACGCGGCGCTTGGTGGAGCGCTGCGGCGCGCTGCTGTCATTCCTGATCCTGTTCGGCTTCGCCGTCAACGGCGCGGCCGCAGCGTTCCTGCTGGTCGGGATCGGCCACGGTCCCCACGATCTGGCGCACGCAGGGATCCCGATCCTCGTCTCACTGTTCGTCATCGGCTCGGCCGTGGCTGTGATGCTGATTGCTCGGAGTTACCAAGGACGCTTCGCCTCGGCCGCCCGCTCGATCGCGGCATCGCTCGAGGGTGGGTGGCAGTCGCTGTCAAATCCTCACTGGCGGCTGCTCGGGGCGGTCGGCTTTCAATGCCTGGACATCGCGGCGCTTTGGGCCGCGTGCCGCGCGACGGGCAACCATCTCGGTGCGCTGGCCCTTGCAGTGGCCTACTTCATCGGCTACGTGGCAACGCTGATCCCGATGCCCGCCGGCCTCGCGGTACTCGACTCAGGCCTCGCTGGTGCGCTGGTCCTCTACGGGTTCTCGCCGGCCGCCTCGGTCAGTGCGGTGCTCGTATACCACGCAATCTCCATCTGGGTCCCGGGGCTCGGTGGGCTCGTGGCGTGGTTGCCCACCCGAGCCCGACGGTCCACCGGCTCGACTCCTGTGCGTGCTCAGCCCGAAGTCGCGCTCGCCACGTCCGACTGACCACCCACGGGTCGACCGCTGCGGGCGCGGTGGCACAGTGCCGCGCGACGGTTGTGGGGTAAGGCAACCAATTCACGAGGAGCGAGTGCGATGAAGCGTTCACCCCGGCCGGCCGGGGTGCTGGCCTTGCTTGTGATGTCCTTAGTGGTGGCGCCTGCGGCGGCGAGCGCGGCGGCGCCGGCCGGCCGCAAGGCCGGTTACGTGTACACCGCGACCAACGCCACCACAGGAAACTCGCTGCTGGTGTTCGAACGAAACCGTCGCGGTGTGCTCGTTGCGGCGGGGTCTTATCCGAGCGGCGGCACTGGCACCGGCGCAGCGCTGGGGTCCGGACACTCGGTCGTCGTATCGGCCCACGGGCGCGTGGTGATGGTTGTAAACGCCGGCAGCAACAGCATTTCTGCGTTCGTGCGTCATTTCGGTTCTCTGCACCGCATTGGCGCGGCCGTGGACTCGGGCGGGACTACGCCCACGAGCGTGACGATTCGCGGCGACTTGGTGTATGTGATGAACGCTGGCTCGGGCTCGATCGCCGGCTTCCGGCTTGATCTGCGCCGCGGCCTGATCCCGATCCCCGGCTCGACGCAGCCGCTGTCGGCGGCAGGCACCGACGTTGACTCCCAGATCCAGTTTGATCGCCGCGGTCGCGTGCTGATCGTCGACGAGCGCGGCACGGCCGACGTGCTGCAGACTTTCGTGTCGGTCGATACGGGCGGCCAAGCCGCCGCGGACAATCCCCTCCGCGGGGCGGACCGTTCGGGTTCGATGTCGACAAGCGAGGCCACGTTCTTTTCTCGAACGTCTCGCTCGGCGATTCGAGCGGCGCCAGCTCCTACGACGTTTCTCGGGGCGGCGTCTTGGTTGCGAACGGCTCGCCGGTCGCGTCCGGTGAATCTGCGGCCTGCTGGCTGGCGGCAGACGGTCCCTACGCGTACACGACGAACGCGGGCAGCGGGTCGATCGCTACGTTCGAGGTCGCCGGAGACGGCGCGCTCAGTTTCATCGGCACGACCCCTATCGCGTCGGACGCCAAACCTCTCGACGACGTCGGCATCGCCAACGACCATCTTCTTTACGTGCTCGCGTCCGGCTTGAACGAGATCCTTGGCTACCGCGTGGGCCACGGCGGAACCCTAACGCAGCTGACCTCGGTGGCTGTGCCCGCGGGGGCGCTCGGCCTGGGCGCGAGCTGAGTACGTAACCCGTACGGTCGCGCAGACTGAATACACAACCCTTGGGGGCGCGCCGCGCACCGTTGCTTGAGCGGCGATGTCGCCCGCTTTCTAACTCGGCGGGCGAGTAGTCTCGCTCGGGTGATCAAGCTCGTGTTCAGTTTGCGGCGGAGACCGGAGATGACGCGCGAGGAGTTTCAGGCCTACTGGCGCGATCACCATGCGCCGCTCGTCTCCCGTCACGCCGAGGTGCTCCGGATTCGCCGTTACGTCCAGACACACGCTCGCTCATCCGAGCTCGCGGCCGCGCAGAGCGCCGCGCGCGGTAGCGAGCCGGACGTCTACGACGGCCAAGCTGAGGTTTGGTGGGACAGCTTGGACGATGTCCTCGCCGCCGTCTCGACCGCGCCGGGCCAGCAGGCCGCCTTGGAGCTGCTGGAGGATGAGCGGCGCTTCATCGATCTTGAGCGATCGCCGCTTTGGATCGGGGAGGAGCACACCGTCGTCGACACGATCTGAACGGCGTAAGGCGACCACCGAAGGGCCCCGCTCGCCGGAGGCGTCGTTCGGGCGGGAGGGTTGCCTCGACGTCCGTTGCGAGCGCGCGATCGAGTGCGATCACGGCGCCGACCTCTCGCGACGGCCCGGAGACCTGGGCGATCAGCTCGTCCTTGCCGGAGAAGTGGTAGCTGATCAGGCCCCCAGTTGCCCACCGCGCCGGCGGTCGCGACCAGCTCAGCATGAAGGGAACATCATGGAACTGCGGCGCGGACCATTGGGATCGCGCTCGACGGCAGCAGCGTCGGCTCGATCCAACCTCACCAGACGGTCGAGCTCCCCGGTCGAACCCGGCCGGCACACTACCCGAGTGCGGACAGGCCGCTACTCGAGCCGAGGTCAGTCTTTCGACGCTGCCGACGGCGATGTCGTCGCTGCTACGGGGGGAGAATCTGGCCGATATACCTCGCCTCGACCGTCGTCCCGAGCCTGGCGCTTTCGCTCAGACGCGACTAACGACTCTCGGCCACCGAATACATAACGCATGGGAGCTGGAGCTGGCACGCTCAGTTTGCCTCCTCGCAGCGACCGCTGGTCTGTCTGCCAGGAGTCAGTGGATGGCGCCCACCTGAATAGCATTCACGACCGCCTGGTTGGCGCTGAAACCGGAGCTGCAGGACCAGTGGATAGTCCCTGGGGCGTCGAAATGCGTGACGATCGTAGCCACGAGCGTTTCCTGGGTGTGCCCGGTCGATTCGATACTGCCGAACGTCGCGTCCGCGTCAGTCCCGCCGGTGAGATCGCATCGGGTGAGCGTGTTCGCGTTGGCGACGCTGGCCTTGGCGATGACGAAGTAATTGCCGGCGGGCACGGCCAGGTCCGTAGGAGGGCCGCCTCGTTTCGTGAATGCGTCGCTGGGACCGCGGTCACCCGTGTCGCCCTTGAGTCCTTGGGGCCCGATCGGGCCCTGCGGCCCGGTGTCGCCAACTGGCCCCTTGGCCCCGGTCGCACCAACTGGCCCTTGGGGCCCGGTCGCGCCAACCGGCCCCTTGGCCCCGGTCGCACCAACTGGCCCCCGGGGCCCAGTCGCGCCGGGCAACCCCTGCTTGTTCCAGCTGAGCTGCTTGTCGCGGTTGGCGCACTTGCGCGCCTTGTACAAGGTACCGCCATCGTGGTTGACGCACACCGTGATGGTTCCGCCGCCCGAAGACGCGAACGCGTCATATGCACCGCCGCCAGCAATCAGAAGCGCCGCAGCTCCCAGCACCAACCCCGACCTCGTGAAGCGACCCATTAGGAGTACTCCCTTCGCGTGTGATTGACCTTTGCCGGGCCAGACGCCGCGCCGGGTCGATCCTTTGCTTCGTGTGACCAAGAGCACTCTTCGAGCGAGCTGTCCTTCCTCGGCGACAACGGACCGCCGATCGACTCCGCCCTGGACTGACCGCATCCCAAATGTGATGGCCAGTGCCCTACGTTGCGGTGCCGCTAGGACAGTGGATCAAAGGACGGGACGCACGACGAGCATCCCCCGGCTCGAGACGAGATGCGCCAAATCGTCCGCCAGGCGTTGGACCTGTTCGCTCGCCTGTTGCTCCCAGCGCCGCACTTGGACGATCTCGGCGATCAGCACGTAGTCGGCTTGATCGATCACCTGACCGGGTACGTCCATCGGTCGCGTAAGACGCCAATCCGTCACCGTGTCAAGCGACCCGCGGACGATGTCCCGGTCTCCCGCCATCAGACGCTCGAAGTCCTCGGCCAGCTCCGGCGAGCGCAGGCGAAACCACATGAGAAGGGTCGCGGTGGGAGTCACCCGCGGAGCGTAGTGCACCTCGCAGCGATCACTCAGCTCTGAGCTAAGAGAACGAAGCGAAGGTGCCGTTCACGACGACGGAGAAGAACCTCACGGTTCGCAACCCACGAGACTACGCGGGTAACTCCGTGGTGCAGAGAATCGCGCCCGGCAGGTACGCCGTCTACGTGCATCTGCAGACTGGATCGGTTCGCGTCAAGGTCGGGCAGCGACTGCGGACCGGCGAGGTGGTCGGCCTGCTGGGCAACACCGGCAATAGCACTGGTCCGCATCTGCATTTCGGGATCCAGGACGGGCCGGACATCCTGACCTCAAACAGCCTCCCATTCGAGATTCGCTCGTTCACCGTACAAGCGACTGCACGGCGGGGCCGGAAGCCCGGAAGGGTCGTCCTTACCGGCAAGCCGCGCCGGGCGACGTCGGCGCAGCCGCTCATCGGATCCGTTTACGAGTTCTAGCCCTTCCCGGTCGCAGCGGCCGCGATCGCGCGGTCCGGAGCGGCGGCGACTCCGCTACGGCTGGCCCGCGACTAGTGCCCAGCGAGCTTCGTGGCTGTGGCTCACGCCTTCGGGCACGGCTTGGGGAAAACCAGCGGTTGGCCAAGGCGCTTCATCGCTGCCGCGATGCTCGGGCCGCCGGCGTTCGTGTGCGCTCCCGACCAGACCGTCGATCCGCAGGTATGCGTATTGCAGTCGCCGCCGAAGGTGAACGACGGCCCTTGCTTGACGAGCGGGCATTGACACCGGGCCTTATCCGGGTTCTTAGGGTCGAGTTCGCAGATCGCGTCCAGGCAGTTGGCCCACGCCACATCTGCTGGGCATGTCATAGCGCCACGGGCCGCAGCAGCCACCTCGGTCGAGAACGTCGAGTACAGGGTGCGACCGTGTGGCGCCCGCTGTGGACAAGACGTGAACCCGACTGAGTAGCCACTCTCGACGACGCAATCGCAGACCACGATGTTTGGATCGTGCTCGGACGGTACACACGCCGCGTTTGTGCACAGCGCATATTGCTGTCGACAGATGTAGGTGTTGCCGATCTTCAGCGCTGCGGGACGCGTCGAGGTCGTAGCCGTTGATGGCGTCGAGGAAGACGTCGACCGGCTGCTTCCGCAAGCGGCGAGGACGACTGGAGAGACTCCCAGCGCGACCGCGTTCCGCACAGCACGGGCTATGAGCGAGCGCCGTGGTATGCGCTGCGTCTCCTCAGCCGCGAACCTGACATCGATCAGTGCCGAAATCTCGCCGCCGCCCTTTGCCACGGCCGAAGCCGTCCGACCTCCTGCGTCGATTAGGACAGCACTCGGCGTGGCCCTGACGCCATACCGAGCCGCGAGCTGTCCCGGCGCGTCTAGTAGCACCCGGTAGCCGGGGTTGCGTGGATCGGAAGCCAGCTCTCCGGGCCGCGAGGCCTGAACCACCAACACGACGATCAGCCGATCCATCAGCCGGGCCTGCCAGCCAGCCAGGTCTGGAACCAGGGCATGGCAGGCGCCACAACCCGGTTGTCCGAATACCAGCAGCAGGGAGCGGTCACCGTCCAGGAGCCGATCGACCGTCCACCGCTCGCCACCGTCCCCTGTCAACGAGAAGCCAGATGCGCGCGTATTGCGCAGGCGATGTCGGAGAGGGCCGAGCCCCAGCCACGCGGCGCACGATGCCGCCGCGAGCGCCGCGAACACGACAGGCTCTCGACCCCCCAGGGCGATGAAACCGGCCATCGACCCCAAGAGCGCGTTCCGCGCGACCGTGGACCAGCCGACCAGACCACCCGAGAGTCGCCCGAAGCAGTTGCACGCGGGCGTCCTGCCACGAGCCAGGGCCACCGCAACGACAACGCTGAACGCAGCCAGCAGCCCCAGCGTGGCCACGGCCCCCGCGACGCTCCAGCGCCCTATCAACAGAGCCGCGGCGATCGCCAGCTCGCTGCCGATCAGCAGCCACGAGAGCGGGGCAGCCGCAGGCTCCGGGGCGCCGAAAGCGATGATCGACTCGCGACTGCCGCTACGGTCAGCGAGCTTCGCGAGCGCCGCCACGAGCAACGCTCCGGCCAGCGCGAAACGTGCCAACTCCGTGCTCAGCTCAGCAACCCTTCGGGGGACGCACGCCGCAATCCTAAGTCTCACGCAAGAGGCTCACCTAACCGCCTGGTATCGACCAGGCGCGCATGTACTGCGGTTCCGGGTTCAGTACGGATCCGGGCAGAGGCCAGGAGGAGATTTTCGGCCGTGGTGGCGTGTTCGGCGAGTTGACCAAGCGGTTGGTCGAGCGGGCGCTGGAGGTCGAGCTGACCGACCATCTCGGCTATGAGGCGCATCAGGAGCCGCCTGGCGGGACGGGGAACACGCGCAACGGGAAGGGCAAGCCGAAGACGCTCATAACCGAGCACGGGCCGGTGTCGATCAAGGCGCCTCGCGATCGCGATGGCAGCTTTGAGCCGCAACTGGTCAGAAAGCGTCAGCGGCGCTTTGAGGGGTTCGACGAGAAGATCCTCGCGCTCTACAGCCGTGGGCTCTCGACGCGGGATATCGAGCGCTACCTGCGCGAGCTCTACGGCGTCAACGTCGGCCGGGATCTGATCAGCCGCGTACCGACGCCGTCATGGAAGACGCCCGCGCGTGGCAGCAGCGACCGCTCGACGACGTGTACCCGGTCGTGTTCCTCGACGCGTTCGTGCTCAAGGTCAAGGAGGGCGGCAGCGTGCAGCGCAAGGCGTGCTACCTCGCGCTCGGCGTCCGTGTCAGCGGCGAGCGCGACGTGCTCGGCATGTGGTTCCAAGAGACAGAGGGCGCGAAGTTCTGGATGCAAGTGCTCTCAGAACTCAAACACCGCGGCGTCAGAGACATCCTGATCTGCTGCGTCGACGGGCTGACCGGGTTTCCCGAAGCGATCGAGGCGATCTTCCCGCAGACCGTCGTGCAGACATGCATCGTGCATCTCATCCGACGGTCATTGCGCTACGTCCCGCGCCGCGAGTTCGACCAGGTCGCCAAGGACCTCAAGCCGATCTACACCGCGATCGACCAGGACGCTGCCTGGGCGGCGCTCGAGGCGTTCGATGAGAAGTGGGGCAAGCGGTTCCCGCCGATCGTTCAAGCCTGGCAGGACGCCTGGGAGCACGTCACACCATTCCTTCAGTTCGAGCCTGAGGTCCGTCGCGTGATTTACACGACGAACGCGATCGAGGCGTTGAACCGACAACTACGCAAATCTGTCGGGGCGTTATCTGTCGTTCGCTGAGCGGGAGGAGATCGCGATCCTGCGCGCTGGGGGGTGTGGGGTGCGGGGGATCGCTCGTCAGCTCGGGCGTTCGCCGTCGACGATCTCTCGTGAGTTGCGTCGGAACGTCGTGAGGTGTGGCGGCGTCGTTGAGTATCGGGCGAGCTCGGCGCAGCGGTACGCGGACCGGCGCGCTCGCGTGCGAAGCCGGCGAAGCTGGTCGTGAACGCCGGGCTGCGACGGTATGTGCAGGACCGTCTGTCGGGAGCTGTCAAGCGGCCCGATGGGACGGCTCTCGACGGTCCTGGGGTGAGGTGGATCGGGCGGCGTCACGGTCTGCGCAAGGATCGGCGCTGGGCGAGGGCGTGGAGCCCTGAGCAGATTTCCAATCGCCTGCGCTTGGAGTTCCCCGATGATGAGTCAATGCGTATCTCGCACGAGGCGATCTACCAGTCGCTGTACGTTCAGGGGCGTGGCGCGTTGCGGCGTGAGCTGACGGCCTGTCTGCGGACCGGGCGGGCGTTGCGGGTCCCGAGAGCTCGCACCAGCGGTCGCGGTCGCGGGTTCGTCAGCGACGAGGTGATGATCAGCCAACGCCCCGCCGAAGCCCAGGACAGGGCGGTTCCCGGCCATTGGGAAGGCGACCTCATCATCGGAGCGAGGAGCTCGGCGATCGGCACGCTGGTGGAGCGCTCAACCCGCTTTACGATGCTGCTCTACCTCCCGCCGATGACCGGCCAAGCGCCGCGAGTAAAGGACGGCCCCGCGCTAACGGGGCACGGCGCCGAGGCGGTCCGCGACGCGATCGCCAGGACGATCGTCACGCTGCCTGAGCAGCTGCGCCGCTCGCTGACCTGGGACCAGTGCACCGAGATGGCCCAACACGCCCAGCTGCGGATCGAGACCGGCCTGCCGGTGTACTTCTGCGATCCACACAGTCCGTGGCAGCGCGGCACCAATGAGAACACCAACGGGCTGCTGCGCCAGTACTTCCCGACAAACGGCGGATGTGGTGGAGTCCGCGAGCGCTCATAGTCGAGAGTACGACTGGTACGCGGGCTTCTGCTTGCCATTTGGTCGACGACCGCTTGAAGCGAGGTGATCAAGATGGTTGATGGATCTTGCGCGGGGAGGTGGGCGTGGCGGCGGTGGGCGGCGGTCGGTCTGGCGAGCGCACTTCTGGCCGGGTGCGGGAGCAGTCAGTCGGCGTCTACGACCGCCGGCCCAACGTTTCCCAGTACGCCGGCCGGGGCGCAGGCACGCTGGCTGATCCAGGCGCTCAACCATCTGCCCATCTCCGACACTGCACTGCGAGCTCATGTCAGCTCGCTCTTGTTGGCCAGGACTTCTGTGGCCGAGCTCAATAGCGGGCTCGCCGGCGTCGCGCAGGTTCACCTCGTCTCGGTTACGAGCAGCCAGGCGAGGTCGATCGCGTTCGTGATCTCGGTCCGGGGCGCGCAGCGCTTCCGAGGCGCGCTGGCCGTCAACGCCGACGGCCTGATCTCCGGCCTCCTGCCGATGCAGGCGCTCCCAGCGACGGCGTCACCGCAGAGCATGATTCCTCGGCTTGCACCCGGGTGGCTGGCTCAGCCGGTCACGTTCCAGGCCGGCGGGGTGACGATCTACGGAACGTACACGCATCCGCGGATCGCGGTCGCCGGATCGATTCCAGCTGCAGTGCTGCTCGGCGGCGGCGGGGCGACTGACCGCAACGACAACTGCACGAGAGATTGCTGGACAGGACCGCGCCCGGCGGGAAGTCCTGACGAGCAGCTTGGTCGAAACACGCTCGCGGCGGTGGCCAACTGGCTGTCGGCCGATGGGGTCGCAAGCCTGCGCTATGACCAGCTCGGCAGCGGCCAGACCGGTTGGGGCAAATACGCTGCGCATACAGATCGCGTCGGGATCAAGCCGTACGAGCAGGAAGCCGTCGCCGCGCTGCGCTTTCTCGCCACGCGGCGGCAGACCAACCGTGCACGCCTTGCCGTGTTCGGTCACAGCCAGGGCGGCATATACGCGCTGCTGCTCGCGACCGGGCTGCCCGGCGCGCCCAAGGTCCATGCGGTGGGCCTGTTCGAGCCCGTGCCTGCTCGTTTTCTCAGCTTGTTCGCTGGATCGCCGATCGGAGCACGCGTGGTCGCGTACATGCGCCGCACGGGAATGCTGCCCGCGGGCGTGTCCGCCGCCCTGGTCAATGCCTTCAACGCCAACGGCACGCCGCTCGAGCTCTCGCAGATCGACCACTACGATCCGGCCAAACTCGCGTCAAGGCTGGCCCCGCGGACGCCGGTGCTCTTGACCTGCAGCAACGCCGATATGTGGTTCACCTGCGCGCAAGAAGACCGCATCGCCCAGGGTCTCACTGAGGCGCAGGCGAAACTCGACTATGTGCACCTCGACGGCATTGATCACATGCTCAAGGAAGACCTGACCCGTGACGAGGCGGGATTCAACCAGGCGCTCCCTTTCTCAAGCCAGCTGCGAGCCGCGCTGAGAACATTCGCGGTCGGGAGTCTTTGAAGCCGGTGGTGGACCGCTAGAACCTGGCGACGCGCCGTACCGGCTCAGGCCGCGGAGGGGGAGGTGGCCCGTGCGCTCCTCCAGTCGAGCTGGGCGATCGCGCCACAGTCGATGTTCACGTTCCAGGCACGGGGTCTGTCGTCGACCCATAGGGTGTAGGCGCCGGCAGGTAGCGCGTCGAACACCGCCGTGAACGCCGGGTGGCCTCCTTCGCTTCGCTCGAGCACCTCCTTGTGGCTGCGGTCACCGTCGCGTCCGGCAGGGCTGATCTCGATCTCGCGGCCGTGCATCTCAGGGTCGGCGTAGATGATCAGAGCGCCGAGCTCCTCGCCGATGTCGAGCACGACGAACTCCGGGTGCTTTCGCGCCGAGTAGTTCTCGACCGGGTGTGCGTGCGGGTGGTCGTGATCGTGGAGGTGGTCGGAGTGCTGGTGGCCCATCAAGTCCTCTTTCGGGATCGAGTGTGAAGAGCTGGGCGCCGTCCGTGGCGCCCAGCACCCGGGAACTGCACCTAACTGGACGGCGTGTCGAACCCGCTCCTCGGCGTGCCGAGATACGGGAACGTGCTCTGGTAGCGGCCCGCACCGGGTGTCAGTCCCTCCGTCAGCTCCGACGCCGCTCCATCGGGCTTGAAGGACTTGTCGACCAGTGCGTAGGTGACGCCGGCAATCGCTCGCAGCTCGATGCTGACGATGTCGTCGAACACCCGCCGCCCGTTGGGGAAACCGGCGGCGTCGCCGCCGAGCAGGCCATACAGGCTCGGCTTGGACTTCGTCGGCGGGATCGCGAGGTTGAGCCGCAGCTGGTCGGCCAGCGTCTTGCCCGTGTAGTTCTGGAACCCGGGAACGATGCCGGACGGAATGCCTGTCAGCAGCACCGCCACCAGATCGGCGCGCGGCTTGTTCAACTTCGCCAAGTTCGGGAACACGCCCGGGTACAGAACCGGCAGCAGGCCGGCGAGCTCGGGCTTCTCCACGTACTTGACGAACTGCTTGTCAGCAGCCGGCGGCAGGGCGTTCCAGCGATCCTTGTCGCCGAGCGGCACGATCACCTCGTTGAACAGCGGATTGCCGAGTCGTGAGACCTGAACCCAGGGCCCGGACTCAGACGGAACGCCGTTGCCGTTCAGCATCCGCACCTTGCGGCGGCTGGACGAGGACCACACGCCGATCACCGCGTTCTTGCTCATCGGATTCTTTGGCACCGACCTGCTTGCGGTCAGGTCTGAGATCGGTACCTGAATCGCGATCGTGTGGACATTGAGCGTCTTGGTCGCGTCAACCCCCACCGCGTCGGCGCTGGGGATCAGGTGCAGGTGCTGGAACGGGCGCAGGTCGCCGAGATCGAAGATCGCTCCGAGGTCGACGTAGAACCCCTCCAGCCGCTGACCGGCGAACACCTTGACGCCGCCCGATAGGGTGTGAACGGCGGCAGCACCGAGTGCCGGGTAGTTCGGCGTCGAGCGTGGCCCAATGTTGCACGGCGGGCACTGCAGATTGGTGCCGAGCACCTTTGCCCTCAGCCCGCGGCCGCCGTTCCCGAACTTTGTCGTGTCGCCACCCGTTACACGCGTGACCGAATAGAACTGACGCTTGTTCCAGTTCTTGCTGCCGAGCGAGGTGATCGGACCCGTGTTGTACAGGAACGTCTCTGTGTCACGCAGGAGGGTCTGGAACCTGAAGACGTAGGAGATCTCCGGGACCCCGTCGCCGTCGTTGTCGATGTTGATCGAGTACAGGACGTCGTCGCCGAACTCGAAGAAGTTCGGTCCGCCAGGGGGATCCTGAAGCGGAACGAAGTTACTGATCAGCGTGACCGTGTCCGGTCGGTCGGGACTGACGAACGCATAAACGTCCGTGTGGTCCGCCACCGGATCCTTGCTGATCTCCGGTGCTTCACGGTGCGATGACATCGATTCCTCCGTTCAGGCTTGAAGGCTCGGGTGCGGCGTCCATCAGACGCCGGACGAGCCCGTGGTCGCGATACGTCGTCTCGGCGGTGCCGGACAACACCGTCACCTCGCCCTTCTGCGCATCGCGCACGTACGCCATTACCGGTTCTTTCGGCGCGGAAGACGAAGGCGAGGTAACAACGCCCTTCTTCTCCCCGGAAAGCACGGCTGCGGCAGGGACGCTGGCCGCGGCGACTCCCGCAGCTACGCCTGCGCCCGCCTTGATGAACGACAGCCGCGTCACTCCGCCGCCGCTGTTCCGCTCGTCGGTCATAACTGCTCCTTTCAACCCCCTGAGCTGGGTGGTGGTTGGCTTGTTGACATCCGATACGGATGCCGCGCGAAAACGGATCACCCAGCCGGGACGGAAGTCGGCGAAGTGTCACCGACGCGAGATCCACGGCGGCGTGCGGCGATGGCCGCTACCAAGACACTGCCTTCGAACAGCAGGTACAGCGGCGCAATCTCGAGCAGCATCGTGATCACATCGCCAGGCAGAACCGCGGCGAGCAACGCGCACGCCCCGAGCGCATAGCGCCGATTCCGGCGCAGTTGTGCAGGGGTTACCAAGCCCGCTCGCGTGATCCCCAGTATGACGACGGGAATCTGGAACAGAAGGGCCATGGCGAGCAGGATGGTCGCAGCGAACTTGTAGTACTGGCTCGCCTGTACGAGCACGTTGAACTGCGTGCTGTTGAAGTTCTGGAAGAAGTGCAGAGCCGCGGGCAGGACGACGAAGTAGCCGAAGGTCACGCCGGCGGTCATCAGGATCGGGATCGCGAGCAGTACCGGTCGCATCCGCCGGCGCAGTGCCGGGTCGGCCGCCGGCATCAAGAATGCGTAAGCCTGAAGCAACAGAACGGGGAGCGCGAGAATCAGCGCGAAGATCAGTGACACGGTGACGGTCGTCGTGAACGGTTCGCCGATCCCGAGCGTCACCGGACGGTCGCCGGGCGGTGGAGCCGAGAGCCGGGCGACGTCGCGGCCAAGATTCGCGTCGACCTGACGGAGCGTCCTGGACACCGCCGGCTGGCCCCGCTCGGCAGCCAGCAGACCGACGACCGTCTGCAGCTGGACGGCCACGTCCCTCGCGCTGCGGCTGACAGTGTAAGTGGCTCCCAGCGGGCCTTGCCCATCGCGCACCTGTTGTTGTGTCTGGTGCGCGAGCGGGGCGTTGATCAAACGCAGCAGCCGGTGGTTCTGCCAGAAGCACAGCCCGAACGCGACCGCGACTGCGAGTAGCGAGACGATCAGCCGCGCGCGGAGCTCGTCGAGGTGGTCGACGACGGTCAGGTGATCGGCCTGGCCGATCGGCCTGAGCACGGCAGCAGCCCGCATCGGGACAGATGGTCGGTGAGTACGCCCGGAGCTACGCGGCGTGGCTCGCGGTGGTGCTGTTCTCGCGGGACTCGGAGGTCGGCTCGCTCGCCAGCGCGGCGTTTGCGGTCAGCTGCTCCGGGCGGGCGGGATCGCCGTTGATCGTGTCCTTGAACCCTCGCAGACCCGAACCGAGCGAACGTCCCAACTCCGGCAACCGCTTGGCGCCGAATACCAGAAGCAGAATCACCAGCAGGAAGAGAATGTGAATTGGATTGTCAAGTCCAAGCATGTGTGACTCCGATCAGGCTCGAGGTTTGTTATGACCAATACGAGCTGCACGCCGACTTGGATCAACGGAAGTGTCTCAAGTGTCCTGCTTGCGGCCGGAGCGCGTGGCCGCGAGCTGCATGCCGACGCTCCATTTCTCTTCGATCTTGGCGAAGCGCCAGATCGCAAGTGCGAGAGCCCAGGTACCAACAAACATCGCGACGATGATGAATCCGGCGGTGTTGATGTTGAAGTGCTGGAACCAGCCGGCGACCGGGCCGTGCAGTCCGAGTTTTTGGACCAGCAGCCCCAACAGCTCGCAGGTTCCGATAAACAGGGCAACTACCACCGACAACCCTGTGATCGTGATGTTGTAATAAACCTTGCGAACAGGCTTGGAGAACGCCCAGCCGTACGCAAAGTTCATAAACGACCCGTCGATCGTGTCGAGCAATGACATGCCGGCGGCGAACAGGACCGGCAGGCAGAGGATCGCGTAGAACGGCAGGCCCGCCGCGCCCGCGCCGGCGGCCAGGACGAGCAGCCCGATCTCGGTGGCGGTGTCGAATCCGAGGCCGAACAGGATGCCGATGGGATACATATGCCACGGGTCCTTGATCGCGTTCAGCCGCTTGCCGAAGAAGCGGCTCATCAGTCCGCGAGAGTTGAGCTGTTGCTCGAGCTCGTGCTCGTCGTACGCCCCCCGCCGCATCCCGAAGAAGATCCGGACGATGCTCACCAGGATCAGGATGTTGAGAATCGCGATGATGTACAGAAACGCTCCCGACACGGTGGTCCCGATCACGTTCGTCGCCTTGTGCAACGTCGACTGGCTGTTCTGAACGGGGCCGCTCAGCGCGCGGATGCCGATCGCGAGCAGGAACGTCAGGCCGAACACGATCGTCGAGTGCCCGAGCGAGAAGAAGAAGCCGACGCTCAAAGGGCGCTTGCCCTCGCCCATCATCTTTCGCGTGGTGTTGTCGATCGCGGAGATGTGGTCGGCGTCGAACGCGTGGCGCATACCAAGTGTGTACGCCGTAATTCCGGTTCCAATCGCGAACGTGCCGGCCGCACCGAGCTTGAGGTGCTCCGGCGCTACCACCAGGATCAGGAGCCCGAACCCCAGGATGTGCAGGCCGGCGATCACGGCGGCCATTCCGCCGAGCCGCCGCCACTCCTGCGGCGACATCGACGCCTTGATTCGCGCCAGCCGCGACTCGCCCGACGACGGCAACGAGAGAGCTTCCATCACCGGCCTATACGCGGCCGGCTGCGAAGCGGATCACCCGGGCGCCATCAACCTGCAGCTAACGCCGCGCGCCCGCAAGCAGCTGACTCAGCTGACAGCCGGGTGGGCTGTGAAGTGCACGGAAGCCTCGCAAGGATCGGGAGAACCGTCGGATTGGAAGGTCAGCGTGCCCCTGATCGTGCGCGCGCCGGTGATCCGGCCCTTGGCCCAGGCAAATGGATCTTTCACGACCCACAGGCGGAACCCGTGGGTGTCGCTGGTGCCGGGCCCCGATCCAGCGCTGTTCAGCGTGGCACTGAACTTGCGGGGTTGCGCGCAAGCGCCAGCGACGAAGCCGGCCACCGCGGTGAGGTGAACGGTGCCGCTGATCGAGACGACGCGGTGATCGCGGACGCGCAGAGCGATTGCCAGGCCCTGTGATGTGCGGCCCGTCCAGCGCCCGTTGCGTGCCGGTCGGCCGACACTGCCTGGCGCGCCGAGTGCCGAGCCGCCGGCGACAACCACGACCAGCGGAGCCGCGATCGCTACCGCGGCACCAACCGCCTGAGACTAGTCACGCTCCGTCCCCCTTTGATCTCCTACGACTTCCGTGTGCAGGCGCCAGGCTACCAGCGAGCCCGGGTGGGCCGGCAGCTGGGCCATGCGGCGCGGCACCGGCGGAGGAGCCGGTTCGGGACGAACAGCTGCCCCTCGTCGAGTACCAGTCGCCAGGTGCCATCGACGCGATGAAAGGTCGCGTTGACGTACCCTCGATACGGCGGGCAGCCGGGCCTCCGAACGAGCTCGGCCTGGGCGTAGGCCGGGACGCTGGGTGAAATCGTGACGTTCAGGCATCGCGACGGGTACCCGTACGACATTGCGACTGCAGCCAGTGCGCCCGTGTCGGGCGCTACGGCGGCTGGCCCGGTGAGCCGGTGAGCGGCCCCACGGTGCCCGAGAAGACCGAAGGCCACCGCGGCGAGGAGAGCAAGTACCAATGCCAAGCCGGCAAGCGGCCGCGAGACGAACAAACTCGTGGCGGTCCGACGCCGTACGGGAGGCACACTCGTCACCGTGACCTCCACATCCCAGGGCGCGTTCGCTGACGCGCCCGAACGAGCGACCGGTCGCTCCTTTGCCATCCACACCAGTATCTCGCGCCCCGGCCGGAGTCCAAAGGGAACTCAGGTCCCTCCAGGCTCCTCGCCCGCATTCTCGCCCCCTGACGGCGTGAAGCTGACGGTGATCTGCTGGCGCGGATGCAGCTGAGCCGCACGCGCCGCGTCGCCGAGCGCGCGCTCGTCGGTCTCGAGCAGCTCGCCCGTCAGGGAGCGCGGCCACAGCCGGCGCGCCAGCACGACGTTCAACTCGGCGGCGATCAGCACGAGCTCCGATGCCAGCAGGAGCCACGTCAGCAGGCCTACCACGGCCGCGAAGCCGCCGTACGTTTCGCTGCTTCCCGCCAGCACCCTGGTCACGTAGACGCCGCCAGCCACCTGGAGCCCCAACCAGCAGGCGCTCGCCAGCAGGGCGCCTGGAAGCACCTCACGCACCGTGGTCTGGGCGCTGGTCAGGAGGCGAAACGACACCGTGAACAGAACGACGTCGACGAACGCCGAGCCGAGCAGGCTCAGAATGTTCGTGATCGTTCCCCCTGCGCCGCCGGACGCCGCGAGCCCGACGCCGATGGTCGCCGCGACGTTGGCGGTTCCGATCGATGCCAGCACGAGGAGTCCGCGCGCCCGTGAGCTGACGAAGCCGGCACGTCTGACCTGCGGAACCGCCCAGATCCGGTCAAGCGCGTTGCCGAACGCGAGTGTCACGGCAAGGCCGGTCCACAGCGCGCCGATCAAGCCGATCGCAAGCGCGACCCCGCTTCCCGTCAGCGAGCCGACGCTCCCGCGGAGCTGGGGACCGATCACCGGCAGGCGCTCGATTGTCGAGTCCACCAGCCGATGCTGGAGGCTGGGGTCGCTTTGAAACACGAAGCCGAGGATCGAGGCGAACACGAGCAGCAGCGCGAAGACGGAGAAGAAGCCCCAGTAGGCGATCTGGACGCCGAGTCGGTTGACCCCGTCGTCGAGGAACTTCTTGATCACTGCGACGGGGACGGCGAGCGCCGGAGTGCGCCGCTGCACACGGTCGATGTGAGTGAGCGCCGAGGAGAAGTTCACCGCGCCCGGGATCATCCAGCCCGCGCCGGACTGCGCCGCGAAACGCGCCGGGTCACCGGCGCCTCTACCGGGAGATCGTGAAGGTCGCGAATACCGGAGCGACTGGTCGTCGAGTTGCGCAGGGGTTCGGCGCGGTCTGGACGGGCCCTCGCGGCCCCACGGACGCCGGCGCGCAAGCGCCGGCCCCTAAACCAGCCGCTCGCCCAAGCGGCTGTGCCGCCGCCCCGTGTCCGCGGTCCGGGCGGCACGACCAATGACCTCCCGCGTTCCCACGATCACCGTCGCCAGCCGGGCCCGCGTGACCGCGGTGTAGAGCATCTCGCGACGCAGGAAGAAGGCGCCGGCGGCCGGGTGCGCCACGATCACCGCGACCGGCAGCTCGATCCCCTGGCCGCGATGGACCGAACATGCGTACGCGAGGCGGAGGCGTTCCGCCTCTTCCGGGGGCAGGCGGAAGACCGTGCCCTCGGCGGCCAGGATCAGCGCCGCATCGTCCTCGTCGGAACCTGACACCTCGTCGAGCAGCGTCAGCAGCGTGCCGTTCATCAGCCCCAGGTCGTGGAGGTTGCGGCCGGTCATCATCAGCTTGTCGCCGACCCGCAGCCGGCCGCCCCGCACGGGCTGTCCAGCGGGATTGAGCGCGTCCCGGAGCGCTGCGTTCAGCGCGTCGATCCCGAGCTCGCCGCGGTAGACCGGGGCGAACACCTGGATGTCGCGCACGGGGTCGACCTCGTAGTGCTCAGGCAGGCGCGAGGACACCAGCGAGACGATCTCCTCGCGCGCCGCGCGTGGGTCGGGGCGCTCGATCAGGAACAGGTCCCGGCGCATCCCGTCGGTGGTGCGGAACTCCGGCGTCTCGCCGCGGCGGATCGCGTGGGCGCCCTGCACGATCATGCTCCCGGCGGCCTGGCGGAAGATGTGAGTTAGCCGCACCGTCGGCACCGCGCCCGAGGCGACCAGCTCCGCAAACGGCTTGCCGGCGCCGACTGGTGCGAGCTGATCGGCATCGCCGACGAGCACCACGTGGGCGGTCGGACCCACCGCTCGCAGGAGGGTGACGAGCAGCTCGAGGTTCGCCATCGAGGTCTCGTCGACGATCAGCAGATCGCAGGTGAGCGGATCCTCCTCGTCGTGGGTCGGACCCTCGCCGGGGATCCAGCCGAGTGCGGAGTGCACGGTTCGCGCGATCATCCCGCTCGCTTCGGTCATCCGGACCGCAGCCCGGCCGGTCGGCGCGACGAGCAGCACCCGCGCGCCCTGATCGGCGGCGAGCGTGCCGATCGTCTTGATCGACGCTGTCTTGCCGGTTCCGGGTCCGCCGGTGATCAGCGACAGACGATGCTCGAACGCCGCCACGACCCCGGCCCGCTGCTCGTCGGTCAGCTCGGCGCCGAGGCCGGCGTCCGACGGCGATCGCAAACGTCCACCGGACGCACTGCGCACCAGAACCGCCACCCGCTCGGCGAGCTCCGCCTCGAGCTCGGCGGTCGCCCGCCGGTAGACCCATTCGTCCTCGCGCACCACATCGCCGGCCGCGACGAGCTCCTCGATGAACGCTCGCGGAATCTCGGCACCGCCGAGCAACTCGCTGAATGTGGCCAGGAGCGCATCGATCGGCAGGCAGGTGCTGCCACCACGCTCGGCTTCGGCGAGCACGTGCAGCACACCCGCGCGCATCCGATCGCCTCCGTCCAGCGCGGCTCCGGCTGCCCGCGCGATCCGGTCAGCGATCAGAAATCCGACGCCGAACACGCTGGTGAGCTCGTACGGTCGGTCGCGAACGATCCGGTGCGCGCCGTCGCCGTACTCGGTGTGGATCCGTTTGACCAGATACGCGAGACCGTGCGGCGCGAGCATCATGTGGAGCTGGCGCGTTACGCGCAGCGCCTCCCACGACGCTGACGCCTCTTCGGCGCGGCCGCGCGAGAGACCTGCGGCGGCGAACGCGCTCGCCGGATCGCGATCAATCGCCCCGAGCACGTCACCGGCGCCGTAACGCGAGATCAGGGTCGCTGCGCGTTTGTCCCCGATGTGCTTGACGCGCCGCAGGTAGATCGCCACCGTCTCGGCGTCCGTCGGAGGCAGCGGCAGCGCCTGCGCGACCTTCACCTGCAGCCCGTAGCGCGAGTCGTCCACCCACGTGCCGGTGATGTGCGCGCGCTCCTGCTCCTCGAGGTGGACGAGCGGACCGACCAGCACGACGGGCTCGCCGTCCGCGTCGGCGGCATCGATCACCGCCCAGCCCGTCTCCTCGCTCGCGTACCGCGTGCGGCGAACGACCACCTCGGCATCGAAGCTCTCCATTTGCGCTCGACTGGACGTTAGCCGCCGTCCGGGACCCGAGCGATAAGTTGGTACAGAGATGGCACAAAGAGAGCCCCAGAAGCTCGATCGCGAGATCATCGTGATTTCGCTCGTCGTCGTGGTCGGCGCGGTCATGTCGATCCTCGACGCGACGATCGTCAATGTCGCGCTCGCGACGCTGGGCCGCGACCTGCACGCCTCGCTGAGCACGATCCAGTGGGTAGCCAGCGGTTACCTGGTTGCGCTCGCGATGGTGATTCCGATGACGGGCTGGGCCTCGGAGCGGTTCGGCGCCAAGCGGCTGTGGATGGTGGTCGTGGCGCTGTTCGTGGCGGGCTCGGCGCTGTCGGGCCTCGCGTGGTCCGCAGGTTCGCTGATCTTCTTCCGCGTGCTCCAGGGTCTGGGCGGCGGAATGATCATGCCCGCCGGTATGACGATCCTGGTTCAGGCGGCGGGGCCGCAACGGATCGGCCGGGTGATGAGCGTGGTCGGCGCACCGATGCTGCTCGGCCCGATCCTCGGGCCGGTGCTCGGCGGCGTGATCCTCCAGTACCTCAGCTGGCGCTGGATCTTCTTCGTCAACGTGCCGATCGGTGCGGTCGCCCTGGTGATGGCCTACAAGCTGCTGCCGTACTCGCCGCCGCGCAAGGGCGAGCGGCTCGACGTGATGGGCCTTGCAATGCTGTCGCCCGGCCTCGCGCTGGTCGTGTTCGGACTCTCGGAAACATCCGCGCAAGGCGGGCTCAGCTACATCGGCGCGTGGGGTCCGATCGCGCTCGGCCTCGGTTTCGTCGCGGCGTTCGTCTGGCACGCGCTGCATACGAAGGTGACGCCGCTGCTCGACCTCAACCTGTTCCGCGCGCCGGGCTTCTCGGCCGCTGCGGTCACGGTGCTGCTGATGGCGGCCGCCTTCTTCGGTTCGCTGATCATCCTGCCGCTGTACCTGCAGGTCGACCGCGGCGAGTCGACGCTCGCGACCGGACTGCTGCTCGCGCCCCAGGGGATCGGCGCGGCGCTCGTGATGCCGATCAGCGGCCGTCTCACCGACCGCATCGGCGGCGGCCCGGTCGTCGTGTTCGGGTTGATCGTGATGACCGTCGCCACCGTGATGCTCACGCAGCTGACCGGACACACCTCCTACGCCGCCACGTCGTCGATTCTGTTCATCCGCGGTATCGGGCTGGGGTGCAGCATGATGCCGGCGATGGCCGCCGCCTACGCGACGATCTCCCGTCAGGCGATCCCGCGCGCGACGACCACGATGAACGTGCTGCAACGGATCGGTGGGTCGATCGGCGTCGCGCTGCTGGCGGTCGTGCTCGAGAACCAGATCGGGGCCGCGGTCCCGCTCGCGAGCGGGATCAGCGGAGGGGCAATCCAGACGATCCCCGAGGCGGTCAGGGTGCGGATCGCGGAGCCGCTCTCGCACGCGTTCGGCAACACGTTCTGGTGGGCGGTCGTGCTGACCGCCGCCGCGATCGTGCCGGCGGTCGTGCTGGCGATCGTCGGGCGGCGCTCACGCGAGGCGCCGGCTGCCGCTCCGCTGGCGGCCTGAGCGCTCCGGCTCCTCCTCGGCGAGGCGCACCGCCGCCGTGATGCCCTCCGATCCGACGAGATTCTGAAAGCCGCTGATCAGCGGGCGCACGGCGGCCAGTCCGAGCGTGCCCTGAGCCCCGAACACGTCGACGCGCACCTCGGAGTGCAGCGAGGCGGTGCTCGTGTCGTCCGCCGCTGTCCAGTTCGCGAACAACACCCTCGCGGTGCCGCGCTCGGACCATTCCCTGAACTGCTCCGGATCGTGCAGCTGCGGGTAGTCGCGCCTGAGCGTCCAGATCCGGCCGACGACGCCCGACAGCAAAGCGTCCTCACGCTCCTCGAGCACCATGAACGGCGGCTCGCGAAACAACCTTCCGAACGCGAGGTCGGCAGAGGTGCCCGGAATCCGCCAGCGGATCAGCCGGCCGAGCAGCGCGGTGTCACCGATGCGGACGCTCTGCGCGGCGTTCCACAGGCGCTCGGGCGCGGCGCTGCTGCGGCGCTCGTGTCGCACGCGGATCGCCGGCGCCGGCAGCCAATCGTCGAGCTCGAAGCTCACGAGCTGACCCCAAGGCGCTCGGCCACGTCGGCGAGCGGCGCGCCGTGTACGCGGACCAGCTTGTCGCGCGCGCGCTCACCCGCGACGACGCTCACCTGGCTGGGCGCGACGCCGAGTGTCTTCGACAGCAGCTTGCAGACGGCCTCGTTGGCGCGTCCGTCGAGCGGAGGGGCGGTCACCTGGACGAGCAGTCGTCCGGCACGCTCGCCTTCGATCCGCATCTGCGAGGCGCGGGGCTTGACGCGCACAGCAACGACCACGGCGTCACCATCGGCTCTGAGCACGTGACTGTTTCTAGCGCACGTCCGCGATCATGCTCGCGTGCTCGACTACGTGCTCGCGCCGGTCGTACCCCGCGCCGCCGATGCGCTGCGCCTGCCGCGCACGCTGTCCGGCGATGCGGCGGGGGTCGCGTTGACGTTCGATGACGGCCCCCATCCCGAGGGGACACCCGCCGTACTCGAGCTGCTGTCTCGCGCGGGCGCGCGCGCGATGTTCTTCGTGATCGGCGAGCAGGTCCGCCGTCGCCCCTCGCTGGTCGCGGAGATCGTGGCGCAAGGTCACCAGGTCGCGCTCCACGGAGACCGTCACCGCCTGCAGGTTCGGTTGAGCGAGCGCGAACTGCGCGCCGATCTGGAGCGGGGACGCGCCGCGATCGAGGACGCAGCCGGTACGACCGCTGACCATCACCGCCCGCCCTACGGCATCTACAGCGCGTCCGGACTCGCACTGGTTCGGAATGTCGGGCTGAAGCCGCTACTCTGGTCGCGCTGGGGTAAGGACTGGCGCAAGTTCACAACGCCAGAACGGATCGCGGCGAGAGCGACTCGTGCGCTCGGTCCCGGGGACGTAATCCTCCTGCACGATGCCGATTTTTACAGCGCGAAGAACTCTCACCGGCGCACGGCCATTGCCCTCTCACTCATCCTTAACCACCTTAAAGAGCAAGAAATCGATACCGTCCTAGCCGTTTGACAGGCTTGCCCGAGCGCACGTCGACCAGAAACGAAAGGCAAGCAGCAAGGTTCGCGACCGTCGGCCGGTCACTCATCCGCGAACCGTGCGTCTCGGCTGCGGCCACACAAAAGACGATGACCACAGCTTCCGCAACTCCGGACTTCCAGTCGTTCGCGATCGGTTTTGACCAGCGCGACCGGGCTCGCCTGCACCAGTTGATCGACGAGGTGCTCGACTCCAACCGCTGGTCGGAAGCCGGGTTCACCGCGCGGTTCGAACAGGCGTGGCAGGAGCACAACGGCCTCGAGGCGGTCGCGCTGTCGAGCTGGGCCGGCGGGGCGCTCGCGGCGCTGCACTTCGCCGGCGTCGACGGCGAGACCGTGCTGTGCCCTTCGAACACGTTCATGGCCACCGCGCTGGCGGCGATTCGCGCCGGCGCGCAGGTGCAGTTCGTCGACTGCAACCGCGAGGACCTGTGTATGTCGTTTGCCGACTTTGAGCAGAAGGCGGAGAGGTTCAAGCCGAAGGCCGCGATCCTGGTGCACATCGGTGGACACCTCGCGTTCGACTCACAGCAGATCGCCGACTACTGTGACGAGCACGGGATCTTCTTGATCGAGGACTGCGCGCACGCGCACGGCGCCAGCTGGAAAGGCCGGTTGCCCGGCACATACGGCGACGCCGGCGTCTACTCGCTGTACGCGACCAAGACGATCTCGACCGGCGAGGGCGGTGTGCTGGTCTCGAAGAATCCCCAGCTGATCGAGTTCGTGCGTGACTTCCGCAATTACGGGAAGCCCTCGCACGACGTCCACGGCCTCAACTTCCGCATGAACGAGTTCACGGCGGCGCTCGGACTCTTGCAGATCGAGCGGCTGCCCGAGATCGTCGCGTGGAAGAACGACGTCGCGCGCGCCGAGCTCGACCCTCAGTACCCGAGCCGGCTAGAGCTTCCCGACGGCATGACCTCCGGCCTCTACAAGTACATCGTGTTCGACTGGCTCGAGCGGTCGACCGGCCGCGTCTACGACCAGCCGTGCCACCGGATCCTCGGCCACGATGTGGATCTGCCGAATTCCGACTGGGTCGCGCGCAACCATTCCTGCGTTCCGCTGTACTACCGGCCAGGCCCGCGATGAGAGTCCTAGTCACAGGCGGATCGGGGTTCATCGGCTCGCACGTGGTCGACAAGCTCCGCGTGCGCGGGCACGAGCCCGTCATCTACGACCTGCGCCCGTCTCCGTGGCACGAGGACGAATCTGTCGACACGGTGCTGGGATCGATCACCGACCGCGAGGCGCTCGAGCGCGCGCTCCACAGCTGCGACGCGGTCGCCCATCTCGCCGCGGTCGCCGACGTCAACGACGTTCATGCTTCGCCCGAGGACGCCGAGCGGGTCAACGCGCGCGGCACCGTCACCGTGCTCGAGGCCTGTCGCCGCGCGGGCGTCAAGCGGATCGTCTACGCGAGCACGATCTGGGTCTACTCGGACTGCGAGCCCGAGGCGGTCGACGAGGAGACGCTGCTTCCGGCGCCGAGCCACCTCTACACGAGCACCAAGCTCGCCGGCGAGCTGTACTGCAAGGCCTACCAGGAGCTCTACGGGATCGACTACACGATTCTGCGCTTCGGGATCCCGTACGGCCCGCGCGCCCGCGAGGCGGCCGTGATCCCGGCGTTCGTGGGCAAGGCCCTGCGCGGCGAGCCGCTGACGCTCGCGGGCGATGGCGGCCAGTCGCGGCGGTTCGTGTACGTCGAGGACCTCGCAGATGGGGTCGCGGTGGGTCTGGACGACGTCGCCACCAACCGCGTCTACAACCTGGCCTCGAACGAGAACGTGACGATCAAGCAGATCGCCGAGCGCGTGCAGGAGCTGATCGGGAACGTCGAGATCGTGTACACGCCCGCGCGGCCCGGTGACTTCGGCGGCAAGGTCGTGTGCTCGCAGCGAGCCGAGCGCGAGCTCGGCTGGACCGCGGCGACGCCGTTCTCGGAGGGCGTGCGCAAGTACGTCGAGTGGCGCCGCGAGCAGGAAGCGCTGGCGGCAGCGCGCGAGGCCGACGTGGTGATTCCCGCCGGCGAACCGGACGCCGAGGCGCGCCCGCGCCAGGTCCTGATCATTTCCGCCGACATTGGCGAGGGCCACGATCTTCCCGCGCGCGCGGTCGCGCGCGAGTTCCACGACGAGGATCCGGACGCTCAGGTCTCGATCGTCAACGGCCTGCCGGCGATGGGTCCGATCCTGACCAAAACGCTGCGCGAGAACTCCGCGTTCATGTTCCAGCGGCTGCCGTGGCTGTTCGACTTCCAGTACTGGCTGTTCATGTACTTCGCGCCGACCCGGTGGCTGGCCAAGCGCCTGCTCGTGGCTTTCGGGCGGCGCGGATTGATGCGTCTGATCAAGGCGCACAATCCCGACCAGATCGTCTCGACCTATCCCGGGGTGACCGCGATCCTGGGCGAGCTGCGCCGCAGGGGCAAGCTCGACGTCCCGTGTTACTCGTCGATCACCGACCTTGCCGGGCTTCGGTTCTGGGCACATCCCGGGATCGACCTGCACTTCATCACGCACCCCGAGTCGGCCGAGGAGGTCGAGCAGATCGCCGGGCCCGGCAGCGTCAGATGGGCCAAGCCGCCGACCTCGCCTGCGTTCCTCGCGGCGCGTTCGCGCGCAGACGCGCGTCGCGCGCTGGCTCTGCCTGCCGACGGGATCGTGATCGCCGTCTCCGGCGGCGGCTGGGGCGTAGGCGACCTCGCCGGCGCGACCCGCGAAGCCCTGCAGGTGCCGGGCGCGACGGTGCTGTGCCTGTGCGGGCGCAACGACAAGCTCCGCGCGAACGTCGCCAAGCGCTTCGGCGACGAGCCGCGCCTGCGGGTGATGGGCTTCACCGACCGGATGGGCGACGTGCTTGCCGCCGCCGACGCGCTGATCCACTCGAGCGCTGGGCTGACGGTGCTCGAGGCGATCATCCGCGGCTGCCCGGTGATCTCCTACGGCTTCGGCGTCGGACACGTGCGGGCTTCCAACCGCGCACTCGAGCGGTTCGGGCTGGCGCAGGTCGCGCGCACCGAGGCCGACATCGGTCCCGCGCTCGAGCGGGCGTTGGAGCATCGTCCTGAGCCGGACGGGCGCTTCGCCCGCCGACCCTCGACCGCATCGCTGATCCTCAGCGACGAGCGGCGCGCGCGCCGGGTCCCGCGCTGGCGGCTGCGCACCGCGCGTGCGATCACCGGCGCCACGGCCGGCGTGGCGCTGGCTGGTTGGCTCTTGACTGCCGGCGCCTCCTACACGCTCGTCTCCCATTTCGTCCACATGAAGCCGGTGACCGACGTCAGTACGACACGGCCTGAGGTCGGAGTGCTCGTGGACGCGCCCGCGGACCAGCTTCCGGCGCTCGCGAGTGAGTTCGCGGCGCGAGGGATCCGCGTCTCGTTCACGGTCAACCAGGCGCTGTCCCCGGCCGAGCAGACGGTGTACGGCTTTGGCGACCAGTGCGTGCCGCGGCTCGGCCACGGCGGCCTTGTGCGCTGGCTCGGCACGCGCGGGCAGCTCAGGCGCCTGATGGGCGGCGCGGCGTTCGGCCACCACTTCCTGTACGCATCGAGCGGCCCCAGCGTCGGTCAGTGGTTCATGGCCCATCGGGCGGGCGGTCGCCTGATCGCGGGAGCGGTGAACGTCGACGATCATGGGGACTCGCTGGGCTCGCTGCGGCCCGGGGAGGTCGTCGAGATCAGCATGAACCGCGCCGGCACCGACCAAACGGTGCTCGACACGCTGAGCCGCGAACTGGCCTCAGAGCACCTCGCGGCGGTGCCCGTCGGCCAGCTGCTGCGCGACGCAGGTACGCCGGCGTAGGGCCTGCTCATCCGGCGCTGCTGAGCAGCGTGGGTGCAAGGGGTGGGCCGGCCGATATCGCGCCTGCTAGGCAGCTGACAGCGCGATGACGATCACGGCGATCGTTATCAAGAGCCCGATCACCCCGAGCACCAGGCCAGCAGTCGCCAGTTCCCTGCCGGGCTGACCGGTGTCATCGCACTGCTGCTGGGCGATCCTGCCCAGGATGATCGCCAGGATCGAGCCGCCGAAGATCCCGAGCACCAGCGATGCGATCGCCAGCCCGTTGGTGCCTTGCGGGGCTTGTTGTTCATCCTGCGAGGCACGAACCGCCGCCCATTGCCGGCCGTCCCACCACTGTCGCGCGCCGGTGGCGGGGTTGACGTACCAGCCGGGCGGATAGGAATCGACGGCTGACTGTCGGACCGTGCCGGCCACCGGCACGGGGGCGCTGGGCCCGTACGGTGTGGGTTCGGGAAGCGAGCCGACCTCCATTCCATCGCTGACCAGCCTCGGCGCGCCGCTTGGAACGACTCGCGCGCGCGGTTTGCCGAGCTCCAGCGAGCCGGCGAAGTCCTGATCCACGCGGAGCTCGCCACCGAGCATCACGCTCGCGGTGATCTTCAGCGACGTCGGATCGACGAGCTCGCTCGTGGTCTGCACGGCAAACCCGGGAGGTCGCTCGGCGCGCGGGATCCTCTCCTCTACAGCCTTCGCGGTTGCTTGCTCCAACACGTGGGCCGCCGCCGGATGGTCGAGGCTGCGCTCCCCCGGTGCGACATCGAACAGAGCGGGCGTCAGGGGCTCGAGCGTTCCGAGGCGGCCGGCGATCGCCCGAGCTCCCGCGTCATCGAGATCCTTGGCCCGCTCCCACTGGTCGCGAGTAGGCAGTCGCTCGATCCTCGCGAGGTTCAGGCCGCAATGGGGACAGACGGAGCCCGACACGGCGAGGCTCCCACAGTCCGGGCACACCCGCTCGGTCGGAGCGGGCGGCGCCGAGGATCCCGCCTGTGCTGTTGAAGCCGCTGCGTCCGATGGATCAGCTGTCGTCATCCGACATTTGCCCCGCGCGAATACTATCGCCGGCCCTACGTATTACGTAGCTGCCCAGCTCTCACGCGGGTTATGGAGCGGCGTGAGCGTCGGCTCGATCTGTGCGCGCAGGTGCTCGAACTGCGGCGTCAGCGAGAGCTTCTCGCCGAGGTGCTCGAGCGGCTCGTCGACCGTGAAGCCGGGCCCGATCGTGGCGATCTCGAACAGGACGCCCGATGGTTCACGGAAGTAGATCGACCGGAAGTAGTGGCGGTCGATCACGGGCGTGGGGTGGGCCTGTCCGGAGCTCGCGACGCGCTCGCGCCACGCTTCGTGCTCGTCGATGGGGGAGGCGAACGCGATGTGGTGGACGGTGCCAGCGCCCTGCAGGCCGCGCTCCTGCGGGGGCGTGTCGTAGATGTAGTGGCCTCGACGGTGGTCACCGGCTGCCGTGAACGTGGTGTCGCCCGTTGCCTCGAAGTTCAGGGTCTCGGTGAGGAGCGGCTTGCTGTGCTCGGGATCGTGCGCGTACGCGCGGGCCGCGTGGAAGCCCTGCAGCGCGAGCTCCGCCGGGATCTCCGGATGGTTGGCTACGAGCGGCTGGTCCTCGCTGCTGATGATCAGTTCGTGTGCGAGGCCCTCGGGGTCCTCGAAGAGGAGCGTGTCGCCGGCCCGGCGGGGGTTGTAGCCGGCGTTCGTGAGCCGCTGCTGCCAGAAGTCGAGCGCATCGGTCGAGGCCACGCGCCAGACGATGCGGTGGATCATGCCGGCGCCGGCGCGACCGCGGGGGAGGTTCGGGTACTCGAAGAACGTGATGTCCGAGCCCGGGTCGCCGGTCTCGTCCGCGTAGAACAGGTGATAGACGGACGTGTGGTCCTGGTTGACGGACTTCTTGGCAAGCCGGAGGCCGAGCACGTCGGCGTAGAAGTCGACGTTGGCCTGTGCGTCAGCGGTGATCGCGGTGATGTGGTGGATGCCTTCGAGCTTCATATGCGTCTCCTGGGGGTGGGACATGAATGGTAGCCCCAAGATGGTTGTGCAGTCAAGCATAGTGGGCGCGGTGTGAGCTCTCCACTGCTCTTAGCTCGTGACGGTCCCGTCCGGCGGCCCTGATGGTGTCCTGCCCGGGCTTGCGCCTCACTCACTGCTGGGGAAAGGGTCCTGCCCACCCGCGCACCCGTCCGCCCGCGCACCCATGGTGGGGCGCCTTGCAGCGTCCATTACGTAGCAAAGCGATCGACCCCGGCGGCGACGATGAACGTTATGGACGTCCCAGCGTCCATTTCGTAGACCGTCGCCCTGCGGCGGAGTCGAATTGTCACGAAATGGACGTTCGACATCCTGCTCGTCGCTTCAGCGGGAGCGGGGTGACTGCGAAACGGTGTTCCGGGCGCCCAGAAGGTCGACCCACCGCCGAGCCGCTACCAGTGCACGCCGCGCGTCGCGCGCACGAACGCCCGCTGCTCCGCCGTCTGCTCTTCGGGCTTCTTCTTCCCGTCGCCCTCGGGGAACAGCTTGTAAGCGCGGTTGACGACGAGGTCCTGTGCGCCGGGGGCGATCGCGTAGCCGAGCTGGCCTATGTTGCCCATCGTCGTCGCGATCCGCTTGGGCCGCTTGCGGATCGCGTCGGTGATCATCGTCGCGGCCTCTTCGGGGCTGAGCGTCGGGAAGCGGTCGTAGATCTTCGTCGGGGCGATCATCGGCGTGCGAACGAGTGGCATGTAGACGGTCGTGACGTGCACGCCGTCGCTGATGATCTCGACCGCAATCGAGCGCGAAAACGCGTCGAGCGCTGCCTTTGACGCGAGGTACGCGCTGAACCGCGGCGTGTTCGTCTGCAATCCGATCGTGGAGACGTTGATGATGTGTCCGGATTTCTGCTCGCGCATCACGGGCAGGAGATTGAGGATCAGCTTGACCGGCGCGAAATAGTTGAGCGCCATCGTCCGCTGGTAGTCGTGGAAGCGGTCATACGCTCGGCTGACCGAGCGGCGGATCGATTTGCCGGCGTTGTTGACGAGGATGTCGACCCGACCGTGCTGCTCGAGCACCTCGGCCGCCATCCGGTCGATGTCGTCGATGTCGGACAGGTTGCAGGTGTGCACGAACGCCGTGCCACCAGAGTTCTCGATCTCGCGGCCGACTTCTTCGAGCTTCTCTCGCGTGCGGGCGACGAGCAGCACTTCACCGCCGGCCTGGCCGATATCGAGGGCGGCGGCCTTGCCGATCCCAGACGAGGCGCCGGTAATCAGGACCGCCTTGCCCTTGACAGCGTCGTGCAACGACGGCGCGAGCACCGTTCCTGCCCCAGGAATTCGCCGTCCGAATGCTCGCAGCGTCCGCGCGGTCTGGACGGTCAGGTCAGCGGGATTCGGTGGCGCCATCTCGTCAGAGACCGTACCACCGCGGAGAGGTGATCAGTGCTGTACGTGTTGGCGGTATCCGTCCGAGGCCCTTGCGAACATGTGTTCGGGTACGCCCAGCAGATGGCTCACCGACGCCTTCCTAGTCCAGCATGATTGTTTGCGTTCTCCTACCCCGCTTCGAGTTATCAATCGCGGCCGGCGATCGAAGAGAGCTGCTGAAGACGCCAGTCGCAGTCGCACCCGAGCCCGGGGGCGTCCAGCAGGTGGGGGAGGTGTCGCCGGCGGCTGAAGCGTTCGGCGTTCATCCCGGGATGCGCCTCGGAGAGGCTCTGGCTCGCTGCCGTCGACTCGCGCTGATCCCACCCGATCCCGCCGGCGTTGCCGATGCATGGGAGATGCTGCTAGTGCGGCTCGAGTCGGTGGGCGCCGAGGTAGAGCCCGAGCGACCTGGGCTGGTGTGCTTCGACGCGCGCGGACTGCTGCGTTTGTACGGCGGCATCGAGGGGGTTTTGCGCGCCGCTCGTCGAGCGCTGAAAGTGCCAGCCCGCCTCGGTGTGGGGCCGTCCAGGTTCGCGTCGGTTGCGGCGGCGACCAGGGCGCGCGTTCGCCGGCCAGTGATCGTCGGCGGGTCCCGAGCGCAGGCTCGCGCGTATCTTGATCCGCTTCCGGTTGCGCTGCTGCGGGCACGCCCTGTGCTCGCCGACCTGCCAGAGGCGCTAGAGCGGCTCGGGGTCAAGACGCTCGGAGAGTTGGCTGGGCTCCCGCCGGCAGCGCTCGCCGATCGCTTTGGGAAGGCGGGGCTGCTCGCGCATGAGCTGGCCTGCGGAGGCGATGGCGCGCTACGTCCCCGGCCTGTCTCCGAGTTCTTGCGCGAGTCGCTCGAGCTGCCCGAGGCGGGATCGGGGATCCAGCTCGAGCGTGCCCTCGGGCTTCTGATCGACAGGCTGCTCGCTCGGCGTGAGCGTCGAGGCCGGACGCTGCGCGCGGTCGTGCTCTCAGCGATTCTGGTCGAGCACGGAGGCACGTGGCGAGAGCAGGTCGTCTTCCGGGAGGCGCTCGCCGATCCCGTGCGGATGAGACTCGCGCTCGCACCGCGCCTGGCGCTGATGCCTGCGCCGGCGGATGAGCTACGTATCTCGGTCGAGCGCTTCGGTCCGCCCGCGAGCGATCAGCGAGCACTGCTCGAGGACCCAGAGGCTGCGCGGACCGCACGCCTGCGAGAGGCGATCCGCCAGACGCGGGCGGCAGCCGGGCCAGACGCAGCTCTTCGCATCCTCGAGGTCGATCCCAACTCTCGTTTTCCCGAGCGCCGGGCCGTGCTGGCGCCGTTCGAGGGATAGGCGTGGCTGTTCTGCGCGGAACTTTGGCTTATGTGTTCGGACTGTCCGAACACGGGAGCCATTGTTCGCCGCCACCGACCTCTTCGAGGTGGCAGTGATGGCCGGACCGCGACGCCTCTCGATTCCCCGCCGCGTTTCGGTCAGCGCCGCCAATGACGGGCAGCCGCTAGCTGTCGAGGGCCGGGAGGTGGACGCAGTGCGAGAGTCATGGCTGGTCGAGGACCGCTGGTGGACCGACCGGCCGCTGCGCCGACGTTACTGGGAGGTCGTGACGACTTGCGGACGCGATGAGATCGTGTTCCATGATCTGTTGAGTGGGAGGTGGTGGCGACAGCGGTGAGTGCCCGCCACGCTCGGACGCTCGGACTTCAATCAGCCCCACGTAAACTCAGCCCATGCCTCCGATCGATCCCACGCGGACAGCCGTTGGAACCTGGAGCGGCGGGCGGTTCATGCGCTTCGGCATGGCGCTCGACGACGAGCGCTACCTGCGCCTGATTGCTCCCGATGAGTCGATCCCGACGGTGATCACTGCCGACGTATACGGCAGTGGTGAGGCCGACACGATGCTCGGACTGGCAATCGCCGGCATGCAGCGCGACCGGATGTGCGTGGTCGGAGCGGTCGGTCACGACTTCTACACGGGCCAGCGCGACGGACCGAAGGGCTTTCCGCGCTTCACCGACCCGCGACTGCGGTCGCCGGACGGGTACGGCGACTACCTGCGCATGGCGACCGAGAGAAGCCTCGAGCGCTGCGGCCTCGACAGCTTCGATCTGCTCCTGCTTCACAACCCCGACCGGATCGGGTACACGAGCGAGACCGTCTGGAACGAGATGGTGGGACTTCGGGACGCCGGTTTGACGCGGCTGATCGGCGTGGCGCCGGGCCCCGCCAACGGCTTCACGCTCGACATCATCGATTGCCTCGAGCGCTTCGGAACGGTGATCGACTGGGCGATGATCATCCTCAACCCGCTCGAGCCGTGGCCAGGCGAGCTGTGTCTGGGCGCCGCGGCGGCCAACGACGTGAAGGTGATCACGCGAGTCGTGGACTACGGCGGACTCTTCTTTGACGACGTGCTGCCTGGCCAGAAGATGCTGCCGTATGATCACCGCAGTTTCCGGCCTGCGGGCTGGATCGAGGCGGGCCGCGAGCGGCTCGATTCGATGCGACCGATCGCCCAGCGCGCCGGCCTGACGATGCTCCAGCTCGCCTGCCAGTGGAATCTGGCGCACGACGCGGTCGCGTGCGTGGTGCCGACCCTGATCCAGGAGGTTGACCCCGCTGACGCCTCGGCGGCACGCCCGTCGGCGCGTCCAATCGAGGATAAGCGAACAGAGCTCGCCGCCCTGCCGCATGAGCTCAGGCTGACCGAGTCAGACATCGATGAGATCGGGGCGCTGGGCGACAACACCGGCTGCATGGCGCTGAAGGGCGCGAGCCCGGTGCACAGCGGCGACGAGCGCGCGGACGGGTGGAGTCTGGACGAGCGGCTGCAGACCGTCGCGCGGCGCTGGCGGATCGAGCCAGAGCGCGATCTCGTGCAGGTCGGCGGTGCCGGATGAGCTCCGAGTCACGAGCGCGCGCGACCCAGCGCGAGCGGTCGGATGTGAGCCTCCCCCTGACCGGCGGGTGCGGCTGCGGCGCGGTGCGCTTCGAAATCTCCGAACCGCTCGTCTCCGCCATCTACTGCCACTGCACGCGGTGCCAGCGCCGCACCGGCACGGGCGCTTCGGCGAGCGGACGGACAGCACCGGGGTCGTTCCAGATCGTGCAAGGCGAAGAGCACCTGCGCGCGTGGATGCCGGATGGGGGCGCCGAGAAATGGTTCTGCGGGGTGTGCGGGTCGGCGCTGTTCAGTCGTGTCCCGGGCGATCCGGACACGATCGGCGCCCGGCTCGGGGCGTTCGACGCAGACCCCGGCATCTCTCCAGGCGTGCGCCAGTACGTCGCCTACGCGGCGCCCTGGGAGCCGATCCCCGACGACGGCCGACCGAGATTCCCGGAAGCGCGGGTCGCGGACTAGCTAGCCGGGCGCGGCGGCTTGCGCCCGTCAAGGCTCCTACTCCGACTTGTCTGCGAGCACGGATGCCTGCAGCCACTCGCACCCGGCCGACAGGTCCTCCACTCCCATCGCCGCCGCCACATTCAGCCACGTCCCGTAGCGGAAGAACTCGTCGATCCGCTCGGAGTCCGCGTCCGACAACTCGCGGACACGGGCGACGAGCCGGGCGTAGCACGCCCGGACCCGATCACGGATGACCTCATCGTCGCAGGCCGCGTACGCGTGATGCTGAAGCATCAGGTAGTCACGGTGCTCATCGAGCAACTCGACATACGCATCTCCCATCGCGCGTAGGACGTCGACGTCGGGCCCGGCGGTTGCCGGATCGAATTCGGCGGCCACGCGCTCGAACAGCTCGCCGGTCACCTCGAAGTCCTTCTCGACCGCAGCGAGGAACAGCTCGCGCTTGCTCGGGAACAGACTGAACACGTATGGCTGTGCGACTCCGACGCGCCGTGCGATCCGGTCGACCGGCGTGCCGTGGAGCCCACCGTGCGCGAACTCGTGGACCGCGGCCTCGATCAGCGCGTCCCGGCGCTCTGAGGCCGGGACGCGTTGACGGGCTCTCTTTTGCTCCGATGCCGATGTCGATGTCGATGTCGATGTCGATGTTGGACATGATGCTCTTTACCGGTCGATCCTAGGGCAGACTCAGGCGGCGAGTGGGATCGCCGCCTCCCCGCGCTCCTGCTCGGACCTGGCCTCCGGGCTTGCCACCCGAGTGCTGAACGGCAGCGCTAGCGCGATCAGTGCGCCGGCGCTCAGCACCGCTGCTCCGACCCACATCGCGGGGACGAGCCCGGCGACGTACGCCTGCGGCGACGCGTAGCTGCCGTTGCTCGTGAACACGGTGGCGAGCACCGCGATCCCGAGCACGCCGCCCAGCTCGCGGATCGCATTCGTGGCACCCGACGCCTGACCGGCCTCTGAGGTGCGCACGGAGGACAGCACCGCATTGGCGGAGGGCGCAAACACCAGCGCCATGCCCGCGCCGGCGAGCACGAATGGGACGATCATGCTCGAGTACGTCTCATCAACGGAGGTCAGCGTCGCGAGCCAGCCGAGCGCGATCGCTTGGAGCCCGAGCCCGGCCACCATGAACGGACGGCTGCCGATCCGCTCCGAGAAATACCCCGCGAGCGGCGCGACGATCATCGTCGCCCCGGTCCAGACGAGCAGCTTGACGCCGGCCTGCAGCGGCGAGTTGTGCAGGACGTTCTGCAGGAGCTGGCTGAGGAAGAAGATCGAGCCGAACATCCCGAAGTACATCGACAGCGACACGACGTTGGTCACCGCGAACGCGCGGTTCGCGAAGAAGCGCATCGGCAGCATCGGCTCCTTGGCACGAAGCTCGTAGCCGATGAAAGCGGCGACCAGGGTGGCTCCGGCGATTAGGGAGATCATCACCTCGGAGTTGGTCCAGCCCAGCGACTGCGAGCGGACCAGCCCGTAGACGATTCCGAACAGACCGCTCGAGGCGAGCACGACTCCGGGGAGGTCGAGCGAGCGAGCGGCGCCGTGGCTCTCCTTCAGCCGCGCTGCGGCGATCGGGACGAGCGCGATTCCGATCGGGACGTTGATCCAGAAGATCCAGTGCCAGGAGGCCGCCTGCACGACCGCACCGCCGACGAGCGGTCCGAGCGCCACGGCGGTACCGCTGATGCCCGACCAGACGCCCAGCGCGACACCGCGGCGCTGTGGAGGAAACGCCTCGGCGAGCAGTGTGAGCGTCAGTGGTGTCACGATCGCCGCGCCGGTGCCCTGCAGCGCCCGGGCCGCGATCAGGAAGCCGATCGACGGAGCCATCGCGGCCGCCGCCGAGGAGGCGGTGAACAGCGTGACCCCCGTGATGAACATCCGCTTACGGCCGAACCGGTCACCGAGGGCGGCGCCGGTCAAGAGCAGCACCGCGTACGCGAGCACGTATGCGTTCACGGTCCACTCGAGCGACTGGATCGAGGCGCCGAGGTCCCGATGAATGCTCGGGAGCGCGACGTTCACGACCAGGTTGTCGAGCACGACCATGAACAGGCCGAGCGAGACGATCACGAGCGTCCAAATCCGGGACCTATCCGTCTGCGATGGGGGGCTCTGGCTCATGCGGCACCTCCGAGAAGAGTTCTTAGTGAGCACTAACTACGCAGGAGCTTAGCAGTCACTATTAAACTTGTCAAGGTCGTTTCTTAGAGTCCGGATGGAGCGGGTAGCCACGATTTGCGGAGGCGCCTCTAACACGAGGAAGGAAGAGGCATGGCTAAAACTGTTCCGGCAAAGGCGCAAGGCCGTTACACACGCGGTCGGGCAAGCCGCCAAGAGCCTTGACGGTGCATCGAAGTCCGGCGGCCCGCTGTCTGGTGCACGCGGGATCGCTGCCGGCGCCGGCGCCGCTGCGCTTGTCCCGTTGGCCGCGAAGGGCGTCGGCAAGCTCGTTGGCAGGCTCGACGGAAAGGTTGTCGAGGGCGTCAAAGCCCCAGGTAAGGCGCTCGAGGGCGTCACCTCCAAGCTCGGGAGCACTGTCGGTGGAACGATCGAGGACAAGCTGACGGACAAGATCGAGGAGTCCGGCGGCGCCGGCGGCATCCTGAAGGAAGGCCTAAAGAGCGCATTGCCGTTCGGCGGCGGCAGCGGCGGCCGTGGGAAGGGCGGAATGCCCGGCGTTGGGAAGGGCCGGCGGATGCCGGTCCAGCAGAGCGTCGACGTAGCGGTGCCGATCGAGACGGTCTACAACCAGTGGACCCAGTTCGAGCAATGGCCCGAGTTCATGCACCGCGTCACCCGCGTCACCCAAGAGGACGACTGCACGGTTTCGTTCGCGACCAAGATCTGGGCCAAGACGAAGGAGTTCACGGCCGAGATCGAGACCCAGCGCCCGAACGAGCGGATCAAGTGGCGCGTCACCAACGGGATCACGCACACCGGTGTAGTCACCTTCCACGAGCTGGCCCCGCGCCTTACGCGGATCGAGCTCGGACTCGGTGATCGAGGAAGGGGAGGTCGTCGAGCAGCACGATTCGGGCTACGACGGCAAGCGCGACTATGCAGATCTCGAGGAGGCTCGCGGCGGCGATAGCGACTCGAAGAAGTCGCAGCGTTCGGGCGGCCGGCGGCAGCAGAGCTCGTCTGGCGGCAGCAGCGGAAGCCGCTCGAGCAGCCGCGGGCGTGGTGCGAGCGCTCAGAGGAGCGGAGGCTCACGCTCATCGGCGCGGTCGGGCGGAGGGGCGTCCGAGCGGTCCAGCGGCGGGTCCTCTTCGCGGTCGGGCGGCGGATCCTCTTCACGGTCGGGCCGCGGGTCGTCGTCGGGATCGCGAGCGGCGTCGTCCGCGCGGTCCGGTGGCGGGTCGTCGTCGGGATCGCGAGCGAGCTCGCCGGCGAGATCGCGCGGCCGCAGCTCCGCGCGATCCAGAGGCAACCACTCGAGCGCCGGTTAGCGCCGGCAGGAGCGGCACAAATGCCAGCCGATTTGCATCGCGTAGTTCTCGCCGGCGTCCAGGCAGCGCTCCAGGAGTCAAGAGCCGAGAGCGAGCGAAAACGACACCACCTCCCTGCGGGGCGCGCGCTTCTCTTGGGCGCCGGACTGGTGACGGCAGCTCGTCTCGCGACCAGTGGGCGGGGGCGAGGGATGCTTGGAACGCTCCAGAATGGCGTCACCAGGCTCCAGGATCAGCTGACCGGCGAAGACGAATACGAGCCCGAGGACGAGGAAGACATCGAGGACGACGAAGACCTCGAGCAGCCAGAGGGCGAGGAAGAGCTCGACGAGCCAGAAGACGAGGAAGACATCGAGGAGTAGGACTTCCGTCCGGTACATAGGCGAACATCTGTTCGCCTATGTACGTTGAGCTCCACTGCCACTCGGCCTTCTCCTTCCTGGACGGAGCGTCGCTTCCCGACGAGCTCGTGCCGGCCGCGATCGAGCTCGGATATGAGGCCCTCGCCCTGACCGACCACAACACTGTCTCTGGGTCAATGGAGTTCGCAGTCTCCGCGCGGGCGCTGGGGCTGCGTCCGATCCACGGCGCAGAGATCGATCTCGACGATGGGCGACACATGACGCTGCTCGTTCAGGATGCGAGCGGCTGGTCGAACCTCTGCCGGATCTTGACCCGGGCACACGCGCGCACTCGCGACGGGCGACCGGGAGCGCCTGCAACAGCACCGGAGACCCCGCTTGAGACCGTGCTCGAGAACTCCAAGGGTCTCGTCTGCCTGAGCGGCTGCGCGACCCATGGGATCCACGACGAATTCACGCTGAGGCGGCTAAGAGACGCGTTCGGTCCAGACAGGCTGCGGATCGAGCTACAGCGGCCATTCCTGCGCGACGATCGTGCTCGGAATCGGCGACTCGCGGGGCTGGGGCAGCGATTAGGGGTGCGGTGCATTGCAACCGGAAATGTGCACGCGCATTCGCTTGCCAGAGCACCGCTTCAGGATGCGTTCGTCGCCGTGCGATTGCACACGACGCTCGATGCCTCCGAGCCGCAGCGCCGAGGCAACTTCAGCCATGTCCTCGCATCGCCGGAGGCGATGGCGGCACGCTTCCCGGAGTTCCCTGAGGCCGTTGCAGAGACCGCGAGGCTGGCGGACAGCCTTCGCTTCGACCTCTCGAGCGACCTTGGCTACCGCTATCCAGGCGCCGAGGATGAAGAGGCGATGCGCGAGCTGGTCGAGCTTTGTGATGGCCGCTTCCAGGATCGGTACTCGCACACGGGAGGCCGCGAACAGGCTAGGAAACGCCTGGACGAGGAGTTGCGAATCATCGAAACCCTGAACCTCCCCGGGTTCTTCCTGCTCCATCACGACCTACTCGAGCTCGCTCGGGAGGTCGCAGTCGAGGTCAGAGGTCCGGATAGCGCCCGCGCGCTGCTGCCGCCTGGGCGCGGCCGGGGTTCGAGCGTATCGTCGATCGTCTGCTACCTGACGGGGCTCTCGCACGTGGACCCGATCGCAAACGAGCTGCTGATCGGTCGCTTCCTCAACGAGGAGCTGACCTCGCTGCCGGACATCGACCTCGACTTCCCGCGCGACATCCGCGAGAAGCTGATTCCGCGAGTCCACGAGCGCTACGGTCACGATCGCTCGGCGCTGGTGGCCGCCTTCCCCACGTACAGAGCCCGTGGGGCGATCCGCGAGCTTGGCAAGGTGCTCGGGCTCCCAGCCGGCGAGATCGAGCGGGTGGCTAGGGGCAGCGAGGGGTGGGACGCCAGAGAGGTGAGCAAGGACATCGAGAACGCGTTCGGGGTGGAGCGGCGCGTGGCGGACGGTCTGGACCGGGATGTGGATCGTCCGGGCGCGCGGGCAAAGCACGGTAGGTGGGGGTGGCTCGCTCGCCTGGCCGCAGAGGCACATGGCTTACCGCGACATCTGAGCCAGCACTCAGGCGGGATGATCGTCGCGACACGACCGCTGATCGACTGCTGCCCGATCGTCCCCGCAGCGATGGAGGGGCGCCAGATCGTCATGTGGGACAAGGATTCCTGCTCGGACGCCGGCTTTCTGAAGATCGACCTGCTCGGACTGGGGATGCTCTCGGCGGTCGAGCGGACGGTCGAGCTGATCGCCAAGACGCGCGGTGAGTTGATCGACCTCAGCAGGATCCCGTACGACGACCCGGCGACTTACGAATGCATCCAGACGGCGGACACGACGGGCGTCTTTCAGATCGAGAGCCGCGCACAGATGCAGTCGCTGCGGCGCACCAGGCCCGAGAGCCTCCAGGACCTCACGATCCAGGTCGCGATCGTTCGGCCCGGGCCGATCCAGGGAGGCGCAGTCAATCCGTACATAGAGCGGCGCCAGTGGCTGCGCGAGGATCCGAGCTACGAAGTCCCATACGAACATCCCTCACTCGAGCCGGTCCTGCGCGAGACGCTCGGGACGATCATCTTCCAGGACCAGGTGCTCGAGGTAGCGATCGCGTTCGCTGGCTTCTCGGTCGGCGAAGCAGAGGGGTTGCGCCGGGCGATGAGCCGCAAGCGTTCTGAAGCGGCGATTCAGGCGTACCACCAGCGCTTCGTCGCCGGCGCTAGGCGCCTGCACCAGGTCGACGATGAAACGGCGGAGCGAGTGTTCGCGATGGTCCAGGGGTTCTCTGGCTTCGGCTTTCCCAAGGCGCACGGGGCAGCATTCGGGCTGCTCGCCTACCAGTCGACGTGGCTACGGGTTCACTACTGCCCCGAGCTGCTTTGCTCACTGCTCAACGAGCAGCCGATGGGCTTCTATCCGCCAGATGCGCTCGTGCACGAGGCACAGCGGCGCGGGATTGAAGTCCTCCCGCCTGACGTCAACGAGAGCGCGGCGGAATGCGAGATGAACGATGGTCGGGTGAGGATCGGCCTCGGCTATGTGCGCAGCGTCCGGGAGCACGAAGTCAAGGCACTGGTCGGAGCGCGCGAGGAGGCAGGACGTTTTCGCAACCTCTCCGATTTGGCTTCGCGCGGAGGGACAGGTGGCCCTTCGCTCGAGTTGCTCGCGTGGTCGGGGGCGTGCGATTCGCTCGTTTCTGCCGAAAGCGGGGAACCGCAATCGGTCTCGCCGCGGCGTCTGGCGCTCTGGCAGCTTGGGGTCGCGACGCCCGGGCGAAACGTCCCAGGCGGAGTGCAGCTGGCGTTGCCGCTCGATCTGCCGGCGCCCCCGAAGCTGCGCTCCCTCTCGCAGTGGGAGTCGATGCTCGCCGACTACGGCACGACCGGGTTGACCGTTCAGACACATCCGATCGCGCTGCTGCGGAATCGTTTGCCTGCTGGCGTGGTGACGAGTCGCGACCTCGAGACGCTTGAACACGGCACCCGAATCAAGACCGGCGGACTCGTAGTCGCCCGCCAGCGTCCAGGCACTGCCAATGGGATCGTGTTTGTCCTGCTAGAGGACGAGTTTGGAACGATCAACCTGATCGTTCCTACGAAGGTCTACGAGAGCAATCGCCTGACGGTGCGTACCGAACCGCTGATGCTGATCGAAGGCAAGCTCGAGAAGTTCGCATCGGCGGGCGGGGTGATCAACGTGCTAGTCGACCGCGTCGGCTCGATCGCGGCACCTGACCAGATCCTCGCCGAGGTCAAGGATTTCTCGATGCTGGACGAGGCGGTGCGGCGGGGCCGCGCCGAACAGCAGGCGGTCCGAGACGGCTCCCTGCGGCAGCACGAGGATCGCGCGGACGATCAGGGGCAGCCGCTGTCGGAGCCCGAGCCCGAGGATTTCCGCGCAGTCGCCCCTCCGGTGATGAGTTTCGCGGCGGGAAGGAGGCGCTGATCCGGAATAGCTGACCGCATGATGTAGTCCGTCCTGGTACGGATGCCACGGTGAACGCCCGCACAGCAGCCCCCCTTCGCGCCTACTGGCGGCTGCGCGGCTGGGTTACGCGTGCGCTGGCGAGCCGGCGCACGCCCCTGATCCTGCTGGCCGTCGTCTGCGCGTTCGGGACCGGTGCGCGCGCCTGGCACCTCGGGATTCCGAAGTACACCGCGCCAGCGCAGGGGTACGTATTCGACGAGCGCTACTACGTGTCGGCCGCGCGGGTGATCGCCGGCCTGCCCACGCCCGCCGGCGACACGTACGCGAATGCATCGCCACCTGGGACCGACCCCAATGGCGAGCACCCGCAGCTCGGCAAGATGCTGATCGCCGGGAGCATCGAGCTGTTCGGTGACAACTCGATCGCGTGGCGGATCACGCCTGTCGCCTTCGGCCTCGCGGCGTTGCTGTTGCTCTACTGGTTGGTGCGCAGCGCGGGCGGGAGTCAATGGCTCGCGCTCGGCACGACGGCGATCGCGAGCGTCGACAACCTGTGGCTTGTCCACTCGCGGATTGCCGTACTCGATATCTACGCCGTGCCGTTCATGCTGGCGGCGGCCGGGTTCTACTTACGGCGCCATCCTCTGATCGCGGGCGTCCTGATCGGCATCGGCAGCTGCCTCAAGGAGTTCGCGGTCTACACGCTGTTCGTGCTGCTGCTGCTGGAGGCGATGAGGGGGCTCGCGTGGCTGTGGGCGCGGCGCGGGGGGGTGGGCAAGACGGTTGCCGGCGCCGGGGATGGGGTTGCCGGCGCCGGCGATGGGGTTGCCGGCGCCGGCGATGGGGTTGCCGGCGCCGGCGATGGGGTTGCCGGCGCCGCGAATGGGGGCCTGGGCGCCGAGGATGAGGTTGCCGGCGCCGCGCAGGGCCCGCGGGTTGAGAACCCGGGCCGGCCCTGGGTCCGGCGTCCGCTGGTCCGCAGGCTGGCCAGACCGCTTGCCTTGTGCCTGGTCGCGGGCTTCACCTACTTCACGGTCCTCACGATCCTCGACACAGCGGTCACTCCGTACAGCGGCGGGCACCCGGTCGACCGCAACCAGTCCTCGATCTGCGACTACATGCTGCTGTGGAAGCGCGCCTGCAACCACTTCACGTTCATGAACCGCTACGCGGCGAACCTACGCGACGTAGGCCATCCGCGGGGCATCGCGTCTGCGCCGACTGACTTCTGGATCAACCGCAAGGTGATCCCGTACTACGAGGTCCAGACCACGGTCCGGGTCAACGGCAAGGTCAAGTCGCAGCAGACGATCATCTTCTTCCGGGGTGAGATCAGCCGCGTGCTGCTGTTCACGAGCTGGCTGGCGCTCGCCGTCAACCTGTGGTGGGCGATCCGCAGGCGCGACGACCTCTCGTTCCTCGTGATCGCGTGGGTGATCGGCACGTGGCTCCCGACCGAGCTGTTCCACGCCATCGATTCGCGCACGACGTACCTCTACTACATGGTCGTGGTCATGCCGGCCCTGTACCTGGCCGTGGCGCGGCTGCTGGGCGTCAGACGGTGGCTGTGGCCACTGGTCGTGATCTGGGCCGGGTTCCTGCTCTGGGACTTCGCGAGTCTGTACCCGTTCCGGACGCTAAGCGGGTCCTAGCAGCCGCCGTCCGGCGAAGGCAGGCCGTAGCGCGCAGCCGCCGGCCGGCGAAGGCAGGCCGTGGCGCGCAGCCGCCGGCGAAGGCAGGCCGTGGCGAGCAGCGGCTCGGTCTTCCTCACGCACGTAGCAGTCCTGTGCGCTTCACGATAAGGTGCGCGCCCGTGCTCGCCGTCTACCTGTTCGCCGCGTTCTGGGTCGTCCTCGCGCTCGGGCTGTTCTTTGTCGGGGTGCGCGGAGGGCTCGGCGGCGCTCGGGCCACGCTTCAGACGCAGACGCGCGGCGGCCGCAAGACCCTGACGTTCGTTTTCGTGTTCGTGTACGTGGTGTTCGGCGTTGCGATTCCGGCGCTGATCCTGACCGGGAACCACGCGAACGCCAATGCCCAGGTGGGCGGTATCAGGCTCACCAGCGCCGAGAAGCAGGGGAGGACCCTGTTCGGTCAGCACTGTGGCGTCTGCCACACCTTGGCCGCGACGAACTCGGTCGGCAAGGTAGGGCCGGATCTGGACACGCTACGGCCGCCGGCGTCGCTGGTCGCGAACACGATCGCCAACGGCTGCCTGCAGAACCCGCCGTCCAACAGCAACCAGACATGTCTCGGGTACGGGACGATGCCCGCCAACGTGCTTGCCGGCAAGCAAGCCGAAGACGTCGCCCAGTTCGTCGCCAGAGTCGCCGGGCAGGAGTAGCGGCCCTCCCGGCCGGGGGCCATTCAGCTGACCGCGCTTCGATCCGGACGCGGTGTTAGCATGCGCCGCTCCGTACAGCTGAATTCCCGCTCCGCCGGCCCCCGGGCCACGGCATAAGGAAGCGGGGGAACCAAGTTGTTGGGGCTAATCGTGCGCGAGCACGTAGCGCCGCTCTTTCGTCGCGAGCCCGTCAGCTAACCCCGCAAGCATTCGAGAAAGAGGACGGTTGAGATGCCGCGAACAGGCGTTTCAGTACTCCCCAACGAGCCAGAGTTTCTGGCGGAATGGGCCGAGCGGGTTGCGCACGACCACATCCCTCGTCCACGCGAGGAGCTGGCCCCCCGGCAGGAGGAGCCACGGGGCGATGATCCCCGCCCGGCTGTTCGCGTCCGCAGCGCAGTCGCTTTCGGCGAGCGCAGCACGACCGCCCGACGAGCCTCCACAGTGCCGCGGCCCGTAGGCGTCCCGCGCACCGAGCCCCGCCCCGGCCCGGCCCGCGTCCCGCGCACGCGGGACCGCGCCGCCATGCGCCCCGTCGCGCCCGAGCACGACCAGCCACCCGTTCGGCGGACCGTCACGATCCGCGGGCAGGTCGACGATCGCTACGGCGCGACCTCGCGGCGTCGCCCTGACGTCCCGCGCCATGAGCGCCCTGGTTTCCAGCCCGATCGGGTCGCGATGTGGGCCGTGCTGCTCGGCGTGATCCTCGTGCTCGTCGCGGCGACGAGCGCCCACGCAGCGGTCCTCCTGCACTAGCCGGCGCAGCGGTCCTCCTGCACTAGCCGGCGCTGCCAGAACGAGGCGGGGCGAGAAAACCGCGATCGTCGCTTTCTCGACCAGCCCTGGGAGCGGAAATGCCGCGCAATAACCGCGCCCGAACAACGCCCGCTTACGCTCCTCCGAGGGCGCGCTGATCCGCCGTTTAGGCGATTCCGTATAAGGGGAAGTGAACTTGCGCCGAGTGAGATCGGACACCGCCTCAGGCCGGCCGCGGCCCGGATCCGACGATCGCTCCCGCCCTTGTGCTGAAGGCACAACCGAATTAGACTTATCAACCGTAAGCAGGTCTCAAAAGTAAAGGGGCAAGCGTTTCCCGAAATGGGCGCTTGCCCTTCTTGAACCCCTGGGTAACCGCAATGAAAACTTCCATGAGTAGATTCCAGATCCATGACGATCTCACTGCGCCGGACGGCTCGGTCCCGGTGCTGCGCGGGGCTCTTGCTTCAGGCGGTCAGCTGCCGAACTTCCTCGGCGTGCTTGCCGGCTCGCCGGCGGCGCTGCGCGCGTACGCGCGGTTCCGCTCGGAGCTGCGTCATGGCAAGCTGACGCTGGCGACGCTCGAGCGGATCGCTCTCGCCGTCGCCGAGTACTACAACTCAGAGTCCGGGATCGCGATGCATTCTCGTGCCGCGCGCAATGCAGGCCTCGCGCTCGACGAGGTGGCCGCCGCCCGTCAGTTCTCCTCCAAGGACCCCAGCGAGGCAGCTCTGCTCCGGTACCTGCAGGCTCTGCTCGAGTCGCGCGGTCGTGCCCCCATGCACCTCCACGAGGAGGCGCGCGAGGCGGGCTGGGACGACGAGCAGATCCTCGAGGCGATCGCAGCGGTTTCGCTCGAGGGCTTCACCGCAATGATCAATGTGGCGGGCGAGATACCTGTCGATGGATCCAGCGAGGAGTCGCGCGGGCTGCAAGCCGCGTGATCTTCAGCCAATGTGCGCGCGCGAGCATCCGGACCACGCGGGCCGCACCTCACGGGGCATCGGCTGTTGTCCCCTGTACCACGAGGCGGTTGAGCTCGTCGGCCGTCGCTGGACGGGCGCGATCCTCCGCGTGCTGATGGACGGTCCGCTCCGCTTCTCCGAGATCGCGCAGGCGGTCCCAGAACTCTCCGACAGGCTCCTGTCCGAGCGGATGAAGGAGCTGGAGGCCCGCGGGATCGTCGTGCGCAACGTGATGCCCGGCCCGCCGCTGCGGGTCGAGTACGAGCTCTCCCAGATGGGGCGGGAGCTCGAACCCGCGCTTTCCGAGCTGCAGCGCTGGGCCAAGCGCTGGCTCGGCGGCCGAGTCACGACGCCGGTCTGAAACCTCCTTCAAGCAGGGCGTTTGCCGGCCCCCGGCCGGTCGGCTACACATGCCTGAATTTCGCTTGAAACCTTCAAAGGAATTTAGTAGGTTACGTAACCAGCAAAAAGGTTACGGAGGTGTCGTGATGCTTATCCATGCGGAACACGTCCTGAGACCGAGTCGCGGTTCGCGACTGGCGGTCCGGGTGCGCGCTACGAAACTCGATCGTGAGCTGATCGAAGGAGTGGACCCGGCCACCTCGCCACGCCTCGCCGCGAGAGCCGCTCAGCTCACGGCGCGGCCAATGCGCGCCGAGATCGCATACGGGCTTCAGCGGCTTCTGGTCAGCGCCAGCGAAGCGGCTGATCGGATCCACGTGAGGCCGGCGAGCCGTGCCGTCAGGGCCAACGCACCTGATTTGGAAGAGCTCGTCGAGCTGCTGCGAGGCGACCGCCTGCTGTACGCGCAGGGACTCGCGATGCTCCACGATCTGGTCGTCGACGGAACGGGCCCGGCATATAACCCGGGCGCAGACAAGCCGCTGGCGCAGCGTCTGAGGGAGGCCCGCGCCGCCCTCTAATGCAGCGTCGCCGAGCGGGTCTCGGTTCCGTGGACCCAGGTCAGGGTCGTGCCGCGCAGCATCAGCGAATCTGGAACGATCGCGCTACCCGAGTCGATCCGCGCCTCGCCGCGGGAATCAGCCCGGATGACCTCGAGGTCGCGGCGGCCCTGCATGATGATCGAGCTGCCCGAGCCCACCCACGCGACCGCGCAATCGGTCCGTACGACGATCGACCTGACGGCCTGAACGAACTCGGCGCCGAGTGGCTGCGTGGTGGCAGCAAGCTCGCGCAGCTGCTTGCCGTCGCGCAGCCCTCGCACGATCACGACGGCACTGATCGTGTCGACCCCTGACCGGGTCAACCCGTAGGCGGCGGTCGTCCCGGACAGCGCGACGGGGCCGACGTGTTCGCGGAAGCCGTGGGCACCCCCGCCAAGGCGGGTCGTGTGCGTGCGGCTGCAGCCGTAGACCGCGTCGCGCACGACGTACACCCGAGCCAGGTGGTTTACGGCCAGCGTGTGGGCGTCAGACGGCCCGCATGGGTGGGGAGCCGTCGCGAAAGCCATCGACGAGCCCCAGGCGACAAGAGCCAGAAGCGCCGGCACGAATCCGAGAGCTCGAAGCACCCGACCGAGAGTACGGACTCGATAACGCTAGGACAAGGTACGCTGCGCTCCCGCAATGGCCGACCAACCCCTCACTCCCGACAGCGTCATCTCGCTCGTCCAGGAACGCGACATCCGATTCATCCGCCTCTGGTTCACCGACATCCTCGGGCAGCTGAAGTCGTTCTCGATCAACGCCACCGAGCTGCCCGACGCCTTTGAGGGCGGGATGGGATTCGACGGCTCGTCGATCACCGGCTTCAACCCGATCGAGGAATCGGACATGATCGCGATGCCGGACGCCGCGACGTTCTCGATCCTGCCCTGGCGCCCCGCCGAGAACGGCACGGCGCGGATGTTTTGCGACATCCAGACGCCCGAGCGCACGCCGTACGAAGGCGACCCACGCCATGTCCTCAGAAGGGCTCTGGAGCGCGCAAACCAGATGGGCTTCGACCACTTCTACGTCGGCCCGGAGCTCGAGTACTTCTACTTCCGCGACTCGAAGTCGACGGAGGTGCTCGACGAGGGCGGCTACTTCGACCTGACCACGCTCGACGCGGGATCGGACCTCAGAAGAGAAACGGTCCTGGCCCTCGAGCAGCTCGGGATCCACACCGAGTACACCCACCACGAGGTCGGGCCGAGCCAGCACGAGATCGACATGCGCTACGCGGATGCGCTGAAGATGGCCGACGACTGCATGACCTACCGGATCACGGTCAAGGAATACGCGATGAAGTACGGCCTGCATGCGACCTTCATGCCGAAGCCGCTGTTCGGCAAGAACGGCTCGGGCATGCACACCCACCAGTCGCTGTTCCGCGGGGATGGCAATGCGTTCTACAACGCCGATGACCCGTACTTTCTCTCCGACGTTGGCAAGGCCTTTATCGCCGGCCAGCTACGTCACGCACGCGAGATCTGCTCGATCTTCGCCCAGTGGGTCAACTCCTACAAGCGCCTGGTCCCCGGCTACGAGGCGCCGGTATACCTGGCGTGGTCGCGGCGCAACCGCTCGGCACTGGTGCGCGTGCCGCTGTACCACCCGGGCAAGGAAAAGGCGACCCGGATGGAACTCCGCTGCCCGGACCCGGCCTGCAACCCGTACCTGACCTTCGCGGTCCTGCTGCAGGCAGGCCTCGAGGGAATCGAGCACGGCTACGAGCTGCCCGAGCCGATGGAGAAGAACCTCTACCACCTCTCGCCCGACGAGCGCCGGCGGCTCGGGATCGAGCAGTTGCCCGAGACGCTCGGCGAGGCGATCGAGCTGACCGCCGAGTCGGAGCTCGTGCTGCGCACGCTCGGCGAGCACATGTTCAACCGCTACATCGAGATCAAGCGCCAGGAGTGGGAGGACTACCGCGTCCAGGTGACCCCCTGGGAGCTCGAGCGCTACCTGCCTGTTTTGTAGGGGCTCTACTTGCAGGGCCGAATGCAAGTGGCGCTTTGTATCGCCGGGCTTAGAGCGCCGCCGCGAGCTCCTCGGGTGTCGTGACCGGCGCCTTGCACACGAAGTGCTCGCAGACGTAGGCCGTGGCGTGGCCGTCGACGGGACTGCGATCCTTGAGCAGCGGCACACCATCCTCCTCGCCGCCGGCCAGCACGAGGTGCGGGCGGTATTGGCCACGCACGATCGCCAGCAGCGCCTCGGGCGACGGTCCGACGATCGCTACCTCGCGTACCGGCGCCAGATAGAAGTCCGTCGCCCGGAGCAGGTGGCCGAACGCCGAGGGGTGGCGGACCGCGAGCGGGAACATCAGCCGCAGGACACCGAGCGCGTGGCGCTCGTATTTGCCCTCGCCAGAGAGCAGCGCCAGGCGCAGCAGCCCGAACGCGGCGGCCGAGTTGCCCGAGGGGATCGGTGAGTCCTCGAGATCCTTGCGCCGAGCCGCGAGTTGCTCGTGGTCGTCGGCGGTGGTGAAGAAACCGCCGCGTTCGCCGTCCTCGAAGCGGGCGTCGATCATGTCCGCGATCGCGACCGCCTCGCGATACCAGCGCGGGTCGAACGTCGTCTCATAAAGCGTGAGCAGCGCCTCGAGCAGGTAGGCGTGGTCATCGAGGAACGCGGGGATCTTCTCGGTGCGCAACAGCCGGCCCTGCTCGTCGCGGCGCTGCTCGAGGAGGAATGACCCGCATGCCACCGCGGCGTCCACGTAGTCGCCGCGATCGAGCACGGCGCCCGCCTCGGCCAGCGCCGAGATCATCAGCGCGTTCCAACCGGTGAGGCGCTTGTCGTCGAGTCCGGGGCGCACGCGGTGCGATCGCGCCTCGAGCAGTCTCGCGCGGATCTCGGGCAGCTCTGGCGGCTCTGGTTCGCGCGCTCGCAGCACGTACTGGCCGTGCTCGAAGGGCCCGAGCTCGAAAGCATCGTCGGCACTCAGGGCCTCCAGCTCCTCGCGTGTCCATACGTAGAACTTCCCCTCCACGCCTTCTGAGTCGGCATCCAGCGCCGAGTAGAAGGCGCCCTCCGGCGCTTGCATCTCGCGCAGGACCCAGTCGAGCGTCTCGCAGCACACGCGACGCAAGCGCTCCTCACCGGAGACCTGCCAGCCGTGCAGGTAGGCCTGCGCCAAGAGGGCGTTGTCATAGAGCATCTTCTCGAAGTGCGGCACAGTCCACGTCGCATCTACCGAGTAGCGCGCGAAGCCGCCGCCGACCTGGTCGTAGATGCCGCCGCGCGCCATTCCACGCAGCGTGCCGAGCGCCATCTCGGTTTCTCCGCGCGCGAGCAGCACCTCGATCGTCGACGCCGGCGGGAATTTGGGCGCACCGCCGAAGCCGCCGTTGACCCGGTCGTAGCCATGTCGCAGGCCCTCGACCGCATCTCGCAGGAGGTCGTCGCGGATCGGCTCGTGCGAGGGCTCGATCCGGGCCGTCGCGGACAGCGCGCGAACGATCTGATCACCTTGCGTGCGGATCTCCTCGCGGCGCTTGTCCCACGCGTCCGCGATCGCGAGCAGCACCATCTGCCAGCTCGGGAGGCCCTGACGCGGCTGCGGCGGGAAGTAGGTCCCGGCGTAGAACGGGATGCCTTCGGGCGTCAAGAACGTGTTGAGCGGCCAGCCGCCATGCCCGGTCATGGCCTGACATGCATCCATGCAGATCGCGTCGATGTCCGGCCGCTCCTCGCGGTCGACCTTCACACAGACGAACCGCTCGTTCATGAGCGCGGCGGTGTCGGCGTTCTCGAACGACTCGCGCTCCATCACATGGCACCAATGACAGGCCGAGTAGCCGACGGACACCAGCAGCGGACGATCCTCGCTGCGCGCCCGCTCGAGCGCCTCCTCACCCCACGCATACCAGTCGACCGGATTGTCCTTGTGCTGCAGCAGATAAGGCGAGCTCTCGCGCGCGAGGCGGTTCGGCACGAGCCTCAGCCTACCCGCACCAATACGCTTCAGGCATCGCGATAGGAGAGGAGGTTGCTTGTCGACTCATCGCCAGCCGATCAACGCCCCCGGCGCGCCCGAGGCCGTCGGTCCTTACGTACACGCCATGCGCGCCGGCGACCTGCTGTTCTGCTCGGGCCAGATCCCGCTCGACCCGAAGACCGGGCAGCTCGTCGATGGAGGTCCCGCCGAACAGGCGGGGCGCTGTCTAGAGAACCTGGCGGCGGTGTGCGATGCCGCCGGTGCGACGCTGGGTGACGCGGTCCGCATAACCGTGTACCTGACCGACATGTCCAGTTTCGTCTCGATCAACGAGGTGTACGAGTCGTTCTTCGAGTCCGATCCGCCGGCTCGCGTGGCGATCGCGGTGGGCGCTCTGCCGCGCGGCGCCCAGGTGGAGATCGATGCCATCGTCGCGCTCCCTGCGTGAGTCCGTCACGGTCGAGGACATCCGCCGCGCCGCCGGCGCAGGCGCCGGTCTCGTGCGCGAGACGCCGGTGCTCAGCTCTCAGACGCTGAGCCAGCGCGCCGGCACGACGGTCGTGCTGAAAGCCGAGAACCTGCAGCGGACGGGTTCGTTCAAGCTCCGCGGCGCGCTCGCCAAGATCTCGGCGCTCGGGGAGCGATGCCGCGACGGCGTCGTCACCGGGAGCGCCGGAAACCACGCGCAGGCCGTCGCCTACGCGGCCCGGGCAAGAGGCTTCCGCTGCGACGTGTACATGCCCCAGGACGCGTCGATCTCGAAGATCGACGCCGCCACCGCGCTCGGCGCGAATGTCCATCTCGGCGGTAGCTCGGTCGACGAATCCCTGGCCACGGCGCGCGAGCGGGCGGAGCGCGACGGGCTGGCGTTCGTGCATCCGTTTGATGACCCCGACGTGGTCGCCGGGCAGGGCGGGCTCGGGCTCGAGCTGGTCGAGCAGGTGCCGGACATGCGCAGGGTGGTCGTGCCGGTCGGTGGTGGCGGCCTCGTCAGCGGTGTGGCGATCGCGATCAAGTCGCTGTTGCCGTCGGTCGAGGTGATCGGCGTCCAGGTCGCCGGCTGCGCTCCGTTTCCGGCATCGCTCCAGGCGGGCGAGCCGCTCCCCGTGTCCTCCGCCCTGACGATCGCGGACGGGATCGCGATCAAGCGCCCCGGCGCGCTGACGCTGGCGCTGATCGCGCGCTGGGTCGACCGGATCGTGGTCGTCGAGGAGGACGAGGTGGCCGAGGCGATGGTGCTGTTGCTCGAGCGGGCGAAGCTGGTCGTGGAGGGGGCAGGAGCCGTCGGGCTCGCGGCGCTGCTCGGGGATCAGTTGCATCTGGCCGGCGATGGCCCGACGGTCGTGGTGCTGTCGGGCGGCAACGTCGGCGCTGGGCTGCTCGCCGAGGTGGCACGGCGGCACGAGAGCCAGGCCGGCCGCCGGCTGGTGCTGCTCGCTGCCCTACCCGACACGCCCGGCTCGCTGGCGCGGCTGCTGACGCTGGTCGGTGAGCTCCGCGGGAATGTGGTCGATGTCGAGCACGTCCGCGAGGGGTTCGATCTGCACATCCGCGAGACCGCGGTGCAGCTCGTGCTCGAGACGCGCGGCCCGACTCACGCGCAACAGGTGACCGACGCGGTGCGGGCAGCCGGCTACGCGGCGCCGCGGTTGCTGCGGTAGTCGCGCGCCTGCTGGACGAGCGCGTCGATCACGCGGCTGCGCTCGTCGGCCTCGGGATGCCACTGCACGCCGAGGACGAAGCGGCAGTCGGGCGCCTCGAGCGCCTCGGGCAGATCGTCTAGCGCCGAATAGCCCGAGACCACCAGGCCCTCGCCGATCTTCTCAACGCCCTGGTGGTGGTGCGATTTGGTGTTGTGGAGCGTCTCGCCGGCGGCGACCGCGGCCAGCGAGCCGGCCTTCAGATGCACTGCGTGATCTGAGTTCTCGAAGCTTCCCGGATACGGCCGGTGATCCTCGTGGCCGACCTCGTCGGGCAGGTGCTGCTTGAGCGTCCCGCCGCGCGCGACGTTGATCAGCTGCATCCCTCGGCAGATGCCGAGGACGGGGATGTCGCGCTCGATCGCGCGACGCGATAGGGCGAGCTCGGTGCGGTCGCGCTCGATCACGGTGCCGATCGTCTCCGGGTGCGGGTTCTCGCCGTAGCTCGCGGGGTCGATGTCCGAGCCGCCCGACAGGATCAGCCCCTCGATCGTGTCGAGGATCTCGTCGGGGTCTGACTCGAGCGCGGGATCCGGCGCGATCATCAGCGCCATCGCGCCGGCGCGCTGGATCGCGGTGATGTACTCGTACGGCAGCAGGGCCGCGAGCCGATCCCATGGTCCCCACTGGGCGCGCGTGAGGCCGGTCGTGATCCCGATCACAGGGCGGGTCCTGGTCACGGTTCCTCAGCCTACCGAGGGGCGGACGGGAAGGACGGGGTCATTGCCGGCGTCTATGTCATCGACGATGAGCTCCCGGAGGTCGCAGATGAGCCGCATGACCCTACTCGTGACAGTCGCTGCCGCGGCACTGCTCGCGGGATGCGGCTCGGCGAGCAGCTCCACTACAACGAGCGCATCCAAGGCCGCCGCGTCCACGCCTGCGGGCTCCGCCTCCTCGGTGTCCGCAGGCGGCGGCCACCTTTCGCTGAGCGAGACCGAGTTCAAGATCACGCCATCGAACGCGTCGGTGGCGAACACCGGCACGATCACGATCAGTGTCAAGAACGCCGGCAAGGTGACGCACGCGCTCGCCGTGCAGACCCCGTCCGGCGTCGTGCGGACCGCCCCGATCCCGCCGGGCGGATCGGCGACGCTGAAGGTCGACGTGAGCAAGGCCGGGACCTACACGATGTACTGCCCGATCGACGGTCACCGCCACCTGGGGATGGTGGGCACGCTGGCGGTCGGGCCGGCCTCGTCGTCGGCTGCGACATCGTCGTCGTCGTCTTCTTCTGCCGCGGGCGCGGGCGGCGGTTACTCCTACTGAGTTGGACTACCAGCCGCCCGCAGCGCGGCGCGGCGGACCTTGCCGCTCGCCGTCTTCGGGAGCTCCTGCGCGAAGTCGACGATCCGCGGGTACTTGTAAGGCGCAGTCTGCTCCCTGACGTGTTCCTGTAGCTCGCCGGCGAGCGCCTCGCTCGGCTCGAAGCCGTCGCGCAGCACGACGACCGCGCGGACGACACTTCCCCGCTCGTCGTCGGGGGCGGCGACGACCGCCGCCTCGGCGACCGCCACGTGCGAGACGAGTGCCGACTCGACCTCGAACGGGCCGATCCGGTAGCCGGCGGAGATGATCACGTCGTCGGTGCGGCCCTCGAAGTACAGGTAGCCGTGCTCGTCCTGCTGCACCCGGTCGCCGGTACGCCACCTGGCGGTCTCGGGCGCCGGGGTGCCGTCGAGGTAGGAGACGAAGAACGTGGGATCGGTGTGCGGGTTCTCGAGGACCAGCTCGCCGTCCTCGATCTGGAGGTCGACGCCCGGTAGCGGGAGGCCCATGGATCCGGGCCTGACGGGTTGGTCGGGTGGGTTGGCGGTCAGCTGGCCGGTCTCGGTCTGGCCGTAGCCGTCGCGAATCTCGACGCCGAGCACCTCCTTGAAGGCCTTGATCACCTCGGGATTGAGCGCCTCGCCGGCCGCGACCAGGCCACGCAGGTGCGGCAGCGGCGCGATCGTCGTCCGCTTGGCGATCACGCGGTACTCGGTGGGCGCCATGCACAGCACGTTGACCTTCTCGCGAGCCAGGATCTCGAGCCGCTCGACGGGGTCGAAGCGGGCGTCGTGAAGCAGCGCGGTGGCGCCGCCCAGCCAGGGCGCGATGAACGAGTTGCGGGCGGACTTCGACCAGCCACTAGCCGCGGTGCACCACACGAGCTCGCCCTCCTGCGCGTCGAGCCAATGTTGCGACTGGAGTCGCTGACCCGGGAGGTACCGCTGCCCGTGGACGACGCCCTTCGCCTCGCCGGTCGTGCCGCTGGTGAAGACGATCAGGCAAGGATCGCGTGGGTGCAGGTCCGTCGGCGGCACCGGGTCGGCTTCGAACAGCGACTCGTCCGGGATCGTGATCACCCTCGAGTCACCTTTCGCGCCGGCGAGCTCGGCCGTGTTGCGCTCGTCGGCGACGATCAGCTTCGGGTTCGCGGCCTCGATCCGGTGCCGGAGGTCCTTGGCGCGCAGCTGCTCGTTGCACGGCAGGACGACGGCGCCGATCCGGAAGCACGCCACCATCGTCAGCACCCACTCCGGCCGGTTGCCGATCAGCGTCATCACGATGTCGCCGCGGTCCACGTGGTGGCGCGTGAGTGTGCCGGCGAGCCGGGCGCTCATCTCGCTCACCTCGGCGAAGCTCCACTCGCGCCGGCGGCCGTCGCGGGCCAGCTCGATCAGCGCGATGCGATCGCCGGGTGCGCCATCAACTACGTCGCGAGCGAAGTTCAAGGGCGTGCATGGTTGCAGCCTCGACGGTCTGGATGCCTGAAGGCCGGCGAAAGCCCCTTGGTAGGCTGAAGTCCTAATGGGTCTGATGACGGGAAGCGGACCGTTCGGTCGCGAACCGGCCGGCGCCTTCAACTTCGAACCTCCGGCACCAGGGCGGGCGCTCTATCTGGAGCCGACGCCGAAACGGATCCGGGCAGTGGTCGGCGGCGAGACGGTCGCCGACAGCCGCCACGCCTTTCTGCTCCACGAGTCTGGCCATCAGCCGATCTACTACTTCCCGCCCGAGGACGTACGCTCGGAGCGGCTCGAGCCCTCCGACCGCCACACGCGCTGCCCGAAGAAGGGCGAGGCCTCCTACTACACGATCCGCGCCGGCGAGTCGGTCGTCGATGCCGGCGCCTGGTACTACCCCGAGCCGATCGCAGACGCGCCGCCGCAGTTGAAGGGCCTGATCGCGTTCTACTGGAACCGGATGGATCACTGGTTCGAGGAGGACGAGGAGGTGTTCGTCCACCCACGCGATCCGTATCACCGGGTCGACGTCTTGACGAGCGACCGGCAAGTGAGGGTGTCGCTCGACGGGGTGGAGCTGGCTTCGTCCTCGCGCGCGCTCGCGCTGTTCGAGTCCAACCTCCCGCCGCGCTGGTATCTGCCGCGCGAGGATGTCTCGGCCTCGCTGCTCGAGTCGGACACGGTGACCCGCTGTCCGTACAAGGGCACGGCCGCCTATTACTCGGTCGAGGGCGTCGAGGACGGCAAGGACCTCATCTGGTACTACGCAGATCCGTTCCCGGAGGTGTCGCGGATCGCCGGGCTCCTCTGCTTCTTCAACGAGCGGGTGGATCTGGAGCTCGATGGGGAGTTGGCTGAGCGTCCGGCGTCGCCCTGGAGCCATGGGGTGCGCTCCGAGGCGCAGAACGCGTCGCCCGCGCAGACGCGGGGCTGAGCTTTGGCGCTCCGCCCGCGGCTGGGCTGCCGCGCGGCCTCGGATTTGGCTGGCGAGGGGGCGGTTCCGCGTCGATCGCGGCCCTAGAACGACCACGCCCACATACGGGGCAGACCGCCGCACCGCGCTCCGGCTGCAGGCCGGAAGCGAGGCGCCAGCCGAGAGCCACGCCCGCGCAACGCACACGTTTTTACGTATCCTCGAATCACCATGGCTATCGCAACCATCACCGACGAGCAAAAAGCGATCTGCGAGATGGTCCGGCAGTTTGCCGACGAGCAGATCATCCCCAACGCCGAGCACTACGACCACGAGGACAGCTTTCCCGAGCCGATCGTCGAGCAGATGAAGGAGCTCGGCCTGTTCGGCGTCACGATCCCCGAGGAGTACGGGGGGATGGGACTCGATCTGTCGACCTACGCGATGATCGTCGAGGAGCTCAGCCGGGGGTGGATCAGCATCTCCGGGATCGTCAACACGCACTTCATCGGCTCCTACCTCCTGATCAAGTTCGGAACCGAGGAGCAGAAGCAGAAGTATCTGCCGAGGATGGCGACCGGCGAGATCCGCGCCGCGTTCTCGCTGAGCGAACCCGAGCTCGGTTCCGATGTCGCCGCGATCAAGACGGCCGCGAAGAAGATTGACGATGACACCTATGAGATCAACGGCACGAAGATGTGGGTCACCAACGGCCTGCTGTCCGGACTCGTGTTCGTGCTCGTGCGCACCGATCCGAGCGCCGAGCCCAAGCATCGCGGGCTGACCTGCTTCATCGCCGAGAAGGAGCCGGGCGCCAGCGAGAACACGGGGCCCTACGCCGGCTTCAACGTCCCGCCCAAGATCAAGAAGATGGGATACAAGGGCGTCGAGTCGACCGAGCTCGTGTTCGACGGCTACAGGTGCCCGGCGGAGAACATCCTCGGCGGCGAGGAGTCGGGTCTGAACAAGGGCTTCCCGCAGATGATGGACGCGCTCGAGGTTGGGCGCGTGAACGTCGCGGCCCGCGGCGTCGGGATCGCCCAGCGAGCCCTGGAGCTCGCGCTCCGCTACTCACAGGAGCGCAAGACGTTCGGCAGGGCGATCGCCCAGCACCAGGCGATCCAGTTCAAGCTCGCCGACATGGCCACCCAGGTCGACGCGGCGCGCCTGCTCACGCGCAGAGCAGCCGAGCTCAAGGATGCCGGCGAGCGAAGCGACCTCGAGGCGGGGATGGCGAAGCTGTTCGCCTCGGAGGCCGGCCGCTTCTGCGTCGAGGAGTCGTTCCGCATCCACGGCGGCTACGGCTACTCCAAGGAGTACGAGATCGAGCGGCTGTACCGTGACGCGCCACTGCTGCTGATCGGCGAGGGCACCTCGGAGATCCAGCGCATGGTGATCGGGCGCAAGCTGCTCGAGCGCCACAAGATCTGAAATGGGAAGGGGCGCCCGCAGGAGCGCCCCACCCATCAACTCGGCATCGGCTCCTGCTCACGCGGCCCGGCCTGGTACTCCGAGGCCGGCTCCAGGAAGCTGCGCAGTTGCTCGCGCATCTCCGGAGTGTCCTCGTGTCCGTGGACCGCGGCCGCGTGCTCGGCCGCAGCGCTCACGACCTCGTCCTCCTCACCGATGAGGACCAGCGAGCAGTTCGTCTCGCTGGGCCAGCGGCGGCAGTCAGCCATCATGCGGCTCATGCCCTCTCCTTCCAGTCGCCTGGTTTTATCGTCCCGCTACGCAACGCGCGTGTCAACGGAGCCCATAGACTGATTGGCCTGGCTTCGCCATCCGACACCAAGTCCCTGATCGAGACGGCCGTCAACCGGTTCCTCGACGAGGTGCCCGCGCTGCAGCCGCTCAAGCTGGTCGCCGGGCTCGAGTTGCGCGGCCGCGGAGACGTCCAGATCTATCGGGTGGAGCTGCCCGGACCGAAGGTCTCAAAGGACCTCCCCAGCGACGCGAAGGTCCAGCTATCGATCGGCAGGGCCCAGTTCAACGAGCTCGCCACCAAGGGCCAAGTGAGCGACTGGCGCGCGGCGTTCGCGCATGGCGACGTCAAGGCCACCGGGATCGAGCAGGTGATGAAGCTGATCGTCAACGTGGTCGAGCGCCAGGAGGAGCGCTCGCGCACGCGAAAGGCGAAGCACTAGCGGACCACCACCGCCCCCGCGAAGCACTAGCGACCACCACCGCCCCCGCCCGCCCGGAATACCAGATGGTCCGGACGGGGCCTCGTGGCCCCATGGATGCCGCCGTAGGCGGCCCCACCCTACCCTCGTGTCGCCACTAGCTCCTCGGCTTCACGCAACTGCTGCTCAACGAGCCCCAGGCCGGCGTCCCAGAACCCTGGGTCGGCGAGGTCGATCCCGATGATCTCGCCGAGCTCCTCGGGGCTGAGCGAGCCGCCCGCCGACAGCAGCTCGAGGTAGCGCGGCACGAACGGGTCGCCCTCCTGCAGGTAGCGGCTGTAGGCGGACAGCGCCAGCAGCTGCCCGTACGCGTATGCGTACACGTAGCCGGGGGTGTTGATGAAGTGCGGAACGTAGGACCACCACATCGCGTAGCCGTCGGTGATCTGCACCGAGTCGCCGAACAGCTCCTCCTGGGTCTGGACCCAAAGCTCGTTGATGCGATCCGCTGAGAGCTCTCCCTCGGACCGGCGAGAGGTGTGCACGAGATGCTCGAAGCGGTTCATCGCCATCTGGCGAAAGACCGTCGCGATCGCGCCGTCGATCCGCTCGGCGAGCAGGCTGAGGCGATCATCGTCGCTCGTCGCGGCGTCCAGCAGGCGCCCGAACACCAGCGCCTCGCCGAACACCGACGCCGTCTCCGCGAGCGTCAGTGGCGTGGATTGGTGAAAGACACCCTGGGGCTGGGCGAGCGCGGCGTGTAGCCCGTGTCCGAGCTCGTGGGCCATCGTCAGTACGTCACGCCGGCGCGCGGTGAAGTTCAGCAGCACGTAGGGGTGCACGCTCGGGACGGTGTACGCGCAGAACGCGCCACCGCGCTTGTGCGGGCGCACCGGGGCGTCGATCCAGCGCTCGTCGAAGAATCGCCGGGTCACGTGGCCCGCCTGCGTCGAGAACGAGTCGTAGGTGTCGAGGACGAGGTCGCGAGCCTCCGCAAACGAGTAGGAGACGTCCTCTGGGAGGACGGGCGCGGCACGGTCGTAATCCGCCAGGCGGTCGACGCCGAGCAGCCTCGCCTTCAGCGCGTACCACCGCTGCGGCATGTCGAAGCGGCCCCGGACCGCCTCGATCAGTGCCATCACCGACTCGTCGGAGGCCTCGTTTGCGAGGTTGCGGGACGCGAGCCAGTGGGGGTAGGAGCGAAGCCGGTCCTCCACGGCCTTGTCGTGCGCGAGCGTGTTGTAGATGAATGCGCGCGTTCGCAGCCCCGGCGAGAGAGTCGCGGAAACCGCCTCGGCCGCCGCGCGCCTCACATCGCGATCTGGCACCTGGAGGCGGCTCAGCGCGACGTCGAGGGTCAGCTCGTCACCATCGAGATCGACTCGCAGCGCCGCGACGAGCTCCCCGAACAGCCGGCTCCAGGCTGCATGGCTCGAGATCGACTTCTCGGCAAGGATCTTCTCCTCGGGCTCGGTCAGCAGGTGCGGCCGGTAGCGACGTGCGCTGCGCAGGTGATGGCGGCAGAACGCCAGCCGCTCGTCCGCGAGCAACGCTTCCGCCTGCTCGTCGTCGAGTGCCGCCCACTCGAGCTCGAAGAACAGCAGCTGCGTCTCGATCGCGGTGCCCCGCTCCTGGACGAGCTGCAGCAGCGCGCCACGCGGCGGGTCGGCGGTGTCGGTCGCGAAGCGCAGTGAGGCGTAGGAGCCGGCACGTCCCACGAGCTCGTCGATCTCGGCGAGCTCGTGCATTGCCGCCTCGAGCCCTGCGGCATCGAGTGTGCTCACCTTGCCCGCGTAGCGCGAGGCGAATGCCTGCGCGCGCTCCGTTGCCTCGTCAAGCTGGCGCTGCACGCCTTCACGGGCGTCCCCTTCGACCAACGGGCTCAGGTCCCATTCGGTCGAGAGCAGCTCGGGATCTGCGAGGTGCTCCCCTGTCGTGGCCATTGCTGGAGGTTAGCCGCTGCAGGCGATCGCGATGGAAGGGCTCGCCGAGCCGATATGCCTTACGAACGATGCGCAGCGTGACGCCGTGAACCGGATCGCCGGGCGATAAGGCGAATCCGGACTCGACGGTAGCGCGGGTGAAAGCGCGCCAGGCGGTGCATCATCTCGCTCTGCGCTCCGACGTGCATGGCCGCCCAGCAGGTGGGCTCATCGTGGCAGTTCTCGAGCGCCAGCAGCTCGGTGTGCAACGTCTCCAGCTCGGTGAGCGATAGCTTCGGCGCGAGGTTCTGCAGCTCGAACGGGTCGGTCGCGAGGTCGTAGAACTCGTGCTCGCCGTCGGCGTATTCGACGTACAGGAAGTCGTGCGTGCGCATCGCCTCGTACGTGCTCGGGTTGCCGCTGGCTGGCTGCTGGAAGTCGGGGTCACCCGTGAAGAGGTCTGGTCCGTGGTGCTCGATCAGCGCCGCATTGCGCCAATCGGAGGGCGTCTGACCCTCCAGGACCGGCAGCAGGCTGGTGCCATCGCCTGAGAACTGCGCGCCGCCGATCGCGGCGAACGTCGGGGCCAGGTCGATGTTCTCGGCCATTGCGTCGGTGGTCGAACCTGGCGAGACGCCGGGACCGTCGACGATCAGCGGGACCTTGATGTCGGTGTCAAAGGCGGTCAGCTTGCCCGGCATCAGCCGGTACTCGCCCGTGTGCAAACCGTTGTCAGAGCTGAACACGAGGTAGGTGTTGTCGGCCACACCGTCGAGCGCGACCGTCTGCTGGATCTGCCAGATCAGGCGGTCGAGCGATTGCACGTCCTGCACGCGCCGGCGAAACGTCGAGTTGATCTTGTCGACCTGCCTGGAGTCGAGCGGCGGGTGGACGGCGAGCCACCTCGGTGCGTTGGTCGGCAGGACGTCGAAGTTGGGTGGTTCCGGCGCCGTCAGTCCCGGGAACGAGTTCGCATCCTGTGGTGCCGGAACGAACGGTGAGTGCGGGGAGAACGTCGAGAGCTCGAGGAAGAAAGGCTCGCCGGCGCGGACGGAGTCGTCGATGAACTGCGTGCCCTTGCGGCTGAGCACGTCGGTCAGGTAATCCGACGGGCTGGCGCCGTAGTAGTGCAGCGCGCCGTTCTCATTCATCCAGTAGTTGAACTCGTTGTAGCCCCAGCCGACGGCATCCCATTCGCTCCAGCCGGGCGGGATATATGTGTCCGACAGACCCGCGGGCTGGCTCTGCATGTAGCGGTTCAGGTATTTGCCCATCAATGCCGTGCGGTAGCCCATCTGCTGGAGCGCGAGCGAGAACGTGTGCTGCTCGTCACCTCGCTTGTAGAACTGACTGAAACCGCCCTCGGGCCCGGCGTTCGCCCACACCCCGGTGTCGTGCGGGAAGTCTCCCGTGAAGATCGACGATCGGGAGGGACAGCAGAGCGAGTCCGAGACGAAGTAGTCGTTGAACGTCATCCCCTGCTGCTCGACCTCCTGGAGGTGAGGCATGAACGGCAGCAGGTTGATCGACAGGTCGTCGGTGAGGATGAAGACGATGTTGGGAGCGGTTGACTGCGCGATCCTGGGAGGCGGATGGCTGGGGCGGCCCGCTTGCGCGGCTTGCATATGGATCGCCAGGGCCAGTCCGAGGGAGGCGAACCCGACCAGCACGAGCAGTGGCCAACGGCGTCGATATGTGATCAGCGCGCGCAGCATTTCGGGATTTGAGGGCCTCACCGGACTCGCCTCGAAACGGCCCCCAACGATCGGGCTTCCCGGAATGGCGCGGTCAGTCTAGGAGGTTTTCGGCGGCGGAGCGCCGGTTCTGGGTCGGCTTTGCCGACTGTTAACCGTGCCGGGCGCCGACCCGCACGAGCCTGGAGCTCGACAGCACTCGGCCCGATGATCCAAGCGCCTGCGCGACGAAAAATCGCTGCCTGCCGTGGATCCGGATCGTCGTCTCAAACCCGTTCCGGAGTCCGGTCGCGACCGGCTTCAGCTTGCCGGTCGAGTCGCCGGCCAGCACTCGCCACAAGACAACGTCGGTCGCGCCGTTCCAGCTTGCGTACACCAGCGTGCTGCCGTGGGCGGCTCTGCGCGCCACCGCGGCGGGTCGCGTCAGCGGCTGGGCGCTCCACGGAAAGCGGTATGCGCGGTAGACCGCGTTCTCGTCGAGGAAGTGGCCGTCGAAGATCATCCGACCATCGTCGGTGAACTCGGAGAAGTACGGCTGTTGACCCCACCCGATGAAGTCATCGAGGTTCGGCAGCTGCTGATCGTTGCCCTCGAAGTCGGCCAGCAGCGGGCGATTGTGTTCATACGCGGTGACGCGCGTGGCTGTCATATGCGTGAAGTCGAGCTTCAGCTTCAGGCCGCGCGACTGCTTGTGGACCTGGTATGGACCGTCACCGTCGTCGAACACGGTGACATAGCGGTCGTCCTGCGCCCGCGTCCGGACGTCGTGCTGGAACGCGAAGCTCGCCCCGGGACCCATCTTGAAACTCGAATGCTTGCCTCCCAGGGCCCAGATGATGGTTCCTGTCCGGTGGTCGATCTTGTACGCAGCCGAGGTGTGGCGGACGGAGACGATCAGGTTGCCGTCGTCATCCTGCTGGATCGAGTTGATATGGACGTAGTCCCAAGGCAGGGTGCCAAGCCACGGCGGCCGGTCATAGCTTTCGGTCACCGGAATGTGATCGAGGCTGTGCCACTCGAAAAGCACGAGGCCGGTCGGGATGTCGATCTCCTGCACGACCCCGTCGATCACCTCCTGATCCTTGGCTCCACCTGCCGCGGACGCGTCCCAGTGGACCGAGTCCCAGGTCGTGATCAGCGCGGTGTCGCGCGGGGTGATCTGGAACTCGTGCAGGTCGGCGTTCAGCCCATTGGCCGCGCGCACCACGGCCACCCTACGGTAGGAGGTGTCATCGATCACGTCGACGCCCGAGCCGAGGCCGTCGCCGATCCGACCTTGCCACCAGGTGAGGACGGGCTTGCCGCGGTAGCTCTGGACCTGCAGGTTGGTGGCCGATTGGTTGGGTGCAAGCGGGTCGAACCAGACGAGCTTGCCACTCGGATCGACGATCATCGGACCCCATTGCAGTGGTCCGCGCTGCGGGGCGAGGAAGATGTCGCCGTCCGCCACGCGCGAAGAGGTCAGCGTCACCTTCAGCGCGGCAGGCGTCAGGTCCGGGCGCGAGCGGAACCGCTGCACGTCGCCGCGGACCCGGGGCGCGGCCTCGATCGTCGCGGCCGGGATCGGACCGTACGGGGTCGCGATCGTGAACTGAAAGGTCCCGCCGGAGGCGCCGAGCACGTTCATGTCGGTCCTCACCGTCACGACCTCGCCGGGCGTGAACGGCTTGCTCGAGATGAAGCTGCCGCCCTCGCCATCGGAGTCCGCCAGCACGCGGCCGATGTGGATGCCGCTGCGCGAGCCGGTGACGATGATCGGGCCGAATTGGCTTGTCGGCAGACCCCGGAATGCAATCTGCGTGACTGGAGTGGCCAGCCTGCTGCCGGGTATCGGAAACACGCTTGCCGCAGGCCTGGCGGCTTGGACCGGCGCCGTCAGCGTCAACGAGGCGGCCGCGACCGCGCAGGTCAGTCCCGCACGACCGCAAACGCGACGAAATGACGTGCCGTCATGGCATTGCCCCCAGAGTTTCATCAACGGGGGATTTGTCTCACACCGGAGGCCCGTACGTCAAAGCGTTTACCGGCACGCCGTGGGATCCAGTCGTCCGTGCAGCCGATAGACGGCGATCGGCTGGCCCAGCGCGATCGCTCGATACACCGTTGTGGCGGCGGGATCGGAGCTGGTCCACCGTCCCTCGGGCGAGGGTCCGAGTGCCGACGGATGCCACGGATCGCGTGACGGGGTGGTGACGACGTAATCGAAGTGCCCGGCGTTGATTGCCGTCCGCCATGCCACGCAGCTGGTGATCGCGGTGAACGATCCGTGCGGGCCGCGCTGACCGATGTACTGGACGCGATTGGAGTCGTCCACGCCGTACAGCGGGTAGGAGAAGAAGCCGCCGAACGTCCCGACGATCCCGACCCGCGCGTTGTGCACCGTGCGGAACAGCGCCCAGACCGGGGCGAGGTGCGAGATTCCGGGGTGGTAGACGTAGCGTCCGCGCAGGTAGCTGCGCTGCAGCGCGTAGCCGGCGGGAACCACGATTACGAGTGCCAGGACAGCGGCGATCAGCGCGACGCGGAGGGGTCGGGCGAACGCGCGCTGGCTCGTGGCGCCGGTGATCCAGCCGCGCCTGACCGCCGCCACAAGCACGGTCGCGCCCGCCAGCACGCCGATGAGGAGCGCTCCGTCGAGGTGATGCGACGGCCACAGGCGCGCCTGAGCGAGCGTCGCCACGAGCAGAATCGCCAGCGCGCCTGCGGTCAGCAGCGAGCGGCGCGGACCGGCCAGCAACGGCGCCACCGGCAGCAGTGCCAGCGACAGCGTGAGCGCCGGGGCGCTGTAGCGAAGATTGAACGCGAATCCGAGCGGATCGCCGGCGGGTCCGGCTGCCGACTCCGGCGTCACCAGGTATGCGATCAGCGACGCCAGCGCCACCAGCCCCAGCATCCTGATCGTGCGCGAGGCGCGTCGGTCGAGGCACAGGAGCGGGCCGAGCACCGCCGCGGCCAAGATCGCCGGCCACCAAGACCCGAGTCCGTCGGCGACTCCGTGCACGAACGTCGTGCTGACGATGTGTGAGCTGGTCAGGTAGTGCGCGACCGAGAAGGCGGTGTGCTGCTGGAGCGGCGGTGCGGGCCGGGTCAGCAGCGGAACGTTGACCCACGGCGCTGGGCTGCCGACGGCGATCAAGTTGCGCAGGTACCAGAAGCCTCCCGCGAGCAGCGCGCCGCCGATCCACAGTCCGGCGCCCGCGCGCCTGCCCGTTGCGGGGCTCACCCAGATCGCCCCGATCGTGAGCGCGAGCACCGGCGCGAGCAGGCTCAGCTTGGTCCCGGCCGCGAGTCCCGCGGCGACCGCGGCGAGCACGAACGCCGCACGGTTCCCGTCGGCGGCGATCAGCAGGGCCACCGCGGCGAGCAGGAAGAAGACCCCGACGACGTCGTTCGCGGCGCTGCCGGCCTGCGAGAACATCATCATCGGGGTCGCCATCGCCAGCGCCGCGCCGAGCAGCGTCACCCAGCCGACGCCGCGGGCCCGACCGATGCAGTACGCCGCCAGCAGCACCAGCCCGAGCCAGAGAACGTTCAGGCCCGGCGAGACGGTGTCGCGGGCGAGGGCCACGATGCCGAGACCGTGCAGCAGCTCCGCGTTGGCCGGATAGAACGCGGTCAGGTACTCGATATCGGTGAACCGCAGCGGGGTGATGTGGCCGGTCTGGGCGAACGAGGCCGCCCAGGGCAGGTGGTACCACAGCGAGTCGAAGGTGCGGATGCCTGTGGTGTAGGACTCGATTGTCGGGATCGCCCACTCGGCGGTTACCGCCGCTGTGGCGGCGATCGCTATTGCCGTCGTTGCCGGGCCGCTGGAAGGGCGCGCGGCGCTCATGCGTGCTGCGCGAGCATGATCGCCGCGCGCCCCTCCACCGACGCGGATTCCTGCTAGTCCGATCGCGGCTGCGACAATCGTCAGTGGCGCGATTTTGAACAGGCCGAGGGTGCCCAACACCTCTGACATCCAGAGGAGGAAGGCCAAGGAGGCGATGGCTGTGGCGAGCGTGCCCAGCGCTCCGGTGAATGTTGGGAGGAAGCGCCGTCTTAGTGCGATCGCGGCGATCGTCGGGCCGCCGATGATGATCAAGAGGGCCAAGATCCCCAGCAGGTAGCGGCTGATGCTCGTGTTCGTCATTCGCTCGCGCGCCACCACAGCAGGCGGCGGGGCGTGAGGACGAGCACGGGGCCAGCGGGGGGGAGTTGCTCGTACTGCTGGTAGCGGGTCCGCAGCGCGGCGATCGACTCCGGGACGCTGTGCGCGTCGGAAACGGTCACCTCGCCAAGAGCCTGCACCCAGGCGAGTCGTGACCAGTCGGCGTCGTAGTGGTCAATGGTGAGCGCGGCCTGCGGCCGCGCTCGCAGCCATCGCACGCGCGCGAGCCGCTCCCCCGCGACCACTTTGTGCTTGTGGTCGATTGCGCTGACGAGCGCACCGCCGGCGAGTGCGAACGTGACCGGCAGCACGCGCGGCGCTCCGTCGTCGTCGATCAACCCCAGCCGCGCGATCGGCTCCTTCAGGAGCAGCGCACGGGCCCAGGCCGGGAGCTCGGCTACGCTTGCACTGCTTCCCATGACCGCCCGAAGAGTAAGGATCACGGCGTTCGTGGCGCTCGCCGCAGGCCTCATCGCTTGCCTCGCCGGTTGCGGGCAGAGCAGTGCCAGCAAGACGCCGATGCTCTCCTCGCTGCCGATCGTACCTGGGGCGAGGGTCACGCTCCGCGTCAAGCAATGCGACCACGGCGCCAATGCGTTCTGCGCCTGGGACCTGGTCGTCGTGGACCGGCGCGCCCCGAGCTCGACGGCGCTGCTGCACCAGGAACGCGACCTGCTCAGCCACGACGGCTGGACGCTGGGAAACGGCGACACCGGCGAGCAACACTCGGCGGACTCGCCCGGAAACAGGGTGCGGGTGACCTATGCCAGCGCGTACGGCGACCTGAAGGGAGTCACGCTCGGCTGGATCAAACGCCCCGAAAGCGTCCAGCTGGCGCTTTCGCACACCTTGTTCACCGGTACTTCGGCAATGTCGATGTTGCTCGAGCTCGGCGCGTCCTGAGCGAGGCGGCAGCCACCTCAGTGGGGTGATTCACCGTTGACGTTCCGGAGGACGAGGCGCCGGCCGGGTCCGACCGCCACCGCGCTGCGGCCCGCCAGGAGGTCTCGCAGATCGGCGCCGACCAACTCTCGACGCCAGCCGGCGAGTGTCCGCACGTCTGGTTCAGGGTCCCGGCGGCGGGCGGCGGCAATGATCATGTCGAGTTCGCTGCGGGAGGAGATCAGCTCGTAGGCCAGCCCGGCCTCGAGTGCGCGGGCGCGCAGCAGTGCCTCGGCGAGCACGATCAGGGGCGCGTCGCCGGGTTCCGAGCGCCCTCGCGCCTCTTCGCGAGGGATTGGGGGAGCCTCGCGACCCGCCTCGATCGCGACCAGGATCGGCTCGCCGCGGCGCTTGATCGTCGACGGATGCAAGCCGCGAATGTGCTCGAGACCGCGGAGGTTCGACGGCTGGCGTTTGGCGAGCTCGACCAGCGTCGGATCTGCCAGCACCGAGCCCACCGGACGGTCCTCCGCGGAGGCGGTGCGCTCGCGCCAGGCGGCGAGCTTCTGCGCGACCGCGCGCGCCTGCGGATCGAGCTGGCCGATACGCGGGAGCCGCTCCCAGACGGCCTCGGGGTCGCGCTCGTCGGTGGCGCCCTCCAAGCGCCGGCATTCCTCCTGCGCCCACTGCAGCCGGCCGCTCCCCTCCAGGCGCTTCTGCAGCTCATCGGCGAGCTCCATGAGGTGGGCGACGTCCTCGGCCGCATATTTGAGCTGCTCCGTCGTGAGCGGGCGCGCGTCCCAGCGCGTGTAGCTCGCGGTTTTTCCGACCCGCCTGCCGAGGATCGCGCCGAGCAGATTGCCGTATCCCGCCTGGGCGCTCGCGCCCGCGAAACCCGCGGCGATCTGGGTGTCAAAGATGTTGTTGAGCTCGGTCGCCCACACGCGTCTGAGAATCGCCACGTCCTGGCGCCCCGCGTGCAGCACTACCTCGATCGACGGATCCCCGAGTAGCTCGGCCAGCGGTCCGACCTGCGGATTCGCCAGCGCATCTATCAGCGTGATGCGGATCCCTTCCTCGGCCGATGGATCGTCCACGGCGACCTGGACCAGGCACAGCAGCGCCCGGTAGCGCCCCTCGGACATGAACTCGGTGTCGATCCCGAGCCGGCCGCGCGCCCGCGCGAGCGCTGCAACGGCCGCGATCTCGTCTGGGGTAGCCAAGCCCCTGGCTTCCATGCGTGGACCCTACACTTCCGCACTGCGGAGCTTAAACCTACCGTCCTGGTAGGATTTAGACCAAGATGATCTTTTCGAGCAAGGCGGAATATGGCGTGCGGCTGATGGTCGAACTCGGCCGGCAGTCGCCCGAACACCCGACGAGCCTGAAGGCGATCGCGGATGCCGAGGGGCTACCGCTGGCGTATCTCGAGCAGGTGGTCGCGAAGCTGCGAAAGGCCGGACTCGTGATGAGCGCACGCGGCGCGCATGGCGGCTACTGGCTGGCCAGGCCGGCCGAGGAGATCGCGATGGACGAGGTGGTCCAGGCTTTGGAGGGCTCGATCGCTCCGATGGAGTGCTTCGTCCACGACCACACCGAGCGAGTGCTGTGCTCGCACGAGCCCGACGCCGGGCGCGGCTGCGCCACCAAGCTCCTTTGGACACGGGTGCAGGGGGGGATCATCCGCTCGCTGCAGACGACCACGCTTGCGGAGCTGGTGGAGTTCTCGCGCCGGACCGACCGGCCAACGGTCGAGCCCGTGCCGACGGCGGCCGCCTGAAAACACCACGACAGAAACTTGGAATGGCACAGCTAGAGATCCGAAATCTTCATGTCCGGGCCGGTGAGAAGGAGATCCTGCGCGGCGTCGACCTGACCGTTGAGCGCGGAGAGATCCACGCCCTGATGGGGCCCAACGGCTCCGGCAAGTCGACGCTCGCCAACGCGATCATGGGACACCCGAACCTCGAGGTGACCGACGGGCAGGTCCTTTTCAACGGGGACGACGTGACCGAGGCGGACCCCGATGAGCGTGCGCGCATGGGGATGTTCATGGCGTTTCAGTACCCGGTCTCGGTCCCGGGCGTAACGGTGACGAAGTACCTGCGCACGGTGCTCAACGCGCACCGGGAGGCCCGCGGCGAGGAGCCGATTCCGCTGAAGGACTTCCGGAAGACCGTCGAGGCGGCGATGCAGTTGACCGACGTGCCGCGGGAGTTCTCGACCCGCTATCTGAACGAGGGCTTCTCCGGCGGCGAGAAGAAGCGGATGGAGATCCTGCAGCTCGCGCTCCAGCGGCCCGAGCTCGCGATCCTCGACGAGACCGATTCGGGCCTTGATATCGACGCGCTGCGAATCGTCGCCAATGGCGTGAACTCGGTCGCCGGTCCCGACATGGGCGTGCTGATCATCACCCACTACCAGCGGATCCTGCACCTCGTGCAGCCGAGCCACGTGCACGTCATGTACCAGGGCCGGATCGTGCGCGAAGGCGGACCGGAGCTGGTCGAGCAGCTCGAGGCCAAGGGCTACGGATGGATCACGCAGGAGGTCGCGGCGTGACCACTGTCGAGGCGCTCGCCACGGTCGCCTCGGAGTTCCCCGTCCTGCGCCGCCAGATCGGCGGCAAGCCGATCACCTATCTGGACAGCGCCGCCACCTCGCAGACGCCCCAACCGGTCATCGACGCGATGACCAGCTACTACACGCAGTCACGAGCCAGCATTCACCGGGGCGTGTACCCGCTGGCCGTCGAGGCGACCGACCTCTACGAGGGCGCCCGCAAGCGGATCGCGGACTGGCTCGGCTCGACCAGCGAGGAGACGATCTTCACGTCGAACGCAACGGCCGCGATCAACCTCGTCGCCTACTCCTGGGGGCGCCAGAACGTCAACCGCGGCGACCTGGTGGTGCTGACCGAGATGGAGCACCACTCCAACATCGTCCCCTGGCAGCTGCTCTGCCAGGACCGCGAGGCCGAGCTTGCCTACGTGCCGGTGCTGGACGACGGCCACCTCGACCTCGACGCGCTGGACGCATTGCTGGCCCGCGGCCCAAAGCTGGTCGGCATCGTCCACGTCTCGAACGTGCTCGGGACGATCAATCCCGTCGCGGAGATCGCGCGCATGGCGCACGCGGCCGGAGCAGTGCTGATCGTCGACGGGACTCAGGCGGTCCCCCAGATGCCGGTCGAGCTCGGCGCGATCGACGCGGACTTCTACGCCTGGACCGGGCACAAGACCTATGGCCCCACCGGAATCGGTGTGCTGCACGGCCGGCGCGAGCTGCTCGAGCAGATGCCGCCGTTCATCGGGGGCGGTCACATGATTCGGACCGTTGCCGCCAACGAATCGACGTGGACCGACCTGCCCTGGAAGTTCGAAGCCGGGACCTCGCAGGTCGCCGAGGCGATCGGGCTTGGCGCGGCGGTCGATTGGATCCGCGCGCTGGGAGTCGAGCAGATTCGCGCGCACGAGGAAGCCCTGGTGGCGCAAACGCTGGAGCGCCTGCGCTCAGAGGTGCCTGGTCTGACGCTGCACGGACCGGCTGCGCCGGCGGAGCGCGGCGCGCTCGTCTCCTTCTCGCTCGATGGCGCTCATCCGCACGATGTCGGGGAGATCCTCGGGCGCGACGGGGTCTGCGTGCGCACCGGGCATCACTGCACGCAGCCGTTGATGCGCAAGCTCGGCGTAGCGGCGACGACGCGAGCGTCGTTCGCCGTGCACAACACGCCGGCCGACCTCGACCGGCTGATCGATGGGCTGCTCACCGTCCGTCGCGTCCTGCAGCTCGGCTGACGCCGCCTTTGCCCGGCGCGAAAGCGCTGCGTAGATCCCGAACCCGCCGACAAGCGCCGCGACGCCGCCGAGCACAAGTCCCGCGCGGGGTCCGGCGACACCCGACAGCCAGCCCGCGATCGGCGCGCCGATCGGGGTGGAGCCGAGGAACACGACGCTGTAGAGCGCCATCACGCGCCCGCGCATGGACGGCGCGGCGGCGAGCTGCAGCGACGAGTTGACGCCGGCCGCGAACATGACGCTGGCGGCACCGGTGCCCGCCAGCATGACCAGCTCGAGTGGCAACGTGGGGGCCGCCGCGGAGGCCAGGCTAAGGGCGCCGAACGCGAGCGCGGCAGCGGCCAGCAGCCGCGGCTCGATCCGCCGTCGGGCGCCGGTGACGAGCGCGCCACCGACGGCGCCGACGGCCATCGCGGTGGTCAGTGCGGCGTAGGTAGCGGCGGTGCCGTGGAATGCGAACCGGGCCATCAGCGGCAGCAGCACCTGGAAGTTGAACGAGAGCGTCCCGATCAGCGCCATCGCCGCGAGCGGGATCAGCAGCTCGGGGGTGTGGCGCACGTGCAGCAGCGCCTCGCGCAGCTGCCCGGGCTGGCGGCCTGCGCGCTTGCCGCGATGCAGCTCGTCGGGGTTGATCAGTCGCAGCGCGATCAGCATCGCGCCGAACGAAAGGGCGTTCAGCAGAAAGCACTCCGCGATCCCGACGGTGGCGATCACGGCGCCCGCGAATGCCGGGCCGATGATCCGCGCCGACTGGATGATCACGCTGTTGAGGCTGACGGCGTTGACCACTCGGTCGCGGCCGACGAGCTCCATCACGAAGCTCTGACGGGCCGGGTTGTCGATGGCATTGACCGAGCCGCGCACGAACACCAGCGCGAGCACCATCCACACCTCGACGCTGCCCGACGCGGTCAGCGCCCACAGGGTCAGCGCCGGCAGCGCCATCAACGTCTGCGTGATCGCCAGCAGCTTTCTCTTGGAGACGCGGTCGGCGAGCACGCCGCCCCAGGCGCCGGCGAACAGCATGGGGGTGAACTGGAGCGCCGCCGTGAGCCCGACCGCCACTGCGCTGTCGGTGAGCTTCAGGACCAGCCACATCTCGCCGACCGTCTGCATCCAGTTGCCGCTGATCGAGATCACCTGGCCGGTGAAGTAGCGGCGGTAGTTGGGAACTGCGAGCGATGTGAACGGACGTCGAAGGGTTGCGGCGCTCATCTAGCGCCGCTCCTCGTCGTCGTCGATCAGCCGCTCGATCAGATCCGCGGCTCGCTCGAGCAGCTCGAGCTGCTCGGGCTCGAGTGTCCGCAGCCGCCGCGCCAGGTACGCGTTCTTGCGCGAGCGCCCGCGCTTGAGCAGCGCGACGCCGGCGGGCGTGATCCGCACACGGGATACGCGGCGGTCGAGGGGATCGGTTTCCCGCGCGACCAGCCCTGCATCGCCGAGCTGGGCCAGGATCCGCGTCGCCGTCGGCCGCTGGATACGCTCGATCGCCGCGAGCTCGCTCGGGGTCAGCGCGCCGTGGCGCTCGATGCTTGCGAGCGCTGAATTCTGGGAAGGCGTCAATCCTTCGCCCGATTGCTGGCGCAGGCGCCGCGCGAGCCGCGTCACCGAGAGGCGCAGGCGGGCCGCGAGGTCTAGATCGGAAGCTTCGCTAATTAGCATCGCTAACTATTATAGCCCGGGCATATGCGTTTCAGCGCCCGCTACTGTTATTGCCGATGGACGACGAGCTCTACCGCGAGAACATCCTCGACCACTACAAGCACCCGCACAACTGGAGCCCGCCGGCCGATCCGATCGAGCGGCCGGACCTCGAGTTTCACGATCTGAACCCCCTGTGCGGTGATGAGCTGACCGTGCAGCTTGCCGTCGGCGACGACGGCCGCATCAGCGATGTGAGGTTCATGGGCCACGGCTGCGCGATCTCGCAAGCGGCGGCCTCGATGACCTCCGACGAGGTGAAGGGGATGAAGATCGACGAGTTGCTGCGGCTTGACCGGTCGTTCGTGCTCGGTCTGCTCGGGATCGATATCTCAGCTACGCGGATGAAGTGCGCGCTGCTCTCGCTCAAGGTCCTCAAGAGCGCATCGCTCGGCCAGACCGTCGAGTGGGAGCCCGAGGCCGACGCGGCGTAGACGAGTCCAGGCGCGCTGGCGCGGCGCGAGCACGAGCATCAGGTCGCGCCGGCCTGGGAGTACAGCGCGGGCAGGTCGCCGTAGCCAGTGGAGCAGCTGCCCCGTGGCGAGCGGGCCGAGGCCCAGCCGGAGTTCTGGATCGCCGCGTGTGCGCTTGCCGCGACCAGCCCACCGTGCTCAGGATCGCCTGGATCTTGAACGCCCTTTGAGCACTCGCCGAAGGCCGCTCACCAGGCGTAACCTAGAGGTTGCGTATGCTGATCGATATGACAGCTGAAGAGCAACTTTGCGACCTCTACGAGGCCTTCAACGCGCGCGACATCGACCGCGTGCTGAAAGCGCTCGATCCCGAAGTTGATTGGCCGAACGCCTGGCAGGGCGGGCGCGTGCGCGGCCACGACGCCGTCCGCGACTACTGGCGCCGGCAGTGGGCCGAGATCGATCCTCGCGTCGACCTGGTCTCGATCACGCGAGCCCCGGACGGGAGGACCGTGGTCGACGTTCGCCAGGTCGTCATGAACCGGGCCGGTGAGCTGCTCAGCGACGGCCGGGTCAGTCACGTCTACGAGTTCCGCGACGGCCTCGTGGTCCGGATGGACGTTGCCGAGTAACATGCCTTGACAGCTATATAATCAATCTGGCATACTGACTCCGCAGAGGATGCCTGTTTTCGATGTCCTAGCGGAGCCCAATCGGCGTCAGATACTCGACCTCCTGCGAGACGGCGAGCGGCCCGTCGGCGAGCTCGTCGCGCAGCTCGGCGTCAGCCAGCCGGCGGTGTCGAAGCACCTTCGAATCCTGCGAGAGGCCGGATTGGTCGAGGTCCGAGGCGACGCCCAGCGGCGGCTCTATCGGGTGCGGCCGGAGCCGCTGCAGGCGATCGACGAGTGGCTCGCGCCCTATCGGCGGCTCTGGAACGAGCGTCTGGACGCCCTCGAGCGGCATCTCGAGACGATGACCGACGACTGAAGGTGGGAGACACATGTACGGAACGATCGAACAGCTCGACGACGCCCGCTGGCGGTTGCGCTTCACCCGCACACTTCCCCACCCGCCCGAGAAGGTGTGGCGTGCCGTGACCGAGCCCGAGCACCTCGAGCACTGGTTCCCGACCACGATCGAGGGCCAGCGCAAGGCGGGAGCGCCGCTGCGATTCTCGTTTCGCGACAACTTCCTCGAGCCATTTGATGGCGAGATGCGTGCATTCGAGCCGCCGCGGCTGCTCGAGTTCACATGGGGTCCTGACCTGCTGCGGATCGAGCTGAAGCCCAGCGAGGAGGGCACCGTGCTGACGCTGCTCGACACGCTCGAGGAGCGGGGCAAAGGCGCCCGCGATGCCGCCGGTTGGCATGCCTGTCTCGATGGGCTGGCCGCCGAGCTTGACGGGCGCCCGGCTGACCAGCAGTCCTCGACCGTCTGGAAGGAGGTCCACCCGCACTACGAGAAGGAATTCGGGCCCGAGGCGGCGACGATCGGGCCTCCGGAGGGCTTGGAAGAGCGGGCGCGCCCCGCCTAGCGGCACCCTGGCGGTCCGTCCCTCCAGCGGGGTGATGTCGATTGTCCGCGAACTAGGCTGACAATCGACATCGACCGGTGGTAGCGGGCCGTCCGAGCGGATCGAGCGACCGGGTGATGCGGGCTGTCCGAGCGGATCGAGCGGATCACCGGTGCGCCCGTCTCCGGCGGCGGCGGCCTGGGCCCGGACCGCTATGATCCCTAGGGAAATCCGATCAATTCGCTAGGACTTGGATCAAGTGCCACAAATCATCGAGGTCTGCCCTCTGAATGAGCTCGCGCCGGGCGAGGTGCGCCTGGTCGAGCACGAGGATCTCGAGATCGGCGTGTTCAACTGCGCCGGCACCGTGTACGCGATCGAGGACCGGTGCTCGCACGACGACGGCCCGCTGGTCGAGGGCGAGCTGGACGAGCAGGCGTGCACGATCGAATGTCCGCGACACGGCTCGCTGTTCGACCTGAAGACCGGCAAGCCCCTGACATTGCCCGCGTATGTTCCGGTGGACACCTTTCCGGTGATCATTGAGGACGAGAAGATCAAGCTGGAGGTGGAGTAGTGGCTATTAGCGAGAACGAGCGGCTTCGGGAGATCAACGCTGACTACACCGAGCGCTACGGCTTTCACGACGCCGAGAACTACCTGTACAAGGCGCCCAAGGGCCTGAACCGGGAGATCGTCGAGAAGATCTCCGAGTTCAAGTCAGAGCCCGCCTGGATGCGCGAGTTCCGCCTCAAGGCGCTCGACCACTTCTTGAGCCGGCCGCAGCCCACCTGGGGCTCGCCGCTGCTGCAGGAGGTCGACTACGGCGACATTCACTACTTCGTCCGTGCCTCCGAGCGCGCCGAGCGTTCCTGGGACGACGTGCCCGAGGATGTGAAGAACACGTTCGATCGCCTCGGCATCCCCGAGGCCGAGCGCAAGTTCCTCTCGGGCGTCGGCGCCCAGTACGAGTCCGAGGTCGTCTACCACCAGGTCCGCGAGGACCTCGAGAAGCAGGGCGTGATCTTCAAGGACATGGACTCGGGCCTGCGCGATCACGAGGATCTCGTGCGCGAGTACTTCGCGACCGTGATCCCGCCCAACGACAACAAGCTCGCGGCGCTCAACAGCTCCGTGTGGTCGGGCGGCTCGTTCGTGTACGTGCCGCCCGGAGTCCACGTCGAGATGCCGCTGCAGGCCTACTTCCGGATCAACACCGAGTCGATGGGTCAGTTCGAGCGGACGCTGATCATCGCGGACGAGGGCTCATACGTGCACTACGTCGAGGGCTGCACCGCCCCGACATACAGCAAATCGAGCCTGCACTCGGCCGTCGTCGAACTGCTTGCCAAGCCGGGCGCCCGGATCCGCTATACGACCGTCCAGAACTGGTCGCAGAACGTCTTCAACCTCGTCACGAAGCGCGCGGTCGCCTACGAGGACGCCACCGTCGAGTGGGTCGACTGCAACCTCGGCTCGAAGCTCACGATGAAGTACCCGAGCGTCTACCTGATGGGCGAGCGGGCGCACGGCGAAATCCTCTCGATTGCGTTTGCCGGCAAGGGCCAGCACCAGGACGCGGGCGGGAAGATCATCCATGCCGCGCCGAACACGACCTCGAATATCTTCGCCAAGTCGATCTCCAAGGACGGCGGCCGGGGCTCCTACCGCGGCCTGCTCGAGATCGCCAAGGGCGCCCACGGCGCCCACTCGAAGGTCGTCTGCGACGCATTGCTGCTGGATGAGCACTCGCGCTCTGACACCTACCCGACGATCCGCATCAGCGAGGACGACGTCAACGTCGGTCACGAGGCGACCGTTTCGAAGGTCGGCGACGACCAGCTGTTCTACCTGATGTCGCACGGCATTCCCGAGGACGAGGCCTCCAAGCTGATCGTCAACGGCTTCATCGAGCCGATCACCAAGGAGCTTCCGATGGAGTACGCCGTCGAGATGAACCGGCTGATCGAGCTGCAGATGGAGGGCTCGATTGGCTAGCGGGCGGTTGGGGGTGGGCGGGCGGGCCCCAATCCAGCTGCCGAGCTTCAAAGGGCGGCCGGGCTGGGAGTTCACGGACCTCTCGGGGCTCGACCTCGGTTCGTACGAGCCCGCTGTGGTGCAGCGCGAGGGCGGCGTCGCTGAGCTATGGAGCCTCGAGCGGCCCGAGCTGCCCGCGGGAGTCTCCGTCGAGGTGGATGCCGAGGGCACGACCGTCACCGTCGGCCGCGGGGTCACGGTCGAGGCACCGATTCCGCTGAGAGCCGTTCAGATGCATGACGGAACGATCGTCAACCAGCGGACCCGGGTGGTGCTCGAGGAGGGTGCGAGAGCGGAGGTCTGGGAGCAGTCGCTGTCGGCATCCGAGGACGTGGACGGCGTCTTCAACATCGCGACCGACCTGGTGGTCGGGGACGCCGCGCAGCTGCGCTACGTATCCGGACAGTCGCTGTCCGAGCGCAGCTGGGTGTTCGGCGCCCAGCGCGCCATCGTCGGTCGCGACGCCTCGCTCGACTGGGTCGCGCTCGGCTTCGGCTCACGGTCCGGGCACGTTCTGATGGAGACGCGGCTGGTCGGCGAGGGCTCGGAGGCCCGGGTCACCGGCGCCTACGCGACGCACGGCCGCCAGCACATCGACTTCGACACCACCCAGGAGCACGCGGCGCCGAACACGACCAGCGATCTGGCCTTCCGCGGCGTGCTGACCGGTCGCTCGAGCGCGGTCTGGAAGGGCAATATCATCGTCGATCCCGGTGCGCAGAAGACCGACGCGTTCCAGGAGTCCCGCAACCTGCTGCTGTCGAAGCGGGCGCACGCAGATGCGATTCCGGGACTCGAGATCCAGGCCAACGACGTGCGCTGCACGCACGCCGCGGCGGTCGCGCAGGTTGACCCCGAGCAGCTCTTCTACCTGCGGTCGCACGGCCTGCGCGAGGAGCTTGCCAAGCGGCTTGTGATCGAGGGTTTTCTCTCGGCGCTGGTCGAGCGCTTCGAGCAGGGTGCCGTGCGCGATGTGCTCGCGGAGGCGCTCGAGCGCCGGCTCGCCGTGATCCTCGGCGACTAGCGCCGCTACGGATTCGACGGGTTGTACGGGGGCACGGGGGTGGGCGGGCTCGGTTGCGGGCTGCGGCTGAACGTCTCGCCGGCGGGCACGTGTGCACGCCCGGCGTACGTGGGACCCTGGTGCCTGCTCCCAGTCGCCTTCCCGCGAGAGCAGCAGCCCGAGGCGCATCGCCCCAACTCCGTCGCCGCGCTCGTCGGCCCGCTGGTATGCCGCCTTGGCGGCGTCGATCTCACCGCGCGACTCGTACAGCACCCCGAGACAGGCCGCTGCCGTCGGATGTCCCGCCTCGTCGGCCTCCCGGTAGGCGTCCAGTGCGCCGTCCACATCCCCGTGTGAGACCAGTTCGTTGCCGCGCTCGAACGCGTCCTGCGCCTCCCCTGGCAACTCCTCCGGCATAGACCCCACCATGACTACCCGGCGACCCGACTTGTTATGTGCGATCGCCCACATAGGTTGGGGTTACGATGCGCACGAGATGGCCCGTGGCCCCGTCCCCATGATCCCGCTCGGATACGGGAAGTTCGTGCGTGCCGACCGGGTGTTCGCGCTGGTCCCGCTCGAGGGCGTTGATCGCGGCGACGGCCGGCGCACGCTCGTGCACGTCGAGGGGATCGAGGAGCCGATCGTCGCATCGCGCTCGGAGGGCGCGATCGCGCGCGACGTCGCTGCCGCGCTCGGACAGCGCTCAGCCGGCCGCTATGACCCGGCGCAGATCGCGGGGCAAGAGCCGCTTTTCTAGGCGACGTCGCTGAACAGCTCTCCGTGCCCGGCCAGCGGTACCCTCGAGCGGTGCGTCAGGCGGTGCTGCTGAGGGGGATCAACCTCGGTCCGAACAACAGGATCGCGATGCCCCAGCTCCGCCGGGTGCTGGGCGAGGCCGGGTTCGAGGACGTCCGCACGTACGTGCAGAGCGGCAACATCGTCCTCTCGAGCGATGCCTCCGAGGGCGAGCTGGTGAGCCAGTGCCGGCGGTTGATCGCCGACAGCTTTGGGCTCGAGATCGCGGTCGTGGTGCGAACTCGCGACGAGCTGGCCGAGGTGGTGGCCCGCAACCCGCTCGCCGGCGTCGCGGATAACCCCAAGCGCTACCAGGTGAGCTTCCTTGAGTCCGAGCTCGATCCAGCGACGATCGAGCGGCTCAACGGCCTCGCGACCGACCCCGAGCGCTTCGTCGCGATCGGCCGGGAGCTGTACGCGTGGCACCCGGAGGGCGTCGCGCGCTCGAAGCTGTGGGCCAAGGTCGCGGACAAGGGTCTGGGCACCGTCGCGACCGCCCGCAACTGGACGACCGTGACCACGTTGCTGGCGATGGCGGACGAGTAACCGTGGTCGCAGAGCTAGCCCCACTAGGCGGCCCCCGCGCCACCAGCGGCTGCGCCAGGAACGCGATGCCGGTCTGGAGCGTGCTGCGACGCTAAACCCCCAGTAGGATCCGGGTTCGAGATGGACTCGACGACGAGCGGCACCGGCACGATCGCTGCGCTAACGCGGTTGTCGAAGCTGGTGAAGGGCTGAGCATGCATCCCTACGTGATCCTCGACGTGTTCACCGATGTCCCACTCGAGGGAAACCAGCTCGCGGTGTTCACCGAGGGCGCCGCCGTCCCCCAGCGGTTGATGCAACGCACCGCCCGCGAGCTGAACCTGTCGGAGACCGTGTTCGTGGTGCCACCCGAGGATGCGCAGGCCGACGCCGGAATCCGGATCTTCACGCCCTCGGCCGAGCTTCCATTCGCGGGACATCCGACGCTCGGGTCGGCGTTCGTCGTCGGCGAGCGGCTCGACGCGTCGCTGGTGCGGTTGCAGACGGGCGCCGGGATCGTGCCCGTGCGGTTGACCCGCGAGGACGACCAGATCGTGTACGGCGAGATGGAGCAGCCGATCCCGGTGCCCGAGCCGTTCGAGCGGGCTGCTGAGCTGCTGGCGGCGGTCGGCGTCGAGCGCTCGGAGTTGCCGATCGAGGTGTACCGCAACGGCCCGGTGTTCGTATACGTGATGCTCCCGAGCTTCGACGCTGTCGCCGAGCTGCAGCCCGATCTTCGCGCAATGAGCGCATTCGGCGAGGTCGGCGTCAACTGCTTCGCCTACGACGACGACGGGCATGTCAAGACGCGGATGTTCGCGCCAGCACTCGGCGTTGCCGAAGATCCCGCGACCGGCTCGGCCGCCGGCCCGCTCGCGGTTCACCTGGTCCGTCACGGGCTGACCGCATTCGGCGAGCAGTTGCAGATACGCCAGGGAGAGGAGGTCGCCCGACCCTCCCTGCTGCAGGCTCGCGTCGAGGGCTCCGACGAGCGGATCGACCAGGTGCTGGTCGGCGGTTCAGCGGTGCTCGTGGCGCGCGGCGAGTACCGACTGGGCTAGGCGGCGCGAGAGAGCGCGGCCGGGCTCGAGGCGCTCCAGGCAGTGCTCCAACGCTCGATTTCGCCCGGGGTACGGGGGGCTCTTGCGCCTTGGCGGGGTTGATCGGCCCTCGGAACGACCATTTCGCTCAAGAGCGATCGAACCCCGCGCCGCTCATGAGCAATGTGGCTGCCATAGCGACCGCGTTGCTCAAGAACGCCGGCCACGAATGCCGCTGTTGAGCGTTTTGGTCGTTCTCGCCGCAGCCGCCCCCTCCCCAGCAGTGAGGCCGCCCATCGATCAGGGCTGTTGAGTTACAAGCGCTGCACAGCCCTACGACGCTCCGCCAGCGTCCTCCGCCCGCCGCATCCCGCGCACCGCGAACGGCGCCAGCAGCAGCGCGAACAGCAACCCCGCGCCGAACGCCAGCGCGATCCCGCCTCCGCTGCCCGACAGCAACGATCGCGCCCCGTCGAGCAGGGCGGTCGTCGGGTTGACGCTGGCGACAGCGTGGATCCAGCCGGACAGCAGCGCCAGCGGCACGTACACCGGCGCGAGGAACAGGATCAAGAACACCGGCGTCTGCGCCAGCGGACCAGCCTGGATCGAGCGCGTGCGAAGCGCGATGCCGGCGGCGAACAGCCCGGCGGACAGGTTGACGATCAGCGCGAGGCCGACCAGGCCGAACAGGTCGATGCCGTCGCCGCTGACGCTCATCCCGGTGATCAGCGCGACGGTGAACAGCAGCGCCATCGTGAACAGCGCCCGGACCAGCGCCGAGATGCTGTAGCCGGCGATGATCGACACGCGGTTCGGCACCGCCAGCATCAGGCGGCGGGCGAACCCGTACTCGAAGTCCATCATCATCCCGAACCCAGTGAACACGCCGCCGAACGCTGCCGACTGGATCAGCACGAACGCGAACTGGAACGCCGTGTAGCCGTCGCGGCGGCAGCAGGGTCGTGAGCATCAGCACCGTGGTCGACTTGCCCGCGCCGTTGGGGCCGAGAAAGCCGTAGATCTCGCCGGTGGCCACAGCCAGATCGATTCCGTCGACGGCGCGCGGTCCCTTGCGGAACTCGCGGACGAGTTGAGAGGATTCGATTGCGAGTCCCTCGACCCCTGCGGTAGAATAGTTGGACATGCGAATAATGTTATCAGACAACGATCTTTGGCGCGGGAGGGACGACCGATGAACGAACGCCAGCGCGGTGCGCTGCAGGACATCTGCGACGCGTTCTGCCCCTCGGGGGACCAACTGCCCAGCGCCCGCGACCTCGGCGTCGCGGATGCGCTGCTCGCCGCGGTCGAGCTCAATCCACGCGAGGCCGAGCGCAAGCAGCTGGGGATGCTGCTCTCGCTGTGGGATACCCCGGGGATGGGTGCTCTCGGTGGCGCGGGGTTCAAGCGCTTCGGGTCGCTCACGCCGGCCGAGCGCGAGCAGGTGCTGCTGAAGTGGGGCGATTCGCGCCTGCCGCAGCGGCGGGCCGTGTTCCAGGCGCTGCGCAAGGGAGCGCTGCTCTTCTACTACATGCTCGGCACGCCCGACGGCGGACGCAACCCGGCGTGGGATGCGATCGGCTACGACGGTCCGCTCGGGACCTACGCGGACGCGCCGCAGAAGGCGCTGACGGTCACACCGATCGAGCACGACAGCTCGCTCGAGTGCGATGTGGTGATCGTCGGGTCGGGCGCCGGCGGCGGTGCCGCGGCCGGGGTGCTGGCGGCAGCGGGGCTCGACGTGATCGTGATCGAGTCAGGCGACTACTACGACGATCAGGACTTCGACGGCTCAGAGCTGGGAGCATTGACCCGCTTCTACATGGGAGCGCCGCAGGCTTCGCATGACCAAAGCGTCGGGCTGCTGGCGGGCTCGTGCCTGGGGGGCGGGACGGTCGTCAACTACTCGACCTCGTTCCGCACCCCCGACGACGTCCGCGCCGAATGGGCGTCTTACGGAGTGCCGGCGTTCACGTCCGACGACTACGGCGCGAGCCTCGACGCGGTGTGCGAGCGTCTCGGAGTAAATCAGGAGCACAACGAGCCCTCGACCCGCGAGCGCAAGCTGCAGGAGGGTTGCGTGAAGCTCGGCTGGCACGTCGACGCGATGCCGCGCGGGGTCCGCCATTGCGCGCAGGGTCGCGAGTGCGGCTACTGCGGGCTGGGCTGCCGGGTGGGCGCGAAGCAGTCGGTGGTCAAGACGTGGCTGTCGGACGCCAACTCCACCGGGGCGCGCCTGATCGTCCGGACAAAGGTCGACCGAGTGCTGGTCGAGGGGGGCATGGCCCGCGGGATCGCCGGGCGGACGGTCGAGGGCCACCACATTACGGTCCGGGCAAAGGCGGTCGTCGCGGCGGCCGGCGCGATCCACACCCCGGCTCTGCTGAAGCGCTCGGGCCTCTCGAACCCGAACATCGGCAAGCACCTCAGGCTGCATCCCGCGACCGCCGTTTGGGGGGTGTTCGACGAGGAGCTCAAGCCCTGGGAAGGGGTGATGCAGGCGCTGTACTCCGACCAGCATCGCCACCTCGACGGCGGCTACGGGGTCAAGTACGAAACCGCCGCCAACCATCCGCACCTGTTCATCTCGTTCGCGCCGTGGCGGGGAGCGGGCCAGCACTTCAGGCTGATGGAGGGGCTGTCGAGCACCGTGCCGATGGGCATTTTGTTACGCGACCGCGATGGAGGCGAGGTGCGGGTGGGCCGCGACGGCGAGCCGATCGTGCGCTACAAGCTCTCACCGTTCGACGCCGGTCACGTGCGGACTGGGATCGACGGGGGTGCTCAGATCCTCGAGGCTGCCGGCGCCAGGCGGATCTTCTCCTCGCAGGCGCGGCTTGCTTCGTACGAGCCTGGCAAAGCCGCGGGGCGCCAGGGGTTCATGGCAGATGTCGACTCGGCCGGGTTCGGCCCCGGCGAGCTCGTCCTGGGCTCGTTCCACATCATGGGCTCGGCGCGGATGGGCGGATCGCCGGCGACCTCGGCCTGCGACCCGGATGGTCAGACCTGGGACGTGGCGAACCTGTACGTGTTCGATGGTTCCGCGTTCCCGACCGCCTCTGGCGTCAACCCGCAGATCTCGATCCAGGCGATCGCGCACATGGGCGCGAGGAGCCTAGCGGCCCGGTTGACCTGATTTCTGGGCGCTCGCGCCCAGGGCCCGTCAGTCGTCCAGGCCCTCGCTATGGTGACGCCGGTGAGTAGCCGGCGCACGTTCCAAAGTGAGCCCAATCGCCTGCGCCTGTCGCCGCTTAGCGACAGCGGTCGCCGCCGGCGGCGGCGCGCCCAGATTCGGCGGCGCCGCGCGACCGCCCTGCTCGTGATCGCCGTGGCGGTGGCGGCGATTGTGTTCCTGGTGGTGCATTCGAGCAAGAACAGTTCGACCGCGACGGCGGGGACGGCGGGGACGGCGGCGGCGGGGACCAGCGCCACCGTCAAGCACGAACAGGCGAAGTCCCACCGCGCGCACCGGGTGATCCACCGGGCGCCGGCGCTCAGTCGCGACGACCGCGCGATCCAGTCCGTTCTCGTGTACACCCCGTTCATCAGCCAGGGCGTCGGCCGGCACCGGATGATCGCGCTGACCTTTGACGATGGCCCGAGCCCGTACACGCCGCAGATCGTCAACATCCTGGTCAAGGAGCACGTGCCGGCGACATTCTTCATCGTCGGCCAGCAGCTGAACGACTTCGCCGATGGACTGCGCGATGAGCTGCGGCACGGCTTCGTGATCGGGGACCACACCGAAAACCACGCCTGGCTGACGCACTACAGCGCCGCCTTCCAGTACGCCCAGCTGCACGATGTTGCGGTGCGCATGGAACACCTGGGTGCGCCCGCCCCGACCCTGTTCAGACCGCCGTACGGCGTCTATGACTCGACCACGCTGTCGTTCCTCAAACAGATGCACATGCTGATGGTGCTGTGGTCGATCGACCCCGGCGACTGGCGCCGTCCAGGCACGGGAGCGATCGTCTCCAACGTGCTCGCGAACGCCCAGTCCGGCAGGATCGTCGAACTGCACGACGGGGGCGGCGATCGCACCCAGACGATCGCAGCCCTGCCCGAGATCATCAGCGGTCTGCGCAGGCGCGGCTATCAGCTGGTGACGGTGCCGCAGCTGGTCGCGGCCGACCCGCCCCCCCGAGGTCAGTCGCTGCAGCACTTGTCGGGCGGGTAGCCCGGTGTAACAATCGGCACACACTGCAACGCCTGCCGGAGGTAAGTGCCATGTCTGAACCGGCCCATGTCCTCGTCGTCGCGCATCAGACGGCGGCCACGCCGGGACTCCTCTCAGCGGTCCGGGAACGCGCTGCCGCTTCTCCAGCGCGATTCCATCTCGTCGTACCCCGCCAGCCGCACGGGATGCACAAGGTCGTCGATCCGCACGAGGCGGGCACCGACGAGGCCCAGTCCGTGCTCGACACCGCGCTGCCGAAGCTGAGCGAAGCCGCCGGCAGCGAGGTGACCGGCAGCCTTGGCGACGCCGAGCCGCTGATGGCGATCCACGACGCCGTCAACCTCGGCAACTACGACGAGCTCATCATCTCGACGCTGCCGCTCGGCATCTCGCGCTGGCTGAAGCTCGATCTGATCAGTAAGGCTCGAGCGATCGGCCTGCCGGTCACGCACGTTCAAGCCTCGAGCAAGGTCGAGGCGGGAGTCGCCTGAAACACATAGGCTGTCGCGAGCATGAAGCTTGCGACGTTCCAGCCACCGGATGGAGCTCCGTGCGCCGGGCAGGTGGTCGATGATCAGGTGCTCGTGTTCGACGGCGAGCTGACGGTTCGGGACGTCCTCGCCGGCGCCGAGCCGCGGACGGGCGCGGGTGCCTGGCCGACCAGCGACGTGACGCTGCTCGCGCCGGTCCCCGACCCAGGCACGGTCTACGCGATCGGCCTCAACTACGCCAAGCACGTCGAGGAAACGGGCGCCCAGCAGCCAGAGGCGCCGCTCGTATTCGTCAAGGTGCGCGGCTCGGTGGCGCCCCCCGGCGGCCCGATCATTTGTCCCGAGGTCGTTCGGCGCCTCGATTACGAGGGTGAGCTGACGATCGTGATCGGTGAGGGCGGGCAGATCGGTGGCTACACGATCGCCGACGACGTCACCGCCCGCGACTTACAGGGCCGCGAGCCTCAGTGGACGCGCGCGAAGGGTGCCGACACCTTCTGCCCCTACGGTCCGTGGATCACGACGGCCGACGAGGTCCCGGATCCCGGCAACCTGGACTTGAAAACCTGGGTCAACGGCGAGCTGCGCCAGGACAGCAACACGTGCGACCTGATCTTCGGGTGCGATGAGCTGGTCGCGTTCATCGCGCAAACGTGCACGCTGCGGCCGGGTGATCTGATCCTGACCGGGACGCCGAGCGGCGTCGGGATTGGCTTCGATCCGCCGAGGTTCCTGACGTCGGGCGACCACATCAAGATCGAAATCGAGCGACTGGGAATCATCGAGCACCGAGTCGGGTAGTCCTCCTCTCACAAGGGAGGACAACATGCTCAGACTGAACCCCGGTGCAGTTGATTATGCGATCCTCGCGATCTACTTCGTCGTCGTCCTGGGGACGGCATCAACATCGACCTGTGGGCCGGCCTGGGAATGCTCGTGTTCGCGGCGCTGATGCTGTTCTGGGCGTTCAGCCGTCCGGTCAGGCCTGAGCCCGCGGAGACCCGCGGCCAGGGCTCGGGGAGGCTTCGCCGGGCGCCTGCGACGTAGTGCGTTGTGGTGTTCCGGCGGTGCATGCACCGCCGGCCGACCGGTGCATGCACCGGTCGGGGACGGGCCGCATGCGGCCCGTCCTCCAATTTAGTGGTGGTCGATAACGCGGTCGATCAGGCCGTACTCGACGGCCTCGTCGGGCTTGAAGAAGCGGTCGCGCTCCATGTCGCGGTGGACCTGCTCGATCGACTGCCCGGTGTGATGGGCGTAGATCTCGTCGATCCGCTCGCGCACCTTGAGGATCTCCCGCGCGTGAATCTCGATGTCTGACGACTGGCCCTCGAAGCCGGCCGACGGCTGGTGGATCAGCAGGCGGCTGTTGGGCAGCGAGAACCGCTTGCCCTTGGCGCCGCCGGTCAGCAGCAGCGATCCCATCGACATCGCGACGCCGATGCAGATCGTCTGGATCGGAGGCTTGATGAACTGCATCGTGTCGTAGATCGCCAGACCCGAGTAGATCGACCCGCCCGGGCTGTTGATGTAGATCGAGATGTCCTTATCTGGGTCCTGGGACTCGAGGTGCAGCAGCTGCGCGACGATCAGGTTCGCGACCATGTCGTCGATCGGCGTGCCGAGGAAGACGATCCGCTCGTTGAGCAGGCGGCTGTAGATGTCGAACTCGCGCTCGCCGCGCGCGGTCCGCTCGATGACCATCGGGACTAGGGGCATGTCTTGGAGCCTACGGGATTACCACCGCGGTGCCCTCGAACACGCCGGCGCGCAGATCGGCCAGCGCCTGCTCTGCCTGCTCGAGCGGGTACGTCGTGATGCTCGTGACGACCGGCACCTTCGGTGCGAGCGCCAGGAACTCGTGTCCGTCCTCTCGCGTCAGGTTGGCGACCGAGCGGATCTGGCGCTCTTGCCACAGGTCGTCGTAGGGGAACGACGGGATGTCCGACATATGGATGCCCGCGCAGACGACGGAGCCGCCGCGGTCGAGGACCTTGAGCGCCTGGGGGACGAGCGGGCCAGCGGGGGCGAAGATGATCGCGGCGTCGAGCGGCTCGGGCGGCGCCTCGCTCGAGCCCCCGGCCCAGGTGGCGCCGAGGGAGCGCGCGAACTCCTGCGTGCGCTCATCGCCATCGCGTGTAAACGCGAACACCTTGCGGCCCTGGTAGACGGCGACCTGGCAGATCATGTGCGCCGCCGAGCCGAAGCCGTACAGGCCGAGGCGGGGCGCGTCGCCGGCGAGGCGCAGAGCGCGGTAGCCGATCAACCCGCCGCACAGGAGCGGCGCGGCGCGCTCGTCGGGGAGCTCGTCGGGCAGCGGCAGGCAGAAGCGCTCGTCGGCGACCGTGTACTCGGCAAACCCCCCATCGATGTCGCGGCCGGTGAATCTGGCGTTCAGGCAGAGGTTCTCGCGCCCGGAGGTGCAGAAGCGGCAATCGCCGTCGGTCCATCCGAGCCACGGCACGCCGACCCGCCGGCCGTCCTCGGTCTCGCCAACGATCTGGTGTCCGAGGACGACCGGCAGCTTCGTGGCCTCGATCTCCCCGTCGCGCAGATGCAGGTCGGTCCGGCACACCCCGCACGCCTTGACCTTCAGCAACAGCTGGCCCGGCCCCGGGGTGGGGTCGGGAAGCGCTGTTACTCGCAGGGGTTCGTTCTGTGCATCGAGCACGACGGCGCGCATCGGCTGCAATGATGACTGTTCTTGGTTCCGCTCAACGTTCCCAATGTCCTGACGGTGATCCGCATCCTGCTGGTGCCGGTGCTTGTCGTTGCGCTGCTCGAGAAGAGCTCCGACGGCGATCTGCTGGCGGCGATCGTGTTCGCCGTGGCGTCGCTGACCGACGCGATCGACGGTTATCTGGCGCGCTCGCGCAACTGGGTGACGACGTTCGGCAAGCTGATGGATCCGATCGCCGACAAGCTGCTGATCATCGCGGCGCTCGTCGCGCTCGTGTCGTTGGGACGGCTCGAGGCGTGGGTGGCGATGGTGATCATCGCCCGCGAGTTCGCGGTCACGGTGCTGCGCGTCGCCGTCGGGACCGAGCAGGGCGTGGTGATCTCGGCGAGTCCGCTCGGCAAGCTGAAGACGCTGTTCCAGGTCGCGATGGTGCTGTGCCTGATCGCGGTCGATGGCCATCCGGCGTGGCTATCGGTGCTCGTCTACGTGACCGTTGCGATCACCGTGCTCTCCGGAGCCGACTACTTCTTCGGCCTGCGGCGGCACATGGGCGCCGGGCGGGGCGCGGATCGCACTTCGGGGACCCACGCGTGAGCACCGTGGATCTGCCGCTGCCGCCGCGGGAGCTGGCGCGCCGGGTGTTCGCCGTCGAGGGCTGGAGCGACTTGGATGCGGCGTACGAGGAGCTCGGCGCGCAGACCAAGCGCCAGGTCGTGCGGCTGCTCCCGTCGGATTGGTCGTTCGAGGGCAAGCGCGTGCTCGACTTCGGGTGCGGCGCGGGACGGACGCTGCGGCATTTCGCTCCGGAGGCGGAGACCGCCGAGTTCTGGGGGTGCGACATCGACGGACCGAGCATCGATTGGCTGCAGAACAACATGTGCCCGCCATTCCATGCATGGCAGTCGGTGTACGTGCCGCCGCTCGGGCTGGAGCACGGGACGTTCGATCTGATCTACGCGATCTCGGTGTTCACGCACCTGACCTTCAACTCGTCCGCCTGGCTGCTCGAGCTGCAACGGATGCTCAGGCCCGATGGAATCCTGATCGCGACGTTCATGGGCCGGTGGGTGTCGGAATGGTTCGCCAAGGAGCCGTGGGTCGAGGATCGCGTCGGGATGAACGTCCTTCATCACAACCGCGACTGGGAGAGCGGCGGCCCGGCGGTGCTGATGTCGGAATGGTGGGTGCGCGAGCACTGGGGCCGGGCGTTCGAGATCGTTTCGATCGCTCCTCAGTTCCAGAACTTCTCGTGGGCGGTGATGCGCAAGCGGGATGTCGAGCTGACGACCGAGGACATCGAGCGGCCGTCGGACGACCCGCGGGAGTACCTCGCGGTGCGCCACAACATCCGCCAGCTGGAGCGGATATGGGTGGACGAGCTGAAGTTCGTCGGCGAGCTGAACGAGCGGGCTCGGGCGGAGCAGGCGGAGGCCTACGAGGCGCGGATCGCCGCGTGCGAAGCGCGGATCGCGTCGCTCGAGGATTCGCTCAGCTGGAAGGTGACGCAGCCCGGACGCCGGCTGTCCGCCGCGGTGCGCCGGGCTCGCGGGAGCTCGCGCCGCTAGTCGAGCGCGTCGAGCCAGGTGCGGCGGCTCGTGTGGACCGGCGCCGTCAGGCCGGTCGCCAGCTCCTGGCGGATCTCGCCCAGCGTGCCGAACCGCTCGGCGACGACGTTGTGTTGGTGGATCGTCTCGAGGTTGACCTGACGGGCGGAGACGAACGCACGATCGTCGAGCTCGGGGAAGCGCTCGATCACGCCTCTGATCATCTCCCGTACGCAGTCCTCGACGAACCGCGGACGGCGGTGGGCCTTCTCGACGACCTGCGCCTCATCGGCGCGCTTCATCAGCTCGTAGATCTCCGAGGACATCGAGCCCTCCACGATCTCGAGCAGGGTGGTGGCGTCGATCTCGTCGTCGCACAGCTCGGTGCAACCGATGTGCAGCGTGCCGAGGCCGCGCTGGTTGTGGGTCGCGACGGGCACGGCCTCGAGGATGCGGTTGATCTCGTCGCCGTCGAAGCCCTCGTTCTCGAGGCGCCTGCGGGCTGCGCCGGCCACCAGCTCCTGGGCGCACGGACATGCGGTGATGCCCTGCGCCGTGACGCCGATCAGCCTGCGCGTCCCGCGCTCGCCCGCGATCGCCGAGCCGTGCAGCGTGTAGAGCTCCTGCGTCTGGATCCCGGAAATGGGCGCCGGCTTGTGCTCTGGGAAGCGCGCCTCGACGTTGACCTCCGCATGCCGCGCGCCCTGACGGTCGCGCACGAGTTGCGCGATGTGCTCGGCGAGCGTCTCGGCCTTGAACGTCGTCTCGTTGAGGACCACCTCGCCGATCGCATCGTTGACCACTTCTTCGAAGCGCGACATGTGTGCGCCCTTTTGCTCTGGACCGAGGTCGACGACGCATTCGAAACGGGCGGAGAACAGCTGCTCGCTCCCGTTCTGGCGGATCCGGATCACTTTTTCGACGCCCGTGACGCCGACGCGCGAGAGGCTCAACGCGAGCGATGGCGGCTGTGCTTGGACGTCGATCAGGGAGAGGCGATTGGCGGTCATGAGCTTAAGCGTAGAGACCCCGTGGTGGACGCAAACGCTCCCAGATCTGGACAACCGGCAGGATTGTGGTATCACTCGGCGCTCAGTTTGGGTGGAGCAGAGAGAGGGAGTCGCCCTGGTCGGGTGCTTGAACCACGTCTGGGAGGAGCTCAGGGGCCGTGAGCAATAAGGCAATGGTGTTGTTGAGTGACGAGGCTCCGATCACGGAGCTGGACGAGCTTCGTCCGCTGATCGCGGCAGGTCAGGAGCGAGGGTTCCTGACGTTCGCGGAGATCGAGGCATCCCTCGAGGATGTCGATGTAAGCAAGGAGCAGTTCCAGGAGCTGCACGCGTACCTCGACGATCAAGGAATCGATGTCGTCGACGGGGACGGTCGATTGGCTCGGTCCGAGGGGTCCAGTGTGGAGGCGGGCGCGACGGCCGCGAACGAGCCGCAGCCCGGGGCACGCAAGAAGGTCGAGATCGACCTGACGGTCGAGCCGTCGCTCGACTCGCTGCGGTTGTACCTGCGCTCGATCGGACGGGTCGAGTTGCTGACCGCCGAGCAGGAGGTGCAGCTCGCGCGGCGGATCGAGCGCGGCGACATGCTCGCCAAGCAGCAGATGATCGAGGCCAACCTGCGGTTGGTGGTCTCGATCGCGAAGTCGTATCTCGGTCGCGGGCTCACGTTCCTGGACCTGATCCAGGAAGGGTCGATGGGGCTGATCCGCGCAGTCGAGAAGTTCGACTACCGCCGCGGCTACAAGTTCTCGACCTACGCCACTTGGTGGATCCGCCAGGCCGTGACGCGCGCGATCGCGGACAAGGGCCGCACGATCCGGATCCCCGTGCACATGGTCGAGAAGCTCAACAAGGTCGTGCACGTCGAGCGCCAGCTGGTGCAGCAGCTGGGTCGCGAGCCGACGCCGCACGAGATCGCGATCGAGTTGGAGACGACCGTCCGTGAGGTCCGCGACGTGCTGCGCATGGCCCAGCAGCCGATTTCGCTGGAGAAGCCGATCGGCGAGGAGGAGGAGTCAGAGCTCGGCGACTTCGTCGAGGACCAGACCGCGGAGTCGCCTTTCGAGTTGGCGGCAGAGCATCTGCGGCGCGAGAACCTTCGTCGTGCCTTGGCTGCTTTGCCCGAGCGCGAGCGCGAGGTGATCGAGATGCGCTTCGGGCTGACCGGCGAGCGGCCGTACACGCTCGAGGAGGTCGGCCGGGCGTTCAACGTCACGCGCGAGCGGATCCGGCAGATCGAGAACCACACGCTGAAGAAGCTCGAGGCGCTGCCCGAGGCGCAGCGGCTGCGGGACGCCTCATAAGCTTTTGTCCTGGCCTCCCCTGGGGAGGCTGGTCGAGAAAGCGGACTATATGGGCGGTTTCTCGGCCAGCCTCGGGCTGTAAGGCCCAACGCTAGACTCAGACCGCCCTGGCGGGATTCCCGAGCGGTCAAAGGGGTGTGGCTGTAAACCACATGGCACTGCCTTCCCAGGTTCGAATCCTGGTCC
>CAWGQT010000021.1:0-51850 GCA_963824755.1 uncultured Solirubrobacterales bacterium | reverse complement strand
CGGCGCGGGACCTGCTGCGCGATGCCGGCCCGCTGCTGCTCTACGAGCTGCTGGCGCTCGGTTATTCGCTGCTGCGCGAGCCGGAGCTGCTGGCCGGCTATCTCGAGGCGGCTTGCCGCCTGCCCGGAGCCCTGCGGCATCGCCGCGTGATTCAGTCCCGACGGCGCGTCACGCGTGTGCCGTTCGGACTGGAGGCGAGCTGACGCTCGAGCTCACCGCTCCACCGCTCCAGAAACAGCTGCCAATCCTCGGCCGGGAACTCGTAACGCCCTCGGCTGGCAGCGTGCCGGTGCGAAAAGACGATGTCACGGCGGCAGATCACCGGTATTCCCCGCGCACGAGCGCGCAGGCAGTAGTCGAAATCCTGGAGGTCCGAGCGATACAGCTCGTCAAAGCCCTGGAGCGAATCGAAGAGCGCATGAGACGTGCACAGAAATGCACCGGTCACCGCCATCACGTTCACGCGCTGAGATGTCAGCTTGTCCAGGCGCCTGCCGATGCCGATGTTCTGAACCCCAAGAGTTGAGCTTCGGTGCCCGTGTGGAGGGTAGGCGTTCGGCCGTATGGCGCCGTCGAGCCGTACGGCCTCGACTCCCGCGTGCTGCAGTCGTCTTGTTCCCGGATACACCAGCGCGGCGCCAATCACCTCATCCACGGAGGAGTCCACCAACCGCCTCACCCAGTCGTTGCTTTCGGCGTGGGTGTCGCTGTTCAGGAACAGCAGCCGCTCCCCCTTTACCACGGCGGCCATCGCATTACATGCCACCGAGAAGTTGAACGGCCGCGAAAGGGACACGGTCGGTAGCCCCAGGCGGGAGTACACCTCGCGCGTCTCCTCGCAGCTTTCCGTGTCGCCGATGATCACCTCGACGGGATCCTCCGTGCAGGTCGCAGCAAGCGACTCGAGGCACGGTACGAGCAGATCGAGACGGTCGGTGCTTGGGATGCAGATGCTGATCGCAGGTTCACCGCGCGATCGCACCCACTCGCCGATCCTCGCCAGCGCCTGCGGGCTCGGGCTAAATCGGCGGCGCGGTCGCACGCTGCGCGCGCCTGAACGCTCCCACAGATAGCGGGGGAAGTCGGCGTAGCGGCGGATCGCCCCACGCACGCTCAGCTCCGCGGCCAATTCACTCCTTCACGTCGGCGTCCGAGGCGGCGCAGGCTTGGTCGCGCTCATCTAGCCCCGTCTCTCCATCTACCTCATCCGTCTTTTTTGCGACAAGTGCGAACTCCCGCTCCACGAAACGGTCCGCATCGGCGTCACCGGATCCATGGGGGTGAAAGACATACGCCGAGCCAAATCCAAGCGTCCAGCAGATGGCGACGGCAACCTCCGGGAATACGGGCCCTCGGCGCGTGATATCGGCCCAGAAGGCCTTGCTGGCGTGGGCGCTGTGCGGATTCGGTGTCTCGGCGATGAAGATCCCTCCGGGCTCGAGCTTCGCCAACGACAGCTCGATGAAGCGAAGCAGGTAGCTGGCCGACAGATGCTCGATCAGATAGGCGCAGAAGACCGCGCCGAGACTGCGGTCAGGAACGCTTTCCAGATATGCGTTCGCGTCGGCTTGGAAGATGTCGCTGTGCCCACGCGCACGCACCGCTGCGAGCATCCCAGGGTCGGGGTCGACACCCATGTAGCTTATGTTTCGCTCGCGCAGTAAGTCGAGGAAATCGCCGCGGCCGCACCCTATGTCGACCACCGGGGCACGATTACCTATGAGCTCGAGATAGGGTCGTAGGCGGTCTTGCACCACGGCCGGAGGTGCGCGGAACAAATCCAGCATCCGGCGGCACACGTCGCGCTCGGTAGGCGGCGCAGACGTGCCGCCGCGGAATCCGTACACGTTGCCAGCGAACTCGTCGACAAACGGCTCGAGTGCAACCCCCCACATGGCAGGCCGGAGGCGGGCAGCCGAAACGATCTGCTCTATGGCGGGGAACTCGCGCTGCAGTGAGAGATGATCGGTGCGTACTTCCTCGAGGCGCACTTCGAGCGCGTTTACCCGAGTTGCCTCGGCCCGCAGACGGCCGTCGACAACGCCAATGCGCTCCTCCATACGCTCGCTCGCACCGGTAGCTTGATCGATCGCCTCGGATGCGGTCCTCACCCGCTCATCGAGTGCTTCGGTTGTAGTTCTCAGACGCTCATCGAGTGCTTCGGTTGTAGTTCTCAGACGCTCATCGAGTGCTTCGGTTGTAGTTCTCAGACGCTCATCGAGTGCTTCGGTTGTTGCTCTCAGGTGCTCCAAGCGCTTGTCGAAAGCCTCGAGCGTGGAGAAGACCGCACGGATGCCGAGCGCGAGTTGAGCCCGCACAGCGAGACGTTCAGTGAGACGCCTAGCACGGCTCGATCTTCTCGGCGGTTCGACCATCGATGACATCACGAAGACGTTGGCGACTGCGAGCCGCTGGTGGTGGTCCGGCGTAAGTGAGAGGGCGGCCACGCCGGACTCCAGTCCGGCGCGCACGGCGCGCCCGTGGATGCGTTAGCTGCAAGTGGCGTACCGGTCATGCGGACGCCGATCGTAGCGGGAGACTGCCGTCTCACTAGGACGTCACTCTCGGGCCGGTGGCCTGTGAGACGCGATCAGGCCAGCCAGCCACCTCGCGATCCACCTGCTGTAGTCACGAGCGTTGTGCTCGCGGCGGACACGCTCGGCCGCGGCCCGTGCCACGGCGCGCCGGCCCTCAGGACCGCTGGCCAGCACGCGCTCGAGCGCGTCGCGTAGGGCGCCGACGTCGCCCGCTTCACACAGGTATCCCGTGCGGCCGTCCTCGATCAGATCTGTCAGGCCGAAGATGGAAGTTGCCACGACCGGCACCTCGAAAGCCATCGCCTCGAGCACCACCCGGGGGAGCGACTCGATATCCGATGGCATCACGAACACGTCGGCGACAGCGAGCCATTGGTAGGGATCTGGCGTCAGGGGCAAGACCGTGATGCGCGACTGGAGTCCGGCTCGCACCGTGAACCGGCGAAGCTCGTGGCCGATGTGTGCCAGCGGGCGCTGATCGGTCTCGCCGACCAGGACGAGCACGGCGTCCGGAAATCGCTCCGCCAGCTCGCGGAATGCCACCGCAAGTGCCGTCTGACCCTTGCGTGGCTCGATCGTGCCTAGGCACAGGATCACCGTTGCCTGCTCGGCGATGTCCAGGCGCTGGCGCAGCTGACGGCGGTCGACTCGTTCGATGTAGCGGTCGATTTCGTCGAGCATGAGCCCGATAGGCGCGGTGATCAATCGGTCCTCGTCCGCGTAGTCGAGGAACAGCCGGCGCGTCCCCTCAGCTGGGAATACGAGCGCCTCCGCATTCCTCATCGCGCGTTGCATACGTCGCCACGCATATGAACGCGGCGCGCCGTGGGCATGCCACCACCAGACCGCCGGATCCAAGCTCTCATGCACGAACCAAACGGCCGGTATGCCGAGCCGCTCGGCCAGATCGACGCCGAAAAAGGGACCGAGTGTGTTCACCATGACAGCGTTGAAGCCCTGGGGTGCGGCCCACGCCGCCAGCTCCAACAGCGCGTCCTCGTACGCAACGGGGCTCTGGATCGGGTCGGGCTGGATGATCTGTACCGCAATGTCCATCGACTCGAGCACCTCGCGGAGAGGGCCATCCTCCAGGCTGACCACGGCGCACTCCAGGCCCGTTTGGACTCGCAGCATGCTGAGTATCTCGGTCATGAACAGCTGCGCTCCTCCGTACCCGAGGTGATGGCTGAAGATGAGCGGCCTGAGTGGGTACGTCGGGCGATGGGCGCTGGCGGAGATGACGTCTTGGACTCGCTGGCGTAGCACCGGAAGGTCCTCGTCGCAATGCTCGGGCTGGTGCCGTTGGGGGACATCTGCAGAGGGCGTCCCGGCCCGATCGAGTGCGGCGCTCTTGGTCAACTCGACCGCTGTTCCGTGGATGCCCACAGCTCGCGCGCTCAGCTTGATCCGCTCAGCCCCTGCCGGGATCTCTGCAGGGTCGAGCCAGAATTCAAATCCGCACAGTCCCGCGTCTGCGCTCGCCCTTGCTTTGGCCACGTCGGGGCGCGACTGCGCGGGACGAGCTCGGCCAACCGCGCGACCATCGACACTGATCTCCACGCGTGCCAGGGCCTCGCAGCCAAGCGCCACCCATCCTCGTATCAGGCAGACCTCGTCTGTCCGCAGATGGTCGCCCCCGAGGTCGATATTCCCCTCGGGCGCTGCTCTCGTCGAGACACTGCCGTCTGCCATGCCGTGATGATGGCGGTTTTGTCGGAGCGCCAGCCTGCACGCGCGCCGCGGTCTGACGCGCCGGGCGAGACTGAGGCCTCGCACCGGCGGTCATCGCCCTTGCGTACCATCCCTGGGACGTGGCGTGAGCCAAGTTGACTCGAGGGATCTCACTCGAGCCGCGTCGCGCAGAGCCTCAATCCGACGTTAGGAGCACAACCGCCGTGAAGATCGACGAGACCCTCGAAGTGTATGACGAGGCCTACGCGGCGAGCTATGACTCCCGCTTCCTCCTGCTGCCGTGGGCGCAGGAGGTAAGCGAGTTCGAGCTGTCGGTCATGCGCGAGGTACTCGGAGAAGATGGGTCCTTCCTCGACGTGGGCTGCGGTACCGGATGGTTCCTCAGCCAGTTTCCCGGCCGAGACCGCGCCGGGTTGGATATTTCGCCGGCCATGCTCGCTAGGGCCAGGGGCCGCAACCCCGATGCGGAGTTCCGGCAAGGCGACTTCAAAGACGACCAGCCGGATTGGCACGATCGCTGGGATCTGGTGAGCTGCATGTGGTTCGCCTACTGCTACGCGGAAACCGTGGACGACATCGAACGCCTGATCGCCAACATGGCGCGCTGGACCAGCCCGACCGGAGCCGTATTTCTACCCGTATGCGACACCAAGGCCCTCGGCCTTGACCCTTATCACCTAACCAACTTCCCCTACAAGAGCGTGGTCGGCCATTTCGGTGGGTTGATGAACTTCACCAGCATCACCTGGACCTGGGAGGAGCCTGGCTCTGGGAGGTACCACCGCAACCTCGTCTCTCCGCACGAAGAGCATCTGATCGCCGTCTTCTCTCGACACTTTCGTGAGGTCGGTATTCAGCATTACCCCGAGGTGCTCCTCGATATCGGCGATGAGAAGCCGTGGGTGTGGAATCGAAAAGCGATCCTCGCCAAGCACAAGCGGGTGAACGGCGACACTGCGCCAAGCCAGGTGGTGGTTCATCGAGCCCCTGGGGAAGCCGATGCCGGCACCGAAATTCCGTGCACACCCTCGAGTCACCCCCCGGCGATTCCGCAAGACGATGACATTGATGCTGCAGCTTCGCAGAATCAGTCTGCCTCAACCCCGGTGACCCCTGATCACACCGGTGCTCAAGCTCCGAACGGAGACCGCCCGCTGTCGACCGGTCAGAGGGGCCTGCGGCGGCAGTTCGCGTTACTCGCGAGAAAGGGTCTGCTGCGCGGACTGCGCACCGTAGACAGCTGGCTGGAGGATTGATCCCAACTCGCCAGATCCCACAGCGTACGATGCCCTCGCTTCGTCTCTCATGATCAAGCAGCTCATCACAACGACGCGCCCGGCGGACTGGTGGGAGCACAAGTTGACGCCGATGCTGGCCACGGGCTTTGCGACTGCATTCCTGCTCGGCGAGCCGTTGCTGCGGTCATGGTCCGCGTTCCTGCTCGCGCTGGTGGCGGTGATCCCCGGCGCAGCCTACGTGAGCTTGGTAAACGACCTCACCGATCTCGGTCTCGACCGCGCCGCCGGCAAGTACAACCGGCTCGAGGGCCATTCACGGGCCTTGGCCACGGCCGCGGCTGCAGGGTGTCTAGCCGTCGGATGGGCGATCGCTTTGCTGGGCTGGCGGGGAGACGGGCTTGCGCTGGCGGTCTACGCCGGCGCCTGGATCGCCTTTTCGGCGTACTCGATCCCACCAGTGCGGCTCAAGGCGCGCGGATTTGCAGGAGTGCTGGCAGACGCCGCAGGGGCCCACCTGTTCCCAACGCTGTTGATCGTGGTCCTCGTCTTTGTTCAGCAGGGGCGACCCGTGATCGCCTGGTGGCTCGTGCTCGTGGGCGCGTGGGCGCTTCTGTGCGGTGTGCGTGGCATTCTCTGGCACCAGTTGGGCGATGTAAGCGCCGACCGGAAGATGGGCCTTCGGACGTTCGGCGTGACTCACACGCGACGCGCGCGTCTGCTGGAGGTCTACCTCCTGTTCCCGTGTGAGGTCCTTCTGTTCTGCACGATCCTGATCCGAGCGCACAACTTACTGGCCGTTGCGCTGCTACCGATCTACGCCCTCTACCTGCTGCGCGCGCGCGCGTGTGGAGCGCCCATCGTCGTTGTCTCGCAACCACCCGGCGATCACAAAGTTGTGATGCACGATTACTACGTTGTGCTCTATCCCATGGCGTTCCTGATCGCAGCCGCGGTGCGCCATCCGCCCGATGCGCTCATGATCGTGATCTACCTGGCTCTGTTCCCCCGGATGTTCACGTGGATCGCCGTCGATATGGCGCGCAAATTCGGCTCGTTGGTTGGACAGCTTCTCACCGCGCGGCGGAAACTGATAGGTGAGGGGCTACGCGCGGCCATCCGGCCGGCGAAACGGTAGCGGCACACGCGGCCGGCGCCGATTGTCTACGTTGCCGGTTCGATCGACGACCGAGGGGCGTGCACGCGAGTCATCCCGAGGCGGTTGTCAGATTGCGGCGCTTATGGCGTCGGGCGACCTTCGCTGCGGGCGGGAACGCGAAGGCGTGGACGACTCCGTCTGTCGTGCCTATGACCAGGTAGCCATCCGCGATCGTCGGCGCCCCGTAACTCGCATAGGGGGCCGGCACATGGGTCAGGGTGTTCCTGTAGAGCACCTTTCCCGAGGCCATGCTCAGCACATACAGGGTCCCGTCGCTGTCGGGGACGGCGATCAGTCCGCCCGCGCCGGCGAGCGCACCGAGCACCGGCGAGGGCAGACCGACCGCCCAGATGACGCGTCCGCTGTCCGGGTCGATCGCGCGCACCGAACCCCCGTACGAGCGGCCCTCGATGGTAGTTCCACCGCCCGCGAAATACAGGCGGTCGCCGGCGAACACTCCATTCGAGACCGATCCGTCTCCGCTCAGCGGATCGGCGCCACCCTGCGCGATCGCGGTCTGCCAAATCGGTCCAGCGCTCAGCCCGTTGCGGAGAAACGCGTACAGAATCCCGTTCTTGTTCGCGGCCGCCAGCATGGGCCGTCCGCGGGAGTCCTGAAAGAAGGTCGGTGACGTACCCCAATCGGAGTCGCCCACCGCCTCGCTCGCCGGTAGCGACCAGTAGCTCTTGACGGCGAGTGTGCTCGCGTCCAGGGCAACGACGGACTCGGCGTATGGCTCGCTCGTATCGGCTCCGGGCCTGTTGCCGGTCGTCACGAAGACGGTGTTTGTGGCGGGGTCAACAACCGGGTTGGTCCAGATCGTGCCCCCCAGGTGGCCGTCCGGCACCACCTTCCAAACGTTCTCGACGGCGTGCGAGACGATGTTGACCCGCAACAACTCACCCTGCACGAGCGGGCAGTCTCCCAGGCTGGCGATCCCAATGTAGGCATGCTGGCGATAGACCACCGGACTGGACCAGTTGTAGTGACCGCCGGTCGGCGAGTTGTCACCCGTGGGCACGCTCCACAATCTCCTTCCCGTGGTCGCGTTCAACGCGTACCAGCGCGGGCCGCCTCCACCCAGGTAAAGGCGGCCGCCCACGAGCGCGGGGGAGGACGTTACGCCCTGGGTGAACATGTTGCCGTCACAGTCAGCTCTCGTCACCCCGAGGAACGAGCGCCACAGCAATTTTCCCGACCGCTCGCTGTACGCATACTCATACCCGTTCCAAGAGCCAACATAAGCCGTCTTGTTTGCGATCAGCGGTTTCGCCGCGATCGCGCCTCCGGTTCGCGCTGTCCACCGCGCCACGAGATGGCGACTGCCACTGGCACTTGCCAGAGCTGCGCTCTGCAATCCAGAACCTGCCACGCCCAACGCGAGCGCAATCCAAAGAAGCCACCTCATCGAGGCGCCTCGTAGAGCGAAGATCACCGCGGCGACCATACACGAACACCGCTCACGCGTACCTGCGGACGCGGGTACCAGCCGGACCCGGGCCGTGATGCCGGCTGTCTTCCCGGACATGTTCGAGCGGCGAATGCTTAGATCTTGCCCACGGCTCACACCTGCAACCGGACCTGAGGAGGGAACTCATGGCTGGGAGAATGCTCATCAACCTGGCGACGGGGCTCGAGGACGCCGAGCGCGTGACCGTCGCGTTCCTGGTGGCCGGAGCGGGCCTGCAGAGAGGCGACACGGTCGGGATGTGGCTGACCAAGGAGGCGGTCCAGCTCGCGCTCCGCGGTCATGCGCAAGGTGTTGCATGCGTTGGCTGCCCTCCCCTGGCGCCGCTGTTCGAGCAGTACGTGGATGAAGGAGGTCAGCTCCTCGTCTGCTCGATCTGCTTCAACGCTAGGAACCTCGATGAACACGGGTTGGTTCCGACCGCAAGGCTGATGGGCGCAACCCCTCTGCTCGAGTGGCTCGGGGATGGTGCTGTCGTCTTCAGCTATTGATAGCTCAGTTCGACCGGGTCACCGCCTCCGTTTCGTGGCCCGCCTGCGGCGCAACAACAACAGCCCGAACGCGAGCGCGATCCCGCCGATGCACACCACGCTGATCACCGCGCCGGCCCGGACGGAGGCCGGCTCGTACGAGAACGTAACGGTATGGCGACCGGCTGGAGAGCAACGGCGCGGAAGGCGCCGTTCGCGGCGACGATGCGAGCGCTGCGGCCGTCCACGTACGCCTTCCAACCGGGGTAGTACGTGTCCTCTAGTACCAGGTAGCCGGCGTGGATGGCGTCGGCATGCAGCACCACGCGCTCGTTCTGGTCGCTGACGAAGCTCACCGGGCTCGGTCCCGGTCCCGCTCCGGCGGGCGGCGCGGAGGACGTCTCCAGCACGGGGTCCCGGTGCAGTTGGGCGGTGCTGGATGCCAGGGTCGTGGCGAGCGCGTCGCTCTCGCGGTGCGAAGGCCTCCACCTGTAGGTGATCCACGCGCGCGGCAGCGCGGTCCGGTTCTCCAGGATGAGGTCGCCGCCCTGCCTAGCCACAGGGCGCAGCCACGAGGGGCCGCGCTGACCGGTGATGCCCACGACGTAACGAACCGCAAAGGTGTCCAGCGCCTGGTGCGCCCTGGGAGCTTGCAGGTAGAACGGGTTGAAGTTGTCGGCTGGCGAGCCGTAGGCGCCCCATAGGGCGGCTACCCGGGCAACGACCGGCAGGTCGTAGGACTGAACGTCATCGAGGCCGTAGCGTTCGGCCAAGTTGGGCGTGAGCGATATGACCGGCGGCCCCGGGGGCATCGCCGCCACCCCGCTGACGCGCTGGTGGTCGACGTGCGCCTGCATGAACGTGACATTGGCCGGCACCCGGGGTGCGCAACGTGGGTTGCGACAGCCGGCACGTATCCGTTGTCAAGTGTGAGCATGTCCACCGCCACGAGCCCTATCGCCGCCAGGGCGACGACTCGAGTCGAAACCCGCCGAACGAGGAGCAGTGCTGCGACCCCGGCCGCTCCGAAAATCGGCGCTCCGAGTAAGTGGTGGTGAACGTCATCTGGGGAGGGGGATGGCTGCGAGCACGCCGGCGTCCGCTGAGAGATCGAGGTGGCCACTGGGAAGTGTTCTGGCCTGAGGCCGTACTTATCGCGGTAGAACGGGTGCAGGTGCACGCCGCGGTAATGGACACCGGTTCCGATCCGACGCTCGGCCAGCGCGTCGAGCAGCTGGTCCCGGCTATACGCGGCATCCTGGTCGAGCAGCACCTGGTAGAGGTGGCGAGCGTGTCGCGTGCCCGGCTCGGGTGCCGCCGGGACGTGCAGCGGCAGGCCGCGCAGCAGCTCGTCGTAACGCTCCCACAGCTCCGCCCGGCGATCGATCCACTCGTCCAGCCACGGCAGCTGATGCAGACCAGCGCCGCTTGGACATCCGTCATGTTGTACTTGAACCCCGGTCGCACGACCTCATAGTGGCGAAAGCCAACATCCGAGAAGCGCTGCCACGCCCCGAGGCTGAGACCGTGCAGCGCGAGGCGCTCCACCTCGGCCGCCACCTCGGCGTCCTCGGTGACCAGCGCCCCGCCCTCGATCGTCGAGATGTTCTTGGTGACGTAGAACGAGAACGCCGTCACGTTGCCGAATGTGCCGATCCGCGCGCCGCGCCACTCGGCGCCGATCGCGTGAGCGGCGTCCTCGATCACGAGCAGGCCATGACCGTCGCGCAGCGCGTTCAGTCGCTCCGTGTCGACGGGCCGCCCCGCAAGATGCACCGGCATGATCGCGCGAGTGGCCGGAGTGATCGCGGCTTCCGCAGCCTCGAGGTCGATGATCCCGGTCTCCGGCACCGGGTCGATGAGCACCGGCTTCGCGCCCGCGTGCTCGACCGCGTTGGCCGAGGCGACGAACGTCATCGCAGGCACGAGCACCTCGTCACCGGGTCCGATCCCCAACACCAGCATCGAGAGGATCAGAGCCGCGGTGCACGAGGACAAGCAGCGGCCGTGCTCAACGCCCAGTATTCGGCGAGCATCGCCTCGAAGCGCTGCACCTTCGGGCCCGTGCCCACCCATCCCGAGCGCAGCGAGTCCACGACCTCGGCGATCTCCTCCTCACCGATCACGGGGCTGCCGAAGATCAGAAAGCTGTCGCGCATGCTGGCTGTATCACGAGGTCGATGGCGACGAGCGTACCGGGGTACCCATCGACCGGCTTGCAGGCCTCGCGCCCGCCCTCCGTGGCGGGCGCGATCAGACGACGACGGCCGCGCTACTCCACGGATTCACCGGAGAGGAGATAGGCCACCGCGAAATGGGAATGGCCGTGGGCTGCGCTGGCCACGCCTCACGGGACCACCTCCGCCGCGAAGTGGTAGCGGCCGTGCGTTGTGCGAGGCACGCGCCAGCGAACCACTTCCACCGCTGACTGTCACCGTGTCGGAGGTCGCCAACAGCGTCAAGCTGTCGTTGGAGAACAGCCGCAGGATATACGTGCCCGCGATGTTGGGCAGATTCGGCACGACGAACGGGCACGACCCGGAAGCAAGCGCGGTTCCTCCGGCGTTCGCCGTGCAGCTGTTGTCGTAGAACCTACCGAGCGGGGTGTTGTTGGGATCTCCCGGGCGATACACGCCCACCCAGTCGTGTGAGGTTGGGGCACTCACGCCACTCCACGACACCGTGACCGGGTCGCCGGCCTGCAGACTGAGCGGATTCACGGTCAGCGTTGCGCCCTGGTTGACGGTCACCAGATTGGACGTTGCCAAGAGCGTGAAGCTGTCGTTGGAGAACAACCGCAACTCATATGTGCCCGCGATGTTGGGCAAGCCGGGTACGGTGAACGTGCACGAGCCGGAAGCGAGCGCGGTCGTCCCGGGAGTCTCGCTGCAGCTGTCGTCATACAACTTGCCGAGCGGGGTGTTGTTGGGATCTCCCCGGTGATACACGCCGATCCAATCTCGTGCGGTTGGGCCACTCACACCATTCCAGGACACCGTGACCGAGTCGGGGGCGGCTAGAGTCGACGGATTGACGGTCAGGGTCGCGGCGCCTGGCACGCCGGCCGGCGTCCCGATGCCCGTGGGGCCGTCATAGCCAGTTTGCGCCTGGCAGAGATACGTGCCGCAGGAGCCGTTGCGTCCTGACGTGACGTCGTTGAACAGGTTCTGGTGGGTGTAGGCGAAGGAGCCGTAGTTCGCCGCGGCGCTCGGCCCGATCAGGGCGTAGTAGCTCGCGATGATGGGAGACGACACGCTGGTTCCTCCGAACACGAGCCATCCTGACTCGTTATAGGTGTCGTAGACCGCGACACCTGTATTCGGATCAGCAACAGCGGATACGTCGGTAACGGTTCGCATCGAACAGCCTGAGTCGGTCTGCCAGGAGGGTTTCGTAACGTACGACGAGCAGCCACTGCCGGCCCCGCTCCAGGCAGTCTCAGACCAGCCTCGAGAGCTCGAATCTGGAGTCAGAGACGTTCCGCCCACAGCCGTGACGTACCGCGACGCTGCGGGGAATGAGACGCCGTAGCCGTAATCGCCAGAACTGGCCGTGACCGCAATGCCGGGATGGTTGTAATAAGACTCGCTGCCCGGGTACTGGCCGATGCGATAGTCGTTGCCATAGCTGTTGGAGATCTGGGTGGCTCCGAGCGTCGCCGCCTCATTCACCGAGGCGCTGAGATCGCTGAAGGAGTTAGAGCTCGCCTCCACCAGGAGGATCTTGCACTTGGGGCAGATCGCGGAGACCATGTCTAGATCCAGGGAGATCTCCTGCGACCAACCCGTGTCGGGCGACGGATAGGAGGTGCCGCCGGTCTGATTCAGCTTGCGAAAACAGCTGTTGGCTGTGGTGCACGCGCTCAGCCCGTATTGAGATCTGTAGACGGCGAGGTCCGCCTCGGCGTTCGGGTCATCAAAGGCGTCCACGATCGCCACCGTTTGGGTGCCCCCGCTTTGAGCCGCCGCTGCCGCGAGATTGTAAGCACTGAGAAGATCGCTCGGTCCATACCCCGCCGGAGTAGTGGTGGAGAACGTAGCCCCAGCAGCGTTGGTGACGACGTCCGCATAACAGCGAGCTGAGTTCCTGCGCGCGGCACCACAGACATGCGCGAAATGACCGTGAGGATGAGCAGCGACTGCATGCTGACCCGAGGGCGCCTTCGCAGGCCTTGGCTGCAGAGGCCGTCGGTACCCCCACCAGCATAAGCAAAGCGAAAACCACGCCTGTAAGCGACGGCACGCCCAATGCTCGGCATAGAGCAGCGAGAAAAGTTCACGCTCGCTGCTGCGGGCGCCCTGGACCCGCATACGTACTCATACGACGATCCGCTCCGAGCGCGTGGGCGTAGGTGATTTGGTCCCGGCCCCCTCAACCGAGTCGACCCGCACAATGACGCGGGTGCCGGTGAGTCCTGCAATCGTCACAGCGAATCCTGACCTCGCGGGACGGTCTACGCACTCACGGTCGAGGCGCCGAGCGCGGCCGCGTCGCAGGCGGCTTGGAGTCCATGCGGCACGCACTCGCCGGCATCTCTGCCGATTTCGCCGCAACGCCGGCCGCGTGCCCATCGCGCGGTCCGGCCCTGCGCGCGCCCGATCGCCAGGGTATGCGTCGGGTTGTGGTCTCGCCCTTCGGTCCAAGGTCGAGGGAGATCGGCTGTCAGCTGCACGGTCCGAGTCGTGTCGATGTCCGCAAAGCCGGCAGCCTCGAACCATTTGTAATAGCACGCTAGGTTCGGTTGCCACCACGAAATGCTGTCGACGCCCGTCCACGGGAGAATCATCACCGGCATTTGTCGATTGGTACCGCGCCGGGGCAAGAGGAGTCGTCGCAATAACCTCTCCGTGGCAGACCGAACGTACTGCTGCGAGTGCACCGATGGGATCGCGCAGATGGGGTAGAAGCGCGCCAACAAACACGAGGTCGAACGTGACGCCGTCGAATAACGCCGGACTCAGATCATAGATGCGTGCATTACGGTAAACGACTTTGGAACCTAGCAGCTCACGCATGATCCACATGCTCTTGCTCACCGGGCTGAAATAGAGTGGATTCCCTTGCTCGTCATGAACGTCGGGTGGCCTGGCCGAGGCGGGTCGGAGATAATCGGCACGCCCGTAGACGTCAAAATCAGAGTAACCGCGCGTATCAGTTGCGATTACCGTAGCCCCGCGCTGCTCAAAGAAGAACGAAAACCAGCCACTCCCACATCCGACATCGAGTACACGCATTCCGCTCATGTCATTCGGGAATCCGTAACCATCGATGTCGTGGCCGATGTCATACGAACCACGCATGTCGTATCCGTTGTCAAAGTAAAAGCTGTGGTACCACTCGCCAGAATACGTGGCACAAGCAGAGAGGAAGGTGTCGTGGTCGCAGCTACCAGTAAAGACAAGTCTTGTCGGCATGCGACTGTAGTCGATGCCACGATATTTGCCACGACGGAGGCCGCCAACCCGCCTCCCGAGGCTCAGAAGGTTCTCAAATCTCGGCATTGGTTCTCCTTGGAGGCTGGTGCCGATCCCGACTGTAGCCGATCCCTCGCGCCCGTCACGGCGCGCCAGCAACACCTCCCGGGGCGCTCGTGAGCTGAGCTTCTGCGTTCGGCTCTTCCGCCGCTGCCGGGCCAGCGCTGAACGACTGCACATAGAACGAGAAGCTGATCGGCTTGCTCCCCGTGGGAGCCTGCGCGTCCTTGGTGACCGCGATCGTCGTGCTCCCCGTGGCCATGTTGAATGCTGCGGTGAAGTCCATGCCGGGCGAGGCGCGGAGCGGCAACCCGTCAGCAGCGGTGCCGACAATCAGCCGATGCTGAATCCCGTCGAGCGTCAGGTAGCGGAGCCTGGGTTTGTACAGCAGCCCCCTGATCCGCTCCAGGCCCGCCACGGCCACCCCGCCGATCCGGACGAGCACCATCGAGTGATCGGTCGGTGGGGCCGGGACCGGCACCGCCTGTCCCCAATCGGCGTGTACCACCTCGAGCAATGCGGGTGCCGAGCAACGCTGAGTCGAGCGGGCGAGCACATCAACGGTGGACGTGGTATGCAGTTCGCGGTAGCGGCAGAGGATCGTCCGGCTCGTCGCCGGCTCGTCGAACGAAGGCACCCGTCCGTCGAATCCCGGGTCAAAGCGATAAAGGATTCGCTCCGGCGCTCGCGGCGAGGACAGTGCGTTGACGTCCAGCGTATCCAGCCCGGCGGTGTAAGCGAGGTAGGACTGCAACGAGGGCAGCGGGCGCCACGGCAGCCGATAGGCCCACGCGAGCTCGAGCTCATACGGCCACACGGCGACGGTCCGGCCACGAACCGCGGCCAGCGTGCTGCTATCGAGAGGTCGACCGCCTCGATCGCAGCACGCCCCTGCTGCATGATCGCCCTGCGACTCGAAGCGCTAGTGACTTGGAGGAACTGGTCGACCGCGAGCCTAGGACTGCCGAGATCATTGGTGATGCCGTTGCCCTGGGCAGCCAAGGCGATAACTAGCGTCGTGGCTGTCATTCCGAGGCCGATGTAGCGCCGTCCGGCGCTCCATTGGAAGGCCAGGAGGGCGGCGAGCATACCATCGAAGAAGATCCATGCGTGACCCGCATCGTGCCGCACGAACCCCTCCTTGAAGAGCAGGAAGGAGAACGCCGTCCACAGCCCGACGATTCCGCAGCGCGCCCTCCGAGGGAGGTCCTCCGTCGTGTAGACGGAGGCTGCCAGACCGAACCCGAACAGGACCACGGCCGCGCTGTAGTCGAGTCCTCGCATTGGCTCCTCGTACTGCATCGCAGAGGCGTACCCGGTGATCACCTCTCCGACGTTGTGCAACCAGGCAGGAAGCGCATCGAGCGACTGACCGGTGGCGAGCCACCCGGCCAGGAGGGCAATGACAAAGGATGCGATTGCTGCGGCAGCGTTAGCTCGCGTGCCACGTGGTAGAGCGAGAACCAAGATCACGAGCATCGCGCAGATCGTGAGCCCGGCGGATTCGTTGATCAGCACCTCGACCCCGGCGAACGCGCCTGCCAGGCAGCAGATCATCAGCGACAGTCGCCGCCCGGGATCGCGCTGCAGCGCCCACACTGCCAGGATGAAGACGACCACGATCTCGCCTTCGATCTCGATGGTGGCGACGCTCGCCACGATCAGTGCGATCAACCACCCCCAGGCCAGCCCGTAGCTGCGGCGCGCCGCCGCAAACAGCGCCAACGCCAGCACCACCGCGTAGTCGAGTGCTGTCGCGCAACCACTGACGACTGCCTCTAGCGCCCTGTGCGACCAGAACTCAGTCCGAGTGTACCCATGCTCGAGCTGGTTCGGGCAACGTCGCGTTTCGGCACCGCAGGGCTGTCGAGCGAGCGCGCTGGTTGCGGTAAGGTCCGCCGCCGCGTGATGTCGCTTCAGTTCGATCGGTCGACGACCACCGGAGACCGCGGTCATACAGGCTCGATTTTCCGACCGTCGGTACGCCGCGATCACGACGGGGTGCCGAGCCGTCAGCGGTTCACGGGAACGGCGGTCGTGGCAATCGCGATCCTTGCCGTGCTGCCGGTCGTCGCTACGTACGGTCGCACGTACGTCTTCTATGACGAATGGTCAATGGTCGGTCGGGTGATCGCCAGCCACGGCGTTTTCTCCGCCGCTTTTGCGGGCTTTAACGGGCATTTGGTCTTCTTCCCCTACTTCGTATATCTCGGCCAAGTCACGTGGTTCGGCCTCGCCGGGCATTGGTTCGTGTTCGCTGTGTTTTGCGGGAGCCTGGTCGGCTTGAACCTCGCGTTGAACCGTTTGCTTCGCCAGCTCGGCGTTCCTCCTGTCCTGGCCCTCCCAGTTTCCATCCTGCTGACCTACTTCGGGGCCGGCTCGCAGAACATGGTCTTCGAGTTCCAGCTCTCATGGAACCTCGCCGCGTGCTTCGGCTTTGTCGCCGCCATCATCGTTCTCCGGAATCGCCCTAGCTGGGGTTCCGCCCTGCTTGCGTCAGCGGCGTTGCTAACCGCAGCGGGGTGGGACAGCGCGCAAGCCGTGGTGGTCGGAGTATTCGTGTTGGTGCTCGCGTTGGGCACATGGCGACACCCGCTCGCGCTCCTACCAGTTGTGCCCGCCGGAGTGCTCGTCGGGGTCTGGACGCTTCTTCCACAGAACGCGGGGCCACACTTCCCGCCGGCCTCGGCCGCTGCCGCAGCGCTGTTTGCCGGACGACTAGTGCTTTCCGGATTCATTGGGCTCACTGGCGGCGGAAACGCGATCAGCGGCGTTCACTCGGTTACGTTCGGGGGCTTGGTGGTTCTCGCCGGGCTCGTCGCGTTGTTGGTCATCACGGCGACGAGCGTCGCCGTGGTACGTAGCCGTGTCAGTTCTCTCCCGCTGCTCGCCCTCGTTGGCGGGCTCACCGCCCTGGTGGCCATGGTCGTGCTCACCACCTGGTCTCGAGCCGGTATAGTCAAGAACGACCTCCGCGACTACAACCGTTACATTCAGGTCGTCGCGATCTTCCTAGTCCTGGCGTTCCTTCCGACGCTGGTCGACATCGCACGGTCCGGCAATCGCGGGCGCGACCGACGTCGAACGACATTGGCCGTAGCCGTGGTGCTACTAGTCTTCGTCCTCAACCTCAGTCCAGCATCGTCGTATCGGCAAACGTTCGAGTCGTGGGCCACTCAGACGCGGGTTCTGGTTGCACGTTCGGTCGGGGTATTAGATCGCGGGTGCGCAGCCGGCTCGACGCCGAACCCACAAGCGGAACCCCTCGGGTCCTTGGATCCGCAGATCTCCGTCTCCTTGCTGCAGACGTTGCGAGAAAAGCACGTGGCTATGCCCCACACGAGGAGCGCCGGCGGAGGACTCGCCGCTGCCATCTGCGCCCGGCGACCAACCTCGGGCCGGTAGAAGGATCCTGGTAGCCGCGAGGCGCTCCGCACCGGCCACAGGTGCGAGCGTTTTCCGTGTCGAGCCGCGTTGGCCCGACCGGCTGAGGTCGGTCCGGTCTGTGTAAGAGCTTCGTCGACCCTGTTGATTGGCTCAGAGGAGCGTGCACATGAAGAGGCGACGTCACACGCCGGAGCAGATCGTCCGCAAGTTGAGGGAGGCCGATCGGCTGGTCAGCGAGGGCATGGAGTTGCCTGAGGTCGCGACGCGCCGCGCGCGCTTCCCCGCGCAGCCAGTGAAGTCATGCGATGAGTCTAATCTCGGAGGGCCGCAAAGGGCTCGTAGACTCACCGCCGTGACAAACGCACTACTTCCACTCCGCCCTGGGGCTCGGGGAGGGCGCTCGCGCCGTCCTTGCGGCGTCGGACGCTCAGGCATACCAGCCGTGCCCGGCCAGATGCGCGGCGCGAGCTGGGCTGCGAGCCGCGCTAGTCGATCGCCGAGGCGATCGACGAGATCGCGGGGCTGGTCGACGCTGGAGGAGTCAAGGATCTCAGCATGTCCCAGTTCTCGAATCTGGCAGCGCTGCGACCATATGCATGGTGCCGCCGCACCGTGGCACATGCGAGGAGGCAGTCCGAACTCCGCCAGGGGCTCGTAATCCGGAATGCGCATACCCTGCGAGCTCGTCCGAGTGATCTTGCCATCTCTTGCTCTATCCTCCGCCAGCGGCTGGTGCACTCAGCGGACAGGTTCGAGGGACACGTGAACTCGCCTATAAACGCCAGTGACGACGGGAATGTACTTGTTGAAGCGAGGACTCTCTCGCTTCCCATCATGGAAGCGCGCATACCGTCTTGCCACCCGAACACCCCAGGAGAAGCCACCTTACCTGCCACCAGGTGTTCTATGGAGGCATTCTCTCGGCTTCGCGACCCTCGGAATAGACGGTGATGGATCTAGAAGCGCTTGAGCAGCATTGGAATGCCCTTGGGGAGCGGGATCCGATGTGGGCGATCCTTTCTGAGCCGTCCACGCGCGGCGGCGCCTGGGATCTGGACGACTTTCTTGCATCAGGCCGTACGCAAGCGGCTGAGGTACTCCGCGTACTGGACGAGCGGGGAATTGCAATGCGGCATCATCGCGCGCTCGATTTCGGCTGCGGCATCGGCCGGGTGACGCAGGCGCTTGCGGAGTACTTCGAGAGCTGTGACGGCGTCGACATCGCCCCATCCATGGTCGAAACCGCCGCTCGCCTGAACCGGCACGGGGCGCGCTGTCGATTCCACCACAATCCTCGTCCCGATCTCCGACTATTCGGCGACGAGTGTTTCGACTTCATCCTCGCCATGTTGGTGATGCAGCACATGGAACCGCAGTTGATGAAGACCTACCTGCGCGAGTTTATACGCATTCTCCGCCCCGGCGGCGTCGCGTACTTCAACGTTCCCGAGCAGCACGTGATCGGAACGAAGCTTCCGCCCGTGGCGCTCCGTGCCGCGATCACGCTTCTCGGCGATATACCCACGCTCACTCCAGGCCAAGTCTTTCCAATAATGCTCCGAGTGCAAAACATGAGCGAGATTGTCTGGCCGACCTCTGCACAGCTGGTTGTTGGTAACCATTGGCTTTCCCTAGACGGAGAAGTCCTTGCACAGGACGATGCGCGCGCGCCCTTCAACCATACCGTGGAACCCGGTGGTCAACACGAAGTCGAACTTGCCATCGCCGCCCCACATAGAGCGGGAACCTACCAGCTAGAGGTGGATCTGGTTCAAGAGTATCTGGGTTGGTTCGCTGCGGGAGGGTCCCGCACATTGTGCGTGACAGTCGATGTGACTCTGCCCGACCCCGGTTGTATGGAGGCAACCACCGAGCCGAAGGACGACACGGAAGGCATCGTAACCCCGCGTATCGAAATGCACGCGATGCCGCGCGAGGAAGTGGTTCGAACAATTAAGTCGGCCGGCGGCGGAGTGCTGGATGTTCTTCCCCGGGATCGGTGCGGCCCATCAGTCCAGAGTCTGGATTATCTCGTCACACGCCGAAGCACGCCGCGCCGCTTCAGCTTGCGAAGGAAGCGGAACCCGCCGGCGGATTGACGGACGCCCAGATGTTGCGGGCAACTAGGGAGCACACGTCGCAGGTGAGGTACTCGGGACGCATTCGCGCGGGAACGAGTCTCCGGATATCCGCGGAACAACCAACGCTCTCCGGCCCCTTGACCAGCAGAGCGTTGTTCACGTTTCGCGGACTGAACTGCTACGGCAGGATGTCTCGGCCAGCCTTAGGGCTCACGACCGAGCGAGTGAAGGGATCACGGTGTAGTTCCAGTCGCCGTGGAACGCGTGTCTGGTGATGTTGACCTCGGCGAGTTGGTCGTCGGTCACGTCGATGCCTCGCTCGTAGGCTTGGTCGTCGAGGCGGGCGTAGAGCTTGAGGCCGGTGTTGGTTGTCGTCGCGGCGATCAGGTTGATGATCACCTCGAGGCTCTCGAGCGGCTTGCCGCGCCAGTTGAGGCTCACGAAGCTGAACATGCGGTGCTCGATCTTGTTCCACTTCGAGGTGCCGGGCGGGAAATGGCAGACGCGGATGTTCAGCCCGATCGTATTGGCGAGGCGCTGCAGTTCGTAGCGCCAGAGCCGGGTGCGCGGGTTGTTGGACCCGCCGGAGTCGGCGGTGATCGTCAGTGTCTGGGCGGTGGGGTAGCGGGCCTTGCCAAGGTGCTCCCACCAGCTGATGATCGTGTTGACCGCGAACTGCGCCGTCTCGCTGGTGACCCCGACGCTCACCCATCCTTCATCGGTGGCGAGATCGTAGACGCCGTAGGGGATCGCGTGCCCGAGCTGCTTGTCCTTGAAGTCGTGCCCGCGAACCTCGACCGGCCGGCCCTTGGGCTCAAACTCACGGCCCACCGCCTTGAAATCGCCGATCAACTCGCGCTTCTTGGCATCCACGCTGATCACCGGCTCGCCAGCCTGGATCGCTGCAGTGACCGTCTCGTTGATGTGCGCAAACTGCGCGTCGCGATCGGGGTGCTGCGCGCCCTCGCGCGTCTTCTTGTTCGCCTGCAGGCTGTAGCCCTTGGCCTTCAACAGCCTGAGCACGGTGCGCTCCACGACGTCATGGCCCATGTCCCGTAGCGCCTCGGCGAGCTTCGCGCCGCTCTTCGACGTCCACCGCAACGGCGACTCCGGATCCCCCCTGGTGACCGGATCCACCAGCCGCTCCAGATCCTCCTCGAGCCCCGGCTCGCGCTCAAGGATCGGCGTGCGGCCCGAATGCCGGCGCACATTCCCCGGCGCCGGCCGCTCCTCAGAGTCCAGGTCCTCCAGACCGCGCAGCACCGTCGACTCCGAGATCCCCGTAGCCCTGACCACCGCCGCGATACCGCCGTAGCCGGCCGAGCGCGCCTCAGCCGCGGCCCACAACCGCCGCGTGCGCTCATCCAACACCCCTTGCGCGTTCAACAGCCGATACCTCTCACCGATGGCGCGCTCATCGACCACAACCCCCAGTTCTACATAACCAACCCAAAGCCTTCAGAAACTAAGTCAGGAGCCCTTACTCCGCGATCGCTTGAGCAGTCTGCGCCGCAGCCCGACTTGCGACCCACGTAGCCCATTTTGCGACCCGTTGTCGCTGGTCTCGGCCTGGCCCGAGATTGGCTCCGGGCTACCGTTGACGCTGGCCTTTGCCGGCCTGCGCCGCCCCCGGGAGCGGCCCCAGAGCTCTTGACTGAGTAGGCGAACGAGGTCGGCGACGTTGCGCGGAGCAATTCTCGAGCGCGCGAAGCTCTTATCGAGGTCGCTCACATCCTGGACGCCGACGTACGCGTCCACGACCTCGTCCGGATCTCCGAGCATGACGGGATTTCCGTGGTCGAGCCACAGGACCTGATCGGCAAGCTCGCGGACCTTGCTCAGCGCATGCGAGACGAACAGGACCGCGGTCCCGCTTCGCAGCAGCTCCTTGATGCGCTGCTCCGAGCGATCCTGAAAGTGCTCATCACCGACGGCCAGGACCTCATCCACGACGAGAATCTCTGGCCGCGCCCACGTTGCGATTGAAAACCCAAGTCGGGCCAGCATGCCGGAGGAGTAAGAGCGAATCGGCACGTCCATGAACTCGCGGACCTCGGCCCAATCAGCGATCTCGTCTGCGGCGCGGCGGAGTTCAGCCGGGTCATGGCCGAGGATCGTCCCGTAGAGCAGGATGTTCTCGTGGCCGGTCATGTCCGGGTGAAACCCCGCACCGAGCTCGATCAGGGGCGCCAAATGTCCGCGTACCACAACTCGTCCGCTGGATGGCGGCAGCACCCGCGCCACCACCTTCAGCAGCGTGCTCTTACCTGCTCCGTTGGCGCCGATTATGCCCAGGACCGAACCGGGTGCGAGCTGGAACGAAACGTTGTTTAGCGCCAGCAGATCCTCGTAGTGGACCTGCCGTTTGAGCATGCGGATTGTGAACTCCTGGACGCTGTTGGTGCGGTCGCGAGGCAAGCGATACGTGACCGATAGGTCGGTGGCCTCGATGACTGGAGGACTACCCAGCATCAAGCATCAGATCATCGCTGCTGCCGTCCGCCAGCCCCGGGCGAACACGAACAGTCCGAATAACAACATCAAGATCCCACTGGCATATGCCGCCACCCAGTTCTGCCATGAGGAGAGAGAGCCTGCATAGACCAGGTTTCTGAACAGCACGAGGTCGTGGTACACGGGGTTGAACGCGATCAAGCGCTGCAACGTCGGCGGGACGATGCTGATCGGGTAGAACGTGGGCACCGTGTACCCGATCAGCAGCAGAATGACGCGGTTGAAATCGAGCATGTCGTGAAATCGCACGGCGATTGCAGCCACGAGCAGTCCCAGCCCAATAACCAGGAAGAGCAGCGCCATGATCGGAAGCGGGACGAGGATCGCGGTCCAGGGGATCCCAACCCCTAGCACCAGCTGCAGGATCAGCAGCGGAATCACGCTGAATGCGAAGTTGATCGCCGCCGAGAGTCCGGCCGAGTAGGAGAACAGCTCAGCCGGAACGTAGACCTTCGACAGCACGTGCGAGTTGAGCACGATCGCGGAGGACGCCATCTCGGTGCCCTGCTGAAAGAAGATCAGCACGATCACTCCCGAGAGCAGGTAGATCACGTACGGAACACCGCTCACGCCCACCGCAAAACGAAAGATGTGCGAGAACACGATCCACATCACGGCCATCGTGAGAAGCGGGTTGAGCAGCGTCCACCAGACACCCAGCAGCGAGCGCTTGTAGCGCGCGAGGACGTCTCGCGTGACCAGCAGCCGCATCAGGCCGCGGTAGTCCCAGAGGTTCTTGAGCTCTGTGAGGAGCAGCGGCGAGGTGCGAGCAGAGTCGTATACGTGCGACGCACCGTCCACCCTTCCCCGTGCAGCCGATAGAGCCATGCGATGAGTCTAATCCAGGGGCGGCAAGGGGCTCGTAGACTGAGCGCCCGTGCCATGCGCCCGAGTGAGAGACGCAGTTCGTAGCGCTCGCGCGCGAACGTGGGGCCTACGGGACATTGCTGCCGGACGGCTCCGGAGATTCGTCGATCGGGCTCTTGGAACCCCTACCGCGTCGGCGCAGTGGGGCGTAAACGTGGTCGGGTATTTCCATGCCGCCCTGGGGCTCGGAGAAGGCGCTCGCGCCGTGCTTGCGGCGTTCGACGCTGACGGGATTCCCGCCGTGCCGGTCCAGATGCGTGCCGCGGCCGTCCAGCGGCGCGCTCCAGGCCTTCGGACCGTGCGTCCCGCGGCTGCGCCCTTCGCCGTGAACCTCTTCTACGTGAACGGGGACGGGATGCGTAGTTTCGTGCGCCGGCATGGCCACGGCCCGTTCGAGGGCCGCTACTCGATCGGCATGTGGTGGTGGGAGGTAATACCTGCACCGGATCGATGGGCAGCGGCCAGCAGAATCCTGGACGAGATCTGGGTCTGTTCCGATCATGTGCGCGATGCGATCGTCCCGGTGGCGGAGGTCCCGGTGCTGAAGATGCAACTTCCGGTCCCCTTCCCGGTCCGCAAGCACCGAGACCCGACGGACCCTGGATCTGCCCGAGGGATTCCTGTTCTACGCCACTTTCGACTACTCGAGCACATTCAGTCGAAAGAATCCCGTTGGCGTTGTCGAGGCGTTCTGTCGAGCCTTCCGCGATGGCTCAGGACCTCAGCTTGTGATCAGATCGATCAATGGCCGACGCGATCCGCATGGCCGGCGGCTTCTCCACCGTGCGGCGGCTGGACGCCGAGACATCCGGATCGTCGATCGGTATCTCGAGCCAGCCCGCAAGAACGCGATGCTCGCGCACTGCGACTGTTATGTGTCCCTCCACCGAGCCGAGGGATTCGGACATTCCCTCGCGGAAGCGATGCGGTTGGGAAAGCCCGTCATCGCGACGCGATGGTCGGGCAATCTCGAGTACATGACCGAGGCCAATAGCTATCTCGTCGACTACACGATGTCTCGCGTCGGTCATGGTTCATGGCCGTACCCGCCAGCGAGCTGGTGGGCAGAACCGGACCTTGACCATGCAGCCGAGCTGATGCGGGCGGTATTCAATGATCCAGCATCGGCCGCGACGCTCGGGGGCCTCGCGGCCCGCGAAATCGGTTCTCGGCACGACCCGAAGACCGTCGGAGCTGCAATCGGGGCGCGCCTCCGTGAGATCCATGACGGCGCCGTCGCCGTTAGCATCAAGCCGCTTCCTCGCCCGTAACCCTTCCGTGCAGGCCTTCACGATCATCGCCAAGAACTACGTGCCGTTCGCGCGGGTGCTCGCGCGGTCCTTCTTGACTCACCACCCTGGCAGCCGGTTCTCGGTGTTCGTGGTTGACGAGTGGAGCGGCTTCATCAAACCGAGCACAGAGGCGTTCGAACTTCTGGGTCCTGAGGACGTCCCAATCCCTGAGTTCGATGCAATGGCGAGGCGATACGACGTCCTTGAGCTGTCCACCGCTGTCAAACCCTGGATCCTGCAACACCTCCTGCAGGATCCTGATGCGGGCTCGGTGCTGTATCTCGACCCCGACATCAAGATCTATGACTCGCTCGATGAGTTGGGCCAATTGTGCGCAAGTCATGGGATCGTCCTGATTCCGCACCTGACTCGACCGATCCCGCGGGACGGGCGCCGTCCGAGCGAGCTCGACATTCTGGTGTCCGGCACATACAACCTTGGATTCCTCGGTATGAGTCACACCGAGCAGACCGACGATTTCCTGCACTGGTGGTCGGAACGGCTCGAGACGGATTGCTTCGTGGATCCGAACCGTGGCTTCTTTGTCGATCAGAGGTGGATCGACCTCCTGCCCGGCATGCTCGACGTCGCGATCCTCAGGGATCCCGGCTATGACGTGGCGTATTGGAATCTGCATTATCGGGACATATCGCGCTCAGCGAGCGGCTATTCGGTGAACGGGAGCCCGCTTCGCTTCTTTCACTTCACCGGATATGACCCGTTTGCTCCCCATCGCCTGAGCAGGCACCAGAATCGCATTCAGCTCAAGAAGCGCCCGGTGATCGCGGAGCTGTGCGACGAGTACCGGCGCGACCTGTTGGAGGCAGGGTACGAGGAGGCACGCGCCTGGCCCTACCAGCCGCGAAATGCCCGCAGGCCGGTGCAGCAGGTACCGCCGACACCCACCGCGGACGTGCCGATCGAGCGGCCCCACGTGGCGCGACGCCGAAGCCTGGGCAGACGGATAGTCGATCTCGAGAATCTGATCGAGGGCAATCGCCGCAGCGGCGCGAGCGGGGTGACGATCGCCAAAGAGGTGATCACCGCAGTCACTCCGATCCGCACCCCCCGCATCCGTGCCCGGGTACGTCGGCGAGCCAAGTCACAACCACCGCCACCGTCCGGCATTGACCAAAGGTGGGGGGTCAATGTGGTGGGCTATCTCAGCGCGGAGTTGGGCGTGGGAGAGCTGGGACGCCAGATCATCGGCGGCCTGCAGGCGTGTGAGGTTCCGGTTCACGCAGTCGCAGAGGCTCCGGCTGCGCACCGCGCAGAGCATCAATACGTGAGTGTCACTCCGGATGAGGCGCGTTATCCCGTCAATCTGCTCTGCGTCAACGCAGATATGTTGCCGACGGTCCGTCGCAGGATCGGCGAAAGCTGGTTCCGCGATCGCATCACAATTGGTTTCTGGAGCTGGGAGGTGCTGGCCTTTCCGGAGACGTTATGGCCATCCTTCGATCTCGTGGATGAGGTATGGGTGCATTCGCGGCACATCGCCGATGCGCTCAGTGGATGCTCCTCCACGCCGGTAACGCAGATCAGGATCCCTGTGGTGCCGGATGCTCCCGCGAAGCTCGACAGGAAGAGCCTCTGGCTGCCGGACAACTACACGTTCCTGTTCGTCTTCGATTACCTGAGCGTGTTCGAGCGCAAGAATCCGCTTGGGCTGATCTCAGCCTTCGCGGAGGCATTTCCGCCCGGGTCGGGGGCCTCGCTGGTGGTCAAGTGCATCAACGCATCTCATCGCCCCGCCGAGCACGACCTGCTGGTCGCCGACGCCGAGCGGCATCCCGACATCTACGTCCAGGAGGGTTACATCAACGCCGCCGAGAAGAACGCGCTGCTCGCCAACTGCGACTGCTACATCTCCCTGCACCGGGCCGAGGGATTCGGATTCACCCTCGCCGAGGGCATGTACTTTGGCCGCCCCGTGATCGCCACCGGATACTCCGGCAACCTGGACTTCATGAACGTGGAGAACAGCTACCTCGTCGATTACGATCTTGTTCCGATCGGTCCCGCGTCCGATCCGTACCCTGCCGATGGGCAGTGGGCCGATCCCGACCTCGACCACGCCGCCAGGCTGATGCGCGAGGTGTTCGAGGACCGCGAGAAGTCTCGTGAGATCGGCGCGCGCGGCGCCGCCGATATCCGCCGAACTCACTCCCGCAACGCGGCCGGTGCGACCATGCGCCGGCGGCTGGAGGAGATCCGCGAGAACCAGGGTGGGAAGAGCGCTGCCGGGGACCTCGAGTACCTCGGTGGCAGGGCGTAGCTCACCGCTTGTGAGCCTGCTCCCGGCGTTGCGCGCCCACTCCAGCCGTCCATGAGGCCAGGCCAAGCGCCAGCAACGGGGTCAGACGCGCAGCCCTGCGCAACAGCGCGGGCTGGTCAGATAGGCGACCACCCAGTGCGCCTAGGCGCAGCAGCGGCGCGGCAGCAAGCAGCGGCCAGCGGCTGAAGCGGTCGTAGGGAAGGTCGACCCGGTCACAGACGACGGCGAACGAACGACCCAGCCGGTGCTGATGTCGGAGCAGATCATTCAGTGCCGTGCGGTTGAGATGCCAGACAGCCGCGTCCGATGCAAACTGCAGCCGTCCGGCCCGACCCCATGGAGCCGTGAGGATCGTGTCCTCGCCCGGCCAGATGTCCTCGCAGAACCCGCCGGCCGCCTCGAACGCGTCCCGCACGACGAGCAGGTTGCACGTCGCTCCGTGCAGAGGTAGGCCATGGCGGTGCGGGAACAGCTCGGAGAATTCCAGCAGATAGGAGCTGGTGCCGATCGCGCTGCCCGGAGTTCCGTTCCGGACGGCACCGGCAACCGCGGTCGCGCCGCTCCTGACACGAGACATCCGCAGAGAGCTCAGCCATGCGGACGCGGGAACCGCGTCGGCGTCCAGAAACACGAGCTCGGATCCGAACGCAGCGCGCGCGCCGAGGTTTCGAGCTGCTCCCGGCAGGGTCCGCTCGGCCGGGGCTATCACTCGGACCCAAGGTACAGCGCGCTCGAGCGCTGCGGCCGCGCTCGAGCCCGAGCTCTCGACCACCAGGACCTCGGTGTCCGCCCCGATCTGCGGCCGGAGCGCGTCGAGCACCCGTGACAGAGTACGTTCGGCCTTGTACGCCGGAATTATGATCGACAGACGCGTGGTCTTCGACACGGGATCGCGGCGGTCGCATCGCCTGCCAACATGCTGCGGCTATCCTCCCACGCGGCGATGCGCGAGGTCCAGCGGCAAACCAGTACTGCCGAGGCTGGAGGCACGAGTGCCGCTGGGAGCTAACCGGTGAGCAGCCGTCGCACCAAGCCCAAGCGGCGACAGGGCCATCCCGCGCGAGCCGCCCAACGAAGCGGTGTCGGTACGACGCCGACGAAGAAGGGGCGTCCCGTCCCGGGCGCCCGTCCGAAGCGTTCGCCGCGCCGCACCGCCATGCGGGCGCGGCGCCTGGCCGTGCAGGATCGCCTACGACTGGCGTTGCTTGCGATCTTGAAGGCCGGAAGGGACCGCGCCCAGTCGGGCCCGTCCCAGCCGGCGCCGCTGGGTGAGCTGACACGCGTGGACTTCGGCTGGGCAGCGGCCACCGGCGCCGCCGCAGCGGCGCTCTTCGCGACGATCCTGACTGGTCATCCGGCGCTCGGCGACGCCCCTGAGACGGTCGCGGGCGTCAGCTCGTTCGGGGTGTTGCACGCGCCCGGCTATCCGGCATACATCATCGCCGCGAAGATATTTACGCTGCTCGTGCCGTTCGGCAGTGAGGCCTTCCGCGTCAATCTGTTCAGCCTCGTCTGCGCCTCGCTGACGATCGCTGGAGTGCAACTGCTCGCCCGCCGGTGCGGAGCGGCGCGCTGGGCGAGTTCGGTCGGTGCGCTCACGCTTGCTGCGGGGGCGGGCTTCTGGTTCTACGCCTCGTTCGCCAAACACGACATGTTCTCCGGGCTGCTGTTCCTGACCGCCCTGCACCTGCTGCTGGCGTGGCGAGCGCGCCCGACCATGAGGAGGTTGGTCGCACTTGGAGCCGTGTTCGCCGCCGGCCTCGGTTCCTCGTGGCCCCTGATGCTGCTGCTCCTACCCACGATCGCGTTCGTGCTCTTCGACGGGCGCAAGCAGCTTGCGGTGCGTCCGTTGCTCGCTGCGACGGCGACCGGACTGGTCGTGGTGGTCGGTCTGTATGGGTTTGTAATGGTCCGGGCTGCCCAGAATCCCGCCGTCAACTGGGGTGGCGCCACCACCATCTCGCGGATATTCGAACTGGTGCGCCGATCCGATTTCACCTCGGGACCCGGCAAACCTCCGGCGGCTCCTGCCCAATCCGCGAAGCCTGGCGCCGCCGCATCGCTGAACACAGAGACCGGAGGTCCCCCTCCGGTGGCGGCTCCGGCTCCGGCCCCGGGGGCGGGCGCGGTGGAGATCTCGGCCGTCGGCGTCAGTGCCACCATCCATAACGAGGTCGCGATCTTCGCTCGTGAGCTCGGGCTGCTGGGTCTCGTACTCGCGGGGCTCGGGCTCGTGCTGAGCCTGACGAGGCGCCGCGGTGTCGCGTCCTACGCCCTTATGATCACCTTTGCCGTCAATCTCATCGGTGTCTCCGCACTCGTGGCCCCGGGCACGTCAAGCGGCTTCGACGTGGATCTGATCGAGGAGGGGTTCCTGCTCGGCTGTTACTTCGCGCTCGCGAGCTGGCTGGCGATCGGTGTCACCGAACTGGGAGGCGTCATCAGCCGTACTCGTCTGGGTCGGCTGGACCTGGGTGCTCATCGAAAACTCGTTGGGTCGGTCGCGGCCGCGATCATCGCAGCCGCCCTGCTCGTGCCCTCGGTGATCAGCCACTGGTCGGTGGTCCACCGCAGCGAGCAGCCACTCGCGGACCGCTACGCCTCGACGGCACTCGGCGAGCTTCCGCCCCATGCCGCCGTCTTCATCTGGGGCGCCGAGCTTACGCAGCCGCTCATCTATCGACAGGTCGTGTACCACCAGCGGCCAGATGTGGCCGTGATCGCCGCCGACGGGCTCTCGTACCCCTGGTATCGGCAGCAGCTCAGTCGCCGGCTCGGCCAAGCACTTCCGCCGCTGGTCGGGAACTCGATTCTCGACGCGAGGCGGGCCGTCAAGTCGCTGAACGGTGTGCGGCCGGTGTACATGGACGCCGAAACCGCTCAGCTACTCGCGGGTGGCACCGGGCCAGGAGCGTCGGTGCCTGGTGACCTGATCGGATACCAGCCGGTCGGACTCCTGACCAAGCTCGCGCCCGGCTCAGGCCCGGCCCCCGTCAGCTCCCCTACGATTCTCGACCAGACGGTACAGCGCGCTCAACGGGTCGCGGGCATGCCCGCGCCCAACTGGTTAGTCTGGCCGAACGCTTACGCGGCGAGCGATATCTATTCAACGGCCGAGCTCGAGGTCGCAAGGGCGTACTTCGAACACCATCAACTCGCCCAGATGCGCCAGGCGCTCAACAACGAATTGAGCATCTATCCAACCGATCAGATCGCGCGTGATGACCTCGCAAAGCTCAATCAGGCCCAAGGCACCGGCTAGGGACCCGCTGATCAGCGTTTGCATCCTCGCCGGCCACGGCGTCGAGGCTCTCGATCGCTGCCTGGAGGCCCTCGCCTCGCAGATCGACGCTCCTCCATTCGAGTTGCTGGTCGGCGGCACCCATGCGCCTGAATCCGTGTCGGTTATCCATCGCCACTTCCCCCAGGCGGCCGTCTGCGACACGGGCCAGCGCCGTCCGGGTGCCGCTCGAAATCCGCTGATCGAACGCGCCGCAGGCGAGCTGCTGCTGTTCCTCGACGACGACGTCACGGCGCCGCCGGATCTGCTTGCCCGCCTGGGGCGGCTCGCGATCGAGCACCCGGAGGCATCGGTATTCGGCGGCCCGAACGAGACACCGCCCGGTAGCTCACAGTTCCAAATCGTGCAGGGGGCCGCGCTCAGCTCCGCGATGGGCGCCGGACCGGTCAGCCGCCGATACGGCGCCCGCCATGCCGGGCCCGCCGACGAACGCTGGTTCACGCTCTGCAACCTGGCGGTGCGACGGAGAGTGATGCTCCCGTTCCTCGACGAGCTCGTGTGTGCCGAGGAAAACGCTCTGCTGTCTCAGCTCCGCAGCCACGGCGCGCCGATGCACTACGAGCCGACCCTCCGCGTATTTCATGCTCGGCGACCGACGCTTGCTTCGTTCGCCCGCCAGATGTTCAAGTACGGACGTGGTCGCGGCCAGCTGCTGGCCAGGCGGCCCGGTACCTTTCGTACGGCCTACGTGGCCCCAGCAGCACTGCTGCTCTACCTGCTCGTGGTCCTGCCCGCCGCGATCATCGCGGGCGCGCCCTTGGCCGTCGCGTTAACGCCCGCCGCGACCTACCTCTCCGTGACGATCGCGACGGCGGTGTGGATCGCCTCGACACTCAGGCGGCCGGCCGCCACACCGCTTGCAGCGACGCTGATCGTTGTCATTCACGCGTGCTACGGCACCGGCGTGCTGCGCGGACTGCTGTCCACAAAGCACGTGCCCGAGGTGGGCGCGGTGAGTTGGAACTCAGCGCCGCAGGCCGCAGGTGCTCCGACGCTCCAGAACGCGCCAGCTCCGGATCGCTGATTCGATGGATCACGTACCGCTCCCCACGCTGGAGGCAGGCCTCGACCACATCCGCTGTTCGCCGGCCGACAACGGATCGGTCGAGCTGATCGTGCGGCGCCCGTCCCCCGGCGAGCGCGAGTCGCTCGCGCGAGCGCTGCTGGACCCGATCGTCGGACTGGAGGGCGATAGCTGGAACGCGCGCCAGCAGTCTCATGGAAACGGCGCGGTCAAACCGCTGAATCAGCTCGCGGTGATGAACGCGCGGGTCGCGGCGCTCGTCGCCGGCCGCCCCGAGCGGCGCCAGCTCGCGGGCGACCAGCTGTACGTCGATCTCGATCTGAGCTACGCGAACCTCCCACCGGGAACTCGGCTGGCGATCGGTTCGGCGGTCATCGAGATCACCGACGTGCCACACCGAGGCTGCGGCAAGTTCCTCAAGCGGTTCGGAATCGACGCGCAGCGGTTCGTGAACTCGGCGGCGGGCCGGGAGCTGAACCTGCGTGGGGTGAATGCGAAGGTCGTTACCGGCGGTAGGGTCTCGATCGGCGATACCGTCGCGATCACCGGCGCCGACGCCAACGCCGGCATCGCGCTCAGCCGCGCACGGCGCGTCGACGTCCCGCGTACGCTCCAAGCAGACGCGCCGCTCGCCGGTGGCTGAGGCGAGCCCTCACCAGCGAGCTGTAGTAGCGGCGGTCTGACCACCAGTCGTCCACAAGCTCGCGCAGACCGTAAGGAGCTTGGTCAAACGCCATCGCCAGGCCCTGCGCCTCGCGCCGGGCCCGGCGGTAGATGCTCGGGAGCGGATCGTGCGTGTGGTCGTGGTCGACCACAAGCCCCGGATCGACCACACTGACGTACCCGCGCTGCAGCCAGTGCCAGGACCATTCCTTGTCCTCGCAGCCGGGCAGGTCGGAGCGAAATGGCCGCCGGCGCCACAGCGAGGCGTGGAATGCTCCCGCCGCGCTGGAGTACCCCCACGCCGGCTGGCGGCGGGCGAGGTCTGCGTCCTGACGAATCGCGCGCGTCAGCGACTCGCCGTCCGGTCCGTAGCGATCCCCGGAGGCACACGCCACGCCCGGGCCAGAGACGGCGTCGAGCAGGCGCTCCAGCCACGCATCGTCGGCGGGGAAGGCATGCGCCGAGAGCGCTATCAGCACCTGGCCGCGGGCGTTGGCTGCACCGAGGTTCAGCGAGCCGCCGAACGTGAATGACTCCGGCGGGATCGTCAGCACCCGTGCGCCGTAAGCCCGCGCGATCGGGATCGTGTCGTCCCTGGAGCCGCTGTCGACCACGATCGTCTCGAGCGACACCCCGAGAGTCCGCTGTGCGGTAAGCAGACCAAGACAGTGGCCGAGGCTGGCGGCCTCGTCCCGAGTGCGCACGATCACGCTGATTTTCAGGGGTCGGGATCGCTCGGCCATGCCGCTGGAATACTGGCGCGCGGGCCGGAGGCGCGGCGTAGCATGCCTCGGCGACGTGACTGCGCACGCTATCCGCGAGGCAGACCGTACAGGCATGGGATCGGTCCGGGAGGCGACCAGGCCGTCCGCTGCGCTGTTCGATATTCCGATCGACCTGGGACAACCGGCGGAGCTTCTGCGGACGATCTCGGGATGGGCCGCCGAGGGCCGGACCAGGCGGGTGATGTACGTCAACGCCCACGTCGTCAACCAGTCCCGGGTGACGGCGGGGCTCGGCGATGCGCTGCGCCGCGCGGACCTGGTCTACTGCGACGGGTACGGGGTCCGGCTCGCGGCACGGGTCCTGAACAAGCCAGTCCCCCACCGCATGACGGGAGCGGATTGGATCTGGGGGCTGTCGACGCTCTGCGAGCTGTCTCGACTCCCGATCTACCTGGTCGGCTCCGAGCCGCCGCTCGCCCGGGAGGCAGCCGCCCGGCTGCGCCACTGGTACCCGCGCCTCGAGGTCGCCGGCGCGCACCATGGGTACTTCGATCTCGACTCCCCGCACAACGAGCGCGTGATCGAGGACATCAACGCGCACGCCCCCCGGATCGTCCTCGTCGGAATGGGGACACCAAAGCAGGAGCTGTGGGTGGATCGTTACGCTGACCGCCTCGACGGGGCCGTCGTTTGGACGGTGGGGGCATTGTTCGACTACGTCTCCGGCCATACGCCGCGCGCCCCGCGGTGGCTTGCCGACAATGGACTCGAATGGATCTTCAGACTCGCGATCGAGCCGCAGCGGATGTGGCGTCGCTACCTGCTCGGGAACCCGGTGTTCCTGAGCCGGGTCGCGACCGAGGCGCGCCGCGAGCGCCCTCCCGTGACGCTGGCGCGCCCCTAGCGCTCCCCGCCCGATTACGGGTCGCCGACCCCCGCCTGCTGGCGGGGCTGGCGTTCGTGTTCGCGGCGGCGGTCGGGCTGATCCTGGCGCTCGGTGCAGGCGTCGCCGGCGTCTCGGCGGTCCCGGCCGTGCTCCGGACGGCGGTCGTGGGAGTAGTCCTGTTTGCGCTGAGCGGATATGCGGCTGCACGCACGCTCGTCGGCGGGGAGCTGAGCGTCCAGAGAATCCTGCTGTGCCTGCCCCTGGGCGCGACGATCTCGAGCCTGGCGCTCGCTGTGCTGGGTCTGCTCCATGTACCGCTGGAGGCCTCGCTCGCGATCGTGATTGTGATCGCCGCGCTCGCAGCCGCATTCAGCGTGGCGCGGGGCGATGCCCGACCCTCAGCGCACGTTGCAGCTGATCGGTCGGTGATCACGCGGGTCGCGCTTCCGTTGGCGCTCGCCGCGATCGTCGCCGCGATCTCGCTGATCCCGATCTTCCGCTCGGGATTTGCGACCGTCCCAGGCCAGAACGGCGACGCGATCCTGGTGGTCGGCAGCGCGGTGCTGCTCGAGCACGCTCCGCCCACCGCCACCCGAACAGATCTGCCGATCAACCACATCCCGCTGCAGTGGCGCTCCAAGTACCCGATCTACTACGCGCTTGCCGGGATCGCGACGCTCGCCGGCCAGGATCCGATCCGCGCGTTCGCCACCGTCTCGGCGCTGATGCTGGCGCTCACCGTGCTCGGCTTCTTCCTGTTCGCCCGCCACGTGTTACGCGCGCCACCCTGGGTTGCGCTGCTCGTGATGTTTCTGGTCCCGCTCGACCGGATCGTGATGTACGTGACGATCCACCCCTACTACAACGAGCTGTGGGGACAGTTCGCGCTCCCGTTCATGCTCCTCTCCGGGGTCAACTTCCTGCGCGCACCAGACCGTCGCAGCGCGATCATGTTCGCCCTGTTCGCCGTCCTCGGGCTGCTCGCGTATCCGCTGATGGTTCCGTTCCCGGCGATCTTCCTGGGGGTCTTCGCGTTTGTCACGTGGCGGCGGCGGCGCGGAGATGGCGAACCCGCCGCCTGGATCTCGTCGCTCAGGATCCCGCGGCCGGGAGCCCGTTCCTGGCTATGGATCCCGGTCGTGCTGATCGGCATACCGGTCGCGCTCGTGCTCGTGCGGGGCTTCTTCGAGAAGACGCTGTCGGCGCTGGCGGTGTTCGCGCCGTGGACGAGTCTCAGCGGCTGGTCCGGCACGGCCCTGCCGTTCCTGCCTTGGCCCCGGTTCGTCGGAATGCCGGGCGCGGGGGCCGCCGACGTCGCTGCATTGGTGATCGTGGCCGCGCTCGCGGCGCTCGCGCTATGGCGGATGCGCTCCGATGCGCGCCGGCCGCTCGCGGCGATGATCGTCGTGATGGGCCTGATCGGCCTGTACTTCCGCGAGCGCACGGGCGGTCAGCTGTTCTTCTTCAAGGACCTCGCGTTCCTCGGGCCGTACGTGCTGATGCTCGCGGTGATCGGGCTGTGCGGGCTCACGGTGTCGGCACGCAGGTCAAGCGCACTGTTGGGGGCCGTTGGGCTGGCCGCGGCACTCGTGGTCGTGCCGATCAGCGCCGCACGCGAGATCAACGCGACCTACGACCAGGCCAATCCGTCGGTGCTCGCCCTGCACAGGTGGAACCTGGCGCTCCCGCGCGGGACGAGCGTCCGGATCGACGTGCCGCCGACCGGCTACCAGCTGTGGACCACCTACATGTTCAACGACCATCCGCTGTCGGCGCTCGCTCCGCTCGGGGGCTTTTTCCCGCACCCGCCGCAGGGCCGGAAGGCCAACTACGTGATCGCGCTACGAAGTCAGGGCCGCCCCGGCGACGCGGTCGGACGTCCGCTGTTCGCCAACGCGCAGTTTGAGCTGTGGCGAATGAACCCGACGGTCCCGGGACCGGACCTCTCGTCGCGCCGACAGGTCGACATCAAGAAGATCGTGATCGGGCTGTAGCCTCGACCGCCGCGCGCAGCTTGGTGGCGATCGCGTCCGGCGAGAAGGCCCTGACGCGTGTCTGCCCCCGCCGCCGCAGCTCGCGCCGCAGCTCGGTATCGCTCACGGCGAGGTGGACCAGCTCCGCGACGACCGCCAGGTCAGGATCGTCGACGAGCACCGCCGCGTCGCCGACGGTGTCCGGAACGGCTCCTGCCGGTCGGGCGATCACCGGCACCCCGAACTGCAGCGCCTCGACCAGCGGGATGCAGAACCCCTCGTGCGCCGACATGCACAGGAACACGTCGGCGCTTCGGTAGCGCTCGCCGAGCTCCGCGTTCGGGAGGCCCGTCTCGAACGTGACCGCCCCCGGCGCCAGCTCGCCCGCGATCGCGTGCAAGTGGTTGAGATACGCGCTCGAGATCGGATCGCCGATCAGCCTCAGCCGTGCGTGTGGGGCGCGGTGTCGCCGGTAGAGCGCGAACGTCCTGATCACCTCGTCCTGGCGCTTGTGCGGCGAGAGCCTGCCGACGAATAGGATCGTGGGGGCACGCTTGGCGAGGTCCGCGTTTCCCGGCCGGGCGGATCCGAGCCGCGAGAGATCGATCAGCAGCGGGATCACCTCAGCGTGCGCCGCGCCGGCCGCCTCGAGCTCCTGTGCGTTGAACGCGGAGTCCGCAGCGGCGACATCGACCGAGCGCACCAGCTCGGGCAGCTGCTCGCGCCCAACAGCGCACTGCACCGCTTGCACCGGTGCGTGCTCCCACAGCCACCAGGGGGGCGTGACGTTGTGGTACAGGAGGAGCTTGCGGTTGGGGAGCGCCAGTAGCTCGCGGAGCCTCGGCGTGGCGGCCGAGTGGTGCAGCAGCAGCAGATCCTCGGGGTGCGGCTTGAACCGCTTCATCGGCCGCACCGCTCCGTTCAGCCCCGGGCCCAGGTGCACCGCGAAGTCGCCGCCGCCGTACCCCCAGTGCGAGAACCGAGCGCGGAAGCCGAGCGCCTCGTTGGTGATCGCGTCGTGCGGCCCGGCACCCGACAGCAGCTGGTGGATTTGCATCGGTCGCGCTGGCTCAGTGATCGCGTGAGCCGGCGTCGAGCCGGCGCTCGAGCTCCTCGATCCGGTTCTCGAGCCGACGCAGGTGACCGAGCACGTGGACGTTGAAGCGGGTTTGGTCGGCCAGCAGCTGCGCGTGATACTGCTCGAGCAGCCGCAGCAGGCCTCGCTTGAGCGCGGTGATCGGCGCGCCCAGCTTTCGCGTGGAGCGGACATCGGAGATGTCCGGTTCGATCCGCGCCCATTCGAACAGCCCCTCGAGTCCCGGCTCCGCCTCGGGCAGGACCGACTGCTCCTCCGCATATGCGCCGGACGCGCGCATCTGCGCGGCCTCAGCGCGCGCTTGCTGCAGTGCCTGCTCGGGGACCGTCATTGCGCTGCCCGCAGGGGCGCACGCTCGCGCCAGTTGCCTCGGAGATCGACGATCCCCTGTGCCCCGGTCTCGTGCGCGACCGAGAAGCGCACGGTCCGCTGCACCGGGCCGCCATCGGGCCCAAGCGAGAGGTCGTAGTCCCCGCCGAGCAGCGCCAGTGCCGGGATCTCGAACACGAGCTGTCTGGCGCTGGGCGCCAAATCCCTTGTAGTGCTGAAGATCTGGGTTCCCGCCTGGGAGCGGATCTCGAGGGTGAGATGCGCGTTTGTTTGCGCCCGCACCGTGATCGCCACCTTCATCGGCTCGCCGCTGCGGAACACGTGGCTGTTGCGCCCCGTGGCGTCCCCGAGCTCGACATCGACAACCTCGATGTCGGCCGGCGCCTCGCGCCGCACCGAGAGCCCGCCACCGTGCTCGATGCCCATCAGCCGGTGGTAGTGCAGCAGACCCTCAGCGGTCGGACCGTCGAACACCACGCGGCCGCCGTCGAGCACGACGACCCGCTCGCACACCCGCTCGATCGCCGCGGCATCGTGGGAGACGAGCACGATCGTCGTCCCCGAGGCGATCCGCTCGGACATGCGCCTCAGGCATTTGCGCTGAAACGCCTCGTCCCCCACAGCCAGCACCTCGTCGATCAGCAGCACGTCGGCGTCGAGATGAGCTGCGATCGAGAAGCCGAGCCGCACGAACATTCCCGACGAGTACGTCTTCACGGGGACGTCGATGAACTCCTCGAGCTCGGAGAACGAAATGATCCGCTCGACGCGCTCCTCGATCTGCGCCTTGGTGAATCCGTAGAGCGCCCCCTGCAGGTAGATGTTCTCGCGTCCCGAGAAGTCCCTGCCGAAACCGGCCGCAAGCTCGAGCAGCGACACGATTCGCCCTCCGCACGCCGCCTCGCCGGACTGGAGCGGCACGATCCCCGCGAGGACGCGCAGGGTCGAGGTCTTGCCCGCGCCGTTGCGCCCGACCATGCCGACGGTCTCGCCGGGATCGACGTGCAGCGTGACACCCTGAAGCGCCGGTACGGGCGCGGGGCCTTTGGCGCGAGCTCCGAGCAGCATCCCCTTGAGCGTGTGCGCTTGGTCCGCGCGCACGCTGAACGAGCGCGTCGCGTCGCGCAGCTCGATCTCTCCCGGACGCAGCTGTTTGTTCACACGACCACCGCCAGCTCGCCCTGCATCCGTCTGAACACGAGCCCCCCCAGCAGTAAGGCGACCGCCGCCGCGCCGAGCGAGTACAACGTCCATCCCACGTTCCCGACGCTGCCGTCGTAGAGCACCGAACGCATCGCCTGGATGAATGGCGCCATCGGGTTCCCCCACTCGAGCAGCCACCGGACCGCCGGATGCGAGGCGAGCACGGACAGCTGACTTGGCTGGTAGTAGATCGGGGTGATGAAGAACCACGGCAGCAGCGCGGCGGTGAGGATCGGCGCAACGTCACGGAAGTAGGCATGCAGCACGGCGATGACCAGCGCGCACCCGAGCACGAAGCAGAACAGCAGCGCGACCAACACGGGCAGCAGCAGGAGCGCCGGCGTCAGCGTGCCGCGGATCGCGACCGTGATCGGGACCAGCAGCACCAGCACCGCCGTCATCGTCAGCAGCTGCACCGTGACCGAGGAGGCGGGGATCGCCTCGCGCGGGAACCGTGCCTTGCGGATCAGACCCCCCTGGTCGATCAGCGACGGCGCGGCGCCCAGCAGCGACTGCTGTAGGAACGTCCACGCCACGAGTCCGACCATCAAGAACAGCGGGTAGTCCGGAATCGACTGCACCTTCAGCACGAGCCCGAACATCAGCGTGTACGCGCCGAGCAGGACCAGCGGGTTCGCCAGGTACCAGAGCACCCCGAGCGCGGAGCCCATGTACTTCTGCCGCAGCTCGCGGCGCACCAGCTGCGAGAACAGATAGCTGTATCGGCGCATGTGCAGGATGATCATGAGCGGGACTCGACCAGCAGCGTCACCGGTCCATCGTTGACGAGTTCGACCGCCATGATCGCGCCGAACACGCCGCGCTGCGCCGCTAACCGATCGCAGAAGCGCTCGTACAGCGGCTCTGCGTGCTCCGGAGGCGCGGCCGCGACGTAGCTCGGTCGGTTGCCCTTGCGGGCGTCTCCGTACAGCGTGAACTGGCTGACGCACAGCACCTCACGGTCGCCGAGCGGCTCGTTCATCCGGCCGTCGGCGTCCGGGAAGATCCGCAGCGCGCGGACCTTGTCAGCCAGCCAGTCGGCTGTTTGTTCCTCGTCGCTGGTCGTGATCCCGAGGAGCACGAGCAGGCCCGGGCCGATCCGCGCAACCTCGCGGCCGTCGACGCTCACCGAGGCGCGGGTGACGCGCTGCACCAGTGCGCGCACGGCTCTGTTCTACACGTCGCGCAGCTCGGCGGCGGCGAGCTCGGGCGGGACGATGTTGAGGTTCACTCCGGCGCCGAGCTCCAGGCCGGCGAAGTGGGTGAGCCGCGGCAGGATGTCGATCCGCCAGCAGAAGTGCTCCGCGCCCTGTGGAGCGGTTCGCACCCATAGGTTCAGCGGCGGGGTGCCCTTGAGTCGGCGCGCCAGCCGGCGCAGCGCCTCGTGCAGCATCGCGGCACCGGTCGGCCCGTCGTCCTCGAAGCGCCCCCGGGGTGTGCGTGGCGCCAGTAGCAGCTGGTAGGGCACGCGTGCGCCGAACGGAGCCATCAGCACGCTCTCGGAATCGATCGCGACGATCCGCTCGCGCTTGCGCACCTCCTCCTGGACCAGATCGCCGAGCAGGTTGCCACCCATCGTCCGCGTCGCGTAGGCGCTGAACCGTTCACGCTCGCGAGCGATCGCCGCCGGCACGAAGTCGAGCGCATAGAGCTGAGCGTGGCTGTGGGGCAGCGAGGCTCCGGCCTCGCGTCGCTCGTTGACGATCAGGTGCGTGTACGTGGCGTACGCGTGCACCCGCATGCGCTCGCGCCAGACGTCCACAGCCGTCGCCACCTGCTCGGGGGTCAGATCGCTCAGCGACACGACGGGGTCGGGCGCGTTGATGATCACCTCGTGAGACCCGCGCGCGGGCGCCGCCCAGAACAGGTCGCGGTTTGCCTCGGGGGTTGGCGGATCCGCGTCCTCGCTCAGCGCGGGATACAAGTTCGGCACGACGCGGACTCGCCAGCCGGGGGAATTCGGCGGCCCACCGTTGGTTCTCAGCGCAAACAGCTCTGGGGGCGTGCGATCCTCGTGGCCCTCGGCGAACGGGTCGGTCTCTGGGTCGATCGGCTGGACCGGCGGCGATGACAGCTCGCCGCCCGGACGTCCGGCGCGCGAACCGGCGACGATCGCCCGGAGGCCCGTCAGCGGATCGATCCGCAGCTCAGGCACCTAGTGGTCGTAGTTGGGGGCCACTTACAGGTGCTTCTCCATCGCGATGTGCTCGATCCCAGCCTCGGTGAACACTCGGCCCCTCGGACGGTAGCCGGCCAACTCGTAGAGGCGGCGCGCGTAGGTCTGCGCGTGCAGCACGATCCGCCGGCCACCACGGGCGCGGGCTTCGGCATCCGCTTCCGCCAGCAGCGCAGTCGCGATCCCCTGCCGGCGCACCGAGCGAAGCACCGCGAGCCGGCTGAACTGGGCGGTGCTTCCGACCATCAGCAGCCGGCACGTGCCCAGCATCTCGCCGTTGGCGACCGCGACGAGATGGATGCCGTCGCCGTCACGGCCGTCGAGCTCCTCGTGCTCGGGGACTCCCTGCTCGACGCAGAACACGTCGTGGCGGAGCTTGAGCGCGTCGGCCATCTCACGCTGGTCGGCGACACGGCGGACGTCGTAGTAGACGGTCGTCATCCCGATCCGAGCGCGTAGCGGCGCACGTCCTGCTCAAGCGCGCTGGCACTGAGATACGGACCGGCGTGGTCATAGACGAGCTTGCCCTGGCGGTTGAAGTACAGCGTCTGCGGGAAGTAGGTCGCGGCTTGGAAGTCCCGCGCGATCGATTCCCCCGGGTCGGTGTAGCTCGGATAGGTGACCGGGAAGCGTTTCAGGAACGCCATCGCGGAACCGTTGTGGTCCTTGCCGTCGATCCCGACGAACGCCACCTGCTTGCCGTACTGAACCGCCGCCCGTTGAAAGGACGGAAACTCCGTCTGGCACGGTCCGCACCACGACGCCCACTTGTTCACGACGACCGGGTAACCCCTGACGCTGGCGAGCATCGACTTGAAGGCCGTCGGCCCGCCACCGAGCAGCTGGTTGGCCTTGTCGTGCAGGGCAGCCAGCGGAGCCGGCGATCCCTTGAACGCAGCCTCGACAGTGCCAGCCGAGGGCGCCTGGTTGCGCGGCTGGCTCCCACACCCGGCGAGCGCGAGGGTGGTGAGCATCACCGCACAGACGAGACGTCGAGACATCTGCCGAGAGCTTGCCATACGTGGCAGGTGGGGTGGGCGGCTTGGATGGTCGCGGCTGCGGCGGACGGGGTTTGATTCTTTGGATCTGCTTAAATACTCGCTATCCTCGTAAGCCAGACCGGCGAGGGGCGCTGCTACTGAGGGATTTCCTCGCCGGCTCGGCGTAAAGCCGAGATTGCTTGAGCCGCCAGGATGTGTTGCCGCGGCTCGCACATGTAGACGCAACTTCCTACTAGACATGGGTGCTTCCACCCCCTTTCCAAGTCCTGCCGCGATCGCGCGTGCGGAATTGTTCACCCGCGAGCGTTTCGTCTATGAAGGCGAGACGCTTGAAGACGCTCTCTCATCGGGGTCCGCACGACGCCGGGCGCTCGATGCTGCGCTGACTGAGATCGAAGGCGGCGCGACACAGCCGTCGATCGAGTGGCGCCGCAGCTTCTCGTTGCTCCTCGGGCTCGAGCGCCTGCTCTCCGAGGACGAACCGCACCTGGCTGACGGAGCAGTTCTCTCCGCCCATCAGGTCGATGCGCTGTCCGGGACGCTGACGGCGCTCCTCGCCGAGGCCCAGCGCAACGGCAACGGCGGCGGCTCGAGTAACGGCTCGTCAAATGGCTCCGCGCCCGCACAGCTGGCGTCCTCGGTCATCCCCGGCGAGGAGGAATCCGAGCTCGACGAGGACGACGACGGCGACGAGGATGAGGAGCCGCGGGACTGGCAGGACGACGGTGAGCTCGATGCGGACGTCCGCGAGGAGCAGCTTGAGGACCCCAACGCCGCCCGCCGCTTCTGGTTCGAGCACGCCACTGGCGCCGGCAAGACTGTCGCCGCGCTCGGTTTCGTCGAGGCCTCGCGCACCGGCGGCATCCTGATTCTCACGCACCGCCGCAACCTGGTCGACCAGTTCAATGGCGAGCTCCGCGACCGCGGCTACCGCGACCGCATCCACGCGCCGCTACTCGACGGACGCGACGCCGCCAACGGACCGGTGACCGTCGAGACCTACCAATGGTTCGTGCGCAACGCGAGGCGCATCTCGGACGCGTACACGATCGTGATTTGCGACGAGGCGCACACCGCGCTGGGCGAGAAGACCTCGGCCTCGATCCGCGGTTGGACCGGCCCCGTGTTCATCGGCATGACCGCGACCGGGGCGCTGATCGCGCGTCACGTCACCGACCTGTTCCCGACTCAGACCTCGCGCTTCGACCTTGCCCAGGCCGCCCGGCGCGGCGTGATCGCGCCGCTGCGGTGCATCCGCATCCCGCCCGGCCCGGGCGTGAGGACGATCGCCAAGGTGCCGCTGCGCCGAGGCGAGGTGGACACCGAATTCGACCAGGAGATGCTGGCCGAACTGCTCGACCAGACGCCCTTCAACGTCGCGATCGCTGATTTGTATAAGACCCGGTTCAATGGGGTCCCGGGCATCGTCTACGCCGCCGGTGTGCGCCACGCTTACAACGTGGCGCAGGCCTTCCGCGATCTGGGCATCAAGGCCCAGGCAGTCTCCGGTGAGACTCCGAAGCGACAGCTCGCGCGAATCCTCGCGGACTTCGAGTCGGGCAAGATCGACGTGCTCGTCAACGCGATGCTGCTGGCCGAGGGCTGGAACAGTCCCCGCGCGACGCTGTGCATGCACCTGGCGCCGACGGCGTCCAAGCGCATCTACCAGCAGCGCGTCGGGCGCGTCACTCGGAGACACCCGGGCAAGGAAGCCGGCATCGTCGTCGACTTCGTCCATCCGGCGACCAAGCACGACGATCCGGTGGTGACGCTGCACAGTCTCCTGGATCGCGACGTCTACCGGGGCGGCGCGATCGTCGTCGGTCCCGTCCGCCGCGGGCGTGGCCGGCGCGTGCGGGTCGAGCGCCGGGTGCTGCCCGTCACCAACGATCCCGACAGGCGCCTCGAGGTCTTCGAGCGCGAGCTCTGGCGGATCGCGGTCGAGCATCTCGACTACGGCGAGCAGCACGGCTGGGCCGCTCTCGCCGGCGCCCGGGTGACGCCGAATGGCTGGCGCCGCGCCAAGGCGATGCTGCACTTCGACCGCGGCGGAGAGCTCAAGCGCCGGTTCGTGCTGACCGCGGTGCAGCGCAATCGCAACCCCCAGCTGCGGCTGCGCGCACTGCAGGAGATCGCCGCCTCGCGCGATGCCGAGGCGTTCGACACCGCGATCGACATCATGGCCGGTTGGCCGCGAGACGAGCGCCGCGAAGGCGTCAAGATCATGCTCCAGGCGCTCGCAGAGCGGCGGATCGGCCGGCGCGACCAGGCCAACGCGTGGATCTGGCGGATGGCCGAGTACACGCGCGAGGTGCACGAGGAGTACGCCGTCCAGCGCTGGCCCGAGACCAAGCGGCTCCTGGGGCTCCTGGTCAACTCCTCCGGAGCGGCCCACGCGCGGAACGCGCGCCGGCTGGTGCACGCGACGCGCAAGGAGGACCGGCGGCTTTCGGCGGCGCTCCTGGCCGCGGCGCTGGCGCATACGCCCGAGGCCGAGGAGGCGCTGCGCGGGGCGCGGACGCGGATGGCGCGCAAGCCGGCGGCGCTGGCGCGTGAGCTGCTGCGCAACTTCCCCAAGGGCCGGCGCGGCAAGGGTCGCCGCCGGCGCAAGGCCGGCGCCGGCGCCGAGGGAGCCGCGGGATCGAGCGAGGCAGCCGAGGGCGCCGTCCAGACCGCGACGCTCGAGGCCGACGACGAGGCTCGGGAAGAGGACGAGGGGTCGGGGGACGAGGACCCGCGAGATGAGGAGTCGCCGGACGATGACTCGGCAGAAGGCCTCTCGCCGGATGACGACTCGCCGGATGAAGACTCGCCGGATGAAGACTCGCCGGATGAAGACTCGCCGGTCGAGGACTCGCCGGACGAGGACTCGCCGCATGACACCGAGGCCGCGGCGTAAGCGCCGCAACTTCCGGTCACCCGGCCGCGTTGTATCCGCACCACCAAGGAGGGAGCACTGGATGTTTCGTCGTCTTTCGATCGCCGCTGTTGCCACTGTTGCCGTTTCGGCCGCGCCTGCTGTAGCCGCCGGCGGTAGCTCGAGCGCACTGCTCTGGGTGAATAAGTCCGAGAAGGTCGTCTGTGGACTGAGGATCGGTTCACCGCTCGCGAAGGCACCGCTTCTCTGCTCGGCCAAGGGCATCCCGCGCAAGCCGCACGGCGGCCCGGCCGGCGACCCCTTCGTGCAGCTCGGCAAGACCGGCAAGCCGCAGCTCGAGCTGATCAGCCAGAACGAGTATCGGACGAAGAAGATCGCGATGCTCGCCAACGGCTCTACCTGGAGCCGCAACGGCGTCAGGTGCTCGGTTGGCAAGACCGTGACCTGCAAGAACACCAACGGCCACGGCTTCACGATCGGCAACGGCAAGTACAAGCACTTCTGAACGCGCACCAACCGCGGCTGGCAGCAGTTTTATGCCGATACGGCGGAAAACTGCTGCCACGCCGAAGTACGTTATACGCGGCTTACAAATTTCGAAGCCGGACCGCGTCCAAAACGCTAAGAAATTGCGGACCTCATATGACACGGTGTAGCTATCACCAAGGCCGAGCGCAACATGAACCTGATCGGGGTGGTCGTACCTGTCGCCGGCGTGCTCGTGGCGATCGTGCTGCTCTGGAACAGCTGGGTTGACGCGACGGATCTCGCGATCCTCGTGGTCATGTATCTCCTCAGCGGGCTGGGCGTCACGGTCGGCTTTCACCGGCTCCTGACCCACCGCTCGTTCCAGACCTATCCGTGGGTGGAGCGGACATTCGCGGTGCTCGGCTCGCTGTCGGTGCAGGGTTCGGTCATGGACTGGGTCGCCGACCACCGCAAGCACCACGCGCACACCGATCGCGAGGGCGACCCGCACAGCCCGCACGTCGGCCACGGCAGCGGCCTCAAGGGCCTCTGGTACGCGCACGTCGGATGGCTTCTCCACACCCAGGGACAGGCGGACTGGAAGAAGTACGCGACAGACCTATACGAGGACCGGTCGATGCGCACAATCGGGGGCCGGTTCCCGTGGCTCGTGCTCCTGTCGCTGCTGATCCCGACAGTCGCGGGATTCGTGCTCGACGGCTTCACGCTCGAGGGTGCGATCCGGGGCTACATCTGGGGCGGTCTCGTCAGGATCTTCCTCGTCCACCACGTGACCTGGTCGGTCAACTCGGTCTGCCACTTCTTCGGCCACCGGCGCTTCGACATCGAGGACCAGTCGACCAACGTCTCGTGGCTCGCGGTGTTCTCGCTCGGCGAGTCCTGGCACCACAACCACCACGCGTTCCCGCGTTCGGCCTACCATGGCCTGAAGCGCTGGGAGCTCGACCCCTCCGGCTTGTTCATATCGTTCATGCAGCGACTCGGCCTGGCCTGGAACGTCGTGCGGATTGCGCCCGAGCGCCAGCGCGCCAAGACGGTCGCAGGCGCCACGACATAAGCCTTAGGATCGACTCCCCGGGTCCCACCGGACCCCACGAGAGAGGAGAGACGCGATGCCGACCGTGCAGACGATCAACGGACCGCTCGACGTGAACGAGCTCGGACTCACCCTGATCCACGAGCATTTCTTCTCGAGCGACGAGGCGGTCTCGATCCAGTGGCCGCACGTGCGCGACCGCGACCACGAGTACCAGCTGGCGCTCGAGTCGGCGCAGGCCGTCCAGAGCCACGGCGTCAAGACCGTCGTCGAGCCGACCGCGATGCTGCTCGGCCGCGACATTCCCGGGCTCCAGCGCCTCGCCGAGGACACCAAGCTGCAGCTCGTCGTCTGCACCGGGATCTACACCTACGACCATCTCCCCCAGTTCCTGCTGAACCGCAACGAGGACTTCATCGCAGGGCTGTTCGTCCACGACATCGAAAACGGCATCCAGGGCACCAATATCAGGGCCGCGTTCATCAAGTGCGCGGCGGATGAGCCCGGTGTCAACGAGCGGATCGAGAAGGTCCACCGCGCGGCGGCCCGCGCCTCGCTCCAGACCGGCGTACCGATCATGGCCCACTCGCGGCCCGCCTCCGGAACCGGTCCCCGCCAGGTCGACATCTTCCTCGAGGAGGGCGTCGCGCCCGAGAAGATCCAGATCGCCCACACCGGTGACACCGACGATCTCGACTACATCCAGCAGCTACTCGACAAGGGCGTCTACATCGGCCTCGATCGCTACGGCATCGATCTCTTCCTGCCGACCCCGAAGCGCAATGCAACGACCCTCGAGCTGCTCAAGCGGGGACACGTCGAGCGCATGTTCCTCTCGCAGGACTTCGACGTTCCGATCGCAAATGGTCTTGATTGGTACCCGCCCGAAGTGATCGAACAGCTCCAAGCGGCCGGCGCGGCGAACGACTGGAGCATGACGTTCCTCTTCGAGCAGGTGATCCCGACACTAAAGGACGGCGGGATGACCGAGGAGCAGCTCGAGACGATGATGATCGAAAACCCGAAGCGCTGGCTCGGTATTTAGGGCCCGATCAAGACACTCATTGAGAGGATTGCGGCGCAGACGCCGCCGGCGTCTGCGCCGCCGGATCGCCCGCACGCGCCGGCCCATCGCCGAGCAGCTGACGCGCGAGGAACTCCGTCTGGTCGCTCACCGCCCGCTCCCACGCCTCGCCGATGTAGATGTCGAAGTGTCCGAGCGGGTAGCGCCTAACCTCGCCACGTCCGGCGGCCCGGGCGTAGCGGACCGTCACCTCCGCCGGGGCCAGCGCATCCTTGTCGCAGACGCAGAACAGGACGGGACACGCAAGCTTCGCCGCGGCCCGCCCGGGTCGGTACGTGCCGGCATACAGCGCAATCCGAGCGGCCACGCGATTCTCCCAACGTGTCTCGGTCGGTAGCAGCGCCTTGAAGCCTGGCTCCGCGTCAGGGGTGGTCATGACCGCGAACGACCCGGGAGGACCCACTGCGGGGATATACACGGGTCCCCGGCTGAACCGAGACGACATCTGGTCGCGAAGACCCGCCACGCTCGCCTTCAGGATGTTCGACGCGCCCATCTTCGGCAGCGACGCGACGCCGTCCGTAAAGGGGCACTGCGACACGACCGCGGCGATCCTCGGGTCCCGAGCCGCAACGACCAGCACGTGCCCGCCCGAGAACGAGCTGCCGAACAGCGCCACGCGGCTCGGATCGACCCATTCCAGCGTCCGCGCGTAGCCGACCGCCGATTGGTAGTCGGAGTGCTGCTTGTGAATGTCGAGCAGCTGCCTGGGCTCGCCGGCGCTCGCGCCGAAGTGCCGGTAGTCGAACAGGAGCACGCCGAGGCCCGCGGCGCAGAACCGCTCGGCGTACGCGTCGAGCCTGATCTCCCGTGTGCCGGAAAACCCGTGCGCCATCACGACGATCGGCGAGGCGCCTTCAGCAGGCGGTCGGTACAGCCACGCGGCGCACTCGACACCGCCGGAGGTGAATGTCACGTCAGCTCGTTCCATCACCGCATCTTGACCGTCATGCGAACTCACCGCAACAGATGCACCTCGCCGGAGCCGAGGGCCACCTGTCCGGCGGCGGTCTGCACCAGCAGGTTGCCCGTGTCGTCGATGCCCGACGCCAGGCCTTCGCCGTCGGCCCAGCGGATCGGCTGCCCGCGCAGAGCGTCACGCGCACGAACCGCCTCCAGAAGCTGCTCAGAAGAAACCGCCAGCCATTGCGCCAGCGCACCCAGCAGCCGCTCGAGCATCGGCTCGATCGCATCAGGGTCGAGGCCCAACGTCCCGGCGATCTGCTGCAGCTCGGCGGGGAAATCCTCCATTCGCACGGCGACGTTCAGGCCGATGCCGACCACCGCCCAGCCCTCCTGCGGACGCCCTTCCACGAGGATGCCTGCCACCTTGCGACCGTCGACCCATACGTCGTTCGGCCATTTCACGCGCGCCCCGGCCCCGCACACCTCGGCAACCGCTGCGCCTGCGGCGAGCGGCAGCAGGCGCGGCGGATCACGGATCACGACCGAGCACAGCAGCGCCCGGCCCGCCGGCGCCGTCCACGTGCGGCCTTGCCGGCCGCGGCCCGCCGACTGCTCGGCGGCAGTGACGAGCGTGCCGTGCGGAGCGCCGCGATGCGCAAGCTCGCGCGCACGCGTGTTGGTCGAATCGACATCACGAAAGTGGACCCGCGGATGACCGAGCCTCGTGCTCACTTCGGTGTGATCCGCAGCTCGTCGTCGACCCTCAAGCCGAGCCGCTCTGATGCGTTGCCGTGGCTCACGGCGATCGCCGCGCGCCGGTACGCGTCCTCGTACAGCAGCACCTCGCCCGAGGGAACCTCGGCGAACGTCCGCGCAAACCGTGCCTGGAATGATCCGCCCGTAACCTCCAGCTCGACCTGCTGTCCGAGCTTGAGCCCGAACCCGACCAGGTCCTGGTCGTCCGCACCGAGCTGCACGTTGCCGAACCGGTCCACATAGGCGGCGCGCGTCAGGAGTACCCCGTCCTCGACCACCGCCCGAGGAACCTCGACCTTCACCAATCGATCGGGGTCGCATGGCTCTCCCACCTGCGCCAGCGCCACGCCGGCGGCGAGCCGGGCCGCCACCGGCGCGAAGATATCGCGCCCGTGGAACGTCGCGGAGACCGGCTCCAGGCGGAACCGCGAGTGAGCGATATCGACCGCCTCGATCACCCCACCGCACCGCACGGCGGCGAGCGACAGCAACCCGTTGTCAGGACCGACGAGCATCCGGTCGTCGGCAAGCCGCAGCGCGACCGCGCGCCGCTCCGCGCCGACATCGGGGTCGACAACCGCGAGGTGCACCCCGACCGGAAAGAACGGCAGCGCCTCTTCGAGGATCGCCGCTCCGCCCCGGATGTCGTGCCGGCCGACTCCGTGCGTGATGTCGATCACCCGGGCGTCCGGGCAGATCGTCGCGATCACGCCGTGACAAACCCCGACGAAGTCGTCCTCGAGCCCGTAGTCGGATAGGAACGTGATCAGCGGCTTCATCGCGCGTCCATCGTATGATTGCGCCCGAAGCCGTGCTTCCCGAGGACCAGATACGGCGGCGCCGGGCCGCCGCCCGCGCCCGGGCGATCCGCCGCCGCCGCGCGACGCTCGGGGCAATTGTGCTGGTCATCGTGGCGGTCCTGATCATCGTGCTGAGCTCGAGCGGGGGCGCGTCCAGCGGAAGCTCGTCCTCCACCCAGGCGCACCGTGCCGCGGTTGGAGCCGCGCACCGCAATCGCGTGGTCACCTTCACGGTCGAGGCGAGCGGAGACCTTCTGATCCACTCGCCCGTGTGGGAGGCGGCGCTCGCCGACGGCGGGGGCAACCACTACGACTTCGCCGCGCTGTTCAAGTACATCAAGCCGATCATCCATGGCGTCGACCTGCCGTTGTGCCACGTCGAGACGCCGATGACGACGGCGCCGCCGACCGGATATCCGACGTTCAATACGCCGCCGGAGTTGGCCACCGCGATCCACCAGGTCGGGTTTAAGGCCTGCTCGGATGCGGCAACCCACAGCCTCGATCAGGGGCAGTCGGGGATCGATCAGACGGTGCACTTCCTCGATCACGCCGGCGTGCTCAACACCGGCGAGTTCCCGTCGGCGGCCGCGCAGCACAAGGTGCTGATGATGAACATCAAGGGCGTGAAGGTCGCCTTCCTCTCCTACACCGACATCACCAACGGGATCCCCTCGCCGCACCCGTGGTCGGTGAACCGCGCGAGCGCGCCGGCGATCCTCGGCGAGGCGCGCCGCGCCCGCCATGAGGGCGCGCAGGTCGTGATCGTCAACCTGCACTGGGGCGACGAGTACACCAACCAGCCGAACGCGTTCCAGATGGGGCTCGCCCGGCAGCTGACAGCCTCGCCGCTGATCACGACGGTCGTCGGCCAGCACGTCCACGTGGTGCAGCCGATCCGCAAGATCAACGGCAAGTTCGTCGTGTTCGGCGAGGGGAATCTGATCTCGAACCAGACCGAGTCCTGCTGCGGCCCCGGCACGCAGGGCGGGCTGATGGCGATCCTCACGATCCGCGTACAGGGCAATCAGTCCCGCGTCACGTTCGTGCACTACGTGCCGATCTGGGTGCAGCATCCGACCTACGACGTGCTCCCGGTCGGTACCGGGCTGAAGGTCGATCCGGCGGATGCCGACGCGCTCAGAGCCTCGTACGCCGAAACGGTTGCGGACGCCGGCCGCTCGGCCGAGATCCAGCCGATCCCGGCCCATCTGCCTAAATGATGGGGCCGCCTGCGGCGGCGTCCATGGGGCCGGAAGGGCCCGTCCGGACCGCTCACCCGGCCGCGTCCGCGACCAGCGCCTCGACCAAGCCGTCGATGTCGTGCCGCCCAGCCTCCACGGTCGGCTCGAGCCCGCGTTCTCTCAGCGCCGCGCTCGTCACCGGTCCGATGCTCACCAGCCGCGCGTTCGGTGGCAGCGTGGCGGCCTCGAGGAAGTAGCGCACCGTCGAGGAGGACGTGAACGTCACGTAGTCGGCGGTCGCGACCGCTTCCAGCTGCGACTCGCTCAGCGGCTCCCCGACCGTCTCGTACAGGGCGACCACGTCGACCTCGGCGCCGCGCTCGCGGAGCGTGTCCGGCAGGACGTCGCGGGCCTCAGCCGCCCGTGCGACCAATACTCGCCCGGCTCGATCGCCGGCGAGCGCGTCGAGGAGTCCCTCCGCCGTGAACCGCTCCGGGACGACATCGGCGATCACGCCGTGGTCGCGCAGCGCCGCCGCGGTCCCGGGCCCGATCGCGGCGACGCGCACACCGGCGAGAGCGCGCGCGTCGCGTCCCAGTCGCTCGAATAGCAGCCTGACCCCGTTTGGGCTCGTCAGGCACAAAAGGTCGTACGCGGCGACGTCCGGCGCGGGCCCGTCGAGCGGCACGATCTTGATCGCCGGGGCCTCCACGACTGCGGCCCCGAGCCCGCGCAGACGCGACGCGAGCGCGCTCGCCTGCTCACGCGCGCGAGTCACGGCGATCGTGCGCCCGGCGAGCGGTCCGGGCGAGAACCACTCCAGTCGCTCGGCGAGCGCCGCGACCGGCCCGAGCACAGCGATCGCCGGCGCCCGGGCCCCCGCCTGAGCGATCGTCGCGAGCGTCCCGTTGAAGACGCGCTGATCTCGGAGCGTGCCACGCTCGATCACCGCTGCCGCCTCGGCCGGATCGCGCCCGCCGGCGATCAGCCGCTCGGTGATCGCGCCCAGCTGGCGGATTCCCATGTACACCACGAGCGTCCCCGGGAACGCCGCGAGCGCGTTCCAGTCGAGCGCGGACTCCGGCTTGGTCGGGTCCTCGTGGCCGGTCACGAACGCGACCGAGCTCGCGAGGTCGCGGTGCGTGACCGGAATGCCCGCATACGCCGGCGCCGCGACGCCGGCGGTCACGCCCGGCACGACCTCGAACTCGACCCCGGCCTCTCTGAGCGCCTCGGCCTCCTCGCCGCCGCGGCCGAACACGAACGGGTCGCCCCCTTTCAGCCGCACGACCGTCCGGCCGGCGCGGCCGTGCTCGACGAGCAGTCGCTCGATCTCCGCCTGCGACGCCGAGGGTCCGCCGCCCTCCTTGCCGACGTAGATCAGCTCGGCGTCCGCTCTCGCCGCCGACAGTGCCGATTCGGGGATCAGCCGGTCGTAGACGATCACATCCGCGCGCGCGATCAGCTCGAGCGCTCGCGCCGTCATCAGACCGGGATCTCCGGGGCCCGCCCCGACCAGATAGACACTCACGCGAGCATCTCCGCCGCGCCGACCGCCACCATCCGCTCGGCAACTTCAGCCCCGAGGCCCGCGGACGCCCCCCGCGCACAGTCGCTGATCCACGACGACCCATCCGGTTGGCCCACCCACGCGCGCAACTCGAGCTCGCCTTCCACTGCCCGCGCGATCGCGCCGACGGGCGTGTTGCACGACGCCCCGAGCGCGCGCGTAAGCTCGCGTTCGGCGTGGCACATGCCGCTACGTCGGAGTCCACCAGTCCGGCCGGCGCCTGCCATCCCGCCCGAGCCTCCAGCGCCAGCGCCCCCTGACCGGCCGCCGGGACGAGCTCGTCCAGCACCCCGTCCGCGCTCAGGCCGAGACGCC
>CAWGQT010000020.1:0-45807 GCA_963824755.1 uncultured Solirubrobacterales bacterium | reverse complement strand
CGCCGCGCCGTTCGCCGGCGTGGGGTCAGCGACCGGGGAGCTGACCTCGGCATGATCGGAGACCGTGCCCGCCGTGCTCGGATCGACGGTGACGGTGACGGTGACGGTGGCGCCGCCCCCGGCCGGGATGTCGCCGAGCGCGCACGTGATGGCCGGGCCGGCTGTACAGCTGCCGGCGCTCGTGTGCACCGAGGTCTTGGTCGTCGTCGATCCGGCCGCGGCATCGCGTGCCGCCGCGGAGGCGCTGTGCACCGTGTCGGTGAGCGTCGTATCGGTCGCGTGCTTTGCCCGGCGTTGCTCACGGTCACGGTGAACACGACCCGCTGGCCGACTGTCGTGGTGGCGCGGCTGCCGGACACCTGCACCGCCAGGTCGGCCGAACCGGTGTAGGGGATGGTTGCCGTCGTAGTGTCCGTGACCGGCGTCGCGCCCGCGCCCGCCGGGGTGCCCGCGGCGGTCGCGGTCGTCCTGACCGCGCCGGCGGTGACGTCGGCCGCGGTTGTCGTATAGGTGGCGGTGCAGCTCTCGCTGGCGCCCGGGGCCAGCGCGCTCTGGGGGCACGAGATCGGCGCGGGCCCGGTGAAGGCGACGGCGCTCAGCGTCTTCCCGCCACGGTTCGTCACCGTGAACCGGTATGCGATCGGCACGCCCGCGGCGGCGAAGCTCGCCACGCTCGCCGATGCTGAGATCCCGATCCCGGCGGACGCGGTGACCGCGACGGCGCCGGTGGCGGTGCCCGAGACGGTGCTGCCGGCCGGCGTGGTCGCGGTGGCTTGGGCGCTGTCGGCGATCGTCCCGGCGTCGACGTCCGCCTGGCTTGCGGTGTACGGGTCGCTGGCCCGGCACGCTGCCGCACCGCCCGGGGCGAGCGTCACGGGTGTACAGGTGATCGGCCCGATCGAGCCGGCCGCCGGGGAGGTGAAGCTGTGTGCGACGCCGAGGGCGCTGAGCGTGACGTTGCCGGTGTTTCTGGCCGTGAAGGCGTAGCTGACGGTGTCACCCGGCTTGCTCGGAGTGCCGGTCGCGGTGATGGTCAGCGTGAGACCGGGGCTGGCGGCGATCGTGACGGTGGCGCTGCTCGCCGGCGAGCTGACGGTGGTGTGGTTCGGCGTCGTCGCGCTCGCCGTGGCGTGGTTGACGATCCGGCCGGCATCGACGTCGGCCTGGGTGACCGTATACGTGGCCGTGCACGTGGTGCTGGCGCCCGGGGCGAGGGTCGTGACGGGGCAGACCGGTGCCGCGTCCAGTGCGCCGGCGGGGGCGTCCATCGCGCTCGTCACGGCCACGCCCGTGAGGGTGACGTTGCCGGTGTTGGCGACCAGATAGCGGTAGTCGACCCGCTGGCCCGCTGAGGACACCGAGACGGTGCCGGACGAGCTGACCACGGTGACGGCTGGGCTCTGGATAGCCGAAACGGTCGTGCCGGACGCCGATGACACCGTCCGCGGCCCGGAGGGCGGGGTGCCGGACGCGGTCGCGCTCTCGCCGATCGCGCCGTCGTCGATGTCGGCCTGGGCGGCTGCGCGGACATCTCGGGCGCGACATCGACCAAGTACACGGTCGCCCCGGCGGACCTAGGCGACTACCTGGATGTGGTCGTGAAGGGCACGAACACATCCGGTTCGGCGCATGCGCGCTCGCTGGCGACAGCGCAGATCTCGAGCTACTACAACGTGATCCGCGGCGATCATCCGCAGGGGTACTGGCGGCTGGGCGACGCGTTTGACACCTCGACGCTGACCGACTCCTCGGGCAACGGCTACGACGGCGAGTACAAGAACGGCGCGCACGGGACCGCGGGGTCGCCGCAGCCGGTCGGCGGGGTCGGCGGCGGCACGGCGGCGGTCTTCACCGGCGATGGCACCTACGGATACATCAACAACTTCCAGGCCCCCCAGCATGCCTACACGATGGAGATCTGGTTCTACCCGATGTCCACCAGAAGCCAGATGCTCTTCCAGCAGGGCGGGGCCGGTGCGATCTGGATCAACGGCGCAGGGCAGCTGGCCTACCGCCAGGTCGACAACTTCACCGACTCGGAGATCGACTACACGCTCCCTGTCAACTTCGCGCTCAACAGCTGGCACCAGGTCGTCGCCAGCTGGAACGGCCTGATCGCGGACCTATACCTCGACGGCGTTCAGGTCGGGCAGCTGAGCGTGCACGACCCGGTGTCCGGCGCGGGCACCATCCATCTGGGGTACGGGACCTTCGCTCCGTGGTTCGCCGGTTATCTCAACGAGGCCGCCTACTACAGCTACGCGCTCACCCCCGCTCAGGTACTCACACACTTCCACGCAGACCCGGCCCTGCACCTGCCCGCCAGCGTGGTCGGCACCGGCGAGCGTCACTCAGGAGGTAATGGCGGGCCCACTCATCATGGCGGCCCGACCACAGCGCAGAAGCTCAAGACGGCGCTCGCGAAGTGCCGAAAGCTCAAGAACAAGCGCGCCCGGGCCAAATGCACCGCCGCAGCCAAGAAGCGCTACTCGCACCGGAAATAGCCGCCGGAAACCGTCCGCTCCGGGCATGAGACATGCCTCCGGACCGCTGCCGATACCTTGACCGGCCGGCGATCGGACGCCCTCCGCCGGATCACACACCTACAGACCGCGCCCGCAGCCAACTCCGCACTCGCGTGGAACGCGCCCGACCGATGCATGAGGCGCGAGCTGGCGAGCGCGCTGGCTTACAATTCCCGCGCAAGGCGGAGCTTTCAATCGGCGCGGGTGCCGCCGGTTGCTCGACTCTGGCGATGCGCTCACACGCGCCTACCAGAACGAGATGGTCGTCTCGGACGACACCAGCGGTTGCGCGCAGCGGACTGCCGCATCCACCCCGCGAGGCGAAGCAGCGCAGCCCGGGAGACTTCGACGTGCTTGCTCAGACGAACACGGCCGGGGCCTTGCGCAAGCGCACGGTCGGCGCGGCTGCATCGAAGCAACGGTCGGCAACGCGCCGACGCGCTAGTGCTGTCGCCCGAGGCATCAGCTCGATAGCTGCCCGCTGCGCCTGCTCGCGCCGCAAACGAGCCACGACGCGACACCGTTCTGGTCGGCAAGACGCTGCCCCCTCCGGACACAACCGGCCACGCATCATTGAGTGCGGTGCCTACCCGCGGGATGACGATTGCAGGTCTCGACCGCGAGAGCGTCGCCGGTCCCGCAAGTCGCCAGATGCGTGCTCGCTGCGCACACTTGGCAGGGTGCTCTCGTACTCAGTCCGGGATCGTGCCCGCCGGTGGCGGCGAAACGCCGTTCACACTGCCGACGGCGCTAGTCATCGGCCGGCCTGTCGCGGGTGGTAGTGTCACCGCAGCAGGCGATCAAGGAGAGGGGAAGCCATGGAGGGGAGTTCGCGGGTCGCCCGGTGCGGATGGGTCCTGGTCGTGGGGGCGGTGGTGGCCGTCGTGGCGACGGAGCCGGTGCTCGCGGCATCGGCGAGGGTGCAGACCCGTCGCATCTCGCTCGCGAGCCCGTTCTCGGGACCGTGCACGACGGCGAATCCTGGGTTCAGCCCCGGGTTCGCGCAGGAGAGCTCGGTCGCCGTGGATCCTCGCGATCCGCGTCACATCCTGGTGTCTTGGATTCAGGATGGTCGGGCTTCGGATCTTGTGATGGCGTCTCGCGACGGCGGGCGCTCGTTCGCGCGGATCCTTGTTCCCGGGCTGTCCGCCTGCACTGGCGGTGCCTACGTCGCTGCCAGTGATCCTGGCGTGGCGTTTTCCGCTGATGGGCGGATGGCCTACTTCAGTGCGATCGTGGTCAAGAACCCGGCTTCGGAAGAAACGGCTAACCCAAGCATGTTTGTGAGCCGGTCGTTTGATGACGGTTTTTCGTGGTCGGTGCCGTCCGTCGTTCAGCCATCGACCGGGCAATTTTGGGATCTGCCGCGTTTGACGCCGGATCCGCGCCGTCCGAACAGGGCCTACTACGTCTATGACCTGCGCAAGCCGCCCGATTTCTTCCACGGCTACAGCTTGATCTCGACCACGACGAACGGCGGACGGAGCTGGTCGAAGCCGCGGAAGCTCTATGACCCCCACACCACGAACAGCTGGCCCGGCATCAGCAAGATCCTCGTAAACCGTGACGGCTCGCTACTCGACGTGTTCGCGCTCATTGCCACCGATCCCAACAACCTCAAGGCGCCGAACCACACCCAGGAGCTGGCGATCCGCTCCGTCGACGAGGGCCGCACGTGGAGCAAGCCGATCACGATCGGGCTGTCATCCGGGCGAGGAGTCACCGATCCGGTCACCGGGAACATCCTCAACACGTTCGACACCTACCCGTCGCAGACGGTCGCTCCGAACGGAGATGTCTACGTCAGCTGGCTGCAGCCAGGCGCCACGAACACGTCCTCGCGGATCGCAGTCGCGCGGTCAACCGATTCCGGACGGCACTGGACCACGCGCAGGCTGGCGGTTCGCGGACAAGGCGCGCTGCCGACGATCGAGGTCGCCGGCGACGGCACGGTGGGCGTCGTGTACTACCTGATCGCCCCCTCAAGTCGTAACGGCAACTGGCCGGCGCAGGTGATGTTGGCCACGTCGCGCGATCGCGGACGTCAGTGGAGCCGTCGTGCCGTCGCGCCACCCTTCAACCTCCTCACGACAGGCAGTAAAGCTCGCGGCTGCTGCTTCCTCGGCGACTACGAGGGCATCGCGCGCCTGCCGCACGGCATGGCGGCGGCGTACTCGATGGGAAGGCCGATCGCGAAAAACAGGGTCGACGTGTACTTCTCGCGCATCACGACCTCGTCGCCGTAGGGCGGCTGACCAGTCCCGTCCGGACGGGCCAGGCGCGCCGCATCATCAGGGCTCGTAACGATGGCTGTTCTGCGCCGGATGCGGCGGCGTCGTGATCTCACACCACCAGCGCCGACTTCGAGTTCGGTACCGGGCAGTCATCGACAACGCCGCCTTCACGCGTCTTCCACGTCGCTCCACTGCGCGGCCGTCAGGCAGCACTGGAACCGGGCCCGAGCCTCGCGTCGCCCACGAGCATGCGATCGCGTGACGCAGACCGGGCGCGGGCAGAGCTCTTGACTGCGTTGCGGGAAAGCAGGTGCGCCGGCAGCGCCTCGGCGCCGAATCAGCCCGACATCGAGGCCAGTAGCGAGATTGGTGAGAAGGAGGTCCCGGATCAGCGCCCGCGAGGCATCTGCTCTGTCGTCATGTCGGTACTCGCCTCACGCGTCTGGCTGGGCTGCTTGTGCCGGGTGAGGGTGGTCGCGATGTCGGAACGAGGGGCGGGTCTAGGGCGGTTCGGGCTGTCCGGTGGCGAGTGTTCTGCGTGTCGCCGCCCTGGGAGCGCGTGTTCGACGCCGTGGATGACTATCTCAAAGAGTCGAGGGAGAGTGGATGAGCGAGACGCCGGATCATCGGTCGCGGGCGCTGCGGATCGAGCGGACGTTCGCCGCCCCGGCGCAGGCGGTGTTCGATGCATGGACGAGCGTCGAGGTGCTGCGTCGCTGGTGGCACGCCGAGCACGACTGGGAGACGCCTCACCCGCAGGTCGATCTGCGCGTCTCGCGCTTGTGAACGCGTTCGGTGGCGCGCTGCTTGGCACTCGCCGGCACGCATCTTGAGAGCTGAGAGCGGTGCCCGGCTACCCACCGATATCCGCCGTCGGTGAGTCTGGGAAGCCGTGCGAGACCGGCCGCCGGGAGCCGCCCGGCGGGCAACAGTTGCAGGAGCGGTGCCAACGCCGCGCCCCCTGAGAGCCGGTCGCCGGCGGGGGGGATCAGATGCCAGGAAGCCATCCGCTCAGCGGGGGTGAGCTCACGGAGCAGCTCCTCGGCCTCCGAACCTTGAAGGGAGACTGGGCGCAGGCGCTTGGCGCGATCACACCGCAGCAGCCCCGACAGCAGCCATTTACACAAGCCGCAGTCCGCGTCGTATAGGACCACCCACGTGCGAGAGTCCTCACGGGCCCGAGCCTCGTCTGTCAAGTCGGCACCAACCTTCGGATGTTCGCTCAGGCGGACCAGATTGGCTCAATACCTATGCGTGCGCTGGCGTCGGCTCACCGGCGCCGGCCCGCCAGGTCCGCTCTATCTGGTGCATTGCTGGGGGGTAGACGATCAGGTGCCGGAATGGCCTGATAGCGGCCATGTACGCGCTCCCGAGCAGGCCGTTTGGCCTCACCAACACGGCCATCTGGCCGCGGTAGCCGCCGGTCCCGTCTGGGACCCAGCCGACGTGCATGACCCCGTGCATCGTCCGATTGGCGATCTCCGCCGCCCACTCGTCGTCGAGCAGGTACAGCGAGGTGAACGGAAGCGTGGCAAATCCCGGCCCGGCGGGGACGTCGCGCAGATCCGCCGGCAACCGGTCGCGGAGCGTCGGCACCCTCGAGCCCAGGCCCGCGTCGGGGCTGTCCCAACCGAGCAACTCCCCGACCTTCCACCGGATCGCCCAAAGCGTGCGGGCGGCGCGGGAGGAGCCCTTCGATGGGTCGCCCGACGCCAGCGCGTTCACCAGCCGCGGGAACTCGTCCGGGCCGCCCGGCCTCGGTAGCGCCCATACATCCTCGACCCGGAAGTCGTGGGTGAGCTCGTGAATCCGCCACGGCCGGGACGTGTGCGCGGTGTTCGGGAGCCTCATTCGTGGACCTCCATCCATACGGTACCGTTTCTATACGCTACCGTATGGTATCGACGAGTCCAGTACGTCTAGCGACTTGGGTTCACCGAAAGACTCGACCCAGAAAGACGATGGCCGCCCGAACCCGCACGCCCCGCGCCAGCTGGATCGAAGAGGGTCTACGAGCCCTTGCCGCCGGCGGCCCGGACGCCGTCCGTATCGAACTGCTGGCCCAAGCGCTCGGCGTCAGCAAGGGCGGCTTCTACTGGCACTTCGACGACCGCAGCGCACTGCTCGATGAGATGCTCGACACATGGGAGCGGGTGATGATCGACGAGGCGATCGCGCCCGTCGAGGTAAAGGGCGGGGACGCCAGGACCAAGCTGCGGCGCCTATTCGCTATCGCCGGCTCGATCGGCGATCTACTGAACGCCGAACTCGCGATCCGCGACTGGGCCCGCCGCGAGAAGGCGGTCGCCGACCGCCTCAGACGCGTCGATAACCGCCGCATGGACTACATGCGCTCCCTGTTCGGTGCCTTCTGCCACGACGAGGACGACGTCGAGGTCCGCTGCCTGCTCGTAATGTCAGTGTTCACCGCCAACCACTTCATCACAGCCGATCACGGCCCCCGCAGCCGCGCGGACGTGCTCGCCCTGGCCCTGACGCGCCTCCTGGCGTAGCTCGTCGCAACCCCGTCAGGCTGGCCCGCACACCGACACTGCTGCCCGTGCTCGCTGCAGCGCGGAACTCACACAGCACTACTCCCGGCAACTCCTCGTCGCCAATCTCCTGCGCCGTCGGCGCCAACGCGGCGTCGTGCGCAACCAGCAGCCGCCGCCCGCACGATTGCTCTGACCTCGGCTGCCGCCCGCACGATTCCTTTGACCTCGCCCGCCGGCCGTGCCGCGCCATTGCAATGGCGACGTTCCGCATCCGCGGCTTTGCCGCGCCGAAGCCCTTCCGTCGATCGCTGAGAGCGGCCATGATGGCGTCGGGCGGTCGCGTGGCTGAAACTGTCCGATACCGGCAGTCCAGGCAGTGCCGAGGAGACTGTCGCTCTCGTACTTGCTGCCGTCGAGATCTTGGCTAGCGCCGGAGCCGATCAGGCCCGCCAGCCGGCGCGAGAGTGCTGCATCGCCGGGGCGGACCGGCAGTCGTGGCTGGGTTGATCGGCGTGGCTGCTGGCGTTCCGATGCAGGTGTGTCGTCCGAGATGCCGTCCGCTGCCGCTTCCCGCGAGAGCAACGGTGCTCGACGTCGCTTGTGCCTTTGGGCGGGAGCAGCAGCGCCGCGTCGCATGCCCTGACTGTTCCTCCGTGGCGCCCGGCCGTCGTCGGGCGACGATAGCTGAGCGCCGCGGCGCCTGAGGCTTAGCAAGCACAACAGCGGCTCGACGCTCGCTGCTGCTTCGCCTGACGGAGCACCGGCCGCGGTCGCCCGGCGCGACCGCGTCGCGGTCCTGGCCCCGGCCGACTTGTGCAACGTCCGGGGGATGCAAAAGTGCTGCGCCGCCCACGACGCTGCTGGTGCTCGTTCGGACCAGCAGCGAGGTGGCCGTCCACGTCGACGGCTGCTCCGCCACGCGAGCGGCAGCCCGGTGCGCTGCTGGACAGGACGAGGAGGAAGGGTGACGCCGCGCTAATGCTTCCCCGTGAAGCGGCGGCGTTCGACTCGGGTGCGGTGGCGTCACAGCTCGCCCGGATCCTGGCGGCCCTGAGCGGTGCTGCATTTGAGCAGAGGAGCTGTCAAGCCCGGCTGTTCCTGCTCGTCCCAGGCAAGAGGGTTTGCACGCCTGGATCAGTCGCTCGCGGACTCTCCCATCGCCACAAAGCGGCACTGAGCGATCTCTTTTCGCAATGAATGCTCAGCGAGCGCTGCTGTCGCGCGGCCGATGGCCGGGTGTCGACGACGCATGGTGGTCGTCCTCTGCGGCAGGGAGATTCCGGTCGTCCCAAAGCTTCTGCGACGCGCGGGCAGCGGCATTCGAGCGGCCGTGCCTGGGGACCGCTTCGATTGTCAGGTGTCCGAGCTCCGGCGATCGCCGGAGGTTAGGTCCGCCCTGTAAAGTCCCTTACGGCGGTGTTGGGCAGCTGGAGGCGGCGAAGAAGATGCCTCCGCCGCTGCCGGTGCCTTGTATGACGGTGTCGCCGCTTGGGGCGCTGCCGCCGCTCGGCGTGTTGTTGTCCTGAACGAAGCTGACCACGGCGTTGGAGTCGTTCGAGCCGCCGGTGTAGCCCGGGAGCTTGAAGATGCCGTTGCCCGTCTCATCGAACTCAAAGTCGTCGATGCCGCCCGCGCTGGGCGCCGATCCCGTCATCGAGTTGCCGCTGATGTTTACGCAGGTCGTGTTCGTGTCGCCGGTCTGGCCGCCGGAGACCAGCCACAATCCCCAAAGCGCACCCACCGGGCCGGCCTGGGTTGGACACTTGACGGTAGCGGGGACAGGGTCCGCGATCGTGTTGCCGGTGATGGTCAGGTTCGTCGTTGCCGATCCCTCGTCGTTGATCACTGCGATGCCTGCGGGGTTGTCGTACTGGTAGAGCTTGTTGTTGGTGATCGCCAGCGTTGCGGTGCTCGATCCCCGCGTCGTGGGTGCGATATCACTTCCTTGAACCGATCCAGAACAGGACGTGGTGGGTGAGCCGACGGTGTTGCTATCGACAGTTCCCGAGAAGCTGGTGGTTCCGTCCTGGGCGAGCGCGATGCCGTCGTGCGAAGCGCCCTGAATGTTGTTGTTCTTGATGTTGAGCGAAGTGGTCGAGGATCCGGTCTCAAGGAGATTAACACCCCCGCCGTTGCCGTAGCCCGTCGAATTGCTGAGCGTGTTGTTGTTGAAGGTCACGGAGTTCGTTCCGCTTGCGGTGCCATTGGGGGGCGTGGGCTCGAGGTCGAACTGATAGCCACCGTTATCTGTGAACGTCGACCCGGTGACGCTGGCGGTAGCGTTGGTCGGGCCGTTGGCCAAGATCTCGACACCGTCACCCAGCGTCGGATCGGTGGTACTGGTCAGAGACGGGCCGCCGCCACTGAATGTGCTGTCGGTAATCGTCAGGTTGAGGCTCCCGCTGTTATCGGTGACCTGCAAGCCGCTGTCAGCCGAGTTGGTGACTGAAGAGTTGGCAACGGTTACGGTCCCGGTAAGCCCGCCGGTGAAGTCAAGGCCGTCATTGTTCTGCCCCGATTCGTTGGCTGCAGTTCCGTTGCCGGACACGGTGGACCTCGCGAGCGTGAACCCGTTGACGCTGGAGCCGTTGATCCCGTCCGCCGCGTTGTTCTCGATGATCATGTCCGTGAAGCTCGGCGAGCTTGTGGAGGACAGGTTGATACCCTCGCCGCTCGAGGCCTGGATCGTTCCGCCGGATCCGGCGGAGCCGGTGCCCGTGACGCTCAGCCCGCCCGATGAGCCCGTGCTGCTCAGGTTCATGCCCGGGTTCGCGCCGTTGGAGGAGACGCTCTGGAAGCTCAGTCCGCCGCTGCCGATCGTGGTGTTGGCGACGTTGAGCACGGTGGCGGTGGTGGTTGTGAGTGTGCTGCCCCCGCCGGTGGCGGTGATCGTGCCGCCGCCGGCGGCGTTGAAGGCGGTGTTGGTGCCGGTGGTGGCGGTGATTTTGCCGGTGAAGTTGATCGTGGCTCCGGTGTTGTCGCTGAGTGTGATGCCCGTGGTGTTGTCGGTGATGTTCCCGCCGAAGTCTGTGTTGCCGCCAGTGTGATTAGCGAGCGACACCGAGTGCCCGGCGCTGCCGGTGACGGTGGTGTTGGCGAAGTTCAGGTTGCCGTTGCCGCCACTGATGTGGATGCCGTCGCCGCCCGCGTCGGAGATCGCCACCGCGTTGCTGCCGCCGACGGTCGCGGAGTTGACGCCCGACGCCGCGATCCCGTTCCCACTCGGGTTCGAGACGTTGACGGCCTCGACGTCGGACCCCTCACCGAGGGCGATGCCGTTGCCGCCGGAGTTAGTGATCGTTGGGTTGGAGCCGCCCGCCGGGACCAGGGAGTAGCCGTCAACCGTGAGGCCGTGGGGCTGGCCGAACAGATCCTCGCCGGAGGTCATGCTCGCGCCGCCGGTGTAGGTAGCGTTGCCCTGGTAGAGGAAGATGATGCTGTTCGCGCCGGCCGCGCTGTTCGCGGCCGCCAGCGTGTTGAACGGGGAGCTGGCCTCTCCGTTTCCGGCAGCGGCCTTAGAGTTATCGACGTACCAGACCACCGGGCCAACCGTGATCGTGACCGTGGCCGTCGCGGTCTTGCCGGAGTTGCTGCAGGTGATCGTGTACTGGAAGGTGTCGGCGCCGGAGAACCCTGGCGCTGGGGTGTAGGTGAACGTGCCGTCCGGGTTCACCGTGACCGTGCCATGAGTGGGCGTGGTGTTCCCGGTCACGCTGAGCGTGCCGCAGGACGCATCGCCGCTGTCACCGTTCAGCAGCCCCTGGCTGGCGCTGAGGGTGGCGGCCGGGCCGGTGACGGTGGTTCCGACGGCGAGCGGAGTGTTGCCGACCGCGGTGTAGCTCTGGTTTTGGGCGGTCGGCGGCTGGGCCTGCGGGTTGACCGTCCAGGTGAACGACGCGGATCCGTGCGCCCCGGTGGTGTCGGTGGCGGTGACCGTGACGCTGGAGGTCCCGGCGGTGGTCGGGGTGCCGGAGATCAGGCCGGTGGAGGAGTTGATCGACAGCCCGGCCGGGAGCCCGGTCGCCGAGTAGGTCAGGGTCTGCCCGCTGGCCGAATCGGTGGCGGGGATCTGCAAGCTGACCGCGGTGCCCACGGTCGAGGTCTGGTTACCCGGGTTGGTCACCGTCACCACGTTGGGCGGGTTGACCGTCCAGGTGAACGACGCGGATCCGTGCGCCCCGGTGGTGTCGGTGGCGGTGACCGTGACGCTGGAGGTCCCGGCGGTGGTCGGGGTGCCGGAGATCAGGCCGGTGGAGGAGTTGATCGACAGCCCGGCCGGGAGCCCGGTCGCCGAGTAGGTCAGGGTCTGCCCGCTGGCCGAATCGGTGGCGGGGATCTGCAAGCTGACCGCGGTGCCCACGGTCGAGGTCTGGTTACCCGGGTTGGTCACCGTCACCACGTTGGGCGGGTTGACCGTCCAGGTGAACGCCGCGGATCCGTGCGCCCCGGTGGTGTCGGTGGCGGTGACCGTGACGCTGGAGGTCCCGGCGGTGGTCGGGGTGCCGGAGATCAGGCCGGTGGAGGAGTTGATCGACAGCCCGGCCGGGAGCCCGGTCGCCGAGTAAGTCAGGGTCTGCCCGCTGGCCGAATCGGTGGCGGGGATCTGCAAGCTGACCGCGGTGCCCACGGTCGAGGTCTGGTTACCCGGGTTGGTCACCGTCACCGTGTTTGGGCGTACAACCACCGGGAACTGTTGGCTTCTACACGAGCTCGGGTCGGTCGTGTAGGCCAGAACGCCGCTTCTGTTCGACGCGCAGAAGTAGACCGGTGCGCTCGACGGCGGCAGCGTTAACGCCACCAGGTTCTTCGGCGTAGGACAGTTGCTCAACGCCGCTACCTTAAACACCGGGTCGAAAACCCGGAACAACCTAAACACCGACTTGTGAACGCATGCGTAGACCGGCCCCGGCAAGATCGTCACCGCAGTCCAGTTCTTGCCGCACTGCGCCGGGCTGCTCGCATACCTCATCAAGCCGTTGCTCTTCAGCGCGCACGCGTAGTTCATCTGCACGGGCGTCGAGGACGCCGACGCGCTCCCCAGCACCCCACCCGCGCCAGCCCAAACGGCGACGGCCACACACAAGACCCACAGCACGGACACGCGACGCATAGGAACCTCCTCCCGCGCCCACACCCGTAGCCCCGTTGACTGCGAACAGGACGCGTGACGGTAAGGCTGGCGCGACCCTATCGAACTGGCCCAGCCGATGCAAGGAAGGCCAGCACCACCCGACAAGTAGTGCTAACGCCCCTGCAGGATCGTCGGCATCACCGCCCCGCACAGCAAGAAGAAAGCAACCCACGAATGCCAGACCCAAGTGACCCGTGCGTCGGGCTTTCCCGCGACCAGCACTGAAGCAGGCCCCTGGATCGCGCGGTGCAGGAACGACAGGGTTGCTAGTACACCCATCCGGAAGTACGCGCCGGAATGATTGAAGGAATCCGTCTGGTCGGGGCGAAGTTATGTATCGATGGCGCGTCCGCCCCGGCACCGGATCGAGTTGACAGACGAGGAGCGCTCGGAGTTGGTCCGGGTCGCGCGTGCGGAGAAGCTGCCGTGGCAGGAGGTGCAGCGCGCGCGGATCGTGCTCTACGCCGCGGAGGGGTTGCATGACACCGAGATCGCCGTGCGGTTGGATACGACGCCGGGGATCGTTGGGAAGTGGCGAAGACGGTACGCCGAGGATCGGCTTGAGGGACTGCGCGATCGACCGCGCTCTGGTCGACCGCGTCGTTTTCCCCCCGGAGCAGGTCGCCGCGGTCAAAGCCGTCGCGTGCGAGCTGCCGATCCGCTACGGGCTGCCGCTGTCGCGGTTCTCCCGCACTGAGCTTCACCGGCTCGTGATCGAGCTCGCTGTCAGCGAGGCATCGGCGTCGACGATCTGGCGGTGGCTGCACGACGACGCGCTGAAGCCGTGGCAGACCCGCTCCTGGATCTACCGCCGCGACCCCGACTTCGCCGAGAAGGCCGCCCGCGTGCTGGACCTCTACGCGCGCGTGTTCGAGGGCAAGCGGCTGCGGCCCGATGAGTACGTCATCAGCGCTGATGAGAAGAGCCAGCTGCAAGCACTCGGCCGCGAGCACGAGACTGGTGCGCCGGCGCCGGGTCGCCCGATCCGCTACGAGTTCGAGTACGAACGCGGCGGCACCCTCGCGTACCTCGCGGCTTGGGACGTGCACCACGCCAACCTGTTCGACCGCGTCGAGGAAAAGACCGGGATCGACCCGTTCGGCCGGCTGGTTGAGCAGGTCATGACCACAGAGCCCTACGCGTCCGCCCGCACCGTCTACTGGGTTGCTGACAACGGCTCCTCGCACGCCGGCAGGAGCTCTGTGAAGCGGATGCACGACCGCTGGGAGAACACCCAGCTGATCCACCTCCCGGTCCACGCCTCGTGGCTGAACCAGATCGAGCTGTACTTCTCGATCCTCCAGCGCAAAGCCCTGACCCCGAACGACCTCCCAACCCTCGACGCGCTCGCCGAGCGGATCCTCACCTTCGGCGAGCACTACCGGCAGATCGCCCGCCCGTTCGAGTGGACCTTCACCCGCCAAGACCTCAACGCCCTCCTGGAGCGGATCGACCGACATGAGCCTCAACTCGCGCTCGCCGCATAACCGTCAGAACTTGCGGACGCGTGTACTAGGCAGGGATCCTCGTGGCTGCAAGCAGTCGCGATGAAGGCGAATCGCGCGGAGCGGCTCAGCATCGCCTGACGCGGACGCCTCCTTTGCGCGAGAAGGAATCGCCGCTCGTCATAGGTCATCGCTGCTGGTTGGGCTACCTCCAGCGGCCTGATCGCGCTCTTGACACGGCTGGACCCGCCTGATGATTCAGAACCCGACGCGATCGGCCAGAACGCCCGCGCGCGGGGCCGGTGGGCAACAGCGTCGCTGCGCCGAGCGAAGCAACCATCGCCGTCGAAGCGACCGCGCGCTTGCTCAGGCTCCTGGACCCACGGCTCCAGCAAACGCCGCATGCGCGACGCGGCATGCGAAGCGACAGTCATCGATCGCCGCGCCAGACTGATGAGTTCGCCCAGATACAGCAGCCCGCGAGGCCCAGCTTGACGCGCGCGAGGCTGTCGGATTCCTCAGCCGGAGCGGCAGTCTTGCTCGCCTCTGGCGACAGTGCCGCAACTGAGCAGCAGGGGTCACGATCCGGCGCGCCCGGGCGTTGCCGCATGCGCGGAGAGCAACAGTCCGGTCACGACAGCCAGCTCGGTGGGCGGAGGTGGCGGTGGCGGCCATCGGGCGCTAGAGCGTGTCGGGTCAACCGATCTGCTCTCGAAGGGAGGGAGCTATGTCTTCTCCGCAGCTGCTCGACGTCACCGGTCGGCGCCGGTCGCCAGCGGCAATGCCGGGCCACAATGTTGGGCGCGCGCCTCGCAACAAGGGGATGGTCTATCCGGCGGATCCCCCGACGGTCGACGAGATCGTCGCCGTGATGCGCAAGATCCCGTCCGATCGCCACGGGATCCGGGTTCGCGCGCTGATCGTCGTGCTGTGGCGCGGCGGTCTACGGATCCAGGAAGCGCTGTCGTTGATCGAGTCAGATCTCGATCGGCGCCGCGGCGCGATTCTGGTTCGCCGGGGGAAGGGCAACAAGCGCCGGGAAGTCGGGATGGACGCATGGGCCTGGAGCGATCACCTCGCGCCGTGGCTCGCGTGCCGGGCTGAGTTGCCGGTCGGCGCGCTGTTCTGCGTGATCGATGGGCCGACCCGCGGGCGGCCGTGGTCCGCGACCGCCGCACGCGGGGAGCTGCGCCGATACGCGCTCGCGGCCGGTGTGCGCCGTCGGTTCGCGCCGCATCAGCTCCGCCATGCGCACGCCGTCGAACTCGCGCGGGAGGGGGTGCCGCTGCCGGTCATCCAGCGCCAACTCGGGCATTCGTATGTGTCCACGACGAGCGTGTACCTGCAGGGCATCGATACCGAGGAGATCATCGGGACGATCCGCGCGCGTCGCGCTCCGATGATGCACGTCAGCGCCGGCCTGGAGCTCTGAACCGAACCGGACCAGGCCAGGCGACCGGGAGCGCCTCGACGGGGCGCTCCCGGGCCGTCCGATGCCCGCGGCGTGACTCCTTCCCCTCGTTGCGGCAGCGGATCTTGCAGGGTGCGACGTCGACGCTCTTGCTCAGGACCAGCAGCGTCGGTGAGACTGGTGCAACTCGATCAACTAACTCGTCGGCTAGAAGCGCGAGCGGGCTGCTGCTTTCGGACCGGAAGGAGTAGCCGAGGCCCCCGCGCTGGGCCCGTTTCTGGGCGAGATTGGTCAAGGTCTGCCTCAGTGTCCTGCGACGGTACGGGATGTCGGCTACTTGATCGGGCAGCCGAGGTTCTCGAACGCCTGTTTGTTCTTGTAGTAGGTGCCGACCGGGAAGTACTTCCCGAGGACTTGGCGTTCGTCTCCGGGCGTTGTGGTGTCCTGGATCGCGTGGTGGAAGGACGGCGAGGGGAGCATGTTGCGAAGCTGCATCCAGCCGAAGTCGTGGTCTTTGCCTCCGTCGCCTGCCGGTGACCACGCCAGCCATGCAACTCCGCATTTCGCTATCGCGTTACTGGGTCGGTCGGCCGCGCGGCTTGTGACGACGATGTATTGCCGGCGGGCGTTCAGCGGGATCTGCTCGTCGTAGACGCAGTCCATGGACCGAGTCGTCAGCACGGACTGGTTCATGCAAAAAGAGAAGTACCGCAGCTGGGTGTTCTGCTGCATGCGCGTCTCGCCAGCGTAGGTCGTGGGGGTCGTAGGCATCGTTCCGCGGTAAGCGACCACCGTGCCCAGCTTGCGGTTGAGTGCCGCTCGCATGTACTGGACATCGAGGTTTGGGAAGAAGCTCGACTGGCCGGACCTCGTCAGAGGAAGGGTGTACGGTGACTGGAAGGTTGGACCGTCGTACAGGGCGAGCAGGTACGCGCGGTTGTACTGCGCCCGCCACACCGGAGGGTTCTTGGCCGGGAACCAGGGCGGCACGCCCGGCTGATAGCGCATCTTGTCGTATTGGGACTGCGGGATGAGCAGAGCGGTCAGGTCCGGTAACCGTTTCACCTGGGAGGTGAGCGTGTTGCACAGCGCCTGCCCCGTCTGGACTGTGCCGTTCGCCAGCTTCAGAACCGGCTTGGGCAGCGATACGCCGCCTCGCAGCCCGGTCCCTTTGTCTGGAACGAACACGCGGTACATGACCGCGTGCAAGCCGCTCGTGTCACCGATCGCCTTCGTGTACAGGTAATTACGGGCAGGCTCGTCGCTACGCTGGTCGGGGTTGAGCGGGGCCGACGGCGAAGAGTCGCGTAACGTGACCGTGAACGATCGCCGCTTCACGTTGCGCCTGACACCAAATCGGAATGGGTTGCTCGAACCGGGGTCGGGGTTGATCTGGTAGTCGGCGACGGCGTCGACGGGCGCGGAGAGCGCGTTGTAGGACTGCAGCGCCATATACCGCAGGTACGGGTACTCGCCCTTCAGCTGCAGGGTCGCCCCAGCCGGTTCGGTGTAGACCGCCGCCCAATAGTTCGCGTTGGTGTCTGCAAGGGCGATGTTGATGTAGTGTGGATTGACGACCCCAATGTTCCAGAAGCAGGTGGTACCGCTGCCGCCATAGAGGCTCGGGAGCGTGTAAGCCGCAGCGACAGCAGCCGCGACCACGAACACGACCACTCCCGTTACGAGTGCTTGCGTACGCGTGAAGATCCGCATCTGTTCTCTCCTTGACTAGCGCGATCCGAGCTTCTCGCAGCGGCTTTTCTCAAACGCGGCTCCGCTCGTATGCAGACGCGAAGCTAGGCGCCACCACCGCCCAGCACATCCGCTCAAAGCACAGCCACGGCCTCGGCGAACTACCGATTCGGCGACGCGACTCACCGCCCGCGCCGCCCAAACATCCGCCGAGCGTAGAGCCGATCAGCCGACTTCCGCATCCAAAGCAGCACTTCACCGAGGTCCAGCAGACGATCGCAACGGGCTACCTGCGGCGGTCTCGATCGACGTAATCGGACTGCTGACACTGCTGCCCTGGAACGCCACCAGCTCCGCCGGCGACGACGGCCACGGTTGCCCGTCTGCCGGGGCGATGCGGCATTCTCGCGGCCGCTGCCCTGGTCAGCGCCAGCGTTGGCTAAGATCCCCGACGGCAGCAAGCACAAGAGCAGCAGCGCGGTCGCGTCCCTTTGCTGCTGTAAATTCGCCGTGGTTTAGGTTCCCGGGGTGACTCTAGTGAGTCAGGTCGTGTTGGTGGTGGTGACCTCCTTGTTGTTGGCGCGTGCTCGCTCTGGTTTGGGGGGTCGTATCGGTCGGGGGTGTTCGTCGCGGAGGCTTAGACGGGCTCACAGCGCGCCGATGTGCAACGCTGCGGTTGCTGGTCGGGGCTGATTGGCCGGTTTGGGGGCTCAGGCGGCTGTCACCTCCTCGTCGACGGTTTGCTCGTTGCCCTGGTAGCGCGCTCGTTTGAGGCGTTGGCGGTCGAGCGCGTTGAAGTGGATGCCGTTCGTCTGGTGAGTGATCAGCAGGTCGAGCACCGCCCAGACCAAGGTCAGGCAGCTGCTCTCGCCGGGGAACCGGCCCATCACCTTGGTGCGGCGTTTGACCTCGCCGAGCGAGCGCTCGAGTAGGTTCGTCGACCGCCACCGCCGGCGATGCCGGACTGGGTAGCGCAGGTGCACCACGAGCGCGTCGAGGTCGTCGGCGAGGCAGCGCGCGGCGGCGGTGAACCCGCCCTTGTCGAGGTTGTTGACGAGCGCCTGGAGTCGGTGTTTGGCGTCCTGTTCGCTGATCGCGTCATCCAACGCTTGCCAGTAGGCGTGCTTGACGCGTTCACGCTCGCGGTCGGGCAGCTTGGCGTACAGGTTCCGCGCGCGGTGAACGCAGCACCGCTGGCGGTCTGACGCCGGCCAGCACTGCTCGATCGCCTTGACCAGGCCGGGGGCGCCGTCGGCGACGATCAGCATCGGCGCTCCCAGTCCGCGGCTGATCAGGTCGCGGCCTAGGGTCTGCCAGTCCTCGAACGACTCGCGCATCCCCAGGCTCACCGCCAACAGCACACGTTCGCCGTCCTCGGTGAACCCCCACGCGACCTGAACGCCCTCCTTCGGCCCGTCCGGTCTGACGGCGATGAACGTCGCATCGAGGAACAACGCGACGAGCCGGATCTCGTACAGGTCACGCCGTTTGAACGCTTCGAAGCGTTCCTTGAGCTCCTCACACATCCGCGACGCGGTCGACTTCGACAGCTTCCCCAACCCGGCCTGCTCGCACAACGACTCGACATCGCGCATCGACAGGCCGCGCACGAACGCGCCGATCACTAACGCCTTCAACGGCTCCGTTCGCAACAGCTTCGGGGTCCGGGGGAACAGCTTCGACGCGAACGTCTCAGCCGCTTGGCGAACCTGCGGGATCTCGATCTCAAGCTCCCCCTCCGCCGTCTGCAACGTGCGCGGACGGAACCCGTTCCGCAGCCCGGTCTCCTCGCCGCGCTCCTCGCCCCGCTCGCCGGCACGCCGTTCATACCGGGCGCGGCCCAACCACGCGTCGAACTCGTCCTCCACTGCTCGCTGGATGATCAGCCGCGCGCCGAGCCTGGCCAGCTCCGAGAGCGACTCGCGCGGGTTCTCACCGACCCCGACCGACAGCATGTGCTCGATCCGGGCTTCTATCTCCGCCGACGTCTCTCCTATGTCAAGCGTTTCTCGGTGATTGCGGGCTCTGCTACGTGAGGCATCGCATCGGCGTGGTGCCATGGATGTCCGGGTCGACGTCGCGGCGTTGACGGGGGCGCTCGGGGATCGGGTCGAGTTGGGCTCGCTCGGGGGTCTGGGCTGGCAGCGAGAGGAGGTGATGGAAGCGCCTGGCGAGATGTCGTTTGAGGCAGCGCAAGGCTCCTTTCTTGGTCTTGCCTTCGGCTAGTTTGCGTTCCAGGAACGCCCGAGTCTCGGGGTCGACGCGGGCGCGGGTAACCGCGACGATGTGCACCGCCCGGTTGAGTTGACGGTCGCCTCCGCGGTTGAGGCGGTACTGGCGATGTTGCCCGGAGGAGCAAGGGATTGGCGCGATGCCGGCCTGCAGCGCGAAGCTGGCGTCGCTCTTGAACCGTTTGGCGCCGGCGGTGCGGCCGATCATGATCGCAGCGACGAGGGCGCCGCAGCCGGTCTCTTCAAGCAGCCACGGGCGCTGGGCTTTGATCAGCTCGAGCAGCTGCTGCTTGAGTTCGTTGATGTCGCCGGTCAGTTCGCGGATCTTGGATACCAGCTCGCGCGCGATCCGTCCCCGGACGGTGGCCGGCAGCCGCCGCAGGCGTCGCTCGACTCGGTCAAGCTCGCGCGTGTGTGAGAGCGCGCTTGGTTTCAGCGACGCCTCGAGCTCCGGGGCAAGCTGGACGAGATGCCACCGCAGTCGGGACTGCATGCGGGTGCGCTCAGCAACGAGGTCCTGGCGGTGATCGGAGAGCAGGCGGACTTCCATCGCCTGCTCGTCCAGGTACGCGACGGGGAACTCGTCGACGCCGTCCTTGACGACTGCACGGGCGATCGCGATCGCATCGATCTGATCGGACTTGCCGGGCTGCCGCTCGCCGCGGCGAGAAGCGCCCATCCGGTGCGGAGCGACACGCACGACGCGCTCGCCGGCCGCCAGCAGCGCCTGCTCAAACCGCCGCGAGACCGCGCGACAGTCTTCGATCGCCCACACCCGCTCGTCATCTAGCCCACGAGCCCATCTGACCGCAGCCAGATGCCCGGGCTCGTCCGCCTTGATCTCCCGCTGCCCGCGGACCCGGCCCGTGCCCTCGTCAACCGCCGCCAACGCGTGCGAGCCCTTGTGCGTGTCCGTCCCGATCACGATCATATGCGCCGTCCCTTCATTTGGTTGACCTCCGATGAAGCGGATCTCGGCGGACAAACCTCAGTTGGGGCGGATGCCACGCTCCTATCAAGTCACGCCGAAGGTCCTCGGGCGGCGACCGGCGACAAGACGAACGGCAAGTCAGGCCAACCAGCCGACAGGCGGTACGAGAGTCAGCCCGCCGCCAGCCCGAGACCTACCTGGCGGGTCGGACGTCACCGACCTTGATCAGAGACGATGACACTGAGGCGGTACGGTACGTCTCACGGCGTAGGCCTCCTTCAATCGTCTTGCAGGACATCGAGGGAACCTACGCCGTCGCTCTGACGGCACCGCCGCTATTTACAGCACTTCTGAGACGCGACCCAGCAGCGTCGCCAGCGAGCCCCTACTGCTGCATCAGGCGTGAACGAGCAGTCTCGCTGGCAGCTCGACCCGAGCTGATCGCCGTTCGCGGCGGCTTCTCGGCCTGAGCCGGAGCCTGACGTTGCTGACATGTCATCGACGCGGAGCTTCCGGATTCGCAGGTGTTCCTGCGCCAGGCTCGACATAGCTGCATTTCCCACACGGGTTCATGTCCGCCTCGCTCCGACACACACGGCTCGACCGGTCGGGAAACGCTCGCAAAAGGAGCCGGTTCGGACAGGCTCCGGGGTGAGTTGCACGTCGAGCTCGTGACCGGGCAGGTGCCGCCATCCACCGCCGCGAACGCGAACGCCTTCCCCTTCGCCTGGAGCGGCAGCGTGCCGAGGGCGGGCGACGTGACTGCTCCGTCGGAGATGGAGCAGTCCACCGGGTGGGCCGCGGACGCTCGCAACTCGTCCAATTCGATGATGTGAGCGACGCCGGCCCAGATCACTGTAATTGAGGCGAAGCAGGCGCTCGCGACGATCCGTGCTGACAGATCCTGTCGGCGAAATGGGTCGTGGGCCGCCCGGACCGGACCGTTGCCTTGCGTACAATGGGGCCGTGGGCGCTCTACGCTTGCGGTGGGTGTTCATTCTGGTCATTTGTGCCGCCGCGACCAGTGGCTGGTTGTGTTTCAACGCGCTCGCGGCCGCAGGGCCCGGTACGGACATCGGCGACGCCGAAGTGCTGACTGGAAGCGCGTCGAACACACTTCAGAGCGCGGTGCAGGACGACTGGTATGTGATCTATCCAAGCTCGCCCGCCGCGGAGGTCACTGTCCAGATCATGGACACGTCGGCCAGCATGCTCGACTGCAACATCTATGCAACCCTCACTGACACTAATGGTGAGGGGCAGTTCAACCAGACCCTGAACGCGGGGCAGGAGGGGACTCTGTCGAGCACGGCGCCGTCGGACCGCTATTTCGTCCACGTCACCATTAACGGCTGCTCCCCGATCAACGGACCGTCCTCCTACCAGCTCCAGCTGACCGCCGGAGGTGGCGGCACGCCGCCATCGCCCGCGAGCGGCTCCGTGTCGCCCGGAACGTCGATGCGGAACGCCGGTGGTCCGCTCCTGGGCCACACTTCGTACACCGGGAGGCTCCCGAGCGTGGCCAGCGACGACTGGTACGTGCTCTACAAGCACGCGGACACGAATCAGGCGACGGTCCGGATCGAGGACACGTCGCCGTTCGGCGCGGGCTGCGGGAACGTGTACGCACAGCTGACCAGCGCCAGCAGCGGCGACTCCCAATTCGCCCATCTCGGCAACAACCAGGCGCAGACGCTGGCGGTCGTCGCCCCCGGCCCGTATTACCTCGAGCTACATGACAACGGTTGCAATCCCGGCAGCATGCCGCCGGCTACTTATCGGGTCGAGCCCGAGCCGGCGGGCGAATGGGACGCCGCGCCCACGCCGCCACCACCACCGGTCACGCTCGCGATCTCGACAGCGACCCTGCCACCTGCGACGGTTGGCAAGCGGTACAGCGCCCGCATCACCGCGACCGGAGGCCACGGGCCCTACAGCTTCAGGCTGCTGTCCGGATCCCTCCCCCAGGGGCTGACGCTCAGTGGCAGCGGGTTGATCGCCGGAACCCCGCAGCGCAGCGGCCGCTTCACGCTGCAGGCGCAAGTACGGGACTCCTCGCAGCCGCAGCAAAGCGCCACGCGCAGGCTCACCTTGACGGTCGCGAACCCCAAGAAACCACCAGGTGGCTGCGGGATGCAGAGCCGCGCTCAGCTCAAGCGAATCCTGCCAGGCCTGATCGCATCGGATCGCAAGGCGATCGCCAACTACCGGTGGCTCAAGCAGAACTACGGCCTGTTCATCAAGTTCTACGACTTTGTCGGCAAGAAGCTCCTCGAGACGCCGCAACTGAGGGGCTCACTGCTGGCGAAGGGGGCCAAGGAATTCGTGAACCTGATGGCCGAGGAAGTCAATGACCACATCGACCGCGACATCACGCTGACCCAGCGCGCACTCGCCGCCGACCAGGCGCTCCTGGCGGCGATCAACCGAGGCGAGAAAGACATCCGCAGCCTCTGGAGGTTGTCCGGATCGTCGTGGAACTTCGGTGACGATCCTCACGGATTGACGGTCACACGGTAACGGGCTGGTGGGTCTCCTGACGGTCGCGGTTCTTCTCGGCAACGAGGAGGGCGTGTCGCTCGATCGCGATCACGAGTTTCGCGAGGTCGCGGTAGCCGATGATCCTGCGGAACTGCTGCTCGGCGACGAGCATCCCGGCAGCGGTCCAGCGCTTGCGCATGTCACCGTCTTGCCAGCGCTTCACGTTGCGCTGCGTGTAGCGGACGATCTCGATCATCGACTCGCACGGGTTCGTCGAGCACAGCGTCTTTGAGAGCTGCCCGGTGATCCCGAGCCGCATCAGCGTCAGCGTGTCGTCCATTCCCTCGCGCAGCGACGCGGCGGCATCGGGCCAGGTCCGCTGCAGCTCTGAGGCGAGCAGTTCGAGCCGCTCCTCGGCAAGCAGCGGATTCGTGAGCGCCCACGCGCCGCGGACTCTGGCGAGGATCTGCGGCCGATCGCGCTCGGACAGCAGATCAGTGATGTTCCTCTCCTTGTGGCGATGGCATCGATGCACGAGGGCGTGCTCGCCGAACACGTCCTTGATCGCGCGCCTGAGCGCCTTCCCACCATCAATGACGAAGAGGATCGCCTGCTCGGGGTCGAGCCCGCGATCGACGAGGTCGGCGAGCAGCAACGAGACCAGCGTCGCGTTCTCCGTGCTCCCTTCCCACAGGCCGAGCGGGATCTTCACACCCTCGGTCGATATCCCGAGCGCGACGACATGGGTGCGCTCGGCGACCTCCAGGCCGTCGAGCATCATCACCGCCAGGCGCACGTCAGACAGAGAACGGCTCATCAGCTCGCCCAGCGCGGTGCGGGTCCGCTCGATGAACAGCTCGGACACCGTCGACTTCGACGTCGACGAGCTCTCCTGCTCAACCTCCTCGCCGACCGGCTCGCCCACCACCTGAAACTTGCGTGTCGAGACGCCGGCGAGCATCCGGTCCATCACCGCCCGCGTGAGCGGATCGCGGTCAGCGAAGTACTCATAGCTCTGCACCGGCAACTCATGCTCATCGTCGGCCGTGCGCATCCGCGGCCGGCTGACCGGCACGCGCCGCCCTCCGAGCGTCATCGACCCGTCCTCGTGACCGTGACGCTTCGCCGTGCGGTCCGGGTTCTGCTTGTGCTTCGGACCCACGACCTCATCGACCTCGCGCTCCATGAGGTCGTGGACGACGCGCAGACCGAGCCCCACGCTCAGCGCAAGCAGCCCGTCCCTCGCGGCGCCGACGAGCTCACCGAGGGCTTCCTGAATCTCCGCAGGCAGCGGACTCTCCAGCGCGTCCGCGGTCGTGACGACCTTCGGGCCGGATACCTTCTTCATGGCGGTTCCTCCTGTCCTCTCGGACCTGGGTTTGATCGCCCCGAACGCTCCCAACAGGAGCGGACGAGGCGGGAGGACCGCCACTCAAAGTTCTACGAGATCTCGGACAACCTCAGCCTCTGCCGTGCCTGGGCCTCCGCGCTCGACGACGACAAGGCTGCCCAGGCCCAGGTCGCGTCCGCCTACCGCGGGTTCCTCAAGGGCTACAAACTGGTGCGCGACTGGCTGGTCAAGCACAGCTCCCTCCACAAGTACGAGAAGATCATCGATGTGTTCGTCAAGCCACTCGACAAGTGGATGGAAGACGTGCTCAAGCATGCGCATAGCAATGCCGGTCCAGGCTGACGCGCCGCAGCAACCCGCCAGCGCTCAGGCATGCAGTAGCGAGCGACGAGGCCGCGTCCGCGGACGCTGACTTGCGGCTCGTCACAAACGCGGTCACCTTGGTCCACCCGGCGAGATGTGCGTCTTGGGACGAGTTGCGAGCGTCCGCGGCCCGCGTCGGCTGACTGCTCCATCTCTGACGGAGCAGTCACGTCGCCCGCCCTCGCCATGCTGCTCCTCCCGGACAGTTTCAGCCACGCGGCCGCCCGACGCCATCATGGCCGCTCTCAAGGGCTTCGGCGCGGCAAAGCCGCGGATGCGGACGTCGCCAACGCGATCGTGAGCAGACCGAGCGGTCAGATGGTCAAAGCGATCGCCCGCGTCAGACGCGGTTTCCGCGCTTAAGGGCTCACGACCGAGCGAGTGAAGGGATCACGGTGTAGTTCCAGTCGCCGTGGAACGCGTGTCTGGTGATGTTGACCTCGGCGAGTTGGTCGTCGGTCACGTCGATGCCTCGCTCGTAGGCTTGGTCGTCGAGGCGGGCGTAGAGCTTGAGGCCGGTGTTGGTCGTCGTCGCGGCGATCAGGTTGATGATCACCTCGAGGCTCTCGAGCGGCTTGCCGCGCCAGTTGAGGCTCACGAAGCTGAACATGCGGTGCTCGATCTTGTTCCACTTCGAGGTGCCGGGCGGGAAATGGCAGACGCGGATGTTCAGCCCGATCGTATTGGCGAGGCGCTGCAGTTCGTAGCGCCAGAGCCGGGTGCGCGGGTTGTTGGACCCGCCGGAGTCGGCGGTGATCGTCAGTGTCTGGGCGGTGGGGTAGCGGGCCTTGCCAAGGTGCTCCCACCAGCTGATGATCGTGTTGACCGCGAACTGCGCCGTCTCGCTGGTGACCCCGACGCTCACCCATCCTTCATCGGTGGCGAGATCGTAGACGCCGTAGGGGATCGCGTGCCCGAGCTGCTTGTCCTTGAAGTCGTGCCCGCGAACCTCGACCGGCCGGCCCTTGGGCTCAAACTCACGGCCCACCGCCTTGAAATCGCCGATCAACTCGCGCTTCTTGGCATCCACGCTGATCACCGGCTCGCCAGCCTGGATCGCTGCAGTGACCGTCTCGTTGATGTGCGCAAACTGCGCGTCGCGATCGGGGTGCTGCGCGCCCTCGCGCGTCTTCTTGTTCGCCTGCAGGCTGTAGCCCTTGGCCTTCAACAGCCTGAGCACGGTGCGCTCCACGACGTCATGGCCCATGTCCCGTAGCGCCTCGGCGAGCTTCGCGCCGCTCTTCGACGTCCACCGCAACGGCGACTCCGGATCCCCCCTGGTGACCGGATCCACCAGCCGCTCCAGATCCTCCTCGAGCCCCGGCTCGCGCTCAAGGATCGGCGTGCGGCCCGAATGCCGGCGCACATTCCCCGGCGCCGGCCGCTCCTCAGAGTCCAGGTCCTCCAGACCGCGCAGCACCGTCGACTCCGAGATCCCCGTAGCCCTGACCACCGCCGCGATACCGCCGTAGCCGGCCGAGCGCGCCTCAGCCGCGGCCCACAACCGCCGCGTGCGCTCATCCAACACCCCTTGCGCGTTCAACAGCCGATACCTCTCACCGATGGCGCGCTCATCGACCACAACCCCCAGTTCTACATAACCAACCCAACGCCTTCAGAAACTAAGTCAGGAGCCCTAAGAGGTCTCGGCGCGCGAGCGTCTGAAGTATCGCGGCGCGAGGAAAGCGAGTTTTCCCAATCCCGCCTCGATGAGCTCTGCTGCTATCGGAGAAACGGGCGGTCAGGCGATACCGCTGCTTGTCGATCCAAGCGACAGCGCGCGTTGCGAGCCGGATGGGTCGTTTGGAGGGCCTACCGGTGTGGTGAAGTTACTGGAGGCTGGCTTGTCTGGGCGAGTTGTTGTTCGTCCAGTGGAGGGTGTTTCCGGTGAACTTGAGGCTGCCCAGGTCGAGCGGTTCTCCGGTGTCAAGCAGGTGCCTGCCGTTTGAGTCGCGCCCGTAGAGCTGGCTCTGACCGGCGATCGGATTCGAGCCAGCTCGCGCCCAGTGATGGACGATCCAGGCTACGAAGCCGGCGCGATCGACCGCTAGGTCATTCAGACTCGTGTTAGTGCAGGGCGGAGTCGAGAGGTTCGTTGTCTGGCCACTGGCGAGGTTGATGACCGTGACGTGGCATGACGCGCCTGGGTAAAATCTCGGGGTGTCGAACGTGGCGAACGCCAGGTATTGCCCGGCGATGTGGAAGTCAAAGTTGTATCTCTGCTCCTCGTCGTCATTGAGATCGCTCGCCACGGATCGCATCGTCCCTACGCTGGTGGCGCAGGCGTCATATTGGGGACTCCCCGGGCCTTGGCTCTCCAGCAGCACCGCCGCGCGCGTCTGGATGATCGGCAGGAAGCCCGGATCAGTCAACCCTGGAGAGCCCCCAGACGCCGGCGGCACGTGGCAGCGTCCATAGCGTCCCGGTGCCGGCCCGGCCGTCACCTCGATTGGAGTCGCACTCGAGATCTCGGTGCCCGGCGCGAGAGCCTGGCTCTTGATCACCAGCGGTTGGCGCGGCTTGTGGCTCCCCGTCACGGTGCGCAAGTGGTATGCGCAGCCGGCCAGCAGCATCTCGTTCGGAAGGTCCTCTCCGTCGTACGACACCACGGACCCACCAACTACGTTCGGCACCAGGCATCGCGCTGCGTACTGGTTGGTTTGCACGATCTCGGTTCCGGAGCCTGACCACAGGATGTGGCCAGGACCGGGAACCATCGCGGCCCCGTAGGGTCCCGACGCGGCCCCGGAGAGGACGGCGTGTGTGTTCTGCGCCAAGACCTTCCCGGTCGGCGTGATCAGCCGAAGGAACTGCTGCTGGTACGAGTGGCTCGGATCTGCGTACCAGACCGCTTGTTGACGGACACGCTGGATGGTGATGACGACGCCATCGTGGATGGTGATCGGGTAGACGAACGACCGAACGACCAAAGGGTCGAAAGCGGTAACGGCTGGCAATGAAGGAGGGCCGGGTGGGAGCGCGCGGTTGTTCGTCGCGCGTTGAGACCGCTTCGCTTTCGCTGTTGATCGCTCGCCACGAAGGTGGTGGCGGGATGCAGGATGCTGTCGCCGCGCGGGCGTTGCTGGGCGAGCGATGCGACCCACTCGCGCGTGGCTGCGGCGGGTCAGGCGCTGGGTGACCGCGCGGTGGTCCAGAGTTCGGCGGGGCGGCCGCCGGTGAGGGTTCGTTCTTGCTGGGCGCGACCGGCGGAGGCGAGCGCGTGGAGTGCTTGCTCGACGCGCTCGGCGGGGAGGTTGCGTTGGCAGAGGTCGCGGATCTGGGTGCGCGTGAGCCCGTCGGGTGACCGGACGAGCGCGGCGTGGATGTGCTCGGCGAGCGGATCGCCGGTCGCTTGTCCGAGCGTCCAGGCGGCGGAGCGTTCGGCGTAGTGCCAGAGCGCGAGCGCCGGGTGGAGATGCTCTGGCTGGATCGTCTTCTGTCCGTCGAGCAGCGCGTAGAGCAGCGCGAGCCGGATCACGTGCGCTTCGGCGCGGGCGGTGAGCTGGCCGTGGAGACCGTCGGCGGGCTGGGTGAGCTGCGGGTAAAGCTGCCACCACAGCTCCCGCGCGTCCGGGGTGAGCGTGACTTTGCCGGCAGTGTGAGCATGCTTGAGCACGCTGGTGAGGTAGCGGCCCAGGCCGGTTCCTGTGAGCGGGTCCGGGTTGCCGCCTTCGGGTAGCAGCCGGACGCGGCGGACGGCCGCGAAGATGAACCTGTTCAGGAACCCGTTGGCGATCTCGACGGTGGTGGTGTGGCGCCGCAGTTCGGTCTGGGTGATGTGCCCGATGATCGAGATGTGTGCCTCGGTCGCGCGCGCTGGCGCGGTGCGGGTCAGCAGCGCGAGCGGTCGTCCGTCCCAGGCGGAGCGCAGCGTGGGTGACAGTGTCGATAGCTCGCGGCCGGTGGATTTCAGCACGGTCGCGAACTCGGGCTCGATCACGAGCAGCCGCTTATCGACCGAGGCAGGGTCCGCGCCCTGCGGATCGCGGACCGCCCAGATCAGTCCCTCGCCGCTGGAGAGACCGGTCGTCAGGCGTGCGGTGAACGCCGGGTCGGCGTGTGCGAGCAGGCGGGCGACGTGATCGAAGCTGCTGCCCTTCCGGGCCTTGGCGCTGTCGCCGACGAGCACCACGAACTCGTTGGGGTGGTGCCGTGTGGCCTCGACTTGGAAGTACGCGTCGCGGCCGATCAGCGCGCCGCAGCAGACCAGCAGCTGGGTGAGGATCGCGATCGGGTCGGCCTCGGTGTGCGGCGCGATCCTGGTCACGATCTGGCCGGACAGTCCGTGGTAGACGGCCGGGTCGGGCGGCGCGGGCCAGTCGGCCGGTGGTGGCGGCAGCGTGAGCGCGTGACCGGCCCGTGCCGACGGCTCGTCGAACAGGGAGATCAGCTCGCCGGTCATTCGGCGGTGATCTCGGTGAGCGCGGCGCGGGCGGAGCTCTCGTCGCAGATCGACTTGTTGCTCGCGTAGGCGGCGATCAGCGTCTGCGTCGCAAGGTTGTTCACCGCGCGGGGCAGCCCGCGGGAGGCGTCGTGGATCAGCGCGACCGCATCATCACTGAAGATCGTGTCGGAGCGGCCGGCGAGCTTGACGTGGTGAGCGATGTATTCGCCTGTCTCTTTGCGATCCATCCCGTCGATCGTGCAGCGCAGCGCAATCCGCTGATCGAGCGCGGCGAAGGTGCCCTGCCTGAGCTTGCGACGCAGCGTCGGCTGGCCGAGCAGCAGGCACGCGAACGTCGCGCGCGAGTCCATCTCGGCGTTGGTCAGCATCCGCAGCTCCTCGAGCTGCTCGGCGGAGAGCAGGTGCGCCTCGTCGAGGATCAGCACGACGGTCTTGCCTCGCTCGGCGGCCTCGGCAGCGATCAGATCGGTCGCCTGCGGGATCAGCGTCGCTCGATAGAACCGCGGTGTCGCACCCAACGCGGTGACGATCTGTGTGTAGATGCCGCGCGCTCCGATCGCCGGATTCGGGAGATAGACGATTGTGTGCCGGCTCGAGTCAAGACTCGAGCTCGCGGCGCGGGCCGCGACAGTCTTGCCGGCGCCGACCTCGCCGCAGACCACGCCCAATGCTCGCTCGCTGATGATCCACCCGACCCGGGCGACCGCTTCCTGGTGAGCGGCTGAGGCGAACAACATCGAGGTCGCCAGCTCCTTCGTAAACGGTGTGCGCGACAGCCCCCAGTGCGCCCGCAGCCGATCGATACTCATGCCGTCATCTCCTCGTTGTTGTCGTTCTCGTCGTCGTCGTTGGTGGCGGCGCCGTCGGCTGGTGGGCCTGGCAGGTTGCGATAGTCGATCCGTTGCTGCTGTTGCTGGTCGTGTCGTTTCTCGATCAGGTCGAGGTAGTTGACCCCGGTCGGCTCAGCCGGCGTCACCGGCGGCTGCGCGCGTGGGTGGACGTGCCGTTTGATCTTCAGCGCGATCGCCAGCCCGACGTGCCGGCCATCGATCTGCACGGCGACGTCGGCCAGCTCGAACGGATCGAAGACAAGATCGACCTGGCGGCCGGCGAGCTCGGCGTCGACCTCGTAGGTGTTGCCGTGCATCCCCACGGTGCCGGTCTTTGACACCGTCCGACGCTCAGACCAGCGGAACGCCTCGGTCAGCGCATGCTCGCTCGGCAATGTTGGCGGGCCCGGTGCAAGAAACCGCTCCAATGGTGTCTGCTCCGTCTCTGAGTGAACCCGGCGGTGGTAGACCTGCTCAACCCACGCCTGGAAGATCCGGTTGAGCTCTTGAAGGCTCGCGGGCGGTCGGTCCTCGAGCTCGATCAGCAGCTGCTCGCGAACGGTCCTGAAGACGCGCTCGATCTTCCCGCGTCCTTCCGGCCGTCCGGGCGTGGAGTGGATCAGTCGGATCCCGAGCACCGCGCACGCCCGCAGCAGCTGCCCGGACACGAACGGCGATCCGTTGTCGACGTAGACGGCTCGCGGCCGGCCGCGGGCGGCGATCCCGGCCCGCAGCGCGCGGGAGGCGTTCAGCACGTCCTCCCGGGCAGCCCACCGGTAGCCGGCCAAAAGCCGGCTGTGATCGTCGATGAAGCAGAACAGGAACACGCGACGACCATCGATCAGCGGGCCGTGCAACGCATCCCCAGTCCACAACTCGTTGCGCGACTCGGCCTCGAACCGCCCGAGCGCACGCGCGATCTGGCTGCCCTTCCACGGCAGCCCCGCCGCCACCAAATGACGTTGGATCGTGCGCGCTGATGGCGCCGCACCCTCGGCCTCCACGATGATCCTGTGGATCTGCGCAGCCGTCCGGGCCGGCTGCTCACGCCGCAACGCAACCGCCAACTCCAACACCCGCTCGGGCGTGCCGTTCGCGACCCTGCGCGGTGCCGGAACCAGCCCGTCGAACCCGCCCTCACGATACGCGCGGATCCACCGATCCAGCGTCGTCCGAGTGACCCTGACCCGGCTCCCGTCCGGGGCCAAGTGCTCACGCTCGGCCAACGCGCGGACCAGCCGTCCGCGCTCCCGCGCCGACAGTGACATGTCCGCCGCCTCGCCGACGATCTGCCAGCGGAACAACCCGATCTCCTGCGCCCTGTCCACCTCTTGCCTCCTGACCCGTCGTTGACAGCAACGACCGGCCAGGATCACGGTCACTCAGGCACAGGCCAAGGCGTGCACGTGTTGACCTCCAGCAACCCGCCCGCGGTCAACGCCGATACCCACAACCACGGCGAGCGGCGCCCGAATCGCAGCGACGCCACCCTGGTGCACCTGCCGATCGCTTCGATGGCGTCAGCGCCCCGCGACCCCCGGCCGGCCGGCGGATCAAACGAGGCGTCTAACGCCCGCGCCCACCGCAGAAAGTGCGCGGCGATCAGTCCCGCCAGCGACAGGAACCGCCGCCGCCAATCACGGACCGTCTCACCCGGCACCCCGATCCGCTCGCCGCAACGCCGGTACCCCTCCCGACCGATCGAGAACAGCGCCGCGCCGATCATCTCCGCGACGTACCGCCGGCGCGCCAGGCAGACATCCGGCAGCAGCACATGCGTCGCCCGGCACGACCGCTCCCGGCAACGGCCGCGACGTGGCCGCAACCGCCGCACCCCCGACCCCATCCGGACCTCCCGCAACCGCGAGCAGCCCCAGCCTCCCAACACGCCCGCCCGGCAACGCGGGCAGACCAACCGGCCGGCAGCGAGATCCGCCTCGACCACAGCACGATCGTCTGAGACGATGAGCACGACGACCTCCAACGGCGTCACGGGCTCCCTCGTCTCGCCCCGTCAAGGTTTCGGCGAGGGAGCCCAACATGAACAGGACCACCAGCATCCTGTCGTCGGACCGCCCGCCGAGCGTTCCCCCATCACCACGCTGGCTGTCGCTGACCGCCCCCGCCGTCACCACCCAGCGTGTCGCTCAACACCGCTCCACGGGGGCCCGGGGCTATGAGATATGGAACCTCGCCGGTGGCGGGTAGAACCGGGGCGAGCATCGTGATCTGCCCGGAATCGGTGATGTACCCGAGCGAGCTACTGGTACCAGAATTACTTGTAAACCACACGCCCCCACCAGGCCCGGGAACCAGCGGCACGTAATAGGGGACCCAGACGCCCTCGGGCAGCGAGAACGTCTTCATCGTGCCGTCCAGCGAGATGCGAATGATCTCGCCAGAGGTGGAATTGGCGCCGGGATCGACCGAGGACCAGAGCTTCCCGTCGCCGCCCTCCACCAACTGGGAGATCACACCGGCCGTGACGGGAAACGTCTGCACGCGCCCCGAGGTATCCATCCGCCCGACTCGCTGGCTCTGCGGACAGACATACGAGTAGACGCCGGCACAGCCGTCGTACCACAGAGCGCCATCCCCTCCCCGAGCCAGCGAGGAGACTTGCGGCAGCCCGGTCTGGTACTCCGTGACCGCCCCTGACGTGGTGATTCGCCCCAGCACGTCCCCGCCCTGGCCGGTTCCCGCCTCTGAGAACCACAGCGCGCCGTCGCTGCCCGCCACCAGCGATCCCGCCCCGCCGTCGGTGATGCCATGCCCGAACTCGGTGACGGCTCCCGAAGGCGTGACCCGCGCGATCCGTCCAGCTGAGGTCGTAAACCACATATTCCCGTCCGGACCCTGCGGCACGACCGACCCCGGTGTCTCCGCAGGGATCGACCCCAGTGCATCGCCGTCATACAGCGCGGGAGCGAAGCCTCGAATCGCGAACGCCTGCGCTGCCACCGGAACGAAAAGCGCCGCCAAACCCACCAGCACCCCCAGCACGCTACCAACCCACACTCGCCTAACCGGCTTGGCAGTCAGAACCCGCACCATGAACCCCTAACGCCCACACCCCACCCAAGTTGCGGCCCACACCCACGCAACACCAGAACATGCTCTACACCAATCTCCGGCCATCCGCCCGGACGCGATACCAGAACCACAACCCTCCGCCTGACCAAAACAGCATACCGCCGGCCCTGCGCAGCCCCCGCAGGGCCGGGCGCCTCATGGGCACCAGAGACTTCCGCTCCGGGCTACCAGCGACGCTCTCACCGCCAGGCTGACACCGCTGGATCCGCCCGGCGATTCAGCAGTCGCCGGGAGCGTCCCGCCTCCCGCGCATTGGGGGGCCGAGGTCAGGAACGCCGAGATGCTCGTCGCGGGTGGCATCAAAGCGGGACCCGACCGCCTGCTGATGGGAGGCCGCGACCGCTGGTCTCGAGGACATGGCAACCGTAACCGGAGACTGCCGCATCGCCGGATTTCGACAGCGGCGATCGCCACCTCTCCTTGTCGTCCGAAGGGACAGTGGAGGCAGTTGGCGTCGCCTCCACTGTTGGCCTTTCCGCTGGCAGGCGGCCCCTACCGATGCGCTACCCGCACGGCGAGTTCACGGTGGGGGTGGTAATCGCCGGTGAGCTCACAAACGCCGACTCAGACGAACCATCACCACAAAAATCGGTTTCGCTAAGGGAGACCGTTCCACTTGCGCCCACGGAGAGGCTGAGTGACTCCGAGGGCTTGCTGTCAGAATTGAACGCGACACCCCAAAGATCGGGCGTCAAACCGAACCCGGACGCCGTGTAGGTCACGATGCCGTTAGCAACCGAGGCGCTGACCCCGAACGCGCTGCCGCCCTGCGCCCCGCCGCTGACGCAGTCACCGTCGCCTGTGAACCCGACACCGGAAGGGGTGAGGAGGCTCTCCCAGCCGCCCTTCTGGCAAATCTTGGCGATCGCGGCGTTGCCGCCGCTGGCGGACGCAGGTGCGACCTGGGTTAGACAAAGGACGGACACGGCGAGCAGCGAAACGGCTACCCGCCCGACTATCTGGCGCTTCATGCGGATCACCCCAATCCCTTCGATGGCCTCACCGGCCGCGTCGAGAGCGCGACCCTACTTCAACCCCGACAGATCCGTGTGAAGATTGGATTGAGCCGCACGCTGTCCGTTGGACGACAAGGAGAAGGCAGGAACTCTCCCGCTCGTGACCTCGACCGCTTCGCTTTACGCCGGTGAAGCGGCGGCTCCCGTATCCGCGCATGGGGGGTCCCCGCGGTGATCAGGCCCCGAGTATTGCGGCAGCTCAGGAGCGGGTCTGTCCCGAGCGGGAGCAGGCAGCAGCGTCCGTGTGTTCAGTGAGAACGACGTTTGACACAGAGGAGGATCTTGCGGGGCCGAGGATATGGGCTGCCACTGTCGTTTGTGTTTAGGCTCCCGGCAGTGGCTGAGGTACGAATCAGCGAACGGGGCGGCGGCGTTGTGATCGCGACGATCTCAAACCCGCCGCATGCGCTGATGGACGACGCGATCGTGGTGGGCCTGGAGGCTCTCGCTCTTCGCGCCGAGTCCGATCCGGACCTGACCGGGATCGTGCTGACGGGAGATCATCCCGACCGGTTCGTCGCGCATTACGACGTCGGTGAGCTGCTCGCCGCTGCGCGCGCCTCGCCGAGCGTGGGAGCGTTCGTGGCGCGCGCATCGCTGGGCGCTGTCGGCGCCCTGCGCCGACTTCCGGGCGTCAAGCGGACCCTGGACCGGACGCCCGCGGCCGGGCTCTCCGCCGCGGAGCGCTTCGGCGAGGTGCTGCTTCGCTTCAACGCCTCCGGCGCGGTGATCGTTGCCGCGTTGAACGGGTGGGCGATGGGCGGTGGGTGTGAGCTGGCGCTCGCCTGCGATCTGCGCCTGATGGCCGACGGGCCTTTTGGGATCGGCCAGCCCGAGATCCTGCTCGGGTTTCCGCCGGGTGGTGGCGGCACGCAGCGGCTCACCCGGCTGCTCGGCACGGGCCGTGCGCTGCGCCTATGTCTCGACGGTGGGCCGCTCGACCCGCGGGCCGCGCTGGAGCTGGGGCTCGTCGACGAGCTCGTCGCGCCCGATCAGCTCTTAGATCATGCACTCGAGCTGACAGGTCACCTCGCCCGGCGGCCGAAAGCGGGAATCGCCGCGGTCAAGCGTGCGGTCTACCTTGGTGGCGCACGACCGCTCGCCGCCGGGCTGCGCTTCGAGCGCGCCGAGTTCCTCTCAGCGCTCGGCACCGAGGCCGCCGACCGAGCGATGGCGGCTTACGAACAGCAGCTCGAGCAGACTGGGGAGCTACCCGCATACGACCCCGCCACGATGGAACGAGTACGCAACGAGGGGCGGTTCGGCTGAACCCGGCCTCCGGAAGGAGACGGGCCTTGCGGGTCGGCCGACCCCTGACTTCCGCGCTTAAGAGGTCTCTGTCGGGAGCGGCTTCGAAGTACTGCGGGAGAGGCAAAGCGGGGCTCGGCTCGACCGGTATCGGCGCCGATTTGACATCTGTCTCTGCCGCATCCTCGGGAGCGACCAGAAGCTCAGAGTTGATGCGGCCGCGCCGTCGGATCTAAGGGCTCACGACTGAGCGTGTGAAGGGATCACGGTGTAGTTCCAGTCGCCGTGGAACGGGTGTCTGGTGATGTTGACGGCGGCGAGTTGTTCGTCGGTGATGTCGATGCCGCGTTCGTAGGTTTCCTCGTCGAGTCGGGCGTAGAGCTTCAGACCGGTGCTGGTGCTCGTGTTCGCGATCAGGTTGATGATGATCTCGAGGCTCTCCAGCGGCTTGCCGCGCCAGTTGAGGCTGACGAAGCTGAACATCCGGTGCTCGATCTTGTTCCACTTCGAGGTGCCGGGCGGGAAGTGGCAGACGCGGATCTGCAGGCCGGTCGTGTCCGCGAGGCGTTGCAGCTCGTGGCGCCACAGCCGGGTGCGGGGATTGTTGGACCCGCCGGAGTCGGCGGTGATCGTCAAGCTCTCAGCGGTCGGGTAGCGGTTCTTGCCGAGGTGCTCCCACCAGCTGATGATCGTGCTGACGGCGAACTGGGCGGTGTCGCTGGTGATCCCAACGCTGACCCATCCCTCGTCGGCGGCGAGGTCGTAGACGCCGTAGGGGATCGCGTGTCCGAGCTGCTTGTCCTTGAAGTCGTGACCGCGGACCTCGACCGGCCGGCCCTTGGGTTGAAACTCGCGGCCGACCGCCTTGAAATCGCCGACCAGCTCGCGCTTCTTCGCGTCCACGCTGATCACCGGCTCACCCGCCGCGAGCGCCTCGCTGACCGTCTCGGCGATGTGCTCAAACTGCGCGTCACGGTCCGGGTGCTGCGCCCCCTCCCGCGTCTTCTTGTTCGCCTGCAGGCTGTACCCCTTGGCCTTCAACAGTCGCAGAACAGTCCGCTCAACGACATCGTGTCCCATCTCCCGCAGTGCTTCGGCGAGCTTCGCGCCGCTCTTCGATGTCCACCGCAGCGGCGATTCCGGATCACCCCTGGTGACCGGGTCCACGAGCGCCTCCAGATCCTCCGCCAGCCCCGGCTCGCGCTCAAGGATCGGCGTGCGACCAGGATGCCGGCGCACGTTCCCCGGCGCGGGCCGCTGCTCAGAGTCCAAGTCAGCCAGACCGCGCAGCACCGTCGATTCCGAGATCCCCGTCGCTCTCACCACCGCCGCGAGCCCCCCATACCCAGCCGAGCGCGCCTCAGCCGCCGCCCACAACCGCCGCGTCCGTTCGTCCAACACGCCCTGCGCGTTCAACAGTCGGTACCGCTCACCGATCGCGCGCTCATCGACCACAACCCCCAGTTCTACATAAACACGCCAGACCCTTCACAAACTAAGTCGGGAGCCCTAAGCCCAAAGCAGGAGGCTGGCGCTCATCAACCATGGCTGCTCCTCTCCGAGCTGATGTGACCTTTCAACTCAATTCCGCTGGTGGCGGATGAGCCGTCCGCCAAAGCGCCACCACGCGATCCGCCCGTCGGCGCCCCGCAAGAAGTCCGCCCGGGCGCCGATCGGCTGCCCAGCCGGGTCGAGCACGAGCACGTAGTCCTTGCGGTAGAACCCAAGACGGACGAAAGTGTCCGAGCCTTGCAACACCCGTAGCTGGCCGTTATCACTTCGAATTTCGAACGTGGTCGTGGTCAGCTTCCCGTTCGCTTCGATTGCCTGCCCGACGTAGCGGCCCTCGTAGGCGGCAAGCTCGCGGCGACTGAGGACACGGAGCCGGGCCGGCAGGTTGCTGACTGCGGCGAACCGCCGCAGCGCCCAGTCGTCATAGAACAGCTCCCGGATGAGTTTGGGGCCCGATTCGGAGTTGGTCAGGAGCGTCATCGCAAACCCCCGCTCGGGAACCATCATGAAACCGGAGTGCTGCCCCGCCCAATCCCCTCCGTGCTGGACGATCCGGACCCCCTGAGCGCTGGGCCGCAACATCCACGTGACCCCCATGCCCTCCAGCTCCACCAGCAGCGTCCCGCCGGGACCCGGGCGCGAGCGCATCCGTGCCAGCGATGCTCTGCTCAGCAGCCGCTTGCCGCTCGGGGCTCTCCCGTCGCCGAGATGAAAACGGGCCCATCGCAGCTGATCGCGTGCACTCGAGATCAGCCCGCCGGTGGGGTTAATGCTGCGCGGCAAATGCCAAAACGAGGGGTCAACGACGGCCTTGCCGTCCACCACGTTGTGCGAGGCGGCAACGTTGAACCCGACGATCTGATCGCTGAAAAAGCGGCTGTGGGCAAGCCCCAGCGGATCCAGCAGCAGCGACCTGACCGCCGCCTCGTAGCTTGAGCCGGTGACCACCTCGATCACCCCGGCCAGCCACGCAGATCGCCGGGTTGTTGTAGAAAAACGTACTGCCCAGCGGGGTCAGCTGCGGCACCCTCACCATCCCTTCGACGTACCGCGCCAACGCGTCAGCGCCCGGGCCGAAATCCTGGAAGTAATCTCCAAGCCAGCCGGGACTATGGTTGAGCAGTTGGCGCAGCGTTACCCGCGCCGTGACCCCCGGCTCGGACGTGCGAAAGCCGGGCAGGTAGCGGCGGACCCTGGCGTCCAGGTCGAGCTTGCCCTGCTCGACCAGCCGCATCACGGCCGTGCCGGTAAACGTCTTGGTTGTCGAGCCGGCACGGAACACCGTGTCGCCGTCAACAGCCACCGGATAGTCGACGTTCGTGACCCCATACCCCTTGACGTACTCCCGCCCCTTGTACAACACCCCGACCGCCGCCCCCGGAATCGCGTACTGCTTCATTCCCGCCTCGATCTTGGTGTCAAGCTCACCAAACAACACGCTGGCGGCGCGCTCGTGGCCCATCCTGCGCTTCTCCGGCGACGCCGTCGCGCGCGCCATCAGCGGTGACGGCAAGGAAATCGCAGCAGCGCTCGCCGCGGTGGCCTGCAAAAACCCTCGCCGGGACAGCCGTTCATCCAGATGCATCGCCCTCATCGGCTTCGTCTCCACTGCTCAGCCACCGTCACCAGCCAGGACGTACGCCCCATATCGATCACTCCTTAGTCGCCCTCGACGCCCTGCCAAGGCGGACCTTACGCCTCTGCCAACGAGGGATCAACGATGCCAGCGGCTCACAAGGGACAGACCGAGTGTCGGAATGATCGAAATGGAGCGGTTTGATCTGGCGTGGTCGTGGCCGCTCCTCTCCGGCGGAGCAGGAGCGCCGGGCATTTGCCGACACCGCGCCCTGCTGACCGCGCTAAGCGGGACGCTCGTCAGCTGCGGCGACATGCTCGTCGCAGAGTGAGAGCAGGGCTCGCTGACCGCGCCCGCGTCCGGCGCGGAGATCACCGACGACGTGGCCGTTCGATCGGTGCTGCATCCTCTCGCTGAGCAGATGCTCTACTAGCGTACGGGGGTGCTCCGGCGCCTCCGACCAGCAGTCTCGCCTTGGCCGGACCGAGGCAAGGACGCCGCTGCAGTAAGCCCGTTGCGGCACTCTCAGCCAGCCCCCGAGACCAGTGCTAAGCATGGAGAGCGGTAGCGGCTACGGGCGCGGTGCGAGCAGTGTCTGGAGCGGGTCGCTCGTGTCCTTGGGGGGTAGCCTGGTAATAACGTCATGGGCGAGTGTGCGCATTTCCGGCTCTGCGTGACGCGCGTGGGCGGCGAAGGCCAATTCGCCCATCGGGGATCTCATCACCCGCGCCCAGTAGCGGATAGCCACGGGCGTGAGCCAGCGATTGTGCAACAGCGCGAGGTTGCGCGGGCATCCCTTAATGTGACCGCCGTGCAGCTCCTGAAAGCCTTGAGTGATGGCGAGGCACATGAGTTTGACCGTCGCTCGGTCGTGCGCGAGTTGCTTTGGGTCGGTCCCGCAGCGGTACAGCGCGGCGCAGATCGCGGCAACGAAGACTGCGTGATAGGCCAACCAGCCATCCATATCAACCACGCGCTGGATTGGCAGCCCGCGCGCGGTAAGGGCGTCCGCGAGGGCTGCGAGACGCGGCTCGTCAGTCGCCTCGAATGCCGTCGGCTGCTGGGCGATCTTGTAAAAGGTCGCGACACCGGCGCTGATCGTCCCGCCAACACCGGGGAAGCCGAGCGCGACCCGAGCGCCTGACCCGCTAGGAAGGCCCGAACGTCCGGCCGGGTTGTTGCCCATGAACAGCACCAATGCGTCGGGCGAGACCTCAGCGAGCGCACCGGCCGCACTCTGGAGATGGTCGCGCCGCAAGGCGACCAGCACGACGTCGACATCTGGCTCTCCCGCAGAGGGCACGACCGTCGCCGGCGCGTGCGTCTCGACGCCGGAGGTAACGTCCCGGGCGTGTAGGCCGCGAGCCGCGATCGCGTCCGTGCGATCGCCGTGCGCAAGGACCGAGATGTCGTGACCTGCTGCACTAAGCTGAGCGCCGTAGACCGTCCCAATGACTCCTGCGCCGACAATCAACACTTTCATGTCGCAACCTCCTCGCGCGCTCGGACGAGCATGTCACGACCGCCCGTCGGACGAGCCGGAGCACACTCCCGAGCGGACTGGCGGGTTGATCGACCGGCAGCAGCCTCGACGGCGCTATTGCATCTGAGACGTACAGCCGCGTCACGAAACCCTTCGCGCCGCCGCTTCACTCCAATTTGAGTGCAGCGGTCAGGAGCACGGATCGCGGATCCCGCGCAACTCAGGGCCCGCTGTCCGCTGAGCAAGCTGCGCGTCACGCGAAGAAAGCGGGGCTCTGCGCACGGTCAGGTGCGGGGTGTTGTCTGTGTTCCGATCGAGCGTCCGAACAACATTCCGCCGTAGGCGAATCGCTCGTCGAGTAGAGCTTGTGAGTAGTGAGCCAGCGCATCACCAGTGACGGTGGCGCCGTGCATCGTGTGGATCCAGTCGGGGCGCAGGTCTGCGATCCGGCGGACAACGGCCCGGACGGGATCCTCGTGAGCGAAGATCCCGAACATCCGGTAGGCCGCGAGCATCTCCTGCGCGAGATTCTCGCGGGTCACCGCTGGCTGCTCGCCGGGCTGGAGGAAAAGGTCTGACGGGAACAGGCTGTTGGTCTTCTCTTCGACCACCATCATCGAGTCCCAGTGGTGCACGTGCGGGGTCTCCAGAAACCGCAGCGTATGCTCGCCCAGCTCGAGCGCCTCGCCGTCCCTAAAGCCGCGGGCGCGGTCGTGCAGGCCAAAACCGACTGCGTTGAGGCTGATCGACAGTGCCGAGCCGACTAGGCGCGAGCCGGGGGCCCGGGACATGAACCGATCCATCCCGCCGTTCTCATCCCCCTCCCAGTGCAACAGCACAAGGTTCTCAAGCCTCCCCGGATCGAGCACCTCGCCGACCGCGGCCACGACAGCGTCGTAGTCGTCGTACCGGCCCGTGTGGATCAGCGTCGGCGCCTCGTCGTCGATCAGAAACTGGTTGAACGACAGGCCAGCATCCGGCGACCAGACCGAGATCCTGTAGACCCCGCCGACGATCTGATCGATCCGCGCATCACCCACGTCGCTCAGGGTAGATGACCGGGAAGCGCCTCGGGGGCCATACTCAGATGCGACCTTTCCGCGCAAGGCGGGACGACGGACCCCTGGGAGGTGGGTTCGTCCGGTCGGCAAAGCAGGTCGCTTACCTTGCCGATCGGACCAGCCCCAGCGCGTGTTCCACTTGTGGCTGTGATCGCGTGCCTGTCAGTCGTGCGGCGTTGCCGCAAGTCCGCGTATGACGAGATCGACGACTGTTTGTATCGCCGCGGCGTCAGCGGGTTCGCCGGTGATGAGCAGGCGCAGGTGAAGGGGTCCGAGCACGGCCTCGATCGCCGCGCGCGGATCGGTCCCGGTCGGGACCTCGCCGCGAGCGATCGCCCGCTCGATGATCTTGCTGTCGAGCGCCATCCGCTCGTGCCAGAATTGCTGCGCAGTGTCGGTGACCGCAGGGTTGTGGGGTAGCTCGGCGATGATCGCTCGGAGGATCGGCTCAACTGAAGGCGAGGCGGAGTTGCCGACGGCGGCTTGGGCGAGCTCGATGAGGTCCTGGCGCAATGAGCCTGTGTTCGGAACTGGAACTGCTTCGGCGGCCTGCTCACGCATGAGCTCGAGGACGAGCCGCTCCCAGCTTCCCCATCGACGGTAGAGGGTCGCCTTGTGGACCCTGGCGCGGCGGGCTACCGACTCGAGGGTGAGCCCGGCGACGCCGGAAATAGCAAGCTCCTCAACGGTTGCTTCGAGCACGGCAGCTCGAACCCTGGCGGTGCGTCCCCCCGGACGGCGCCTAATCGTCGATGGTGAGCGCGATGGCATCAACGAGTAATGCTATTGCGACGACTGGTCGTGTTTGCTAGCGTCCGGTCTAAAGCGACTAACAGTTGCAATACGTGCTCACGGATTGGACGGAGATGAAGCTCTCTCGGCGAGTCGCCCGCTTCAACAAGCTCGTCAACAACCGCATCCAGGGGCTCTACGCGTGGCTGCTGCCACCGTGGGCGGTCATCCTCCACCGAGGCAGACGCTCAGGCCGCCAGTACCGAACCCCTGTGCTGGCGTTCAGGCGCGACCGCATCCTGGTCATTGCGCTGCTCTACGGTGAGGAGTCGGATTGGCTTCGCAACTTGCGCTCGGGCGGTGGTCATCTCATCCGTCTTGGCCGGACCTTCAGCGTCGACGCTCCTCAGACAATCGACACACGCGAGGCGGCTGTGCTCGCAAGACTCTCGCCGCCGGCACGCGCATACTGCCGGCTCGCAGACAAGCAAGTCACGCTCGAAATCGGCGAGCGGCAGCCCGGCTTTGGGCCCCACCGCCGCGGCAGCGGCTGAGGACCCTCGGTTTCCGCCCGGTGTCGATGGCAACGGGCTTGCTGGCTCGTACCTCCTGTCCGCGCAGAGCAGGACGCAGGACTTTGGCGATGAGATGCACGTCCGGACACGAAGGCGGGTTTGGAGCTGATCGTAGTTTGCAACGTCGAGCGTGGCGGCTTCACGGCTGGAGCTGCAGCGCTTGTGTCGAGGTAGCGCGCTGGTCCCGGTCTGTGGCTGAGCGTTGTGGGACAGCGACGGGATCGTGCGAGGTGAGCTGGCTGCTCGCACGAATGCGATCGTCAGCCAAACCGCCGCGGTAGCTTTACGCTCATGTCCGAATCGGCATCGGTTGGTGTACGCGGGTGATCGGCGATCGGTGGGGAGTGACGCAGGCGGAGACCACGCGCCGGTATCCCTGCGACGATGTCGTGCCCGATCCGGTCCTGCAGGCCTGGCGAGGAGTGACGGTGCGCGCCAGACCTGAGCACGTGTGGCCGTGGGTGGCGCAGATCCGCTTGGCGCCGTACTCGTATGACTGGATCGACAACCTTGGTCGCAGGTCACCGCAAGATTTACGGGGCCTGCCCGAGCCTGTGGTCGGCGAATCGTTCACTGCCGCACTGGGAGGGCGCCGCTTCGGTCGGATCCTTGCGGTCGCGTCGGGCGAGCACGTCACCGGAACCATCATGGGTGCGGTCATGTCCTACATGCTCGTCGCCGTCGATGACGGTCTGCAGACGCGGCTATCACTGAAGATCGTGACCGCAGGTGGACGGACGATCGCCCCGCTGCTGTCGGTTGGTGACCTGATCATGGCGCGACGGCAGCTGCTGAATCTGGCGGCGCTGGCTGAGCGGACTGCACCAACCTGACAGGGGCGCGTCACAAAGGCCTTCGGCCGCGCCTGCGAAAGTTCGGGATGTTGTCGTGCTGAGGCATTGCTGGTGGATGCCCTGACTCCAGGCGCTCTGTGGCATGTCGCTATCGGACAACAGGTACGAGTTGGGGGCGCTTGGGGTGTCGACCGTCACCGGAGGAGCGACTGGTGAGGCGCCGCCCGATCCATGGCATCAGGAACGAGCGGATCCAGCGAAGCTCTGTTGCCATGCGTTGGCGGGTCCCGTGATGGAACTGCACCGGCTGTGGGGTGCGTCGTACTTCGTGATCTCCAGTCCCGAGCACGGCTGCGGCGATTGCTTGAGCGAGCGCGCGGTGCCCCTCGGGGTTGAGGTGCAAGCGGTCCTGTGACCATAGGCGCGGGTCGGCGGCATCTGGTGCGCGCGCGAGGTCGGCGAGCACGGCGTTGTTGTCGGCGGCAATTCCTCGCAGTCCTTGGTTGAACGCCGTCACCCGCCGGTGGATCACGCGAGCGGCTGGGACGAACGAGGAGAGGTCGGGAAGGGTGGCCGTGACGACGGTCGCGCCGGTGCGCTCGAGCTCGCGCAGCATCACGTCCATGTGCGTGAGCGAGCCGTCGAGATCAAAGCGCGGACGGATGAGGTCGTTGACGCCGCCCATGACGCTCGCAAGGTCTGGCCCAAGCGCGACTGCGGGGGCGAGCTGCTGGTCATGGATCTCAGCCATCCGGCGGCCGCGCACCGCTAGATTGGCGTACAGAAGGCCCGGGTTGTGAACGTTGAGGCGCTCGGCGAAGCGATCGGCCCAACCACGATCAGTGCCGTCGGGGTTGGGGTCGCCGATGCCCTCGGTCTGGCTGTCGCCGAGCGCGACGTAGCGAGAGAAGCGAGGGGCCGCCGTCATGTCGCTATCGACCGGCCCCGGTGGGACCCTGGTCGCATCGGCGTCCGGCGCGGGTCGAGATCGTGTCACGTCGACTGGCCGACCTGAGCGGCGGCGAGCTGCTCCTTCATGGCGTCGGCCAGGGCAAGCGCGCCGGACAGCGGGCGCACCATGACCATCAGCTCGTCGACGCGGCCGTTCTCGTCGAGGTGCAGAAAGTCGCTTCCTTCGATCTGCTTGTCGCCGACACGCGCCTCAAAGACAAGCGCGTGGTCGCGGGCATCGGGTGCTCCGATCTCGCGCAGATAGCGAAAGTCCTCAAACACGCGGGCGACGCCGGCCAACAGCACTCGCACCGCGTCGGGGCCGCGATAGGGCTTGAACACGACAGGGCTTCGAAACACGACGTCGTCCGACAAAAGAGCCACGGCGGCATCGAGATCCCGTGCCTCGATAGCAGTACGAAACGGGTGCAAGGCTTGACCTCCAGCTAGACAACTAGTTGAATAGACGCGGATGAGACTACTCCCTAGTTTCGCGGCTGTCTAGATGGCGCTCGGCCATGCCGTTCTCGCCGCCCTGCTGGAGGGCGAGGCCTCGGGCTATGAGCTCTCCAAGCGGTTCGACGTCTCGGTCGCCAACTTCTGGTCAACCTCTCCCCAGCAGCTCTACCGCGAGCTCGAGCGACTCGAAGCCGACGGGCTGGTGCGCTCCCGGCTGATCAGGCAACGCAAGCGCCCCAACAAGCGAGTCCTCACCATCACCGCCGCCGGCCTTCGCGACCTTCACGACTTCACCGCGCAACCCCCGAAGCCGGCCGCGGTCCGCGACGAGCTGGCCGTCAAGCTGCAAGCCGTCGACGTCGGCGACTGCGATGCGGTCAGCGAAGCTCTCGCGACACGACTAGAACGGGCGCGTGGGAAGCTGGCTCTTTACGAGCGTCTCCGCCAGGATCTGCTTCAGGGCCGTACAGAAGACCACTATCTGCGAGACGCAGAGCGCATCGGCCCGTACCTCACCCTCATGGGCGGTCGGATGTACGAGCAGCAGAACATCCGGTGGTGCAAAGTGGTAATCGACGTTCTCGCCTCACGTCGACGAAGCGATCCAAAGAGCGCAACAGCAGCGCGCTCTGCGCCGGCACCGAAGTAACCGATGCAGAGCACGTGCCTCCGCGGGCACGAATGAGACGTCCTGTGTCAACCCTCAGTGGCGATAGCGGATGTCGGCTTGCCGTCAAGCGCTTCGCGCTCGGCCCTGCGGGCCGCCGGTTCGGTGACGGTGGCGCTGAGCATCCGCTGGGTGGCAGCGAGGTCGGGCACGGGGCCCGACGACGTGGGAACTGTGACCGTGCAGTGCTGTTGCAGGGCGCGGTGTTTGGCTGGGTCGTAGGGGGTGCGGTCTTGCCAGCAGCGCCAGACGACGCGGCACCAGGAGCGTCCGAGGGTGCGTAGCGCGCGGGGTGCTCGTGGCCGCAGGCGCGGGCGGCGGCGTAGCGGTCTTGCGCCCAGGGGTGCCAGTGGCGGGTGCTGTCGGCCAGGGTGCGGAACGCGCCGCGCAGCCGCTTGTTGCAGCCCCAGCGGAAGCTGGCGGTCTTGCGCTTGGCGGACTCGACCGCGACGGCGGCTTGGCCGGCATCGGCTGCGAGCGTGTCGCGGGTGGGGTAGCGCGCGCGGCAGTCGCCGATCTCGGCCAGCAGCTCGGCGGCGGTCACGACGCTGCGCGGGGTGCGGAATGAGGCCAGAGCCCTGGTTTCGTTCACGCGCGGGCACGCTAACGAGGCCGGCACCGGCGAGCGTCGCGCACCCGCATTCAGACATTGCGGGTCTCTCGGCGGAAATCGCGAGAGACGCGCTTGTCGCCAGCAGCGAGGCCGGCGGCGTCGCCCGGCGGTCCGTCGCCGCGATGACCGGACCGGAGTACTGCCGTCTCGCGAAAGGGGGGCAGCCCAATCCGCTGCCACGAGAACAATCGCGAGTCCCGCTTCATTTGGGAGCAGGGCCCGACCCGCTACGCCACGGAGCCTTGCATTGCGCGGCCTGGAGGGCAGACGGCCGTCGGGCAGCGGAGACGCGCATCCATCACCGAGCGGGGCTCTGGCTTCGCCGGAGCGGAGGGCGCGGCGCGCCCCGCTGGCCGCGCATTGCAGGGCGCGGGACCCTCTGCCCTGCTGAGCACACAAACCAGGGAAGACGCTCGTCCGCCCTGCTGTCGCGCCAAAGCAGGTTTGCGCGCGGATGCCGCTGAAGCCGTCGACGGTCGTCGACGACGAGAGTTGCGAGTTT
>CAWGQT010000019.1:0-86940 GCA_963824755.1 uncultured Solirubrobacterales bacterium | reverse complement strand
AGCGACGCGGGTTCGCGCGAGGTTGTCCGAGATCTCGTAGAACTTTGAGTGGCGGTCCTCCCGCCTCGTCCGCTCCTGTTGGGAGCGTTCGGGGCGATCAAACCCAGGTCCGAGAGGACAGGAGGAACCGCCATGAAGAAGGTATCCGGCCCGAAGGTCGTCACGACCGCGGACGCGCTGGAGAGTCCGCTGCCTGCGGAGATTCAGGAAGCCCTCGGTGAGCTCGTCGGCGCCGCGAGGGACGGGCTGCTTGCGCTGAGCGTGGGGCTCGGTCTGCGCGTCGTCCACGACCTCATGGAGCGCGAGGTCGATGAGGTCGTGGGTCCGAAGCACAAGCAGAACCCGGACCGCACGGCGAAGCGTCACGGTCACGAGGACGGGTCGATGACGCTCGGAGGGCGGCGCGTGCCGGTCAGCCGGCCGCGGATGCGCACGGCCGACGATGAGCATGAGTTGCCGGTGCAGAGCTATGAGTACTTCGCTGACCGCGATCCGCTCACGCGGGCGGTGATGGACCGGATGCTCGCCGGCGTCTCGACACGCAAGTTTCAGGTGGTGGGCGAGCCGGTCGGCGAGGAGGTTGAGCAGGAGAGCTCGTCGACGTCGAAGTCGACGGTGTCCGAGCTGTTCATCGAGCGGACCCGCACCGCGCTGGGCGAGCTGATGAGCCGTTCTCTGTCTGACGTGCGCCTGGCGGTGATGATGCTCGACGGCCTGGAGGTCGCCGAGCGCACCCATGTCGTCGCGCTCGGGATATCGACCGAGGGTGTGAAGATCCCGCTCGGCCTGTGGGAAGGGAGCACGGAGAACGCGACGCTGGTCTCGTTGCTGCTCGCCGACCTCGTCGATCGCGGGCTCGACCCCGAGCAGGCGATCCTCTTCGTCATTGATGGTGGGAAGGCGCTCAGGCGCGCGATCAAGGACGTGTTCGGCGAGCACGCCCTCGTGCATCGATGCCATCGCCACAAGGAGAGGAACATCACTGATCTGCTGTCCGAGCGCGATCGGCCGCAGATCCTCGCCAGAGTCCGCGGCGCGTGGGCGCTCACGAATCCGCTGCTTGCCGAGGAGCGGCTCGAACTGCTCGCCTCAGAGCTGCAGCGGACCTGGCCCGATGCCGCCGCGTCGCTGCGCGAGGGAATGGACGACACGCTGACGCTGATGCGGCTCGGGATCACCGGGCAGCTCTCAAAGACGCTGTGCTCGACGAACCCGTGCGAGTCGATGATCGAGATCGTCCGCTACACGCAGCGCAACGTGAAGCGCTGGCAAGACGGTGACATGCGCAAGCGCTGGACCGCTGCCGGGATGCTCGTCGCCGAGCAGCAGTTCCGCAGGATCATCGGCTACCGCGACCTCGCGAAACTCGTGATCGCGATCGAGCGACACGCCCTCCTCGTTGCCGAGAAGAACCGCGACCGTCAGGAGACCCACCAGCCCGTTACCGTGTGACCGTCAATCCGTGAGGATCGTCACCGAAGTTCCACGACGATCCGGACAACCTCGTTCGCGCCGTTCGGCGGGGCGATGCTGCCTGAGCACGATTGTGCTGGTGGATGTGATTGTGGACGCGGTTGTGCTGACAATGCGCCTCGCGAGGTGTCGCGCGCGACCTGCTCGTCGCGGCCAAGTTGCTGACGGACGGGCGAGTGTGATGCCGCGCTGTCCGATGCTCAGGTTTGCGCGTTTCGAGCCTCGGAGATGCGGCATGGTCTGATGGCTGCAATCTGATCGAGAGGCCAGACCCTGCGAGAAACGCCGCTGTGGGACCCCCAAGCGAACGTACTACGGTTCGAGGCGTGTCACGCGAAGTCTTATCCGTCCGCATGGAGCCGGAACTGCGCGCTGCGCTCGACGCTGCTGCCGCTGCGCGCGGACTGTCTCGCAGCGCGCTGATCCGCCAGGCGCTGTTGTCTGTGATCGATCTTGACCTCGTGGCGATGGGACTTCAGCAGCGCACGGCAACGGAGATTCGAGCCGGGTTGCGGCGCGACTTCATGGCTAGACGCAATCTCGCCGCACGAGGCCGATTTGGCTTTTCTGTGCGGGAGAGCCAAGACGTGCGGCCATGACGAGCGGCTAGCGCGCTGATCCTGCTCCGTTGTCGCCGTGCTGGTGGTGCTGGCGGCGGTGCTGCTGGCTGCGCTGATGGTGCGGTGCCGGTGAGGTTCGCTGGTCGCTTGGACCAGCATCCTGCTCGTCGGTCGCGCGGGCGGCGTAGTCGAAGTCGCGCATTCCGCCGCCACCACCGGCGAGTTTGCCTTCACCGTCCGATGCCGACCGTTTAGCTATTGCGTTCCTAGCTTGTTCGTGATCGTCGTGCTCGCGGCCTTGGCGGCGAGGATGTCGGTGACGAGGTTGGCGCTGGCCTGCTTCGCGGCAGCAGCGTCATGGCTTGCGGCCGCCCTGACGATTGCGTCGCTACCAGCACCGCCCGATGGGTCTCGCGGTCCCATTGGTGATCGGCCGGCACACCCATCCGCAAGCGAAGCGCGAGCTCCCGCCGCCGCCCACGAGCACCGGGATCGACTACCTCAAGCTGCTCGCCGAGCAGCGCGACGCCGAGCTGGGCGGGCACCGGATCGACTACGCCAGCCTCGCCAACGACGGCGACGGCGACGGCGACGGCGACGGCGACGGCGACGGCGACGGAGGATCGTGACATCAACCAGCAAGGAGACAGGCTGTGAGTATTGACAGGTTGCGGGCGCATTACGGATTCTCGAGGATGCCGTTCGGGAAGGATCTCGCGCCGGGGATGCTGCACGCGCATGGCGCGCACGGCGAGGCGGTAGCCCGGATCTCTTGGTGCATCAGCGAGCAGGCGATCGGGGTGATCTCGGGCGAGTGCGGCGCGGGGAAGACGGTCGCTGCCCGCGCCGCAGTCTCAGGCCTGGACGCCTCGCGGCATACCGTGCTCTATCTCGGCACCCCGGGCGTGGGGTTGCGCGGGATCTACGGGCTGATCATCACCGAGCTGGGCGGCACCCCCAGGTTTCATCACGCCGCGCTGATCCCCCAAGCCCAAGAGCTGTTGGCGGCCGAGTCGGCGGAGCGTGGCAAGCAGGTCGTGTTGATCATTGATGAGGCGCACCTGTTGGATGCCGAGAGCCTGGAAGGCATCCGCTGTCTGTCGAATATGGGGATGGATCAGGTCGCGCCGTTCTGCCTGCTGTTGCTCGGGCAGCCCACGTTGCGCCATCGGCTGCGGCGCGGCGCGTTCACCGCGCTGGATCAACGTGTCGCGGTCCGTTACGCGATCACCGGCCTGGACGCGAAGGAGACAACCAGCTATGTGCAGCATCACTTGGCGATCGCGGGCCGCTCCGACACCTTGTTCTCCGATGACGCGATCGGACTGATTCACGAGGCCTCCCGCGGTCTGCCCCGGCTGATCAACAACCTCGCCGTCGGCTCGCTGATCGCCGCGTTCGCTCAGAAGAAGGCGATCGTCGACGAGTCCGCGGTGCGCGTCGCCGTGATCGAGGCAGCGAACGAATGACACTCGCCGCCGAGCGCATGCTCGAGCAGGATCCGCCACCGTGCACGGTGCTGTTGGCCGCACCGCCAGGCTGGCCAGCCCCACCAGGCCCGGCCGCCTACCACGGGCTGATCGGCGAGATCGTCAGAGTTCTCGAGCCGGAGACCGAGGCTGACCCGGTCGCGATCCTCACCCAGCTCCTGGTCGCGTTCGGGACCGCGATCGGCCGCGGCGCGTACTACGAGATCGAAGCGACCCGCCACCACCCACACGAGTTCCTGCTGCTCGTGGGGGAATCATCGCGCTCACGGAAGGGCAGCAGCTGGGATCACGTGCGCCGATTGATCTGCGACGCCGACCCGACACTCCACGCACGGATCCTGACCGGGCTGAGCTCAGGCGAGGGACTTGTGTGGGCGGTCCGCGACCCCACCTCCCAGGACCCCGGTATCACCGATCGAAGGTTGCTGGCGCTCGAGCCGGAGTTCGTCAGCGTCCTTCGGTCCGCCGGCCGTGAGATCTCGACACTCTCGCCAACACTCCGCTCCGCCTGGGATGGCCGGCCCTTGCAACTGCTCACCCGGACCGCGCCCGCTCGCTCAAGCGAAGCGCACATCTCGCTGATCGGGCACATCACCCAGCACGAGCTGCGCCACCACCTCACCCAGGTCGAGCTCGCCAACGGGCTGGCGAACCGGTTCGTGTTCTGCGCCTGCAGACGCACCCGCCTGCTCCCCGAAGGCGGCGACACCAACCCGCTTCACGGCACCGGCCTGACCGCCGTGCTCGGCGCCGCGATCAAGCATGCCCGCTCCGCCAGTCGCCTACGCCTAGACGAGCAAGCACGCGAGCTATGGCGCCACGCCTACCAGCAGCTCGCGACCGCCCAGCCTGACGGGATCGCTGGCGCGCTCTGCGCCCGCTCCGAGGCGCACACGATCCGGCTCGCGCTTCTCTACGCGCTCGCCGACGGCCAGCGCACGATCAAAGCTGAGCACCTCCAAGCGGCACTCGCCCTGTGGGACTACACCGCCCGCTCCGCCAGCTGGGCGTTGCAAGGCGCGACCGGCGATCCGCTCGCCGAACAGATCCACGCTCAGCTCATCAACCATCCCGGCGGTCTGACCCGCAGCCAGATCTCAAACGCCCTGCAGCACAACCGGCCGGCCGACCAAATCCAACAAGCGCTCCAAGCGCTCCAGCTCGCCGGCCGCGCCAGCCGCTCCCAGATCCCCACCGCCGGCCGCCCCGCCGAGCTGTGGACCGCCACCACACCGGCGGCCTGACCACGCCAACCCCCTCCCCGGACTTCGTTGCCACCCCGCGCCGGACGACGGGGCTGTCACCGAGCGCAGCGAGGGGAAGGGAGCGAAGCGACCTTGACAGCCACGTCGCCGGCGCTACCACCCTCCAAGTCCGCGGAGGGGAACGCCCACCGCCACGACAGGACTACCGGCGACTTCTTTCGTTCTTTCGTTCCCCTCACCGGTCCCGGCCCAACCCATCACCCGAATCCCGAAACGAAGCGGCGCTCAACACTCGATCAGCTGGCCGCGGATCTGCGGGAGGGGAGGTGGCGGCCGCTGCCCGCGCGCCGGGTGTTCATTCCGAAGCCCGGACGTGAGGAGTTGCGACCGCTCTCGATTCCTGCTGTTCGTGACCGGATCGTTCAGGCAGCAGCGAGGATCGTCGTTGAGCCGATCTTCGAGGCTGACATGCTCGAGTGCTCGTTCGGGTTCAGGCCCAGGCGCTCGCAGCGCGATGCGCTCCAAGCTCTCGTTGATGAGGCGTGGGGCGGTAGGCGGTGGGTGCTGGAGTCGGATGTCGCCGACTGTTTCGAGGCGATTCCACACTCGCAGTTGATGTCCGCGATCGAGGAACGGATCGTCGACCGACAGGTCTTGAAGCTGTTGCGCGCGATGTTGCGCGCAGGAGTGATGGAGGACGGGTCGGTCACGCGCAGCGACACCGGAACCCCACAAGGCGGGGTGATCTCACCATGCCTGTGCAACGTCTACCTGCATCGGCTTGACCGACAGTGGGCCGAGCGCGGGACCGGAGAGCTGGTGCGTTTCGCAGACGATGGTGCGCCGAGAACGCGGAAGGAGGACTGAGTAGAAGCAGAGTCCGACGGATGTGGTGCTGCGCGAGAGATGAAGGAGCCAGGCTGGTCTGGTGGCCCTTCGCGGTCGCCCTGCAGGGGGAGGCCGCAAACCACCGCGAGGTGCGCCGGTCAAGAGCCGGGGTGCTGAGCTTGCGGAGACGGCGCGCCGTTGAGCGCGTCAGGTGTGGATCACGAAGGCGAGCGAAAGCGAACCACTGATGAAGTGTCGAAAGCGTATCGGCGACATCGAAACCAGGGTCGAGTCGTTGCTCTGGGATGAGTCTGGCGGGTGCCTGTTGATTGGCCAGGCGGTGTCCGGCGTGAAGGTGGCGCGAGCGTGGTCTGGGCTCTCGTGTGGAACTCGGGAACCTGTCGCCCCGACCGGATGGTTGGCCAGTGGAGCAATTGTGGCCTGCGGCCGGCTGTCCAGGGCGAGAACCCCAAGCAGCGGGAACTGCGAGGGGGAGAGTAGCTGTGCGGGGCACAGGGGCGGACCGTCTCGTATTAGCGGTGAAGGCTCGGTAATCGGGCTGGAGCGAAGGGGACGGGTCGTCCTGGCTGGCTTGGCGATCAACCGCCGTTTGGTGGGAGGAGTCGGGTGAGCGAGCCGAAGCCGAAGTCGTTTGAGATCTCCAAGTGGGCCGTTTGGGAGGCCTATCGGAGGGTCAAGGCGAATAAGGGTGGCGCCGGCGTGGATGAGCAGTCGATCGAGGAGTTCGAGCAGGACCTTCACGGGAACCTGTACAAGCTCTGGAACCGGCTCTCGTCGGGGAGCTATTTCCCGCCGCCGGTGCGTGCGGTGGAGATACCGAAGCGAGACGGCAGCTCGAGAGTGCTCGGGGTGCCGACCGTCGCGGATCGGATCGCCCAAGTGGTCGTGCGCTCGTATCTGGAGCCGTCGGTGGAGCCGGTGTTCCACGAGGACTCCTACGGGTATCGGCCGGGGCGCTCCGCGCACGACGCGATCGGGGTCTGTCGCGAGCGGTGTTGGCGCAACGACTGGGTTCTAGACATGGACATCAAGTCGTTCTTCGACACCGTTTCGTGGGACCTCACGCTGAAGGCGGTCGCCCACCACACCGACCAGCGTTGGATCCTTTTGTATGTGGAGCGGTGGCTCAAAGCGCCGCTCCAGAGAGAGGATGGCAGCCTGGTCGAGCGGGATCGCGGAACCCCTCAAGGGTCTGCGATTTCACCCTTGCTCGCCAACATGATGTTGCACTACGCGTTCGATGCGTGGATCGCCCGGGAGTTCCCGGCGGTCCCGTTCGAGCGCTACTGCGACGACATCATTGTCCACGCCCGGAGCGAGCGGCAGGCCCTGCAGCTGCGGGCCATGATCGCTGCGCGGCTGGCGGAGTGCGGGCTTGAGCTCAACGAGCAGAAGACCCGCATCGTGTACTGCAAGGACGACGACCGGCGCGGCTCGCACGAGCACACGTCGTTCGACTTTCTCGCCTACACGTTCCGTCCGCGGCTGTCGAGGAACCGGTTCGGGAAGCACTTCCTGAACTTCACCCCGGCGGTTTCGGGTGAGGCGAAGACGCGGATGCGGCGCGTGATGCGTCGCTGGCGTGTCGCTTGTCGGTCGGACAAGTCCCTCACGGACCTGGCGCTGATGTTCAACCGCCAGCTCCAGGGCTGGATCAACTACTACGGGCGCTTCTACAAGTCCATGTTGTATCCGGTCTTCCGCCACTTCAACGACACGCTCGTGAGGTGGGCCATGCGGAAATACAAACGACTGCGCCGCCACAAGAGCCGGGCGCGCAGGTTCATCGCTGACGTCGCCAGACGCCAGCCGGGCCTGTTCGCGCACTGGCGCTGGGGGCTGCGTCCTGACGGCTGGACGATGGGAGCCGGATGAGCCGAGAGGTTCACGTCCGGTTCTGCGAGCGCCGGAGGGTGAGATTCCCTCCGGCGACTCACCTGGTCGTGATGTGCCGGTCCCGGGAGGAAGCCGAGCGTGCCCTCGTGGCGCTACGGACGATCCTCTTGGAGCTGGGGCTCACGCTCAAGGACGCCAAGACACGGATCGTGGAGTTGCGCGAAGGCGGTGAGGGGCTGGACTTCCTCGGCTTCCACCACCGTTGGGTGCGTGGCAATACGCCCAGATCCCGGCATCTCTGTTTCCTTGTCCGCTGGCCCTCGCGTCAGGCGATGCAGCGCGCCCGCCAACGCGTCCGTGAGATCACGGCGCGTGAGCGGCTGCTGCTTCCGGTCGAGGACATCATCGAGGATCTCAACCGGTTCCTCGGCGGTTGGGCGGGCTACTTCCGTTACGGAAACTCCGCCCGGTCCTTCGACACGATCACGCACCACGCGATGAATCGGCTGGCGATCTTCGTCGCCATCCGCCATCGTCGTGACAGGAGGTTCGGGTGGTGGGCGGTCGCCCGCCAGTCACCAGACCGTCTTGGCCTGATCGATCTCAACGGGACTGTCGTCCCGCCGCGTCCCTCCGGGCTGCGGCGCGGGGCACGCTGAATGCTGGCGGTGAAGAACGTCGGCGAGCCGTGTGCGGGAGAACCGCATGCACGGATCGATGGGGGGCGGGAGGAAACCAGGGCTCAGTCGGCTATGCCGTGCGACCCGGGCGCCTCTCGCCTACCCGACCAATCCCAAGCTTCAGGGCGGCGTGAGTCCATTTGTCCGAGGCTGGCTTGTAAATCCCGCTGGGTCAAGGAGCGAGCCGAGCATGCGAGAACGGTTACCGACTGGCGGGCCACGGTGAGCATGCTCGATTGTCAGCTGTGGCCGGCGAGCTCCTTGGTTGAAGGGGCGCCCTGAGGAGCCTCCCAGATATGAGTCTGGCTTTCGCGCTCTAGGCAGCAATCGACGGTTCCACAGGCTCCTGCGCCACGCTGTCGCACGGGCTCTCACTACCGCACCAAGCCTCACCGGCGTCAACCCGGCGGCCGAGGACATTTCATCGCTCATGGGTGGCGGCGCTCGGCTATCGCGGACGACGAATGGGGCGAATCGGTCATCGCCTATGTCGTCACCAGGCCAAGTCAGGACTGCACGCGAACGAGCTGACGGCGTGGACGGGTGGCCACCTCGCCGGATACAAGAAGCCGCGCCGCGTCGAGTTCCTCGACGCGTTGCCACTCGGGTCGACGAACAAGGTGCTCAAGACCGAGCTGCGGCGACGGCTCTGGCAGGGTCGCGCTCGCGGCATCAACTGAGGGCGTTCGCCGGCGCTGGCGCGCCGCCCGGCAGAAGGTCAGCGGGGGACGACGACCGCCGCGCGCGACCCGGCGATGACCCTCCACAGGAGGCGTCCGGAGCCGTCGCGGAAGCCGACCGTGATGCGGTGGCCGGTCGGATTGATCACCGCGTAGCCGCGCTGGAAGGCGAGTCCGTACGGCGCGTCGGCGTGGACGGCCGGGCGTGGCGGGCCCCAGCGGTCCAGCGTGGCGATCCATGCGCGCGTGAACGCGTGGCTGTTGCCGGGCTCGACCGAGGGCAGCATGGGGAGCGCGGCCAGGGCGCCCGCCGGGTCGGCGAGCGCACCGTCCATCAGGAACAGGTCCGGCCACAGCCGCGGGGCGCCGCTGGCGGCGTCGCGCACCGCGGCATCCCGCCGGCGGGCCGCGGCGGGATCGGCGCGGTAGAGCGAGCCGAACGTGAACGGGAGCAGCTGGATCCCGACGACGGCCTCCGGGCGCGGGTCGAAGAACGTGGCGAAGTCGACCTTTCCGCCCCAGACGATGCCGGCCTCCCGGTGCGTGTAGCCGGTGGGGCGCGGCACGACATCGCTCTCGTCGAGCCAGTACGTGCGGGCGGCGAGGGCCTCGAGCGCGTAGTGCGCGACCGCTCGATCGGCGGCGCCGCGGCGCCCGGTGACCAGCTCCCAGCGGGCGATGGCCCACCAGGCGTTGACCGCCTCGCTCGAGGACTCCTGGTTGCCGCCGTCGGGCGTGTCGGAGAAGCCGGAGGCGATCGAGTGGCCCTCGTACGGGTTCCACACGCGCGCGACGTCGTCGGCCAGCAGGTCGACCGTCCGGCCGTACCTCGTGTCGAAGCCGGGGTCCGACTCGGCGACCACCGCGGCGGCGGCGATCAGGTACCCGTACTGGAAGTGGTGGTCGTTGTAGGACTCGTTGCCGAACTCCGGCGGCAGCGCGATGATGCCGCCCCACGCCGGCTCGCGGGCGAGCCAGTGACGGTCGTCGGCGCCGCTGTAGGTCAGCCAGTCCTCAAGCCCGGCGCGGGCGGCCTGAAGCGCCCGGTCGGCGCCGGCGCGGTCGCCGGCGCGCTGCAGCACCTCGCCCAAGTCGGCCAACCGCCAGATCGATTTCGGACCGGCGTAGGAGCCGCCGGTCGGGGCGGTGACGGCGTCGGCCTTGCCGTCGTGGACGATCGCCGAGCGCTGGGCGGCCGGCAGCGAAGGCACGCCCGGGAGCAGGCCGCCGACCGCCATGCGCACGTCGACGCGACCACCGCGCACCAGGCGCAGCGTGCCGCGCGCCGTGGCGTACGTCCCGGCGACCCGGCCCGCCGAGCCGGCGGGGAGCGCGGACTGCTGGTGCGGAAGCAGTGCCACCGGGCCCGCGACGTCCCGGCCGTCCTGACCGATCCAGCGCAGCTGCTGGTGGACGACCCCGCGCCGCCAGTCCACCTTCAAGGTCTCGCGCGTGGTGCGCAGCGGCCGCCGGGCCGCGGCGCGCACCATCCCCGGCCAGCTCGCATCGGGTCCGGCTGGCCGCGCCGCGACTGCCATCCACACGGTGCCGGAGCCGTCGGCGACGAGCTCGTCGCCCGAGCGCGTCACCGTGCGCGGACCACCAAACGCGAGGTCCCAGGTCTGATCCCCGAGTTGAACGACCGCACCACCGCCGCCCACATGCGTGGTCACGCCATCGGCCAGATCGAGTGAGACCGAACCCGGCGGCAGTCGCACCCAGACCACCGGACTGCCCTGGGCGAGCACGACGCGCAGCGGCGCTCCGTGCGCGCGCTCCAGATCGAGGGTGACCGAGAACGCGCCGTAGCCCGCGACCTCCACGCCCCGCAACGCCCCACCGATCCGCAGCGCCGGCGCGAATCCCGACACGATTGCGTTCCCCGACGCCACCGGATGAGCCGTCGCCAGCGCTAGCCCGTCCGCGCCCGCCCGCACGGCCACGGGGAACGCCCAAAGCACCGACGTCCAGGGGCCGCTCAATGCCGACGTCCACCACTGGTTGGTCGGCAGGCGCCGGCCGCGCAGCGCCGGCCCGGCCTGCACCGGCGTCACGCTCGGCTTGGTCGTCAGCGGCCCGAGACTCGGAGCCGCGCGCGCGACACGACGGCCCGCCCCGGTGCCGGGCTCCGCTCTGGAGCCCGGCTGGGCGACGACTATCGCCACGACGGCGACCGCGGCGGTGACGGCCACCGCGAGCGCCCGCGGCATGCTCACCACTCAGTGGCCACGCTCGGTGCCGACTTGCGGGTGCTGGCCCCGTCGAGGGTCCCCTCCAGCGGCACGCCCGGCACCAGCCGCAGCAGGCGCTGGTCCAGCGGCTTCAGCCGTATCCGGCTCGTGTCCGGACTGCCGCCGTCGTCCGCCATGCGCGGCTCGAGCGAGACGACGCGGGCGCGCGCCGTGACGCCCGACGGCAGCTTCAGGCGAGCGATCATCCCGCGGCGGACGTCGCCGAGGCGATCGCTCGGCACGTCGGCCATCACGTAGACGGCAGACGGCTCGACCATACTCACGAGCAGATCGCCCGGGCGTACGCTGTCGCCCGCCCGCACCGCGATCTCGGTAGCCCGGCCCTCGACGGGACTGGCGATGTCGGCGACGCCGGTCTTGCCCGTCGGGCTCACGGTCTGGATCGTGATCAACCGGGCGCCGTCCTGGATCGACTGGTCCTGGGTGAAGTCGACGGCCGTGACCTGACCGGTGACCGTGCTGCGGACCTCGACCGGATCGGCCGCCATGCGGGCCTGCAGCAGGCCGACGTCGGAGACCTGCGTCTCGTGCTTGGAAATCTGGAGCTGCCCCAGGTACACGCAGCCGGCGATCACCGCCAGGAACACGATCCAGCGCCGCAGCGCGGCGAAGAACGTGCGCCGGCGCTTCGGTGGCTGGGCGACGGGGAACGTCGGGCGGCCGGCGGCCAGCGACCCGAACTCGAGCTCACCCTCGGCGGGCGTGACCTTGGTGGTGGTGGGAGTCATGCGGGAGCGGGGGCGGGTGGGGGAAGGGGCGTCGCGGTGCTGGAGTTGCGGGGGCTGGTTACAGACCGGCGCCGCTCGACCAGCGCCTGGACGATCACGCGACCGAGGATCAGCGAATGGATCGAGCACAGCGCGACCGAGATCGTGGTCGTGATCGGATTGAGCACGACGACGAGGCCGACGACGATGCCGGTCACGTTCAGCGCCAGCAGCGCGACCTGCGGCATCAGCATCTGCAGCGGACCGGGCAGCTCGCCTGGACGGTTGCTGGCCTCCCACGTCGGCTTGCGCCGAAGCAGGACGGCGAAGAACGCCCGGATGTGGACCGGTGCGACGGCGATCGAGAGCACGATCGGTCGCAGGCGCCACCCGGTCTGCAGCCACAGGATCAGCTGCGTGAGGATGAACAGCGGCGCGTACCAGGCGATCCAGGTCCCGCTGTTAGTGTCCAGCGGCCTGATGCCGAACAGCAGGAACAGCGGCGGCAGCAGCATGAACCACGTGTTGACGGCGCCCATGGCGAAGTGCGCGCTCGGCGCGACGTACAGCAGCCGCTGGCCGGGCGTGAGCTTGGTGTCCGACAGCGGGTTGTCGCGCAGCAGCACCTCGAACGCGCCCGACGCCCAGCGGAACTGCTGGCGCAGATAGGCGCTGACGGTCGCGGTTCCGAGGCCGCGGGCGAGCACGTGCGGCTGGTAGATCGACCGCCAGCCGCGCTGGTGCATGCGCAGCGACGTCCAGATGTCCTCCGAATGCGTGTCCTCGTAGAAGCCGCCGACGTCCTCGAGCGCGGAGCGCCGGAAGATCGCCGTGGTCCCCACATGGTACGCGGCGTTGAAGTGGTTCTTGCCGGGGCAGATCGCCTCGTAGAACAGCTGCTGGCTCTCGACCGAGCCGCGCTCGACGAACGAGCCGGTGCGATTGCGGAAGCTCTGCGGGCCCTGCACGAACGCGACGCCCTCCTGCAGCACGTACGGCAGCTGGACGAGCAGGAAGTCCGGGTGCGGGATGTGATCGGCGTCCAGCAACGCGACGAAGTCGCCGGTGGTGCGGTTCAGCGCCTCGTTGATGTTGCCGGCCTTCACGCCGCGGCGATCCGGGCGCGTGAGGTAGCCGATTCCGAGCCGGGCGCACAGGTCGCGCACGTCGTCGCTGGGACCATCGTCGCAGATCCAGGTGCGGTGGGGGCTGCGCATGTCGCGCGCAGCGACCGCGGTCGCCTCGACGACGTCGATCGGCTCGCCGCAGACCGTCACCAGCACGTCGATCGAGACGACCGATGTGCCGTCGGCGAGCTCCTTGCGCACAGCGAGGATCTCCGGCGACTCCGGTGCGTCTGGCGAGTGGTGCAGCGAGGTCACCCACAGTCCGATCGTGTTAGCCAGCAGCAGCACCTCCGAGAACGCGAGCAGCGCCCACGCCCACAGGTCGTTGCCAGCGCGCCATGGCGCGAGCACGAAGGACCCGTATGCCAGCGCCGCCAGCACAGCCAGGCCCATTGCCCATCGGGTCACGAGCCGAACCGGCGGGACCACGGGCGGCTTGTTCAGCCAGTCATCATCCGACACGGCGCTCAGCAGCCTCCTGCGCTGGAAGCCCGATTCCCTTAGATCCGACAAACGGGCACCACCTCACCCCTCCGTTTGGTTGTACGTCACCGAGCAGCATCACGAATGCCGCACGCCCCCAAGCGCCCATCACCAAACCCCCAAAGCCCAGTATTACGCTATACCCCGGCGCTCCCGGAGTCAAGTCGCGTTTCGTGGTGTAGTTCCTGATCGTCGGTTCAGGCGGCGTTGAGTTGTGCGACCTCCTTGTTGTTGTTGTTCGAGCGATCTTGCTCGTCACTGTCGGGCGGCTGGAGGACGAGCACTGGACCAAGCTTCGCTCCACGAATCCGCTGGAGCGGGTCAACAAGGAGATCGGCCGCCGGACCGACGTCGTCGGAATCTTCCCCAACGACCAGGCCGTGATCCGGCTCGCCGGCGCGCTCCTGATCGAGCAAAACGACGAATGGCTCGTCTCCCGCCGCTACCTGTCGGTCGAGTCGATGGCGCTGATCCTCCAGGACCTCGACGAGACCCAGCAGGACAGACTCCAGCCGGCCGAGGAGGTGGGCAGCCTCGCCGCTGGCTGAGCGCCCAACCCCCCGCGAAACCACACGACGCAACCCTCCGGTTACGCGTCGGCGCGTTTTGCGGCCCTCTGAGCCCCTGCGACCGACGCCCGCGACCGATAGCACCCCCGCCAAACAGCGCGCACGCGCGCGCTGGCGCTCACCCGCGCTGTCGCATACCACGAGCGCTGTCGAGCTGCGGGACAGAAACTGCGCTGGGGAAGAGACCAGACGCGCCGGGAGGTTCAACCGCCCCCTCGTCACCACGGCACCGTTCTCCCACCGCCCCGAACGACAGGATCAGGCTGAGGAGATCGAGCCCGGAGACCCCTACCCGGTCGCGCCCACCCCACCACCGTCCCGCCCCACGCATCCCAACACCAGCAGCACCGAGGAGGCGAGCACGCTCCCACCAGCCTGAGCCACCACCTCCGCCGACGAGGTCAACGCGCTACACCACGAAATCCGACTTGACTCACCGTTTCTCTGGGAGCCACAGCGCCCCGTACCGCGGCGTTGGCAAGACCCGCTTCGCTCGCGCTGCATTCCTCCGCACAATTCAGTCCGGACGCCCGCGTAGCGTCGAACGTGGGCATCTCGCGACTACCGCTTTCGTAGGTCCGTGGCCGGTATGCGACAGATCTATCTATTTGACTCAGGGATACCAGTATTTGCTGGCGATTGCCGCCAAGGACTGTGCACTGTCGCCACGGTGGCGACGCTGCCGGGCTGGGTCGCAAGGGTTGGCCTGCGTCCGGTGGGGCTGGGGTTGGCGATCAGGCTGCGGTAGGTGATCGGCTCCGCGAGGATCGCCTGTTCGAGCAGTCGGTAGAAGAGCAGGCCGCGGCGCCTGGAGCGGCGGCGGTTGAAGCGGAAGGTGAACTCGTTGAGGTAGGCGTCGAGGTGCTCGGGAGTGACCGCGCCCTGGTGGGTGCCCAGCAGCCAGCGCTGCGCAGGCTGGCGACGCGATGCACGCCGGGCATCACGACATGGGCGGGATCGCTCTGTTGACGCATCATGGTTCGCTCGTGCTCGTAGCCGCGGTCGACCAACGTCAGGTACGCCTGCCATCCGTCGGTATGGATGGTGCTGGCGGGCTGCACCGCGCCGTCGATGAACGGCAGCATGCTGTCCTTGGTGACGTCGGGCACGTGTCCGAGCCGGATCCGCCCGAACCCCCTGGGATTCTCGATCTCCACGGCGATCGCAACGATCGCCTTGGTCTCCGTCTCGCGTCCGTGGACCTTGTCCTCGACACCGCCGATGTAGGCCTCATCGACCTCGACGTGCCCGGACAGCCGCTCCCGGCCAGGGCGGACCATCGCCGCCCGGTAGCGGTGCAGCATCGCCCACGCCGTCTGGTAGGAGCCCAGTCCAAGCGACCGCTGTACCCCCAGCGCGGACACGCCGTGCTTCTGACTGGTCATCTGCCAAGCGGCGGCGAACCACAACTGCAGCGGCGTGCGCATGCGGTGAAAGATCGTCCCCGCGGTCACCGACGCCTGGCGGCCGCAGACCGCGCACTCCCAGCGGCCGCTGCCCAGCCGCCAGCCATCCCGCCCCGCGCAGCGGACAGCGGAACCCGTCCGGCCAGCGCAGCCACTCCAGGTAGTCCAGGCATGCTTCATCGTCCCGACCAAACACTCCCAACCAACCCCCCCCCACCCCACACCTACCAAGATGCCGCGAAACGAGCCGCGCAGCCCTGAGCCCCGAACACTGCCGCTTTATCGCCGTCGCGGCCACTGAAGCTGCGCTTCCGCTTCACGTGTCCGATGGCGGGAAGCAGAAGCCACTCCGGCTTGAGCGGGATCTCTACGTCCCGGCCTGGGTGCAAGCGGCCACGCGCCGAGCTCGGTCGATCGGCCCTCCGCGCCGTGCTGGCAGCCCCCCTTCCACGCGATCGAGCGGGCGACGGTTAGCCGGGGCCGCAGCTCGGGAGCTGGCACCAGATGCTCGGATCTGGCCGGGACCCGGAGCAGACGCGGCTGGCGGCAGGCAAACCTGCTCATGGGTTAGCTCGAGAAGATCGCTCGGACGTCCCGGGATCCTGCGCCGTTCTGCCGTTCGTGACGAGTCGGCGGCCTACCCTGCGCACATCGACTTTCTTTTCTACAGCCGCGCCGCGGGCAACGAACCTGACTCTGAGCTTACCGAGGAGCACTGGTGCTACATGGACCAGTTCGCCGATGCCATGATCGCCCGCGGGCCCACGCTCGCCGCCGACCGAGCGACCTGGACTGGCAGCCTTCACATCGTCGATCTACCAAGTGCCGACGCGGCTCGCGAGTTCGTCGAACACGAGCCATACAACCGTGCCGGCCTATTCCACGACCATGTCATCCGCCGCTTCGAGAACGTGCTCGGCCGGACGATGTGGGAGTTTCCGCGCGAGTCGATCGACCCGCGCTTCGTGGTGATCGCGCACCTCCGGACAGACGCGGGCGAGCATGCACCGTCCGTGCCGCCGGCCGACTTCACGGCTCTGCCGCGCGAGCGCCTGATCGTCTACGGCGAGTTGTTCACTCCCGACGACGCGGCGCCGGCCGGAGTTGTGGTGGCGCTCCAAGCTCCAACACGAGAAGACGTGCAGGCCTTTCTCAGGGGCGGACTCGCCCGTGTGGATAGCTTCGACGTCGAGATCCACGACTGGGAGTTGGGCGGCCGCCGCTGACGATCGGCGTCCGAGACAGCCGGTCTGGCCGCTGCTGCGTCGGCGTCCTCAAGACCCAACGGTCATCGGTCCGGGCTCCGGCACCGTGTCGGGATCCCGTACCCACAAACGTTGGTACCGCCACGACCGACACCGGCTCTGGCGATCCGCCGCGCGTGTGTTCGACAAACCTGCCCGCACCCGGTCCGCCCCGAATGAGCGCTCGCGTTAGCGCGTCCCTGGCTGCCGGGCCCGCGGTGGCCGCGCCGCTCGCGGGGCCCGTGGGCAGGATCAACGACCTCCTCCTCGGCCCGCGCGACGCTTCCGTTTATCGCCCACGCGGCTACTGGTCAGGCTCGACGGGCTCGCCGCGGCGTTCCTGCAGCCATTCGGCAAACATGAATTCCACGCTCTCGACGAGCGCGAACACCAGCGACGCGCCGAACGCTGCGCCAAACCACGCCCACGCGCCACTGAGTACCTCGGCAATCCCGCGGGCGGTGGCTATCGCGAGCACGATCGAAATGAACGCAAGTGCGGTGCCGAGCAGAACCACTTCATTCGAGCCCTTCTGCAGAGGAGATCGAAATCCACCGCTGGCCAGCCCCTCTAACCCGCCAAATGCGACGACCGCTCCGAGACCGAAGACGATCAGGTCGCCAAATCGCGGGGTTCCGCGACCGAGCTCAACGGCGCCGAAGCTCGCCGTGATCGTCACCGAATACCCAAAGGCGGTGGCGTTCCCGCCCAACGATGCGCCCAGACCGTAAGTGACTCGCTCGCGCATGCCGCGCGGTCGCGGCGACCGACTCACGTCTGGCGCGTCGTTGTTGGCCATCGCACAACGATTCAACGCGCGCCATCAAACTCCCCCGCAGGCTCCCAGCGACTAAGCGCGAACTGCCCAACATGTTCGCTCCCGGGTGCGAGATTGGAGCGACTTGGCGATCGCTCCCGCTTCATCGCCGCTACGGCGGCGGCTGCCGCACTTCCGCTTCGGGTCCGCCGGGATGTGAAGAAGAAACCGATTATCGCTCGCGAGCGCCGTGACGGTGGCCATGGAAAGCTCCCCGTAGGCGGCCACTGAATCGCCCCGCTGGTGGCCACCGTTTCTCCCCATGGGTGGCCACGGTTTCTCCCCACGGTTCTGTCCTGAGGCGCCGGTAATCAGGCGCGCGTTGTTGTCAACGCGCGATCCGAGGACGGCGAGTGTGAAGAAACCGGAGGAAGCGATGGAGATTCTTGAGGCGTACGACCTGACGGGAACGCTGCGTGGAGCGGCGGCGCTGGCGGGGTGTGATCACAAGACGGTCGCGCGGCTGGTCGCCGCTAGGGAGGCTGCGGGTGCTGGGCTGCCGGTGCGGGCGCGTAGTCGGCCGGTGGTGGACCCGTTTGCGGAGAAGATCGACGAGCTGGTCGATCGCTCACGCGCGCATGTTCGGGCGGACAAGACGCACGGGATTCTGGTGGCGATGGGGTATGAGGGGTCCTACCGGACGACGCGGCGGGCGGTCGCTGAGGCCAAGCGCCGTTGGCGGCAGAAGCACGGGCGGCGGACCCGGCCGTGGATCCCGCAGCCGGGGTTGTGGCTGCAGTGGGATTACGGCGCGGGCCGGTCGTGGCCGAGAGGCGGGCGGTGTTGTTCTGCGCGTGGCTGGCGTGGTCGCGGTTTCGGGTGGTCGTGCCGTTGCTGGATAAGACGCTGCCGTCGGTCGTGATCGGGCTGGATCGCACGCTGCGCCTGGTGGGCGGTGTTCCGACTTACGCGCTGACGGACAACGAGAAGACGGTGACGGTCGAGCATGTGTGCGGGATCGCGGTGCGCAACGCGACGATCGTTGAGGTCTCGCGCCATTACGGGCTGACGATTCAGACCTGTGAGCCCGCGGACCCGCAGAGCAAGGGCGGCAGCGAGGCGACGGTCAAGATCGCGAAAGCGGATCTGGTGCCGACCGATCACAACCTCCGCGAGGAGTATGCGGACTGGCAGGCGCTGGAGCAGGCGTGCGCCGAGTTCATGGCCGATGTCAACACGCGGCCGCACCGCGCCACCCGCGAGGCGCCACTGATGCTGCTGGGCGAGGAGCACGAGCATCTGCACCGCGTGCCCAAGCTGCCGCACACGCTGTGCTTCGGGCAGACCCGCAGGGTCGACCGCCAAGCAACGGTGAGCGTGGGTGATGCGATCTACTCGGTGCCGCACGAGCTGATCGGCGAGCGAGTCTGGGTCCGGGCCGAGACCGAGCAGCTCGTGGTCGTGCACGTCGATGAGCTGCAGGGGCCGCGGGAGGTCGCCCGCCATCAGCTCACGACGCCGGGGCGTCCGAGCATCAACGACGAGCACTATCCGCCGCGGCCGGCGGGTGCGCTGGAGCGCAAGCCTCGGGCGCGCAGCAGCGAGGAGCGGGAGTTCCTCGCGATCGGCGAGGGTGCTGAGCGGTGGCTGAAGCGCGCCGCCGCGGAGGGGACGCAACGGATCCGTCGCAAGATCGCCGAAGCAGTCGACCTGGCCAAGCTCCACGGCACCAGCCCGGTGAACGAGGCATTGGAGCGGTGCGCCAGCTACGGCCGGTTCGCTGACGGTGACCTGGCCAGCATCCTTGCCCACCAGCAGACCGCGACCGTGATCCCGCTGCCCACGCGCCGCTCAGAGGACCGCTCGCTGCAGACCTCGACCCGCAGCTGGGAGGGATTCGGCCGATGAACACCCCGATCCTGGCCGTCAAGCTCGAAACCGACGCGCTGAGAGGCGTTCTGCGGCCCTGCAAGGTCTTGCCGCGACCGATCCCCTGCCCGCCGGCAGACCTAATCGCGCGGATCGCGAGTGAGCGATGACCGTCAAGCCGCCAGCCCCGCCGCCGCTGCCCGACGAGCTCGATCGGCTGTTGCGTCGCCTCCGGCTCCCATACGTTCGCAACGCCGCGCCGGAGGTGATCGCGACCGCCACCGCGCAACGCTGGGAACACGCCGAAGTCCTCCGGGTCCTGCTCGCCGAGGAAGCCGCCGGCCGCGACCAGGCGACGATCCGGACGCGCCGGCGAGCGTCCGGGCTGCCGGCCGGCAAGACGTTCGACGCCTGGGAGCAACAAGTGTCCGTGATCCCGAAACAGACCCAGCAGGCGCTCCGAACCTTGGAGTGGATCGACCGCGCCGAAGCGCTCGTGCTGTGCGGCCCGTCCGGGACCGGCAAGAGCCACTTCATCGAAGCGCTCGGACACCACGCGATCGACAAAGGCAAGACCGTCTACTGGCACACGCTCGAGACGCTCGCCACGCTCGTGCACCGCCACCGCGCCGACGACAGCGTCAACAAAGCGATCACCAAACTGATCCGCGCCGACTTGATCCTGATCGACGATGTCGGCCTGCTGCCGGTCTCCAACGACGCCGCCGAAGCACTGTTCCGCGTCGTCGACGCCGCCTACGAGAAACGCTCGATCGCGCTCAGCTCCAACATCCACCCGTCCGGATTCGACGAGTTGATGCCCAAGAGCCTCGCGACCGCGACCATCGAGCCGCTACTGCATCACGCCCACGTCCTGATCACAGACGCACAAGACAGCTACCGACTCGCCCAAGCGACCGCCGGAAAAGGAGTCACGCCCCTGGACTGACCCACAATCACAACCCTACCGGTGGGGAGATTCGATGGCCACCAGTGGGGAGAAACGATGGCCACCAGTGGGGAATTTCGTGGCCACCCGTGGGGAGAAACCGATGGCCATTGACACCAGCTTGACGTCCGGTCGTGGGTGAAACCAGCCACGATGTTGACGCCGACAATGCCGTCCCGGGCTGCTCGTTCCGGACACTTGGGGTGACGCCGAGGCCGGTGTGCGGCGTCGTCGAGGTCGTCCCGCGTCGTCGGCTACCGCCTGGCGCCTGCGGGGTAGTCTGGCGACGGGGCCGACGCGGCTGCTTTGTCATGGATGGGGCAGTCCTTCGATGTGCATGTGCGCGGCGACCTGTCGCAACTTGTCCGTGGCGGCATTCGTTGGTCAGGGAACCCGGTTCGCGATTGGCGATGTAGCACGCTGCGGCGGAGATGCGCTACTCAAGGGCGGAGCCTGAGGCGATCTCCGGGCTGGAGGCTGGCGGGCTTCAGGCGCCCGTTGAGCTGCTCGAGCCTGATGATGTTGATCCCGGTCTTTGCGGCGATCGAACCGAACGACTGTCCGGGTCGCACCGTCCAGAACATCGGCCCAGGCGGCTTGGGCCGTGGTTTGGGTGGATGGCGCCAGAGGTTCAGCCGCTCGCCGGGGATCAGGTTGAGTGGATCAACGTCGGGGTTGAACGCCTGCAGTTCGGCAACGCTCAGTCCGGTCTTCCTCGAGATCTCGCCGTACGTGTCTCCGGGTCGCACGAACCAGTATGGAGGCACATGCGGGAGCGCCGCCCGGAGCCCCGCCGCTGGCCGATGCCCGCCCGTAGTACGGGGCGGATTCAAGATCACGACCGCCACGGCGCCCGCCACGGCCGCAAGTATCACTAGAGCGAGAAAGCGCCCGATTCGAACCCGCCGTCGGGGAGTTGGCGCGTACGCGACCATTGATGCGGCACAGCAAACGTGTTCTTGGCCTTGTATTTAAGTGTGGCGCGTCGGGCGAGGCATTCCTAGCCCCCGAGCGAATCTGCACGGTCTGTGGCGGCGATCGCGCGACGGGGTCGCGATCGCCATTCCTCGATCGAGCCGCGCAAGCGTGCCGGACGTCCCTGCCAGCGCCGCCGCAGCAATGCTGGGTGGCGGCCGTTGCCGAGGCAAGCCTTCAGTGTCGCTTGTCGGCGATGCGAGAGCCGCGAGCGTCTGTTGCGGGAGTCAAGTCGGATTTCGTGGTGTAACGGGTTGAGCTCGTCGGCGGGGTGGCTGCTTAGGCCCGGAGGAGCGTGCTCACCCGGCCGGGTCGCCTCCCCGACCGGCACCCGCCGCTTCCCAGCGACCAGTCCCTAAGCCCCGCCACGACATCCCACCATGCGAGGCTCTCCTTCACGAGGCATCAACAGGGGTTCACTCACATTCACCCGCCCGGTCTTCCCCTCGCCCACCCCCCCCGGGATGCAACCAGCGACGCTTCAGCGCTCCCCCTGAGCTTCGCAGCCCGCCGTCACCGGCAGCGCACGTCAGGGGCGCGGACAGGCCATCGAGCACGGACCTGCAACTACCGCTCAACTCACATCCGTCGATCTCCAATCCAGTCGTTCACTCAATACGTGCGACCTCGCGTCGCACGGCGACGAGCAGGTGCGACGAGCCGCGCCCGTCGAGACCCGGTTTCGTGTCCGCACGCGCCTCGGCCGGTACGGCTTCGTGGGTGCTTGTGGTCCGATGGCGCTCACGCGCCGAGCCGTTTGGTGGCGTCGGCTGCGCGGGCGACAGAGCAGCAGTGACGGGCTAGCGGCCTAGGTCCATGCGGGGCGCTCGGATTCACGCGAATGCCCGAGTCCGGTTCGTCGGCTCCGCGTTGCCGCTCTGCGCCTCCGTGCCTGTGCAGAACCGGGGCCGCGCGAACCCGTGCCGCTACTGCTGGTCGTCCCAACACGAGAGCCTCGGAGGACGCGACGGTGGACCTTCCTGGTTAGCCTGCGGATCGGGCAGTCGCCGTACTGGTCATCGTCGCCCTGCGACGGGGAGAGGGTGGCGCGACTAGTGAGCCGCGACGTAACTCGACGGCCGCCGGGCGTCGCACGAGCTGCCCGGATTACCGCGTCGCACCAGAGGGTAAAGACGCACGGCAACTCTCGAGCGACACCGTCGCTCTGGAACCTGCGACGAGCACGTCTGTTGAAACGCGCGATTTTGGAGGGTCCGTGAACGGCCGCGGCGGTCCGGCGCGATTCCATCCATCCGTGTCGGGTCGTGGTGGCGGTGGCTCGGGTGGCGAGCACCAGCAGTTTCGGCCGGATCTCGAGGGGTTACGCGCGGTCGCGATCGTGCTCGTTGTGCTCTACCATGTGCACGCCGGTCTGGCTCCCGGCGGTTACGTCGGGGTCGACGTGTTTTTCGTGATCTCCGGCTTTCTGATCACGGGCCAGCTCGTGCGCGACCTCCGGACAGACGGTCGAATCTCGTTCATGGCGTTCTACGCCCGCAGGGCCCGGCGGATTCTGCCCGCGGCCATGTTGACGGTGATTGTTACCGCGGTGGCGTCGGCGTTGCTGCTCAATCCTCTCGCCGCCAAACGCGCCTTGCACGGCGGGCTGTCCGCCATCTACTTCGGGGCGAACTTTCACTTTGCGGCTCAGGGCGCCGACTACTTCAACGCCGGGCTTTCTCCCTCGCCGATCCAGCACTTCTGGTCCTTGGCGGTCGAGGAGCAGTTCTACATCGTCTGGCCGCTGCTGCTGTTCGTCTCGTCCTTGATCTGGCTTGGAGTACGACGTCGGAGCAGACGCGAGCAAGCTCAACGGCCCGTGATCGGCGCCGTGATCGTCGTCCTTGCCATCCTCGCCGCCATTTCCCTGATGGCCTCGATCCGACAGACCGCGACTTCTCCCTCGTGGGCGTATTTCTCGATCGTCACCCGGGCATGGGAGCTGGCGGTGGGAGCCATGGTCGCGCTGACGCTGCCACTCGCGGCTCGTATCGACCGCCGACTGGCGATCCCGCTCAGCTGGGCGGGGCTCAGCTGTATCGCCCTTGCGGCCGCGTCGTTCTCAGATACCACCTCGTACCCTGGTGATTCGGCGCTACTTCCTGTCCTCGGCACCGCGGCTGCGATCTGCGGCGGCAGCGCGCTGGCAAGCCGCCGCTTCGGTGCCGAGGCGTTGCTCGGCACGCCGCCGTTTCAGCGTGTCGGCGCTTGGTCATATTCTTGGTACCTGTGGCATTGGCCCGCGCTCGTCCTCGCCCCGGCCGTGCTTGGGCACTCCCTGTCTGAGATACAGGCGCTTGCCGTAGCTGTCGTATCTCTGGTGGTCGCGGTGATGTCGTTTGTGCTGCTGGAGCGGCCGATTCGTCGCATCCAGATTGTCGTTCGCCGCCCCGCGCTTGGCCTTGGCGCGGGCGGCGTGCTGGCTGCCAGCGCGATTGCGATCGTGGTCCTGTCTGGATCGCTAGTCGGTCCACTCATCTCGAAGGCCGCCGCCCCGTCGAGACTAACTGTTCCGCACCAGTTGGCATCGTTGCGGGCGGATCTGATCGCCGGTGCACGAACGATCGAGGTGCCGTCGAATCTGCGCCCGCCAGTCAGCGCGGTGGCGTCGGCACTTCCGAGGATCGTCGCCGACGGCTGTGAGTTGGGATTTGGACGGGACCAAATCAAGCCCTGCATCTACAGAGACCGTCGATCACACACCACCGTGGTGCTGTTTGGCGACTCGCATGCCGGGCATTGGTTTGACGCCCTCAATTGGATCAGCAGCCGACGCCACTGGCGCCTGGTAGTCATGACCAAGGAGGGGTGCACTCCGGCGGAGGTCACCTTCCGAGACGACCCGAAAAGCCTGTGCGCCCGTTGGAGGGAGAATGCCAAGGCCCGCATCGCCGGGCTCCACCCAGCGCTCGTGGTCGTCTCCTGGGCACGATGGGTGGAGCCATTGGCGAGCCCTAAGGCCGGAGTGCCGACGGGCAACGGCGGCCCGTGGCAAGACGGACTGGCAGCGATCTTTCAGTTTCTGCGGCGCTCGGCGAAGCAGGTCATCTTCATTTCCGACACGCCCTATCTCCTGCAGTCGGCGCCGGAGTGCGTGGCCGGTCATCTGTCCGAGATGCGACCGTGCACCACCAAACGAAGCCGCGCAACGGTCCTTCCGGCGATCAGAGCGGCAGAACTTCGGATCGCCAAGCAGGAGCAGATCACCAGCATCGACCCCACTTCATGGTTCTGCGCGCCGAGGGTCTGCCCAGTGATCGTCGGCAACGTTTTCGTGTATCACGATAAGTCACACATGACAACCGAGTGGTCGAGGTTTATCGCCCCAGTACTCGGCAATGCGATGGTACGGACCATGCCGCCCCGCCGCCAGCGCAACACATCGTCGGCGTAGATCGACAGCGACCTCAATAGCGATCGTCCCGACGGGTCTCGAGCCGGCGATCCCTACGGCAACCAAGCGCCAGCCACACGACTCCGCGGTGCTAGCTGGCGGCGACCAAGCAGACGCACAGGGCGCGATCGGTTGGACGCTTCTGCTTTATCGCCGAAGGAGCCACGCCACCGTCGTGACTGCTCCAGGCGTGAAGCAGCCACGCCGATCGTGCCTCAACGCTGGCCGCATGCAAGAAGGCCGCCCCAGAGCGGACGATTGCATTCATCCCCGACCTGCCCGTCGCCCTGCGATCGGATTGGCGACCGAGCAGAAGCCCGTCGACGTGCTTCTGGCGAACAGCAGGTGCATCGCCAAGCGCCGGTCGAGACCCGCATTCGCGCTCGCGCAGGCACGTGGTCCGGGTACGGCTTCGTTGCTGCCTGTGTCCGGTAGGGGAAGCCTGAACGCGGACGATTGGCCGCATCGAGACTTCCCCACTTGGGTGATTGCAGCCACGAGCGGATCGCCTCGGCCCGCCTTCCGGAGGTTGCTTCGAACCCTGCGCGACGCGCTCGAACGGGCGCCCGTTGGCCCTGGACCGGAGCCGATCAGCTAGCAGGACAAGCTCGGAACTGGCGGCAATGGGACGCGACCGCACGGGGTGCCCGACACTGCATTCCGTCTAGCGCAATACCTCTGCCGCTGAGCCGCACCTGGATCCTGGCGCATCCTCCGAAGGCCGTGGCCTCGTCGCTCGGCGACCGGTTCGCCGCGACCTGATAACGCGCGTGCAAGCCGCAGGCGCTCGGCATCCCTCCGACTCCGAAGATCAGTCCGCGCGCCCACCCGATGGGCCGCTGGTCACCAAAGGTTGAGCGCCACTAGTGGTGAGTGGCTTGCGGCTCACAACCCATGAGCGGCAGCGTTGGCTCGGCGAGGGTCCGGCCCTTGGATTTACGACCTCGGGGCGACGAGCCGCGGGTCAGGCAGGCTGTGATGCCGACGCGGCCACGGGAGGATCGAGCCGCCGGCCGATCGTGAGCAATCCGGTCGCGAGTACCGCCACCACGCCGCCCGACAGGATCAGCGGGAACCGCCCGTTTGCTCCCCAGGCCAGCCCCGCCCAGATCCCGGCTATCAGGACGCAGACGCCGATCACGCACTGATAGAGGCCAAGCCCCGTGCCCTGCAGCGCGCGGGGGCTCAGGTCTGCCACCCAAGCCCGGCCGACTCCGTCGGTGAGCGCCCAGTACCCGCCGTAGACCGCGAACAGCACCCACACCCAAATGCTCGAGTGAATGAGCCCGAGCCCCACGTAGGCCACCGCGAAGATGAGCAGGCCGATCGCGTAAACCACTCGGCGGGGGACGCGATCGGACGCGACTCCGGCGGGATAGCTGAGAGCGGCGTAGGAGGCGTTGAAGAGCGCGTAGACGAGGATCACCTCGGCGAAGCTGAGGCCGACGTCCTTGGCACGGAGGATCAGCAGCGAGTCCGAGAAGTTCATGAGGTTGAAGGTTCCGAGCACGAGCAGAAGCTCCCAGTAACGCCGCGGAAGCCGCTCGGCCGACGCCGCGCTCATTCGGCGGCGCTCGCGGGCACAAGCGCGCTCGGCTCTGGTCGGTGTCCGTTCCCGGACCAGGAAGACGAGCCCGACGCTGATCGCGCCGGGAATCACCGCGATGAAGAACAGCGGGCGGATCTTGTGGCCGAGCGCCTCGTAGAGGCCCAGCCCGATCAGCGGCCCCACGACCGCGCCGGCGGTATCGAATGCGCGCTGGAAGCCGAAACCTCTGCCCCTGGTCTTCTGCGACGTATCGGCCGCCACTACGGCGTCGCGCGGCGAATCGCGGATGCCCTTGCCCGCCCGGTCGACAAACCGCCCGACCAGCGCAAGCGGCCACGCGCGGGCCAGGCCGATGATCGGCTAGGCGAGCGCCGAGATGCCGTACCCGAGCGCGATCATCGGACGCCGGCGCTGACGGTCGGCAAGCCTCCCCGAAATCGCCTTCCCGACCGAGGCCGTGCCCTCGGCAATTCCCTCGATCAGCCCCAGGATCGCCGTCGACGCACCGAGCGTCTGCGTGACGAAGATCGGGAATACCGGGTAGAGCATCTCGGAGGATGCATCCGCGAAGAAGCTGACCCACGACAGAACCAGGACATTCCGCGGCACCCCGGTGTGCCGACCCGGACGTGATGCGCCCGACTCGACCGGGCCGGCGCCCTCGGGGTCAGCAGTCTCTCGCCGCGCCACAAGGCCAGACTATGGGCGAGCGGGATGATCCGTCGTCACCCGACTGCGGTGAACCACAAGACCAGCCCACCCAGCGGGTCATGCCATGGAGGTGTTTCGTGTCCCGCCCCAACGCGCATTTCGTTCCCCGTTGCCCGGGCGGATTCATCTGGTCGTCGCAACACCTTGACCGAGAGGAGTTGCGATGGGCGAGAGAAGTCGGGCTTCGGATTTTGCGCGGGTGCGTTCGCCGGGGCGTCTGCCGTCTGGGCGGCGGGAGCATCGGGTGCGTTTCTGGGCGGCGGTCGCGCGAGGGCTCAGTAGCCGGGAGGCTGGTGTCCAGGCGGGCGTGTCGCCGGCGGTTGGTGTCCGGTGGTTTCGGAAGGGTGGGGGGATGCCGACCGTTACCCAGGCGCCGTTGTCGGGGCGTTATCTGTCGTTCGCTGAGCGGGAGGAGATCGCGATCCTGCGCGCTGGGGGGTGTGGGGTGCGGGGGATCGCTCGTCAGCTCGGGCGTTCGCCGTCGACGATCTCTCGTGAGTTGCGTCGGAACGTCGTGAGGTGTGGCGGCGTCGTTGAGTATCGGGCGAGCTCGGCGCAGCGGTACGCGGACCGGCGGGCTCGGCGTGCGAAGCCGGCGAAGCTGGTCGTGAACGCCGGGCTGCGACGGTATGTGCAGGACCGTCTGTCGGGAGCTGTCAAGCGGCCCGATGGGACGGCTCTCGACGGTCCTGGGGTGAGGTGGATCGGGCGGCGTCACGGTCTGCGCAAGGATCGGCGCTGGGCGAGGGCGTGGAGCCCTGAGCAGATTTCCAATCGCCTGCGCTTGGAGTTCCCCGATGATGAGTCAATGCGTATCTCGCACGAGGCGATCTACCAGTCGCTGTACGTTCAGGGGCGTGGCGCGTTGCGGCGTGAGCTGACGGCCTGTCTGCGGACCGGGCGGGCGTTGCGGGTCCCGAGAGCTCGCACCAGCGGTCGCGGTCGCGGGTTCGTCAGCGACGAGGTGATGATCAGCCAACGCCCCGCCGAAGCCCAGGACAGGGCGGTTCCCGGCCATTGGGAAGGCGACCTCATCATCGGAGCGAGGAGCTCGGCGATCGGCACGCTGGTGGAGCGCTCAACCCGCTTTACGATGCTGCTCTACCTCCCGCCGATGACCGGCCAAGCGCCGGGAGTAAAGGACGGCCCCGCGCTAACGGGGCACGGCGCCGAGGCGGTCCGCGACGCGATCGCCAGGACGATCGTCACGCTGCCTGAGCAGCTGCGCCGCTCGCTGACCTGGGACCAGGGCACCGAGATGGCCCAACACGCCCAGCTGCGGATCGAGACCGGCCTGCCGGTGTACTTCTGCGATCCACACAGTCCGTGGCAGCGCGGCACCAATGAGAACACCAACGGGCTGCTGCGCCAGTACTTCCCGAAAGGCACCGACCTCTCCAGACACAGCGCCGAGGACCTCGCTGCGGTCGCCTCCGCGCTGAACAGCCGACCGCGCAAGACGCTCGGCTGGAAGACGCCCGCCGAAGCGCTCAACGAGTACCTGAGAACCATCTAAACCAACCACGCACGATCGGCCGGCGGGTGGCAGCCGCTCAAGCGCAGGCCCCTTGCCCCCTGGCTCGCGTTCGCCACCGCGCCCCTCCCACCGCTCACGCCGGCCACCGAAACGGCGGCTGGGGAAGGGAGCGATCACGGCTAAACCAACCGCAAGCTCCCTGGCGCCTCGCCGGCCCGGATCCCCTCGCCGCCCTGAACGACAGAGTCAGGCCGTGGAGGTCACGCCTAGACGACCAACCGCCCAGAACTCAACGACAGCCCGACCCTCGGCCACCCCAGTCCATCCCCCACGAGAGGTACCGTCACCTCGACAGCTACTGTTGCGAGGACCGGTTGAGCCCGAGCCGCTTGCTAGCTTGAAATGGAACGAAATGTGCCCTCGCTGCGGCTCATCCGCGGCTGAAGCCGTTCCCAACGGGCGCAAGCCTCAGCAGCGGGTGTCAATCGGCACGCTCTGCATCTCCTCGAGCCGCGCCATCAACGCGGCGTGGCCCAAGCCACGTAGATCGGGTCCTGGCCGATGCGCAGCCGCACGCGCCGATCGCGACGCGCCCGGACCAGGCGCCGGTGGCCTAACAGGTCGGTGACCGTGACCGGCTCCGGGACTCCGAGCCGTACCGTGATTGACTTCGGCGGCGTGCCCGGCTCCACCCTCGCGAACGGGTTGCTGCTGTGCGGCGGCTGCTCGTTGGCGAACCACAGCGCCAGGATGCGCCGTCCTCCCGGTCCCGCGAACTGCAACGCAAACCCCTCGTCGACCCCGGCCCGGCCGCGGGGTAATCCCAGCGCGCGCGAGCGGTCGCCAACGAAACGCCAACCGGCACCGAGCTGCCGGTGCAGCACGACCAACGCCCGGTAGACCGGCTTCGCCGAGCCGTTCACGCGGAAGAACCCGAAGTGGGCCTCCTGGTTGGTCCCGCTCCGATCCGCGGCGTCGCCCCACGTGTACCAGGTCAGCAGCGGGATCCCGCGCGCCCACGAGAGCAGCTCGAGCCGTGCTTCGTACCGAGCCTGCCGGAACTCGGTCACGCCGTTGCCGCGGGGACTCGTCGGCCAGCCGACCTCCGTGTTCCACAGCGGCGTCTGGCTGAGGCCGTAGTGGTGCAAGATGCCACGCAGCTGGTCGACGGCGCCGATCACCGAGCCGCGATCGCTGACCTCCGCCTCCGGCGAGGTGAACGGATACGGGTACGGGTGATACGCGACGGCATCGAAGCATCGGCGCACCGCCGCGCCGCCGCCGGCGAGCACCTCGGCGAGGAACTTCGCGCCACCGGTGCCGACCAGCCCTCCGAGCGGCGGAAAGAACAGTCCGCCGAACGCGACCGGCGCCCGCCGATCGACCCGCTTCAGTGCCGCGTCCGCCGCGCACAGCAGCCGCCCGTACGCCCGCGGATCCTCCTTCGGCAACCAGAACCGCCAGCCCTCGTTCTCCTCGTTCCAGATCTCCCAACCGATCACGTCTGAGCCGTACCGGCGAGCGACATCCGACGCGAACCGCGCGAAGCTGCTTGGGTCGTCGGGCGGGTAGTCCTGGGGATCGCCGACGCCGAACGGGCCGCTTGGCTTCTGGCCACGCATGTACGCCGCCCACCCGGCGCGCGAGTAGTTCGGGTTCCCGTAGTCGAGAATCCCGAGCACGCTCAGTCCCGCCGCGCGGATCGCTCTAACTTCGCGGTCCTGCTCGCTCCAGACGTAGCGGTGCAGCGGCCTGCCGACCTGCTCAAGCGCGATCCACCGGAAGTCGAGGCGGATGACGCGTACGCCCATCGCCCGCAGCCGCTGATACGACGCCACCAGCTGCGCCTGGGTGCGGCCCTGCACGAACGCGTTGTCGAAGGCAAGCAACGGAGGTGCTGCGCCGGCCACGACAGGTGTCGCGGCCAGCGCCTGCCCTGGCACGACCAACATCGATAGCGCCGCTGCCGCGGCGACCGCGAGCCTTCGCATTGCCACAACGCTAACGCGTTGGCGCGGGACCCCACCTCTGCGCACTGCCTCGCGCCTTCACGCGCCGGTCAGTCCTAGCTGCAACGCCTGCCCAAGGTCGTCGCGGACGGACCAATGCTCGAGCCGGCCGTGCTCGAACACGTCGAGCAGCTGGCGCGTGACTTGCTTGTTCTGGCACCCCGGCGATCACGTCGAGGCGCCCCACGTGGGCGAGGGCGAGCGTCCCGCCGCCGGCCTGTCCCACGCGCGCGGCGAACACGGCTCCGAGCACCGCAGAAGAATCCCGTCACGGCCATCGCGAGGCCGAGGGCCCGAGTGCGGGTCGGGCACGATCGACGAGACCCGGCTTCACCTCGGGACGAGCGTCCCGCGTTTCACGAGAGTCCCTTCCGATCGAAGTCTTGTTACACCAGTGTAGGTCCGCGAGGCGATACTCAACATCGGTACTTGGCCTCAACCGGTCAGTGCACCACAGCTCGCACTGGGGTCGTTCGGGGGTGTAGGTTCTTCCGTCGTGGAGCTGTCGGAGTCGTCGCCGGTTCTTACCCCGGAGGTCGTTGAGTTTGTTCACAGCGGTGTCGCGGTCGGGGTCGCGACCCGCGACGAGACCATGCGGCCCGTGTTCGCGCGCGCCTGGGGGCCGCAGGTGTCGGCGGACCGTCGGTCGTTAACGCTGTGTGTCTCGGCGGCGGAGGGTTCGGCGATGCGGGCGAACCTGGAGGGGAATGGGGAGGTCGCAGTCGGATTCAGCCCGCCGACGATCGCCAAGGCTGTCCAGGTGAAGGGTGTTGCGGTCGTGCTGGGGGAGCCGGGGTCTGACGACCTGGGGCGGGTGGAGCGGCATGTCGGTGCCTTCAGGGCCGGGTGCGAGCGGATCGGGGTTCCGCCCGAGATTGCCAATCGCATGTTCGAGGGCTCGACGACCCTCGTCCTGATCAGCGTCGCGATCGACGAGGGGTTCGACCAGACCCCAGGGCCGACCGCGGGTCGCCGCTTGTGAGCGAGCTCTCGGTCCCGCTCGAGACGATCATGCCCTGCTTGCAGGGTGTGTTCCCGTCGTGGGTGACGACCTGTTCGGCAGATGGAGTGCCAAACACAACGATCGTGTCGATCGTCCACTACGTGGACTCAGAGCGCGTGGCGTTGACCCGGCAGTTCATGAACAAGTCCCGTATCAACCTCGACGAGAACCCGCAGGCGCAGGTGATCGTTGTCAATCCTGCCAACGGCGATCAGTTCGCGCTCGACCTGCACTACCTCCGCACCGAGAGCGAGGGGCCGATCTTCGACGCGGTCGAGACGAATCTCGATGCGATCGCCTCGATGACCGGGATGACCGGCGTCTTCCGACTGCGTGGAGTCGATATCCACAGCGTGCTCGCCTGCGAGCCCTTCGGCGGCAGTGCCCCGGTCGTGGAGGAGCGTCGTGCCGAGCGCGACATGCTCCCTCTGCTCGACGAGTTCATCCGCCGGCTGTCGGTCTGCACCGAGTACGCCGATGCAGTACGCGTGGGACTCGAGGCCATTGATGATCTGTTCGGGTTTGGCTATTCGATTCTTCTGACCGCGGACGAGCGTGGCGATCGGCTGTTCGCGGTCGCGAGCAACGGCTACTTGCCCTCCGGGGTCGGAGCGGAGGTTCCGATCGGCTACGGCCCGATCGGGATCGCGGCGCAGCGGCGAAGGGGTGTGTGCATACCGAGCATGACGCGCAGCCGCTCGATGAACGCCGCGATCCAGGACAGCATTCGCCGCAGCGGCGGCGAGGCTTCCGACGTCGAGATCGCGCTGCCCGGTCTGGAGCGCGTCGACAGTGTCGCCGCGATTCCGCTGGTCGCGCACGACGAGCTGACCGGGGTGCTGTTCTTGGAGAGTGAGCGCGCGGGCGACTTCGGGCCGGGAACCCAGCGGTTGCTGCGGATTCTCGGCGGGCACCTCGCCGGGGTGCTCGCGGTGCTGCAGGCGGATCGCGCCGAGAGCGCGCCGCCCGACGAGGCGCCGACGCCCGCACCTGGTGGCGAGCCGCTGGCCGTCACCTACTACCAGGCGGATGACAGCGTGTTCGTCGACGGCGCCTATGTGGTCAAAGGCGTGCCCGGCCGGATTCTGTGGAAGCTGCTTCGCGAGCACGACGCCGACGGTCGCGTCTCGTTCACCAACCGCGAGCTGCGGCTCGACGAGCGGCTCGGGTTGCCGCCCGGCAACGACAACCTCGAAGCGCGTCTGCTCGTGCTACGCAAGCGTCTGGCGGTGCTCGAGTGTGGGATCGGACTCGACCGCGTCGGCCGCGGTGTGCTGGCGCTGCATGTCGGCGCGCCGTGCATCCTCAGCGAGGTGCCGACGGCGGGTCCGATGCGCGCCGCTCACGCGCCCACGGACGCCGAGTAAGCAAATCATCAGCTTGGCGTAACGGACTTCTAGGAGACACGCGCGACGGGCGCGCCTACGGTGACGGGACAGCGATTCTCAACCGGAGGAGTGCCATGTCCATCCATCCGATCACCAAGCCGTACCACGTCGTTTCCGGCGAGGGCCTCGCCGACGTCTGGTGGAAGAGCGGGCGGGTCACCGTCAAGGTCGCCGGCGCCGAGACCGGCGATGCGTTCGCGCAGTTCGAGATCGCGGGCCCGCGCGGCGACGCAACGCCGTGGCATGTCCACCGCAACGAGGACGAGACGTACTACGTCCTCGAGGGCGAAGTGACCATCCTCGTCGGCGATGAGCGGTACGACCTCGTCGCGGGCGACTTCCTGTTCGCCCCGCGCGACGTCCCGCACACCAACATCGTCCGCTCGGAGAGCGCGCGCATGCTCGTGACGAACAGTCCCGCCGGGGTCGAGCAGCTGTTCGTCTCCCTCGGCATCCCCGTCTCCAGCGCCGAGCCGCCGACCGAGGTGGCGATGCCGCCACTGCCCGAGACGGCGCGGCTGTTCGGAGCCCACGGCGTCGAGATCCTCGGCCCGCCGCCCACGCTGGACGAGCTCTAACCGGCCCTCGGGCCGCCAGGCAACTCGGATCAGGGAAAGAGAGAGGCACCGAGATGTTCAACAAACACGGAACCCTCGCGCTCATCTGCGTCGCAACGGCGATGCTGATGCTCGATATCGCCGTCGTCAACACGGCGCTGCCGCGGATCGCGCACGATCTGCACTCCGGGCTCTCCGGCGTGCAGTGGGTGATCGACGCGTACACCCTCACGTTGGCGAGTGTTGTGCTCAGCGCCGGCTCGCTCTCCGATCGGTTCGGCCGGCGGCTGATCTTCGCCATCGGCATGGGGCTGTTCACGGTCGCGTCGCTCGCCTGCGCGCTGGCCGGCAGCATGGCGCTGCTCGACGCCGCACGTGCGATCCAGGGGATCGGTGCGGCGATGCTGTTCGCGAGCTCGCTCGCGATCCTCGCCGACGCGTTCCCGGACGCCGCGGAGCGGGCGACAGCTTTCGCCGTCTACGGCGCGACGATCGGCTCGTCGTTCGCTCTCGGCCCGCTGATCGGTGGCGCGCTGACCAGTGGGGTCAGCTGGCAAGCGATCTTCCTCGTCAACCTGCCGCTGGGCGCCTTCGCGCTCGCCACCACATTCGTGTGGGTGCGTGAATCCCGCGACCCGGCACCGCGCGGGCTCGACTGGCCGGGGCAGGCGACGCTGGCCGGCGGGCTGTTCCTGCTCGTCCTCGCGCTCCTGCGCGGGAACCAGCTGGGGTGGGGGAGCACTCAGATCCTCGCCGAGCTCGTGGGCGCGACCGCCCTGCTCGTCGCGTTCGTGCTGGTGGAGCGCCGCGCGCGCGAGCCGATGTTGCCACTGCACCTGTTCCGCCTGCCTGCCTTCGCCGGCGCGCAGCTGGCGGTGTTCGCGATGTCGGCGTCGTTCTTCGCGCTCTTCCTGTACACGACCCTCTACCTGCAGAACATCCTGCACCTGTCGCCGCTGGACGCCGGACTCGTGTACCTGCCCGGGACGATCCTGCTGTTCGTCGTGTCCGGTGCGACCGCCGGGCTCTCGAAGCGGATCTCAGCCGGGGCGCTGATCGTCGCTGGTCTGATGCTGACCGCCGCCGGCCTGACCCTGATGATCTTCGCCCAGGCGGACTCGTCCTGGCTCGCGCTGCTTCCCGGGGTGCTGGTCGTCTGCGCCGGCGCAGGCCTGTTCAACCCGGCACTCGCCGCAGTCGCGCTCGGCTCACTCGACGATGCGCAGAGTGGACTCGCAGCAGGCGTCAACGACGTCTTCCGCCAAGGCGGGATCGCCGTCGGCGTCGCCGCTTACGGCGTGCTGGTCCCGGCCAGCGCTGCACTCGGCCACGGCTCGCGCGCAAGCTTCGTCAGCGGCCTACACGAAGCCCTGTGGATCGGCGCCGCGGTAGCCGCCGTCGGTGCCGTCGTCGCGGCCAGACTGATCGGCACGAAAGCGCCGGCACCACACACCGTGCCGACCCCGGCAACCGAAGCCGTCGCAGAACTCGCCTGACGGCCGACCGCAACGCTCGTCGGAACTGCTCGGCCCAGCCCGCGAACAAAGCCGACAACCCCAACATAGGAGTACCCGATGTCAGTGACCCTGGTGGCCCTGAATCGCCTCAGCGAGATCTCAGCAAGCAGTCATCGGCGGCGCGGCAGCCGTGCGGGCTGCGGCTCACGCCAACAAGCTCGCTCGCGGGCTCGCCGGAACGTGACCGCTTTATCGCCATTGCGGCCACGGGCTTCGGACTTCTGCTTCAGGCGTCAAGGAGCAGCCTCCCGACCGCGATCGATGGCCGCGCTCGAGGACTGGAGACTCGCGGCAGTCCTGCTTCGTGGTCGCGACGAGCATGCCGGCCGCGCAGAGATCAGACCTGCAACGCGCGCGGTCAGCAGGGCGCGGTGTCGGCAAAGGCCCGGCGCTTCTGCTCCGCCGGAGAGGAGCGGCCACGACCACGCCAGATCAAACCGCTCCATTTCGATCAAACGGGCACTCCTCCGGCAAGCAGGTCGCGTCTCAGAAGTGCTGTAAATAGCGGCGGTGCCGTCAGAGCGACGGCGTAGGTTCCCTCGATGTCCTGCAAGACGATTGAAGGAGGCCTACGCCGTGAGACGTACCGTACCGCCGTCGGCGGAGATAGAAGCCCGGATCGAGCACATGCTGTCGGTCGGGGTCGGTGAGAACCCGCGCGAGTCGCTCTCGGAGCTGGCCAGGCTCGGCGCGCGGCTGATCATCCAGCGAGCAGTGGAGGACGAGTTCGACGCGTGGTTGGGCCGCGCCCGGTATGAACGGCGTGCCGGCGAGCGGGGCGAGGAGCGCGGCGAGGAGACCGGGCTGCGGAACGGGTTCCGTCCGCGCACGTTGCAGACGGCGGAGGGGGAGCTTGAGATCGAGATCCCGCAGGTTCGCCAAGCGGCTGAGACGTTCGCGTCGAAGCTGTTCCCCCGGACCCCGAAGCTGTTGCGAACGGAGCCGTTGAAGGCGTTAGTGATCGGCGCGTTCGTGCGCGGCCTGTCGATGCGCGATGTCGAGTCGTTGTGCGAGCAGGCCGGGTTGGGGAAGCTGTCGAAGTCGACCGCGTCGCGGATGTGTGAGGAGCTCAAGGAACGCTTCGAAGCGTTCAAACGGCGTGACCTGTACGAGATCCGGCTCGTCGCGTTGTTCCTCGATGCGACGTTCATCGCCGTCAGACCGGACGGGCCGAAGGAGGGCGTTCAGGTCGCGTGGGGGTTCACCGAGGACGGCGAACGTGTGCTGTTGGCGGTGAGCCTGGGGATGCGCGAGTCGTTCGAGGACTGGCAGACCCTAGGCCGCGACCTGATCAGCCGCGGACTGGGAGCGCCGATGCTGATCGTCGCCGACGGCGCCCCCGGCCTGGTCAAGGCGATCGAGCAGTGCTGGCCGGCGTCAGACCGCCAGCGGTGCTGCGTTCACCGCGCGCGGAACCTGTACGCCAAGCTGCCCGACCGCGAGCGTGAACGCGTCAAGCACGCCTACTGGCAAGCGTTGGATGACGCGATCAGCGAACAGGACGCCAAACACCGACTCCAGGCGCTCGTCAACAACCTCGACAAGGGCGGGTTCACCGCCGCCGCGCGCTGCCTCGCCGACGACCTCGACGCGCTCGTGGTGCACCTGCGCTACCCAGTCCGGCATCGCCGGCGGTGGCGGTCGACGAACCTACTCGAGCGCTCGCTCGGCGAGGTCAAACGCCGCACCAAGGTGATGGGCCGGTTCCCCGGCGAGAGCAGCTGCCTGACCTTGGTCTGGGCGGTGCTCGACCTGCTGATCACTCACCAGACGAACGGCATCCACTTCAACGCGCTCGACCGCCAACGCCTCAAACGAGCGCGCTACCAGGGCAACGAGCAAACCGTCGACGAGGAGGTGACAGCCGCCTGAGCCCCCAAACCGGCCAATCAGCCCCGACCAGCAACCGCAGCGTTGCACATCGGCGCGCTGTGAGCCCGTCTAAGCCTCCGCGACGAACACCCCCGACCGATACGACCCCCCAAACCAGAGCGAGCACGCGCCAACAACAAGGAGGTCACCACCACCAACACGACCTGACTCACTAGAGTCACCCCGGGAACCTAAACCACGGCGAATTTACAGCAGCAAAGGGACGCGACCGGCAAGCAAACGAGGCTGCTGCTTTCCGAAGATCCGGCAGCCTCGCCTTCGGCCAACACTGCCAGACGAGCGCTAGGAATGAGGACTGGAGATCGTCAGGCAATGACCGTCTGGCGTGCAGGCAAACTGGAAGCCCGGGCCTGGCTGTGAGCCGCTCACGGTGTTGCGGACCAGCAGGCGGGCCTCGTAGGTGACGAGGTGATTGGGCTCGCCATTGCGCAGCCCTGGTGCATCTATGTTGAACGCACCATTGGCACAGCGGTTGCCAAAGCGCTCGACCGGATAGCACCGATGCTCCCGGGAGCGGTGGTCGAACTTACCCCTGGTCCCATGCTCGACCGTCGTCCCGTACTCGATGGAGAGAAATGTCTCGCCAAATCTTGAGGCCATGAAATTCGGTGAAAACTCGAACGACCAACCGTATTTGGCGCCCTGTCCGAAGCGCCCAAAGCGGACGATGTCCGCGTTGCGAGCGAGATCCGGAGCTGTGCGGAAGTGTTCGGCCTCGGTGCGGTAGTCCTGGAACGCATAGCCCAGCCCCCCGCGCGCTGAGTAGACGGTGTTCGGCGTTAGGTCGCTCATGTCAAAGCGCTGTTGCTGGTAGGAGTTGCTCACGGGCCCGGCACCAACACGCTGGGTCGCGTGATAGCTGACGTCGGTTTTGCCTTTGCCCAACTCCGCCCACAGCTGCCCCGGTCCGAGACACGGGAAGCTCTTGATGTAGTTCACGACGACGGTCGCCGTGGTGGGCTTGACGTCCACCAAATCCACTCCCGTGCCGGGCGCAAACCCATGCGAGTCAGTTGCGATCTGAAAACACGAAGGCCCGGTGGCGGCGAGCGCTGTCGGCGCCGTGAGCGCGGCGAGCAGCGCAGCGGCCACGGTCGCGAGCACAACTTTGGTCGATCGGCCAGGCATGGTCTTCCCTTCCTCGGTTCTCGAATCGCCCCTCACGTCACGGCATGAGTCATCTTTCGCCAATGACGCACCGTCAGCCGTCCTTTCATCCCCTTCCGACCGTCGGTAATCGGACCTGGCGACCAACCCTGATCCGATCGGCATCGTTCCGCATCCGTAGAAACCCGACGCGCCGAAGAACAGAGCGGTGCATCGAGTGTAGCGAAACGAACATGCTGAGCGCCAGAGTGCTGGATCGAGGGAAAGGACGACACGAACGAGCAGGAGCACCGGCCGACCTGGCTGCCGCATTCAAAGCGGCAAGCAGCAGCCCGATCACCGAATTCCAGCGTGTCGCAAGGGGCTACCAGCGACGCTCTCACCGCCAGGCTGACACCGCTGGATCCGCCCGGCGATTCAGCAGTCGCCGGGAGCGTCCCGCCTCCCGCGCATTGGGGGGCCGAGGTCAGGAACGCCGAGATGCTCGTCGCGGGTGGCATCAAAGCGGGACCCGACCGCCTGCTGATGGGAGGCCGCGACCGCTGGTCTCGAGGACATGGCAACCGTAACCGGAGACTGCCGCATCGCCGGATTTCGACAGCGGCGATCGCCACCTCTCCTTGTCGTCCGAAGGGACAGTGGAGGCAGTTGGCGTCGCCTCCACTGTTGGCCTTTCCGCTGGCAGGCGGCCCCTACCGATGCGCTACCCGCACGGCGAGTTCACGGTGGGGGTGGTAATCGCCGGTGAGCTCACAAACGCCGACTCAGACGAACCATCACCACAAAAATCGGTTTCGCTAAGGGAGACCGTTCCACTTGCGCCCACGGAGAGGCTGAGTGACTCCGAGGGCTTGCTGTCAGAATTGAACGCGACACCCCAAAGAGCGTCGGGCGTCAAACCGAACCCGGACGCCGTGTAGGTCACGATGCCGTTAGCAACCGAGGCGCTGACCCCGAACGCGCTGCCGCCCTGCGCCCCGCCGCTGACGCAGTCACCGTCGCCTGTGAACCCGACACCGGAAGGGGTGAGGAGGCTCTCCCAGCCGCCCTTCTGGCAAATCTTGGCGATCGCGGCGTTGCCGCCGCTGGCGGACGCAGGTGCGACCTGGGTTAGACAAAGGACGGACACGGCGAGCAGCGAAACGGCTACCCGCCCGACGATCTGGCGCTTCATGCGGATCACCCCAATCCCTTCGATGGCCTCACCGGCCGCGTCGAGAGCGCGACCCTACTTCAACCCCGACAGATCCGTGTGAAGATTGGATTGAGCCGCACGCTGTCCGTTGGACGACAAGGAGAAGGCAGGAACTCTCCCGCTCGTGACCTCGACCGCTTCGCTTTACGCCGGTGAAGCGGCGGCTCCCGTATCCGCGCATGGGGGGTCCCCGCGGTGATCAGGCCCCGAGTATTGCGGCAGCTCAGGAGCGGGTCTGTCCCGAGCGGGAGCAGGCAGCAGCGTCCGTGTGTTCAGTGAGAACGACGTTTGACACAGAGGAGGATCTTGCGGGGCCGAGGATATGGGCTGCCACTGTCGTTTGTGTTTAGGCTCCCGGCAGTGGCTGAGGTACGAATCAGCGAACGGGGCGGCGGCGTTGTGATCGCGACGATCTCAAACCCGCCGCATGCGCTGATGGACGACGCGATCGTGGTGGGCCTGGAGGCTCTCGCTCTTCGCGCCGAGTCCGATCCGGACCTGACCGGGATCGTGCTGACGGGAGATCATCCCGACCGGTTCGTCGCGCATTACGACGTCGGTGAGCTGCTCGCCGCTGCGCGCGCCTCGCCGAGCGTGGGAGCGTTCGTGGCGCGCGCATCGCTGGGCGCTGTCGGCGCCCTGCGCCGACTTCCGGGCGTCAAGCGGACCCTGGACCGGACGCCCGCGGCCGGGCTCTCCGCCGCGGAGCGCTTCGGCGAGGTGCTGCTTCGCTTCAACGCCTCCGGCGCGGTGATCGTTGCCGCGTTGAACGGGTGGGCGATGGGCGGTGGGTGTGAGCTGGCGCTCGCCTGCGATCTGCGCCTGATGGCCGACGGGCCTTTTGGGATCGGCCAGCCCGAGATCCTGCTCGGGTTTCCGCCGGGTGGTGGCGGCACGCAGCGGCTCACCCGGCTGCTCGGCACGGGCCGTGCGCTGCGCCTATGTCTCGACGGTGGGCCGCTCGACCCGCGGGCCGCGCTGGAGCTGGGGCTCGTCGACGAGCTCGTCGCGCCCGATCAGCTCTTAGATCATGCACTCGAGCTGACAGGTCACCTCGCCCGGCGGCCGAAAGCGGGAATCGCCGCGGTCAAGCGTGCGGTCTACCTTGGTGGCGCACGACCGCTCGCCGCCGGGCTGCGCTTCGAGCGCGCCGAGTTCCTCTCAGCGCTCGGCACCGAGGCCGCCGACCGAGCGATGGCGGCTTACGAACAGCAGCTCGAGCAGACTGGGGAGCTACCCGCATACGACCCCGCCACGATGGAACGAGTACGCAACGAGGGGCGGTTCGGCTGAACCCGGCCTCCGGAAGGAGACGGGCCTTGCGGGTCGGCCGACCCCTGACTTCCGCGCTTAAGAGGTCTCTGTCGGGAGCGGCTTCGAAGTACTGCGGGAGAGGCAAAGCGGGGCTCGGCTCGACCGGTATCGGCGCCGATTTGACATCTGTCTCTGCCGCATCCTCGGGAGCGACCAGAAGCTCAGAGTTGATGCGGCCGCGCCGTCGGATCTAGCCGAGGCTGTTTCACAAACCCCGTGACCGCGCTCTCCGTTGTGAGCCACGCACAACGGGGTGATTTCCCAAGGGGTCAAATCAGTCGAGGTAGGTCCTCGATGGCCCTCAGACGGCGTCACATGAGGTCGGCCTCGGAGAGCGTTGTGAGTCGATCCAGTGGTCGAGGGTTTGTGAAACAGCCTCAGCCCGAACCAGCAGTCAGCTTCTGGCTACCGTGTCGGCGAGCGAGCGGGAGCGGTGTGTACCTCAGCGCGCCGAACTGGTGTCGTAGGGCGCGCACCAGAGCGTGATCGGATCTCCTGGGAGTTGCTCTCCGTCGTGGCCGATCCCATAGGCAAATGTGAGCGGGTCCTCGGGCGTGACCCCCAAGAGCACGAAGCCGTCTCGGCCTGGACGGCGATCGCGCACATTGCCCTCCTCATCGTGTAAGCGAACGAAGGCCACGTCGGAACCCGAGTTCGCCCATGTCAGACAAACCTTGTGCCAGGTCGTCAGATCCCGCCGGTCGCGGCTGCCGGACGAGCTTCCACCGCAGCGGGTGAGGCCCGAAGCAACGCTCGCGAGGAAATCTCTCCATGGTTTCTCTGTGGTGATGGCAGAGCCCATTGCATGCCACGGCCCATCGGCACGCGTGACCGTGATTTCGCCGAGCTCGGGTTGCCCTCGGGCGTTCTGGGCTGCTTCCGCGTCCACCCAGAAGAGCATCGACCCGAAGACGCCGTCGGACCAGAGGTCAAGCGCTCGGACACCAGGCAGCACAGCCTCGGGCGGGAAACGGCCCTCGGCGACCGAGTCAAGCGCGATCCCGAGGAGTCGTTCCAGAGTTCGCGGTTGTGCTCCATCGCCGACCGCATTATTCACTCAACCGCCCCGTTCACGAAGAAGCGGTCGTCTCCGGCAGTCCGACGGCGCAAACGGCGAGAGTGTCGCATCGATCCACGATCGGCGGCGTCAGTCACTCGGCTGCTGATGACGTGGCGGATGAGCTCCACCTCGGACCCTTCGTATTCGACGAGGCGCGCGCCGGCCTCCACCGCACGTAGCTTGTCCGCAACCTTGGCCGAAGCCGGGTTGCTCGGCTCTCGGTCGATGATCACCTGCTGCAGGTCGAGGCGGTCAAACGCCCAACCAATCAACGCCCGCGCCGCCGCGGTTGCCAGCCCACGGCCGCGGGCATGACCGAGGACCCAATACCCGAGCCTCCCGGTCTGACGTCCCTGGTCGAGTCCGAACAACCCCACCATCCCGAGCGGGAAGCGCTGACCAGTGGCGACGATCGCGAGCACGATGGCCGTTCTCGTTCGGCGTGCTGCCGCTGGCGGCTGATCCAATCCGTCGCCGCGTGTTCGGTGTAAATCCGAGGGACCGTCGTGAAGCGCATGATCTGCTCATCTCCGCATGCCCCCGAAAGCGCGGGGGCGTCCGCCAGCCGCCATGGCCGGAGCGTGACACCGAATCGAGCGATCGTCGGCAGGTCCAGCGGGTCGGCCACGCCCACAGTCTCCTGGGTCACCGAAGCTCGCGCGCCAACTGCGCCTTCCCAACCGATCGATCAGCAAAGCTCGAACTGACCCCAAGCATGTCCGGCAGACGCACGCAGCCATTAGCCGGCGCGTAGGGTCGGACCCGCCCGAGTGACGCGTGTCGAATCTCTCGTGGACTCTGTCCCAGACCCGCGCATATTGACCGACCAGCAACTGGTCGAGCTCATCGACGTCCTGACTCATGACGAGCAAGAGAGCGAATATCTCCGCGACGTCACAGAACGCAAAGTTCAAATCCTTCGTGCGGAACTCACTCGACGATCCGGCAGCGCCGACGATGGCCTCAGCTGAGTAGCCGCGTCGCTTTGATCGAAATGGAGCGGTTTGATCTGGCGTGGTCGTGGCCGCTCCTCTCCGGCGGAGCAGGAGCGCCGGGCATTTGCCGACACCGCGCCCTGCTGACCGCGCTAAGCGGGACGCTCGTCAGCTGCGGCGACATGCTCGTCGCAGAGTGAGAGCAGGGCTCGCTGACCGCGCCCGCGTCCGGCGCGGAGATCACCGACGACGTGGCCGTTCGATCGGTGCTGCATCCTCTCGCTGAGCAGATGCTCTACTAGCGTACTGGGGGTGCTCCGGCGCCTCCGACCAGCAGTCTCGCCTTGGCCGGACCGAGGCAAGGACGCCGCTGCAGTAAGCCCGTTGCGGCACTCTCAGCCAGCCCCCGAGACCAGTGCTAAGCATGGAGAGCGGTAGCGGCTACGGGCGCGGTGCGAGCAGTGTCTGGAGCGGGTCGCTCGTGTCCTTGGGGGGTAGCCTGGTAATAACGTCATGGGCGAGTGTGCGCATTTCCGGCTCTGCGTGACGCGCGTGGGCGGCGAAGGCCAATTCGCCCATCGGGGATCTCATCACCCGCGCCCAGTAGCGGATAGTCACGGGCGTGAGCCAGCGATTGTGCAACAGCGCGAGGTTGCGCGGGCATCCCTTAATGTGACCGCCGTGCAGCTCCTGAAAGCCTTGAGTGATGGCGAGGCACATGAGTTTGACCGTCGCTCGGTCGTGCGCGAGTTGCTTTGGGTCGGTCCCGCAGCGGTACAGCGCGGCGCAGATCGCGGCAACGAAGACTGCGTGATAGGCCAACCAGCCATCCATATCAACCACGCGCTGGATTGGCAGCCCGCGCGCGGTAAGGGCGTCCGCGAGGGCTGCGAGACGCGGCTCGTCAGTCGCCTCGAATGCCGTCGGCTGCTGGGCGATCTTGTAAAAGGTCGCGACACCGGCGCTGATCGTCCCGCCAACACCGGGGAAGCCGAGCGCGACCCGAGCGCCTGACCCGCTAGGAAGGCCCGAACGTCCGGCCGGGTTGTTGCCCATGAACAGCACCAATGCGTCGGGCGAGACCTCAGCGAGCGCACCGGCCGCACTCTGGAGATGGTCGCGCCGCAAGGCGACCAGCACGACGTCGACATCTGGCTCTCCCGCAGAGGGCACGACCGTCGCCGGCGCGTGCGTCTCGACGCCGGAGGTAACGTCCCGGGCGTGTAGGCCGCGAGCCGCGATCGCGTCCGTGCGATCGCCGTGCGCAAGGACCGAGATGTCGTGACCTGCTGCACTAAGCTGAGCGCCGTAGACCGTCCCAATGACTCCTGCGCCGACAATCAACACTTTCATGTCGCAACCTCCTCGCGCGCTCGGACGAGCATGTCACGACCGCCCGTCGGACGAGCCGGAGCACACTCCCGAGCGGACTGGCGGGTTGATCGACCGGCAGCAGCCTCGACGGCGCTATTGCATCTGAGACGTACAGCCGCGTCACGAAACCCTTCGCGCCGCCGCTTCACTCCAATTTGAGTGCAGCGGTCAGGAGCACGGATCGCGGATCCCGCGCAACTCAGGGCCCGCTGTCCGCTGAGCAAGCTGCGCGTCACGCGAAGAAAGCGGGGCTCTGCGCACGGTCAGGTGCGGGGTGTTGTCTGTGTTCCGATCGAGCGTCCGAACAACATTCCGCCGTAGGCGAATCGCTCGTCGAGTAGAGCTTGTGAGTAGTGAGCCAGCGCATCACCAGTGACGGTGGCGCCGTGCATCGTGTGGATCCAGTCGGGGCGCAGGTCTGCGATCCGGCGGACAACGGCCCGGACGGGATCCTCGTGAGCGAAGATCCCGAACATCCGGTAGGCCGCGAGCATCTCCTGCGCGAGATTCTCGCGGGTCACCGCTGGCTGCTCGCCGGGCTGGAGGAAAAGGTCTGACGGGAACAGGCTGTTGGTCTTCTCTTCGACCACCATCATCGAGTCCCAGTGGTGCACGTGCGGGGTCTCCAGAAACCGCAGCGTATGCTCGCCCAGCTCGAGCGCCTCGCCGTCCCTAAAGCCGCGGGCGCGGTCGTGCAGGCCAAAACCGACTGCGTTGAGGCTGATCGACAGTGCCGAGCCGACTAGGCGCGAGCCGGGGGCCCGGGACATGAACCGATCCATCCCGCCGTTCTCATCCCCCTCCCAGTGCAACAGCACAAGGTTCTCAAGCCTCCCCGGATCGAGCACCTCGCCGACCGCGGCCACGACAGCGTCGTAGTCGTCGTACCGGCCCGTGTGGATCAGCGTCGGCGCCTCGTCGTCGATCAGAAACTGGTTGAACGACAGGCCAGCATCCGGCGACCAGACCGAGATCCTGTAGACCCCGCCGACGATCTGATCGATCCGCGCATCACCCACGTCGCTCAGGGTAGATGACCGGGAAGCGCCTCGGGGGCCATACTCAGATGCGACCTTTCCGCGCAAGGCGGGACGACGGACCCCTGGGAGGTGGGTTCGTCCGGTCGGCAAAGCAGGTCGCTTACCTTGCCGATCGGACCAGCCCCAGCGCGTGTTCCACTTGTGGCTGTGATCGCGTGCCTGTCAGTCGTGCGGCGTTGCCGCAAGTCCGCGTATGACGAGATCGACGACTGTTTGTATCGCCGCGGCGTCAGCGGGTTCGCCGGTGATGAGCAGGCGCAGGTGAAGGGGTCCGAGCACGGCCTCGATCGCCGCGCGCGGATCGGTCCCGGTCGGGACCTCGCCGCGAGCGATCGCCCGCTCGATGATCTTGCTGTCGAGCGCCATCCGCTCGTGCCAGAATTGCTGCGCAGTGTCGGTGACCGCAGGGTTGTGGGGTAGCTCGGCGATGATCGCTCGGAGGATCGGCTCAACTGAAGGCGAGGCGGAGTTGCCGACGGCGGCTTGGGCGAGCTCGATGAGGTCCTGGCGCAATGAGCCTGTGTTCGGAACTGGAACTGCTTCGGCGGCCTGCTCACGCATGAGCTCGAGGACGAGCCGCTCCCAGCTTCCCCATCGACGGTAGAGGGTCGCCTTGTGCACCCTGGCGCGGCGGGCTACCGACTCGAGGGTGAGCCCGGCGACGCCGGAAATAGCAAGCTCCTCAACGGTTGCTTCGAGCACGGCAGCTCGAACCCTGGCGGTGCGTCCCCCCGGACGGCGCCTAATCGTCGATGGTGAGCGCGATGGCATCAACGAGTAATGCTATTGCGACGACTGGTCGTGTTTGCTAGCGTCCGGTCTAAAGCGACTAACAGTTGCAATACGTGCTCACGGATTGGACGGAGATGAAGCTCTCTCGGCGAGTCGCCCGCTTCAACAAGCTCGTCAACAACCGCATCCAGGGGCTCTACGCGTGGCTGCTGCCACCGTGGGCGGTCATCCTCCACCGAGGCAGACGCTCAGGCCGCCAGTACCGAACCCCTGTGCTGGCGTTCAGGCGCGACCGCATCCTGGTCATTGCGCTGCTCTACGGTGAGGAGTCGGATTGGCTTCGCAACTTGCGCTCGGGCGGTGGTCATCTCATCCGTCTTGGCCGGACCTTCAGCGTCGACGCTCCTCAGACAATCGACACACGCGAGGCGGCTGTGCTCGCAAGACTCTCGCCGCCGGCACGCGCATACTGCCGGCTCGCAGACAAGCAAGTCACGCTCGAAATCGGCGAGCGGCAGCCCGGCTTTGGGCCCCACCGCCGCGGCAGCGGCTGAGGACCCTCGGTTTCCGCCCGGTGTCGATGGCAACGGGCTTGCTGGCTCGTACCTCCTGTCCGCGCTTTGCGAGACCGCACCGAACGGCGTCGAAATGCGCGTCACGCAAGCGAAGCAGGTCTCGCCAACGCCGCCGGGCGGAGGGCGCTACCGCTCCCTTGGAGAAGGGGCGGTCAAGCGAGACCGCTGCAGCTCGATCTAAGCGGTGGCCAGCTTGGCCGCGTTCGGGGGTGTCGCTGTTCGGTCTGGAGCGAGGACGTGATTGCTGCTCAACGAGGTGACGCTCGCCCCTCCCAAGCCCAACAGCAGGCCTTGCCCGACACAGCCGACGTGCGAGCGCTGCTTTTCAGACGAGACGAGCAACTGAGCCGACGGATCGTCCGGTCACTCACCAAGGGAAGAAAAGGGTGGGACCCGAAATTGGGCTCTCTCGGCATCGATGTAGGTGAACTGCGGTCACCTGTGTAGTTCGTGGGGGAGCGTGAGGGTGGTCGGTCCGCAGGTGAGCATCACGAGCGCGAGCGCGGCTTTGGCGGTGTGGAACCCGTAGGCGCGGCGGGTGATCAAGCGGACCTTGTTGTTCAGCGCTTCGGTGCGGCCCTGGTTGATCGCGAGCCGGATCGCGTGCAGGATGCCGTCGCGGTGCTTGCGGATCGTCTTGGCGAGCCGGACGAACGGTCTGAGGCGGCTGCGTGCGGCCTTGCTGATGAACCGGTCGATCAGGATCTCCACGTCCTCGACGGTGAGGCCGGGCTTGAAGATCGCCCGCAGCGCTTCCTTGAGCGTGTAGGCGCGCCACACCTCGCCGCCGGCTGCCCGCAGCCGTCTCAGCGTTCGCGATTGGTGATCGTTGAGCTTGTCGGGCGCCTTGAGCAGAGACCAGCGGGCGTCCTTGAACCGGCGGGCGGCGTCGGGGTCGTCGAGCTTCCCGGAGCTTGTTCCAGTAGGCGCGGCGGATGTCATCCAGCGCCCGGTTCGCGAGGGCCACGACATGAAATGGGTCGATCGCGATGGTCGCCTGGGGCGCGTGCTCCCGCGCCGACTTCGCGTACCCGGGGCCCATGTCGAGCGAGATCACCTCGATCGCGTGCGAGCGGGATTTGCCGAGCTGGCGAAAGAACCGGTTCGCCGCCTGGCTGTCGTTGCCCTCGGTCCCCCACACGATCTGGCCGCGGATGTGGTCGGCCACGAGCGTGAGGTAGTTGTGCTGGCGCTTCCAGCTGACCTCATCGATCCCGATCTCAAACAGGTTCTCGAGACGGTCCGGGTCCAGCTCATCGGCGCAGACCCGGCTGATGATCCGCCCAACGGTGTCCCAGTCGATTCGCACCAGCCTGGTGATCGTCGTCTTGTCAACTTTCGTGGCCAGCCAGGCGACGAGCGCCTCGAAGTCGCGCGTGAACCCGGAGCGGTGCCGAGCGAACGGCACGCCCTCGACCCGAACCCCGTGCTCGGGGCACTCCAGTCGCCGCAGCTGCGCGCGGATCTCCAGGCGCCAGATCCCGAGATCGAGATGCCGCCAGACCGACTCGACCTGCTGACGGTTGTGACGATGGCGAGTCGAGAACGAGCACAGCGGGCAGTGCAGCCGACGGCGTCTGAGCGCCACCGAGACGACCACCCGATCGGCGAAGAACTGCACCCGCCGCACCCAGATCCCGTCCAGGCGCAACAGGCGCGAGAATGCCGCGCAGACGCGCATCGTCGCCCTCCTTGTGAGCTGACTGACCTTGGAAAGCCGCCAGCTTGCCTGATGAGGGCGGCGGCGCGTCACCCCGACGGCCGCGGCACTCCCGGCCCCTTCCATGCCCATTCCGCCGGCCATCCATGGCCGCCGGGCGACCCCCTCACGCAGGCAGCCTCCGTCCCGCAGAAGCAGAGCACGACTCCCACCGCGCCAGCCGGGCCGCGAACCCCCCGCTCAAACGCCGAAACCGACGCCGCGCCGACCTACATCGATGCCGGGAGCCCCCGAAATTGCCGATTCAACGGAGTCGCCGTCGTCGATCCAGGCGGCGTCTGTTCCCGTGGCGCTAGTGCATGTGACCTTCAGGCTGAAGCTGCCGTCGCGGAAAAGCGGCGCCCAGATGCTGTTGGACTCAAAATGGCCCTGCGGCCAGCCAAGCATGTTGAAGAACGAGATCGCGTCGGTAGCGTGTGTCGTCTTGACGATTGCCTTCTTGAAAGCCCCGTATCCTGTGCCATCACTGGCCGAAGCCTCGAGCTTCCCCCGGAACTCGCTCACTACGCCTGCGCCTATCTCCACAAGGAGTTGTCGACCCTGGGCAACTCGCGGCATGTCGGCGGGACATGAGAAGCGGTTCATTTTGAGGAAGTGGCCAGCCGGAATCTTCCAGCTCCAAGAGAAGTCCATGCACTGCGCGTACACGCCCTGGGAGCTGGGACACTCATAGGCGGCCGAGGCGCGCGGCGCCTGCGGCGGCGCGTTGAACGGGCGCTCTGACGCGAGCGCCACCGGCCGCTTCGCGATGACGTTGACCGGCGACCGTGATCCCGCCCCACGCAGCACTGCGATGACGTAGAGCGGCCCGTGAGAGAGCGCGCGGCGGGCCGGGCCGCTGAGCCGCAGCTTCAGATCAGCGTCGGCGCCACGTGCGAGCCTGAATTGGGCGCTGGCGAGAGCGCGCGAACCGAGCGTCCGCGCCGTATCGCCGCGTGGCACCAGTACCACGCTGCCACGGCAGGCGCCGGGAGCGGTCGCGGGACAGCCGATGCTCACCTCGGCGATCCCGGCGCCAGTCGGCAGGACCGACCCGAGGCCCGTGGAAAACACCGCCCTCCCCGACGTTGCCGCGCTAGCGCTAGCGCTCCACAGGCCCACGGTCAGCCCCGCAGCGAGGCCGAGCACCGCGGCCGCACACCCCACGCAACGAACCCACGAACTCTCTCCATGCACGCGCATCTCCGACCTCCAAATCCATTCGGTCGGCGCCCCACACCCCCAAACCCCAAGTATGGCCGAAAGTTGTGGACGGACATGCGCCGCCGCAACCAAACGTCGTTCGCGATGCCTGCCCGCCCCAACGCAGGCAGGCACCCGCACGCCACGAACCCACGATTGCTTCGGGCTACCAGCATCGGCGTCGACTCGCCGGCCACACCGCTGGATCCCCCGAACGACGCGGAAGCCCGGCGCGACCGACCAGCGCGACCAGTCGGCCCGCGCGTCAGGCCAGCGAGCCGCTCCGCTGCTGCAAGCGGCAGTCGTGGTCGATGCGACCACGTCGACTAAGCAGCAGTCAGCGCCCGCCGTGGCACGGTGCGCCCGCCCGACGGAAGGTGTCGCCCCACGCCGGACGGCGCTCTTCCCCTATCCATGCGGCTCGACAGCAGGACGACGGCCGCGCCGGGCACACGGCGGACTGCCGGGTTCGCCTGGCAGGAGTAGCCAGTTCAAGCACCCGCTTTCGCTCGCCGGGACCGCTCACGGCCTCGTTCGCCAGCCCACCTCCTTAGCGCGGATTTCAGGGCGCTGCGCACACCGCGAGGATTGCGTCGAGCGCGCCGTTGAGAGCGGAGCGGAGCTGGTTGGGATCGCGTCGGATCTGTGTGAGTAACAGGCCGCCTTGTGCGGCTGCGAGCGTGCGTTGCGCGAGGATGGCCGGGTCGGCGTCGGGGCGGAGCTCGCCTCGGACTTGCATTCGCTGGAGTCCAGCGCGGATCGCGGCCTCCCATCGGTCGAGGCCGTCGGCGAGCTCGAGGCGGGCGCCGTCGTCGCGCTCGGCGAGTTGGCCTCCGAGCGAGCCGATCGGGCACCCGCCCCGCGCATCGCGTGTCTGCTGGAGGGTTACGAGCGCGTCGGTCCAGGCGCGCAGCCCGTCGATCGTGTCGAGCTGTGTGAAGAGCTCGGCCTGGCTGGCGAGGACGTCGTCAGCGGCGGCCCTGGCGACTGCGCGCATGAGGGCGTCTCGGTCCGTGAAATAGTGGTAGGGCTGGCTCTTGGATGCGCATGCGCGAGCGCGGACATCGTCGAGTGAGGTGCCTGCGACGCCGCGCTCGACGACGAGCTCGGCCGCGGCGCGAATGATCCGGTCGCGCGTCGCTCGCCCCTTTTCCGTCGCTGGTTGGTCGCTCGTCACCCCGCCGATTTCTATCCGGCTGGACCGAGCGGTCCAGTCTCTGGTACGCTTCGGGGCCGAGTGGACCGATCGGTCCAATAGCGGATGACGAAAGGACAGGGAGCGATGACAACTATCGCCGAGCAAGCCAACGCGGTGAAGGCTGCCGCCGCCAAACAGCTGCCCGCAGAGGTAGTCGCCGCGTTCGCCTCCGACCAAGTCGCGCTCGCCGCCGGCGGAGTTCCGGCAGGAGCGGTATCCGTCGGCGACAGGCTGGCGCCTTTCGCTGTGCCCGACGCGACCGGCCAGACCCGCACACTGGACGAGCTCACCGCCGACGGGCCCGCCGTCATTGTCTTCTACCGAGGCGGCTGGTGCCCGTACTGCAACCTCATGCTGCGCACCTACCAGCGAGGCCTCCTACCAGAGCTCCAAGCACACTCCGCGCGGCTCATCGCAATCTCGCCGGAAACGCCGGACGCAACGCTCACCACACAGGAGAAGGCGGAGCTGAGCTACACCGTGCTGAGCGACGCAGGTGCCGAGCTCGCCTCCGCGCTCGGAATCACGTTCGAGCCCCCCGAAGAGGGCCTCGCGGCACAACGGGCGCTCGGCGTAGACATCCGCTCGACCCGCGCGGACACAGGCACCGTCCTGCCGATGCCAACCGTCCTGATCCTCGACGCCGACCACATCGTGCGATTCGTCGACATCCACCCTGACTACACCGGCCGCACCGAGGTCAACGACATCCTCGCCGCTCTCAAAAGCTCCCAAGCTGACAAGCGCCCATGGCTCAACCGGAAGAGCACCCGTGGCGGCTCACCAGCGCGTGAACCGGTGGATCGCTCGCGAGCGCCCTGGCGGTCCCGCCGCGAGCATCACACGCCTGGCGGCGATTTCCCTCCAACGCACCGAAAAGCAAGGTCGGCGAGCATGACTTCGCGGTCAGCCCCAGTCTGGAGGGCCTTGTCTGTCAGCAGCCGCACGACGGTTGGGTTTGGGCGTCCTAGCGCCGATCTCCAGGATTCTCGCGGCCTGGTGACGGGATCGGAGTGCGCGGTGTTTGCTTCATAGCCGTCCAGTCCACGCGGTCCGTCTCGGGCAGCTGCCGCTCGCGCTCGTTGAGTGGGTCATTCGCGTGCTGGCTCGGCGACGGCGATCGCCGCTTGGACTGCGGGGTCCGCTCCGAGCGGCTCGAGGATGAACACTTCGACGGCGATGTCCGGGTCGATGTGGTTATCACTCATGAAGCCGACGACTTTGCGGCCGGTGAGCTCCTCGATCTTCTTGCTGCAGCTTTCGCGCATCACCCTCTGCCAGCGCCTGCGCAGGTCGAGCACGGCCTCACTCTCGCCAGCCGCGACGAGGTTGCGCTCCCCACGCGTGAGCGTGTCCTGGAGCACCACGAACACCGCGTTATCGCCCAAGGTCGTCTTCGCCTGCGTCGGGCCGCGACCCGTAGTACCGGCCAGCTCGCCTACGACCGCATTGGAAATCGCCAGCGCAAGCTGCCCGTGGCGCACAACACCCTCGTCAGCCACGCCCCACCCCGGCTGCGGCGGCCCCAGGGGCAGCCGCCCCCCCGCGATCTCCATTCGCAGACGCCCGGCCGCGCAGCCACAACGCGTGTGTCAGCTCCCAACCGGCCGGCAGAGCTCCATCGACGATCTCCACCACAGTCAGCCACTCAAGGGCAGCGGCGAAATCTCCGCTCGCCGCCGCCTCCCGCGCGAGCCTGAGCGTATTAGCGACAGCGCGCTCATGCCGCTCCGCCCCGGTCATGTCAACCACCGGCGTCCAGCCTGGTCCTGAGCGCCGCGTTCTCGCGCTTGAGCACCAGGATCTCGCGGCGCGCCGCCGCAAGCTCCTGCGCCAGCCCCGACATCGCAACACCCAGCCGCGACCCGCGACTCGCTGACAGGGGCCGGTCACGACCAGGCGCCAACTCCGCAGCAACCACCGACAAGCGAGGTCCACCGGACCCCTTGCCCCTGTTCTGGGATGTGTCTGGCCGCACTAACGGCCCGGCCTTTCCCTCCGCACTTCGGCGAACGCGCCAACCCGCAACAGCGTTTCGACAACGTCCCTAGTCAGCCCAGCCTACTCCCCCAAACCAAGCCCGCAACCCCAAATCAGCAAACCGCCCCACAGACCCCATTCCGAGACCGCACCGGTCTCGGCTGTGACCCTCAGGTAGACCCGCGGGGCGCGCGGATGGCATGACCAAGCGGCCGCTTGACCGCAACGGAGCCGGCGTGGTCTCGAGGTTGGCGGCGGGCGCTGGGCGCCCGCCGCGGTTTACTTCTGGTCTTCCTCTCGGCTGAGCGCAGTCCCAGCGCTCTGCACGACGCTGCGCAGGAACTCATACTGGGTCTCGACGAGTCGGTCGGCCATATCCATCGCGGCGTCCACGATCTCTCGCCGGCCGGATGGACGCTCGCCGTGTGGCACGCCGGCAACGCTTCGTCAACGACGTCGACGAACTTGCGAACCGCCTCGATCACGGCCTGCGACCCGGACTCGAGCAACTTGAGCACATCGTCGGAGAGCTCGGAGGTCCGGTCGACCGCTTCGCTCACCTGCTCCTGTCGCTTGCGCTCGAGCTCGTGGGCCTTCCGCGTGGCCGCCGCTTTGCGTCCCGCCTCGCTGCGCTGGGTCTTGGTTTCTGGCATGAGGATGCCTCCTCCCTCGAGGGACGTTCATCCCGTTGACATGCATTCTCGGAAGCTGGCCGGCAGTTTCCCGGCTCACGGGACCCGCCTCGTCGCCACCGTCTTGGTCGACTCTAGGCCAGCCGACCGGCCGTGCCATCGGTAGAAAGCCCGGAAGTAGCCGGACGATCCCTGCGACACGTGCCGACGCTTGGACTCGGACAGGCCCTCCAGCCTGAGCGTCATGCCGGAGCGGTGTGAGGGCGCCGCTGAGTGGCGGCACCGCGACGTCACAGACCCCCGAGATCGCGGCGCCGCAATTGGCCGGCGACCAGACCAGGGCGGTCAACGACGATCCAACCGCCGACCGAGTTCGCGGACGCGGCTGCTTCCGTTTCAGCGCGAGCCGCTCGGAGTCGCTGCCGCCGGTCATGCTTCGCGCGGTCTGCGGGCCACGCGGTCGTGGCCCATGGGCCTCGAGCCACTGCAGCCGCCCGGGTCTCGCGGTTGGCGACGAGGAGGTGCGCGCCGACCGCAGCGTCAGAGACCCGGATCGATTAGGCGGCACCGTCGCCACGGGTGCTCGGCGGTGGTGGTAGGCTCGCGTGACTAAGAGCCTCAGCTGGACGCCCTCGCTTCGGCCTACGGGCGCTCCGGGATAGCGCCCTTCTGATCCTCTCCCTAGAACGTTCTCACGGAACACCGCTCGGTGGGACGTGGGGCGGGCTTGAAGGAGGCTCGTGAGATGGACCGGATCGCTGTGAAGCAAGGGGCGCCCGTGTCGAACTCTGGACCATCGGGCCGGAGTTCGGCGGGCCCGGGCCGTGCACAGCCCAGCGTCCAATTATCGACCGAGGCGGTGCTGGTGCGTGGCTCGAACCCGATGCCCGGTTTTGGCCTGCTGGGCATGCGCGAGCGCGTCGGACTGCTCCAAGGAACGATCCGAGTCGCATCCTCACCCGGTGACTGCACAACCGTCACCGCGAGCTTCCCGGCATGACGCCGCTCCGCCAAAGCCGCACCCGCATTGCCGGATCCCATCGGCGCGATAAGGGCGTCCTGACTGCCGTGCAAGACAGCGGCTTGTCATCCCCTGTGGTGCTCGCACGGGCCGACATCCGCGACCGCCCCCACCGTCGCTGGTGGCCGACTGGATCTCCCAGGTCGCTTCAACAGCGTCCGCGAGATCGATGCTCCTCGCCATCGAACGCTGCCCTGGATGGCTCGCGAAACGCAGGGTCGCGGGAGCAGCGCGCGTCGTGACGGGCGCTTCACCTAACGGGAGCGCGGGGGCGCGGAGGCTCGACTCGGCGCGGAGAGCAGCCGAGCGCGATCGGGGCTGGATGTCGCGGGCCGAGGGAGGAGACGGTTCGTGTTCGTGGTGATGGTCGCCGCTGAGTGCGCGCCGGTCGCGCACGCCGGGGGGGTTGGTGATGTCGTGTATGGGCTCAGCCGGGAGCTTGAAGTGAGGGGCAATTCGGTGGAGATCGTGCTGCCCAAGTACGACTGTTTGCGGTATGACCGGATTTACGGGCTGACCGTCGCCTACGACGATCTGTGGGTGCCGTGGTTTGGAGGCGCAATTCATTGCACGGTGTGGTTCGGCTGGGTTGACGGCCGCAAGTGCTTCTTCATCGAGCCGCATTCGGAGGAGCGCTTCTTCGCGCGTGGGCATATGTATGGCGCCGATGACGACGTTGCACGGTTTGCGTTCTTCAGCAAGGCGGCACTGGAGTTCATGTTGAAGTCCGGCAAGCGGCCCGAGGTCATTCATTGCCACGATTGGGAGACTGCCCTGGTCCCAGTCCTGTTGTTTGAGATCTATCAGTCTCTCGGGATGGAGGATCAGCGCGTTTGTCTTACGGTTCACAACTTCCGTCATCAGGGCGTGACGTCGGAGTGGGTGTTGTCGGCGGTCGGGCTGGGCGAGCCGGCTCGCTTCTTCGACCGGTCACGGCTGCAGGATGACTTCAGTCCGGGGGCGCTGAATTTGCTGAAGGGCGGGATCGTTTATTCGAACTTCGTGACGACCGTTTCGCCGCGGTATGCCTGGGAGGCGCGCTTCACCGAACAGGGCGCCGGTCTTGGACACGCGTTGCACGTGCACGGCGACAAGTTCGGTGGGATCCTCAATGGCGTTGATTACGACACGTGGAACCCTGAGGTCGACCGGTGTATTCCGCAGCGCTACTCGGCGGCGACAATCGAGGAGAAGTATGTCAACACGCGCGTGTTGCGCGAGCGCTTCATGCTGCGCGACGAGCGCAAGCCCGTTGTCGCGTATGTCGGGCGACTCGATCATCAGAAGGGTCCGGGGCTGATCCATCACGCGATCTTCTACGCGCTGGCTCAGGACGCTCAGTTCGTGCTGCTGGGAGCTGGTTCCGACGCGGAGATCGCGGACCACTTCGCGCATCTGAAGCACCATCTCAACAACCATCCCGACGTCCATCTCGAGCTGCGGTTCGACCACGAGCTCGCGCATCTTGTGTACGCGGGCGCGGATCTGGTGGTGATGCCGAGCATGTTCGAGCCGTGCGGGCTCGTGCAACAGGTGGCCGTGAAGTACGGGACCGTGCCGATCGTGCGAGCGATCGGCGGGGTGGTCGACACGGTCTTCGACCATCACTACTCTGGCGCTCCACCGGAACAGCGCAACGGCTTCGTCTTTCACCACGTCGACCATGCCGCGCTGGAATCGGCCATGGCGCGGGCGATCAGGCTGTGGCAGGAGTACCCCGATGAGTTCCGCCAGTTGATGCTCAACGGGATGCGCGCGGACCGCTCGTGGGCAAGTCCGGGTCGGGACTACCTCAACGTCTACGACTATGTCAGGCACAAGCATGTCGCCGCCAGGCAGCCAGAGCTCGTCGGGGGTCACGCTGCCCGACATCGTCCATGGCCTCCCGAACGCGTGCGCGTGCGCGACGCGCGTCGCACAGTCGCGACGAGGACGTGAGCGGTCCGTCGCATTCAGGTGCGCATACCTGCCGCGACCCTATGGCGGGGAACCGAAGCGCGTGCACGATCGCGCTGCGCACGCATCAACCGCCGAGAACATTTGGCACTCTTGAGAAGACGCGGCTGCTCGCCGAAGGGAACGGCCGAGTCGTCCTGGTCACGGGCAGCGAACTGCATCGCCACCCCGGTTGAGCCGGTCTACGCCGGCTTGGCCGGTCCAGTTCGTTCTGCGCGCCGATCGATGCCACCGAGAGCGCTTCAATCGACCTCCACACTCGAAGTCTGTGAGCGGCACGTTCGGGTGTTCATTGTGGGGACGGGATTAGCGGGGGAAAATGCACCCCGGCCGTCAGTTCGCGCGCGTACGATCAAGACCCGTGTTAGATGGGGGCGTTTCGAAACCTCGTGGACTCCTTCCCAGATCCGCGCGCGTTACCGGATCAGCAACTGGTCGAGCTCATTCACGTCCTGACCCGTGACGAGCAACAGACCGAGTATCTCCGTGGTGTCGCAGCTCGCAAGGTCCTGCTGCTTCGTGCTGAACTCACCCGGCGATCCGATACGGTCGATCATGACCTCAGCTAAGTGAGGTTGTCGCATCGATCGAGCAGCAGCGCTGACGCCCTGGCTGCTGCTTGTGCAGGTTCCGGCGGAGCGCGGCCGGTAGAGCTGGCGCGTAATCGTTTCCAGCTCTCATAGGAGGGAGCCATGTCTTCTGTTCAGCCGTTGCTGGACGCCGCCGGCAGGCGCCGGTCGCCCGCGACCACACCCGGGTTCCGAGCCGGGCTCGCCCCGCGTAACAAGGGCCAGCGCTACCCCGCGGATCCACCGACCGTCGATGAGATCGTCGCCGTGATGCGCCAAGCGGGCCACGATCGACACGGTCACCGCCTCAACGCTCTGATCGTCGTGCTGTGGCGCGCCGGGCTGCGGATCAATGAGGCGCTCTCGCTGATCGAGACAGACCTCGACCAGCAGCGCGGGTCGGTTCTGGTCAGGCACGGTAAGAACGATCGGCGGCGCGAGGTCGGGATGGACGCCGGGCATGGGCGGCGATCGCGCCGTGGCTGACCGACCGGCTCGGGCTGCCGGTCGGTCCGCTGTTCTGCGTGATCGACGGCCCGACCCGCGGCCGAACGTGGTCGGCCAGCGCCGCGCGCGTCGAGCTGCGCCACTTGGCGCTCAGGGCGGGCGTCAGGCGCAGGTTCGCGCCGCACCAGCTCCGCCACGCACACGCCGTCGAGCTGATGCACGAGGGGATTCCGCTGCCGCTGATCCAGCGTCAGCTCGGCCACTCCCACCTGTCGACGACCGGCACCTACCTGGAGGGAATCAACCACGAGGAGATCATCTCCACCGTTCACGCCCGGCGCGCACCGATGATGCACGCCAGCGCCGGCCTCGCCCTCTAGCAGCACCCGCGGGAGCCGGGGCACTCCCGCGCCCCGGCTCCCGCTCACAAGCCAAGCAGCAGCCACACCTCAGAGATGCTGCTAGACCCCCTGTGTCAACCCTTGGGGTGGGGGTAGCGTCGGTCGGCTTGCCGTCAAGCGCTGCGCGCTCTGCCCTGCGGGCAGCCTGCGGTGACGGCGGCGTCGAGCCGTCGCTGGGTGGCGGTGAGGTAGGCCCGGAGGGCCGACCTTGTGTCAGGTCGCCGCGATCAGTTTCTGTAGCGCGGTGTGGTTGGCGGGGTCGTAGGCGTCGTGGTCGTGCCAGAGCCGCCAGATGATCTGGCTCCAAGCGCGGCCGAGGATGCGGGTGGCGTGGGTGTGGCTAGCGCCGCGGGCTCGTGCCCGGTCATAGATGTCGGCGGCCCAGGGGTTGTGCCGGCGGCTTGAGTCCGCGAGGGTGCAGAACGCGGCGCGTAGCCGGTGATCGCATGCCCAGCGGAACTGGGCGTGTTTGGCTTTGCCGGACTCGACCGCGACGGGGGCCTGGCCGGCGTCGGCGGCCAGTGCGCGGTAGCTGGGGTAGCGCTCGCGGCAGTCGCCGATCTCGGCGATCATCGTCGCGGCGCACAGCCAGGAGTCCTGAGCGATGAACAGCGAGCGGAACGTGGGTCCGTCGGGGTGCTGATCGAGCGCGTGGCGGATCTCGATCGTCAGCTCGCTGATCCGCGCGACGATCGGCTCCAGCGCGGAGACGAGCGCCAGCACGATCTCGCGACGGGCTTGCATCTCTAGCTCGCCGGCGCGCCCCTCCGCGCCGTTGCGCAGGCGGGCGAGCAGCTCGCGAGCGGGCTTTCGGCCCGTGTAGCCGTTGCGCCTGAGAAACGCCTCCAGCCGCTGCTCACCCAGCCCGCGGGCATCCAGCGGCGAGGGATAGCGGCGCAGGAACGCCAGCGCGATCCGCGAGTCGACCGAGCAGAACACCTTCGCTGCACCGGGCCAGAAGGTGGCGAGCTGATCGCGCAGCTGGTTGGCCAGCCCGACACGGGTACGCACCAAGCCATCGCGCGCCCGCGTCATCGCCCGCAGCGCCTTGGTCTGGTCGCCGTCAGGCTCAAGGACCCGGAAGCGGTGGCTGTCGGTCCGCGCGAGCTCAGCCAACACGAAGCTGTCAAAACTGTCTGACTTGCCGCCCGCCACACTGAACCGCGGCCGCATCGCCTTCACCTGGTTGGGATGCACCGCAACCACCGCCAACCCGGCGTCCAACAACCGCTCGACCAACAACCCGTCGGGTCGCTCGAGCGCGACCAGCGCCACCCGCAACCGGACCAGCCTGGCGCACAACGCCCGGATCCCCGGCTCGTTGTGCCGGTAGCGCCGGCCCTCCACGATCCGACCTCGCTCGTCGACCACGCACGCCGCGTGCTCCTCGCTGGCCCAGTCCACGCCAGCGAACCGCCCCTCACTGATCACCTTCACTCCCTTCATCCGACCTGGTTGACACGGGTCGGCGCGAGGTACCCTGGCGGTTGCTTACTGATGGCGCTCTAAGGGCGCGACCTCCTGTTGCCGCTCTATGGGCACCTCGACGGAACGTCGGGAAGGCGCTGGTCTAAAAGCGGCCCTCTGCACGGGCAAGCCCAAAGCGGCGCTCTTCCCGACATCCGCCGACCAGGGAAGCTTGACCAGTAAGCCCAATGCGAAAGCCGGCCTGTGTCGAAACTTCAGTATCGTGGGTGCGTTGAAAGGGTTGATGCGCGTGCTGCGTTGGGCGATTGCAGTTCTCGCGGCGGTCGTGGGGCTTGTGCCTGCGTCTGCGTCAGCGACAACGCACGACCACAAGTCGCCGTGTGCGACGCCGCACGGCTGGAAGGTCGTGGCCCGGGACGCGCAGGCTGTGATCGTCAAGCTGAACGAGCACCGCGTAGATTCGAATGGCACTCTGACCACTGCGCAGTGGCGTTACTGTCTCCGCCGCCGGGGCGGTTTTCACCGGCTCGCCGACGACATCGCCTATTACGGTGGGTACGGCGACGTCATCACTGTGGGTCGCGTGGTCCTCTCGGGCGCGTATGTGGCCTACGACAGCGTCGACTACGCGGGTGGCGGCCGATACGGCTGCTCGGGGACGTTGACGATCTACGACCTGCTGGCGGGAAAGGCGACGGACGCCTATGACTGGGATTGTTCGGCGCAGTTGCAGTTCACCGGTCCGCTGCTCGACCCGCACGGTTTTGCCGCCTGGCATCTGACCACATATCCGGTGGCGACCTATACCGCCCTGAAGGGAGTGTCCTGTCCGTCGATGTCGCTGTGTGTCGCATCCGATGCCGGCGGCAGCCTGCTGACCTCTACAAATCCGTCGGGAGGCCGGAGCGCGTGCACGATCACGAAGCTGCCGGCGGGCATCCAGGGAGCTATCTCGTGTCCGACCGCTCAGTTCTGCGCTGCGACCGCCGGCGACGCCGTGCTTACATCCACTGACCCGACCGGCGGACCATCCGCGTGGACGGTCACGTCGCTGTTCAGCGGCTACCACCAGGTCACGGGCATCTCGTGCCCTTCGGCGTCGCTGTGCGTTGCCGTTGACGCTGTTGGAGATGTCGTGGTCTCGACGAACCCGATCGGCGGTCCGGCCGCGTGGAGGACCACGAATATCGATGGCCGCACCTCGATCAACGCCGTGTCGTGTCCGTCGGTTTCGCTGTGTGTCGCTGTTGACAACCTGGCGAACGTGCTTACTAGCACCAACCCTGCTGGCAGCGCCAGTGCTTGGAGCGCCCCGGCGCGCGTGGACCCGGACCCGCATTACCCTGCGCTGAACTCGATCTCGTGCCCGTCCGCGTCGCTTTGTGTCGCCACGGCCGACGACTCCTCCGGTGGGAACGTCGTGATCTCGACCAACCCCACCGGTGGCGCGGAGGCGTGGGCCCTCATTCACGTCGATGACGGCAAGGAGCCAGTTACCGTCTCCTGTGCGTCGGTGTCGCTGTGTATTGCGTTCGACTACGTCGGCAACGTCATCACCTCCACGAACCCCGCCGGTCGCGGGGGCAGTTGGAGCGTCTCGCAGGGTCCCGACCCAGGGCCGTACTACTACGGTGGAGGGATCACGGCCTCCTGCCCCTCTGTCTCACTCTGCGTGGAGGTGGACGCCAAGGGCCGCATCGGCAGCTCGACCAACCCGGCGGCGGGCGGATCCACGTGGAGCTCAGCGCTCGTCGATAGTCCCCTATGCGCGATCACCACACCCTGCGCAGCCGAACAGGTCTTCGCGCACGACAGCAGCGGCACGCGAGTCCTTGACGCCGCCCCTCCGGGTACCGGCACAGCGCTCACCGATCTACAGCTAAGAGGTAGCACGCTCACGTGGCTGCACGACGGGATCCCTAACCAGGCGACGCTCAGATAGCGCGAACACCGCCGCTCCGATCGAGACGCGGCGGTTCGTCCCGGCGCGGTCACGGCCGCTCCTCTCAGGCGGAGCAGAAGCGCAGGGCGTTGGCCGAAACCGAGCCCTACTGACCGCGCTTTGCGAGACCGCACCGAACGGCGTCGAAATGCGCGTCACGCAAGCGAAGCAGGTCTCGCCAACGCCGCCGGGCGGAGGGCGCTACCGCTCCCTTTCGATCTTTACGACAGTCCGTCACGCCCCTCCACCAGACGAATCGGCGCCTCGATGGCTAGCTGTCGGTCGCAGACCCACCTGAAAAGTAGGCCGCTATCCTGCTGCGGCGGGACCGGACGACAACGAAGAGACAAGGCATGAAGCGCTGGATCGTCCTCGGGCTGGTCGCTGTGTTCATCGGCAGCGTGGCAGTCGGTGCTGCCACATCGCAGAGCAGCACGTCGCTACCTTCTCCTGGCATCACGTCGCCGACCACGATGGCCACCACGACAGCCACGGAGGCGAATCTGGGCGTCCCGGCGCATCTGGCTGGCTCCGGGTATCGGGAATACGGAACTCTGCGCGTATCGCGCCCGGCGATTCTCCGGTGGGCGGTGGGGGGCATGGAGCCCAGCACCGCTTACTTCAACGTTCGCTACTGGGATTCGGGTCGACCCGGCTGTACCAGTCAGCTAGCCGGACCGGCGCACTACATGAGCTTCGTCACGACCGACACCCCGAGCGGAAGTGTCCCCGTACCCCCGGGCGTCTATCGATGCTTCACGGTCGACAGCTCCGGCACGCCTGAGCGGTGGACAGTGAGCTTGGAGGCGCGGTGATCGTTCCGGCGAGGGCCCGTGGGGCGGCTGTCGGTCCTGCTTACGAGCGGCACTCTCCGGCGATCGTCGCAACAACAGTGGCCGCTGCTTCCTCGAAAACGCTCGATTCTGAGGAGCGCACCGCGAGGTCTTCGCTCACGCGGAAGACTAGGAAGCGACCGGCAGCCTTTCGCTTCGGGCTAGTTGCGACGATGCGGCCGCATCAATGCTGGGCTTCTGGTCTCTCCCGACGATGCGGAAGAGAAGCGTCTCGAGCAGTCGAGGCGACGGCGAGCCGAGACCTCCTTTGCCTCTCCCGCGGTACTGCACGCCGCTTCGGGCCGAGACCTCTTAAGCGCGGAAACCGCGCACCCCGGCCGGCGATCGCTTTCGTCTCTCCGCGGGGCGTCGAGCACACGATTGGTTTGGCGACGATCCAGTGGTGCGGCGTCGCACCGGACCGGATCGCGCGCGGGACGAGTGCTCGGTCGCCGAAGACGTCCTGTGTCAACCTCCTGTGGTTAGCGGATGGCGGCTGGCTATCAAGCGCTTCGCGCTCGGCCCGGGCGGGCCGCCCGTTGGGTGACAGTGGCGCCGGCCATCCGCTGGGTGGCAGCGAGGTCGGGCACTGGGCCCGACTGCCTTGGGATGGTCACTGTGATGTGGCGCTGTAGTGCGCGGTGTTGCTCAGGGTCGTATGGGGTGTGGTTGCGCCAGCATTGCCACACGACTCGGCACCACGCACGGCCGACGGTCCGGATCGCGCGCGGGTGCTCGTGACCGCGCTGGAGTGCCTGCGCGTAGAGACTCTGTGCCCAGGGGTGCCAGTGGCGGCTTGAGTCCGCGAGCCGACAGAACGCGACACGCAGCCTCTTGTTGCACGCGCGGCGGAAGCCGGCGGTCTTCCATTTGCCGGACTCCACGGCGACCGCGGCTTGGCCGGCGTCGGCGGCGAGCGCGTCCCGGTCGGGGTAGCGCTCACGACAATCGCCGATCTCCGCGAGCAGCTCCGCGGCCGTGATCACGCTGTTCGGTGATTTGAACAGCGAGAGGAAGATCCGCCCGTCCGGATGCGCACGGACCTGCACTCTGATCTCGGCTTCGAGCTGCTTGACCTGCGCGTTGAGCGTCCGGACCACCTGCACGAACCCGAGCACCAGCTGCCGGCGGACGGCGAGCTCGAGCTCTCCGACCCTCGCGCGTGGCGCACTACGGAGCTTCGCCATCAACGCCGTCGGATGCTGCCCGCCCGAATACCGCTCGCGCACTAGAAACGCCTGCATCCGAGCCACTCCCAGACCGCGAGCGTCCGCCGGGCTTGGGTAGCGCTCAAGGAACGCGAGAAAGATCTCCGCGTCCATGTGACTGAACAACCGTAACGGGCCGGGCCAGAACCGCTCAAGCTCGGCACGGAGCTGGTTGACGATCCCCGTGCGCGCCGCGACGAGATCCTCGCGCGCGCGGGTCAGCGCCCGGATCGCCTTCGTCTGATCGCAATCGGGCTCGAGCACCCGGAAGCGGTGATGATCGGTGCGCGCGAGCTCACAGAGCACGAATGCGTCAAACCGATCGGACTTCCCACCCGCGACCCGGAACCGGTCACGCGCCGCCGCCACCTTGTTCGGGTGCAGCGCCAGCACCCGCAACCCCGCGTCCAAGAGCCGCTCGACCAGCAGCCCGTCCGGCCGCTCGATCGCAACCAACACGACCTCCAGACGCACCAGCACGCGACACAACGCGATCACGCCCTTCTCGTCATGCGCATAAGTCCCCGCCAGCAGCTCCGTGCCCGTCTCGTCAGCCACGAGCACGTCGTGCTTGTCCGACGCCCAATCGATCCCGGCATACCGCTCCGCCATCTCCACCCTCCAGTGATCGAGTCACCTTCACAGCGCCCCGACCTGGAGGTACCGTTGCGGGTGCTCATAGACAAGGCCCTCGCAACTCGGGGCTACGTCCTGTTGCCGCTCGCGGCACCTCACCACCGTCGGGACGGGCTGGTCTTTGGCAGGCCCTCCACTAAAGGGCAAGCGATCGTGGCCCTCTCCCGGCGGCGGTCGAGGCAACCAAAGCTTGTCCTATGAGCGCTCATGAGCTCCGGGGCCGGTTCAGAGGCGTAAGCGATCGCCTGCGCTTCGACCCGCCTGTCCGTGAGACTCCTGCGACGGTGTCCAGACGATTCGACCTCGACGGCGACGTTCGTTCAGCGAGCCCGCAGGAAGTGCTCGCTGCGCTGCACGACCTCTTCCCCGACGCCACGATCGAGACGACTGAGACCGGACTGCGGGTCCGCGTGCAACTCGAGGGCGAGAGCGCACGCGATCTCAACCGAGCAGTCCTATCAGCGCTGCGCCGGGTCGAGCGCCGCACGACGCTTCGGGCTGAGTGGAGCAGCGGCGCGACTGTCGAGCGCTTCTTCGACTACGTCCCAAAGGGCATCCGGACGAGCGACTGACCGTGCATCGACGTTCTCCGTAGCGACGATCCCGCGACGTCCAAGGTAGGCGAGCCGTCACATGGCTGGCTTACCCGGGCGATCCTGCCGTCGCCATAGGGATGGCGCGGACGACGTCCGACTCGGCGAGTCCTTTCGCAGCTCCTATGTCAAGTGGTGTTCGCTATTTGCGGGCTTTCACCGGGTGCATGGCATCAGTGCTGGGGCGCTGACTCTGACCCGCGGTGCCGGTTCCACGCTCGGTGGTGGGCTGGCTGGTTGGGCGTTGTAGAGGAGGTGGAAGATCTGCCGGGCGATGTGGCGTTTGAGGCAGCGGATCGCTTCGCGTTTGGTCTTGCCGTCTGAGACGCGACGTTGGATGTAGGCGCGGGTCTCGGGGTCCCACGCGACCCGGCCGAGCGCGATGATGTGAATCGCCCGGTTCAGTTGCCGGTCACCGCCGCGGTGCAGGCGGTGACGGGTCGTTTTGCCGGAGCTGGCCGGGATCGGTGCGGTGCCGGCGTGCCGGGCAAAGCACGCTTCGCTGCGGAACCGCTGGGCGCCGGCGGTTCGTCCGATGATCACGGCGGCGGTCACGGTCCCGATGCTGCGCTGCTCAAGCAGTTGCGGGGCGTGCGCCTGGATCAGGGCGGTGAGCTCGGCGAACAGGTCCTTCTGTTCTTTGGTGATCTCGTTGATCCGCCGCAGCTGCGCTTTGGCGACCCGCAGCTGCGGGCTGGCCGGCAGCTGCCCGAGCTGCCGGGCGAGCCGTGCTCGGATGCGGGGGCCTTTCAGCGCCTGAGGGCCGAGCTGCGCCTCGAGCTGCGGCGCGATCCGGACCAGATGCCAGCGCAACCGGTTGATCAGACGGGTGCGCTCGCTCATGAGCTGATCGCGGTAATCGCAGAGGACGCGGATCTCGTGCGCCTGCTCGTCTAGGAACGCGACCGGCAGATTCTCAACCCCCTCGCGGATCGCGGCGAGCGCGACCGCCCGGGCGTCGATCGGGTCAGACTTCCCCGCCGTCCGGGTCGCTTTCCGCGACGCGCCGGTCAGCGATGGGGGGACCCGGATCACCCGCTCACCAGCACCCAGCAGAGCACGCTCAAGCCGGCTCGTGACATGCCGGCAGTCCTCCACCGCCCACACCCGCTCGTTCTCAACGCCCGCGGCGAACCGCAGCGCGGCAAGGACGCCATCATCGCTGGCCTGAACCGTTGTCTCGCCCCGGCTGACGCCGGTCCCCGCATCAAGCGCGACAAGCGTGTGCGTCCGCTTGTGTGCGTCCACCCCGATCACGATCATGTACCCGTCCCTTCGTGAGATATGGCTGACGAAGCGGATCGCCGGCGGACAGCACTCAGTTGGGCTCTGGCAAGCTCCTATCAAGTCACGCCGGCGGTCCTCGGTCGGCGACGGGCGACACAGCGAAAGCCGGTCAGACCCCCAGGGGTCGACAGTGGCAAAGAGAGTCAGCCCGCCGCCGCCCGAGAACCCAAGCTCACCGGCCGGACATCACCGATCCGGACAACAGCCTTCCACTGAGTGGCCAAGCACTCGCGCGCCACTGGGACGGCCGCGCCGCTCGATCATCGCGAAGCACAAGTCAGCGGCAGAGCCGCTGAAGTACGAAAGCACTCGTCGGCGGATGCGAGCTTTCCGCGCGGAGCGGGGAACGCCCGCGAACTTGGAGATGCTTGTGCCGTCGCCGAAGCAGGTCTGCGCGCTGACGCGTTGCGACGGTTCGGTGCTATGCCAGCCCGTGTTTATAGGCGTAGCGCACGGCTTGGGCGCGGTCGCGGGCGCCGGTTTTGTAGAAGATCCGGTTGATGTGGGTCTTGACGGTTGCGTTGCTGAGGACGAGCTTGTCGGCGATTTCGCTGTTGGATAGGCCGAGGGCGATTAGCTTGAGCACCTCGATCTCGCGTGGCGTGAGCTCGTCCGGGAGGTTGGGCGCTGGCGCCGGTATTGGCTCACCGAGGGGTGTGGGCGGAGTTTGATCGAGGACAGCGGTCACGAGTCGCTGCTGGACAGCGGGGTCGAGGTGGGTCTGGCCGGCGATGAGCGCTCTGATCGCATGCTCGATTTCCTCGGCGGTCGCGTCCTTGGTCAGGTAGCCCCGGGCGCCGGCCTTCAGTGCCGGGAAGAGGAACTGATCATCCGCGTAGGTTGTTAGAACCAGTACCCGGGTCTCGGGGTACGCGGCGAGGATCTGGCGGGTCGCGTCCGCGCCTTCGAGGCGCGGCATCCGCAGGTCCATCAGCACGATGTCGGGCCGCTCAGCGCGGGCCCACTCGACCGCCTCGATTCCGTCGGCAGCGGTAGCGACGACCTCGACGTCGTCGATCAGGCCGAGCAGCATCGCCAGTCCGTCGCGCACGACCGGCTGGTCGTCTGCGATCAGGACGCGGATTGTCATCCGGGTACCTCGATGTCGATCCGCCAGCCCTCGGCGGTCGGGCCGGCCGATAGGGTGCCGCCGGCCCGTTCCACGCGCTCGCGGAGCCCCTCAAGTCCCCGGCCTCCGCCCATCCCCTCGCGGGCAGGGGTCGCCGACAGTCCGTTGTCGACCGACAGCGTGGTGCGGTCGGGCTTGTAGCGCAGGGTAACCGTGGTGCAAGCGCTCGGCGCGTATCGTGCGACATTCGTCAACGCTTCCTGTGCGCCGCGGTATAGCGCGAGGCTCCGATCGGCTGGGAGCGTCCGGGACTCGCCTTCGATCCGCAGCGTGACGTCGAGGTTCATGTCGGCCCTGTAGCTCTCGATCAGCGACGCAAGCTGGGCGAGGGTAGGCAGCGGGTCTCCGCGCAGTGCGCCGACGGCTTGGCGGGCGTTGGCAAGTCCGGCCTTGACGAGCTCGCTGGCGCGATCGATCGCGTCACTGAGACGCGGCGTGGCGTGTTCGCGGTCGGCGAGTTTGCGCGCCCCCTGTAGCTGGATCGCGGCGCCGGACAGGGAATGCGCGAGCACGTCGTGCAGCTCGCCCGCGATCCGGCCGCGCTCGGCGATTGCCGCCGCGCGGGCCTGCTCATCGCGCGCATCCTGAAGCTCGGCCATCAGCAGCTCGGTCTGGTCCTGGCTCTCCCGCGACCGCCTGAGGAAGAGCGCCACGACCCCCAGCAGCACCGTCACGAGCACCTCGGCCGCGACAGCCGACGACCCGCTGCCGGCGATCGCCGTGACCACAGCGAGCGCGACGGTCACCGCACCAGCCAGCGCAACGCCAGCGTTGAACGGCAGCCGAGTGAGCGCAAAGAACGCCGCCACCCCGGCCGCAACGCCGGTGGCCCCCTTGAGCTGAAGCCCGGCGATCGCGACACCCGCGGCGCCCATCACCCCGATTACGGCCGCCTGCAGCCCGAGGCTGCGCTCGGGAAAGCTGTCGCGGATCGCGATCAACAGCGCCGCGGCGAACACACACAGCGCGAGCGTCACCGCCAGTCCCTCGCCGTGCAGTCCGGGCACCGGATGGCTGTTGGCGCTACCGAGCACCACCACGATGATCACCGCCCAGCCGAGCGGACGCAGCGACCCTCGCTGGCGATGCAGGCGCTCCTGAGCCCGCGCCCGAGCCTCAACGATCCGCTCGCTGTCCAGCCCTGAGCCTACCTCTGATTCGGTCACCGCGGTGGGGACGATAGAACGCGATCCGGCCCGCCAGGGGCGGGCCGGAGAATCGGACGTGGGACGGTCGCGGGTCATGCCGCGGCGGGGATGGCGACGCTGGACCGCATCGCGTGGCGGCCGCGGAGCTGGACGATCGCGATCCGAGTGCTGACCTCGAGGAGCGCCATCAGCACCAGCGCCACCGGCCACGCGGCCGCGCCGATCTGGTGGGCGATGCTGAAACTGGCGACCGCGTGGTGCGCGCCGTGCGAGAGAGCGAACGCGAACACCATCCGCGAGCCGATCCCCGCGATCAACAGAGCGCCGGCGATCCAGCCCACCCGCGCGACCGCGAGACCATTCTCGCCGGCACGGACGTGCGTAGCGAAACCGCTGGCAATACCCAGCGCAAGCCCGACCGTCCCGAGTGCGCCGATCAGCACCAGATCGTTCCCAGCGGTCGGGATCGAGTGCACATACAGATGGGCGACGTACGCAATGATCGCCAGCGGAATGATCACGCTACGACGATCAAGCTCGCGCTCGCGAGCCTGACGGAAGACGATAAGGACGAATACTGCGTTGATGAGGTAATCCGTAATGGTCATAGACGCCATGATCTGCCTCTGGCGCCCGCCTGTCGTCGGCCTCAGGGTTGAACCCCGGGTTGATCTCAGAACTCAACCCACGGGTTGACCAGGCTGAGCCGAGATCGCGCCACGACGCTCGCACGCCGAACAAAGCAGGTCCGACCCCACGCAGCCACGCCTTCCCCGCTCCTCGCCTCTATGAACGAGGGCCCGCTGTCAAGTCCTCGCCGATTCGATGTCAGATGCCTGACACCCTCACTGTTGATCGCCGGGTGAACGCTGGCCGTGTCAAGCGCCTCAGCAAGAGCACTGAAGTGAACACTGGCGCTGATGGCGCTTGACACGACAGCGTGAACCTGGCAGGACGTTGTCACGGTGCGCGGGCGGGTTGGGGGTGATGGTGTGGAGCAGTGCCCATGTCTCTATCGCTTCATCAGACTTCGAGGACCAGGTGTTATCGGGGCTCGCTCCGGCGGCGCATGTCAATAAAGGACTGTCAGGCAGTCAGGCGAGAAATGGCGCCTGCCGAAGCGAAGGGCTTGAACGGCTCGTTGCGGGTCAGCATGTACCAGATCGCCTCAGACAGCTCGCGAGCGAGCTCGATCTGCGCGACCTTCGCGCCGCGCTGGCGACCGAGGCGGCGCTTGGTGCGCTGGTAGCGCTCCTTGTAGAGCGGATGCGAGGAGGCGTGGATCGCTGCTTCCATCAGCCCCCAGCGCAGATATCTGGGGCCGTGCTTGGAGATCGGGCCGCGGCGGTCGACCTCGCCGGACTGGCTCACCATGGGGCACAGGCCGGTGTACCCGGTCAGCTTGACCGGCGAGGAGAAGCGGCTGATATCGCCGATCTCGGCCGCGATCGTGAAGCCGGTGACCCAGCCGATCCCCGGGGCGCTCATCAACAACGGGATGTAGCGGTGATCGGCGCCTGAGCGCTGCAGCCAGCGCTCGATCTCGCCGATCCGCCGGTCGAGATCGTCGATCAGCTCAACGCTCGCCCGGACGTGGCCGAACCACGGCTCTGGGAAATCCAGCTCGGCGAGCAGCCGGCGGCCGCCGGCGCCGAACAGGTCGGCCATCGGGACCTGATGGCCGAACGCGATCAGCGACGCGTGCACCCGGTTCTTGAGGATCGAGCGGTGCTTGACCAGGTGCAGCCGCCACCGCGAGCGCTCACGCTCTTGGCGGAGCTCGGGCGTCGGCAGCCAGATCGCCGGCACCAGATCACCGAACGACAGCTCCGCCAGCACGCGTGCGTCGTATCGTCCGCTCACGGGGAGTGAGGCGGTCAAGCGTCGAGGGCTCCCGCGGAGGCTGAGCTACGTGCCAGCGGGGAGACCGCTCGCGCTGCCGTGCGCTGCTCGCAGCGGTCGGCGGCGAGGGCGCCCCGCGACGGGCTGTACGGGCTGGGCCGGCGGGTGGCGGTTCACCCGTGACCCTGTCACCGCCGACTCAGTCGCGTTCCGGGAAGGCCCGCGGCCACGAGATGGGGAACCGGTACGCGGTCGTGGCGAACGACGCCAACAGCGTCACGCCCTTCCTGTGACGGTCGTAATCGTCGTTGACCACGTCTCGGGTATCGCCGTTCTTCGCCTTCCCCGGCGGATGGACGAAGCGATCCCAGATCGACTCCCCCTTCCCGTCCTCGTCCGATGCTCTCTCGATCTGATACGCCGACGTCGCCACCCCCCAGAGTGGTTGTTGATGAGGACGCGTTCGTGGATGTTCTGGCACCGGCGGGTGGGCCATCGTCGAGCGATCGCGAGTTTGCTACGGCCCGAACCAGCGGGCGCGGCGGCTGGCGCCGAATTCGCGTTTCTCGGCGGCGAGTTCTTCGGATGGCCCGTCGAAGGTTCCCTTTGGTGGCGGTCCGCTGGTGACCTCGACGTTGACCCGTCCGACTCGACCGCCGCCGAACTCGACGTAGCAGGCTCCGGTGCCGCGATGTGGCTCCGGTGGTGGGTCGCCGCGCGCCTCGGCGATCAACCGGGCGGCGACGGCTGCGGCGGCGGTCTCGGCGAACGCACCCGCTTTCGGCACCCCTGCGGTGGCGCAGTCGCCGACGGCGTACACCCCGGGATAGCGTGTCGCGAGCGTCGCTGGATCGACCGGGATGTAGTCCTCGACCGCCAGCCCGCTCGCGAGCACCACTTCGGGAGCGCGGTGCTCGGGCACCCCCAGGAACAGGTCGTAGGAGACCTCTGTTCCGTCGTCCAGCCCGGCGACAGAGCGATCGCGATCCAGCGACGCGATCCGCCGACCAGGAACGAACTTGATGTCGCGTTCGGCGAAGGCTTCGAGCACCGCGCGGGCTGCGTCCGGCGACGGCGGGACCGGACTGGGCTGCGGCACGATGTAGGAGATCTCGCAGTCGTCGCGCACGCCGCGACTGACGAGCTCCTCGTGCAGGAGCAGCGCACACTCGCTCGGCGCGGGCGTGCACTTATACGGTGTGCCACAGACACCGATGAGCGCGTGTCCGCTGACGAACGTGCGGACCGCACCCGCGAGGTGCGCGGCGCCCGCGACCGAGTAGAACGCATCCCCCTCGGTCAGCCCTGGCGTCGCCTCATAAGCCATATCGGCGCCGAGCGCGACGACGAGGTAGTCGGACTCGTATCCGCCTCGATTGGTCGTGACGCGGCGCGATTCGGGGTCGATTGCGGTGACCGTCTCTTGCACGACTCGCACGCCCGGCTTCGCGATCGCGCTGTATGGCAGGCTGAGTTCCTCGCGGCTCGCTCGGCCGAACAGGAGCTCGAGCTTCGAGTAGCCGAACATGAACGAATCGCCCTTGTCGATCAGCGTTACGCCCGCCTTGGGCCCGAGAGCGTCCGACAGCGCGCTCGCGAGCTCAAGCCCTCCGAAGCCCGCACCGAGTATCACGATCCGCGAAGACATCGGCAGTGGGCGATCATGACAGGTCATCATGGGCGTGTCCGTCATCGGCCCAGTGTGCGCCGCGATCCGGAGAAGACTGACCCGCTCGGGAAAGCCGGCGCGCACGAGCCGTGGCAGTAACATGCCACGGACCGAGGGATGTCAGTTCGTCGAGGGGTCCGGGTGGCCGAGGTTCCCAATCTGGAGGGCACAGCCGCGCCGCAAGCGGGCATCGAGGACACTGGCCGCAACGACAATCCGTCGGGTGCCGGCGTTCGCACGTCTGAGTGGGAAGGCACGTTTGAGGCGCTGAGCGCGCGGGATTCGAGCGAGAACCTCGGGGCCGCAGATCTCGAGGCGCTCGGTGAGGCGGCGTGGTGGTTATCCCGCCTGCCCGAGTGCATCGCCGCACGGGAGCGATCAGTTGCCGTCTACGTGGCGGATGGACATTCACGACAGGCCGCGGTCGTGGCGTTGCGGCTGTTCTACACGTTCTCGGTTCGCGGCGAGAGTGCGATCGCTACTGGTTGGCTGCGTCGAGCCGGGCGATTGCTAGACGGCGAACCCGAGGGTGTTGAGCATGGACAGCTGGCGCTCGCAGAGGCCCGGGTCGCACGATCTCGGGGCGACTCAGACGGGGAGCTCTCATGCGCGCAACGTGCGATCGCGCTCGGCCATCAGTTCGGCGATCCGGACCTCGTCGCGCTCGGCCAGTACATCGAGGGGAGGCTGTTGGTCAGGCGGGGAGACGTCTTCGACGGGATGGCGACCCTCGATGAGGCGATGCTCTCGGCGACGCAGGGGGAGCTCGGGCCGATGGCGACCGGGCAGGTGTACTGCAACGTGATCGCAGCTTGTCAGGAACTTGGCGATCTCCGGCGTGCTGCAGAGTGGACGGAGGCGCTGCGGGGATGGTGTGAAAGCCAGCCGGCGTCGGTCTTTCCCGGGCTCTGTCGCGTGCATCGCGCGGAGGTGATGCGCTTGCGCGGCGCGTGGGATGAGGCAGAGCGAGAGGCGCTTCAGGCCAGCGAGGACCTGCACGAGGCGATGCCGGCGTTCGCCTCGGAGGCGCTCTATCAACTCGGGGAGATCCAGCGGCAGCGGGGCGAGTTGGACGCTGCCGAACTGACGTTCAGACGCGCGAGCGATCTCGGGCGTGAGCCTCAACCGGGACTGGCGCTGATTCGCTTGGCACGTGGCAAAACGGAGGCGGCGGCGGCGTCGGTGCGACGCGCGCTGGCCCAGGAATCGAACGGCCTCATGCGCGCGAAGCTTCTCGCGGCACAGGTGGAGATCGCGATCGCTGGTGATGATCTGCCGCCCGGGAGGAGGGCTGCTGAAGAGCTTGCCAAGATCGCCAGCATGTACGGCAGCATGGCGCTCGATGCAGCCGCGGCATCGGCCCAAGGGCGGGTCGAACTGGCAGGTGGCGAGGCTTCGGCTGCGCTCGGTTCTCTATCTCGGGCGTGGGAGCTGTGGCAAACGGCGGATTGCCCGTTCGAAGCGGCCGAGACCCGCCGGGTCTTGGGGCTCGCCTGCCGCGAGGTCGGCGACGCCGATGGTGCGGAGCTGGCGCTCTCCTCAGCATTGGCGGGATTCGAGCAGCTCGGTGCAAAGACGGAGGCCGGGCGCACCGCGGAGCAGCTGAGTGAACGGCAATCGGTCGCAGGACTGACGGCGCGGGAGATTGAGGTACTGCGGCTGGTCGCGGCCGGCAAGAGCAACCGCGAGATCGCGGCGGAGCTCTACCTCAGCGTCAAGACGGTCGCACGCCACCTCTCGAATATCTTCTGCAAGATCGACGTCTCTTCGCGGAGCGCGGCGACAGCCTTCGCCTACGAGCACGGGGTGATCGACGAGCCGTAGGGCCGACGTGGGTCTCATGACCCATGCGCGCGTTTCCGAAGATGGGACAACCTCCCGATGACGAACCGGGGTGCGACGCGGATCATCCGCAACGTGGCAACCCAGTCATCCAACAGAGGAGGAACCATGAGCAAGACTTTGGCCGAGATGGTGGCCACCGCTCGTGCCGAGGCACGGGAGATCTCCCCCGCCGCGGCGGCACACGCGCACAACCAATTCGAGATCTATCTGATCGTCGATGTTCGCGAGCCGAACGAGTACGACGAGGATCACATCCCGGACGCGGTGAACATCCCGCGCGGGTTGCTGGAAATCCGCGCCGATCCGTCCTCGCCGTCAGCTGATGCGGCCCTCAGCGCCGCCCAGTCTGCCCGGATCCTCGTGTACTGCACGAAAGGTCCGGGAGCGCGTTCGCTGCTCGCCGCACAGACGCTGAGCAGCATGGGCTACGAGCACGTCGAGGTGCTCGGCGGCGGGCTGAATGCGTGGGTCGAGGCCGGACTGCCCGTCGAGGGCGAGAGCCAGCTGGCAACCGCGTGAGGACCCGAAACGAGTTGACCAACGCAAAACGATCAAGGAGGAGAGATGACGCTTCAGATTGGCGCCGAGGCGCCCGACTTCGAGGCCGACACAACTGAAGGTCCGATCCATTTCCACGAGTGGATCGGGGATTCGTGGGCCGTGCTGTTCTCCCATCCGAAGGACTTCACGCCGGTCTGCACGACCGAGCTCGGCTACATGGCGAAGATCAAGCCCGAATTCGACCATCGCGACGTGAAGATCATCGGGCTGTCGGTTGACCCGACCGACAGGCACGAGCAGTGGGCGAACGACATCAAGGAGACGCAGGGGCACGCGCCCAACTATCCGATTATCGGCGACGCGGACTGCAACGTTTCAAAGCTGTTCGGGATGCTGCCCGCCGAAGTGTCCGGCGATCCGGCTGAGCGCACGCCGGCGGACAACCAGACGGTTCGGAACGTGTTCGTGATCGGGCCGGACAAGAAGGTCAAGCTGGTGCTCGTGTACCCGATGACCACCGGGCGCAACTTCGACGAGGTGCTGCGGGTGATCGACTCGCTGCAGTTGACGGCCAACCACAAGGTCTCGACGCCAGTGAACTGGAAGCAGGGCGAGCACGTGATCATCGCCGGCTCGGTCTCCGATGAGCAGGCGAAGGAGATCTTCGGCGAGTGGGAAGCCCTGCGCCCCTACATCCGGATCGTCTCGCAGCCGAACGGGTCGGAACGATGATCCTAAGGCAGTACTACCTAGGCTGCCTCGCGCACGCCTCCTACCTGGTTGCCGACCGGGTGGGAGGTACCGCGGCGGTAATCGATCCGCAGCGGGACATCGAGCAATATCTCGCCGACGCGGAGGAGCTGCAGTGCACGATCGGTCACGTGTTCCTGACCCACATGCATGCCGACTTCATCGCCGGTCATCTCGAGCTCCGCGGTCGCGTCGGAGCGACGATTCACCTCGGCGCGAAGGCAAGCGCCGAGTTCGCGTTCACGCCGATGGCGGACGGGGATGAGGTGAGGCTGGGGTCGGTGGGGTTGTCCGTTCTCCAGACCCCGGGTCACTCGCCCGAGTCGATCTCGATTCTTGTATTCGATCCCGATCACGGCGAGCACCATCCGTACGCGGTGCTAACGGGTGACACGCTGTTCATCGGCGACGTCGGGCGCCCGGACCTGCGCGCATCGCTCGGCTGGAGCGCCGATCAGCTCGCGAGCATGCTTTACGACTCGCTCCGCGACAAGCTCCTGCCGCTGCCCGATGACACGCTCGTCTATCCCGCTCACGGCGCAGGGTCGCTGTGTGGAAAGCATCTCTCGACTGACACCGTCTCCACGATCGGTGAGCAGCGCAAGTACAACTACGCGCTCCAGCAGATGAGCCGCGAGCGGTTCATCGAGATCGTGACGGCCGACCAGCCCGACACGCCGGCGTACTTCACCTATGACGCGGTTCTAAATTCGCGTGAGCGCCCGACGCTCGACGATGCGCTCGCCCGTGAGCTGCAGCCGCTCTCACTCGAACAGCTGCTCGGGCTAGTCGAAAGCGGCGCACAGCTGCTCGACACGCGCGACCAAGCGGAGTTCGAAGGCGCCCACATCCGCGGAGCGCTCAACATCGGCCTCGGCGGCTCGTTCGCCACCTGGTGCGGGACGATCCTCGACCACGAGCGACCCGTCGTTCTCGTCGCCGACCCCGGCCGCGAAACCGAAGCGGCAACCCGGCTCGGAAGGATCGGCTTCGACACCGTCGTCGGCTACCTCGCCGGCGGGATGCAACAGCTCGACGATGCCCCTGAACTGATCGAGCGGACCGAACGGATCACGGCCAGCTCGGCCACCGAACAGCTCGCGGCCTCGGCCGGGCCGCTCATGGTCGATGTTCGCACCACGCCGGAGTGGCGTGTGGCTCACGTCGACGGGGCTATAAACCTCCCGCTGTCGCAACTTTCCGAGCGTGTGGCGGAGCTTCCGCCCGATCGGCCCCTGATCGTGTACTGCGCCAGCGGCTACCGGTCGGCGATCGCGACCAGCCTGCTTAGTCGCGAGGGGCTACCTCAGGTCGCGAATATGGTCGGCGGCCTAGGAGCCTGGGACTCAGCGCGGCTGCCAACCGTTGCCGCCGACGGCCGACAGCAGCGGGAGGACACGGCCTGAACCCGCTCTCGCCATGCTATAAGCCGACCAGTCGGCGGCACTGACCAAGGACGACTGCCAAGCCTCTAACCCTCGTTAGCCGGGACCTGCGACGCGCGCCCATCAGAGCAGGCCGACTCCTTGCTCGTGGATCCTGCCGGCGGACTATTGGCTTCGGCGGGGACCGCGCTTGTGCTCTGCCCGAGGAGAGCAGCCACAGGTGCCGCACCCGACAGCGTGCTCGCTCCGGACGATCAGCCGGAGCGCGAGGGCCACGTCCGCGGACCGCTGCTCCGAGAGGATGCAGAAGACTCGGTCCAGCGCGAAGTACCGCGCCGATACGAAGGCAGGTCTAAGTCGGTGGACGATAAGACTGCCTATAAAGGCTCATCCTGCGGGCGTGACTGCGAGATTCACGCCAGCCGGGATGTCTTCGGAGGCCTGACGCGCGGACAGATCCAGGTACAGCAGCGTTCTCCCGATTTGCACGTATGGGAGCAGCACCGCGGAGATCAACGCTCCGATTAAGTTCACCGTGGTAATCGGGGTGGTCGTGAACAGCAGGGCATACAGCGCAAACGGCGCGGCTGTTTCGCTGAGCACCCAGACCGTGGCGGCGACCCCCGCGGTATGCCACCAATGCCCGCGCACCAGCCGGGTGCTGCTCCGGAGCGCGTCGCGAACAGCGCGGTCCTCGAATAGCACCTCCTGCTGGGCCAGCTGCCAGTCGACGAACTTGCGGATCGCGAACGGGATCCCGATGATCGTCACGAGCAGAGCTATGACGAGGATCGTCGCGAGCAACTCCACTGCGATCAGCCGCCACAGCCGGCCGAGCACTGCCCTCCAAGCAGCGCGGAACCCTGCCGAGCCGTCGTATTCGAGGTTTCGCACGAACGCGATCACAGCCGCGGACACGACCGGGATCGCGAATATCCGTCCAACGCCGGCGGTGATCTGGATGGTGGCGCCCGAGCCGGTGAAGGTAACGCCGGAGTCGTTCCCGCCGGCGGCGTGCAGCAAGAGTCGCTCGAGCTCGTTCACTGCGGCGATCAGCAGAAGGGCCGTCACGGCGATCAGCAGGAGCGGCCCCGCGTAGCGCCAATACAGGCGCCCCGCGGCGATCAGGATCTGTCCCAGGGCCCGCGTTTGCCGCAGCGGATCCGGTCCACTCGGCCGCCACCTCGTCAAGCTTGCCGGGAGCAGGATCAGGAGAATCAGGACCGCCGCGACGGCAATCGCCCCAAAGGTGGTCGCCGCAGCTAAGTTCAGAAAGCTCGAGACACGCGCGACCGCTCCGCAGAAGGCGCTCGCGATGGCAGGTCCGATTAGCGACCCAACGGGGACCGTCGGGCTCGAGTCGCGGGTCGCGTCCATCCACGTGAACGGGTCGCGCCACACCGTCTTGGTATTCGGGCCCGCAGGGCCGTTGTTGAAGCCGGCCTCATGCTGGCCCCAGTGCCCAGTGAAGCTCAACCACGCAAACGGTCCGTGGTTCACCGGCACGTCAGGAAGCAGGATTGGCCGTGGTATCACCGTGATGAGCGGCCCAGTTGTGTTATCGCAGCCGACGCCGGAGCCGTTCTGGCCGTTGCCCAGATAGAGCGCGGAGCCATAGAACGTTGCGTGCGATCCGGCCGCGGAGTAGACGACCGGGTGGGTGCCGCGCCGCTCCACCTTGGAGTCATCCCAGTCGGCGTGTTCGCCACCGGCGTGCTGAAAGACGACGATCTTGAACGGCGAGGCCGTCAGCGCCTGGGCGGGAGTGTCAGCGTGAAACGCGAGCTGCATCCCCTCCCAGTCGGCCTCATGCAGGTCATTGAATTGGTTGAAGTAGTAGAAGAACCAATACTGCAGCGCGAATCCGGATCGCCCCGGCTCACGGGCGATGTGTGCGTACGTCACCGCCGGTGCGCGTCCCGCCTGTCGTAGCTGAGCGAAATCCCGCGCGTAGTTGCAGCCGGGCGACAACGGGTTGCCGGGTAGGTCGAGGTAGTAGCTATCTCCTTTCCCGGCCAGGTCAGCCGCCGTGGGCGCTCGCTTGATGACGCGCGTTCCACGGGCGGTGTGCTCGAGCAATCTGACCCGCGGGTTGCCAAGCACCACGTCGACCGAGGTGGAAGGCCAGTACTGCTCCTCGGTGTCGTCGCACGGCTCGCGCAACGCGCGCATCATCAGAATCGGCGAGTACTTCCGCGCGAGCTGTTGAGCAGCGCTGACCGAGGCATGCGCCGACGGCGTCCCAACTGACAGAAGGAGCAGGAGGAATGTCAGGGCGCCCGTCCGCCGCAGCCGCCTGCGTCTCGGCATCGGCAGGACACTCGCCCTCACATCCCCGATTCTCCCACGCCGTCGCCGTACCGGGCGACGCCGGTCGCTGGCGCCTCAGAGCTCCGCGCCCTAGGCCGCGGCTTGCGGGCGGACACGGGCGGTCATGAAGACGCACCGGTCTCCCGCCCCGTGCGAGCACGAACGCGGGTTCGATTCCCCCATCACGACGCACCCGCTGTGGGCCACATGCGGGACTGACTCCCTCGCCCGCCGTCCGGCGCCCGGACGGATCTGTCCGACGAGCCGCCTTCGCGAGTTTACGGGCACATGCAACCGTCGGCTCGGGACGGTCTGCGGCCCCGCCTCGACGCCGGAAGACGTCTCTGGGTCCGAAGCGCCAGCCGCCCTGCTGCTCGCAAGATCGGCGCATCCCGGCATGGTCGTCCGGGCGGTCGTCGCGATCACAGGGCTGAAGCACCTGCCTTCGCTCGGCGGCATCTACGCGCGACCACGTACGACTGGAGAGATGCGCGGCCCTGCATTCATGCCGCGAGAGATCTCTTGGCTGCGATCGGTAGCGCCCTGCTGTTCGTCAGATCCGTCCATCTGGTGCTAGCTGGCTGGCTGCGACCTTCAGCTAACGGTCACCCGCTCGAGCACGTCCACGGACGGCTCGAGGTGACCCCCCGATAGGCCGACCGATCGCGGTCGACGCGTGGCTGCTTTCACCCAGACGCGGAAGCCATGGGCACCGTGAACGGCGGACGCGAGGCTGTTTGCGCCCGCCGGACCTGATCCCGGTGTGTCTAAGTCGCGTTGCAGCCAAGCACCGCGATGATCTGGCTGATGTCGGCGAGGATCGTGTCGCCCTGGGCCGTTGTCATCAGATCGCCGGACCACGCCTGAACGACCAACGTCATGAAGTTGAGATCCGAGCAGACCGTGGCGGTCCTCCCGGCCTGGAGGTCATGGATCATGCCGTTGACATCGTTGACCAGGATCCGCCTGCCGATCGTGGCAGGGATCGCTCTCACGTCGCTCAGCAGCGGGTTCTGCAACTGCGCCAGCGCGCCGTTGACCGTGATCGTGAACGTCGCGGTCACCGGACTGTTGGAATCGTCGGCGTCGGTCGCCGTGCAGGTCACCGTCGTGGTCCCGATCGCGAACAGGGAGCCCGACGCGGGCACACAACCCACGGTCGGGGTCTCGGCGCTGTCCTCATCGGTGGCGGTGGGCGGCGTGTAATGAACGACCGCCCCGGTCGGAGCGGTCGCGTTGGTCGTGATGTTCGCCGGAACGCCGGTCAGGGCGAGATCTGAGTCCGCGAACACCGACACCGAGTTGGCGTTCGCGTTGGCGGTCGCGAGCAGCCCCCCGCTCGGGCTGAACGCCACCGAGATCGGGTTGCTGCCGGTCGCGAACGGGGAGCCCGCGACCGCGGTCAGCGCGCCGCCGGAGCCGACCGAGAACACCGACACCGTGTTGGCGGCGAAGTTGGCGGTCGCGAGCAGCCCCCCGCTCGCGCTGAACGCCACCGAGAACGGGCGCTGCCGGTCGCGAACGGGGAGCCCGCGACCGCGGTCAGCGCGCCGCCGGAGCCGACCGAGAACACCGACACCGTGTTGGCGCCCTCGTTGGCGGTCGCGAGCAGCCCCCCGCTCGCGCTGAACGGCACCGACTCCGGGCGGTCGCCGGTGGCGAATGGCGAGCCCGCGACCGGGGTGAACGCCGGCGGCGCCGCCAGCGCACTCGCCGCACCGGCCAGCAAGCCCACCACCGCCAACCCCGCCAACAGCGCAAACATCAACCCGACCGACAGCAACAAGCGCCGCGCACGCTCCAAAACAACGATCCCGGTCACCTTCGGACTCCTTCCCAGCCGCCGAGCGAGCGCGCTCGGCCAACTGAACCCTCAACACTCTCGCGCCAAACCTATATGCCACGCAAGCACCGGCTGTCAACCAGCGCGAAACAGCCTCGCCGTATGTGCGTCATCGCATCGCGAGCCGGGCCGTTCCAATGGGTTAAACCCGACGGCGTTGGCTGACGGGATGGCCAGCGCGGCGGTGCTAGCCGGCAGCGGCTTTGTCAGCAAGCACCCGCGAGCCACAGAGGTTGCATGCGGCGCGACGGTTCACGTCGGACCGACTCGCTTTCGGATCCGGCGGATCCAGCGTGATCGGCCTCGGCGCGCAGGATTGCTTTTGCTCTCGCGCCCGCGCTATTGCAACGCTACTACTATCTGTATTCAGTAGGACGAGACAAACAACGCAGGAGTCACGGATGAGCGGCCGGACATTCGAAGGGGACGATGAACGGCAGCGCCCCGCGCCGACAAGGCAACCCCCGCGTCGCAAGCGATCACTGGAGATGATGCACCTTCTTCGTGAGGACCCAGGGTTGGGCCACGGCCTGGCGCCGCATGCGCTGGAATCGGCCAGTGCTGCAGCGATCGCTCCGGTCGTCAATATTGACGTTGGACCAAACACCCTCCTACCCGATGAGCCTCTGACCAGCTCGCACCTTGGGCTTCTCATCCTCGACGGGCTGATCGCCCGCCACGTCAAGTTCGACCAGATCACGTCTACCGAGCTCCTGGGGCCGGGAGACCTGATGCGCCCCTGCGCCCAGCCCCATGAGAATTCGGGGATCAGGGATGTGAGCTGGGAGGTGCTCACGCCTACCCGCGTAGCCGTGCTCGATCCCGAGTTCGCCCAACGCATACGTCCATGGCCCCCGATCGTCGCGGCCTTGCTCGATCGCGCGTTCCGCCGTGCCGACTCGCAGCAATTCCAATCCGCGCTCCGGCAAGCCAGACGCGTCGAAGACCGCCTCCTGCTGCTTCTCTGGCACTTCGCAGGCCGCTGGGGCGAGGACACCCCGGAGGGGCGAACGGTGGCCCTGCCCCGAGTAACCGGCGAGACGCTCGCCCAGATCGTCGGCGCTCGGCGTCCAGCGATCAGCCTTGCGCTCGGTGCTCTCACCGATGCCGGCGCGATCACACGCCACGCGAATGGCAGGATCACCCTCATTCAGGCTCCCCCAACCCAGATTCAGCCCCCAGAGCCCACCGTCCACCACCATGCCAGGAGGCGATGGACCGACAGGAAGAACGGTGGCAGTGTTGCGGATCCAGATGATCTCAACTGAGACCGTAATCTACGCCGTGTCAAATAGCTGGCCGCAAGGCTAACTCGACAGGGCCGCTCCGGCGGTCAGCTGCAAGCAGCACGAGAGCCGAGCTCCGCGAGCCACGAAGCGTGGGACTCGCTTTGCGTGACAATCAACGCCTGAGGAGTAGCGGCGCGTAGGCGGTGGCGATCTGGTGGTCGGGGGTGGTGGCGGTGAGGGCTATCCATTTAGGTCAGGTAAGGGCGTGTTCCCTTGGGTTTGCCTCCAGGGGCGGTAGACGGCGGGTACGCGGGCGACGCGGCCTGGTCGCGATGGTGGGGTGTGGTGTCGGCCTGTCGCTTTCGGGTTCGCGATCAGGCTGCTGTAGGTGATCGGGTCGGCCGCGATCGACTGCTCGAGCAGGCGGTAGAACAGCATCCCGCGGCGCCGTGAGTGGCGCCGGTTGAAGCGGAACGTGAACTCGTTGAGGTACGCGTCGAGGTGCTCGGCACCGACCGCGCCCTGGTGGGTGCCCAGCAGCCAGCGCTGGAGCAGGCTCGCGACGCGGTGGACACCCGGCATCACGACGTGCGCAGGATCGTTCTGCTTGCGCATCACCGTCCGCTCGTGCGTGTAGCCGTGCTCGGGCACGGTCCAGTACGCCTGCCACCCATCGGTGTGGACAGTCGAGCCGGGCTCCACGACCGCCTCGATAAACGGGATCAGGCTGTCTTGTGTGACGTCCGGGACCGACCGCAGGCGGATCCGCCCGAAACCCTTGGGGGACTTGATCTCAACGGCGATCGCGACGATCGACTTCGTGGCCGTTTCCCGCCCGTGCACGGCACCCTCGACACCACCGACGTACGCCTCATCTACCTCCACCCACCCGCTCAGACGCTCGCGCGCCGGGCGGACCATCGCCAAGCGAAACCGGTGCAGCATCGCCCACGCCGTCTGGTAGGACCCGAGCCCCAGCGCCCGCTGCAGCCCGAGCGCCGAGACTCCTTGCTTCTGGCCGGTCATCAGCCACGCCGCCGCGAACCACGTCGGCAGCGGCGTGCGCGTGCGATGGAAGATCGTTCCCGCCGTCACCGAGGTCTGACGCCCACACACGATGCACTCCCAGCGACCGCTGCTCAATCGCCAGCCGGCACGACCGACGCAGCGTGGGCAGCGGAAGCCGTCCGGCCAGCGCAACCACTCCAAGTAGTCGATGCACGCGTGATCATCCGGGAACCACGCCAACAGCTCGCCGTGGGAGCCCGGATAGTCGCGGCCGGCTGTCGGCACGAGCCAAGATTACCTGACTCAAATGGATAGCCCCTGTGGCGGTTAGCGTGAGGCGGTAGGCGCCTGGGGGGAATCGCGGCAGGATGAATCTGAGGATGTGGATGAGTCCGCGGGCGAGTAGGGGTATGCGGATTGTGCTGTGTAGGCCGGCTCGTCGTCGGACGTCGATCGCGAGGCGTACCGGGAGTGTGGTGGCGAATCTGAGTGAGAGTTTCTGGTGTGAGTGTGCGGTCAGGGTGTGGGCGATGAGGCCGATCGCGAGTCGTTTGGTGTTTGGCGAGGCGATCATGTTGACGGTGTGGTAGCCGGTGAACAGGATCGAGCCGTCGGTTGCTAGGGCGACTTGTTCGGTGGGGGTGGGGTATATGAAGTTGGGGAATCGGGGGGTGGGGAATAGTGTGGTGATCGTTCCGTTTGGCGTGACGCGTCTAATCGCGGAGGCGGTGGCTTCGGCGATGATGATGCTTCCGTCTTTTAGTACGGCGAGGCCGTCTGGTCCGGGTAGGGACGCTTGGGTAGCTGGTCCGCCGTCGCCTGCGGATGGTGGGCAGGGGCCGGAGACTTCGTTGCAGCGTCCGTTGCCGGCGATCCGGACGGGTTTGCTTCCTGGTGTCAGCCGCCAGACGCTGCCGTCGTATTGGTCGCTTGCCAGCAGTGAGCGTCCGTCGATCGCGAAGGCGTCGACCTCGCGTAGGTAGTCGCCGGGGCCGGGGCCGTACCATCGTCCGAGTTTGACCAGGGTGTGGATCCGGCCGCGGCGGTCGACGTCGAAGACCTGGTCTGCGGCGCTGATTACCAGTGTGCCGTCGGGGCGTTGGATCAGCGGCCCGAGTCGATCGTGGATGAATGAGACGCTGCGTGCCGGTGCGCCGTCGCGGTAGGGGTGGTTCCCGCCGCCCGCGATCGTGTGGATCATTCCGCGGCGGTCGACCTGTCGCGCGCGGACGAGATCGGAGATCGCGAAGGCGCCGTCGTTCTGCATCGCGACGTAGTCCGGTGCGAGAAGCTGGGCGTGGGTCGCCGGGCCTCCGTCTCCCGAGTAGCCGGCCTTTCCGGTTCCGGCGAGGACCGCGACTCGTCCGTCGCGTTTGATCAGCAGCACTCGGTCGTCATCCGCGGCAGCCACCAGGACCGACCCGTCCGCACGCGCGGCGAGATCAGAGGGCTGCATCCGGGTCGCGGTCGCGGGCCGGCCCGCACCGTCGAACCGCAAAGCGCTATCGGGGCCGAACGGTGCCTGCAGGCCGCCGATCTTGAACGCTCCTTGCCATACCAGACCAGGGGGCACTGGTCCGGGCGGTGGCGGCGCTGCGACCTGTGGTGAGGCGTTGAATGAGCCGAGGAATCCGGCGGTCGATAGCGGCGCTGCTTTGGTCGGTATCTGCGCGATCCGGGTGGCCGCGTTCGTGCTCGGGTTGGCCGCGGTGCAGGTCGACTTGCTCACGTTCTGGCGTTCGCACAGAGCGACCATCCCGGGCTTGTCTCTGAGCGTCCACTTCTTGTCGTTGGTGACGGGCTTGCCGATATCGGCGTTCCACCACCACGCCCCGTCCAGCCAGTCTCTGGGGCCGTTGGGATCGCTGCTGACCGCGTCCCAGCGGTTGAAGTACTCATAGAAGGCGTCGATCGCGCGCTGCTGGTCAGAGAGACTGTTCCCGGCCGAGCCGCTGAAATCGTTATAGGGCTCGTACGCGGTCTGGTTGTTGCTCTCGTATCCGACCTCGGTGAAGTACACGGGCCTGCCGTAGAGCAGGTGCGCGCACTCCACCCGCTGCGCCTGCCCCAGCGAACTGCTGTGATCGCCTTCGAAGTTACTCTCGGTGCAGTTGCTGGAAGCGGGTGCTGCCGTCGATCCCCAGCCGTCGGCAAGCGTACTGACGCTCGCCTTCGCCGCCGCGCCCGGACTGCTCACGGGCGGGTAGTACCCGTCGAGCCCCACGAAGTCGAGCTTGCTGAAAAAGCTCGTTCCACCTTCCTTGATCGCATCCCAATTGGTCGCGTAACCCAACGGCCCGTCGTAGTCCTGACGAAGCTTGGAGATCAAACTCGTCCACTCGCCGTTATCGCGCGAGTCGCTTGTCAACGCGCTGAACTCAACGCCGATGACCAGCGCAGCAGCATGCGTGGCCTGAGCCAGCTTCGCCCACTCGCCCATATCCCGGTCATAGTCGCTCCACCACGACTTATACGAAGTCTGGTCGCTGCTGCCCGCGGGATTAATCAAACCGCGCCACAAGTTCGCGCAAGCATCCAGACCCGTGTCACTGTGCAACGAGTCGACATGCGGCTTGAGCACCACCGCCAGCCCATGGCTCTTCGCGTACCCAATCGCAGTCTTGATATGCGCGTAGCTCGCGGGAAGGACCTTCGACCCGTTACAGAACGTCGAAAATGAAGAATCACCCGAGGTGTGGCTCGGGTTCTGCGGGTCGGTGAGCTTCTTGAAATACCTATCCTTCGCGAACATCTGCGGGACGATCACCACACACTTAAACCCATCCCGCGCAAGGTCAGCGAACACCGAATCCGAGTTCGCCCACTCATCGTAATAGCCACTAGTGACATTCACCGACGTTGCGCACTTCGACGCAACCGACGACGCACTCGCCCCTCGCGCCACACCCGCAACCGCCGACCCCGCACCAACACCAACAACACCACACACCAACACCACGACACCAGCTAACCGCACGCGTCGCACGACAGCAACACAAGACCAGTGCCCCATACGAATCATCCAAAGCTCCGCTTCCCGATCCCCACGAAACCACCGGCTAAACCGAAGCCTCCGCGCCAAACCGCCGCCCACCGTGGCACGACAACACCCCCACACGCAATCGAACATGCGTCTAGCCCCCACCCGGGCGGCGGGCCACGGCGAGGAGCGGCCGGGGCTCGCGCGGGGACAGCCACCGGTTCCAGGCAATGACGGCCGGGTGCACGACCGGTTAGCAGCTGTTTGAGTTCGAACAGGTAGCAGTGGGGACGGGTCGCTTTGGTGTTCGTATTCGAACGATGTTGCTGTCTGGCGGTTGTTTTTTGTGCTTATGGCAATACGGTCGGTAAGTCGAAAGGGAGGAGCTCATCCGGACCGGGTTCTCCCTGAACGGAATCAGGCATTTTGTGCCTCCGCGCGGTCGGCCGGCGTGGGGCGGGAACCGCGAGGGATTTTGGGACTGGGATCGGTTGAAACTGTCACGGTGTTGATCACCGACTTGGTCGGCTCGACGGGTCTTGAGTCTCGTGTCGGCCCTGTGGCGGCCGATCAGCTTCGTGGCGAGCATTTCGGGTTGATTCGCGAGGCGCTCGAGGACGCTGGCGGGCGTGAGGTGAAGAACACCGGTGATGGGATGATGCTGGTGTTTGACAGCGCGGCGGCTGCGGTTGCGTGCGCGGCCGGGATCCAGCAGCGGTTCGCGTTTCGGAATCGTTCGGCGGGGGAGCAGCTGGTGGTCAAGGTCGGGTTGAGCACGGGCGACGCGACGGCGGAGGGCGATGACTATTTCGGGATGCCGGTGATCGAGGCGGCGCGGCTTTGTGATCGTTGCTCGGGCGGTCAGATCCTGGCCAAGGCGTTGGTGGCGCATCTGGCGGCGGGTCGCGGGCAGAAGTTCGCGTCTGTCGGTGCGCTTGAGTTGAAGGGGTTGCCGGAGCCGCTTGAGGCAGTCGAGGTGGTGTGGGAGCGACGCGCCGAGGACCGCGGCCTGTTGCCGTTGCCGGCGCGGCTTCAGGAGGCGCCGCCGGCGGGTCTGGTCGGCCGGAGCGCGGAGGGAGAGCGGCTGCGCGAGCTGATTGCGGAGGCGGCGGGCGGCGAGCGGCGGTTGGCGCTGCTGTCCGGTGAGCCTGGGATCGGCAAGACGCGGCGGGCGACGCATACGGCGCTGGCGGCCCGCTCGGAGCATGGCGCGGCGGTCCTTTTCGGTCAAAGGGGCTATCCATTTGAGTCAGGTAATCTTGGCTCGTGCCGACAGCCGGCCGCGACTATCCGGGCTCCCACGGCGAGCTGTTGGCGTGGTTCCCGGATGATCACGCGTGCATCGACTACTTGGAGTGGTTGCGCTGGCCGGACGGCTTCCGCTGCCCACGCTGCGTCGGTCGTGCCGGCTGGCGATTGAGCAGCGGTCGCTGGGAGTGCATCGTGTGTGGGCGTCAGACCTCGGTGACGGCGGGAACGATCTTCCATCGCACGCGCACGCCGCTGCCGACGTGGTTCGCGGCGGCGTGGCTGATGACCGGCCAGAAGCAAGGAGTCTCGGCGCTCGGGCTGCAGCGGGCGCTGGGGCTCGGGTCCTACCAGACGGCGTGGGCGATGCTGCACCGGTTTCGCTTGGCGATGGTCCGCCCGGCGCGCGAGCGTCTGAGCGGGTGGGTGGAGGTAGATGAGGCGTACGTCGGTGGTGTCGAGGGTGCCGTGCACGGGCGGGAAACGGCCACGAAGTCGATCGTCGCGATCGCCGTTGAGATCAAGTCCCCCAAGGGTTTCGGGCGGATCCGCCTGCGGTCGGTCCCGGACGTCACACAAGACAGCCTGATCCCGTTTATCGAGGCGGTCGTGGAGCCCGGCTCGACTGTCCACACCGATGGGTGGCAGGCGTACTGGACCGTGCCCGAGCACGGCTACACGCACGAGCGGACGGTGATGCGCAAGCAGAACGATCCTGCGCACGTCGTGATGCCGGGTGTCCACCGCGTCGCGAGCCTGCTCCAGCGCTGGCTGCTGGGCACCCACCAGGGCGCGGTCGGTGCCGAGCACCTCGACGCGTACCTCAACGAGTTCACGTTCCGCTTCAACCGGCGCCACTCACGGCGCCGCGGGATGCTGTTCTACCGCCTGCTCGAGCAGTCGATCGCGGCCGACCCGATCACCTACAGCAGCCTGATCGCGAACCCGAAAGCGACAGGCCGACACCACACCCCACCATCGCGACCAGGCCGCGTCGCCCGCGTACCCGCCGTCTACCGCCCCTGGAGGCAAACCCAAGGGAACACGCCCTTACCTGACCTAAATGGATAGCCCTCTTC
>CAWGQT010000018.1:0-312328 GCA_963824755.1 uncultured Solirubrobacterales bacterium | reverse complement strand
GACCTCCTTGTCCTTGGCGCGTGCTCGCTCTGGTTTAGGGGGTCGTGTCGGTCGGGGGTGTTCGTCGCGGAGGCTTAGACGGGCTCACGGCGCGCCGATGTGCAACGCTGCGGTTGCTGGTCGGGGCTGATTGGCCGGTTGGGGGCTCGGCGGCTGTCACCTCCTCTTCGACGGTTTGCTCGTTGCCCTGGTAGCGCGCTCGTTTGAGGCGTTGGCGGTCGAGCGCGTTGAAGTGGATGCCGTTGGTCTTGTGGGTGATCAGCAGGTCGAGCACCGCCCAGACCAAGGTCAGGCAGCTGCTCTCGCCGGGGAACCGGCCCATCACCTTGGTGCGGCGTTTGACCTCGCCGAGCGAGCGCTCGAGTAGGTTCGTCGACCGCCACCGCAGGCGGTGCCGGACTGGGTAGCGCAGGTGCACCACGAGCGCGTCGAGGTCGTCGGCGAGGCAGCGCGCGGCGGCGGTGAACCCGCCCTTGTCGAGGTTGTTGACGAGCGCCTGGAGTCGGTGTTTGGCGTCGCTGTTCGCTGATCGCGTCGTCCAACGCTTGCCAGTAGGCGTGCTTGACGCGTTCACGCTCGCGGTCGGGCAGCTTGGCGTACAGGTTCCGCGCGCGGTGAACGCAGCACCGCTGGCGGTCTGACGCCGGCCAGCACTGCTCGATCGCCTTGTCCAGGCCGGGGGCGCCGTCGGCGACGATCAGCATCGGCGCTCCCAGTCCGCGGGCTGATCAGGTCGCGGCCTCCGGTCTGCCAGTCCTCGAACGACTCGCGCATCCCCAGGCTCACCGCCAACAGCACACGCTCGCCGTCCTCGGTAAACCCCCACGCGACCTGAACACGCCCTCCTTCGGCCCGTCCGGTCTGACGGCGATGAACGTCGCCGTCGAGGAACAACGCGACGAGCCGATCGTCGCACAGGTCACGCCGTTTGAACGCTTCGAAGCGTTCCTTGAGCTCCTCACACATCCGCGACGCGGTCGACTTCGACAGCTTCCCCAACCCGGCCTGCTCGCACAACGACTCGACATCGCGCATCGACAGGCCGCGCACGAACGCGCCGATCACTAACGCCTTCAACGGCTCCGTTCGCAACAGCTTCGGCGTCCGGGGGAACAGCTTCGACGCGAACGTCTCAGCCGCTTGGCGAACCTGCGGGATCTCGATCTCAAGCTCCCCCTCCGCCGTCTGCAACGTGCGCGGACGGAACCCGTTCCGCAGCCCGGTCTCCTCGCCGCGCTCCTCGCCCCGACCCGCCGGCACGCCGTTCATACCGGGCGCGGCCCAACCACACGTCGAACTCGTCCTCCACTGCTCGCTGGATGATCAGCCGCGCGCCGAGCCTCGCCAGCTCCGAGAGCGACTCGCGCGGGTTCTCACCGACCCCGACCGACAGCATGTGCTCGATCCGGGCTTCTATCTCCGCCGACGGCGGTACGGTACGTCTCACGGCGTAGGCCTCCTTCAATGGTCTTGCAGGACATCGAGGGAACCTACGCCGTCGCTCTGACGGCACCGCCGCTATTTACAGCACTTCTGAGACGCGACCGCTTGCCGGAGGAGTGCCCGTTTGATCGACACGGAGCAGTCCGTGGGACGCTTCCGGTCCCGAGCAGCACCGACCACGCCAGCGAGGACGGGCTGGCTGCCGCAATCTCGCGAAGCGGCTGAGTCAGGACGGGGCCAGCGGGCGGTTGCGCCGTGCAGCGCTCCCGCCCGCCTGTTCGGCTGGGCCAGGTCTCAGAACTCGAGGCCAGCGCTGACGTGCATCATCGGCTGGCGCCGCGCATGGATCGTGTCGATGATCTCCTCGACGTCGATCCCTTGTAGGTAGACACTGGTGGTCGAGACATACGAATGCCCGAGCTGGCGTTGGATCACCGGCAGCGGCACCCCCTCCCGGGCAAGCTCGACGGCGCGAGCATGACGGAGCTGATGCGGGGCAAACCTGCGCCGCACACCGGCCGCCGCCGCGTAGCGTCGTAGCTCACCGCGCGCTGCGGTCGCTGACCACGGCCGCCCGCATGTCGGTCCGTCGATCACGCACAACAGCGCACCGATCGGCAGCTCGACCCGGGCGGCGAGCCAAGGCGCGAGATGATCGCTCCACGCCCACGTGTCCATCCCGACCTCGCGGCGGCGATTACATTTGCCTCGGCGAATCAGAATCGATCCGCGTCGCGGGTCGAGATCTGACTCGAGCAGCGACAACGCTTCCTGGATCCGCAGCCCGCCGCGCCACAGCACCACGATCAGCGCCCGCAGCCGCAGCCCGTGCCTGTCCGGCGGTGTCTGGCGCATCACCGCGACGATCTCATCGACCGTCGGCGGATCGGCCGGATACACGTGCCCCTTGTTCCTTGGCGCGTGCCCGGCGTTGTGGCCGGGCATCGCCGCGGGTGACCGCCGCCTACCGGCGGCGTCGAGCAACAACTCAGAAGACATCGCTCCCTCCCTTCGAGAGCAGACTGTTGACCGGCCCGCTCTACCGGTCCGGAGCCGAGCCCGCCACTGCTGACCCCCCCACACGTGGAGGGGTCGTCCTCGCGCTGCCCCTCCCCCGGCAAAGCGACAGCAAGGCCCTCGCCGCCGGCGCGGCCGGTGCGCTCAACGAGCAGCAGCGAGGTCGAAACAGCTGCCTTTCGATCTAGGCAGCGGCCCCAGCATCGAGTCGGGTCGCCGCTGCTCTTCGTCCGAAGCAGCGGTGAAGCCAACCGCGGCGAGTGCATCTGGGTCCCGTGGCAAGGCAGAAGCGCCGCGTTCGCTTCGGCAGTGAGCAACGTATCGAGGACCCGATCGGTGGACCGACCCAATCCCGCGACGCGGCGTGGCTCCGCAGCGGTCAGCACATCCCCGTGACCGAATAGCAACAGCCGCCGCCAGAGCTACAGATCAGGCAGCAGGAGTACCCCTCCGGAACGCCCTGGTCGGCGCAGCACTGAGCCCCGCAGAACTCGCACGGGCCGCCCTTCATGTGCGGATCGAACCCGGGGCAACCGGGCTGGAGGCAGTCGTAGTTGTCCGCCTTCCACTGCGCCATCACCCGGTCGGTGCACTTGTCCAGCCTGACACCAGCCTTGTAGCCGGCGACCGGGGCGGAGAAGAAGCCCAGGCCGAGGGCCGGACCGTAGCCGAGCCAGAAGAACGCCGCGACCTCTGCCTTGAGCGTGCAGATGGCGCTGAACGAGGGCGCCTGCTCGTGGAACACCCGCAGGCAGCCCTTGCGACAGGCGCTCGGGTCGTCGGCGCGCGCCGGGGAGGCGCGCTGGAAGGGAACCACCAGCGCGGCGCCCGTGGCCATCGCCGTCTTCAGCGCATGCCGCCGCGTGTGCCGCATCGCCAGCCGATCAAAGAAATGCGGTTCGGCGGCGCTCATTGGATACCCACGTCCTTCGCCGACCTCAGGTACGGCTGCACGAGCATTGCCGCCTGCGCCGCGTTCGTCAGATGTCGCGAGATCCGGGCGGCGGCCTGATCGGGATCTCCGGGCTTGCCGCTCGCTCGCCAGAGCTGGCCGCGGAGCGTCCATGACGCCGCCTCTTCGCTCAGTGCCTTCGACAGGTTCTGTTTGTCCGCTTTGGGAAAGTTGACCTGCTGGATGTCGCCGCGCATGGCGAGGATCGTCTGGGCGATCTGGTCGCAATATCCGGCCGATCGGCTAACGAGATTGTCCAGGGCGCCAGTGTCCGGAAAGAACCACTGTGGGCCGCTCCCGGGGGGATAGCGAACGTCGCTGGCGGGGAGGTCCGCGGAGGGGTCCAGGTTCATCGATACCGCGAGGTTGTGCATCAGGTCCGAGAGCCTCTGCATGCGGCCGCGCTTGTACAGCGCCGTGTGGACGGCCTTGATCTGATCGTGGGTGGGTTTCGCCATGCTTAGTCCGTGGCTCCGCTCATGTGCACCTCCAGGGTCGGGTGACCGCTCACAAGCTCCTCGATCGCGCTCGGACCGACTGCTACCGGGCTGGCGATCCGGCCATCGGCGGCCACAAGCACCGCGCTCGGTACTCGCTGGATGCGAAATGCGTCTGCAACCTCGTGCTCGTCCTGCAGCAACACCGTGTCGAACTCGTATCCGTTGATCCGCGCTCGGGTCTCGGCCTGGCCGCCGCGGGTCAGAATTACGAGCACGATCTCCCCAGCGCGTTCGGAGCGAAGCTGGTCGAGTCTCGGCAGCAATGGCGTGCAGACGGCGCAATCGGGGTCGAGAAAGGCGAGCGCCAGCGGGACGCCACGGGCGAGCAGCTGCTTGAGCGATCGCCGGCGCCCACCGATATCGGGAAGTTCGAACTCCGGCGCCCGGGTGCTCTCGGGCAGCCCCGGGTGTTGGCGCTCGCGCTGCGGTTCGCCGCGGCGCTCCTCGAGGGCCCTGATTCGCTCGAGCAGCCGCCCGTTCTGGCGGAACAGGTGGTAGCCGAACCACGACTGCACGGCCAGGATCGCGACCAGTGCCGCGCCCGCGACTGCAGCCACCGCGTTGACGCCCGCCAGCGCGCTGGAGAGGCTCCGTCCCGGGCCGGCCGCGGCGACGGCGACGGCAACGCCCGCGGCCGCGAGGTTGCGGAGCAGGTCAGCCGGGCCGACGGGCGCCGAACGCAGCTGACCGAAGCAATTGCAGTCGGGCTGCTCGCCACGGGCCAGCGACCGGGCAATCGCGGCCGAGAACACAACGAGCGTGGCGGCCGCGGCGAGCGCGCCCCAGCGTGCCGTAAGTGTCGGAAGCAGCAGGACGGCGATCGTCAGTTCGACGACTGGAAGCGTGATCGCGCCCGGTGCCGCGAGGACGGTCGGGAGACCGAACTCGACGAGGGTCGCCCGCGTGCCGCGCCGATCGGCGAGCTTGGCAACGGCGGCTAGCGCGAAAATCGCCGCTAGCCCGATTCGGGCGATGAGGAGGCTCACGTCCATACGTCCATGTTTGCGTCCCCCCGCCCGGCAGCAACCGTAGCACCCGCGTAAGGTGTGGGACGCAACCCCTTCGTCGTTTGGCAGACCGACGCCTGCCTCGATTACAGCGTCGCAACCTCCGCGCGACCCCCTGCGCCAGCCCGCTCAAGGTCCCCAAAGGTCCAAGCGGCCAGTGTCGGCCCATTTGTTCTCGCCGAACAGACATCTCGACGAGCCCGCGGCACCGGAGCGCTCCAGACGAGATGCGCAACTGGCGGCCGGGCATCGTCTGGTGCGTGTCGCTCCGTGATTGCGGCAGCGAGCTGACCGAGGCGTTTGCGGCCTGCGCCGGCTGACTAACCCGGCAACTTCGCTCGCGCCGCGCCTCGTGCTTGCCGGCGTCCTGATCCGCGGCCATCCGGCAAACGCCGGCTGGGGATACACTGCGGACGGGATCGCTTCCCGAAACGAATCTGAGAACGGCACTGCCGACGATCCAGAGGTCCCTGTCGCATGGGACGAATCGCAGCGGTCGACTGCAGCAGTAGCTGTGCTTTCGGAACGGGCTACAGGCAGTCGTCTCGATCGAGCTCGTCGGACTCTCTAACGTCGCTGCTTCCGAACGCAACGAGCCACGTCGACCGACCCGGCCACGGCTGCCGGTCCGCCCCGGCGATGCAGTACTCCGGCGGCGTCGACATGACGGGCGCCATCCACCGTCAGCCACGAAGTCCTGCGTAGCAAGCACAAGAGCAGCAGCCTCGCCGGCACCGCCCTGAGTGCCCCTTCCGGACAATTGCGATCGTCCGCCGGTCTGCCGGACCGGGCGGATCCGTGTGATCGCCCCGTCGCCAAACGAGTCGCGGGACGCGAGGCCGCCGACAGGACAAAAGCGATCGTATTGCTGGACCTGACCGGCGAGCCGCTGTCTGAAACTCGAATCGAGCCGAGCTTGCTGCTGATTGGAGCGGCGCAAATCGGGCGGCCTGTGTTTTCATCCGCGCCAGGCCGACGCCTTTGTCCAGGCCAGGACGACGCCGAGGATGCCCGCGACTCCGGCCGAGGCGAACGCACCAGTGAATAGGGTGAGGTAGTCGGTGACGGACCCGAACGTGGTGTCTGGGAAGTAGGTCGCCGTCAGCGCGGTCGCTGTTGCGATCACCATCAGCAGGGTCACGAGCGCGAGCGTGAACAGCCCGACAGCGGCGGTTCGGCCGAACCCGGCCAGCGGACCGGCCGCTACCCCGCCCGATGGCTCTGGGCCAAGCGCCGCTGCGGCTAAGGGTGTCGCCGCGGTTCTGATGGCGACCGCCGCGGTCAACATGGCATCGGGCTGAGCGGCGGCATCCTGCTGGACGAATACGGCGACGCGCTCGAGCGTCGTTCGCATCGCTCGGCTGATGTCATCCATCATCGACGCCGACAGCAATGGGAACAGCGCGCGCGTGTGCTCGATTAGCGCGTTCGCCTGCTGGCGGTGCTCCTCGCTGGTTATGTGCGGGAGCAACGCGTCCAGCTGTTTGTTCCAGTCGTCGATCTGCTTATGGGCCTGCTTGACCAGCGTGAGCAGCTGCTCGGCGGGGCTCGTTGCGACCTTTCCGTCCGTGCCCACCATGTCGGTCGCATCGACCGGCCCGCCGGCCTTGTCGGCCTCCTGCGTCGCGGCCGCGTGCAGCGGCGATGCCGCCGGGATCTCCTCTGCTTGGAGGAGCGCAGCGGAAAGCTTCTCGCGAAGACCGCGCACTGCTTGCACTCCGTAGCGCTCCATCCAGGTCACTCGTGCAAGCTGATCGGCGTTCGTCAGGTGCCCAGCGCTGTCTCGAAGCCAGCTCTGGAGATGTCCGATCGTGGCGGCGTCGCGCCGTACCCGCCAGGCGAGCAGCGACTGGGCCACCCATGCCGGCACCGCGGTGCCGGTGAAGTACAGAAGCGTCCCGGCGACCAGCAGCCCAAGGACCGCCGCGATCGTCGGCCACGGGAACCACGGGTTACGGACGTCGAGCGTGAGCGCGATGCTCGCGCTTGCGCCCGTCAGCGTTCCGGTCGCCGCGATCGCGGGCGCGATCCCGGTCACCTTCAGGCACCAGGGCGTACTGCCAAGGCCGGTGTAGTGCTTCTGCTCCGCACGGCAGTCGGCCGTTGGCAGGGGCGACACGGTCAACTGAGAGGCCCCATCCTTGCTGATTAGGTAGGTGTTCGTCGGCGGCGGTCCGGCCGCCTCCAACAGCAGCATCTGGTCGCCGGAGGTCCCCGGTCCCTGCGTCAGCTGGATCGTCAGCGGGACAGGCGTCGTGGTCGTGTCAGCAACAGCAACGGGTGCCAACGCCGAGATCATGGCCACCGCGGACGCGAACGCGGGCGCAAGCTTCATGCGTGGTGCCAGTGGACTGAATCGAACCCCGTCTCGAATAGCCCGAGCAGGGCCGAGCGACCAAGCAACGGTATCGACACCGATCCGAACAGGACATCGGCCTTCACCTGAACCCCGGCCACCTCGATCGTCATCGCGGTCATCTGGGCGAAGCTGCCACTGCCGTTGGCGGTGTTCACCGACACGGTGGGGAGTAAATAGGGGTTGATGCCGAGAATCGCTGCGACCCCGACATCCATCACCGAGTCGTCGGCGCCGGTGTCTACCAACGACCACACACGCCACGAGCCGCCCCCGTGGTGGAGCCGAACCGACGCCCATGGCCGCGCCACCGTGTTGCCGCTTGAGCCGGGTGGGTTCGCAACCAAAGGATGAGACGTCGCGTAGTTGACCTGGTGCACGCTACGCGGTCCGCTCGAAGGTCACGAACGCAAACAGCGGATCGACGCCAGTCTCTCGGGCTCGGTCGCTGAGCGGCTCGAGCATGGTGTCGCTATCCCAGACGCCCGCATCGACGATGCCGATCCAGCGGCCCTCGTACTCGCCGAGCGTCGGCCAGGCCCGAGCCAGCCACTCCGCATCGCGTATGTCGTCTTCCTCGGCCACCACACTCTTCCTACCAGACTCGCGTCGTTACGGGCAAGCATTCTCCGCCGGAGTGCGTGATTAGCGGCCGGCGCGGCCGAACGAGCGCTGGGAGATCGAGAAGCACGACCGAGCGGACTGGATTGGAGTTGTTACGCGCCGTTGAATTGCGGCATGGTGATGCCGTTGTCGGGCGGCATCGAGGGGCGGGGTACGAAAGAAGAAGTGACTCCTGGCGGGGAACGGCTTGCGGTGAAGGGGGCCGGGTCAGGGGGGTTGTCGTTGTGCGTCGCGCGTTGAGACCGCTTCGCTTCCGCTGGTGATCCGCTCGCGCGAGCGTGATCAAGTGTCGCGAGACGCCGGGCGGGTGCGGGCCGGGCTGGGCGAGCGGATGCGACCCACTCGCGCGTAGCTGGCGCGGTTCACGCGCTGGGCGCAGCGGTCCAGAGTTGCGCGGGGCGGCCGCCGGTCGCTTGGCGGGTGACGGTCGCTCGGCCGGCGGTGTGGAGGGCTTGAAGAGCGGTGTCGATCTCGCCGGCGGCCTGGTTGTGGCGGAGCAGGTTGCTGATCTGGCTGCGGGACAGTCCGGCGGGATGCTGTTGGAGGGCGGCGTGGATCTGTTCGGCGAGCGGCTGTCCGGTCGCGCCGGTTAGTGCCCAGGCGGCTTTAGCACACTGGCGATCAGCACTGCTCAGACGCTTTCGTGGGTACGGCTGGGTACGGCAACAATGTTCCGCTGACGTTGAGTGCCGCCGACTGACGTTCGACTGCTGCTCATGCCGACCGCACTGTTCGTCAACACAGGCGGCCGATTTCCAGCCACGACGCGGCGAAGGAATCGAACCTTCCAAGCCGGGGGCTGCCCGGCCCTGCCAGTTTTGAAGACTGGATGGGCCACCAGGCCCGTGCCGCGCCGCGGGTGATCCTACGCCCGCCGGGCACCCGCTCACGCCGAGGGGGTGGTCGAGAAAGCGGACTATGACGAACTGTATGCAATAGGTCGGTTCGAGTTCGACCGCTTCTTGCGGCTGGTGTCGGGGAGGAATCGGCCGTGAGGGGTGGTAATAGAACGGCGTATGGCCGAGCGACGGGCGAGAGGCGACGAGTTCGCGGGCCGGGTCAACCGGGCGGCGGAGTTGCTTGTGGTGGGGTCTCGGTCAGCGGTTGTGAGGAAGGCCTTGGAGCGGGAGTTCTCGCTCTCGCCGCGGCAGGCGCTTCGGTATGTGCGCGCCGCTCAGGCGTCGCCGGGTGGGGTGGCGGTGCCGGAGGCGACCGCGACGTTGACGGTGCGGCTGCCGGTGTCGGTGATCGCAGCGGCTCGTGCGGGCGCGGCTGGTCGTGGCGAGGGGATCGGGGCGCTGACGGCGGCGGCGCTTCGCGGGCATCTGATGCACGAGTATCGGTCCGACGGTGGCTCTGCGGGTTGAGGTCCTTTATGTCGGCGACAGGCTCGTCGATGCGAGGCTCGCGCAGGCGTACGGCTCTTGCGTTCCTGAACGTCGCCGCGTCGCGGCGAAGGCAACCGAGGAGGTAGCGGGTGATGGAGGATTCGAAGCCGAGGCCGGCCAGGATCACCGCGATCTATGCGCGGGTCTCGACCGACAATCAGCGCGCGCAGGGCACGGTTCAGAGCCAGGTCTCAGAGCTGCGTGAACTCGCGGGGGCTCGCGGGCTGGCTGTCGGCTCGGAGCTGGTGTTCTGCGATGAGGGAGTGTCCGGCGCGACACTCGTGCGTCCCGCGCTTGAGCGGTTGCGCGACGGTGCCGTGGAGGGATCGTTCGAGGTGGTCTTGTGCCACTCGCCCGACCGGCTTGCGCGTCGCTACGCCTACCAGGTGCTGCTGCTCGATGAGCTCGCTCGCGCCGGCGTGGAGGTGATCTTCGCGTTCGAGGACGAGCGCGCCCAGACGCCCGAGGGCGAGCTGTTGCGTCAGATGCAGGGGATGATCGCGGAGTACGAGCGGGCGCAGATCGCCGAGCGCACCAGACGCGGGCGCCTTCACCGCGCCCGGTCCGGATCGGCCGCGGTGCTGGGCCGCGCGCCGTACGGCTACCGCTACGTGCGTCGCTCAGAGCACGCCGACGCGTACTTCCAGATCGACGAGGCCAAGGCGCCGGTCGTGCGCGATGTGTTCCGCCGCTACGCGCACGAGGGGCAGACACTGGCGGCGATCGCCGGCTGGCTGAATGAGAGCGGGACGCCGACGACTACGCCCGGCAAGTCCTGGCATCCCTCGACGGTCCGCGGGATGCTGGTCAATCCGGCCTACCGCGGCGAGGCGGCGTTCGGCAAGACGCGCGTCACTGGTGCTCGCGGCAAGGCGACCCGCCGCGCGCGTCAGCGCGGCGCGCGCCAAGCGCTCTCACCGCAGCGCACCAGCGCGCCCGAGGACTCCTGGACGATCATCAAGGTCCCCGCGATCATCGACGATGACACGTTCGCGCTCGCCCGCCAGCGCCTGGAGCAGGGCGTCCGTTTCGCCTCACGGAACGCGAAACGACCGAGCCTGCTCCGCGGCCTGCTCGTCTGTCGCGAATGCGGCTACGCGTGGCATCAGGTCGAGAAGGGCAAGCCGCACTCCCGCAGGATCTACTACATGTGCGGCAGCCGCTCGCTGCGGACCGCCGAGCGCCGCTGCCACAGCCCGATGGTCCGGGCCGAGGAGCTCGACCAGCTCGTCTGGGAGGAGATCAGGCGGCTGCTCTGCGAGCCTGACCTCGTCCGCGGCGAGATCGACCGGCGGCTGCGCAGCATGCGCGAGACCGACCCGGCCGCGCGCCGCAGCGACACGCTCGCTGCCGAGCTGACTCGAGCTAACCGCGCGATCGCGCGACTGGTCGATGCCTACCAGGACGAGCAGATCACGCTCGACGAACTCCGTGCCCGCATGCCCGAGCTACGGCGCCGCGAATCGGCGCTACGTGCCGAGCGAGACGCGATCGAAGCCGAGATCGACGACGCCACCAACTACCTCAAGCTCGCCGACACCATCGAGAGCTTCACGACCCGCCTCACCGACGGCCTCGACGACATGGACACCGACCAGCAAGCGCGCATCCTCCAGCTCCTCGTCAGGGACATCCTCATCGGCGGCGACGACGAAACAGTGACAGTCCGCCACTCAATCCCGCTGCCGACCGGCGGCGAGAACCCCGGATCGCCATTGCATACAGTTCTGCTCAGACGCTTTCGTGGGTACGGCTGGGTACGGCAACAATGTTCCGCTGACGTTGAGTGCCGCCGACTGACGTTCGACTGCTGCTCATGCCGACCGCACTGTTCGTCAACACAGGCGGCCGATTTCCAGCCACGACGCGGCGAAGGAATCGAACCTTCCAAGCCGGGGGCTGCCCGGCCCTGCCAGTTTTGAAGACTGGATGGGCCACCAGGCCCGTGCCGCGCCGCGGGTGATCCTACGCCCGCCGGGCACCCGCTCACGCCGAGGGGGTGGTCGAGAAAGCGGACTATATGGCCGGTTTCTCGACCACCCTCCCGGACTAGGGCCGCGGCCCGTGCTCGAGCGCGCCCTTGACGCCGGCTTCCAGCGCGTTCAGCCGGTACAGCGCCACCGCCTCGGCGGAGGCGAAGCGGCCGCCGGGCGCCGCGGACGCGCCGTGGTGGCAGAGCACGCAGTGCAGCAGCGCGAGCCGGCGCTCCTCGTCCAAAGCCCCAGCATGCTCGAGCAGCAGCTGCTGACCGATCACCAAATGCCCAAGCAGGCGCCCTTCCTCGCTCAGCCCGATCTCGGCGCCGTATACGAACGAGCGCGTCAGCCCGATGTCGTGGACGATCGCGGCGCTCAGCAGCAGATCGGAGTTCAACCGCGGGTGCAGCTGACATAGGTCGTGGGCCAGGGAGGTCACGGCCACGGTGTGCTCAAGCAGTCCGCCCAGATAGGCATGGTGACCGCCGACAGTGCACGGCGCCCGGCGAAGCGAAGCGCGCACCGAAGCAGAACCGAGCAGCGCGTCCAAAAATGCCCGGAAGCGCCGGTCGTACACCTCCCCCGCCAAGTGCTCGAGAAAGCCGTCGAGCTCGTCGAGATCCCGGTAGGACACGGGCAGGAAGCGGCCCGGGTCCACCTCACCAGAGTCCGCGACCGAGACCACCTCCGACAGCTCCAGCACCAGCTCGTCCCGGAACCGCTCCACCCGGCCGGATACCCGGACCAGGTCGCCGCGCTCAAACCGCCCGCCGACAGCATCCGCATCCCGGAAGACCCGGGCGGCGACGGTCCCCGTCCGGTCGCGCAACGAAAGCGCAAGGTAAGGCGACCCGTTCCGGGTCGTGAGCCGGTCCTTTCGCGTGCACGCGAACACCGCATTGACCTCCTGACCGGCGCGCAGCGAGGTGACCGCCACCAGCGTCGAATCTCCAGCAGTCATGCGACCATGATGTACGGTGAGTCGGATGCAGCCCCTGCAATGGGAGTACCGACCCGACGGATTGAGAGCGCCCGCGCTGGTGTGCGCGTTCAAGGGGTGGAACGACGCCGCGGACGCCGCCTCGAGTGCGATCACGTTCGTCGGCAGCGCGCTGGGCGCCGAGCGATTCGCCACGATCGATCCCGAGGACTTCTACGACTTCCAGGCGACCCGACCGCGAATCAAGTTGGTCGAGGGCCGCACGCGCAAGATCGAGTGGCCGGCGGTCGAGCTGTATGAGGCGCGGGTCCCGCGGGCCCCGCGCGACCTGATTTTGGTGTCGGGCAGCGAGCCCTCGTTTCGCTGGCGGACGTTCAGCAAGCTGATCGTCGACCTGGCCGAGGCGATTGGCGTGCAGCTGGTCGTCACAGTCGGCGCGCTGCTCGCCGACGTACCCCACACCCGGCCCGTATCGGTCACCGGTCTGGCATCGGACGCAAGTCTCGTCGCGAGGCTCGGCCTGGCGACCTCCTCCTACGAGGGCCCAACCGGGATCGTCGGCATCCTGCACGCAGCGTGCCAGGAGGCGGGCCTGCCCTCGGCAAGCCTGTGGGCGGCGGTCCCGCACTACATCGCCGCCACGCCTAACCCGAAGGCGGCGCTCGCGCTCGTGCGCAAGCTCGAGGGACTCGTCGGCGTAGCGGTCGACGCGAGCGACCTGGAATCGGCGGCCGGCGACTATGACCGCCAGGTCAACCTCGCCGTGCAGAGCGATCCCGACGTGCAGGCCTTCGTGGAGCGGCTCGAGCAGGCCGCGGAAACCGAGCCGAGCGTCGAGTCAGGCCCGCTCCCGTCTGGCGAGACGATCGCCCGCGACCTGCAGCGCTTCCTGCGCCAGCGGGGACCAGGCGAGGGCGAGCAGGGCGGCGGACACAACATCTGACGCACGCCTCCCCGGCGATACAAAGCGCCCTCGCGCCTGCGGCCCGCTCGGCATCCAGCCTCGCTAAACGGGCCGCGCGCGAGTCATCCGGCTGCGTTCGGCCCTCGAGGCAGAGCCCAAAACCCCTACCGCTCCGCCGCCGGGCAGACCAGACGGTAGTCACAGATCGAGCATGCCGCGAACGAGGGCGTCGGCTCGAACCCCTGCGCGAGGATCCCCTCCGCGACTTCGAGCGCGACGTCGCACACCCACCCCGAGCCGTCGGACGGCACAGCCACCTTCTCGTCATCGAGCAGGTAGTAGTAGGCCTGGCGCGAGGCCTCGAGGCTCCACGACTCGCGCGCGCCGACCGCGTACAGCGAAAGCTGGATGTCCTCGACCAGCTCCGCGGGGCTCTTGGGTCGCCCGGTCTTGTAGTCGATCAGCTCGTATTCCCCGCCCGGCAGGCGGTCTACGCGGTCGACGCGGCCGCGCAGCAGGTGCGGCCCGAGCTTGAACGTGAACGGGCGCTCGAACCAGATCGGTTCCGACTCGGCCGATTGGAACCGCTCGTGGTAGCGGGTCAGCGCCGAGGCCGCCTTGCCGCGCAGCTGTCGCTCCTCCTCGGAGTCGCCGAAGCCGCCGCGGCGCCAGCGCTCGTCGAGCAGGCCGAGCAGCGACGGCAGCGACCCCCCGGCGCCATCCCCAGCATGGAAGCGCTCGAGCACCTGGTGCAGCAAGATCCCGTAGCGCTGATGGATTGACGGCTCCTGCGGGATCCTGAACACGCGCGCGAACTTGTACTTCAGCGGACACGTTCGGTATGTGTCGATGTCCGTCGCTGAGAGCACGACGCCGCCGGCGCGCAGCGGCAGGAACGCCTCGAGCGAGGGCTCGTCGCGGGCGGCGACGGCGGCGGCTCGCCGGCGCGCGTCACGCTCCGCGTCCAACAGATACTCGTCGAGCGCCGAGGAAGTGAAGATCTCGCGCTGCTCGGCGGTTACCGCCTGGAGGATCCGAGAGTTCACGTCGAGCAGCCCGTCGGCCACAGAATGGCCCTCCGGCCGCGCGATCAACGCTGCCACCTTCAGGAGCTCTAGATACCGGACAACGGCGTGCGAGACATCGAGGTCGGTGTCGAAGCGCAGCTCCCCGAGCCGGCCGCCCGCGCGGATCGTCGACTCGAGCAGCTCGTCGCGCAGCAGGCGGTAGGTCGAATGGAGGGTCTCCTCCGGACCGAACAGCTCCTCCTCGCGGTCGATCCATTCGCCCGCAAGGGCGCCGCGCACCTCCTCCGCCAGCGGTGACGGCGCCACCGTGCACGCGAGCACAACCCTCGAGCGGGCGCGCGTGAGGCCAACGTAGAGGCGCTGGCGGAGCATCAGGCGGCGCTGCTCCTCATCGTCGGCCGGAACCTCGGAGGACAGCAGCGGGTCGGGGATCCGCTCGCCTGGCGGCACCGACAGGCCCCCGTTCAGCCCGAGCAGGTACACATGGGCGGCGGACAAGGCACCGGCTGACTGCAGTTCGAGCACCTGGACCACGCCGGCGCCTTCGAGCGATGGCTCCTCCTGCTCGCGCAGTCCGAACTCCGCGACCGCGGCGATCGAGCGCGCGAACTCGCGCGGCGTGGCCATCGGAGCCCGGCGTACGTACGCCGCCGCGAGCTCGCCGAAACGGGCGAGCGCGCGCAGCCGCTGCACCACGTCGGCCTGCGCGGTGAACAGCTGGTGGCGGCGCAGGCCGAGCCGTTCGATCAGGCGGTGGACGTACAGGTCCGGGCGAACGGTGTCGATCGCGGCGATGCCCGCTCGATAGAGCTTCAAAAACACGCGAATCCGCTCGCGCGCCTCGGGCGGAACCTGCGGCGACTCCGTCGCGGCTGCCAGCGCGGCGACCATGTCGAGCTTGCGCCGGCGCGCGATCTGCGTGCAACGCGCGATGTCGACCGAACGCAGGTCGACCGGCGGACGCGCCAGCGCGCGAACGACGGCCGCGGCATCTCCCGGATCGGCGAGCAGCCGCAGCCACGCGAGCACGTCGCGGATCTCGGCTCGCTGGAAGAACGCGGCCTCCCCGATCAGCCGGTGCGGCACCGCGCGCTCCTCGAGCGCGACCGCGACCGCCTGTCCCTCCTGACGCACCGACGGCACCAGCACTGCGATCTCGCCGGGGCCGACTCCATCGCGAGAGATCAACCGCTCGACGTCGGCGGCCACCGACTGCGCCTGGGCGCGCTCGTTCGTGCACCGCCAGAATTCGACTTCGCCGCCGGCGGCGGCCGGGGCGAGCGGCGCGCCGTCAAGGATCGTGGTGGCGGCTCTCACCACCTGCCCCGGGCAACGGAGCGAGCGCTCGAGCCGCACGACGTGGAGCCCCGGACCCTCAAAGCGCCGCATTGCAAGGTCCCCCGCACCCCTGAATCGCTGTAGGGCCGCTGCCGGGTCTCCCGCCACCGTCAGGGCGGCGCTTCCGACCAGGCGGGCCAGCTGCGACGGCCCCAGGTCGAGCTCCTGGGCGTCGTCCACGAGTAGCTGCTCGACGCCGTAGCCGGAGGTCGGGCGCTCGCGCAGGATCCGCAGCGCGTCGGTGATCAGGTCGCCGGCGTCACGGGCACCGAGCTCGTCGAGCATCCGCTCGTGCGTCCTGTAGACGTCCGCGAACTCGCGCTCGAGCGCGCACTCGACGGGATCGTCCAGCTCAGCCGCCCACGCGGCGTAGGACTCGGCGTCGACCAGCTCCGCCTTGAGCCGGTCGATGCGGCGGATGAAACCGCCGAGCAGCGCGGTGGGGCTGCCGCCGATGTCGTGGCGCTGGAGCGAGAGCTCGTCGATCCGCTCGACGAGCATCGCCAGACGGTCCCCCGGCCCGACAGTCGTTGCCAGCGCTTCGGCCCCCGCGTGGTCGAGGATCAGCGCCGCGAGCTCGACCGGCGTGTATACGAAGAGCTGCTCGTAGCCATGCTCGAGCGCCGCCTCGAGGCGACCGCGGATCGCGTCGGCGCGGGCGTTCGTGGGGGCGAGCACAACCAGGCGCTCTGGCTCAAGACCCTGCTCGACCAGCCAGCAGAATCGGTCCTCGACCACCCGCGTCTTGCCCGTGCCGGCGCCCCCGAGCACGAGCAACTTGCTCCCCGCATAGGTGACGGCTTCGCGCTGGGCGGGAAGCAACGAATCAAGCGTGAGCGCCACGTCTGACAGCATAGGGTCGTAGATGACCTCCACCCGATCGGCACTTGACGCTGACTGGCTGGGCGCGTGCCGCCGAGCTGCGGCCGGCCTCGAGCAGATGCTCCGTGACACCACGAGCACGGATCAGCGTGCCGTCGAGACCGGCAACCGGGGCAGTGGCGGCGACCGCACACTGGTGATTGACCGGGATGCCGAGCGACTTGTGCTGACGCAACTCGAGGCGCTCAGCAAGGAGGGCTACCGGTTCACGGCGCTCAGCGAGGAGCAGGGGGAGATCGACTTCGGCGATTCCGCGATCAAGGTGATCATCGATCCGATCGACGGCTCGCTTAACGCCAAGCGCGGGATCTCGCATCACGCGCTGTCAATCGCGGTAGCCGACGGGGAGACAATGGCCGAGGTGGCATTCGCCTACGTCTACGACTTCGGCCCGCGTGAGGAGTGGTGGGCCAGGCGCGGCGAGGGCGCGTGGCTCGACGGCGAGCGGCTCGACCCCACGCTCGAGGAGCGCCGCGGGCGCGATGGCAGGCTCGAGGTGCTCGGGATCGAGTCTGCCGATCCACGGTGGGTGGCCGCCTCGATCGAGATGCTGGTCGACTCCGCCTACCGGCTGCGCGCGCTGGGCACAATCGCATCGTCGCTCTGCCAGGTCGCTGCGACACGGTTCGACGGGCTGGTGTCGCTGCGCAAGGCGCGCGCCGTCGACGCCGCGGCAGGGCAGCTGATCGTCCGGGAGGCTGGCGGGCTGGTGAGCTTCCCCAGCTTCGAGGACCCGCTGGGCGCGCCGCTGAGCCATGCTGAGCCCACTTCGGCGGTGGTCGCGGCGCGGACCGAGGAGACGCTGAGGCAGCTCGAGGGGATCCCGGCGTGATCGACTGGATCCTGGCCGAGCGAATCGCGAGCTACGTCGCGGGCACCGGAGACGCGCAGCTGCCGAGCGTCGACCTGGCGGCGCTGGCCACGCAATCCGAGGAGCGGGTGGTCGCGTACACGGGGTTGCGACCTGCGCGCCCGCTGCCGCAACCCGAGGGGATCTCGCGCAAGGAGTGGGTACAGATCAACATCGACTCGATGCGCGCCCTGCTCGATCCGGTGATGCAGCGCGCGGCCAAGGGCATGGGACCGCTCCGTCCCGCAATCGAGATCGGCGTCGGGTTCATGCTAAGCAGCGAGGTGGGGGTCGTCGTGGGCTATTTGGCCCAGCGCGTCCTCGGCCAGTACGAGCTGGTGCTGCTCGACGAAGCCGTCGACGACCGCCCGCCACGACTGCTGTTCGTCCTCCCCAACCTCGGGCACGCCGTTCAGGCATTTGGCGCCGAGGAGAAGGAGTTCATGACCTGGGTGGCGCTCCATGAGGTCACGCACGCGGTCCAGTTCTCCGCTGTTCCGTGGCTGCACGCACACGTCGCCGGTCTGGTCCGCGAGCTGCTCAAGAAAGCCGAGGTGCGAATCGACACGCCCCGCAAGCTGCGGATGCCGACCGGCGAGGAGCTGCGCCGCGTGGTGAGCGCGCTGCGCGAGGGGGATCTGATCTCGATCGTCACGAGTTCAGCCGAGCGCGAGACGCTCGACCGCGTGCAGGCGGTGATGGCCGTGATCGAGGGACACGCGGAGCACGTGATGGATGCGGTCGCGCCCGATCTGCTCCCGTCGCTGCCGAAACTCCGCCAGGCGCTCGATCGCCGGCGCCGGTCGCAGTCGGGCATGTCGCGCCTGGTCGCCCGGCTGCTCGGGCTCGATCTCAAGCTGCGCCAGTACGAGCAGGGCAAGTACTTCTGCGACGCGATCGTGCGCGAGGGCGGCCCGGAGGCACTCGCGCACGTGTTCAACGGCCCGGAGGCGCTGCCGAACCTCGCGGAGCTCAAGCAGCCGAGCGCATGGCTGCAGCGGATGGGTCTCTCCGCCGAGTCACCCGGCGAGCCTCAGCGTTCCAGCGCGTAGAGCCGCCACGGGTCGGGCACGCCGCGGAGCGCGTGCACGCCGCGGTCGGCGAACCTCAACCCAGAGCCGACGACCAGGTCCTTGACCGTGCTCGAAGCGAGCACCTCGCCCGGCTCCGCCTGCTCCAACACACGCGCCCCGATGTGGACCGCGATCCCGGCGACGTCGTTTCCGATCAGCTCGCACTCGCCGGTATGCAGCCCGGTACGGATCTTGAGCCCGAGCGCTGCGGTCGTTTCGATGATCTCCGCTGCGCACTTGACCGCTCTCGCCGGTCCGTCGAATGTGGCCAGGAAGCCGTCGCCAATCGTCTTGACCTCCTGCCCGCGCCAGCGTTGCAGCTCTGAGCGAACCGCCACGTTGTGTTCACCCAGCAGCGTACGCCACCGTCCGTCGCCAAGCCGGGAGGCGTGCTCGGTGGAGCCGACGATGTCGGTGAACAGGACGGTCGCCAGCACGCGATCAATCGTCCCGGCGGGCCGGCGTCCGGTGAGGAACTCCTCGACGTCGTCGATCCCTGAAGCCTCGATCCAGCCGTACTGATCCTGCCCGGGGTACTCGATAAAACGGGCGCCGGGGATCAGAGAGGCGACCTCGCGACCCCTCTGGACCGGGATGTAAATGTCGTCGGTCTGGTGGGTGACGAGCGTTGGCGCCTGGATCGTCGGCAGGACTGCTCTCAGGTCGGTCTGCTTGGCCATCTCGATCAGCTGCCGGGCCATGCCAGGGCTCACGGCCGAGCGCTGCATCCGGCCCCACCACTCCTCGAACGCGCGGTTGCCGACCTGGCTGGGGGCGTACATCGACACCAGCGTGCCCTCTCCCCAGCGGTTCTCGATCGCGTCCAACACCTCCTCGCGACGCCCCTCGGTCAGACTGTCCGACCCGTCGGGAGCGACGCCGCTGAGCACCAGGGCGGTGACGCGCTCGGGATAGGTGGCCGCGAACATCGCGCACATGCCGAGGTCGCTGGCGCCCCACAAGGCGGTCCGCTCCACCCCGACATCGTCGAGGACGGCGCACAGGTCGTCCATCTGCTGCTCGAGGGTGGGTGGGCTCGTGACGGGGTCCGAGAGCCCGGTGCCGCGGCGATCGTGAAGGATCAGCCGCGAGAACGAGGCGAGGCGCTCAAACGAACGCGCCGTCGAGGGCTCCTCCCACATCAGCTCGAGATGCGAGGCGGGGCCATTGACCACGACGAGGTCGATCGGCCGGTGCTGAGCAGACGCTCGCTGGGTAGGACCGATGACCTGGTAGGCGATGCTCGCATCGCCGCTGTGGGCATAACGAGTGCGTGGTGGGCTCATGTCTCAGGTCGTCCCTTCCGGGGGAGGGAGACACCGCCTTCCTTCCGCAAGGGCCACCGGGATGAAATGTAACGGAGGGCCACGTACGGGTTACAAACATGTGTTCGATATGATTCATCCTGAACTGATCGATACGGAGACCTGACTTCCCATGGCTACAAGCAGCAGCTCGGGCACCAAAAAGCCCTCAACTTCCCGACGGACCGCGTCGAGTCGCAGCTCGACTGCATCCACGACCACTTCTACCCAGCCCAAGACTCCGGCCGAGCAGGCCCAGGAGCTCGCCGAGCGCGCAATCCTGGTTCCGGTCGGCGCCGGCCTGCTTGCGCGGGACAACCTTGTCTCGTCCGTCAAGGGCCTGGCCGGCAAGTACCGCACCCGCGCGAGCTTCGAGCGCGAGATCAAGCGTTACGAGCGCCGCGGCGCGACCGCCCGCAACCGCTTCGAGCGCCAGGTGCGCCGCACCCGCGCGAAGTTCGAGCGCGAGCTGCGCCAGCGCCGGACCCGTGTCGAGCGGACCGTCAAGCAGAATCGCCGCCGCCTCGAGCGTGAGGTACGCTCGGTGCGTAGGGACTTCGAGAAGCAGTCGGGTGTCGTGACTGCGCGGGTCGAGAAGCTCTTCTCGGCCTGAAAAGCTTCCCCCGCCCGGCGCCCTGGAGAGCGCCGCTGAGCGGGAAAGGTTCGCCGGCCTCATATCTTCGCCGGCGAATGCAGCACCCTCTCCTCCCTCAACCGCCGGGGCGTCACGGATGTGGCGCCCCGTCGGTCTTTAAGCGCCCGGCGTGGCCTGTTGGGGGTGCTCTCGCGATCCTGCTTCGGCCTTTGGGCGGCGGACGGCCTGGGATTCGGCTGGGGAGGGGGTGGCGGGACGACCAAAACGCTCAAAGACGGCATTTGTGGCCGGCGTCTTTGAGCAAAGTGGTCGCTGTGGCAGCTGCAGCCACATTGCTCATGAGCGGCGCGGGGATCGGTCGCTCTTGAGCAAAGTGGTCGTTCCTGGGGCCGATCAACCCCGCCAACGCTCTCTATGAACGAGGGCCCGGTGTCAAGGCCGCTGTCAGCTCGCTGACACCTTCCCTGCGTGATTGCCGGGTGACGCGTTGTCCTGTCAAGCGCCCGAGCAAGCTCGTTGTGGCGCGCCTTAGGGCTGATGGCGCTTGACAGGAGAACGTGCACTTGGCAGGAAGTGGTCATGGCCCGCGTACGGGTCGGGCTGGTGGAGCGGTGCTCATCTCTCTATCGCCTCATCGACTTCGAGGACCAGGTCATCGGGGCTCGCTCCGGTGGCGCATTTCAAAAATGGACCGTCACGCGGTCAGAGCGTTAAGGGCGCCTGCCGGAGCGAAGGGTGTGAAGGGTTGGTTGCGGGTCAGCATGTACCAGATCGCCTCTGTCAGCTTTCTGGCGAGGTCGATCTGCGCGACTTTCGCGCCGCGCTGGCGGCCGACGCGACGCTTGATCCGCTGGTAGCGGTGCTTGTAGAGCGGGTGGGAGGCGGCGTGGATCGCGGCTTCCATCAGCCCCCAGCGCAGATACCGGGGGCCGTGCTTTGACAGCGGCCCGCGGCGGTCGATGTCGCCGGACTGGTTCACGCGCGGGCACAGGCCGGTGTATCCGGTCAGCTTGACCGGGGAGGAGAAGCGGTTGATGTCGCCGAGCTCGGAGGCGATCGTGAACCCTGTGATCCATCCGATCCCCGGAGCCGTCATCAACAACGGGACGAAGCGGTGATCAGCGCCGGAGCGCTGCAGCTCCCGCTCGATCGCGTCGATCCGCCGTTGGAGGTCGTCGATCAACTCGAGGCTGGCGTCGAGGTGACCGCGCCACAGCTCGGGAATGTCGAGTTCGGCGAGCAGCCGCCGGCCGGCGACCCCGAACAGGTCCGAGATCGTGCGCTGGTGCCCGAACGCGATCAGCGTCGAGTGGATCCGGTTCTTCAGCGCCGCGCGGTGCTTGACCATGTGCAGCCGCCAACGAGAGCGCTCACGGTCCTTGCGCAGCTCCGGGGTCGGCAGCCAGATCGCCGGCACCAGATCACGGAACGACAGCTCCGCCAACACGCGCGCGTCGACCTTATCCGTCTTGCACGCCAACGGCGCTAACCCCTTGACCCGCTGCGCGTCCGCGACCAACACCTCCCAACCGTGCGCGACGAGCTCGTCGTGCACGAACCTGGCGCCGTTCATCGACTCCACGACCCCGCGCACACGCTCGTCATACACAGCGACCCGACGCGTCAGCCCGTACAGGCCGTCGCGGTCCGCCGGCGCGGGGAACTGATCGACCAGCTCCCCCTCGCTCGAGACCAGGCACACATCCACCCGTCTGCGACTCAGATCCAACCCGACATGCAACATCACAGCCTCCCCTCCTTCCAGGAAGACGAGCAGGATCAGCCCGGCCCACCACGTACCGTGAGCCAAGGTCGGTCCTTCGATTCGGATAGCCAGCCCGCGCGGCCGTTACCGCGCGCGCCTTCCTACGCTGTCCGACGCGGAGGACCGACCGCCTTCACCCGGCTAACCGCCGATCGGGGCAAGCCCTCGTTCATCGCATTCAACAGCGCGACACGGGAACCGTGGCGCCAGCCGACAGCCCAGCCACCCCGGCGCCAGCCGACAGCACAACCGCCCCGCGAACGCCCCCTAGTCCGCCGAGGACACCGACACCGACCCCACGGCCTGCAGCTCGAGCGGGGGCTCGCCGCTCATCACCCAGTCGTTGCCACTCCACGACACCGCGCCGGCGTCGGCGAGCTCGCCCAGCGCCTTGGTCACGGTCGGACGGCGTGCCGCGACGAGATCGGCGAGCATCGCATGCGTCAATTGCAGTGGCACGTGCACGCCGTCGCCGTGGACGGTGCCCCAGCGGTCGGCGAGCTCCCAGAACAGCATCCGCAGGCGGACGTCGATCCGGGGCTGGTGGACGATCGCGATCTGGACCGCGATGTGGCTGGCACGGCGCATCGCGCGCGAGAACAGGCAGGACGTCACCTCGGGGTATCGCGTGAGCCTCATGGTGAAGTCCTTGTCGAGGACCGCCATGCGGCACGGCCCGAGTGCGCGCCACCGCCCGGTCCTCGGCAGCGTCTTGGCCTTGTCGTCGAGCTGCCACGGCCGGATCAGATCTCCGGCACCGAGCAGCTCTGCTCCGAACCGGCCACCGACGCCAACCTGACGCACGAGCAGACCGTCGAGCATCAGCAAGCCGATCCCTGTGCGCAGCGACGGCGGTGCGTCACTGGGAGTCCAGGCCCCGCTCGACACCTCGACCGCCTTTGCAACGCAGTCGCGCGCCGCCGAGGCCAGTCGTGGCCCGTCGAGGTACACCCCCAGCTCGGGATCTTCGAGCAGGACCTGCGTCAGACTCGTGGATCTCTCGAATGTCGAATCCAATGCGACCAGAGTCAGATGAATACCCCGGGATCCGGTGCGGTCAAACCGCTAACGCTCCAAACCCGTCTGCGACAATGGGATACATGCCCACCAGAGACCAAGTGATCGATGCCCTCCGCTCCGTGATCGACCCCGAGCTCCGACGCGACATCGTCGAGCTCGAGATGGTTCGCTCGGTCGACATCCATGAGAACGGGGTCATCGACGTGATGGTCTCGCTCACGACTCCCGGCTGCCCGATTCGCAGCCACTTTCAGACCGGTGTCGCGCAAGCCGTGGCGCAGCTGGACGGGGTCGCTGGCGTCAACGTCAGCTTCGACGTCCTCAGCGACAACGAGAAGGCGTCGCTAAGCCGCAAGCTCGGCCGGGGCGGCGGCCTCCCCGAGGGTGCGCTCGCTCAGGTGAGCAACGTGGTCTGCGTGGGGTCGGGCAAGGGTGGCGTCGGCAAGTCGAGCGTGACGGCGAATCTCGCCGCAGCCCTGGCGGCGGACGGCAAGCTCGTCGGCGTGCTCGATGCGGATGTGTGGGGCTACTCGCAACCGCGGATGCTCGGGCTCGGTGCCCAGCGTCCGCACGTGAACGCCGAGCGCAAGCTGATCCCGCTGACCGCCCTCGACGGCATCAAGGTGATGTCGATCGGGTTCTTCGTCGAGCAGGACGCCGCGATCGTGTGGCGCGGGCCGATGCTCCACAAGGCGCTTCAGCAGTTCCTCGAGGACGTCGACTGGGGCGAGCTCGACTACCTGCTGATCGACCTGCCGCCGGGCACCGGTGACGTCTCGATGACGCTGGCGCAGCTGCTGCCGCAGGCCAAGTTCCTGATCGTGACCACGCCGCAGCCGGTCGCCCAGAAGGTCGCGCGCCGCTCAGCTGAGATGGCGACCAAGCTCAAGCTCGAGATCGCCGGCGTGATCGAGAATATGTCGGCGTTTGTGACCCCGCAGGGGGAGCGCTTCCAGATCTTTGGTGAGGGCGGAGGACAGCAACTGGCCGACGAGCTCGAGATCCCGCTGCTCGCGAAGGTGCCACTTACGATGGCCCTGCGCGAGCAGTCGGACTCGGGCGTGCCGGTGGTCTTCTCCGATCCCGACGACCCGGCGTCACAGGCGCTGCATCAGGCCGCACGCGGCGTGATCGCGCTCTCGCCGGTCGAGTTGCCGGTGATGCAGGCTCCGGCCCCCGCCGCGGCGCCCAAGCCGGCGGGCATGTCGCTGCCGATGGCTTAGGCGGTCTCGGAGACCCGCATCCGCTCACCCGGGGCCATTTCCTCTTGACGGCGGCGTTTCATCTAGAGGAAGATTGCCCGTCCAGTCGAACCGAGGTCCCGTTGTATGGTCTCGTGTCAGGGGTGGTGGCCAGGGCGTTTGCGGTGGGCAGCGCGCAGGCTTCGATCGCTGCATAAGAAGGCGCGTAAGTCGCACAAGCACTAAGCGCCTGATCCGTATGAGCCGCTGCGCCCCCGCCCTCATTGGGCGCGGGGCGGGCGGCCACCGCCTTTGCGAGCGGCCGGACCCCGAGGACAAGCTGGCGAGGTTTGGGGCTGGTGCGCCCCGCACTCAACTCAGGTCTTGGCGTAGTACTCGGCGTTGATCGGCGTGTACTTCTGCCACTCCTCGGGGAGCTGGTCCTCCGCGAAGCAGGCATCGACCGGGCAGGCCTCAACGCAGGCGTCGCAGTCGATGCACTCTTCCGGATCGATGTAGAGCATCTCGACCGAGTCGTAGTCGGGCTCGTCCGGAGTGGGATGGATGCAGTCGACCGGGCAGACCTCAACGCACGAGTTGTCCTTCGTGCCAATGCAAGGTTCCGCGATGACGTAGGCCATAGGTGTCGTGTCTTCCTGTTTGGGTTCGCTAACGGAAGCGCCACATTTTACGGAGGTGAAGCCTCGGTAGGCTCCGCCGGGTGCTGCTGCTGACAGGTGCCACAGGGACTGTTGGATTGCCGCTGCTGCGAAGGCTGACCGCCGCTGGGGTCCCGGTGCGCTGCCTGGTGCGCGATCCTCGCCGGCTGGGAGCGGAGCGCGTTCGGGTGCAGATCGCGCTCGGCGACCTCTCGGATCACCTGTCGTTTCGCCATGCACTACGGGGCATCGACACCGTGGTGCATCTCGCGTCGGTGATCCGCGATCAGCCCAACGGCTCGATCGAGGAGCTGGCCGGGGTCGCGACCTGGCGGCTGGTGCGCGCCGCCGAGCGGGCGGGCGCCAAGCGGTTCGTGTTCTTCTCCGCACTCGGCGCCTCGACTCGCAGCCGCGCCCGGCTGATGCGGGCCAAGGCGGTGGCCGAGCAGGCGGTAGTCGAGTCCTCGCTCGCGCATACCGTGTTCGCTCCCTCGATCGTCTACTCCCCCAGCGACCCCTACCTGCGGTTGCTGCAGCGGATGTCACTGCTGCCAGCGATGCCGATTCCCGGCTCCGGAAGGGCCACCTTCCAGCCGATCTGGGCCGAGGACGTCGCCGAGTGCGTGATGCGAGCCCTGCCGGGCGGCCCGATGGCGGCGGAGGCAGACGGGGCCCGTTACGAGCTGGCGGGACCGCAGACGCTCACGCACCTCGACATCGTTCAGATCGCGCTGCGCTCGCTGCACCGGCGGCGGCTGATCGTCAGGGTGCCGGCGCCGATCGTGCGCCGGACACTCCGCACCGTGGAGCTGTTGATGGGCCCGGCTGCGTTCGCCACCTGGGACGAGGCTGAGCTGTTGGAGATCCCGATGATCTCTCGCCACGGTACCGCGGACGCCGAGCGCCTCGGCGTCGTCCCCCGCTCGATGGAAGCCGTCCTAGGAGTTGGCTAGCGCGACGTGGTCGGGCCTGCGTCCCGCCCACGGCTGTGCACCCTCGAGCTGGCTCGCGAGCGTCAACAGCAGATCCTCGCGCGCCGGGGGGCCGATGAGCTGAATCGCAGTGGGGAGGCCGTCGTCACCGTGATAGAGCGGAAGCGAGATCGCGGGAAGCCCGGTGATGTTCACGATCCCCGTGTAGGGCGTGAAGTAGCCCGAGCGGCGGTATCCGGCGTAGGGGTCCGGCCCGAGGCCGTTGACCTCGCCGATCGCCACCGGCCGCTGCGCGAGCGCGGGCGTGAGGATCGCGTCAAACGGAGCGAACGCGGTGACGATCGCCCTGGCGGCCGCCTCGAGACGCCCTACCGCCGCGAGGTAGCTCATCGCGTCGAGCTCGCGCGCTCGCTGCCAGATCTCCCAGGTCAGCGGTTCGACGTCCTCGGACGTCGGCTCGCGGCCCGCCAGCCGTCCGCCGATCATCGTCACGATCGAAACGCCCGGGCCGAAGAGCCGAGTGAAGTCGGGCAGCAGGTGCTTGCGGCGCCATTGAGGGTCGACATCCTCGACTTGGTGCCCAAGCGACTCGAGCAGCGCCGCGCAGTCTCGAACAGCGCGCTCGCACTCCGGGTCGAGCGTGGCGTCGGGAAGTGGCGGCTCGAGCGTCAGCCCGATCTTCAGCCGCCCCGGCCCGCGCTGCGCTGCGGCAGCGAAGGCACCCGGCGCCACGGGCGGAGCCCAGGTCATGTCGCCGAGCTCATATCCTGCGAGAACGTCGAGCAGCCGCGCGGTCTCGCCTACGGTGTGGGTCAGCACGCCGTCGATCGTCAAGAAGCTCTGCCCGATGTCCGGCCCAGGGGAGACGCGACCCCGCGCCGCCTTCAGCCCGACCAGCCCGCAGCACGCCGCCGGAATCCTGATCGAGCCGCCGCCGTCGTTTCCGTGGGCGATCGGGACCATTCCCGCGGCCACGGCTGCCGCCGAACCGCCGCTCGAGCCACCCGTGGTGCGCTCGGTGTTCCAAGGGTTGCGCGCGGGCCCGAAGCGCCTGGGCTCGGTCGTCGGCATGATCCCCATCTCCGGCAGGGAGGTCTTGCCGACGATCACGAAGCCGACGTCCCGAAGCCGGCGCACGAAAAACGCATCGTGATCGGGCACCACGTTCTGAAACAGGTCGCTGCAGAAGGTCAGCGGCATGCCCGCCACCGGCTCGTTGTCCTTGATCGCGATCGGGACGCCGGCGAAGGGACGCGCATCACCGGGCCCGATTTCCGACGCTGCAGCGAGAGCCGCGTCATGCGCCACGTATGTGAACGCATTGATCACCGGCTGAAGCCGGTCGATCCGCCGCAGCGACGTCTCGACCAGCTCCGTCGCCGTCAGCTCACCGGACCGCACCAGCGACGCCAGCTCGTCGGCCGGACGGAACATCAGATCGGACATCGGCCGACAACACTAGCTGGCTAGCCTTAGTCAGCGAAAAGACTTCGAACCCGCCGCTCCAGGAGAGAACGACCGAATGACCGCGACCGCAGAAGTGCAGTCAGGCCTCGAAGGCGTAGTCGCCTTCGCCACCGAGATCGCCGAACCCGACCGCGCGGGGGGCGCGCTTCGCTATCGCGGTGTCGACATCGAGGAACTCGTCGGCAGCGTCCCGTTCGGCCAGGTCTGGGGCCTGCTCGTCGACGGCGAGCTGCTGCCCGGTTTGCCACCGGCCGAGCCGCACCCGCTGAGCGTGCGCTCGGGCGACCCTCGCGTCGACGTGCAATCGGCGCTCGCGATGCTCGCGCCGCAGTGGGGCTTCGGGGAGCTGATCGACATCTCCGACGAGGAGGCGCGCGACAACCTCGCGCGCGCGTCCGTGATGGCGCTCTCGTTCGTGGCGCAGTCGGCGCGTGGGATCGGTCAGCCGCCGGTGCCGCAGCGCGAGGTCGACAAGGCAACGCGGATCGCCGAGCGCTTCCTGATCCGCTGGCGTGGCGAGGCCGACCCCAAGCACGTCGAGGCGATCGACGCCTACTGGATCTCGGCGGCAGAGCACGGGATGAACGCTTCGACATTCACCGCGCGGGTAGTCGCGTCGACCGGCGCCGATGTGGCGGCCGCGCTGAGCGCCGCGGTCGGGGCCTTGTCGGGCCCGCTGCACGGCGGGGCGCCGAGCCGCGTGCTGAAGATGCTCGACGAGGTCGCCGAGATGGGCGACGCTGACCGCTACGTCAAGCAACTGCTCGATCACGGCGATCGGCTGATGGGCTTCGGCCATCGCGTGTACCGCGCCGAGGACCCGCGGGCGCGTGTGCTGCGCCGGACGGCGAAGGAGCTCGACGCGCCGCGCGTCGAGGTCGCCGAGGCGCTCGAGAACGCGGCGCTGGCAGAACTCCAGGCGCGCAAGCCCGACCGCGTGCTGGCCACCAACGTCGAGTTCTGGTCAGCGGTCGTGCTCGACTTCGCCGACGTGCCGCCAGAGCTGTTCACCCCGATGTTCACGTGTGCCCGCACGGCCGGGTGGTCGGCCCACATCCTGGAGCAGAAGCGGGAGGCGCGGTTGATCCGGCCCACCGCCAAGTACGTCGGACCGGGGCCGCGCCCGCTGGCAGAATTGCGGGCCTGACGCGTCAGCTCGATCCAGAGTCGCTGGGCGATCACGTCGACCGCCTGTACCGTGCCGCATGGAGCTTGTGCGGCTCCCGCGAGGAGGCAGAGGACCTTGTCCAGGAGACGTTCGCGCGCGTGCTGCGCAAGCCACGCATCCTGCACTCGGAGGATGACGTCGGATACCTCCTGCGGGTGCTGCGCAACACCTTCTTCTCGAGCCGGCGCACCGCCGGGCGCCGGCCGCAGACGACGCCGCTGCCCGACGACCTGGACCTGGTCGAAGACCGCTCGGCGACGCAGCCCGAGTCCCGGATCGAGTCGGGCGAGCTCTACGCGGCGATCTCCGCGCTGCCCGATGACTTTCGCGACGCGCTGATCGCGATCGACGTTGTCGGGCTCTCCTATCGCGAGGCGGCGCGTGCGCTACGGGTGCGCGAGGCGACGATCACGACCCGGCTTCACCGCGCGCGCCAGCGGGTGGCGCGGACGCTCACGACCGAGGGTGAGGCGCCCCCGGGACCTTCCACGCCGCCAGCTTCTGCAAAGCGTCAGGGCTGACGCCAGTCGCCGACAGCACGCAGGTGTGGCCGGCTCGCCGCCAGGTCACGACCAGGTGGTTGTTCAGATGCAGCGTGCGCAACTCGGTGCCATCGAGCCATGTCGTCGATGCGGCCGGCTGCTTGAGAGCCGGCGCCGCGATGATCGTGTAGGCGATCCGCCGTCCGTGCCAGTCGTAGTAGACGGTCATCGCCTGGCGGCCGCCGATGCGGTCTCGGCGCTCGCCGACCGCGCGCCAGCCGAGCTTCTTCCAATCCGGGAAGTAGACCTCCTCGATGTCGGCGCCGAGACTGGCGGGCGGAGTGTTGACGTCGGGCGCCGAGATGGGTGCGGCCGGTCCGCGCACGGCGAGGGCGGCCGCCTCCCCGATCGACGGCGCACCTGGGGCGCCGCCGGGGAGGGCCAGGATCAGCGCGCTGGCGGCCACCGCCAGCGCGGCCGCCAGCCCACCGCCATATTGCAGACGCCGCCGCGCACGCTTGGCCGACGACGGACGCATCCGCTCGATCCGCGCGCGCAGCTCGTCGGGCGCGCGATCGCTCGCCCGCGCCTGGTGCATCAGCTGGACGACCCGTCGCTCACGCTCGTAGAGCTCGCTCAGCTCGGGCGAGGCCTTGATCTGCGCCTCGACCGCTTCGCGGCGCGCAGGGTCGAGCGTGCCGTCCGCAAGCGAGGAAATTTCGCGCGTGCTGATGTGAGAACGACGATCCATCTGCATCCAGATTAACGACGCCGGGAAGGCCCAGATCCTTCCCGGGTTCCGTAGCTATCCGCGGTACGGACCATCCACGTACTCGGCGAGCATCCGGGTGGCCGAGAAGCGGGGCGCCAGGGAGCGTAGCGAGGCACGAATCTGCGCAAGCCACGCGGTCGGCAGCCCCTGCGCGTCACGCCCGTAGAACATCGGTGCGACCTCCTCGCCGAGGACCTCATGCAGGGCGTCGGCGTCGCGCTTGTCTTGCGTTGCGTGATCGGTCACCACGTCACCGGGCAGCGCCCAGCCGTTCTCGCCGTCGTAAGCCTCCGCCCACCATCCGTCGAGCACGCTGACCTGTAGGCCACCGTTCATCACCGACTTCATCCCGCTCGTGCCGCTCGCCTCGAGCGGCGGACGGGGCAGATTCAGCCACACGTCGCAGCCGCGCACCAGGACGGCGGCCGAGGCGAGATCGTAGTCGTCGAGATACACGACCCGCTCGCCGATCACCTTGGCGCGCTTCATCCCGAACAGCGCCGCCAGCACGCGCTTGGCCTCGTTGTCGCGCGGATGGGCCTTGCCCGCGAGTATGACCTGGACCGGGTGCTCGCCGCCGAGCAGCGACATCGTCCATTCCGGGTCGCGCATCAGCAGGTCGAGGCGTTTGTAGGTGGCCACGCGCCGCGCGAACCCCAGGGTCAGAGTCCCGGGGTCGAACGCCCGGGCGGCTGCGTTGACGTAGTCGTGCTCGTCCCCGCGCGACAGGCGGTCGGCCGTGCTGCGGGGGCGGATGAAGGCGATCAGCTCGGCGCGCTGGCGCTCGCGCATTGCCCACAGCTCCGCGTCGGGGATCTGCTCCACCGCCTCCCAGGTGTTCGGGTCGGCGGCGCGATCGAGCCACCCGGCCCCGAGGTATTTGTCGAGCAGCCCGCGCATTGCCGGGCCGATCCAGGTCGGTATGTGGACGCCGTTGGTGACATGGCCGATCGGCACCGCCTGGGTTGCGCGCCCGGGCCACAGGCTGCGCCACATCTCTCGCGCGACCTCCCCATGGCGCCGGCTGACGGCGTTGGCGCTCCGACTCATTCGCAGGGCCGCCTGCGTCACGCCGAACTCCTCCTCGGGATCCTCGGGATTCGTCCGACCGAGGGCCAGCAGCTCGACCTCGGGCGTGATCATTCCCTGGGCGAGGCGACGGATCGCCCGGCCCGCATCCTCGGAGGGATAGGAGTCGTTGCCGGCCGCGACCGGCGTGTGCGTGGTGAAGATCGTGCGCTCCCGCGACGCCTTGAGCGCCAGCTGCAGCGGCTCGCCGGCGCGCAGTCCCGGATCGGCGAGCTCCAGGGGCGCGAGCGCCGCGTGGCCCTCGTTGAGGTGGATCACGGTCGGCTCGATATCGAGCGCCCGCAACGCCCGCACGGCGCCGACGCCGAGCAGCACGTACTGGGCGAGCCGGGTGTTGGGATTTCCTTCGTACAGCCGCGCTGTGATCCACCGCTCGAGATGGTCGTTTTCGGCCACGTCGGTGTCCAGCAGGTACAGCGGCACGCGGCCGACGTCCACGCGCCAGACGCGGGCGCTGACATCGGCATCGTAGATCGGAACTTTGATCGTCAGCGGTTCCCCGCCGGCGTTCGTCACGAGCGCGGCGGGCAGGCGCTCGGGGTCGGTGTCGACCCAATATTCGTGCTGCCAGCCCTCCGCGTCGACCCGCTGGCGGAAATAGCCCTTGCGGTACATCAGGCCGACGGCGACCAACGGCACCGCGCGGTCGGAGGCCTCCTTGAGCAGGTCCCCGGCGAGCGCGCCGAGCCCGCCGGAATAGATCGGGAGCGAGACATGAATGCCGTACTCGGCACACAGAAAGGCGACGGGATGGGCCGCGCTGATCGCGTCGGTTCCGGGCGGCCGAGCGAGGTCCGCGTCGAGGTCGGCCTCGAGCGCGGCGGCTGTGTCGATGAGCGCCTGATCGCCCGCGGCGCGCTCCAGCATGCTCCTCGAGGTCTCCTGCAGCAGCCGCACTGGATTCTGACCGGCGAGCTCAAAGCGCTCGGCATCGACCGAGCGGAACAACTCATGGCCCTCCGGTTGCCACGACCACCGGTAGTTGTACGCCAGCCTCGCGAGGGGCCCTAGCTCGTCCGGGATCCGCCGCGCAAGCTCCTCGGCTGCGCGCCGTACGTCCTCGGTCCCTGCGGTCGGGTCCACGCGACGATTATCTAGAAGCGGGGCGTGGCATGTAGGCTCGATGGTCGTGCCCGGGCTCGGCGTCCTCGCTTTCGGCGACTCGATCACCAACGGCGGCGGGGAGCTGCAGTGGGGCGTGGCGATGCAGTCGTGGGCGATGTGGGTGGCGCGCTCGTTAGGTCTGCCGTACTCGGGGTACGCGGTCGACGGGGCGACCGTCAGCGACATCGTCGAACTCCAGATGCCGCTGTTCTCGCGCGTGTCGATCACGCCCGACGGGCCGTTCGAGCTCGGCTGCCTCTACATCGGCGTCAACGACGTTCGGATGCTGGACTGGGACCCGGCGGCGTTCGAGCGGCAGTTCGTCCGCGCGCTCGAGTTCCTCGACGCACGGTGCGAGCGCGTGCTGACGATGACCGCTCCGCTCGACCTTGGTCGTCCGCGGGCCGGAGCCAAGGTCCTTGAGTTGAACGCGATCATCGGGCGCCTGGCCGCTGCCGCCGGCGCGCTGCTGGTCGATTTGAGCGACTTCGGCGCTCGCAACATGGTGATGGCCGACCACGTGCACCCGACGGCCTTCGGCCAGATCGCGATCGCCGAGCGGGCGCTGGCTGTGCTGTCCCGCGACGGGCTGCCGGCACGGGTCCCGCCACGCTCGCTGATCGCCTGGTCGACCGACTGGCGCCGCCGTCTTCAGAGCGACGTCACCTACACGTACCGCCACGCGAAGGTCAGCGCGAGCGGGCTGCGCTGGCTGGCGCGAGCGCGGCTGCTTCGCGAACGATAAGGGGCCGCTCCGCGGCGGGGATTGGGGTCCCGCCCACCCGGGAGGGCCCGTCCAGACCGCCTCGCTACGACTGGGTGTCTACTGACCGACCACGTGCCGACCTACGGATGGCGAAGGTCGAAGGGCGCCCTACGGTTGATCCGGGATGACAGGAAGTCGAACAGGGTCCGACACGACGTCGGTTTCTCAAGGAGCTGCGCTTGGGTCGGACGGCGCGGGCTCACTTGACGGCGAGCGCCGGAACGGGAAGCCGCTCGCTCTGCCTTCGTTACCGGCTGCGCGCGCTGCGAGCGAGGGGTCCGTGACGCCTGGCCACCCCCAGCCTGCGGACGGCGCCGGGCTGCTCCTCACGGACTTCAGAGTCGCTTACCTGCTCGCGAACGAGGCCCGCTACCGCGCGCTCGAGCGGATGTTCGGAGTTTCCAGAGGCCAGGCTAATCTCCTGACCTTCGTGCTGCTCGTGCTGGCGGCGAATGCCGCCGGCGAGAAGGTCGAGGGCGCCCTCCACGGACTTCGTGGCCCGACGAGGGCGGATGCGTTGCTGGGAACGGTGGCAGCAAAGGAACTGCTGGCTGAAGTCGCCGGACGGCCCGCCCGTGACACGCCGATGTTCGGAGCGCTCGTCGCGCTCGCGCTGGCAGGAGGTCTGTCCGTTCCGACCGTTCGGCGCTCGATGCAAGAGGTAAGCTCCAACTCGCGCCGGATGCTGGCGGTGTTCAGGAACCGGTACGGATACCTAATCGCTCACGGACGCCGGATCGCACGGGCACGGACGAGAACGGGCGATCGAACGTGACAATTCGACTCCCCCGGAGGGCAGCGAGCAACGAAATGGACGCCGGGTAGGGCGTCGCACAAACCGGGGCCGTTGGGCGAAGTTGATAGTGGCCGCTCCGGGTGCAAACCCACCGTCCGCGCCGGCGCAAGTGAACAATGGCGAATTCGTTCGGACTGTCCGAACAAAGGCGGCAAAGTTCAGCCCTGGCGGGGTCGCAGGCCTCAGGCGCCCAATTCAGAGCTGTAGCCCGGTGCCCTCCTGCCAGCGACCGCTGTTATCAACTCTTGCTAAAGAGCCGGTGGTCTCGCGGGTTTGCGCGACACCCTCCGGGACCGCCATAACGTTCATCGGCGCCGCCGGGAGCGATCGCTGTGCTACGTAATGGACGCTGCGAGGCGCGGGCAACCGGGTCGGAGAGGCGCCAGCCCACCCGAACCGCCATCGCGGTCTGGACGGGCGCGCCCGGCCCCACGGATGCCGCCGAAGGCGGCCCCCTAACGAGCCAGCCGCCCCGCCTCGCCGGTGAGCTCTCGCAACCGCCGCGCGAGGGCTGGGGTCAGAGAAGCACGCTCCATCTCCCACCGCCAATTGCGGCCGCGCCGCGACGGGTCGTTCATGCGCGCCTCGCTGCCGAGCCCGAGCACGTCCTGCGCCTGGACCATCGCCACCCGTGCCGGCGAGCTGAACGCCAGCCCGATCAGCCCCCACCAGGGCTCGGAGTCCAACTCGATGCCGCGGGCCCGCAGCTCGGAGGTCACGAGCTCCAACGACCGCCCCGACTGCGCCTCATACCAGCCGCGGATCGTGTCGTGGTCGTGCGTCCCGGTGTAGATCACGCGGTTCTCCACGTGGGCCGCGAACCGGTGCGGGCTGCGGGGTTCGGAGGGTGTGAACGCGAACTGGACGACGACCATGCCCGGCAGACCCAGCGAGTCCCGCAAGCGCTCGACCCCCGGCGTGATCACGCCGAGATCCTCTGCAATGAACGGAAGCCCCCCAAGCTCGCCCGCAACAGCGTCGAATGGCGCGCGTGCCGGGCCGCGACGCCAGTGCCCGAGGAGCGCAGACGAGGCCCAGGACGGCACCGCCCAGTAGGCCACAAACCCCCGGAAGTGATCGATCCGCGCCACATCGAACAGCGACACCGTCCGCCGCAGGCGCTCGACCCACCAGCGGTAGCCGCGCCGGCGCAGCGCCGGCCAGTCGTACAGCGGGTTGCCCCACAGCTGCCCGATTCCGGAGAACGCGTCCGGCGGCGCTCCCGCGACGAAGTCCTGCTGAAAGATCTCCGGGTGTGCGCGATGATCCGCGCTTCCGGGGGCGACGTAGATCGCGACGTCGCCGATCAGCCGCACGCCGCGCTCGTTGGCGTAGCGGCGCAGGGCGCTCCATTCGCGCTCGAACCGGACCTGCTCTGCGATCGCGTCGCGACCCGCGAAGCGTGCCCAGTCCTCGATCCAGAACGCCTCGCGCTCGCGGAAATCCAAGAGCTCGGACGAGCTCACGGGTGCGCGCCGCGCCGCATCCGCCAGCAGGCCGGGCCACGCCGCAAACGCGGACCGCGCCTTGTACGGCGAGCGGTGTCGGTCGGGCGGTCCAAGCGGCAGGACCTGCCACCAGGACTGCCCCGCGTCCGCCAGCCAATCGACGAATCGGCGCGCCTCGGGACCGAGCGTGCCGCCCGGAAGCGAGGTCACATGGAGCTGCACTCCGCTCGATCGAGACACATCCGGCATCAACGGGTGTTTACCTGATGCGCCTGCGCGGATACTTTTCGCCTCGGATGCACGATTCGACCGTCCAGACTTCGGCTGCTGCCGCCTACGATCGCAGAGGAGCGCGGTCCATTCCCCAGCGCATCCTGATCCAGTATCCCTCGCCGTCGGTCGACGGCGGCCGCTATCCCGCCAAGCGCTGCATCGGCGACGTCGTGGCCGTCTCGGTCGACGTCTTTCGCGACGGCCACGATCTGCTGCGAACGGTCGTCCGCTACCTACCTCCGGGCGGCGAGGAATGGCGAGAAGCGGACCTCAAGCCGATCGACAGGCACATCGACGGGGTGCGCTGGGGCGGTGAGTTCCAGGTCGATGAGATCGGCCGCTGGCTGTACGCGATCGAGGCGTGGACGGACGTGTTCGGAACCTGGCGCGACGAGCTGGCGCGGAAGGTAGCCGCGGGTCAGCACGACCTCGCCGGCGAGATCTCGGAAGGGGTCGTGCTGCTCCAGGATGCGGTCGCTCGCGCGCAGAACGACGACGATCGCGGATTGATCGAATACGCGCTGCACACGCTGGAGAGCCAGGGCATCCCCGAATCCGCCAAGCACGATGTGGCGCTCGGGCCGGAGCTGTTGGAGGCGGTCGAGCGCACGCAAGAGCGTCACGGTGCGGCAACACTCGAGCAGCCACTCGCGATCGAGGTCGACCGGCTCCAGGCCCGCTTCGGCTCGTGGTATGAGCTGTTCCCGCGCTCGTTCGGCGGCCTCAAGGGCGTCGAGGCGCAGCTTCCTCGGCTGGCCGAGCTCGGCTTTGACGTCGTCTACCTGCCGCCGATCCACCCGATCGGCCATACGAATCGCAAGGGCGCCAACAACTCGCTGACCGCGGGTCCGACCGACCCGGGGTCGCCCTGGGCGATCGGCGACGAGCATGGCGGCCACGACGCTGTGCATCCCGAGCTGGGGACGATCGAGGGCGTCAAGGAGCTCACCGCAAAGGCGTCTTCGTTCAACCTCGACATCGCGCTCGACTTCGCGATCCAGTTCTCGGCCGACCACCCCTGGTTGCACGAGCACCCCGAGTGGTTTCACCGCCGGCCAGACGGGACGCTGAAGTACGCCGAGAACCCACCCAAGCGCTACCAGGACATCTACAACGTCAACTGGGAGTCGCCCGACTGGCGCGACCTGTGGGAAGCGCTGAAGACGATCATGCTCGGCTGGGTGCACTGCGGCGTGAAGGTGTTCCGTGTCGACAACCCGCATACGAAGCCGTTCGCGTTCTGGGAGTGGCTGATCGGGCAGGTGCACAAGGTCGACCGCGACGTGGTGTTCCTGGCCGAGGCATTCACCAAACGGGCCGTGATGCGCCACCTGGCGAAGATCGGCTTCAGCCAGTCCTACACGTACTTCACGTGGAAGAACGCCCGCTGGGATCTGAGCGAGTACGTATCCGAGCTCGCGTACTCCGGCGAGCAGGAGTACTTCCGTCCGAACTTCTTCGCCAACACCCCCGACATCCTCAGCGCCTACCTGCAGCATGGCGGGCGCTCCGCGTTCGAAGCCAGGCTGATCCTCGCCGGGACGCTCAGCCCGTCGTATGGCATCTACTCAGGGTTCGAGAACATCGAGAATGTGCCCGTGCGCGAGGGCTCAGAGGAGTACATGAACTCCGAGAAGTACGAGACCAAGCACCGGACACTCGACGGCGAGCTGCTGCCTCTGATCCAGCGTCTGAACCGGATCCGTCGCGAGAATCCCGCGCTGCACGAGCTCTCGAACGTGACCTTCCTCGACACCGCCAACGAGGCCCTGATCGCGTACGCCAAGCGGTCGATGGGCAACATTGTGATAACCGTTGTGAACATCGATCCCCATTCGACACAGGAAGGTCTCGCGGTCGTGCCCGCTAGCCTCGGGGTGGCGCCGTCGTTCACCGTTCGTGACCTGATGACCGACGAGTACTTCCAGTGGCGGATCGGGCCCAACTACGTCGGCCTCCAACCCGGCACGCGCCAGGCGCACATCCTTCGCATCGAGAGCTAATGTCGGTCGGCCCGCCCACCCTGACGCACGTGATCCACCCGCGCACCCCCCCGCTGCCGCGGCTGGACGGGGAGGGCGCGGTTGCGCCGCACGCGCAGACGCGGCAGTGGTTCGAGGCGGAGCCGCTGTGGTTCAAGCGCGCCGTCTTCTACGAGATCCACATCCGCGGCTTCTATGACGCCAACGGCGACGGATCGGGCGACTTCCGCGGGCTGACCGAGAAGCTCGACTACCTCCAGTGGCTTGGGATCGACTGCATCTGGCTGCTGCCGTTCTATCGCTCGCCGCTGCGCGACGGCGGCTATGACATCGCCGACTTCACCGACGTGCACCCCGACTACGGGACGGTTGAGGACGTCCGCGAGCTGATCGACGCCGCCCACGCCCGGCGCATCAGGGTGATAGCCGATCTCGTCATGAACCACACCTCGATCGATCATCCCTGGTTTCAGGAGTCGCGCTCGAGCCCCGACAACCCGAAGCGCAACTGGTACGTATGGTCGGACACCGACGAGCGCTATAGGGACGCGCGAATCATCTTCATCGACACGGAGACCTCGAACTGGACGTGGGACCCGGTCGCCGGCGCCTACTACTGGCACCGCTTCTTCTCGCACCAGCCGGACCTCAACTACGCCAACCCAGAGGTTCGCGAGGCGATGCTCGGCGTGCTGCGCTTCTGGCTCGACCGCGGGCTCGACGGCTTCCGGCTCGACGCCGTCCCGTACCTGTTCGAGCGCGAGGGGACCATCTGCGAGAACCTGCCCGAGACGCACGCCTACCTCAAGCGGATCCGGCGCGAGGTCGACGAGCTTTACCCGGACCGTGTGCTGCTGGCGGAGGCCAACCAGTGGCCGGCCGACGTCGTCCAGTACTTCGGCGAGGGCGACGAGTGCCATATGGCCTTCCACTTCCCCGTGATGCCGCGCATGTTCATGGCGATCCGCCGCGAGGAGGCGAACCCGATCTACGAAATCCTCGAGCAGACGCCGCAGATCCCCAACTCCTGCCAGTGGGGCCTGTTCCTCCGCAACCACGACGAGCTGACGCTCGAGATGGTGACCGACGAGGAACGCGACTACATGTACGCCGAGTACGCGAAGGACCCGCGGATGAAGCTGAACCTCGGCATCCGCAAACGGCTGGCGCCGCTGCTCGACAACGGTCGCGACGAGATCGAGCTACTGCACGCGATCATGTTCTCGCTGCCAGGGTCGCCGGTGCTCTACTACGGCGACGAGATCGCGATGGGCGACAACGTCTTCCTCGGCGATCGCGACGGCGTGCGCACGCCGATGCAGTGGACGGGAGATCGCAACGGGGGGTTCTCGCGCGCGGACTTCGCGCAGCTGTACGCGCCGCCGCTTATGGATCCGGTGTACGGGTTTCAGGCCGTCAACGTCGAGGCGCAGTTGCGGACCGCGACCTCGATGCTCCGGTGGATCCACCGGTTCATCTCCCTGCGCAAGGAGCACCCGGTGTTCGGCCTCGGAGCCTACGAGCCGATCGAGACCTCAAACCCTCGCATCTTCGCCCACCTACGGCGCTTCGAGGACGATCTCATGCTGTGCGTCCACAACGTAGCCCGTTCCGCCCAGGCGGTGGAGCTCGATTTGGGTGCCTATAGAGGGCGACACCCGGTGGAGCTGTTCGGCCGCTCGCACTTTCCGCGAATCGGGGAGCTCTCCTATCTATTGACGCTCGCACCGCGCGGCTTCTATTGGTTCGAGCTGGTCGAGGAGGATGCGCAGGATGAGTGATCGGGCCACGACACCCATCGACCAGTTCCTCGACGAGGAGCGCCTCTGCGACTGGGTGCAGGAGCAGCGCTGGTACGCGTCCAAGTCCCGTTCGATTGCCGGCGTCGAGATCGTCGAGTCCGTCGAGCTGCGCGAAGTGCCACCGCTGATCGTGGCGCTGGCTCAGACGCGGTTCGCGACCGGGCGGCACGAGCTCTACCAGCTCCCCGTGACGCTGCATCCCCCGGGGATGTTCCCCGATGTTGAGCCGATCGCCCATACCGAAGAGTGGTCGCTGTACGACGCGCTGGCCGATCCGAAGGAAGCGCTCGGACTGGTGCGACGGATCGACCTCGGCGATGAGATCGAGACCGCCGAGGGACGGTTCAGCTTCAACCACGTCGATGGCGCACTCGTGCTCAGCGACGACGTCCACGCCCGCCTGATGGCGGTCGAGCAGTCGAACTCCTCGGTCGTATTCGACGAGCGGCTCGTGCTCAAGATCTTCCGCAAGCTCGAGCCCGGGGTCAATCCCGAGCTCGAGATGCTGCGCTTCCTGACCCGGCGCGACTTCCCGAACATCGCTCCGCTCCACGGCTGGTACGAGTACGAGGGCTCGGCGCTCGCGACGACGCTCGGTGTCGTGCAGACGTTCTACGCCGACGCGATCGGCGGGTGGGAGCTCGCGCTCGATGAGATCCCGACGGATGCTGACAGGCTGCTGGAGCGGATCGCGACGCTCGGCGCCATCACCGCCGAGCTCCACACCACGCTCGCCTCCGATGCCGGCGATCCCGCGTTCTCGCCCGAGGGGCCAAGCCAGGAGGCGCTTTCGCTGCTGACAGCCACCGTCGACGAGGACATCGAGCGGATCTTCGTGCGGCTTCCCGACGATCCACGCGTCGCGCCGATCGCCGGGCGCGGACAGGACGTGCGCGAACGGTTGGCCGCTCGCGCCCAGGTGGGCGTCGGCGGTCGCGTGATCCGCACGCACGGCGACTATCACCTCGGGCAGACCCTGTACACGCCGCGGGGGTGGGTGATCATCGACTTCGAGGGTGAGCCGGCGCGACCGCTGCCCGAGCGCCGGCAGAAGCGCTCGCCGCTCAGAGACGTGGCCGGGATGCTGCGCTCATTCGCATACGCGGCCTCGGCGATCGAGATCCAGCGCGGCACACCCGCTCCGGCGGACTTCGAGCTGCGAGCTCGCGCGGCCTTCCTCGAGCAGTACTTCGCGCACATCGACACGACGTTGCTGCCGGCCGGCGAGGCGGCGATCGCCAGCCTGCTGTCGATCTACGAGCTCGAGAAGGCGATCTACGAGCTTCAGTACGAGCTTGACAACCGTCCCGACTGGGTATCGATTCCAGTGGCTGGCATCACCCGGCTGCTGGAGGCCGCATGACCACTGTTGCCACCAATGAGCTCGACTCGCTGGTTCGGCGCGAACATTCGAAGCCACATGAGGTCCTCGGCGCACATCCGGTAGCCGGTGGAGTCGTCGTGCGCGCGCTGCGCCCGGCCGCCTGCGCGATAACGGCGCTGCTCGAGGATGGCACGCGGATCGAGCTCGAGCAGATCCATGCGGGCGGGGTTTTCGAGGGCCTGATCGAAGGCGCGTCGATGCCGGTTCGCTATCGGCTGGAGATCGACTATGGCACGGCCGGCACCTACACGATCGATGATCCCTATTCGTTCCTGCCGACGCTCGGCGAGCTCGACCTGTATCTGGTCGGCGAGGGACGTCACGAGGAGCTCTACGAGCGGCTCGGAGCCCACGTGCGCGAAATGCAGGGTGTCCACGGAACGGCATTCGCCGTCTGGGCGCCGGCGGCCCGCGCCGTCAGCGTCGTCGGCGACTTCAACTCGTGGGACGGCCGCCTGCATGCGATGCGCGCGCTGGGCGCCAGCGGCGTCTGGGAGCTGTTCCTGCCAGGCGTCGGGCCGGGTGCCTGTTACAAGTTCGAGCTCCTGACGGCCGATAAGGATCTGCTGCTGAAGGCCGACCCGTACGCGTTCCGTACCGAGGTCCCGCCCAGGACCGCATCGGTCGTGTTCGAGCCTGAGCACACCTGGAGCGCAGCGGATCGCGAGTGGCTGCGCGGTCGGCGCGATCGCACGGCGCTCGAGAGCCCCATGTCGATCTACGAGGTGCACCTCGGGTCGTGGCGGCTCAACTCGCTCGAGGACAACCGCTACCTGACCTACCTCGAGCTCGCCGACGAGCTCTCGGCATACGTCAAGGACATGGGCTTCACGCACGTCGAGCTGCTGCCGGTGATGGCGCACCCGTTCACGGGCTCGTGGGGGTACCAGGTCACCGGCTACTTCGCGCCGACGCCGCGGTTCGGCTCGCCCGACGATTTCCGCGAGTTCGTCGACCGCCTGCATGCTTCGGGCGTCGGCGTGCTGATCGACTGGGTTCCCGCGCACTTCCCGCGCGACGAGTTCGCGCTTGCGCGGTTTGACGGCACATCTTTGTACGAGCATCAGGATCCGCGGCGCGGGGCCCACCCGGACTGGGGCACGCTGGTCTTCAACTACGGCCGCCACGAAGTCCGGAACTTCCTGATCTCCAACGCGCTCTTCTGGTTGCGCGAGTACCACCTCGACGGCATCCGCGTCGACGCCGTCGCCTCGATGCTGTACCTCGACTATTCGCGGCGCGAAGGCGAGTGGGTGCCCAACCGATACGGCGGGCGCGAGGACCTCGACGCCGTGACGTTCCTCAAGGAGCTCAATGAGGTGATCTACGGACGCGAGCCGGGGATCGTGTCCGCGGCCGAGGAGTCGACCGCTTGGCCCGGCGTCTCACGCCCGACGTACCTCGGTGGGCTCGGCTTCGGCTTCAAGTGGAACATGGGCTGGATGCACGACACGCTCGGGTATTTCCAGCAGGACCCGATCTACCGTCGCTTCCACCATCACGAGCTGACGTTCAGCTTGATGTACGCGTTCAGCGAGAACTTCATCCTGCCGCTCTCGCACGACGAGGTCGTGCACGGGAAGGGCTCGTTGATCGACAAGATGGCCGGGGATCGCTGGCAGAAGTTCGCGAACCTTCGTGCGCTCTATGCCTACATGTACGCGCATCCGGGCAAGAAGCTGCTGTTCATGGGATCCGAGCTGGCGCAGGAGGCGGAGTGGAGCCACGAGCGCTCGCTCGACTGGCACCTGCTCGAGCAGCGCGAGCACTCCGGGATCCAGTCGCTCGTGCGGGACCTCAACCACCTGTATCGCTCCGAGCCGGCGCTGTGGGAGGTCGACTCAGAGCCGTCGGGCTTCTGGTGGCTCGAGCCCAACGACGCGGACGGCAACGTGATCGCGTTCGCGCGCACGTCGAAGAACGCCGAGCGCGTGCTCGTGTGCGTCGCGAACCTCTCGCCGATCCCGCGATACGGCTATCGGCTCGGCCTGCCCCGGCCGTGCCGGTGGCGCGAGGCGATCAACACCGATTCGGGCTTCTACGGTGGGGGCGATGTCGGCAACCTGGGCGGTGTCGAGCCCGAGCCGATCCCCTGGCACAGCCAACCGGTGTCAGCCGAGATCACCCTGCCACCGCTCGCGGCGGTCTGGCTCGTCCCCGATAACGAGTGAGCGAGAGCGCATGCGGTTAAGCGAGACCGGAGGTTGAGCTCGGTGGTTTCAGTCCGCGGGGCTGGAGGCCCCGCGGAGGACTACCCCTGGGAGCGGCCGCTGGGGGCGCAACCGCTTGACGATGGAAGAACCGAGTTCCGCGTATGGGCTCCTCGCGCGGAGACCGTCGCGCTGCGGCTGCGGGGTTCAGAGGTGGCGCTCGAAGACGTCGGGTTCGGTGTTCATGAGGTAGTCGCCCCGGCTCGCGCCGGGGACGACTACTGGTTCCTCCTCGACGGGCGGCGGCTTCCGGATCCATGCTCGCGCTGGCAGCCACGGGGATTGCGCGGTCCTTCCCGCGTGTTCGCGCCGTCGGGGGCGGCGCCGGGGCCGGTTCCGCAGTTGGCCGAGCTCGTGATCTACGAGCTGCACGTCGGTACGTTCAGCCCTTCGGGAACCTTCGAGGGGGCGATTCCGTACCTGCGGGAGCTGGTCGAGCTTGGCGTCACCGCGATCGAGATCATGCCGGTCGCCGAGTTCCCGGGCGCGCGCGGCTGGGGGTATGACGGCGTGTATTTGTCTGCGGCCCAGTCGAGCTACGGCGGGCCCGAGGGATTGCTCTCGCTGGTCGGGGCCGCTCACGAGGCGGGACTGGCGGTGATCCTCGACGTCGTCTACAACCATGTCGGCGCCTCCGGAGTGCGGGCGCTGAAGTCGTACGGCCCGTACTTCACCGACAAGTACGAGACCCCGTGGGGCCAGGCGATCAACTACGACGGTTCCGACTGCGACCCCGTCAGGGAGTGGGTGCTCCAGAGTGCGTGCGGATGGGTCGGCGAGTACGGCATCGATGGCCTGCGCCTCGACGCGATCCACGCGATCTTCGACTCGAGCGCTGACCACATCGTCGCGGCGATCGCGCGGCGCGTGCATGAGGTGCGGCCCGACGCGCTGGTGATCGCCGAGAGTGGCCTCAACGACCCACGCGTGATGCGCCCGCCCGGACGCGGCGGCTACGGCTGCGACGCCGCCTGGGCGGACGACTTCCATCACGCGCTGCGCACGCTGCTGACCGATGAGCGCGAGGGCTACTACGTCGAGTTCGGGCGGGTGGAGCAGCTGGCGAAGGCGCTGCACCGCCCGCACGTACACGATGGCGATTACTCGACATTTCGAAGGCGGCGCTTCGGAGCTCGGGCCGAGGATGTGCCCACGGAGCGTTTCGTCGTGTTCTCGCAGAACCACGACCAGGTCGGAAACCGCGCGTATGGCGATCGCATGCCCGGGCCGGCGCGTCCGCTGGCGGCGTTCTGCACGCTGCTGGCCCCCTTCGTAACCTTGCTGTTCATGGGTGAGGAGTACGGCGAGACCGCGCCGTTTCAGTTCTTCAGCGATCACATCGACAAGCGGATCGCACAGGCGACGCGCGAGGGACGCCGACAGGAGTTCGCGGCGTTCGCCGAGTTCGGCGAGGAGATCCCCGACCCGCAGGCGGTCGAGACGTTCGAGCGCTCGAAGCTGACACGCCGGCGCAATGCTGATCTCGTGCGGCTGTATCGCGAGCTGCTGGCGGCGCGGCGCCGGCTGCCGCCCGGCGATGTCGAGGCAATCGAGTTCGACGAGGAGGCGCGCTGGCTACGGTGCCGGCGCGGGGCCTATGAACTGGTGTGCAATTTCGCGGCCGAGTCGCGGTCGCTGCCATGCGAGGGGCGGCGGGTCGAGCTCGCGACTGCTGGCGAGCCGTCGATCGCCGGCGGGAGGGTGCGGCTCGAGCCTCGATCGGGAGCGCTGATCAGCTGATGGACATGTGGCCCGGCCGCCCATTCCCGCTCGGCGCCACCTGGGACGGGGGCGGGACGAACTTCTCGCTGTTCTCCGATCACGCCGAGAGCGTCGAGCTGTGCTTGTTTGACGACGACGGGGAGGAGATGCGCATCGAGCTGACCCAGCGGCGTGCGCTCAACTGGCATTGCTACCTACCCGAGGTCGGTCCCGGACAGCGCTATGGCTATCGCGTCTATGGGCCCTACGCGCCGCTCGAAGGCCACCGCTTCAATCCCGCCAAGCTGTTGATCGACCCTTACGCCAAGGCGATCGAGGGAACGATCGACTGGGCGCACGACGCGAACGTCCTTCCGTACGTCCCCGAGCTGGACGATGACGCCGACCTCGAGCTCGACGATGAGGACGACGCGCAGGCGATGCCGAAGTCGATCGTGATCGATGACGCGTTCTTCTGGGAGGGAGACCGGCCGCCGCGGATCCCGTTCACCGACACGATCATCTACGAAACGCATGTGAAGGGCTTCACGATGCAGCACCCAGATGTTCGTGAGGACCTTCGCGGAACGTACGCGGGCCTCGCCTCGGACCCGGCCGTTGAGTACCTTCGCGACCTCGGTGTGACCGCGGTCGAGCTGCTTCCCGTTCACCACATCGCCGACGAGTCCTTCCTGTTCGAACGGGGCCTGCGCAACTACTGGGGCTACAGCACGATCGGCTACCTAGCGCCGCACTCGGAGTACGCCGCCACCGGCCGACGCGGGGAGCAGGTGCGCGAGTTCAAGGGGATGGTCAAGGCGCTGCATCGGGCGGGTATCGAGGTGATCCTCGACGTCGTCTACAACCACACCGCCGAGGGCAACCACCTCGGCCCGATGCTGTCGTTCAAGGGCGTCGACAACAGCTCCTACTACCGCCTGCTCCCGGACGATCCTCGTCACTACATGGACTTCACCGGAACCGGCAACTCGCTGAACCCGGTGCATCCGAGCGTGCTGCGCTTGATCATGGACTCATTGCGCTACTGGGTGGTCGAGTGCCACGTCGATGGCTTCCGCTTCGACCTCGCGTCCGCGCTCGCGCGCGAGTTCTTCGACGTCGACCGGCTGTCCGCGTTCTTCGATGTGATCCACCAGGACCCGGTGCTCTCGCAGGTGAAGCTGATCGCCGAGCCGTGGGACGTCGGGCCGGGCGGTTACCAGGTCGGAAACTTCCCCGTGCTGTGGTCGGAATGGAACGGCGTCTACCGCGACACGATGCGCGACTTCTGGCGCGCACAGACCAACTGTGGCGCGTTCGCCTCGCGCGTATCGGGCTCGTCGGACCTATACGAAGCCGATGGGCGCGAGCCATTTGCGTCGATCAACTTCATCACCGCGCACGATGGGTTCACGCTCGCGGACCTCGTCTCCTACAACGAGAAGCACAACGAGGACAACCGCGAGGACAGTCGCGACGGCACCGATGACAACCGCTCCTGGAACTGCGGCGCCGAGGGCACGACCGACGATCCCGAGATCCTCGCGCTGCGCGGGCGCCAGCAGCGGAACTTCCTGACGACGCTGCTGCTCTCGCAGGGAACGCCGATGCTGCTTGGTGGCGACGAGCGGGGGCGCACCCAATGCGGCAACAACAACGCGTGGTGCCAGGACACCGAGCTCTCCTGGTACGACTGGTCAGAGAAGCCGGAGGCCGAGGAGCTGCGCGACTACACCCGCCGGCTGATCATGCTTCGCCGCGAGCATCCGGTTTTCCGTCGACAGACCTTCCTGCGCGGCGAGGAGCTTCGGGGGTCGGGGCTGCCCGACGTGTGGTGGTTCCGCCCCGACGGCCGCAAGATGACCCGGCGCGAATGGAACGGCGGCGATCCGGTCCTCGGGATGTTCCTCAACGGCAAGGAGATCAACAGCCCTGGTCCGCACGGGGAGGACATCGAGGACGACTCCTTCCTGCTGCTGATCAACGCGCACGGCGAGGACCGGGAGTTCATGCTCCCGCGTCGCCGCTTCGGGGTGCAGTGGGCGCTCGAGCTCTCGAGCGCCCAGCCGCGGGCACAGGCCGGCAGCCAGCTGTACGCGGCGCGCACGCCGCTCGATGTCATGGCCCACTCGATCGTCGTTTTGAAGCGCGTCGCGGGTTGACAGAGCTGCGCGCGACATATCGCCTGCAGCTCGGCCCTTCGCTGTCGTTCGCGGGCGCCCGCTCATTGATCCCGTATCTGCGGGACCTCGGGATCTCGCATCTGTATCTGTCGCCGTCGCTGCAGGCGCGACCCGGCTCGACGCACGGCTATGACGTCGTCGACCCTTCGAGGCTGTCCGAGGACCTGGGCGGCTCAGAGGAGTTCCGCCGGCTGGCGCAGGACGCGCGTTCCTCGGGGCTGGGCGTCGTGCTCGACGTCGTGCCCAACCACATGGCCGCGGACGACGCGAACCGATACTGGGCCGACGAAACGTTGCGCTCTCGCTTCTTCGACCTCGACCCGTTCAGCGGTCGCTGGCGCCGCTTCTTCGACATCGACGATCTGGCAGGTGTGCGCCAGGAGGATCCAGCGGTTTTCGAGGCGACGCACTCGCTCGTGCTCTCGCTGGTTCGCGAGGGCCTGGTCGACGGCCTGCGCGTGGACCATCCGGATGGGCTGGCGGACCCGCCGGGGTACCTGGAGCGCCTGCGCTCGCACGGCGCCGAGCGCGTGTGGGTCGAGAAGATCCTCAGTCCGGGTACCCAGCCACCCGCCCCCAAACCACCGGAGCACCTGCGCGACTGGCCGGTGTGCGGGACGGTCGGCTACGAGTTCCTCAACGACGTCTGCGCGCTGTGCGTCGACCCCGCCGGCGAGGCGCCCTTGACCTCGTTGTGGACATCGATTTCGGGCGACTCGCGGGGGTTCGGCGAGGTCGCCCATGAGGCGAAGCTCGAGCAGCTCCGCGGGCCGTTCCGGCCCGAGGTCGAGCGGTTGATGCGGCTCGATCCACCCGTGGGGCGGGAGGCGATGGAGCACGCGCTGGCGGCGCTGCCGGTATACCGGACGTATGTTTCACCCGATCGGCGGATCGTGGTGGACGAGGATCGCGCCGCCGTTGCCGCGTCCGGAATGGCCCCCGAGCTGGCGCGCGCTCTGCTGTTGGAGCGGCCCGCAGTGCCCGAGCTCGTCACGCGGTTTCAACAGACCACGCCGGCGGTGATGGCGAAGGGTGTCGAGGACACCGCGTTCTACCGTTACGCGCGGCTGATCGCCTTAAACGACGTGGGCGGGGACCCCTCGCGGTTCGCCATTGACGTCGATCGCTTCCACCAGGGTTGCCTGGAGCGTGCTGAGCGGTTCCCGATGAACCTCCTGACGCGTCAGACGCACGACGCGAAGCGCTCGGGCGACGTGCGGGCGCGGATCGCGGTGCTGGCCTCGATCCCGGAAGAGTGGAAGTCGCACGTGATGCGGTGGATGGAGATCGGCTCTGGGCGCGCGCCCGATGCGGTCGAGCGCTACTTCCTGTTCCAGACGCTCCTCGGCGCCTGGCCGATCTCCGAGGAGCGGATCGTTCAGTACATGGAGAAGGCGCTTCGCGAGGCCAAGCGCAACACGAACTGGATCGAGCCCGACGAGGACTGGGAGCGTGCCGTCTTCGACTATTGCCGCTCGCTTTTGTCCGATCGCGAGTTTCTCGACGACTTCGAACCGTTCGCCGCGCGCGTAGCTTCGCTGGGCGATCCCTCTGCCTGGCGCCAGCTGGTGCTGAAGCTCACCGTGCCGGGCATCCCCGACTTCTACCAGGGCGATGAGATCGCATTCCGCACGCTGGTCGACCCCGACAACCGCCGCCCGGTTGACTGGCAGTGGCGCCAGGCGATGCTCTCTCGATTGATGGGTGGCTCGCAACCAGACTCCGAGACGATGAAGCTGTGGATCACGCTCTCGCTGCTGAATCTGCGGGCCCGCCGGCCAGAGCCGTTCGCGGGTTCGTATGAGCCGCTGGATGCGGGGCCGAGCGCGTGCGCGTTTGTCCGTGAGGGAGACGTGCTCGTCGTGGTGCGCGTGCGCGACGTCGACTACGAGGACGGCGTGCTGGTCGGGGCGCCTGGCGGGCGCTGGCGCGACGCATTGCGTGGCGATGAGCGTTCGTTCTCGCAGCGGGAGTCGGTGTCGGCCGTCGTTGACGAGCACGGGCTCGCTGTGTTCGAGCGCGTGGGTTAGGGTTAGGCGGCTCTTCTGAGGGCCAGCGCTTGGGCGATCCGGGCGATCACTCCGTAGGGCTCGTTGACGAGTTGGTGCCAGGTGACGCGGATCACTGTGTACCCCGCCGCGACGTGGACCTGGTCGCGCCGGCGGTCGCGTTCGAACGCCAGCTTGTGGCCGTGGCTGGGGTACCCATCGACCTCGAGGATCAGCCGGTGCTCGCGCCACAGGAAGTCGGCGGTGTAGCCCAGCAGTGGGACATTGACGATCGGTTGGGGCAGGCCGGCGGCCTTCAGCAGCCGTCTGAGGAGCCGTTCCGCTTTAGAGCGGGTGTAGGTCGTGCCACGGTCGGTGCCCAGCAGATGGCGGAGCAGCGCGGGCAAGCGCGCGACGTGGTGGATGCGCACGCCGGCGCGCGTCCGGGGATTGGTGTCGATCACGGTCACGTGAACCGTCTCGTCTGCCTTGGCCGCGAACCCCCACACAGCCGCAGCCGATCTGTGGCTGAGGAGGGAGGAGGGTCCGAGTGAGAGGAGGGCCGCGGATTCCCGCGCCAGCGGGAGCAACTCCGGGTCGCCGACGATGTAGACGCCGTGGAACGCCTTCACCAGCCTGCCGCGTGCGACGCCCGCCCTCACCGCGGACCGCGTCAGCCCGGCCGCGACCAGCTGGCGCCCGTTGAATCGCGCCGTTCTGCTCGCGTAACAACCGCCTGATCTCCCGCCAAACGACCATATTGCTCAAGAACGTTCGCCGCCCTCGTTGCTCTTGCGCAAAGTGGTCGCCATAACGACGACGATGCTCAAGAACCAACGCGCGTCCGATGGCTCTTGAGCAATGTGGTCGTTCGCGCGCGCACTCACACGCCCATTCTCCACCCGTTCTCCGCCACCGAACGCCAAACCCCTGCAATTGGCACACATTTGTTACAGAGGCGCGCCGGCCCCATCGCCAACCACCCCCTCGCCAGCCCAAACCATGCCTCTCAGGGCAACCCGGGGACGGCCCGGAGAATAGTCTCCAACGCTGTGAGCCCTCAGCTGCCCCGGTTGCGCCAGGCGGTGATCGCCGCCGGCGACCTCGACGCCATCGCCGGCCGCCTCCGCGCAGAACTCGGCCTAAACGAGCCGTTCGCAGACCAGGGCGTCGGCTACTTCGGTCTCCACAACGCCGTGTTCGCCGCCGGCGACACGTTCCTCGAGGTCGTCTCGCCGACCCGCGACGGGACCGCCGCGGGCCGCCTGATCGAGCGGCGCGGCGGCGACTGCGGCTACATGCTGATGCTGCAGGTCGACGACTTCGCCGCGGCCCGCGACCGCGCGCGAGCCGCCGGCGTCCGCGAGGTGTTCGAGGTGACGCTGCCGGACATCGACGAGGTGCATCTGCACCCGGCCGATATGCGAGGCGCGATCGTGTCGCTGAGCGCGCCACAGCCGCCGGGGGCGTGGCGCTGGGGCGGACCCGAATGGGAGCAGCGCGCCGCGCCCGTGCAGGTCGTCGGCGCGACGGTCGCGGTCGCCGACCCGGACGCGGTCGCCGCTCGCTGGCGGGAGATCGCCGGCGGCCTCGGCGGCATCCGGTTCGTCCAGGACGACGCAGAGCGCGGCCTCGTGGAAATTGCCGTTTCGGATGGCGGGCGTGACCCGGTCGAGATCGGTGGCGTCCGGTTCGTGTTTGCAGAACAGGAGAAGAGATGACTGAAGTTGTGTTGATGGACGTCAACGACGGCATCGCCGTGCTTACGCTGAACCGTCCGGATCGCCTGAACGCGTGGACCGGCGAGATGCAGGTGGCCTACTTCGACCTGCTCGAGCAATGCGCCGCCAGCGAGGATGTCCGGGCGATCGTCGTCACCGGCGCCGGCCGCGGATTCTGCGCCGGTGCCGACATGCAGAACCTCCAGTCGCTCTCCTCCGGCAACGGAGCCGCCCGCACGACGGGCGAGCACGACCCGAGGCCCGTGACGTACCCGCTCAGCATCGAGAAGCCCGTGATCGCCGCGATCAACGGACCGTGCGCCGGCCTGGGCCTGGTGTTCGCGCTGATGTGCGATCTCCGATTCGCCGCGCAAGGCGCGAAGCTCACGACCGCGTTCGCACGCCGCGGCCTGATCGCCGAGCACGGCATCTCCTGGATCCTGCCGCGACTGGTCGGTCCGGCCGTCGCGCTCGACCTGCTGTTCTCCGGCCGGGTGATACTCGGCGGCGAGGCGGCCGAGCTGGGCTTGGTCAACCGGGCAGTACCAGACGATCAGGTCTTGAGCGAAACCCTCACCTATGCCCGAATGCTCGCGAGCGAGTGCTCGCCGGCGAGCATGGCGGCAATGAAGCGCCAGGTCTACGGTGACTTCACCGTCGGACTCGATGAAGCACTGACCGGCGCAAACGCACTGATGCTCGAGTCGTTCGAGCGGCCGGACTTCGCCGAAGGCGTGCAGAGCTTCGTCGAGCGGCGCGCGCCGCGATTCGCACCGCTATCCCGATAGGGTCCCCGGCGCCTTGACTTTCGGAGCTACGTGATGCGCGTCCTGCTGTTCTGCTGGGAATACCCGCCGGTGATCGAGGGCGGGCTCGCGCGCCATGTGCGCAAGCTCTCCGAGCAGCTCGTGGCGGACGGCGTCGAGGTCCATGTGCTGACGCGCGGCGGCGGTCACCTTCCCCGCGAGGAAGATCGCCACGGCGTGATCGTGCACCGCGTGCGCGAGCCCGAGTTCCCCAAGGATCCGAGCGCGTTCGTGAACTGGGTCGAGGACATGAACGCCGACATGCGCGAGTTCGCACTCGAGCTGACCGAGCGCCTGCAGTTCGACCTCGTGCACTCCCACGATTGGCTGGTCGCCGGCGCGGCCGAGAAGATCGCGCGACGCTGCCGGTTGCCATGGCTGGTCACCGTGCACGCGACGGAGTTCGGACGCCACCAGGGATGGGTTCAGAACCATCCTCAGTCGCACATCCACAGCGTCGAGCGCAAGATGGTGCGCAGTGCTGATCAGGTGATCACCTGCTCGTACTTCATGCAGGGTCACGTGGCGGGCGTGTTCGGCGTGCCGCGCTCGCGGATCAACGTGATCCCCAACGGGATCGACCCCCGCGACCTGCAACCGCGAGACGACCTGCAGAATCTACGCCGGCGCTTCGCAGCCCCCGACGAGCGGCTGGTGCTGATGGTTGGCCGGCTCGTGTACGAGAAGGGCTTTCACCTCGCGCTCGACGCACTCGCTCCGGTGATCAAGCGCCAGAAGAACGTCCGTTTCGTGGTCGCGGGGACCGGCACGGCGGAGGCGGAGCTCAAGCGCCAGGCGCGCCGCCTGCGGCTGACAAGGCACGGAACGTTCCTCGGCTGGGTCGGCGATGACATGCTGCACTCCCTCTACCGGATCGCCGAGATCGTGATCGTCCCGTCGATCTACGAGCCGTTCGGGCTGGTCGCGCTCGAGGCGATGGCATCCGGCTGCCTGTGCGTGGTGGCCGACACGGGCGGCCTGCGCGAGGTGGTCCCCGAGGACGGCAGCGTTGGCCTCCGCTTCCGCTCGCGCGATTCCGAGGCACTCGGCGAGGTGCTCGAGCAGGTCCTCAGCGACGACGCCGTGCGCGAGCAGGTCGTGGCCGAGGCGCGCGAGCACGTGCTGCAGTTCGACTGGGCCGAGGTCGCTCGGCGTACCGCCGAGGTGTACGCGGCGCTGGCCGAGACGCGCGTCAGGGTGTAGCCCGGTTCACACCTTGGGGCCCTGGGAGCGAGCTCGATGCTCGCGCACACTTCCACGCGCCAAACGAAATCTCGTCACCAGGAGCCCCCAATGATCCGCAGCAGCATCCGCCTCGGCATCGCCGCCCTCGCATCAGCCGCCGTAACCCTCGCCCCGGCCGCGATCGCGCAGGCCAAGCAGCACTGCCAACCGCCCGGCTCGCACACGCTGGCCAGCGACAGCTACGCACGCGTCTACGGCCTGCACGGCAAGGTGTATGTGTGCGTCAAGTCGAGCGGCAAGACCAGCCAGCTGCAGGGCGCCTCGCCGGCCACCAACAAGTTCGCGCTCGGCGGCAAGTACGTCGGCTGGAGCTCGGATCCGAACACCAGCGACCCAAACAATCCGCAGTCCGGGCCGGCGAACTCCGTGGTCACCGTGATGCGGATCTCCGACCGCTCAGTCAACGACTACTGGTATCCGTTCCAGACCAACGAGAACGTCGACAAGATCGTGGTTGCGAGCGACGGCGCGGCCGCGTGGGCGATGACACCCGTCCCCGCTGACGGCAGCTTCACCGACGTCCAGGGCACCGACCGCCCGAATCACCCCGCCGACCAGTTCTCCGACGACCACGCCGACGTGATCGGCAGCTCCCTGCAGATCCACGGCAAGACCGTCAGCTGGCGCTACACCGACGGAACAAGCGGTTCGCAGACTCTGTTCTAGCTTCCACTTCGGGGGAAGGCACGGGAGGCCCGCCGTCATCAGACGGCGGGCCTTTCGGCGTCGCGGTGCCCCGCGCGCACTCCGATCACGATCGCCCGCGCGACGAGCTCCACCGCAAGCGTCTCGACGCTGTCGTACGGAACCTCGCGAGCACCGCTCGCCAGGCAGAAGATCGTGTCGCCGTCATACATCGTGTGCGAGGGCCGCACGACGCGGGCGATCCCGTCGTGCGCGACCGTCGCGACCCGGTTCGCCTGCCCCTTGGTCAATCTGGCGTCGGTCGCCACAACCGCGATCGTCGTGTTCTCTCGCGGCAGCAGCTCCGAGCCCGCATTCCACGCCTTGAGTGGCGCCACCCACTCCAGGCGCTCGTCGTCCCAGATCCCGCCCGCACTGTTGACGGCCGCGATCGCGCACACTGTCGCATCACCCGCGCGAGCACTCGCGACGCCGAGACCTCCTGGGCGGCGATCCGCGTCAAGGCCCGCCTTGGCCACGGTCGCGCCGGCGCCGGCGCCGACCGAGCCCACCTCCGGCTCACGCGTCGCCGCTTCACATGCCGCGTATCCGGCAGCAGCGTCCGGCCGCACAGCCGGGTCGCCGACGAGCAGGTCGAAGATCACCGCGCCGGCGACCGTCGGTACGCGCACCGGACCAATCTCGAAGCCCACGCCCCGTTCCTCGAGGTAGCGCATCACGCCACCCGCCGCCGCCAGTCCGAACAGGCTGCCGCCGGTCAGCAGGATCGCGTGCGCCTGCTCGACGATCGTGCCGGGTCGCAGCGCGTCGGTGTCGAGCGTGCCGGACGCCGCGCCGCGGACGTCGACGCCGGCGACGGCGCCCGCGGGGGCGAGCACGACCGTACACCCCGTGCAGGCCCGCGAATCAGTCCAATGTCCCACCGACACGCCATCAGGCAATGTCACTACGCGCCCCCCCTGCCAGCGCTCGTGAAGCTGCTCCACACCGTCGAAGCCGGCGCTCCGTAGTCGGGCGCGTCGAGCAGGTCGACCCGTTGCACCCACTTGACCCACTGAAAGCCGCGGCCGCCGGGCACGACAAGGCGCACGGGCGCGCCGTGATCGTGGCTGAGAGGCTCCCCGCCGACGTGCGTTGCGAGCAGCAATGAGCGGGCGTCGGCGAGCGCGAATCCCCACCGGTAGCCGGTGCGCGACACCACCCGGAGATGGCTTGCCCCGGCTCGCACGCCAACCCGATCGAGCAGCCGATCCAGCCGCACGCCCTGCCAGCGCTGGGTCGAGTAGAAGCCACCCGTGCAGTCGAGCGTGGCCGTCAGCTCGTCGAGGCCCGATAGCTCCTCGATGGTCATGGGACGGTCGCTCAACACGAGGCCGCCGAGCTCGAACCGGTAGCTGTCCAGCGCGACCGGACGCGGATCATCCGCCACCCACGAAGTGCTCGGGAATGCGTTGCCGGCGAACGACGCCGCCTCGTAGGAGCCGGTGAAGCGTCGCTTCGCTCCGCGCAGGCTGACGAGCGACTCGAAGGGCCGCTGCGCGCGCCACGCGACCAGCGCGCCCGCGCCGATTCCGAGGCCGGTCAGGAACTGCCGGCGGTCCGCGATGTCGCGCCGTCGCGGCCGTTTGGCGCGCCCCACCATATGCGCGACCACGCCGGCGGCGAGGGCAACTCCGAGCGCGTCGTGCCAGCTCAGCAGGCTGTACCCGGCGATCGCAACGTCGGCGCCGGCGGCCCACAGCAGACCCGACCCAAGCGCCGCGAGTGCCAGCAACGCCGCAAGAAGTCCCGCGCCGGTGCGGCGGTCCCATCGGTCAAGACTCGCAATCCGCGGCCACACGCGAACCAGCTTCACCGCCAGGAGCACGAGGATCGCGAACCCGAAAACGTCGTGCGCGGCGAACACCCAAGCGTCGCTCGAGCTGCCCGCGAACAGGGTCAGCGCGCCGGTCGCAATCAGCGAGGCCACCAGCGCCGCAAGACCCCAATCGGTGCCGCGGGCGGTCACGTACTGAGTGTACGGTTAGAGTCCTCGCGACATGAAAGCGCGATCGGTTGGCGTGGCGCTCGTAGTAGTCGCTTTAGCCGGTTGTTCGGCTCACGTGCACGTGGGCGGGACCGTCGACAACGGTGTGAGCACGATCAGCAGCACGACGAGCACCGCGACGCTGGACTCGACCAAGCTGGCGAGCGTCGTCGAGCGGCTCACCGAGCAACGCGGGTTGGCGGCTCAGACCGTCAGCTGCCCGAGCAACATCCCCGAGCTGGCCGGCCGGCTGACCACCTGCGTTGCGTATTACAAGGGCGGACAGACCGGACAGTTCCGCGTGCTCCAGAAGGACACGCAGGGCAACGTTCACATCACCGCCGCGGAGATGATCTCGCCGGAGGTCGACGATCAGATCGAGCACTTCCTCACGCCGGCGAACTCGTTCATTGCCACCTGCCCCGTGCACGTCCCGATCGCCGTCGGCAACACGTTCCGCTGCACGGCGACCCGCGGCGGCCAGACGGTGACGATCCTCGTCCACATCACGGACGCCGACGGCGGTTTTCATCTGAGCGTGGCATAGCCGGAGGCAATGCGCGTGTTGTGCGTTCTCCTCCGATCAACTTGCCGGCAGCTCCTACCAGGCCGGCGGGCTGCCGCACCAGTGGTTGAACCGCCGGCACATCGCCGTTCGGACAGTTTCGGCCAGCTGCCTGTGGCCCGCGGCGTCCGGGTGAATCCAGGTGTCGTTCTTGAACACCCACGAGTCGTTGCTCCACGGCTGGTGCGCCTTCCATGCCTCCTGGTCCGGCAGCACCATATAGATCTTGCCCTCGGCCCCTGGCGTTGACGACGCCGCGCGGACGGCGCCGTCGATCTTGCCGTTCAGGTCGTCCCCGATCGCCACCGCCTGGGCCCACTGGGTCAGCGTCTTCTGGCTGTCCCCCCAGATCGGGAACCTCCGGTCTACGCATGGAAGTCCGCGCGCCGGACCTGCAAACAGGTTGGCCTCCGGCTGCCACGTCCCGAATGGCCACGGACAGACGGTTGGATAGCCGAGCACCAGCACCCGGTTGCCATTGGCGATCAGCGTCTTGTAGACGTTCACGAGGTGGGTGCCCTGATGCAGCGAGGACCACTTCTGATCCAGGCACCGCAGGACGCCCGGCTTACCGGAATGCTCGCCTGCGTCGAGCGGTGCGGCATAGGTCGCGATGTGACGGACCTCCGCCTTGTGGATCAGCGTGCTCGCCGCGCACTCGCCCGGATCGATCACATCAAACCCGACCAGGCTGATCTTGATGTAAGCCGCCAGCAGCGGGTTGGCTCCGAGCGTCATCACGACGTAGCTGTCCTTGATCTTCTTCAGCTGATCGCCGAATGCGCCACCGGACGGATCCCAGTCCTTGGGCGTCGAACCGGTCATCGCCCAGTCGTAGACGAGCGCCCCATGCTGCTGCTTGGCGATCACATATGGGTAGGCGACGCTCGGGGCATTGGGATCGGGAAACCACGGGCCTGCGTTCCAGGGCGCTCCTCGATCGTTGTTGTTGGAGCATCGGTCGTTGACCGGTTTGACCTTTTCGCTCGGCGCGCACGCCTGAAGTGAGTTCGGGCCTTCCTTCCAGGCGTTGGCCATCGATTGATTGGGGCTGCAGCTGACGTTGGCCGAGTTGTCACCCCCCTCGAAGCCGCAGTAGCCGAAACCCGCGGTCACCGAATCGCCGATGAAGTAAACCTTGGGCAGGTCGCGCGGCGTCGCCGTATACGTGACCTTCCACGTCGGCGCCGGATCACGTGATCGCTTCGCGTCGCGGACGGTGGTCAGCTGGCAATCGAGATGCTCAGGCGGCGCCGATTGATTGGCCTTCTCGATCGCGCACGTCAGCTTGTTGTCCTCCGCCGTGTAGTACACGAGCGCATGCCCGACCACGACGTAACCGCTGTCCCGGCGCCTCGTGCCCTCCTTGATGAAGATCTTGTACTTGAAGCTGAACTCGGTGTCGTAGAACCCGGTGCCGATGAACCCTTTGGCCTCGTAGCAGAAGTGCTTCTTGGTCCCCGGGAGCACGAGGTCGGGCCTGACAACCTTGTCGGGGCAGAGACTGTTCCCCTCGTGCAGGTTGAACGACTCGAGCTTCAGCTCGACGCCCGCGCCCGTCTCGAAGTTGCCCGCCACTCTCGTGTTGAACGAGTCGGCGACGTGCGCGCGCGGCGGCGCTTGGGCTTGAGCGCCAGCGCGCACAACGGCGAGGCCAGCCACCAGCAACAGGACGGCAATCACGGCCGCCCTAGCCATGGCACGCCTACTCAACGCTGTCTCGCCTTCGCCCCCAAACACCACCGGAAACTATAAGGGCCCGGCAAAACGCCGGGCCCTCATAGAACACTCGCCTGTTAGGCGTATTACATCATCCCGCTCATGTCCGGCATGCCACCGCCGCCCGGACCGCCACCGTCCTTCTCGGGGACCTCGGCGACGATCGCCTCGGTGGTGAGGATGTTCTTGGCGATCGACGCCGCGTTCTGCAGCGCGGAGCGCGTGACCATCGCCGGGTCGATGATGCCTGCGCCGACGAGATCGACGATCTCGCCCGAGGCGGCGTTCAGGCCCTGGCCCTTCTTCGACTTGCGGACGTCGTTGACGACGACCGAGCCCTCCAGACCGGCGTTCTCGGCGATCTGGCGGAGCGGCTCCTCGAGCGCGCGATGCACGATCATCGCACCCGTACGCTCGTCGGGATCATCGAACGAGTCGACCTTGAGCGCATGCTGCGCGGCCAGCAGCGCCACGCCGCCGCCCGGCACGATGCCCTCCTCGAGGGCCGCGCGGGTGGCCTGCAGCGCATCCTCGACGCGGTGCTTCTTCTCCTTCATCTCGGTCTCGGTGGCCGCGCCGACCTTGACGACCGCGACGCCGCCCGAGAGCTTCGCGAGGCGCTCCTGGAGCTTCTCGCGATCGAAGTCCGAGTCGGTGTTCTCGATCTCGTTCTTGATCTGGTTGATCCGGCCCTTGATTGCGTCGTGCTCACCTGCGCCGTCGACGATCGTCGTCGTGTCCTTGGCGACGACCACGCGACGGGCGCGACCGAGCTGCGAGAGCTGCGTGTTCTCGAGCTTGAGGCCCATCTCCTCGGTGATCACCTCACCACCGGTGAGGATCGCGATGTCCTCGAGCATCCGCTTGCGGCGATCGCCGAAGCCCGGCGCCTTGACCGCGACGCCGGTGAACGTGCCGCGGAGCTTGTTGACGACGAGCGTCGCGAGCGACTCGCCCTCGACGTCCTCGGCGATGATCAGCAGCGGCTTGCCGGACTGGATCGTCTGCTCCAGCACCGGCAGGATGTCGCGGACCGAACCGATCTTCTGGTTGGCGATCAGGATGTAGGGATCCTCGAGGGTTGCCTCCATCCGGTCCTGGTCGGTGACCATGTAGGGCGAGATGTAGCCCTTGTCGAACTGCATGCCCTCGGTGAACTCGAGGTCCATGCCGAACGTCTGGCCCTCCTCGACGTTGACCACGCCATCCTTGCCGACCTTGTCGATCGCGTCGGCGATCACGTCGCCGATCTCGTCGTCGGCCGCCGAGATCGATGCCACGCGGGCGATCTGCTCCTTGCCGGAGATCTCGGTCGACTGCGTCTCGATGTTCTTGACGACGTCATCGACGGCCTTCTCGATGCCGCGCTTGAGCGCCAGCGGGTTCGCGCCCGCCGCGACGTTCTTCAGGCCCTGGCGAACGATCGCCTGGGCGAGCACGGTCGCCGTCGTGGTGCCGTCGCCGGCCACATCGTTGGTCGCAGTCGCGACCTCGCGGACGAGCTGCGCGCCCTGATTCTGGAATACGTCCTCGACTTCGATTTCCCGCGCGATCGTCACACCGTCGTTGGTGATCGTCGGCGCGCCGAACTTCTTGTCGAGGACGACGTACCGGCCCTTGGGGCCGAGCGTTACCTTGACCGCGTTTGCGACCGCGTCGACGCCCTGCTCGAGCGCCTTGCGGGCCTCCGCGTCGTACTTCAGTTCCTTGTGTGCCATGTGTTTCTAATTCTCCTAGGACTGGACCTTTGCCAGCACGTCGGACTCGCGGAGGACGAGCAACTCCTCGCCGTCGACCTTGATCTCGGTGCCGCCGTACTTGCTGTAGAGGACCTCGTCGCCCTCGGCGACGTCGAGCGGAGTCCGCTTGCCGGTGTCCTCGTTGACCTTGCCGTCGCCGACGGCAAGCACCTTTCCTTTCTGGGGCTTCTCCTTTGCGGTATCAGGCAGGACGATCCCACTGGCAGTGGTCTCCTCCTCCTCGATTGCCCGCACGATCAGCCGATCGCCAAGGGGCTTGAGCTTCATTTATGAAACCTCCGAGTGGGAAAACAATTCCTAGCTCTTGGCACTCTAAGCATGAGAGTGCCAGCAGGAGGGACTATAGCTTGTGCGCAGCGGCTATCAAGGGGAGCTTGGCACTCTCTTGTGAAGAGTGCCAGCTTTCGTGGTCGGGCGGCGTGGGATCGGGGCGCTTCGCGCGCGGAGATTAAGTCCCGCCCACCCGGGCGGGCCCGTCCAGACCGTGCTGTTGTCCGTTGGTTGGCTTTGTCTGTCGCTTCGGGCGTCGGCCTTGGCGGTGCCGGCTTCGTCCGTGCCCCATATGGAGGCGGCCATCCATGGCCGGCGGGATCGGGGTCCCGCCCACGCGGGACCTCATACAGACCACCAACCTCCCGCTGAAGCACGAATCGGGGAGGGGCGAACGTCGTAGCCAGGCGTCCCAGGGTGGGCAGGACCCATTTCCCCAGCCAAAAACCGGGCAGACCAAAGCCCCTGCGTCCGCGCCAGCTCGGGAGCGAACATGCGCTGCTCGGCGAACGCGGTCGCTTCCGTCCACGCGCTCCACAACATCTCGAGCGCCGCCCGCTCGTTGCCGCTGGCGGCTCCCTGGAGACAGCCACGACCCGCTCGAGCTCGCCGCCCTCGCGCACCTGATCGAGCTCCTCACCGGCCGCGGCGCCCGCCGAGAGCGAGTGAGCCGCGTCCGCTGCGCGCTTGCTCGAGCAGCGTGATCAGCGAACCCAGGTCTTGCTCGCGGCCGATCACAGCCCACGAGGCGCTCCCGGACGGCACGCTGCTCGCGGCCTCACCGCCGGTCGATGCTTGCGACGATCACGTCGAGAAGTCGCCCAGCGCAGCCGCGATCACCACGCCGGCGGCGAGCACGATGATCGTCAGTACCGCCACGGCGTTGACCTGTGCGGTGGTCACCTCCAACTCGGCCTTGCCCATCTCCATGTGACTCTCCGCTGCCTGCTCGACACGCTCGCCGCCCTCTCCGAGCACGCGCACCGTCCCCATGCCGTGCTTGAGGTGGTTGGCGACGAGCCACACGTTCACGGGATAGGCGACCGCAAGTCCGACCAGCACGGCAAGCGACAGGACTCCCCAGAACCGAACGTCGCCGACGTCGGTCGTGCCCGTCGCGTGGCTGCGGATGATCACCATCACCACCACCATCCCGGCCATCACGCAGTTCATCGACAGCCATTCGGGAGCACCGTCGAGGACACGGCCGCAAGGTAGCGCCCTCCGAGCATGTCTCGCATGAACAGTGCCTGGAAGACCAGCAGCCCGAACGCGAACCCCGCCGCATACTCGACGATCGTCTCCGCCCACATCGGCAGTCCGATCGCGGTCGTGATGATCGCGGCGGCGATGATCCCGGTCGCGTCGCCCGCCACGCAATGGATCGTCGATCCCAGTGACTGCTTCCACAGCGGTGCCACGAAGCGCTCATGCGTTCCGGGCCGCGGCTCCTTGGACGAGAGCACGTAGATCGCAGCGCCGATAGCGCAGTGACTGCGTCCGCGCCGATCGCCGCGACAAACGTCGCGCGGCCCGCCTAGTTCTGCGCGCCGCCGAGCCCGTGCAGCCGGTCTCGGATCTCCGGCGGGTTCTCGATGATCTGTGAGAAGCGCACGACGGTGACCGTGTCGTCCATTTCGACGTCGCGGCCGTAGATCTGCTTGAGGAAGTGGATCATCTCGTCGATGCGGCGGAACTCCGGGTTGTCGTGCTCGATGTCCCTCGGCGAGAGGTCCTTGACCCGCTTGACCTCGACCTGATCGATCACGGCGTAGAAGATCTTCTCGCGCGGCGAGTGCTGATAGCCGATCGTGACGAGCACGCAGTCGTTCTTGCGGTACTTGTGGGATTTGTCCCCGAGCCGGATCGTGGCTGTCTTCCGGCCGCGCCGCAATTGGTCGGCAAATACTGACGAGTAGAAGTTCAGGACTCGCACCGGTGCAGCCTACCGTTCTGGGGCGGTCCGCGACAACGCGCGAGCGACCATTTCCCGCTCGCCGTCGTAGGTCAGTGCGGTGACAGCTTCCTCGAGCGGAATCCAGAAAGCTTCCTCGATCTCGTGATCGTGGTCGGCAAGGTCCCCTGAGCGGTACTCGAACAGGTAGAAGGCAACCCGCTTGTCTCGGCGCCTGCCCTTGCGGTCATAGCTGTAGCGCACCTCGCCCAGCGGCTCGATCAGCTCCGCCTCGAGGCCGGTCTCCTCCGACACCTCCCGCTTGGCGGCCTCCTCCGCGCTCTCCGATCCATCGGGGTGCCCCTTCGGGAGCGCCAGCACCCGATTGCCGACCGCGCCACGGCGGACCGGCACGATCACAGCGACCTCTCCTCCTCGCACTACCACCCCGCCGGCTGAGAACTCCGGCTCGCCGCGCGCGGCAGGGCTGTCAGTAGACATATCGCTCGAGCGCTTCGGGGTCATGGATAGTCAGCTTTCCACGACCCTGCGTGATTATTCCCGCTCGCTCGAGGACCGCCATGAAGCGGCTGGCGGACTCGCGGGAGGAACCGGCGAGCTGCGCGAGGTCGGCCTGCGTGGCGGTGATCAGAACGTCACCGTCGCTCGCGCCGTCGGCTCGTGCGGATCTCGCGAGCTGGGCCAGCACGGAGGCGACCCGGCTCTGAACGGTCTGGAACGATTGGCGCGCAAGGCGCTCGTTCGTCTCACGGAGCCGCCGCCCGAGGGAGCCGATCAACTTGACAGCGATGTCCGCGTGCTCACGGAGCAAGCGGCGCATGTCACCGCCGAGGATCGCGACGACCTCGGTCGGCTCGAGCGTCTCGACGGTCGCCGAGCGCCGTTCGTTGTCGAACATCGCGAGTTCGCCGAAGATGTCTCCCGGCCCGAACGTCGCGAGCGTGATCGAGCGGCCGGTCGCGTGGCCGCGGACGGCTCTGGCGTGCCCGGAGCGCACGATGTAGCAGGTGTCGCTCTCGTCCCCCTCTCGAAACACCACCCGGCCGGCATCGAACATCCGCGGGACGGTCACTTCGGCGACGCGCGCAAGATCCTCGTCCGCGAGGTTCGAGAACACCGGGACGCGATGTAGCAGCGCGATCGTGTCTTCGCTGGTGGCGGCCATGAGTGCAGGAATACCACACGGCCCAGCGTGGGGCAGCGGTTGAGCTAGACCGCGTCCAGGGCCTGCTCGCGGCGGCGACGCCTCAGCGCGGTGGCGATCCACCATGCGAGCACCACCACGAGGGCGACCGGCGCGAGCGCAGCGAGCACGATCAATGCCACGCCGGCTGCGACGGTCAGCACCCGGCCTGCGTCATGGGCGGCGCGGCCGATCGTGAATCCGTGGCTGTTTGACACCGCGACCGGCGCCGTGACCGCGTTGATCGTGAGCGTGATCTGGCTGTTGTTGACGCGGTGATTGAGGGACCGCAGCGCGGCCTGGTCAGCGGCGATCGCCTGCTCGGCGTCGTGCAGCCGTGCGTTGAGGCTGTCGATCTCTGCCTGCGTCCCGGCATTTCCCAGCTGCTTGAGCAGCGAGCTCCGCAGCGCCTGGTCATCGGCGAGCTTGTTGGTTTCGCTCACGTACTGGTCGTTGACGTCCTGCGTGGCGTCCGTCCGTGAGACGACGCTCGCGTACCGCAGCCGGGAGAGCTCGGTCATCGTCTGTGAGAGGTTCGCGCTCGGCACGCCCAGCTGGAACTGTGCGTAGCCGTCGGCGCCGCCGGTGGCGGTGACGCTGGAGCGGTTGACGATTCCGTTCTCGGCGCCGATCACGTCGAACACCTCCTGAGCGACGTCGTCGATGTGGGTCGGTGGCGTGGACAGGCTGAGTTGCGCCGACTGCACGATCTTGCGCCCGTTGTTCGGGGGTTGGAGACCCGCGGCCGCGCTCGCCGCGCCGGCGGATGGGTTGGCAGCGGTGCCCGCGGATGCGGTGGTCGCCGTGGTGGCTGCGGGCGCCTTCGCGGCTCCCGCTGACAAGGAATCTAGGGTCGCAGAGGAACTGGACATCGAGCTGCCACCCGGAGCCGAGGCGATCACCATGACGAGCCCGACCGCTGCCGCGAGCCCTACCGCTGCCGCCCCCATCGTCCCCCAAAGCCGTGCCCGCCGCGGCTTCCCGCGGGCCGGACGCGGCTCCGGCGCGAACCGGCGCTCGACGCGCGCATCGAGGGATTGCGCCGCCGCCGGCTCCATCTCAGGCCGCGTATCCACCAGCAGCAGCGCCAGCTCAGCCAGCTCCGCGTAGCGCGGGTCGACCGGATCTCCCGCCAGCGTGGCGTCGATCGCGTCGAGCGACGCGGCGATCTCGGGATCGATCGGAGTGTCGTCAAGCCGTCGCATTACATGCCTTTCTCAGCTTCTCCATCGTGCGGTGCAGCAGCGTGCCCGCGTTTGACTCGCTCACGCCGATCACCTTCGCGAGCTCGGCGTTGCTCAACCCGGCGTGAAACTTCAGGGCGACGATCTCTCGCTCGCGGGCGGATAGCTCGGACAGCGCGGCGCGGACCGCGGTACGGCGCAACGCGACGTCCGCGCCGTCCTCGACGGCGGCCAGGCTGGCATCTTCGGGATCGGTGACGAGCGTCGCGAGCCGGCGCCTGCGCCTGAGCTCGTCGAGCGCGGCGTTGCGGGCGATGCCGAACAGCCACGCTCGCTCCTCGCCGCGGCGGCGGTCGAACGTTCGCCGGCGCCGGTAGGCGCGCTCAAATGCGACCGCGGTCACGTCCTCGGCGGCGACGCGGTCCCGCAGCAGCGTCGCGACATAGGCGTATACATCAGCGCGGCTCGTCCGGTACAGCGCCTCGAAGCGCTCCCACGAGTCCTGGCCTGGCGCGGTCGGCTGCGCGGTCTCGATCACACCCTCACTACGACCGGATACGCGATCCATCACGGGCGCTGTATGTTGCACTTCGTGCACATTCGTTCAGCCGTAGTCGCCACCACGATTCTGCTGACTATGGCAACAGCCGGTGCCGGTGCCAGCGCGGGAACCGGTACCGGCGGGCCGACCGGCCCACAGATCCGTCAGGCGGTGCGTGAGGCCCAGCGTTCGCGGGAGGTGTGGGCCACGGTCAACATCTGCAACACGCGCAGCCACCGCCACACGATCGGGATCCGCGGCCAGCTTCCCGCACTGGGCTTTCCGGCCCGGCTCTACATGCGTATCCAGGTCAACTACTGGGTCAAGGCGAAGCGGAAGTTCATGCCTGACTCAAACGCCAAGCAGGCGCTCTCGCTCGGCACGCAGTCGAGCGGGCGCCATCAGGCCGGCTTCACGTGGCAGTTCGCGCCGCCGGCAGTTCTGAGCGGCACCGTGACGTTCGAATGGAAGCTCGGACGCAGGGTGATCGGCCGGACCGCACGCCCCACGGTCCGGGGGATCAAGAACGTCGACGACAGCGATCCGAAGGGCTATAGCTCCGCCACCTGCCGGATCCTGAAGTAGCGTCCCCGGCGCAGCTCAGAACGTGTATTTGGCCGGCGTGATCTTGGCGTCTGAGCCGTCGTCCATGCTGCCGGGCGTGACGCCGACGTACTCGCCGCTGAGTGCTCCCCCGGCAACCGTCAGCGACACGAAGCCGTACTCCGAAGCATCGCCGTACTCAAACGTGAACCCATTTGGAAGCTGAGTGCCCGGTGTCGCGTCCGGCGCCAGCTGATGGAGGTTCTGGTAGCCGGAGTTTCCGATCACGAGGTAGATGATCTCCTTGTTCCAGGCCGCTCGCCTGAACACCTGGAAGTCGTGGACGTGGCCAGAGAGCACGATGTCCGGGACACGGTTGGCCGCCTCGATCGCCTGATCCAGCGCGTCGGACACGTGCTGCGAGCCGCCGTGATGGGCATCGACGGAGGCCGGCGGGTGATGTAGCGACACCGCGAGTAGCCTGTCAGCGGGAGCGGCTCGCAGCTCGTCCTGTAGCCACGCGATCTGCGCAGGCTCCAGGTGACCACCGGAGGGGACGTTCGAGTACAGGCCGATGATCGTCAGCGCCTCCAGGGCAAGTGTCCAATCGCACCATGGCTGCGTCATCGTGTGGCGCTGGTATTCAAACTGAGGATCGGCCGGCGGCACCTCGGGGGTCGCGGTGCACATGTTCGCCATCCACCCGTCGAGCGGTCCCCGCGTGGGGTCGAACGGCGGATCGCCACCGTACTGGTCGTCGTGGTTGCCCGGAATGCCGACGAACGGGACCGGAAAGTGGGCGTATGCCTCGTAGACCTGGTGATCCCAGCCGGGCTCGTCTCCCCCGAAATACACCCAGTCGCCGACGCTGTAGACGAACGCCGGCGCGGTTCCCGCGTGGCGCTGCATCGCGTATGACACAGCGTTCTGCGGCCGGGGTGTCGTCACGCCGCCGTGATCTCCGATCAGATAGAACGTGATCGGCTGCGAATCGACGATCCCGAGCTGTGAGCCGACCGCGCGCGCCGGTGAGCCGGGTGGAAGTGGCTGGATGCCAACGCGCGGAAACGATTTCTGGAACTGCTCGATCGCTGTAACCACTCGCGGGTGTCCGAAGCTGCGTAGCGCCATGCGCTTCTCCGAGGTTGAGGGGGACGGCGCCGATTCTGCTCCGTCCAGATCGGCGGAGGGGAGAGATGTGGTCTCTGGAGGGGTTTCGGGTCTAAGCCTGCGCGAGCGCTCCGAACAGCCGGGGATCGTTTGTGATCACTCCGGTCACACCGAGCGCCTCAAGCGCACGGAGCCGGGGCAGCTCGTCGACGGTCCACACATAGACCTCGCCGCCGGCGGCGTCGACCGCGCGCACCAGCCGCGAGGTGACCAGCCGCCAGTGCACCATCAGCGCGTCGCACCGGCGGGCGCGGATCGCCCGCCCGGCCTGCGCCGGGAGCGTGATGCGCATCGCCTGAGCCACGACGAGCGCCAGCGCCGCGGTCCACGGAGAGCGGAACGGGTCGCGCTTGACCTTGGGAACCGACCAGCCCAGCCGGACGCCCGGCTCGGAGGACCGGATCAGCGCAAGGCTCTCGCGATACTGGCTCGAGACGAGCGCGCGATCGAGCATCCCGTACTCGCGCAGCGCGTCAAGCACCCGCAACTCGTAACCGGGCAGCTTGAGATCGACGTTGATCTCGACTCCCGCGAACCGCTCCGAGGCCAGATGGGCGAGCCCCTCCTCGAGCGTGTGCGGTTCGCGGCGCGCCGCGTCGCCGTAATCGTGGGCGAGCAACAGCCGGTCGTCCGCACGCGAGGGCAGGACGTCGAACTCGATCATGTCGACGCCCGCCTCGAGCGCGGCGTCGAAGCTCTCGAACGTGTTGCCGGGCGCGATCAGGTCAGCCCCCTTGTGACCCACGCGCCGCAGTGGTGCGCGGCTTATGTCTGGCATCCCGAACACCAGTATGTCGTGCGGTTGCCGTCGCCCTGACCCTGGGCCTCAAGAATGGCACCACATCGAGGGCACGGACGGCCCGCCTTCCCATACACGCGCGGCTCGATCGCCCGCGGCCCGAGCTCGGCCGAACGCAGCATCCGCGGCCTGATCGCCTCGATCACGGCAACCGCCAGATCATCGGGGACCTCGGCCACGGGCCGCCACGGATCAAGCCCCGCCTCCCAACAGCCCTCCGCCTTCCAGATGTTTCCGATCCCGGCCACATTGCGCTGGTCCAGGAGCGCATCGCCGATCGCTCGGCCCCGGTCGTCGGAGCGCAGAAGCCTCAGAAACCGCGCCGCGTCAAACGAGGACGCGAGCACGTCCGGCCCGAGGGCCGCGAGTCGCTGGTCGAATCGCGTCCGTCCCTCGGTCATCAGCTCGAGCGTCGGCCCGTCGAACTCCACCACCCACCGGTCGCCGGCCCGGATCACGACCCACGCCCGCCGCCACGACTTGCGTTCCCGTGCCACTGCCCACGACCCGACCATCCCCAGATGCGAATGCAGCACGAGATCGCCGTCGAAGCGCAGGAACAGGTGCTTGCCATGGGTATCGATCCGCCGCACAGCTCGCCCCTGTAAACGTTCGGGCCAGCGATCAAGCGCGTGGCGGAGCTGCGGCGTCAAGATCTCGTCTGGGACCCGGCCCTCGAGTACCGGCCGCATCCGCTTGGCGGCGTAAGCGATCGTGTCGCCCTCAGGCACTGAGGGTCAGCCGTCGCGGACCTTCCTGGAACCCCAGCCCGATCAGTGCCGCGCCCAGCGGCGAGCCGATCGCCGATTCGCCGTTGACCTTCTCGATCGCCAGACGCTTGATCCGCCCGCGCCGCACCTCTTCGACGAGCGATGCGAGAGCCTGCTCCACCCGCGCATCCTCCGCGTCGAGGAGCGTCTGCAATCCGCGTCCCCCACGCTCCAGATACAAGATCGGCTCACCTGCCTTGAGCACGACGTAAGCGCCGGCGGCCCGCGTCGCGCGACCCCTTTCAGGCCAGGGAAGAGCAGCCCCGTAAGGCTGCGCGGGATCGACAGCCGCGAGCACCACGGGCGCCTCGTCCAGGCTCTCCCGCGCCCGGAGCCGCTCGACCGCTCCCGACAGCGCGAACTGCGCGCCCCCCAGACCCTCGATGAAGTAACCGCGACGGGCCACGCCGAGCGTCTCGAGCTGCGAGAGCTCGGAATACAGCGCCGAGAACCCGCCGGGCACGCCTTCGGCGAGGACCTGCTCGCGCGTCAGCAATCCGTACCGCTCGAGCAACAGCTCGGCCAGCGCGCGCCGCCGACTGGAAGGATCCACCGAGGATCTGAACAGCGGCTCTGTCAGCGACCAGCGGCCCTGCACCTGGGCTGCGGCACCACCCCGCCGGCGCGTCGCAAACCGCCCGGCGGACCGGCCTGGCCGACTCGAGCGCAGCCGATCGCGCTGGGCGCGTGCCAGTGTCAACCGCGGCGCGCGCAGCGGCGCGAACGCGTCGTTGGTCACCTCGCCGGCCCAGACCAGATCCCACAGCGCCTCCTGCAAGACATCAGGCTCCAGGTCGACATCGACGAGCAGATCGGTGAAGAAGCAGGCCCCGGCCGCGAGTCGCTCACGCAGGGACGCATGTGCATCGGAGTCGACCGCACCGCCCTTCGAACCAGGGGGCGCGCCGAGCATCGGCAGGTCCTCGCGGAAGTACAGCGCCACACGTCCGGAGTTGCGGCCAAGCGCTCCCGCTCCGATCCACACGACCTCGCCCGCGGCACACAGCTGATCCATCCATGCGGGTGAGTACGCGCCGATCCGTCGCGGCAGCACGTCGCGCTCCCAGACGTCGACGGGTAGCGCCAACGCCTGAAGCGGCACAAGCGCCTCGCGCAGGCGGTCGACACCGGCTCCGTATCGATCCCCGCCCACCCCGCGGTCGACGTTCTGCCATCCCGGCAGGAACCGCGCGAGCGCTCGCTGGTCGACCGGCTCGACCTCCTTGCGCAGCACCGCCAGCGACGCGCGCCGCAGGCGCCGGAGCACGTCGGGGTCGCACCACTCGCGCTCGCTGCCTCCCGGACGCAGCTCCCCGCGAACCAGCTCGCCCGTCCGCTCGAGCTCGCTCAACACGCTCGAGGCGTCGACGCCGTACCTCGCGCGGACCTCCGCATTCGTGAACGGGCCGTGCGTGGCGGCGTAGCGGCGCACCAGCCGGGAGAGCGCACCGGGCACATCCTCGAGGAACGCCGCCGGCAGTCCGCCGGGCGGCGCCACCCCCAGCGCGTCGCGGTAGAGGCCCGCATCGGCCGCGTCGATCCAGCGTTGCTCGCCGCCCACCCGGACGCGCACCGCACGGCGCTCCCGCACCAGGTCATCGAGCATGGCCTCGACATCGAGACCGCCGACAACCCGTACGGACGCCTCGACCGTCGTCAGGTCACCGACCACCCGCAGCACGTCGTGCAACTGATCGCGGGTCGTGGCCCGGCGGACCTCCGACAAGAACTGTAGGTCGTCCTCGACCGCCGCCAGCGCCCCCGGGTCGATCAGGTCGCGGAGCTCTTCCTGACCGAGCAGCTCGCGCAGCAGGTCACGATCGAGCGACAGCGCGGCGGCTCGCCGTTCGGCGTTGGGCGTGTCGCCCTCGTACATATAGGTGGCGACGTAGTCGAACAGCAGCGAGGAGGCGAACGGCGAGGCGGTCGGCGTCTCGACCTCGATCAGCGAGATCTCGCGCCGGCTCAAACGGCGCAGCAGATCCGCGAGCCCTGGCACATCGAGCACGTCGCGCAGGCATTCGCGGTAGGTCTCGAGCACGATCGGGAAGTCGTCGTACTGCTTGGCGACCTCGAGCAGCGACTGGGACTTCAGCCGCTGCTGCCACAGCGGCGTGCGCTTGCCCGGGCGCGCGCGCGGGATCAGCAGCGCGCGGGCGGCGTTCTCACGGAAGCGCGCTCCGAACAGCGCGGAGGACGACAGCTCGCTCACGACCTGGTCCTCGACGTCCTCCGGATCGATCAGCACGAGCTCAGCTCCTGGAGGGTCCTCAGCGTCGGGGAGGTGGACGATGATCCCGTCGTCCGACCAGATCGCGTCGGACTCGAGCCCCAGCTCCTCGCGGATCTTGGCGCTCACGGCGAGGCCCCAGGCGGCGTGGACGCGGCCGCCGAAGGGGCTCAAGACGCACAGCCTCCAGTCCCCGATCTCGTCGCGGAAACGCTCAATCACGATCGCACGGTCGGAGGGAACGACGCGCGTGGCCGCCTGCTGCTCGCGGAGGAACTCGACGAGGTTGTTGGCGGCGCGCTCGTCGAGGTCGTAGTCGTCCTGCAGCGCCTCCGCCGGCTGCTCGACGGCCCAGCGCGCGAACGCCCCGATCGCCTCGCCCAGCTCCTTCGGACGGCCGACGCCATCCCCTTTCCAGAATGGCACCGCGCCCGGCAGCCCGGGCGCGGGCGTGACAATCACCCGATCGCGCCCGATCTCCTCGATCCGCCAGGTCGAGGCCCCGAGCAGGAACGTCTGCCCCGGCCGCGCCTCGTAGACCATCTCCTCGTCGAGCTCGCCCACTCGCCGCCCGTCGGGGAGCGTGACCGCGTACAGACCTCGGTCGGGGATCGTGCCGGCGTTCGTGACGGCAAGCTGCCGCGCGCCCGGGCGCGCCCGGATCGTGTCGGCGACGCGGTCCCAGATGATTCGCGGCCGCAGCTCGGAGAACGAAGAGCTGGGATAGCGGCCGTCGAGCATGTCGAGCACGTGCTCGAGCTGCGTTCGCGGGAGCTCCGCGTACGAGTAGGTGCGCTTGACGAGCGCGTAGAGTTCGTCGACGGCGACGGGGCGGTCCTCGTCGGTCGCGGCCGCCGCGATCGAGACGATCTGCTGGGCGAGCACGTCGAGCGCGTTGCGCGGGACGACGGTGGTCTCGATCTCGCCGTCACGCATCCTGCGCGCGACGACCGCGCACTCGAGCAGGTCGGCGCGGAACTTCGGGAAGATCCGTCCCCGGCTGATGTCGCCGACGGAGTGGCCCGCGCGCCCGATGCGCTGCAGCCCGCGCGCGACGGACTTCGGCGACTCGACCTGGATCACGAGGTCCACAGCGCCCATGTCGATCCCCAGCTCGAGCGACGAGGTCGCGACCAGGCACGGCAGCTCGCCCGCCTTCAGCATCTCCTCGACGACCGTGCGCTCCTCCCGCGCCAGGGAGCCGTGGTGGGCGCGGGCGATCTCGCGCTCGGCGAGGTCGTTGAGCCGGACCGCGAGCCGCTCGGCGCCGCGGCGGTTGTTGACGAACAGGATCGTCGAGCGGTGGTGCTCGATCAGCTCGATCAGCTCGGGGTAGATCGCCGGCCAGATCGAGCGCCGCGTCGCCTCCGTGCCGCCCGCGAGCGGGTCCAGGTGAGGGGCCGGTGTCAGCTCCGGCTCGACCATCGACTCGACCGGCACCCGGATCTCGAGATCGAGCTCCTTGCGCACGCCGGTGTCGACGATCCGGCACGCGCGCGACGGCCCGACGAGGAAGCGGCCGACCTCCTCGAGTGGTTTCTGCGTCGCGGACAGGCCGATCCGCTGGACGTCACGGCCGGCCGCCTGCGCGAGCCGCTCGAGCGTCAGCGCCAGGTGCGCGCCGCGCTTTGTCGCCGCGACCGCGTGGATCTCGTCGACGATGCACGAATCGGCGCCGGCGAACAGCCCCCGTGCGCGCCCGGTGAGCATCAGATACAGCGACTCCGGCGTCGTGATCAGGATGTCGGGCGGCTCGCGGAGCATCGCCTGGCGCTCGCGCTGCGGCGTGTCGCCGGTGCGGACGGCGACCTTCAGCTGCGCACCGACGCCGCGCAGCGGCGCGCGCAGGTTGCGGTCGATGTCGTAGGACAGCGCCTTCAGCGGCGAGACGTAGACCAGCCCGATCCGCTTGTCGGCGCCGGCGCGCTCCGAGGGGCTTGCCAACCGGTCGATCGCCCACAGGAACGCCGCCAGCGTCTTGCCCGAACCGGTCGGCGCCGAGATCAGGACGTGCTCGCCGGAGGCAATCGCCGGCCACGCCTGCGCCTGGGCCTCGGTCGGCTCGGCAAAGGCGCTCGTGAACCACTCACGGACGCGGGGACTGAACGCTGACAGCGGCACGTCTGCCAGCGTAGCGAGCCGCGCTCACGGCTCGGGATCGATGAAGGCGACCGCCGGAGAGAGGCCGGCGGATGCTCGCAGCGTGGCAATCCGGCGGCCCGGTTGGACGGCCTTCTTGACCGGGCCCAGATGATCCCCGAGACGATCCGCCAGCGCCTCCAGGTCGTTGACGATCACCACGAGGCCCCAGAAGCGCGCCGGCCCGTTGGGGTGGGCGGGATCCGATCCCTGGACAAGCTCGAGGATCGCCGGTCCGATGCGCTTGAAGCCCATCGTGCCGTCGACGCGGCTGAGGGGCATCCCGGCTTGTTCGAGGGCCTGGCGGGTGCGGTCGAAGTCGGGCGTCGTGATCACGACGTGGTCGAGGCCGATGGCGCCGTTGGGGTGCGTGACGCTTTCTGGCTGGGGAGGGGGTGAGGCCGCGTACGTCGCTAGCCCGTCGATCTCGCCCGTTGCCACGCCCTGGATCGCCCAGGCCACGATGCCGCGGCCCTCTGCGCCAAGGCGCACCGCCACGCCACCTAGGGCCACGACGCCGTCGCTGACCTGGAAGCCCAGCGCCTCCCAGCGCTCGGGCGCGTCCGCAATCCAAAGGTCAGCGAGGCTGGTCATGTTCCCGGGGGGTGGCCGAGAAAGCGGAATATATGGCCAGTTTCTCGGCCACCCTCAGGAGCTCACGGCTCTCGCGCGCTCGAAGACCGCCTCCATCATGCCCTCCGTCAAGCGCCCCGTGAAGGTGTTCTGCTGCGAGGGGTGGTAGCAGCCTAGGAGCGTGAACCCCGTCACGTCAGCCGAGGCGCCATGGCCGAACTTCGGGCGCGGACGTGGCGCGGACAGGGCCCTGAGCACCGCGTCCCAGGCAAACCCGCCCAGGCACACGATCGCCCGGACGCGCGCCAGCAGCGCCAGCTCCCGGACCAGATACGGCAGGCAGTTATCTCTCTCGGCCGGCGTCGGCCGATTCGCCGGCGGCGCGCAGCGCACCGCGGCGCTGATCCAGCAGTCGCGCAGCGCCAGCCCATCGCCCCGTGAGACGGACACAGCCTGGTTCGCAAATCCCGCCCGCCACAGCGCCGCGAACAGCCAATCGCCCGATCGATCGCCCGTGAAGATCCGCCCCGTCCGGTTCCCTCCGTGCGCCGCTGGCGCCAGACCCACGATCAGGACGCGGGCAGCCGGATCCCCAAAACCCGGAAGCGGCCGCCCCCAGTAATCCTCGGACGCAAAGGCCGCTCGCTTGATCCGCGCCGTCTCCTCGCGCCACGCCACCAGCCGCGGGCAGCGACGGCAAGCCACGACCTCCGCCTCAAGCGCGGCCAGCGAATCGCTCAATGCCGCGCCAGCAAGCCGGCGAACAGCCGGTCCGTCACGGGCGCCAGCTCGAGCACATCCTTCGGCTCGCCGAGCCGGACCTGGCGCGAGACCAGCTCGGTGATCGCCCCAACGATCGCGAATGCGTCGTACTCGGACGCGAACCGAGCAATGAGACCCCGGCTCGCCGCCCGAGCGTTCTCTGCGTCGAGCACGTCGGCGAACGCCTGCAGGATCTCGTCGCGGCGATGCGCGGCCTTCGGCCCGGCCCCGATGATCTCGACCAGCAGCGTCTGCGCGAACTCGGGGTGCTCGGCGAGCGAGGTCAGGAACGCGCGGGTTGCGGCTCTCATTCGCAGCGCGGGGTCATCGCCCGCCTCGCGCGCTGCAGAGGCCATCGCAACCCGGACCACTCCTGCGGAGTGATCGAACAGTGCGATGATGCAGTCCTCCTTGTTGGCGAAGTGCTCGTAGAACGTCGCCTTGGACATGCCCGCCCGCCGGCTGATCGACTCCGAGCTTGCGCGTGCGTAGCCGCGCTGCGCGAACTCCTCCGCCGCCGCCAGCAGCAGCCGCTGGCGCTGGAGCGGGAGCCGCACCTCGGGAGGCGGCGCATGACGACCTCGGGCAGGCGGCGCGAGGTCCGGTCGGACGCTCAAGACAGCGCCCTGCCGTAGTGGCGCTCGTAGTATTCGCGGTACTCGCCGGAGCGGATCGGCTCCCACCACCAGCCGTTCTCGCGGTACCAGTCGACCGTCCGCTCGAGCCCCTCCTCGAACCTCACCCGGGCCGCCCACCCGAGGGCCTCGAGCTTCGCCGCCGACAGCGAATAGCGGCGATCGTGGCCAGGGCGGTCAGTGACGTATTCGATCAGCGCGTGATCGCGCCCAGTCAGGGCCAGGATCCGGCGAACGACCTCGATGTTCTCGCACTCGTCGGGACCGCCGCAGTTGTAGACCTCGCCCGGCACCCCGTGATCGAGCACATGCCCGATGCCACGACCGAAGTCCTCGACGAACAGCCAGTTTCGAACGTTGCGCCCGTCGCCGTAGACCGGCAGGTGATCGCCCGCGAATGCGTTCAGAATCATCAGCGGGATCAGCTTCTCCGGATACTGGCGCGGGCCGTAGTTGTTCGAGCCGCGACAGATCAGCGTCTCGAGTCCGTAGGTGTGGAGGTAACTCGCCACGAGCAGGTCCGCGCCGGTCTTGGTCGCGCTGTACGGCGAGGATGGCCGCAGCGGCGACTCCTCGGTGAACGACCCCGACGCGATCGACCCGTAGACCTCGTCCGTGGAAACCTGGACGTATCGCAAGCCGCGCTCACGCGCGGCTTCGAGCAGCACGTGAGTGCCCTGCATGTTCGTCACGATGAAAGCCTCGGGACCCGAGATCGAGCGGTCCACGTGCGTCTCGGCCGCGAAGTTGACGATCGCGTCACAGCCGGCAACGGCATCCGCAACAGCAAGCGGATCCTCGATCGCCCCGTGCACGAACTGCATCTGGTCCAGAACGTCGGACAGGTTCTCACGCCGCCCGCAGTAGGTCAGCTTGTCGAGCACGGTCACCTCGTCGCCGTGCTCGGCGATGCGCAACCGCACGAACGTCGAGCCGATGAACCCGGCGCCGCCGCAGACGAGCAGCCTCATCCGACGCGCGCCCCCATGAACGCAGCGAGCCCGTCCCGCCACTGCGGGAGCGCGGGCGCCCCCCGCTCGCTGCGCAGCACGCTGTACGCCGGGCGCGGAGCCGGGCGTCCCAGGTCGGCTGTGCGCCCGGGAACCACCGAGCACTCGAGGCCTGCGCTCGCCACGATCTCGCGAGCGAACTCGTACCACGTGCACTCCCCGCCGCCTGCGAGGTGCAGGACGCCGGGCAGCCGCGCAGCCGCAAGCTCGAGCAGCGCGCCGGCCAGATGCCCGGTGAACGTCGGACAGCCCAACTGGTCATCGACGATCGACAGCTCGTCGCGCTCGCCGGCCAGCCGCATGATCGTCGCCGGAAAGCACGGTCCGCCCACCCCGAACAGCCACGAGGAGCGCACGATCGTGTGGCGCTCCAGCGCCTCGCGCGCGACCGCGAGCTCGCCGCCGAGCTTCGAGCGACCGTACGCCGAAAGCGGCCCCACCGGATCGGACTCGACGTACGGCTCGGTCTTGGTGCCGTCGAACACGTAGTCGCTCGAGACGTGGATCGTCCACGCGCCGCGCCCAGCCGCGGCCCGCGCGACATTGCCGGCGCCGGCCGCGTTGACCCGCGTCGCGTCCTCCTCGGCGGACTCCGCCCCGTCGACGTTCGTCCACGCGGCGCAGTTGACAACCACGTCGGGCCGGGCAGCTTCCACGGCCGCGTTGACGGCGAGCGCATCGGTGATGTCGAGCTCGGCGCGGGGCAGCGCGACGACGTCATGACCCGACGCGAGCGCGCACACGTCCTGGCCCAGCATTCCCGCGGCCCCTGTTATCAGCAGTCGCATCGGCGCTCAAGAGTAGACGGAGTGAGCTGTTCGGCGCGGCGCATGCGCGGCGCCGCCGGCGGTGCATGAGGAATCGGCCCCCGCCCACCCCGAGCCGCATGCGGCCACTCCTTCCCTATCAATCGGTCCAGAAGTCGTCGACCCGCTCGCCGTCGCCGCCCTCGGGGCGGTCCGAGCCGATCGCGATCAGCTCGAGCCCGTCGTTTCCACCCTCGAACGCCCGCACGACCTGCGGCGAGACGCGGACGATGTCCCACTTCTTCAGCTCGACGATGTCGTCGTCGAGGCGCACGCGACCCGAGCCGCCAACGATCACGTACGCCTCCTCCTGCTCGCGGTGGCGGTGGGCGATCGGCGAGCGGTAGCCGGGTCCGTACCAGAAGTAGCTGACGCCGAGATGCTCGGAGTCGATGTGCGCCCGGCCGAATCGCGCCTGGATGTCGCCACCCCGTCCGGCGGCGGAATCGTCGAGCTCCAGCAGGTTCTTGATGGTGTATGGAGGCATAGCGGGAGTCTATGTAAGGTCCACGCCATGGGCGAACGAACGAAGTACACACCAGGTACCTTCAGCTGGACCGACCTGACCACCACCGATCAGGACGCCGCGAAGCAGTTCTACTCGTCGCTTTTTGGGTGGCAGGCGACCGATAACCCTGTCGGCGAGGGAGCGGTCTACTCGATGATGTCGGTCGACGGCAAGGATGTCGCTGCAATCTCCCCGCAGCCCGACCAACAGCGGGAGGCCGGAGCTCCGGCGGCGTGGAACTCCTACGTGACGGTGCAGAGCGCCGACCGGGCGCTCGAGCGCGCGCAGCAGCTCGGCGCGACCGTCCACGCCCCGGCTTTCGACGTGCTCGACGTCGGGCGGATGGGCGTCGTGCAGGACCCGCAGGGCGCCTACTTCATCGTCTGGGAGCCGAAGTCGCACATCGGGGCGTCGCTGGTGAACGCGCCGGGCGCACTGTCGTGGAACGAGCTAGCTACCAGGGATATGGACGCCTCGGCCAGCTTCTACACCGAGCTGTTCGGCTGGACCGTCGAGCCGATGGAGGGCATGGACCCACCCTACATGGTCATCAAGGCCGCCGACGGTCACAGCAACGGCGGCATCCGTGGGGCCGTCGACCCGGAGCCGACGTACTGGCTCGTGTACTTTGGCGCGGACGATGTCGCCGGCGGGGCCGCGAAGGCCGGCGAGCTGGGCGGTAACCAGATCGTCCCGCCGATGGATATCGGCCCGGGGAAGTTCGCGGTGCTCCAGGACCCCCAGGGCGCCGTGTTCGCGCTTTATTCGGGGGACTTCGACGACTGAGGTCGGCTGGGCGTGGCGGGGCGCTGGCCTTTCGGGCCGGCGCCCCGCTTCCGGCGCGCCGCGACGCCCTGCACGGGATACTGCGCTTATGCGCGGAGTCGGACTAGGGATGGTCGTGACGCTTGTGGCGCTGGCCGGCTGCGGCACGCAGCAGCAATCCCTGACGCGAGGCGCGCAAGCTCAGGATCAAGCCGCCCTCCACGCCCATCCCCAGGTCGTCGAGCCGGTCGCCGGCGATGCGGCCCCGGCCTCGACGGGAGGCGACGGCGCGGGCGTGGTGAGCGTCAGCTCACCGGACCCGGCACTCGCGCGGCCGGAGTCAGATGCCGAGATCCGCAAGGAGCTCGCGGCAAGCGGCATCTCGGCGAACCCGGACCAGGCAACGCTCACGCCTGACGGGCTGGCGATCGCGCCGGCCGCCGCCCCGCCGGCGGTCCAGGCGATCATCACGGCCGGCAACGAGATCGCACGGCTCCCCTACCGCTACGGCGGCGGCCATCTGACATATGAGGACACCGCATATGACTGCTCGGGGTCGATCAGCTTCGTGTTCGCGGCCGCCCATCTGCTGAACAGCACCGTGGTCTCTGGTCAGCTGATGAACTGGGGCAAGCCCGGCCCCGGGAAGTGGATCACGGTATTCGCAAACGCCGGCCACACGTTCATGTACGTGGCCGGGCTGCGGTTCGACACTGTCGCGCTGGCGGAGACCGGCTCGCGCTGGTCGAACCGTCCGCCGGACGAGAACCTCAGCGCGTTCGCCGTCCGGCACGCGCCCGGACTCTAGGCCGCGGCTGCGGCCGGCTCCGAGCTGAACTCGAGCACGATCTCGGCGAAGCGCTCCGAGGCCTCAATCTGGGGGCAGTGGCCGATTCCGGGCAGCAACTCCAGCCGCGCGCCCGGCACAGCGTTCAGGATCCGCTGGGCACCGCGGTGGAAGACGAGCCGGTCGCGATCGCCCCACACGATCAGCACCGGCGAGGCGATCCGCTCGAGCTCGAACGGCTCGCGCAGCTCCGGGATCAGCCGCTGCGCGGTGTCGATGTACGCCGCGACCGTAGCGCGGTCGCGGTGGTGCCAGGTGAACGCGTTGATCACCGCGGACTCGATCGCGCGTGGCGAGGCGAACGCGAGCTGACGATAGAGGCGCGCCACGGCGGACCTGATCACCGAGCTCGGGACGGGCGCCGGCAGCGCGAGGATCGACCGCAGGACCGGATCGCGCCGGACGAGGTAGAGGAGCCGGGACATCTCGAGACCCGCGGGAGCGACTCCGATCACGCCGGCGATCCGGTCCCCCTGGCGTTCGGCGAGGCGCAAAGCTACGCAACCGCCGAGCGAGTTACCGACCGCGATCACGGGCTGGCGGGGCCGGCCGGCGAGGTAGCCCATCGCCGCGGCTGCGAACTCGTCGAGTTGGGGCAGGATCTTCTGCGGTCGCAGCCCGTCGGCGGCGCCGAATCCGGGAAGGTCGACGGCGATCGCGCGGCGACCGTGTCTGGCGAGCACGTCGAGCGTCTTGCGCCACGTGTCGGCGCTGTCGGCGTAGCCGTGGAACATGACGATCGGAGTGCCGTCACCCTCGAGCTCGAGCACGCGCGTGCGGTAGCCGGCGAGGTTGAGGCGATGCTCGAACAGCGGCTGGATCATCGATGGCTTGGAACGGCAGTCGCCTGCTCCGTCGCTGGCTCTGCGACCGGGCCGGCTCGCTCGGGTGCGCCGTAGGTCGCGAAGTCCTTGCCGCGGACCAGGAGGGCCGCGAACACGCAGCCGGTCAGCGCGACGATGCCGGCGACGAGCAGGATGTCGTTCATCGCGCTGGTGAAGGCGCCGTGGATCGCGGCGCTGGCTTGCGCGCGATGCGCCGCGGGCACGGCCGCGACGATCTTCTGGGCGCCGCCGGCCGCCACCCCGTGCGCGATTTCTCCGGCGCGGCCGGCAAATGACGTCCCCGTCAGCGCCGGCGTCAGCTTGGTCGTGATCGCGCTTTCGAAGATCGCGCCGAGCACGGCGATGCCGCCGGCGATCCCGACTTGTCGGAACGTCGAGTTGATGCCGGACGCCATGCCGCTGCGCTGCGGCGGCACCACGCCGATCGCGGTCGATGCGAGCGCAGGGTTGACGAACCCGACTCCGGCGCCCGCGACGATGAAGCCCGCGAGCAGGTCCGAAAAGTGCGAGGTCGCGGTCAGCCCGCGCATCAGCAGCAGGCCGACGCCTACGCACAGCAAGCCGACGCCCAGCAAGATTCGCACCGGGATCCGGGCGGAGAGGTTGCCCGACGCGGCCGAGACGAAGAACATGACGACGGTCGTCGGCAGGAAGCGCACGCCGGTCTGGAGCGGGCTCAGCCCGAGGATCGTCTGCAGATACAGCGTCAGGTACAGGAACATCGCGAACATCGACGAGGACAGCGTGAACGCGACGATCGCGGCGCCGTCGAACGCCGGCTTGCGGAACAGCGAGAGGTCGAACATCGCGTTGTCCTGGACCACCTGCGAGATCAGGAACGCGATCAGCAGGACAACCGAGCTCGTGAGCAGCAGGACGATCTTGGTCGAGCCCCAGCCGTCCTGGTTTCCGCGCGTGATCGCGAACACGAGCAGGAACAGCGCGGCGGTGAACGTAATCGTGCCGATCCAGTCGATCCGCTTGCCGGTCGGGTTCTTGGACTCGTCGACATTGGCGATCGTCAGCAGCGCCGCGATGATTCCGACCGGGACGTTGATGAGGAAGATCGCGGGCCAGCCGAATGCCTCGGTCAGGCCGCCGCCCAGCAGCGGTCCAATCGCGGCCGCCGCGCCGAGCGTCGCTCCCCAGATCCCGAACGCGAACCCGCGGTCGCGCCCGTGGAACTCCTGCGCGAGCAGCGCCAGCGAAGTCGCGAACAGGATTGCGCCGCCGATTCCCTGGCCGCCACGCGCGAGGATCAGGAACAGCGAGGAAGGCGAGATCGCGCAAAGCAGCGAGGTCAGCGAGAACAGCCCGAGTCCGATCGTGAACACCCGCTTTCGACCGAGCAGGTCCCCCATCACGCCCGAGGTCAGCAGCAGCGACGCGAGCGTGAGCGCGTAGGCGTCAATCACCCATTGGATATCCGAGAAGCTCGCGTGCAGATCGTTCGCGATCTTCGGAAGCGCGACATTCACGATCGTGATGTCGAGCAGCAGCATGAACGTCGCAATGCAGACGACGATCAGAGTCCACCACTTACGTTCCATAAGCGTGGATGCTACTGGCCGCCCGGCCAGTTGTGAGCGCTCACGGGAGTCTTAGTTCCCGTGGTGCGGCACAGCGTAAACGCTAGGCGCGGCCGTACACGGGAATCGCCGCCCCGCTCGTCGGGAGTGAATCGTCCGAGAGCAGGTGTGCGATCACGCCCGCGATCTCCGACGGCTTCACCCAGCGGCTGTGATCGGCATTCGGCATCGAGGCGCGATTTCCGGGCGTGTCGATCACGCTCGGAAGGATCGTGTTGCAGCGAATGCCGTCGTTCTTGTACTCGACGGCGACGGCGTTCGCGAACGCGATCACCGCCGCCTTGGACGCGATGTAGCCGGCGGCACCCGGGAACGGCTGCAGCGCCGCGCGCGTGCCGACGCACACGATCGAGCCGCCGGGCGGTGTCAGCATGTGCGGCACCGCCGCCTGGACCATCAAGTACGTAGAGCGCAGGTTGAGGCGGAATTGCTTCTCGAAGTCCTCCACCGGCGTCTCGTGCACGCGCCCTCCAGCGGCGAACCCGCCGACCAGGTTGACCAGGCCGCGCAATGGAGCGTTCGATTCGCTGGTGGCCGCCGCGATCACCGACTGCACGTCGTCGGGGTCGAACAGGTCGGCCTTAACGAGCTCGAGGCCGGGCCGCTGTTGCACCCGCTCGAGCTCGCCTTCGACGATCCACGGGGCGACCACCCGCCACCCGTCATCTATCAGGCGAGCCACGGCCGCGGAGCCGAGTCCGCCGGTACCTCCGGTGATGATTGCCGTCGTTTGCATCGGATCTACCGTCCGCAGGCCACTCTATCTTCGTTGTGCGATGAAAGTCCGGGAATTTGCAGACGGATCGGAGATCGCGCAGGCCTTGCTCGTGCAGGAGGTCCAGGTGCGCCGGCGCCGTGAAGGCGGGCAGTACCTGCTGCTGAGGCTGGGCGACCGGACCGGAAGCGTGCCGGCCGTCGCCCGTGACGATGTCGAGCAGGCGCAGGGGGTCTGTCAGCCCGGCGAGGTCGTATGGGTGTCCGGCGTGTTCACGATCGATCCGCGGTTCGGACCCCAGATCGCACTGGGAGCCGTGCGGGCGGCCGCTGAGCACGAATACGTGCGCGACGACCTGCTCGACGGACCGACTCGCGACGCGGCCCAGATGGAGGCCGATCTGCGCGAGCTGCTTGCGACGATTCACAACCCCCACCTGCGCCGGCTGCTGGCGATCGTGTTCGGCAAGAGCTCGCCGGTATGGCCGCAGTACCGCGACGCACCCGCCGCCAAGCATTACCACCAGGCCTACCGGCACGGGTTGCTCGAGCACTCCCTGACGGTCGCGCAGGCCGTCAGCGCGATCTCGGCGACGTTCCCCGGCATCGACCGCGAGATCGCGGTGACGGGCGCGTTGCTGCACGACATCGGCAAGATCGAGGCCTACGAGATGCATGGCGGCGCGATCGCGATGTCCGATGAGGGCAGGCTGTATGGCGAGATCCCGCTCGGCTACTACCGCATCCGCAGGATGATCGAGCGGCTCGAGGGTTTCCCGCCCGGTCTCGAGCGCGCGCTGCTGCACATCATTCTCAGCCACCACGGCTCGCTCGAGCACGGCAGCCCCGTCGTCCCGTGCACGCGCGAGGCCACGCTCGTCCACAAGATCGACAACCTTGGCGCACAGCTCGGCAGCTTCGACCGTCTCGAGAAGGAACTCCCGGCCGGGGAGCAGTGGTCCGCGTACGACAAGGCGCTCGGCGGCGGTGCGTACTTCGCCGAGCGCCAGGACGCCACCCAGCGCGAAGCGGCGTAGTACCTGCTCGAAGGCGCGCCGGCTCGGCTCCCGACGGACGCTCGCGGCGGCTGCGTGCGCCGCCCGTAACGCCTTCGTGCCAAATCTGCGCAAATAGCGTGTCGACTTCGGCCTAGCGAGGCAGCCCCCGACGGGCCCCAACTAGAGTTCTGAACCAATGGCAAAGGACACCGAAAAGCTGATCCGTCAGCTCTCCCTGATCTCCTATCTGATGGCCGAGCGCCGGCCCGTCACCGCCTCCGAGATCCGCAGGGACGTCGAGGGATACAGCGTGATGAACGAGGATGCGTTCGCCCGGCGCTTCTACGCGGACCGCTCCGAGCTCGAGGCGCTGGGAATCGTGCTTTCGGTCGAGCGGCCCGTCGACGGGCTCGTCGAGCAGGAGACCTACTCGCTGCCGCCCGAGAACTTCCACCTGCCGCCGATCGAGTTCACAGACCAGGAGCTCGCCGCCCTGCGCACCGCCCTGCAGCTGCTCGACGGGGAGTTCGCCTACGCCGAGCCGTTGCGGCTGGCGCTGCAGCAGATCTCCTGGGGACGGCCGAGCCCGTTGAGCGCGCCCGAGCAGCACACCGTCGCGCTGGGTATCACCGGGTCGGCCGGCGGACACGACGTCTCCCAGCGGCTCGCCAAGATCGAGACCGCGATCTTCCGGCGCAAGACAATCGTCTTCGACTACTACACGATGGAGCGCGACGAGCTCGGAACCCGCCGCGTTGATCCGTACCAGCTGCTCTACCAGGGTGGCCAGTTCTACGTCGTCGGCCGCTCGCACGAGCGCGACGCGATCCGTGTCTTCCGCCTCTCTCGGATCCGTGGCAAGGTGGGGTACGCGACCAAGGCCGAGCACGACTTCCAGCGCCCCGCCGACTTCGACCCGCGCGCGTACGCGAACCGGATCGACTGGCAGTTCGGCGAACCGATCGGGACCGCCGAGGTCTGGATCGGCAGGCGGATCGCCTGGCAGATTGAGCGCCATTTCGGGCCGTATGGCCAGATGCGGGCACTCGGCGACGACGGCGACCGTGTGTTCGTCACGCCGTATGCCAACGCCCGTCTGCTGATCGCGTGGGTGCTGGGACTCGGCGAGCATGCCCGGATCCTTGGGCCCGGAGAGCCCGCCGCTGAGTTTCGTGACCGGGTCGAGCTGCTGATCGAGCGTCACTCCGGCGATCCCGCACCGATGCCCGAAGTTCCGCGGCACGCCTCCGCCGGCGAGGATCCCGGCGATCGGGCCGACCGCGGCGAGGACGGTGGCAACGGCCACCACCCGGATGCCGCGATCCGCCCGGAGCGGTTCGCGCGGCTGGTCACGCTCGCGAGCATCCTGATCGACGCGGGCCGCGCCGGCCGCCGGCTCGACTCGGTGCAGCTCTGCAAGGACTTGAAGATCACCGAACAGGAACTCCGCGAGGACGTCTCGGTGCTGAACGTCGTCAACTTCGGCGCCGGCACATACGTGCTGTACGCCGAGATTCAGCCGGACGGCATGATCGAAGTGGACCCCGAACCTTATGGCGACTCGTTCGCGCGGCCGGCACGACTGCTGCCGGTCGAGGCCAAGGCACTGATCGCTGCGATCGACCTGATCGGCGAGCACATCCCCGAAGGTTCTCTGTCCTCGGTGCGAGAAAAGGTGGTTGCCGCGCTCGGCGAGGATCCGGCACGCGAGGGCCTGCAGGTCGCTGCCGTGAGTGGCGACGATGCTGGAATCGCCGTCGTCGTCTCCAATGCGATCGCGCACCGGCGGATGCTGTCGTTCGAGTATTACAAGGTGAACGAGGACGAGTTCTCCACGCGTCTGGTCGAGCCGTACGCGCTGATCAACGGACGCGAAGGCTGGTATGTCGCCAGCTTCGATCCGGAACGCGACGACACTCGCCATTTCCGCCTTGACCGGATCAAGTCGGCGACCGTGACCGACGAGCGGTTCGAGCCCCGGGCGGACGTCGATCCGGCTGCAGACGTCGACGGGTGGCCACGCACGGGTGAGGTCCCTGCTTCGCGGCGGGCACGGATCTGGATCTCCCCTGAGCGAGCGCGCTGGGAGCGCGAGGAGCGCCCCGCGATCGCCGAGCTCGAGGACGGTGCCGTGATCGTCGAGCGCGGTTTCAAAGGCGTCGACTGGCTCGTGCGCGAGGTTCTCAAGGAGGCCGGGGACGCCGTCGTTCTCGAGCCCGCCGACGCGCGCGCGGCGGTGCTGGCGGCGGCGCAGGCGATCGCCGCCGCCACCGAGACGGTCTCGGCGTGAGTCGCCGCGACCAGATCAAGCTGTCCGACGAGGAGGTGTCGGCCTTCCTTAAGGAGCAGCGCATCGTTATCTGCGCGACCAACGGCCCGCGAGGATGGCCGCACCTGATGCCGCTGTGGTACGTGGTTCGGGAGGGCCGCATCTGGTCCTGGACATACGCCAAATCGCAGAAGGTGCGCAACTTGGAGCGCGATGCTCGTGCGACGCTTCAGGTCGAGGACGGCGAGCAGTATCAGGAGCTGCGTGGCGTGATGATCGAGGCGCGGACGACGATCCATCGGGACACCGAGTTCGTTGCCGAGTTCGGCGCTGAGCTGTTCCGGCGTTATGGCAGCGAGTCGACGGGACCAGAGTTCATGGATGCCGTGCGCGCGCAGGCGGCCAAGCGCGTAGCGCTCGAGTTCGTCCAAGAGCGGATCGCAACCTGGGATCACCGCAAGCTCGTGGGCGTTTATTAGGACGGCCGATGGTGCCTTGTTCGGCGGCGCCCGGGTACGCTGCTGCCGGTATGCAAGACCTGAAGGGGCTGATCCTGTCCGGCGGCAAGGGCACGCGCCTGCGCCCGATCACGCACACGAGCGCCAAGCAGCTCGTGCCGGTCGCCAACAAACCGGTGCTCTTCTACGGCATCGAGGCGATGGCGCAGGCCGGAATCGAGGAGGTGGGGATCATCATCGCTCCGGAGACCGGCGATGAGATCCGGACCGCAGCGGGAGACGGCTCGCGGTTCGGAGTGAGGCTCAGCTACATCATGCAGGACGAGCCGCTCGGCCTCGCTCATGCCGTGCTGACGGCGGAGTCCTTCTTGAAGGGCTCGCCGTTTGTGATGTATCTCGGCGACAACCTGCTGCAGGGCGGGATCGGCGATCTCGTGCACGCGTTCCGTTCGGGTGAGCCGGACGCCCTGATCCTGCTGACACCGGTCGCGGACCCCGAGAACTACGGCGTCGCCGAGCTGAGCCGCGGGACAGTCGTGCGGCTCGTCGAGAAGCCGCGCCAGCCGCGCACCGACCTCGCGCTGGTGGGCGTCTACATGTTCACTCCGTCGGTGTTCGAGGCCGCGCGCGCGATCGAGCCCTCGGCCCGCGGCGAGCTCGAGATCACCGACGCGATCCAGCGGCTCGTCGACACCGGGATGCGGGTCGAGCCGCACATCGTCAAGGGCTGGTGGAAGGACACCGGACGCCTCGACGACATGCTCGCCGCCAACCGGCTCGTCCTCGACACGATCGAGACACGGATCGAGGGCGAGCTCGACGAGGACTCGCAGGTGGACGGTCGCGTGGTGATCGAGCAGGGGGCGCGTCTGCGCCACTGCGCGGTCCGCGGTCCCGCGATCATCGGTACCGGTACGGAGCTGACCAACTGCTACATCGGTCCGTACACCGCGGTCGGGGAACGGTGCGTGATCGAGAACGCGGAGGTCGAGCACTCGATCCTGCTCGCCGGCGCCTCGATCCGTGACCTCGCGGGGAGGATGGAGTCCTCACTGCTCGGGCGCAACGTCGCGATCCGCCGCGACCACCGCCAACCTCGCGCGTACCGGTTCCTGGTCGGCGACAACTCCGACATCGGGATCTTGTAGCTCGGCGCCGGTGTAGCTCGGCATCGGCCGTGCGATGGTTTCCGGCTGCCCCTCGCCGGAACCCATCGTCTGGTGCTGCATCCCCGCAGCCCCTCAAGGTCCCGTGCTTCCTTGCGTGTCCGCGCCCCGACCGACACTCTTGCGCGCGAGCGTTTCTGCAGCGTGTCCAGAGCGTTTCCGGACGGATGCTCGACGGCGCCAGCGAGCCTTGGGCTTTGGAACACGCGTCGTAGTCAGATTCGGCCTGCAGAGGTCTGGCGAGCGCCGGCACGGCTGGTTTCACCCTTCAGTGACATCGCCGGCCCGACTTGCTCTAGGATCACGCCTGCTCATGGATGACAGGCTGACGCGGCGCTCTGCCCTTGGTGTTGCCGGGGCAGCGGCGGCCACTTGTGCGATCGGTTCGCTGCCCGCTTGGGCGCGCACGTTTGCCCGTGCTGCGGGCGGCCTGCAGCCCGACCAGCTGCCGTTCGCCGACCGCGCGATGGGCGAGGCATCGATCCCCCAGATCGAGCACGTCGTGATGGTGATGATGGAAAACCACTCGCTCGACAACGTCCTCGGCTTGCTACCTCGGATTTCGCCGTCGCGGAAGGGCAATTTCGACGGCCTGCCGATGAACCGCCGCGGTGTCCCGATCTCGAGCAATCCCGATTCGAGCGGCCGGCCTGTGCGCTCGTTCCCGCTGCCGGACATGTGTCCCTCGGAGGGTTTGACCCAAAGCTGGAACTCGAGCCACAAGCAGTTCAACCTCGGCCGCAACAACGGCTTCGTCACGAACGTCGACTCGAGCACGCCGATGGGCTACCTCACTCCGGTCCAGATGCCGGTGACCTACGCGCTGGCTCGCCGCTTCCCCGTCAGCGACCGATTCTTCTGCTCGGTTCTCGGACAGACGCTCCCGAACCGCCGCTATTACTTCAGCGGGACCTCGAGCGGACAGGTCAACGACGATAACTCGAGCCTGTTCGTCACGGCCGCAAACGGCACGATCTTCGACCGCTTCGACGCCGCCAAGATCTCCTGGCGCGTCTACTACGGGAGCATTCCCAGCCCCGACTACTTCCCGAACTTCCGCAACAACGCCAGCCAGCGGGCGCGCTGCGTGAAGAACCCGCAGTTCTTCTCCGACGCGGCGAGCGGGAAGCTGCAGTCGGTCTCCTACGTCGAGGAGGACTTCGGCTATCAGTCTGAAGAGAACCCCCAGAACATCGCCTTCGGGGAGACGTTTCTGCGTCGTGTGGTCCAGGCCGTCATGCACGGTCCCCTATGGAAAAAGACCGCTCTGTTCATCACCTACGACGAGCATGGCGGCTACTACGACCACGTGCCGCCTCCCAGGGCCGTCCCGCCCGACAACATCCCGCCGGCCCTCGGAATGACCCCATCGGGGACCTACCCGGCCAAGTTCGACCGCTACGGCTTCCGCGTCCCGCTGACGATCGTCAGCCCGTGGGCCCGGCGCACCTACGTCTCACACAAGGTCGCCGACCTCACCTCGATCCTTGCGTTCCTCGAGCGCAAGTGGAACCTGCCGCCGATGACGCGGCGCGATGCCAGGGCCTGGCCGCTGCTCGACATGTTCGACTTCACCGCTCCGCGGTTCCTGACACCACCGTCGCTTCCGCCCGCGCCGAGCATCGCCGCGACGCTCGCGAGGTGCCGAGCCCACGGAGAGAATCCCCCGACCGGCCCGACCAGCAGCGCCAGCGGGGTCAGGCAGACCGGCTCGATCATGAGCCAGCTGCCGCGCTCCTGATATCCCAGCCAACGGCGCGATGAGCTTGCGCCCGTAGGGTGAAAGTGACCATCCCGCCGCGGACGACGCTGACGACCGGTCGGGCCCCGACGCGCACGCGCCAGCGTCCTGGCGCGGGAGCCTTGACCTGCATCACGAGCCGCCCGCTCTCAGCTGCCACGACGTATCCGTGCGCGCTGGTCGGTCCGTAGGCGACGCCGATGTCGGGCAGGCTGATCGTGAACGTGTTCATCGGTAGCTCGGGTGCGATCCGGAAGCCTCGCGCGGTCGCCTCGATCCCGCCGAGCAGGATCGCGTCGTACAGGCTCCACGCCGGCTGGTGCATGATCTGGCCGGCGTAGGCCGTCGTCAGGCCCGCGCCGCAGGTGGCCGGGTCCGGTGAGTAGAAGGCGTGGCAAACGTCGTCGACCGAGATCGTCCCGTCCCAATGATTCGGATAGGCGATCGCGTGTGCCGCGAGCGTGTTGCGTTCGAACTCCGAGAACGCGTACGCGCTGGCGTGTGGAACCTCGTTTGCGACCGCCGCGAGCGCCCACGTCAGCCAGCCGTTGATCGCATACCAGCTGCCTCCGGGGAACACCGCGGACCCCGCCGCGACCCCGCCTGCAGGTAGTTCGGTGCGCTCGGTGACCCCGGGATCGGAGCGCGCCGGCGACTGCGCCGAGCCGATCACGGCCGGACCGTGGACGACCGGCGGCGCGTCGATGCCCGTGAGGAACCGCCTGATTCCAGCGACGAGCGTCCGCGCCTGACCGCGGTTCGGCGCCCCCGCGAGGAGCGCCCATGGCTGCGGCTCGCCGAAGAGCGCGCCGGTTCCAAGCTGCTGATTGCCCGCATAGCCGCGGGCATACCAGCCGCGGGCGGTCCACTGTGCGCGCGTCGTGCGCAGATCGCGGTTTCCTGCGGCCCGCAGCGCAGCGGCGAACGTGCGGTCACCCCGCGCGTCGGCGAGCGTCGCGAGTCGCGGGTAGATGTAGGCGGCCTGCGCACTGACCAGCATCGACTCGGTCATGTGCAGGAACGTCGTCGACAGGTCCGACCAATCCCCGGTGTCGAGCGCCACGTACCCGCCGTGTGGCCCATGCAGCGATTCCTGATGGTGGAAGGCGAGCTTCAGGTGCTCCCACAGCGTCCCTGATCCTCCACCGGTGTATGGAACGCGCGCGTCGAACACGTGGAGATCGCGCGTGCCGAGGCCGTACTCCGCCGCCGCCCAGAGCAGCCACAGGTCGAGGTCATCGGAATTGCCGGCGTTGAACTTGCGGCACAGCTCGGACATCGCGTAGGGGATCTGGCCGCCCCGCTGCGGCTGCTCCTGTGCCGAGTAGAGCAACACGTCGCGCGCCAGTGCCGGATCGGCGTAGATCATCGGCAGCATGTGCTGCAGCGGATCGCGGAAGGCGCCCTGGAAGCCGAAGTCGTACTGGTAGTAGCCGCCCTGGGAGATGATGTGGCGCCCGCGACACTCCTCGAAGGTGGCGCCCGACCTGAGCGTGTACGCATCCCATTGCAACTCGCGCGAGAGCCAGCTGCGACCGCTCCCGAACGCGATCTGCGGCAGCCACGCGTGCCAGCGCTGCTCGCTGGTGCGCAACGGGGCCGCTGCGCGGCGATACTTGGCGACAAGGTTCGCGATGCCGTTTTCGTGCGCGGCGCCGTACGCGTAGCGAAGCGTGATCGAGGAGTGCGCCGGAACGCTGACCGTCTGGCGGAACGCGAACATCGCGCGCCCCGAGCCGGCGCTCGCCAGCGGACCGCTGGCCAGGTTGTCCCTGACCGCCACCGGCTCGCGGCGCGCATCGGTGCCCGGCCCGAAGAACGTCCGCGTGTCGCCGAAGACGCCTTGCGGTCGGCCGCTCAGCGCAGCCGCGAAGATCGTCAGCGGCCGGCGGTCGAGCGCGGTCGCCGTCTGCGTCGCCGCGAGCGCAGCGATGCCCGGCATCGACCTCACGCCGCCAGTCGCAATCTGAGTCTTGGTCGCCTGGTCGAACGGGTTCACGTCCCAGTACTCGAACCACGTCACTTTCCGGCTGCGCGAGCCGTCGTTTCGGATCGTCACGTCGTGCAGCAGCACCGGGTCATCGCCGAACGGCGCGTACACGTACTCCTGGATGCCGAGCCCTTGCGCGGTGGTCGTGGTCGTGTGGCGGAAATAGCCGACCCCGAAGTCGCGCTCCGAGTCCGATCCGGCCGGCCGGTCGTCGTAGAGCGTGCTGATCACGCGATTGCCGACCCGCAGGTAGCCGAATCCGCCGGCGAAGTGCAGGCCCGCGGCGTCGTAGCGGTTCGTCCACTCGTAGCGGCGGTCCTGGCTCCAGAGCTCGACATAGCCATGGTTGAAGGCGTCGGCGACGATGTGGTCGTTTCCGAGCTGGTGCCAGGCATCGGTGCTGCCGCCAAGCTCCGGTTGGCGCGCGAGCGGGTTGCGCTGCTCGTCGATGCGGTAGCGATAGCTCGGCAGCCCGAACTGATTGACCTGCCACGTGCCGAAGCTGCCACTGCCGACAGTCGAGGAGATCGGCACTGACGGCCACCCCGCCACCGGCGCAGCAGCTGCCGGCGAGGCGCCGGCTGCGATCGCAGCGGCACACGCGATCGCAGCGGGACCGCGGAGCGCCGCAAGCCTCCTCATCCGCCCAGCCCTCGGATCGCCCAAGCGATCGCGGCCGTGTAGCGAGCCTTGACCTCCTCGATCGGCACCTCACGGTGCTCGAGCCACCACCTCCCGACCTGCTCACCGGCGCCGACGATCACCTGTGCGACGAGACGCACGTCCGGCTCGGACAGCTGCGAGCCGTCCCGAAGCAGCTGCTCGATCAGCTCCGCATTGCGCCGGCGCATCTGGTCGACCGCCCGGCGAGGCGCGTCGCCGTAGAGCACGTAGGAGCGATTGCGAAGCTCGTCCAACTGGTCGAAGTACGAGCCGACGACCGCTTGAAGCATTTGCTCAGGCTTGGCCAGGGCGGCGGCGCGCCGCATGTTTTCGAACATCTGGGCCCGGCCCTGTTCGACGCATGCGGTGTACACGCCCTCTTTGGAGCCGAAGTACTGATAGATGAGCGCCTTGGTGATACCCGCCTGCTCGGCGATCCGCTCCATCGACGCTTCGCGGAAGCCGAAGCGATCGAACTCTGCGGCAGCGGCGTCGAGGATCCGTTGCTCGCGCTTCGCTCTGGGCAACCGGGGGCGAGTCGTGCTCATCGCATTCCCACGATCCGCACCTGTGCGGTGAAGGAGTGTTGCGGCGACATGCCGCCCGCCAGCGTGAACTCCTGGAAGGGGTTCGTCGCCCCCAGGTCGAGGCGAACCCAGATGCGACCGGATTTGGTGGTGGTGATCAACATCGTTCGCCGACCGCGTGCGTCGCGGACGAGTAGCCGGATGCGTCGCTGTCGTCGTCCGAGCGCTGGCGTGGTCACGGTTGCGCTGCCGCTGCCCGTGATCGTGAACGCGCGGCGGCCGGAGCTGTGCAGCGTGCTGAACTCGAGCGCCGGCCGCTTCATGCTCACCGCCCAGCCGTAGACCGAGTAGTGCGGCTCTACAGCGTTGAAGGTGAAGTGCGATGGCGCCGACTTGGGATGCGCGAACACTGCCATGAACGTCGGCAGCGTCTCGCGCAGGTCGCGCTCCCAGTAGGGCCAGTCGTGACCACCGGGTCCGTAGTCGTCCCAGATGCTGGGGATCCCGAGCCGCACCAGCCGGTCGTGGAAGCTCACGCTCATCTGATGTACGGCGACCTCGACCGGATCGCCGCCGCCGTAGGGACCACCCGGTAGCCCGTTGCCGGTGCGGATCGTGAGACTGAGCCCTCGCAGGTTCGCGGCGAGGTCCCAGGGGTTGTGAGCCCGCCAGCGCACCTCCTGTGTCAAGCGCGGACCGAAGACGGTGTCGGGCGTGACGGCGATGTCGGCGAGGTTGTTGGTATCGACAGCGCCGGAGAAGCTGGCCGCCGCCGCGAACGTGTCGGGGTGCCGCGCCGCGTAGCTCATCGCGCCAAAGCCGCCCATCGATAGACCGGCGATCGCGCGCTCCCCGCGGCTCGCCCGCGTGCGCAGGTGCTGGTCGATCCACGGGATCAGCTGATCGATGTGGTAGGTCTCCCATTCGGGCGGGCCGCCGGCGCCGTCGTTGTACCAGTTCGTGTAGCCGCCGCTCGGACCGCTGTCGGGCATCACGATGATCAGCGGGTAGTGGGCGGTGATCTGTTCGGCATCGCCCTTCACCGTCCACGAGGTGTAGTTGTCGATCGCGCCGTGGAGCAGGTAGAGGACCGGGTAACGGCGCTTGGGATGCGAGTTGTATCCGGCGGGGAGGAGGATCCGTGCGCCGGTCGCGCCGTTCACGGCTGGGGTGCTGAACTGAAGCTGCTCGAGCCGCCCATCGAGGCGTGTGACGTTCATGAGGCGGAGCGGGTTCGCGCTGGCGGCGCACGCGGTGCTCGCCACGGCCGCTGCCGTCAGCGCGAACGCGATCAGGGCCTTCGGCCTCATTTCCCGCTCAGCAGGTCGAGCTTGCGAAGCGCGGACGCGGGCGTGCGTGAGAGCTGCAACAGCAGCTCCGTGAACGAGATCGCCTCGCGGCGCATCAGGTTGACGTCGAGTTTGTCGAGGGTCGGAATGCCCCAGTTCAATAGGTAGGTCGGGCCAGTGATGTAGTTGGCTGTCGGCAGCGCGCCGAGCGTCCACAGCTGTGTGCCCTCGGCAGGCCACCCATGGCCGTCCGGGCTGCCCGGAGCCGAGGTGAACGGGCGCAGGACGCTGGCGGGGTCGTCCGCGGCGCGCTTAATCGCCTCGTAGGACGGCGTGACGAGCGCGCTGCTCTCGGGCGTGAATATCGTTCCGGCTTCGTTATGGCCGGTCAGGCGTGATCGCCCGTTCGGGCCGGGATTCCATTCGAGTGCCCCAAGGTGTTCAAGCGTGAGCGCCCCGGCTGTGCGCCTGAGCGTCGTGTTGCGGTGGCGCAGGACGAAGTCCGTGACGCCGAGTCCTCCCGCGAAGTGGCCGGTCGTCAGCAGGACCATGACGGTACGCGGGAGACTGCGGCGTGGGAGTCGCGTCAGGTACTGACTGATCGCCACGATCGTGTTCGGGCCGTTGTCCTCGATCGCATTGGGTCCGTCGGTGTGCGAGTGCAGCAGCATCAGCTCATCCGAGTTGCCTGGAATCGTCCCGATCAGGTTGCGCGTCTGCACGTCCTTCGTCTGCGATCGAAGCTCGAGCGTCGCGGTGGCACCTTGGGTCGCGAGTTGTTGGAGGCGGTTGCCCGTCGAGCGGTCGACGAACACGCCGGGGACGGGGCGGATCTTGCCGTCGTAGGGGTAGTAGGCGCCGTGGGCGGCGTCCGCGGGAAGGTCGAGCACGCAGACGCACGCTGCGGCGCCGGCCGTGACGAGCGAGTCGAGGATCGAGATCAACGTCGTGATCGACAGCCAAGAGCGCGTGTAGGGCGCGTTCGCCTTGAGGATGTGAGCCGGGTCGTAACTCTTGTACGCCAGCGCCCCGAGCCCGCCGTACGTGAGCATCGTCGGCGGAAGGACGAATAGGGCGATCTTCCCCCGCAGCGACCCCGGTGCGGGTGGGCTGGCCGCCTGGTCGAGCGCCACCAGGGGCGCGCGTGTCCCTCCAGGAGGCGTACCGCCCGAGTACGGCATGTACGCGGCGGTCGAGATCGGCTGCCCGTTCACGTGCAGCGACCACGAGTCGGCGAGCCAGCGACGATGCGGGACGGATTCGAACCGGAGCTGCCCGACCCCGGCTTTCGCGAGCCGCTCTCGCAACACGTCGATGTAGTGCTCATGCACCGGGCTGCCGGTTGCGCGCAACCCGACCGCGTCGAGCTCCCGTTGCCAGTCGAGCAGCTGCGCGGCGGGCATGAACTGATCGGCGCTCACTCGCTGCGCATCCGCCGGCTTCAGCGGTGCCTTCGGCCAGCGAACCGATGTCCTGCCCGCGGCCGTAGCCGAGGCGAACATCGGCAACGTGAGCTCGGCCGCGATCGATCCTGCCGCCACGCCTAGCAACCGGCGGCGTGTCAAGCCGGAGATGCGGTTGGTCTCAACCATCCCTTCCTCTCTTACGCCTCCGGCCTAACTAACTGTCGGTTAGTTATATCACCCTCGTGGCATCTGCCACCGCCGGCAGAGACCTCGGCGAACCTTCAGCGCACGGGCTCGAGTTCTTCGCAGCGCGCCGGACTGCACCTCGTAGGCGGGTGATCAGGCGTTACCCAGTATCGAGAGGAGCCCGTCAGGTGTCTCGTCGCGCCCGATGTGGATCCGCGGCATCGTCAGCGGCGCCGCGGTGCTCTCGGTCGTGCCGCCCTGAGTGGTGTAGGCCATCGTGAACCCGGCGCGGTGGATCTCCTGCAAGACCGCGTCGTCGAACGCCCCGAACGGATACGCGAAGAAGTAGACCGGGTGCCCGAGTATGGACTCCAACACGTGCTTGGACCCGGCGGTCTCCGCTCGGAGCTGCGAGGTCGAGAGCTCGCGCAGGTCGACGTGGTGAGCGGTGTGGTCGCCCACGTCCATTCCGGCCCGGTCTAGCTGGCGGATCTGGTCGGCGTCGAGGAAACCCGGCTCGGTCGTCCTTCCGGTGATCGCGAAGAAGGTGGCGACCATGTGGTAACGCTCGAGGTCCGGAAGGATCGTGCGGACGTCGTCGACATAGCCGTCGTCGACCGAGATGATCACGGGCTTGGACGGGAGCGCATAGCCCTTGTAAAGCGCGTCGAATAGCTGCCACTGGTGGATCGTGTGGTAGCCGCCCTGCTTGAGCGCGGCGAGTTCGGCTGCGAACGTGGCCGGATCGACGATCAGATCGAGCTCACCAACCGCCGGCATCGTGTGGACCCGGTGGTAGGTGAGAACCGGCACCGTCACGGACTTCTCAGGTGCGCCTGGCGGCGGGATCAGGACCGGAACGGTCCGGCGCGCAACTGGAAGCGCCTTGGTGCCGTGCCCGGATCCGGGCGTGATTTTGGCGGTGCTATCACGGGTTGCCGCGCTACTGGCGCCACCGCCGCAGCCGCTCAGAACAGGCAACGTCAGCACGACCAGCGCCAGCGCAAAGAATGAGAATTTCTTACTGACCCGGGGCACGGTCGGGCAAGGCTAGCGTGCGGGGAGTACGCTCCCGCGCACGATGGGCGCGGCCAAGGACGAGGTCCGGGACCGGCTGCTCAAGGCCTGGCAAGGGGAGATCGTCGCGGGTGCCGTTTATGACTTGATCGCGCGGCGGATGCCCGATCGGGAGGCCGAGATCCTCCGTCGCATGGCCGACGCAGAGGGTGGTCACCGCCGCCGCTTAGAGGCGCGCATGCAGGAGCTCGAGATCCCCGTGCCCGATCCACGCGGCGTCCACATTCCGCTGTGGCTGCGCCTGCAAGCGAAGATCGCGCCGGTCGATCGTCTGCTCGCCGCCCGCGAGGCGGCCGAGGACGACGAGGTCGCCGATCTGTACAGGCGCTCGACCGGAGACCCGACGACGGACAAACTGCTCCGCGACATCCGCAAGGAGGAGCGCTCGCACTCCCTTGCCGTCCAGGAGATGAGGTCGGGAGGTGACGGCGATGCTCCGCCGCCGCGTGCCTCGCGCGAGGCCCCGCTGGCGGTTCCGGGCGCCCGCGCCCGCCTGGACCGGATCCTCGGACGCGAGAAGTGGCACCAGACGGGAGGCGGCTGGATCTCCGGGGCGATCTACGGCGCCAACGACGGTCTCGCCGCCGTGTTCGGGATCGTCGCCGGCGTGTCCGGCGCCACCGGTGGGTCGAGCGCTGTGTTGACCGCAGGCCTCTCCGGCGCGATCGCCTCCGCGCTGTCGATGGCGACCGGCGCATTTCTCGCGGAACGCTCCGAGGGTGAGGTGTTGGCCGCCAACGTCGAGCGCGAGCGCCAGGAGATCGCCGAGCATCCCGAGGAGGAGAAGGAGGAGCTCTCGCTCTTCTACCAGCTAAAGGGGGTCGACGAGAAGACCGCGGACGAGCTCGCCGAGCGGATGGCCGAGCATCCCGACGCGATGCTGCGCACCCTGTCGGCGGAGGAGTTCGGCGCGAGCGATGCGAGCGCCGGCAACCCCGGGCAGGCGGCCCTCGCCGCCGGGATCTCGACCGGACTGGGGGCGATCGTGCCGGTGATCCCGTTCATGATCACGACCGGCACCGCCGCGATCGTCGCGGCGGCCGTGGTGTCGCTGATCGCGCATTTCCTGGTCGGCGCCGCCAAGTCGCTGGTGACGCTGCGCACCTGGTGGGCGGCCGGACTGGAGATGACGCTCGCCGGCGTGATCGTCGGTGGCGCCACGTACATCGTCGGTCTGGCGCTGCCGACCTAGCGGCGAACAGCGTCTCGTCCACTCCCTCTCGAACCACTCGCCGGGCACCGGACGGTCCTACGACGCGTCGTGGCGTCGGGAGGACCCCTCAACGCCACGAAGTTCGGCGAGCTCGGCGCGCAGCGAGGCCACCTCGCGCTCGAGCGCCTCAACACGTTCGGCGAGCCCGCCGTCCATTTGCGTCCGCGGCGAGATTGCCGCGGCGGGCGCCGGCTCAGGAACGGGCTCCCGAGGCGGCGCCGTGGACGGTGAGGGCGCCGGCGACTGCTCGCCCTCGCCCCCTAGCAGGTGCTCGAATCGATCCTCCTTCTGGCCGGGCCGGCGCTCGAGCCGTCGCGCATAGCGGCGCTCGATCAGCGTCGCGAGCATGCGCTCGACGTCGGCGAGCGACTCGAGCCGGGCCATCCGGTCGCTTCGGCTCTTCAGCTCTCCGGGCGTCTGCGGGCCACGCAGCAGCAGGACCGCCAGTACGGCCAGCTCCTCCCGGCCCAGTCCCAGCCCCTCTTCGGCCAAATGCCGGTATTTGATCGCCCGGCTCGAATGGCCACTCGCAAGACGCGTGAGCCCGTAGCGGCTCAGTCGCTGCGCGGCGTCGCGCACAGTCTGCTCGTCGTAGTCGGTCACCGGATCGCGGTTGGTCGACTGGTTGCAGGCGAGCCGCAGGGCGTTCAGGGACAATGGGTACTGGTCCGGCGTCGTCCAGCGCTTCTCGATCAGGCACCCGAGGACACGCTGCTCGGGCGGCGTCAGCTGCGCGAAGTGCACGCGGGCGAGGATAGAGCCGGGAACGAATCCGCACGCCGAGGAGTCCTAATCATCACCATGATCCACTCACTCAGAACAATGCGACACCTGCGGATTCTCGCTGGGGCCGTCGCGCTCGCACTGGTCGTTGCGGCATGCGGGTCGTCATCGAGCTCGAGCAGCACGACGGTCGCGAGCGACACGACGACCTCAACCCACTCGACCGCGACCAAGAAGGCCGCCGTGCACCACAAGGCCGCCAAGAAGCATCACACCGAGCACAAGACGACGGCGACGGCCACGACGACGTCCGCCACCGCCGTCAGCACGCCAACCCAGACCGCGACGGCGACGGCCGCCACCACGACCGCGGCGCCGACGCAGGCCGCGACGCAGGCAGCGCCGACGACGAACGCATCGCCCCCACCGACCACGTCGACCACGACGACGCACCCGTCCGGCGGTAGCGGTGGCATTCCCCAGGGCGGCGGCGGCGACGGCGATTCCGACAACCACGGCGGACCGAGCGACGGTGACGGGGCTGTGTAAGTGTCCTATCGTGGCGGCGTGCTCTCGGCAGACGATGCCCGCCGCCTCGCGCTCTCCCTAGCCGGCGCCATCGAGCAGGATCATCACGGTCGCCCCTCCTTCCGGATCGACGGCCGCATCTTCGCCACCCTCTGGGACCCCGAGCACATGAACGTGATGGTCGACGAGCCGGGAATCCACACCGCGGTGCAGTCGTACCCCGACGTGTGCGCCGAGGTGTGGTGGGGGAAGCGGCTGGCGGCGGTGCGGGTCGAGCTGGCGCGGGCAGACGAGAAGTTGCTGCTCGAGCTGCTGAGCGATGCCTGGGAGGGGAAGCGGTGCCGGCACGGTTAGGCACCGTTAGGCACCGCGCGGCCGGCCGGCCGGCGATTTGCGGCTTGTGGTTGCTCGGGTTGCCTCGAGGGGCCAGTCGCATGTCCTTGACAGATACATCCAAGCGATATATCTTGCGGAGACATGACCTACTCGGACCCGCCGGAAGCCCTCACCGCCACCGGCCGCGTGATCCTCGGAATGATCTCGCTCGGCAAGTCCACCGGCTACGACATCAAGCACTTCGTCGACAAGTCGACACGGCACTTCTGGGCGGCTAGCTACGGCCAGATCTATCCCGAGCTGAGACGACTCGAGGAGCAGGGGCTGATCCGCGGGGCGCCGGAGCCGACGGGGGGCCGGGCTCGCGTCGTGTACCAGCTGACCGACCAGGGCCGCGAGGCCCTCAACGCCTGGCTCGCATCGGACCAGGAGCCGGTGTATGAGCTGCGCGACGAGGGCATGCTGAAGCTGTTTCTTTCCGACAACCTGCCCGAGCAGCGGATCGCGAACATCCGCGCGATGCGCAAGCGCCAGGAACGGAAGCTTGCGGACCTCCGTGCGCTCGGCGAGGTACAGAAGACGGGACCAAAGGGTCCCGGCCTGACGTTGCAACTGGGGCTGAGTTCCACGCAGGCGTTCATCGAATGGTGCGAGGAGACCGAGCGTCGCCTCGCCGAGGAGACCGACAAGGAGTAACCGCCATGCTCGCGAGACTCGCCACCTTCCTCTTCACCTACCGGCGGCGCATCCTCGTCCTCGCCGTCGTCGGAGCGGCGGTCGCCGGCGTGCTCGGCGTCGGCGTGGCCAATCGGCTGAGCCCCTACGGCGCCAACGATCCGGCGACGCAGTCGGTGCAGGCGACCAACCGCTTCCAGGACGCCTCGCACCGCCAGATCGATCCGGGTGTCGTGGCGATCGTCGCCTCTGGCAACGTCCGCACCCAGCACGCGAAAACCCGCGTGACGCAGGTCGCGGCACAGCTGCGGCGACAGCCCGACGTCGCGACCGTCGCGACCTTCTACACGACGCACAACCCGGCGTTGGTCTCCCGAGACGGCACCTCGACCTACGCTGTCGCCTACTTCAAGGCGCTCTCGGACAAGCAGCTCAAGGACGACGCGCAGAAGATCGAGGACCAGTTCAAGAACCAGACCGACGTCGCACTCGGCGGCAGCGCGATCGCCAACGCGCAGGCGAACACGCAGGTCGGTCAGGACCTGGCCCGAGCCGAGCTGCTGGCGTTCCCGCTGATCTTCCTCCTCTCGCTGCTGTTCTTCCGCTCGCTCGTCGCCGCGCTGCTGCCGCCACTGCTCGGCGGCCTCGCGATCGTCACGACCTTCTTCGCGCTCAGGATCGTCTCCTCGTTCGCAGACATTTCGGTCTTCGCGCTGAACTTCGTGACCGGCCTCGGGCTCGGACTGGCGATCGACTACAGCCTGTTCATGGTCTCCCGCTACCGGGAGGAGGCGGCCACTCATGGCTACGGCAAGCAGGCGCTGATCCGTACGCTGCAGACCGCCGGCCGCACGATCCTGTTCAGCTCGCTGACGGTCGCCGCGGCGATCGCGTCGCTTGCAATCTTCCCGCAGCGCTTCCTCTACTCGATGGGAATCGCCGGCGCGCTCGTCGCGCTGGTCGCCGCCGCGCTTGCGCTGCTCGTGCTTCCGGCGATCCTCGCGGTGCTCGGTCCGCGGGTCAATGCGCTCGCGCCGAAGCGGCTGCAGCGCGCTGCCGACCGCGACGCCCGCCCGGCGCAGACGGGCTTCTGGTATCGCCTCTCCAGGTTCGTGATGCGCCGCCCCGGACCGATCGCCGCAGTCACAGCTGCTGGCCTGATCGCTGTTGGCATCCCGTTCGCCAGCATCAAGTTCATCACGGTGAACGCGAGCGTCCTGCCCCACACGGCGAGCGCCCGGATCGTGGACGACACACTCAATACCGAGTTCCCGCCGAATCGGACCTCGCCGGTCGAGGTGGTCGTCGGCGCCCCGGCGAACGCACCCCAAACCCAAGCGATCACCGCCCAGATCAGACGACTCCCGGACGTGTCCGCGATCGCTCCGCCACAGCAGGCGGGGCCCGACACGACCCTGCTCCAGGTCGCCTCGACACATCCACCCCTGAGCGCCCAGACGAAGGATCTCGTCAAGCAGATCCGCTCCATCCACACGCCCGAATACCTGGGAGTGGCCGGCGAGACGGCCTCATACCTGGACCTCGAGCACAGCCTGGCGGCTCATCTCCCGATCGTCCTCACGGTGATCATCGTCACGACCCTGATCGTGCTGTTCCTGTTCACGGGGTCCGTGATCCTGCCGATCAAGGCGGTGCTGATGAACGCGCTCACGCTCAGCGCGGTGTTCGGCATCCTCGTGCTGATCTTCCAGGACGGCAACCTCCAGGGCCTCCTGTCATTCAGCAGCCAGGGGGCGCTCGATGCGACCCAACCGATCTTCCTCGCGGCCGTCGCGTTCGGCCTGTCGACCGACTACGGCGTGTTCCTGCTCTCGCGGATCAAGGAGGCGCGTGACGCCGGCGAGCCGAACTCCGAGGCGGTCGCGATCGGACTCGAGCGCACGGGCCGGATCGTCACCGCGTGCGCGATGCTGTTCGCGGTCGCGATCGGCGCGTTTGCCACGTCCCAGCTCGTGTTCATCAAGGAGCTCGGGGTCGGCGCCGCACTCGCCGTCCTGATCGACGCGACGATCATCCGCGCGCTGCTCGTGCCCTCGCTGATGGAGCTGCTCGGCGAGTGGAACTGGTGGGCACCCGCCCCACTACGGCGCTTGTACGAGCGGATCGGCCTCAGCGAGAGCGACCCTGCCGCTCCACGAACTCGACCTCCCGCTCAGCGGAGACCGTCCACCTCCCGCGCCGCCAGCTGATCCGCGTCCCGTCCGCCAGCCGCACGCCCGTGCGCCCCAGCCGCGGCGAACCCCACAGTGTCGCCACCAAGGGCCGCTCAGACTCGGCCACGTCCCCCAGACCGCGCGCCACATGGGAAGCCGGGTACGTGACGACGATCGAGCCCGAGCGCACCCACACGGGGATCCGGTTTAGGGGCGTCTCGACCACCACCTCGCCACCACCGGAAACCGACCGTCCTGACCATGTCTCGATCCACTCGCCCCGCGGCAACGCCACCTCGCGCTCTCGCGCGCCGTCGTCCAGCACTGGCGCAACCCATAGTGCCGGCCCGTAGCCGTAGGCGTCGGTGAGCGTCCAGCCGCGTGGATCGGCTGGGTCGATCAGGCACAGTGGCCGAATCACTGGGACGCCAGTGCGCGCGGCACAAGCAGCCGCCGCCCGCACGTACGGCACGAGCTGCTCATGTAGCAGCACGTACGCGCGATACAGCGCGAGCACGCGCTCGCCGTAGTTCCACGGCTCCTGAGGCATGCGGCCATGCGCGTGCATCAGCGGTGTGAAGCAGCCGAACTGAAGCCAGCGCACGAGCAGCTCGGGCGGGCACCGCTCGACGAGCCGGTGCCCGAGGTAGCCGCCGACGTCGTGTGACCAGTTCGAGATCCCGGAGCACGCGGCGCTCAACGTCGCAACGACCAGCACTCGCAGCGACCAGAAATCGGACGCTTGATCGCCGCCCCAGGTGAACCCCGTGGCGTGCTGGCCGCTCCAGCCGCTGCGCCCGAACAGCACGCCGCTCCCGGGATGAACCGCATCCAGCGCCGCTTGCAGACAGCGCCGGTGAAGGTCGCCGAGTGCCCACGCACCCGAGGCGCCGGTGCGCCCGTCGGACAGCAGCACCCGATCGGGGATGTAGTAGCCCTCGCCGTCGTCGGCCTTGATCCCCTCGACTCCCAGGCGCAAGACGCGCTCGCATTGCCAGCGCCACCAGTCGGACGCCGCGGCGCTCGTCAGATCGATCGGCGACCCAGCCCCCATCCACCATTGAGTCACGAACGGCTCCCCGTCCGGCTCGCGCACGAAGTGCCCAGCCGCCGCGCCGGGGGCGTAGTTCGGTGCGGGCTCCCGGTGCAAACGCTCTGATTCGGGCTGCGGTGGAATCTGCCCGTCGCGCGAGTCGAGATTCGTCCATGGGGTCACCCACACCACGGTGCGCACGCCGTCGGCCCGCATCGACGCGATCATCCCGGCGGCATCGGGGAACTGGAACGGGTTGAACTCCCAGGTGTTGTATTGCGTGGCCCACGGCGAGTCGATCACGATCGCGTCGAGCGGGATCTGGCAGCGGCGAAATCCGGACCAGTCATCGATCACGTCGTCCTGGTGCTCGTGGACGTCGCGGCTCTTCCAGAAGCCGTAGCCCCACTCCGGCAGCAGCATTGGAAAGCCGGTGTCCCGACAGTAGGCACGAACTCGTCCCAACGGCGTCGGATCGGTCAGCAGATCGACGCGCAGCGGTCCTGACGCAGCCCGGGTCGATACCGACACACGCTCTCGTGCGAGCTCGAAGCGCGTCCCATTCCCATCGCCGTGGACCCAGATCGCATAACCGCGACTCGACAGCATCCACGGCACCGGAGCGCAGTCGCCCTGCGGGATCCCGCCCGCCGCGAGCATCTCGGGAGGGCAGTCGGGTCCCGTGTATCGGCGGTCCGCGCCGAGCTGCACATCGCGGCCTGCCTGGTCGAATTGCGTCGCGTGGCGCGCGCCCAGCCCTGCATAGCGCTCCTCCGACCGTCGATCCCACTCGAGCGCCATGCGCAACGGCGACCCGTCGGCCTCCAGCTCAAAGCCAACCCGCTCCGGCACCGCCAGCGAAATCCGAAGCGAAGCCGACCGTCCCCCGTATAGCGCAAGCTCCAGCTCGATCCCGGAAGGGTCCGACGAGACGACGCTCGCCCGCAGCGCGTTCTCGTGAAAACCAAGGTCTTCACGGGTCACGACCCCCTCCGTGAACTGCACGAAATGGTCGTGAACCGTGCCCTCGGCGACCCAGGCGCCGCCCGCGCGCATCAGGCGTCTCCCGGCACGCCGGACCGTGAACTGGAACGGTCGCAGGGTCAGCTCGATACGCAGCGGGCCGCGCTCCACCACCATCTGCTCGGCAGCGACCGTCATCCGTTACTAGCTTCGCCGGAAGGGGCGGAGGCCCATGCTCCCGTTCACTAGAACGTCACAAAAGGTGCGCTCGTTCTTCACGATCGACCCCTTATGCAGGGCAATCCTAGAGCCATGAACGAAAGCAGCCGTGCCGACATGCACTGCCACTCGACGGCGTCGGAGCTGTCGAAGCTGGGGATTCAGCGCTCGCTGAGCCTACCCGAATGCGCGACGCCTCCCGAAGAGGTGTACGAACTCGCCAAGCGTCGCGGGATGCATTTCGTGACGATCACTGACCACGATACGATCGACGGGGCGCTCACGCTGGAGCACCTTTCCGACACGTTCGTCTCGGAGGAGCTGACGGTGTGGTTCAAGGGCGAGCCACAGGCGGTGCACGTGCTCTGCTACGGCATCACGCCCGACGACCACGACTGGCTCCAGGCGCACAACCACGACGTCGAAGCGTGCGCGGCGTATCTCCACGAGAACGAGATCACGGCCGCGCTGGCGCACCCGTTCTACGCGGTCGAGGCGCCGCTGACCCCCCGCCACCGGCGGCGTCTCGCGCAGCTGTTCCCGATCTGGGAGACGCGCAACGGCTCACGCGCCAAGGAGCTGAATCTGCCGGCGTTCGTGTACATCGAGACCCATGGGGGGACCGCGATCGGAGGGTCCGATGACCACGCCGGAATCGATATCGGTCGCACGTTCACTGAGACGCCGCGCGCGGCAACGCCCGAAGAGTTTCTGGTGCACATCCGGGCGGGCCGCGCGGGCGCGCACGGGGCGCAGGGCAGCGCCGCGAAGTGGACCCACGCGGCGATGGCCCTCGCGGTCCGCGCACTCGGCCGCGGCGACGGCGCCGGGCGACCCGACCCCACGGCGGTCCTGAAGATCATCGAGCGCGTGATGCGCGAGGGCGATGTGCGCCACGGCAAGGTGGGCACCGACCTCGGACCCGACGACGCCCTGGCGCTGCTGCGCGCCTGGCTTAACTCGATGGACCTCGCGATCGATGAGCGTCGCCTGCTCGAGCTGCTGCAGGAGGGCGAGCTCAGCCACCCGGATCTGTACCGGCGTGCCCGCCGGATCCACGAGCGCAAGCTCGCCGACGCGGTCCACGACATCGTCGCGATGACCGACAGCGGCACGCTCGACCCGCAGCGCGGTGCGCTCGAGCTATTCGACGCGTGCGTCCCCGCGATTCCCTACGCTGCCGCGAGCGCGTTCCTCGGCCGCGAGAAGTTCAAGCTGACCCGCAGCGACGGCGACCGGCCCCGCGTCGCGCTGGTGGCAGACGGGCTTTCAGGCATGCACGGGGTCACGCACACGATCCAACAGATCCGGGATCGCGGCATTCCCGGATACGAGGTCGATGTGATCGGCACCGACGCCGACGTCGACCGGCGGCTGAGTGCCGTAGCGGAGATTGACATTCCGTTCTACCGCGGCCTCAAAATCGGAGTGCCAAGTGTCCCGGCGATTGTTGATGCGCTCGCCGAGGGCCGATATGACCTCGTGCACCTCTGCTCTCCAGGTCCCGCCGGCGTCGGCGCCTGGCTGCTGGCGCGGGTGCTCGAGCTCCCGGTGATCGGCAGCTATCACACAGAGCTGGCGGCCTACGCGGGCCTGCGCAGCGGCCAGGAGCACCTCGAGGCGCTCGCCGGGATGGCGCTCAGTGCCTTCTACGGCGCGTGCGACGTCGTCCTCTCGCCGAGCCCCGCGAGCGACGAACGACTGGTCCGGCTCGGCATCAATGACGAGCGGGTCGGCCGCTGGGATCGAGGGGTCGACCTCGAACGGTTTGACCCGGCGCTGCGCACGGCGGGCCTCCTCCCCGACGCGGTCAACGTCCTATACGCTGGGAGGCTGACCAAGGAGAAGGGCGTCGAGCTCCTGGCGGACGCATTCGAGACGGCGCGACGACGCGATCCGCGCCTGCACCTGGTGCTCGCCGGCGGCGGGCCCGAAGAGGAGGCGCTCAGGCAGCGCCTCGGCGACAGCGCCACCTTCATGGGATGGCTGACCGGAACCGACCTCGCCCGCGCCTACGCGAGCGCCGATGTGTTCCTGTTCGCCAGCCGGACCGATACGTTCGGGCAGGTGATCCTCGAGGCGCAGGCGAGCGGGCTGCCGGTCGTCGCGGTCGCGGAGGGCGGTCCGGTCTCGCTGATCGCTCACAACGAGACGGGACTGCTGACGAACCCCGATGCGAGCACGCTGGCAGAAGCGGTCCTGTCGCTCACCAGCGAGCCGCTGACACGCGAGCGGCTGCGCCGCAACGCCTTGCAGGCCGTCCGCGGGCGCACCTGGGAGGCATCGCTCGAGCAGCTCGCCGCCGGATACCGCTCGGCGCTGGAGCGCTCGCCCGAGTCCGACCGCAGGGTCGCATAGCTTAATTCGGGTCCCGCCCACCCATCCTCAGCCGCCCTCTTGAGCCCGATCACCGATGCCGTCATCCCGGTCGGCGGCCTCGGCACGCGCCTGCTGCCCGCGACCCGATCACAGCCGAAGGAGATGTTGCCGCTGGTCGACAAGCCCGTCGTCCAGTACGTGGTCGAGGAGCTGGTGAGAGCGGGCATCTCGCGGTTACTGTTCGTCACGGGCAGGCGCAAGCGCGCGATCGAGGATCACTTCGACGCCGACCCGGAGCTCGACATAGGGCCGCTGATCGACCCCCGCACAGGGCTGCGGATCCTGTACACGCGCCAGGCGCGACCTGACGGCTTCGGTGACGCGCTCCGGTACGCAGAGGGGTTCGCGGGCGATAGCGGGGTTGTCGTCGCGGTCGGCGATGCCGTCATGCACACCTCTGGAAGGGTGCAGCGGAGGATTGTGCCCCGGCTGATCGATGCGTACGAACGTGAGCGCGCCGATGCCGTGTTCTCGGTCGCGCAGGTGTCCGAGGGCGACGTCTCCAAGCGCGGGATCGTGGTGCTCGGCGACGCCGCACAGGTCCTCGATGTGATCGAGAAGCCTGACCCGGCGACGATCACCAGCAGGACCGCGATGATGGGACGCTACGTGCTCGGACCGGCGGTGTTCGAGGCGCTGCGCGAGACGCCGCCTGACGCGACGGGCGAAGTGCAGCTGACCGACGCCCTTCGCCGCGTGATCGCCGGCGGCGGGCGCGTGGTCGCCGTGCCGCTCGCCGAGGGCGAGCGCCGGCTCGACGTCGGCAGCGTCGAGGGCTACTGCGCCGCGTTCCTGCAGCTCGCGCTGGCAGACCAGCGTCACGGAAGGGCCCTTCGAGCAGTGCTCGATGCCGAAGGATGAGGGAGCCGCCAGCGCCCGGGCGGCGCTTGCGGGCAACCCCTCGGACGGCTACGCCGGCGCCGTGCTGGCGGTAACGCTGCCGGAGCTGACAGTGCGCGCGTCGGCCGTCCCGTCCAGGGAGCTACGCATCGACCCGCCGAGCCAGCTGGTCGAAGCGACCGCACGCCGCTACGCCCGCGAGCTTGACCGCTCGGCGATCAACACCGAGATCAAATGGCACACGACGATCCCGCGCGCCGTCGGCCTCGGCGGCTCGAGCGCGATCGTGATCGCGGTTCTGAGAGCGCTCGGCTGCGCGCTTGCACCCGATGACCTCGCGAGCCTCGCGCTCGCGATTGAGGTCGAGGAGCTTGGCATCACCGCGGGACTGCAGGATCGCGTCGCCCAGGCCTACGGCGGGCTGACGTTCATGGACTTCGCCTCCCGTCGCTACGAGCCGCTCGACCGTGGCCTGCTGCCGCCGCTCGTGATCGCCTGGCACGCGGGCGCCGCCGAGGACTCGAGCGTCGTTCACGCGGACCTGCGCGCGCGCTTCGACGCGGGGGACACACGGCTCGCCGCTGCGATGCTCGACCTTGCCGCCCATGCTCGCAACGCCCGCGATGCCCTGCTGGCCGGCGACCTCGATCAGTTCGGCCGCTGCCTTGACGCGAGCTTCGACCTACGCGCCGGGATCGTCTCGCTGGACCCCCAACACGTGGCGATGATCGAGCTCGCACGCAGCAGAGGCGCCCGCGCGAACTACACCGGGTCAGGTGGTGCGATCGTCGCCGCCTGCCGCGGCCTCGAGCACCAGGCATCGGTTCATGCGGCCTTGCAAGCCGTCGGCTGCGGCGTCACCACCGCCTAGATCCGTAGGGATGTTCGCGCGTCGGGCGGTAAGGCCCGGCTGGGCTGGGTACCCCAGAGTTGATGCAGATCGAGCGCTCTCAGCCCCGCGAGAACTCCTGCATGGTCCCGCGGACGAGCGACGACGGGATGGTGCGGGTCGATCCAACGTGGGGCACCGTGCAGCCGATCGAGCTCGCGCCGGGCGTGCGGACAATCGGCGAGCTCGAGTTGATCGAGCATCTGTCTCGGGACCTGCCGGTGATCGACACGCGGCAGCCGGACTTCCTCGATGACGCGACGATCCCCGGCGCCCGTCGCGTTCCGCACGAGGAGATCCTCCAGCATGTCGACGAGCTCGATCCGGCGAAGCCGGCCGTGTTCTTCTGCAACGGCCCGCAGTGCAAAGCCACGCCCGACGCGATCCGGACGCTGCTCGAGCACGGCTATCCGGCGGGCTCGATGCTCTACTACCGAGGCGGCATGCACGACTGGATGACGCTGGGCTACCCGACCGGGTAGACAGGAGCGGCGCGCGGGGCGGCGAACCCTGCGGAAGTGAGCAAGGCCCGGCTCGAGTCGTTCTCCGACGGCGTGATCGCGGTCGCGATCACGCTGCTCGTGCTCAACCTGGTGGTGCCCATCCCGAGCGAGACACCGCGTCTCGGCCATAAGCTGCTCGAGATGTGGCCCAGCTACGTCGCCTACGCGACCTCGTTCCTGACGATCGGGATCATCTGGATCAACCACCACGCCGTGCTTGGCCGCCTGCGCCAGCCCGACCACTCGATCCTGATCCTCAACCTGCTCCTGCTGCTGTGGATCGGGGTGCTGCCGTTCGCGACGAACCTGATGGCCACGTATCTGAAGGAGTCGCACGGAGAGAGTCTCGCCGCTGCTCTTTATGCCGGCGCGTTCCTGGCGATGTCGCTCACGTTCGGCGCGCTCAACCGCCACATCCTGTTTGCCAAGTCGCACCTGATGTCGGCTCAGCTACCCGAGGAGCGCCGCAGGCAGATCCTCAGGCGCTTCCTTACCGGCCTGATCCCATACGCGCTCGCGACTGTGCTGGCGTTCGTCTCGCCGTACATCACCCTTGCGATCTGCACTGCGGTGGCGATCTTCTACGCACTGCCGATCGCGACTGGCAGCGAGGCCGCGTCACAATGATCGAGCGCGAGCTCACCTCCTTGATCGGCTCCGAATCGGTGCTGCCGGGGACTACCCGCGCGTACCTATCCGACGCCACCGAGAGCCGCAGCATCCGCGGCCGCGCGGACGCCATCGCGTTGCCATCGAGTCCCGAGGAGGTGGTGTCGATAGTGCGCTGGTGCTACGAGCACGACGTAGCGATCGTGCCGCGCGGCGGCGGCACGGGGTACGCCGGGGGAGCCGTCCCGCTCGACGGCGGCGTCGTCCTCAGCCTCGAGCGGCTGCGACACGTCACGGCGCTCGACCCCGAGCTGTGGCGGATGCACGTGCAGGCCGGATTGACGACGGCGGACGTGCACCGGCTCGCACGCGAGAACGGCTTGCTGTTCGCGCCGGATCCGGGAGCCGCGGAGCAGTCGCTGATCGGCGGCAACATCGCGACCAACGCGGGCGGTCCGCACGCCTTCAAGTACGGCGTGACCGGGGCCTGGGTTTCGGGCTTGGAGGTCGTCCTCGCGCCAGGCGAGCTTGCGACAGTCGGCGGGCCGATTCGCAAGGACGTGGCCGGTTACGACATCAAGTCGCTGATGATCGGATCCGAGGGAACGCTCGGGATCGTGACCGCCGCCTGGTTGAAGCTGCTCCCGGCGCCGGAGGCGGCCCTCCCGATCGCGGCGCTCTACCCCGATGCCGAGGCCGGCTGCGCCGCGGTTGGCGCGGTCCTCGGGAGCGGCGTGATCCCGGCCGCATTGGAGTTCCTGGACGAGGGGACGGTACGGGCGGTATTAGGTCCCGCCCACCACCCCCACCGCCTGTTCGAGGACGCGGGCTTCATCGTGATCGCCGAGGCCGACGGATCCACGGTCGAGGCGGCGCACGTTCGCGACGAGCTGATCGAGGCGATGGGCGATAGGGCGATCTCGGTCCACGCGCCGACCGAGTCGCACGAGATCGACGCCCTTTGGCGCTGGCGCTCGGGCGTCTCGCTCGCGGTGGTGGCGAAGCGGGGAGGCAAGGTCAGCGAGGACATCGTCGTGCCCGGCGACCGGCTGCGGGAGGCGATCGAGGCCACGCTCGAGATCGGCCGCCGCCATCAGCTTCCCGCCTGCAGCTGGGGGCACGCCGGCGACGGCAACCTGCACTCCACGTTCATGATCGACCTCGAGCAGCCGGTGGAGCTCGAACGCGCCGAGCAGGCGGCCCAGGACCTGTTCGCACTCGCCACCGAGTTCGGAGGCTCGATCTCCGGCGAGCATGGCATCGGCACGGTTAAGCGAGGCGCGCTCGCTCGGCAGTGGGCGCCGCCGGCGCTCGCCGCGCACGAGGCGATCAAGAAGGTGTTCGACCCGAAGGGGCTGTTCAACCCCGGGAAGAAAATCGCCCGCTGATCAGCGCTCCTCGCCGGCGAGCAGCTCCATCAGCAGCGCATCGTGCCACCCTCCGCCGTCGACGTCGCGTTCGCTGGCGCGCATCACGCCGACCCGCCTGAAGCCGACCTTGTCGTAGCAGCGAATCGCGGCCGTGTTCTCGAGCGCCGGGTCGATCGTGATGCGGTGGTGACCCCGCTCGCCGAACAGGATCGCGATCACCTGCCTGATCGCCTCGGCGCCAACCTCGCGGCCGTGCAGCGCCGGGTCCACGAACAGGTCGATCCCGGCGTGGCGGTATCTGGGCTCCAGCTCCTCCCAGTACTGGATCAGCCCCGCGATCCTGCCCTCGACCTCGATCGCGAACCGCGTCGACTCGGGCTCATCCCAGGGGAAGCCATCAGCCGGCACGTCCCAGAAGCGGATCACCTCGGGAGTGCGGTGGATGCGCAGCAGCTCGGCCTCGTCACCGCGTGCCAGCGGGCGGAGCACTACATCGTGGGCCACGGCCCGATTGTCGCGCCTACCGAGGCTGCTCGACCCGCTGCCCCCAGCGCGCTTCGATCTCCTCGGCGGGAACGGGCGGGCCGAGGTGGAAGCCCTGCGCGATGCGGGCGCCGAGTCGCAAGAGCTCCTGCTCCTGAGCCGCCGTCTCGACCCCCTCGACGATCACCTTCAAGCCGAGCGTCTTGCCGAGCGCGATGATCCCCTCCAACAACTCCTCGGCGACGCGGTCCCCCGGAATGCCTGACATGAAGCTGCGGTCGGTCTTCAGCAGCGTGAATGGCATCGCACGCAGCCGCGCCAGCGAGCTGTAGCCGGTCCCGAAGTCATCGAGGGACAGCACGATCCCGCCTTCTCGTAGGGCCGTCAGCGCGGGCATGACGTCCTCGAGATCGACCGGGCTGGTCTCGGTGATCTCGACCGCAAGGCGCGCGGGATCGGCGCCGTACGCGCTCGCGGTCCGCAGCACGAACTCGGCAAAACCGGGGAGCTTGAGCTGCCGCGCGGGGATGTTGAAGCTGATCCGCGGCGAGAAGCCGCGCGCCGACCACTGTGCCAGCTGCCGGCATACTTGGGTGAACACCCATTCTCCGATCTCCTCGACCAGCGTCGAGTGCTCGATGAACTGCATGAACGACTCGGGCGTCAGCAGTCTGCGGTCCGGATCGCGCCACCGCAGCAGCGCCTCAAGCCCACCGAGTCCGCGGCCATCGGCGATCTCGATCACTGGCTGGTAGTGGACCTCGAACTCCCCGCGGGCCAGGGCGCGGCGCGCACGAAGCGTCGCCTCGAGCTCGAGCAGCGAATGGCTCTCCCGCTCCTCGAATATCGCCAGGCGTCCACCGCCTGCGCGCTTGGCCGTGTACATCGCCTGGTCCGCATGCTCGATCAGGTCGTTGTGCGTGGAGGCATCGAGCGGGAACACACTGGCGCCCGCCGAGGCCGTGATCTCGAACGACGAGCGGGCGATCGTGAACGGTCCGCGAAGCGTGCTCGTGAGGCGCTCGCCGATATACGCGAGGTCGCTCCTGACGGCCGGACGGTCAAACGGGAGATCGTCGATCAGCAGCAGGAACTCGTCGCCGCCGTGCCTGCCCGCCGTGATGCGCGGATCGCCAAGCGCGCGCAACCGCTCGGCGACCAGCGCGAGCAGCTGGTCGCCGGCCGCGTGGCCGAGCGTGTCGTTGACTCGCTTGAAGCCGTCCATGTCCACGAACACGAGCGCGGTGCTCGAACCCTCACGCCGGCTGCGCGCGAGCGCCGCCTCGATCCGATCCGCCATCGCGATCCTGTTGGGGAGACCTGTCAGATGGTCCCGGTAGGCCAGGCGCCGCAACGCGGCCTCGGCACGAGCATCGAGGGGCTCGTCTGTGCCGGTCATTGCGGAATCATCGGCACGTCCGCCGTCGGGTGTTAGGGATCGATCGGTTCGGTCAGGCGCGCATACGCGTCCGGCCGGCGCGTGCGCAGGAACGGGAACAGCTCGAGCCAGTCGCGGCGCTGGTCGAGATCGAGGTCGGCGACGAGCACCGCCGCCCGGTCGCGGGGCGCCTGCACCAGCACCCTGCCGTATGGGTCGGAGATGAAGCTCGATCCGTAGAACGTCAACGGTCCCTCCTCCCCGATCCGGTTGATCGCGACCATGAACGTGCCGTTCGACACCCCGTTGGCGACGATCACCTGCTGCCACAGCGGCTGCGTGTCGAAGCCGGGATGGTCAGGCTCGGACCCGATCGCGGTCGGGTAGATCAGCACCTCGGCGCCGGCCAGCGAGTATGCCCGGGCGAGCTCCGGGAACCACTGATCCCAGCACGTCGGTGCGCCCAGGCGAGCGTCCGCGGCGTCGTCGATCGGCAGCGGGATCAGGGGAAACGGATCGCCGTCGGCCGGCCCTGGCCTGAAGTAATGGTCCTCGTAGTAACCGGCGGTGACCGGGATGTGGAGCTTTCGGGTGCGTAAAGCGATGTGGCCGTCAGGGGCGACCACGATCGCCGTGTTGTAACCAAGGCCGTCGCCGGTATCGGCAGCCTCATACAGCGAGGCATGGACGTACGCGCCGGTCTCGCCGGCGAGCCGTTTTGCGAAGCTCGCGGTGCGGCCGTTCTCGAGATCCTCGGGCGCGGCGCCGGCCGCCTCTGGCCCGTCCGGCGTGATCGCGAAGTACGGCGAGAGGGTCAGCTCCTGCAGGCAGATGATCCTCGCACTCTCTGCCGCCGCCGTTCGGATTCCCCGCGCGAGCGCCTCCTCGTGCTCAGCTCGATCGGGGTGCCAGCGCTCCTGGACGAGGGCGAGCCGCAGCGGGCGGCGCGTCGCGGGCTGCGTGCGAGCAGGAGAGGGCGGCGGCCCGTAGGCCGTCAGTAGCTGCTGTTCGGGGTCATCCATTCCTCAGGGGCACCTGCTGGGTGATGCAGTGGGGCCCACCGCCGCCGTATGCGAGTGTCGCTCCGGGCACTGGCACGATCTCCCGCTCAGGATATGCGCTGCCGATGACCTCGAGGGCCTCCTCATCCGAATCCGCTCCGGTGACCGGCACGATCACCGCGTCGTTGCAGATGTAGAAGTTCAGGTAGCTGGCGGCAACGATCTCCCCGTGCACCGTCAGGTAGGGCAGCAACGGGAGCTGCACGACCTGAATGCCGGCGCGCTCGAGGCGAATCCGGTTCTCCTCGCAGCGGTCGAAGTTCGGGTTGCCCGCCGGGACCGCCTGGAGCAGCACTCGGGCCGGGCCGGTGAACGAGGCGATCAGATCGACGTGGCCGTCGGTGTCGCGATCCTCGATCAGGCCGAGGCCCAGCCAGATGATGCGCTCGACGCCGAGGCTTTCCCTCAGGAGTTCCTCTATCTGCTCTCTGGAGAGCTCGGGGTTGCGGTTGGGGTTCAGCAGGCACTCCTCGGTCGTGATCAGGATGCCGGCGCCGTCGGTCAGGATCGAGCCGCCCTCGAGCACCATCGCCACGGGCGAGACCTCGTCGCCCAGCTGCTCGGCAATCAGCCCGCCGACTGCGGCATCGTGCTCCCACGGAGAGAACTTCTCGCCCCATGCGTTGAACTCGAAGTGCCGCGCCACCCGGCTTCCGCCGTCGTCGTACACGTAAATCGGGCCGCAGTCGCGAAGCCAGGAGTCATCGAGCGGCAGCTCGACGATCTCGACATCGTCGCCGCACGCAGCCCGCGCCTGAGCGGCGTCCTCGCCCGGATTGGCGATCATCGTCACGGGCTCGAACCTGCCGATCGCGTCCGCCACGGCGGCATAGTCTGACCGCGCTTGGGCAAGCGCCGGACCCCAAAGCTCGCGCCGGCACGGCCACGCCATCAGCGTGCGCTCGTGCTGCTCCCACTCTGCTGGCGTTCGCACGGTCAGCTGCGGCGCCCCGCCCCCGTCAGATCCAACCGGTGCGCCACCGCCGCGGCCTGCGTGCGGCTGCGTACCCCCAGCTTGCTGAGGATCCGGGAGACGTGCACGCTCGCGGTCTTCTCTGCCATGAACAGCGCCGCACCGATCTGGCGGTTGGTGGCGCCCTCAGCAATCAGCGCCAGCACCTGGCGCTCGCGCGGCGTGAGCCCGAAGCGGTCGGTCTCGGAGTCCGGCAAATGCACCCGGGGGAGATCGCCGCGCTGCGAGGACCGCTGCGAGCTCAGCTCGAGCCGGGCCCGCTCCGCCAGGAGCTCGACCTCGCGCGTGAGCCAGCCCGATCCGACGCGCCGTGCCACCTCGAGCGCCTCGCGCGCGGCACCAACCGCGGCCGCGCGATCGTCGACCTCGACGTAGGCCTCGGCCGCGCGCCAGCGCGCAAGCGCCGCGAGGAACGGGCGCGCGATCGCCTCCCACTCCGACGCCGCCTTGTTCCAAAGGGCAGGGTTGTGACGGCCGCGCGCGCGGGCGAGCTCGGCGGCGCCGACCGCCTGCCAGGCGCGTTCGACCGGCCCGCCGTCGGCGGCTGCCGCCCGCAGTCGCTGTTCGTGGATTCGCGCGCGTGCGATCGCGTCGCGTTCCTGGGGCTTCTCCCTGAGGTCGCGGGCCCGCTGGGCGAAGTCGGCCTCGACCCTCGCACCGACGGCCGTGACGCGCGCGATCCGCATCACGTCGTCGGTGCACAGCTCGATCCGGTCGAGCGCCTGCGCGACCACTGCGCGCGCACCCGGCAGGTCGCGCTGGCGCCGGCGAAGCTCGCCGAGCAGGGCTCCGAGAAGCCCGATCCATTGCGCCTCCGATGACGACGCGACCAGCGGCTCGGCCTCCTCCAGACGCCGCGCGGCAACCTCGTCGTCGCCGGTGCCGAGGCACAGCTCGGCCTCGCGGAGCAGCCGGAATATCAGCTCGGTTCCTGCAACTTGCGAGAGCTCCGGCACGAGGTGCGTGCGGGCGGTGTTCCAATCGCCGAGCTCGAACGCCACCTCGGAGACCGTCAGCATCATCCAATCGTGGTTGCGCGTGACGCGGCGCGGGGTTGCGGCGAGTCCCTCCTGCGCCACGGACAGCGCCTCGCTGGTGCGACCCGCGAGGTTCAGCATGTCGGCGAGGTTGGCGTAGGCGTAACCGGCGCTCTCGACGTCGCCGAGCTCCTGCGCGATCTCAACCGAGCGCCGCAGCTCCGCTACACCCTCATCCACGTTGCCGAGCGCGATGTCTGTCATGCCAAGGGTGTTCAGTACCTCGCCCTCGGAATAGCGATCCCTCGCCGCGATCGCCGCGCCCAGCGCCTCCTTGCCGTCGCGGAGCGCATCGCGGTACCGGCCGCGCAGGAACTGGGTCCGCGCGAGCCACGCGATCAATCCAACACGCTCGCTGCTGCGGTCATCCTCGGGCAGGAGCGCGAGCGCCTCCTGAGCCGTCTCGAGCCCCTGAGCGGCGCGGTTTAGCGTCCACTGGATGCGCGCGAGCCGGGAGAGCAGAGCGGCGCGCCGCAGCGGGTCCGCGGCCGGATCGAGTTCGGCGAGGGCGCTGCGCAGCAGCACTTCCGCCCGGCCCCGATCGCCCGCGATCGAGCTCGCGCTGGCCGCCAAGCGGAGCAGATCCACATGGTCGAGCGACAGGTCACGCTCGGCTTCCGGCACCCGCGGCCACAGCTCCAGCGCTCTTTCCGCCAACTCGGCGGCCTCGCCGTAGGCGTGAACCTCGCGGGCGGCAAGCGCCGCGCGAACGGTAGCTCGCAGGGCGGCCGGCTGGTCGCCGGCCGATGCGTAGTGATTGGCGATCGCGGCCGCGACCTGCGCCTGGCGATCGCGTCCGCCGGTCAGCTGCGCCTCGAGTGCACGTGCGAGCGCGAGATGCAGCTCGCTGCGTTCACCGGGAAGCAGATCGTCGTAGAGGGCCTCCCGTAGCAGCGCGTGCCGGAAGCAGAGGCGGTCGTCGCCTTCGTCGGCGGTCAGCACCTGCTCGGAGACGGCCTCGCGCAGCGCGGCGTGCAGGCGGTTGTGCTCGATCCCGGTCAGGTCGGCGATCAGCGGCTCGTTGAGCGCGCGGCCGACGGCGATCGCGCGCGCCGCGGTCTGCGCGTCGGCCGACAACCGCTCGATCCGCAGCATGAAGGCGTCGCGCAGGCTCTGCGGCGCGGCGCCGCGACCGTCGAGGCCGGCAGCCAGCAGCTCCTCGCTGAACAACGCGTTACCTTCGCTGCGCGCGTACAAGCGCTCAACGAGCTGGGGGCTTGGCGCCTCGCCGAGGATGTCGGTCAGGGCCTCGGCGAGCTCATCGCGGTCGAACGGGGCCAGGTGGATCCGTCGCGCCCGCTCCAGTCGCTCGAGCTCGGCGAGCAGCGGTCGCAATGCATGCCGCCGGTGCAGCTCGTCTGTGCGGTAAGTGAGCAGCAGCATCAGCCGCTCCTGCCGCACACTGCGGGCCAGGAAGGAGATGAACGTGCGGGTCGATGGGTCGGCCCAGTGCACGTCCTCGAGGATCAGGACGACCGTGTCGTGCTCGCCGAGACAGTCGAGCAGCTCCAGCAGCGCCTCGAACAGCCGCAGCTGGCTGGCGGCGTCGTGGCGCGGGTCGGGCGCCGGGTCATCGTCAAGGCCCGGGATCAGCGTCGCGAGCTGCGCGCGGGCACCCGCGCTGAGCCCCGTTAGTGTCGGGTGGCGCTCGCGCACGAGTGGTCTCAAGGCGCCCAGCAGCGGTGCGTACGGAAGCTCCGCCTCACTCTGCTCAACGCCCTCTCCCCGGAGCACGAGCGCGCGGTCGTCGGCCGCGCTCGTGTCGTCTCGTTGCCGGGCGAGTCGGTGCTCGAACTCGGCTACGAGGCGGGTCTTGCCGACGCCGGAGTCACCACTGAGCAGAACGAGCACTGGCCGCCGCGCCGCCGCCTCGCCCAGCGCCAGCTCCAGCTCCGCCAGCTCGCCGACGCGACCCACGAACTTCGTGCTGGTCAGCCTTCCCCTCATGAGTGAAGTATCGCCACATCCCGCGAAGTGCTGCGAGTGGGGAGCGTCCTGGGCGGGCAGGCAGTCCACCGTTACGTTCCCGAGCAATCCGTTGGAAGTCCGCGACCCGTGCCACGGCGATTTGGTTTGTGATGTTCGGATGCATTGCCGCTCCTTTTGGTCCAATTCATCTGATGATCAGGATGGACTGAGACCGACGGCCGCACATCGGGAGAACGGAGCGACTTAAGGCCCCACACCCCTTATTTCGGGCGTTGCACCCCTTACGCGCGAGAAGGCCGCCAAAGGGGAATGCTCAGTGGGTTTCGACGCGCGCCCAGGGGACGAACGGGCGCGCGCTGATGACCTCGAGTTCGCGCATCCGGATCCGGAGGGTCTCGCGTAGCTCGCTCGGCTCGACGGTCTGGCTGATCACTCGCGTCTCGCCCGCGCGCTCGGCGGCAAGCGGATCGAATTCCGAAGGATCGTCGCCCGGATCGTCGCCGAGCAGCTCATCGGGCTCGGGTCGCACGTACCACAGCTCGGCCTGCTCGTAGCGCGCGCAGAGGGCGCGAGCGAGCGGGTACTGGCGCGGGTGATAGAGGATCAGCATGCGCGGGTCGCCGGGGAACTTGAGCCGTCGCGCGGTGCGAGCGGGGATGCTCTCGCGCATAAAACGAGGAGCCTTGTGGCGTGACGGCTCCAGCGCCAGCACCCTCGGGATCGACAGCAGGTCGCGAGCATGCTCCACAAGCTTGAAGTCCTCGAGCTTTGAGGGCAGCAACAGGACGCCCAGCGGCTCGCTCCTCGTCGCGCTCGCTCCGCCGGAGCCAAATCTATGACCGAAAGAGCTCATCGACGGTGCGCTCGAGCGCGATGCGCAGCACAGTTCTCCGCGCCATATGAGGTCAGCACCCAGTTGCCTTTTTGCTTGGCCAGGGTGACCTCGCGAATCCGGTCGGCCACCGCCGTCCCGTTCGTCTTGACCGTGGCCGAGGCGCCATCGACCGACGACAGCGTATTCGCATAGAACAGCTGCGCTTGGTCCTTCGAGAGCTGCGCCGCGTTGCTCGGCAGGCAGCGGGCGAGCAGCGCCGCGCAGCCGTCGTTTGAGTGCATCGAGCGCTTGAGCCGGTCCTGCGCGCCACCATCGAGCATCGCGCAAGCGCTGCCGTACTCGCCCTCGGCGATCGCGTTGACGTAGTTCTGCGTGATCTCGCCCGGCGAGGGCGGAAAGTTCCCACAGCCGTAAACCAGCACGCTGAGCGCGCATAGCGTTATCAGCCAGCGCATTCTCATCAGCTCGATGAGGGTCCGGAACTGGGTCCGCGCGGCGCGACCGCCAGCGTCGCGGTTCCGATCTTCTCGGCGAGGCTCACCCTGGCGGCCTGGCTGCCGTGGCCGGTGACCTCCACAGTCAGCCAGCTTCCGCCCTCAGACTCCGGCGACCCGTTGGTCGCGTACATCGTGTTCTGACCTTCGATCCAGAATGCGGCGTACGGGAGGGCAAGGTCGGTCGGCGTGTTCGCTGCGATGTGCACCGTGCCCGGGCCGAATGCCTGTGCGAAATGCGCCGAGAACGTATTGAACTGATTCCACGCTCGCGACAACGCGTGAGCGTTGACCTCCACGTGCAGCCCCCCCACCGAAAGCACGCACGTGATATTCGCCGGGTCTCTGCTCGTGATCCGCATCGTCGCCGAGCTCGACACCTTCTGGGCTGCTTGGAGGTTGGCGCGGCACACCTGTGTGGCGGCCGGCAGCTTCGGACCGCTCGACCCGCACGCAGCGAGCAGCGCAGATAAGCCCGCGACGACAGCCGCGCAGCTAAGTGCTCGGAGGCGGCGGCGCGGCACCGTCCGTCTCGCCGCCGGTTTGCGATGCGCCCACCTCGGGCGGGCCGGACGGGGCGGGCGCCACCCCTTCCCCAGCCTGTTCGCGATTCGGCAGCTGTTGCCCGGCGCTCTCCGGACTGAGCGTCGAGTAGCTGGCGGCGGCGATCTCCTGCTCAGAGACGTTCATTGGATGGTGGCAAGCAGCCAGATGCCCTCCGGCATAGGCCGCAAGCGGCGGCTCGACTTCCTTGCACACGTCGGTCGCCAGCGGGCAGCGCGTGTGGAACCGGCAGCCGGACGGGGGATCGATCGGGTTCGGCGGCTCGCCGCCGATCACGAGCCGCTCGCGGGCGCGGTTCTCCTCCGGGTCCGGGATCGGGATCGCGCCGAGCAGCGCCTCGGTGTAAGGGTGAATCGGCTTGGTGTAGAGCTCCTTGGCCGGTGAGAGCTCGACGATCTTGCCCAGGTACATCACCGCGATCTGATCCGACACATGGCGCACGACTGAGAGGTCGTGGGCAATGAAGATGTAGGACAGGCCGAGGTCGTCCTGGAGATCGTCGAGCAGGTTGATCACCTGCGCCTGGATCGAGACATCGAGCGCGGACACCGGCTCGTCTAGCACGATCAGCCGCGGGTCGACGGCGAGCGCGCGCGCGACACCGATCCGCTGTCGCTGCCCGCCGGAGAACTCGTGGGGGAAGCGGTTGAGGTGCTCCGGGTTCAGGCCGACTTGTCCGAGTAGCTCGCGGACGCGGGGAACTACCTTGTCCTTCGCGATGCCGTGCAGCCGCATCGGCGTCCCCACGATCTGGCCGACCCGCTTGCGCGGATTCAGCGAGGCGACGGGATCCTGGAAGACGAGCTGCACCTCCCGGCGCATCGGCTCTAGGCTCTTGCGGCCGAGGTGCGTGACGTCCTCGCCGCGGAAGCGCAGCGTGCCGGAGGTCGGCTCGAGCAGCCGCACGAAGCAGCGCGCCAACGTGCTCTTGCCGCAGCCCGACTCGCCGACGATCCCGAGTGTCTCCCCCTCCTGCAGCTCGAGCGACACATCGTCGACCGCGTGTACGTGTCCGACGGTGCGGTCGATCAGCGTGCCCTGCTTGATCGGGAAGTAGAGCTTGAGGTGGTTCGCCTCGATCAGCGGCTGCTGGCCGTCCGGCTGCGCCGAGGTCTGTGTGGACTCGGTCGCCGTCACGCCACCACCGACCCGGCGCCGAGGCCGATCCGGCCCTCGACCTCGCGGAGCTCCCGCTTCTGGGCGAGCTCGAGCCAGCAGCGGGCGCCGTGCTCGGGTGCGTCCGAGATCTGTGCCTCGAGCGCGGGCACCTCCACGCAGCGTTCGAACTCGTGTGGACAGCGGGGGCGAAAATGGCAGCCCTTCGGCGGATTGACGAGCGACGGCGGCAGGCCGGGGATCGCCGGCAGCCGGCGGGGCGGGGTGCGGTCGACCCGCGTGACCGACCCCAGCAGTCCCCAGGTATAGGGATGCTGGGGGTCGTAGAAGATCTCATCGAGCGTGCCCGTCTCGACGACCCGGCCGGCGTACATGACGATCACACGGTCGGCGATATCGGCGACCACCCCGAGGTCGTGGGTGACGAAGATCACGCCGCTCTCGCTCTCCTCGCGCAGGTTCTTGATCTCCTGGAGGATTTGAGCCTGGATCGTCACGTCCAGTGCGGTGGTGGGCTCGTCCGCGATCAGCACGCTCGGCGACAGCGACAACGCCATCGCGATCATCACGCGCTGGCGCATCCCGCCGGAAAACTCGTGCGGGTAGGCCCGTACCCGCTCGCGCGCCCGTGGAATGCCGACGCGCTCCATCAGCTCGACTGCTCGGTCGAGCGCCTGCGCCTTGGAAATCTTCTCGTGCGCGCGAATCTGCTCGACGATCTGGTCCCCGATCCGCTGGACCGGGCTCAGCGAGGAGATCGGGTCCTGGAAGATCATCGCGATCTCCTTGCCGCGGATGTGCTGCAGCTCCGTCTCCGAGGCCTTCACCAGGTCCTGATCGCGCAGCTTGGCCGAGCCGGCGAATTGGGAGTTGACCCCGCGGGTGAGGCCCATCAGCGTCATCACGGTCACCGACTTGCCCGAGCCTGATTCGCCGACGATCGCCACGACCTCTCCCCGATCGAGCGTGAACGACACGCCGTCGACGGCGTGCACGACCCCGTCCTCGGTGGAAAACGAGACCTGCAGGTCCTCGACGTCGAGCAGCCGGTCAGCCATCCGCCTACCCGGTGAGCCTGACGCGCGGATCGAGCATCGCGTACGTGACGTCCGCGAGCGCCCCGAATAGCACGACGAAGAAGCCGGTGAACATCGCGCCGACGAGGATCGGGGGCACGTTGAGGCTGCCGATCGCTTGAGCCTCGTACTGTCCGACGCCCGGGATGTTGAAGACCGCCTCGGTGACGAGCGCGGCGCCGCCGAGCAGCGTCGCGAAGTCGAGGCCGAACATCGTGATGATCGGCATCATCGAGTTGCGCAGGACGTGGCGCCGGAACACCTGTCCCTGCGGAAGGCCCTTCGCGCGCGCGGTGCGCACGAAGTCCTGGTTGACCATGTCGAGCAGGTTCGACCGCAGCACACGCGAGTAGAAGCCGACCGACAGCACCGCGATGCAGAACCACGGCAGGATCAGATGGTACGCCCACTGGGTCGGACTGTCTGCTTATCGCCACGTACCCCGTGTTCGGAAAGACGTGGGTCTTGAACGCGAGCAAATACAGCAGCACCGCCGCTAACAAGAAGATCGGTATCGACACCCCTAAGATCGCGAGCACCATCAACGCCCGGTCGGCGAACTTGCCCACCTTCAACGCGCTGATCGATCCCAACAGCACCGCGGCACCCAGCCACAGGATCCCGGCCGGGATCACCAGCGACAGCGTCGCCGGAAAGCGCTGCTTGAACTGATCGACGACGTTGAGGTCGTTCTGGTAGTCGATCACCTGGCCGGTGAAGATCAGCTTCATCGTGTTCGCGTACTGCGCCCAGAACGGCTTGTCGAAGCCGAACTTGTGCGAGACCTCGTTGACGGTCGTCTGCGACGCGCTGCGGCCGGCGATCGCTCGCGCCGGGTTGTAGCTGGGGATGATCTCGAAGATCGCGAACACGACCACGGACACGGCGAACAGCAGTGCGATCGCCGAGAGGGTGCGTCGAACGATGAACCGGCGCATCAGGTCTTGATCCGCACCTGGGCGCGGGGATCGAGCGCATCGCGGACGCCGTCGCCGACGATGTTGATGCTGAGCACGGTGAGCACCAGCATCGCGCCCGGAATCAGCGCCAGGTGCGGGGTCGTATCGATCAGCTGGATCCCGTCCGAGATCAGGGTGCCCCAGGACGCGTTGGGGGCCTGCACTCCCGCGCCGAGGAACGACAGGTACGCCTCGAGCAGGATCGAGTAGGCGAGCATCATCGGCACGAACACGATGATCGTCGAGGCCGCGTTCGGCAGGACCTCGGTGAACATGATCCGCCACGGGCTCATGCCCTGGGCGCGCGCCGCCTCGACGAAGTCCTGCTCGCGCAGCCGCAGCACCTCGCCGCGGATCGGTTTGCCCAGATACGGGATGTAGATCACCCCGATGATCAACATCGGGACGAACAGCGAGTTGCCCTTGATCGGCCCGATCCCGCCGAGCGCCAGCGCCGTGCCGACCGCGACGCCGAGGATCACCGGCGGGAACGACCAGATCAACTCCATCAACGGCCGCAGCACCGCATCGACCGGGCCGCGGAGGAACCCTGCCAGCAGACCGAACAGCGTCCCGAAGACGATGATGATCAGCGTCGACCCCAAGCCGATCTCCAGCGACGTGCGTCCGCCGTAGAGCAGCCGAACCGCGACGTCACGTCCCTCTTGGTCAGCACCGAAGAAGTAGTGGTTCGTCCACGTCGGACCGATCGGCAAGCCCTGGAGCGAGACGATGTTCGTGACCTTGCCGTTGATCTTGACCGTCCCCGTGACGTTCGTGTCGTTCGGACCGATGTGCGCGACGTGCTTGGCATACACCGGCGCCAGCAAGCACGCCACCACGATCGCGAGGAACACGATCCCGAACGCGATCGCGACCTTGTTGCGCCGCAACCGGCGGAACGCGAGCTTCCACGGCCCGATCGCGGGGGTTACATCGCGATGGTCCTCGTACTCGGCGGGTGTCTTCTCCGCCTCGCCCGCAACGCCACCCGTAATGATCAGGGGGTCTGTCGCCATCTCCTCGCCACGAGCTTACCCGTTAACGCCAATCTCAACGAGCGGGAGGGCGCCGGTCGACGCCCTCCCCGCTCATCGGTTGCTACTTGAGCTGCAGACTCGTCAGGTCAGTCAGCCACTCGACCGAGAGCGTGCCGGTCTGGAAGTTCAACTTGTTCGAGTAGAACTTCGGCTTGCTCTCGTGACCGAACACGGCGTAGTACGCCTTCCCCACGGCGTAGTTGTCGAGCGTCGACCACTGGCTCGCGACCGAATCCGTCGGCTCCGCGCTGAGGTGGGCCAGCTCGGAGTTGTAATGCGAATCGTTCACGTAGCCGTAGTTCAGCGACGACCCCGCGTTACCGGCGAACAGCTGCATGAAGTCCCAGGGCTGTGGGAAGTCCTGGTTCCAGTCGCCGAAGCCGAACTGTGGCTTCAGGCTCGGGGCCCCGATCGTCGTGAAGTAGACGCTCGAGTTGATGACCTTCTCCGTCGCCTTGAACCCGAGCTGGTTCAGGACCGAGGTGATGTAGTCGAGGTACTGCTTGCGCGGGCTGCGCTCCTCGCCGTACACGGTCACCGGCTGGCCGATCATGCCCGACTTCTGCATGAGCTGCTTGGCGACCGTCAGGTTCGGTGGACCATTCGGGTTGTGGTAGGGGCACGACGCCGGATCCGAGTGGCCCGGGATCCCGAACGGGATCAGGTGGCAGTCGGGCGTCATGAAGCCGCTGTCCAGGCGCGACAGCGCCCGGTCGTCCATCGCGGCCAGCACGGCCTGCCGCGCGTACAGATTGTTGAACGGCTTCTGGGTGACGCCATACCACCAGTACCAGCTCGAGTTCAGCGGCATCGCCTGGTAGCGATCCGCCGCCTGAGACTGGATCTGCGGCAGGATCGACGCCGGCAGCGTGTCGCCGGGGTCGAACACGTCGGCCTGGTTGCTCAGCACCTGCTCGGCGTTCGCCAGCACGTTCGAGTTGACCTTGTAGACGATCGTGTCGGCGTATCCCTTCGGGATGTTCGGGACGTCGAAGTTCGGGTTCTTCACGACCGTATACGACTGATTCGGAGTGATCGCCCCCCACTTGTACGGCCCGTCACCGATCGTGCCGGTGCTGGCAAGGTTCTTCATCGGCGTGTTCTGCGGCACCGGTGCGGTGCCGGCAAGCGCGAAGATGTCGATCATCGGCGCGAACGCCGCGACCAGGTGCACGGTGATCGTGCCGGTCGAGTCGTCCGTCGTGACGCCGGAGATGTTCTTCGCCTTGCCCGTGGCGTAGGCATTCGCGCCCGTGATGTAGGCGCTGATGAACGATGCCGCCTGCCACGGGATCTTGAGATCCCGCTCGAGCGCGTAGTTGACGTCGCTGGCCTTGATGGCCTGTCCGTTCGAGTACTTCAGGCCCGGACGCAGCGTGAACGTCAGCGTCTTTCCGCCATCGGAAATCGTCGGCAGGCTCTTGGCCAGCGCCGGGAGGATCTGGGCGCCTCCCGTACCCTGGACGTGACGGATGAACGTCAACAGCGGCGTGTTGACGACCGAGTAGAGCTCGTTGCCCTGCGTCGTGAAGTCAAGCCCTTGGTCGGCCGACTGCGGGGCGGTGCCCGACACGATCGTGACCGTGCCGCCCGTCTTGCCGCTCGCCGAAGCGCTGCTGCTGCTCGCGCCCGACGTCGTCGAGCTTGACGAGCTGCTTCCGCACGCCGCCAGCGCCCCGGCCGACAGGACCGCCACGCAGGCGGTCAATAAATGTCTCCTCACTGCTCCTCCTCCTCGAGGTTTGCGGTGCGGCGTAAATCTAATGCGCCGGACGGCGCCAGCGGATGTTCCTAATCAACGCACAACACGCATCTGCGGCGGACGGTCGTGTCAAGTGGGCCGCGATGGCGAATCATGCCGCTCGAGCCACGCCAGCCAGGCCAGTCCGCGGCCCTCCACCCGGTCCAGATCCGCTCCGGTTATCTCTGAAATCCGGTTGATTCGGTCACGCAGCGTATTGCGGTGCACCGGCAGCGCGGCGGCGGTCGCACCACGCTCGAAGCTGTGCTCGACGAGCAGATCGAGCGTGTGCGCCAGCTCCGGATGGGCCTCCTCCAGCGGCCCGTAGACCCGGGCGCGAATCTGTCGAGCGAGCCGGGGCGAGCGGCCCAACAGCAGCTCCGGGAGGTAATCGCCGACCGCGACGACGCCGCTCCGTCCCCGCGCGGCGGCAACCTCCGCCGCCATCCGCAGCTCCTCGAGCGCTCGTCCCCGCTCGCCACGGATGCCCGATCGCCCCTCGGCAACGATCGCGCGGTCGTCGAGCCGGATCTCTCGCCACGCCGAGGCGAAGTTCGCGAGGCCGGCGACGCGCCGCCCCTCGGACGCGGCGAGCGCTCCCCGCCGCCGCAGCTGGACGGCGAGCGCGCCGTAGTAGTCCGGTTCGCGACCCGGGGAGAAGATCACGAACGGGCGGGCCGCGCGGTCGAGCCCGAAGCCGATCCGCTCGGCCAGCTGGTGGTCCTCGGGAAGCGGCGCCTCGTCGCGCCCGATGCGCGTGAGCAGCGCCCGCGCGGCGGTCTCCTCGGCGGTCGCGGCCGACGCGGCCGCATCCCGGTAGACGTCGGAGAAGATGCGCGAGACCTGATCGACGTACTCGAACAGCAGGTCGGCGCTCTCGAGCAGGGCGGGGCGCTCGTCGTCGCTGGCCGCCTCGAGCAGCGCTCTCCACGCGAACCGGGCCCCGCGGCGGAAGTTCGCGGGCACGATGTCGGCGGGCGTACCGTCGGCCGCGCGGGCTCGTGCCTGCGCACGGAACACGTCGAGCTCGGCCTCGGTCGGGGGCCGGGCATCGATCAGCCAGCGGATCACCAGATCGAGGTTCCAGCGCACCCATGCGAGCACCTCGCGACGCGGCGGATGCAGCTCCTGGAACTCCGGGCGCTCCCAGAAGCTCTCGACTACGCGCTCGGCGAACTGGTCGAGGTTCGTCCGGTTCACGATCCTGCGGACCACGTCGCCGCTGGTTGCCACACCCATGTCCGCAGTATGACCGCTGCGATTGTGCATCTGCACAGTCGGACCTTGCGATAACGTGCCGTGACACGTTGCGCCATTTACCGGCGCGTTGCAGCATCCAGGCAGCGGAGATTTGGCAGGGAGGTTGTCCAGATGAAGAAGCAGATGCTCGCGGCTGCGATCGCGCTGACCGCGGTCGCCGCGCCGGCAGCGGCGAAGCCCCCGACCACGTTCAACCCCGTGGTCGAGGCGCAGAACTACTCGATCACGCTCCAGCGCCAAGCTGTGTACGACACGCCCGACTACCAGGCGCGGCTGACGGCGGCCAGCGAGCAGGGCACGATCGACGGCCTCGCGACGCAGGCAGCGGATCCGGGGCGCAACTTCGTCGGCGATCTGTGCTGGAACCACGGCAACGGCTGCGCCGGCGACATCCGCCTCAACAACTGGGCGAGCAACGGGTACGGAATCGTCCGGCCCGTGCTGTTCACCGCCCGCGACGGCGCCACGATCTCAGGACACGTGTGGGCGACGATCGCTGGCCCCGCCAAGCGGCCTGGGATCGTGATCACCGACGGCTCTGTGCAGGCAGACGAGCAGATGTACTGGTACGCCGCACAGGCGCTCGCCAAGGACGGCTACGTGGTGCTGACGTTCGATCCCCAGGGGCAGGGCATGAGCGACACGTTCGGCGAGGCCCCCGACCGCAACGAGGGCGTGCCCGCGCAGACCGACGGGCGGCCGTTCTACGACGGCACCGAGGACGCGATCAACTTCCTGGTGTCGAATCCCAGCCACCCGTACGAGCCGGTTCCGAGTTGCACGACCGGCACGAGCCACGCCGCCAAGCAGAACCGTCGCGTCAAGGCGGGTCTCGACACGGCATACAACCCATTCTGGAAGCTGCTGGATGCAAGCGAGATCGGCCTCGCCGGACACTCCTACGGAGCCGCCGGGGTGTCGTACATCGGGCAGTGGGATCCACGCGTCAAGGCGATCGTCGCGTGGGACAACCTCGGTGGTCCCGGGCCCAACTCCGCGCCGGTGCCCGGGACCGCCGGGGGTTCGAGCACGCTCGGCGAGGCCGGCTGCCCGGCGGATCCCGCCGACCGCACGACCGTGCCGCTGACCAAACCGGCGCTCGGCATGTCCGCCGACTACGGCCTGCCCCCGACCCCCAACACCTCCCTGCCCGACCCCAACGGCAAGTCGCTGTGGTCGCACAACTACACAAAGGCCGGCGTCGACACTGGCGAGATCATCATCAAGGGCGGCTCGCACCTCGACTTCTCGTGGATCCCCAACCAAGCGTTCGGCGCCTCGCTGCGCGGCCCGGACATCATCGACTGGTACACGACCGCGTGGTTCGACAAGTACCTCAAGCACCAGCACAGCGCCGATAAGCGCCTGCTGAGCACGCGGTGGCTACACGACCCGATCTCGGCCTCCGTCGACCCCGGCCACGACGGCAACGCGCTGTCGTTCTATTACTACTCGCGGCTCGACATCGGGCTGTTCGCCGGCGGTCGGTTCGATTGCGAGGACCTGCGGGACGGCTGCCCCGGCATGGTCTCGAACGACGGCTACCCGGGCAACTACTCCTACCTGGCGATCGACACGAGTCCCGACCGCGTGCGTTGATCTACCTAATCGACCGTGAGGACGGCTTTGCCGTTCACGCGGCGCTCGAGCAGAGCTTCGATCGCGCTCGCAGCCTCGGTCCACGAGGCGGTCAGGTCGATCTGCGGATCGAGCTTGCCCTCCGCGACCAGGTCGGCCAGGCGCCGCAGGTCGCTCGAGCCGCTGCGCGTGTGCTCCAGCTCGCCGAACAGGTACAGGCCGTACAGGGTCGCCCCGGGCGCGCCGGCGAAGAAGCTGCGGGTCGGATAGGAGACCGGCTCGGGGGTCGTGGCTGCGAAGTTGACGATCGTGCCGCGGGGCGCGACTCGCTGGATCGCGGTCCCGAGCAGCGGGCCGCCGACCGCGTCGACGATCACGTCGAAGCGCGGACCCTCGGGCTCGAGCTCGGAGATCACCTCGTCCGCGCCGAGCTGCTGTAGACCCTCGGTGCGGCGCGCCAACGCGGTCACGTGCGCGCCGCCGAGCTTCGCGAGCTGGATCGCGAAGCGCCCGACGCCGCCACTGGCCCCGGTGATCAGCACCCGCTTGCCGAGCACGAACCCGCCGCGCTCGAGCGAGCGCAGCGCGGTCATCCCGGCGACCGGCAGCGTCGAGGCCTGCTCGAATGTGACGCCTGCGGGGAGTTCGGCGAGCACGTCGGTTCCGATCGCGGCGAGCTGCGCCCACGCTCCGACGTTGACCATGCCAACTACGCGGGTCCCCTCCTGCGGTCCGCTGCCATCGGCCGCGGCTTGCTTGATCGTCCCGGCCGCGTCCCAGCCCGTGACCGACCCGGGCGGCATCGATTCGAGGCGCCGCGACTCGCCGCGATTGAGGCTGAACGCCTTGACCTCGACCAGTGCCTGGCTCGGCAACGGTTCCGGGTCGGGCGCCTCGCCAAGCTCGACGTGCGGTGGATCTTCCTTGGTGAGCAGCGCGCGCATCGCGGGCGAGCCTACCCACGGTGCGCTGTGCAGATGCACAGTCTCGGGGGCTGCGACGCGGCAGCGTGCCATTGCGAGGAGTTGGTGGTGCCCTCTAAGGTGTTTGGGACAACGGAGGAGGGATGTCGCTTTGAGGGCTCACAGGTTTCGGTTCGTTCTGCTGGTCGTGGTCGCGTGCGTGCTGCTGCCGTCGTCGGCAAGTGCCGCCGCGCTGAAGGTCCAATGGATGCCCGGGGCGGTGGCGCCCGGAACGCCCGCCAAGTACAACCGCGTCGGCGTGATCAAGGTCGGTTCGCCGCGCGCGAAGAACGTGCTCGTCCTGGAGCCGGGGACGTCGGCGGGAGGGACCTACTTCATCCCGCTCGCCAAGTGGATCGTCTCCCGCGCGCCGAGCTGGCAGGTGTGGTCGGTGGAGCGCCGCGAGAACCTGCTCGAAGACCAGTCCGTCGCCAACGCCGCCAAGGCCGGTAGAGCGAGTAGCACGGAGCTGTTCAACTACTACCTCGGATACCTGACCAACCACTCGATCACGCACCACTACCAGCCGGTAAATCCATCGACGGTCGTGTTCGCCAAGCAGTGGGGGCTGAAGATCGCGGTCGAGGACCTGCGGGTCGTGATCAAGGCCGCCCGCAGGCTCGGCGGCAAGGTCGTACTGGGCGGCCACTCCCTGGGTGGCGGCGTCGTCACCGCCTACGCGACCTGGAACTTCGGCGGCCGTCCGGGCGCGCGCGACCTCGCCGGCCTCGTGTTCATCGACGGCGCGAGCTTCAAGTCCGAGAGCGCGGCTGACGCGCAGGCGGCGCTGAACGCACTGAACGCATCGACGGCCACACCATGGCTCGCGTTCGGTGGGATCCCGGCCCCGTTCGCGGGACTGTTCGAACTCACCGGTGCTCTGGGAGCGCTGATCGATCCGAATTCGCCTTCGCTCGGGCAGCAGTTCCCGCTGCTGCCGTCGTACCTGAAGCCGCCAGTTCCTGTAACGAACCTCGGGCAGTACGGCTACGCGCTGAACGTCGGCACCTCGCCGCCGTCGCTGGCCGCCGCTCAGGGCCACCTCGGCAAGGGGATCTCGCCGAAAACGATCAACGGCTACCACACCTGGGACAGCACCGGCGCGCTCACGCCGATCGACCGCTTCGCGACGATGTTCTCGGGCATGGGGATCCAGAACTCCGACGGCACCGAGTGGTATTTCCCGCAGCGACTGACCGACGACATGGGCGCGATCGGGAACGGAATCCGGAACCCCGCCCAGGCGGTTCTCGACGTTCACTCGACGATGGGGCGCCGCCTACAGAAGACCCTGCTGATGTACGCGTTCGGCGCTGCGCTCGGCGGGCCCTTGGTGCCCGCCGCCACGGTGGCCCTGGCGAAGCAGTCGGGGATCCCGCTGCGCAACCTGACGCTGCTGAACCGGCAGTCGACCTACGCGCACAACGACCCGGCCGGCGCTTATCCCAACAACGTGTTCTTCTCGCACCTGATCCCGTTCCTGGCGAAGGTGGCGCGAAGCTAGGTCGGGCCCGGCTGGGCTACTGCTGGCGCCATGGTCTGCCCGGCGTTCGGCTGGGGAGGGCAGCGTCTGGCCCGCTAACGCTCAAGACGGCTGACAGGGGCGGCGTTCTTGAGCGTTGGCGGGGTGATAGGCCCTCCAACGCTAATTTCGACGCGGTGATGAGGCGCTTTGAGCGTTGGAGGGGTTGTCAGGGCCGGCTGCTCAGAACGACCACATGGCTCAGAACAACCACATTGCGCAAGAGCGCCGAGCTGCCACGCCGCTTGTTAGCAATACGGTCGCTGGAGCAGCCACTTTGCTCAAGAGCGCCGCCCGGCCCGGCCGCTCAGTAGCGATGTGGTCGTTCTCGCCACCCCTTCCCCAACCGGAACAAGCCAGGCCGCCCGCCAACCGCGCCTAGTTACGACTCGACCATCTCGTTGCGATCCGTACTACGGGTCTGTAGCTTTCAAGCGCATGGGAGAGGAGGCCTTTGCGGACCTGGCGGCGCAGCTGCGCGCCGACCCTCCCCGAGGTCTGGAAACGCTGAGCACAGACGAGCTGTGCGATCTCACGGCCGCCGTGCGCGACGCGCGCCGGCGCCAGGCGGCCGAGCTGGCCGCCGCCGGCGACCAGGCATACGGGCACATCCCGCGACTGCTGCGCGTCCCGATCCGCAAGATGCTGGGTTGACCTCGTGAGCACTGCACTCGAAGTCCGGGCGGAGATCATGAAGCTGGCGCGCTTGCTCACGCGCGATCCGGACTCGCTCTCGTATCTCGAGCGGGTGCCGCCGGCCGACATCAGGGCGCTGCGCGAGCAGGTGACCGACATGCTGTTCACGGCGCACAGCCAAACGCTCTCGCGCCTGGCAGCCGCCAGCAAGTTGCTGCCCGTGGGGCTCGTAGCGACGATCGGTGAGCGGGCCTTCGGCCCCGTCCTGTCCGCTCGAGTGGCCGGCATGCTCGAGCCCTCACGAGCGGTGGAGATGGCGGCCAAGCTGCCGACGCCGTTTCTCGCGGATGTCGCGATCGACATCGATCCGCGCCGCGCTAGCGATGTGATCGGCAGCATCCCTCCGGCGCAGGTCGCGGATGTGACACGCGAGCTCGTGCGCCGCAAGGAGTACGTGACGATGGGCCGGTTCGTCGGCCATCTAAGCGATCAGGCGATCGCGGCGGCGGTCGCGGTGATGGACGAGGCTGCGCTCCTGCAGATCGCGTTCGTGCTGGAGGAGAAGGACCGGCTGGACCGCCTGACCGACCTGCTCTCCGAACAGCGCCTCGACCAGGTGATCCAGACCGCCGCGAACGCGGATCTGTGGGCCGAGGCGCTTGATCTGCTGAGCCGTCTGGACGTTCGCCACCGAGCCGCGCTCGTCAATCGCCCCGCCGCACAGCACGAAGCGATCCTCGAGTCGCTGATCGCGGCCGTCCAGTCGCAGAATCTGTGGGATTCGGCGCTGCCGCTGCTCGAGCTGCTACCGCCCGCCGCTCAGGAGCGCGTCGCGGCCGTCGTGGAAGCGCTTCCGCCGGCCGAACGCGAGCGGATCAGCCATGCCCTGCAATCGCGTGCGGCACGTACGGCTCCTCAAGCTGGTTGATCTCGTCCTCAGTGAGTGACAGCTGCTCGGCCGCGAGCGCATCTTCGAGGTGCTCGGGCTTCGTCGCGCCCACGATCGGAGCGGTGACGCCGGGCTTTTGGATCAGCCACGAGAGCGCCACCCGCGCGGTGGGTACGCCACGCGCACCGGCCACTTCGGCGGCGCGGTCGACGACCGGGAAGTCGAGCTCCGGCTTGTAGAGCACATCGCTGAATGCATCGGTCCTTGCGCGGGTCGTGAGGCGCTCGCCCGCCTGCGTCCGGTTGCCGGCGAGCAGGCCGCGCGCGAGTGGGCTCCACGGCAGCACGCCGACCCCCTGATCGATGCACTGCGGGATCATCTCCAGCTCCTCCTCGCGGTACACGAGGTTGTAGTGGTTCTGCATCGAGACGAACCGGGTGCTCGCGACCGCCTGGGCCTTCGCGAACTGCCACGCGAACATGCTGCTCGCGCCGATGTACCTCGCCTTGCCGGCTTTCACCACGTCGTTCAGCGCGTCCATCGTCTCCTCGATTGGAGTCCGGTAGTCCCATCGGTGGATCTGGTACAGATCGATGTACTCGAGTTCGAGGCGCGCCAGCGACGCATCGATTGACGCCATGATGTGCTTGCGAGACAGGCCCAGGCCGTTCTCCCCGGGCATCGTCGGAAACCACACCTTGGTCGCGACGACGTACTCCTCGCGCATCCCGAACAGCCTGCGCAGGAGCCGCCCGGTGACCACTTCGCTCTGTCCGCCGTTGTACGCGTCGGCGGTGTCGAAGAACGTGATGCCGCCTTCGACGGCACGTTTGACGATCGGCTCGGCAGCGTCCTCGTCGATTGCCCACTCGCGGCTCTCGTGCTTGCCGTAGCTCATCATCCCCAGGCATAAGCGCGAGACGCGCAGCCCGGTCTTGCCCAGGTTCACGTAGTTCATGGCGATCTCCTCGGTTGGGTTGGGGCGAATGATGGCGGGCCGCTGTGGTGCCCGGATTTCCGGTTGGGGTACGTAGTCCTCCGCTCATGTCTACGGAACAGCCCCGATCTCAAACGCGTCCCCCGACCTACCATCTCCTCCCATGAACGGCGATCTGGGCCTTGTGTGCGCCGCGTGCGGTGACCGCATCGGCGTCTATGAGCGGTTCTGGCGGCAGAACCCGGACGGCACCGTCGTCTCGCCGCGCGACACGGAGCCGACCGAGGCCAGCGGGCGCCTGATTCACGACAGCTGCCTGAGCGTCCGCGTCCGTGTCCGCGGACTAGCTACTCGGTAGCACGAGCGCTGATCGGTACCGCCCGCCGTGCATCAGCTCGATCTCGACCGTCTGCAACGCCGTCGCTGAGATCGGGTCCGCGCCGGTGCCGGGGTTGCGGACATAGCGCGGGTGCGCACCCGAGGAGACCTGCAGGCGGATCGAATGACCGGCGCCGAAGCGATGCGCGGTCGCCCACAACTCAAAGCCGACAGACCACGTGCCATCGTCCGATTGCTCGTTGCGTCCCGGCGCGACTCGGACGAGTGCATCGCAGACGTTCCACGAGGCCCCATCGGGATCGACGTCACACACCCGGGCGAAGACGTCGAAGTGCGGTGCGCTGGCGCGGACCGAGACTTCAACCTTCACCGGTCCGATCGCCTCGAAGACCGAGCGGAGTGGCGCGCTCGTGTATGTGAGCACGTCGGGACGAGCCTCGAGCGCCCGGTTGTCCACGACCGGCTCGCGTGTCAGCAGCACCGGGCCGCCCAGCGACGGCGTCGGATCGGCCGGGTCGTAGCGGTAGCGGTCGGAGCCCTCCTGCTCGGGTCGATCCTCCTGTAGGACGCGGCCCTCCGCCAGCCAGAAATGGCGCTCGGTCATCTCCGGTGGCGGCCAGTCGGCGAGCTCGCGCCAGCGGGAGCCGCTCCGCTCGCCGGTGACGAACACGCGGACCGGTGCGCAGCGCACGAGACGATCGTCGCCAAGCAGGTGGGCGCGGAGCCATCCAAGCCCGTCCCGCAGGCTCGCAGCGAGCAGGCCGGGAGCGGTGTGCGTCCACGGGCCGATCCGCAATTGAACCTCGTGTCCAGCCTCGCGCAGCGCGGCGAAGTCCTCGAGCATCCACGGCAGGAAGATGTCGTACCACCCGCCGATCAGCTGCACCCGGGCGCTCACCTCGGCCACGCCGGCGGCGTAGTCTCGGCTCACCCAGTATGCGTCCTCGCGGCCCGGACTGGCCAGGCCCTCGCGGTACCAGCCGACCTCGACGCCGATCGCGCGTTCGTCCAGCGCGGTGAGGGGCGTCTCGGTCAGGAGTGCCGGCAGCTTGCGCAAGCCACGGACCATCGCGAGCGGCGCGAACCGCCGCTCCTGCTCTCCCACCAGCACAAGCCAGGAGGCGACCGTCTCCAGCGACAGGCTCCCGCCCGCGTACGTCTGGCCGTGAAACTGCGACGCGCTGACCTGGACCGCCAGCGCGACGAGATCCTCGCCGGCTTCGGTCGCGACCGCCCACTGGACAAGCCCGAGGTAACTGGGGCCGAACATCCCGATCCGATCCCGGTGCCAGCGCTGCTCGCGCAGCCAGCGCAACGTCGCCAGTCCGTCGGCGCGCTCATCGAACGGGCTGAATATCCCTTCCGAGCCGAATGTGCCGCGGACGCTCTGGATCAGCACCTGGAGTCCGCGTTCGGCAAGCAGCCGCCCATAGATCAACCCGACCAGTTGCCGCCTGCCGTATGGTGAGCGGATCAGGACGGTCGGCTGAGGCTGATCGCGGAGATCACGGGCCACCCAGCGGTCGGCAAGCAGGATCGCGCCGTCGTCCATCGCGATGCGATGGTCCTGTTCGCAGACGACGTCCAGCGTGCGCGGCCGCGTAAGCCGCATGCGGCGGGCAAAGATGTCGCTGGCCGCACTCATCGCAGCATCGTAAGTCCTCTCGGGCGACCACGAATCGAAGCCGTCGCGTACGCTCGCACGCTTCAGAGCGCAGATAACGGAGGTGGACATGGAAGCGCACGAGGCGGTAGGGCGCTTTGATCGAGTGGCCGAGGGACACGATCTGTCCCACGGCCCGGGAGGAAGGCTTGCCCGCGACGCGGCGTTTCTCGTCGCGCTGCTCGCCGGCTTTCTCGCGATCGCCACGTTCCTGGCCAACGAGGCGATCAAGGACGTGATCAAGGGCGAGACGCGAGCGGCCGACACGAACGCGCGGCTCGAGGCCAACGACGTCAAGACGACCATCGCCGGCGCGGATTCCGTCCTGCTCCGCGTGGTCGGCGCCGGCAGCGCGAGGCAGGCCGCTGCGGCCGCCAAGGCCGACGAGCTCGAGAATCGGATCGCGTCGGAGTTCGCGCCGGTCGATCGTCGGCTGACCGCGGCGGTTGCAGCCGATCAGGACGAACGCGATCACGCTGACACGCAGCACCTGATCTACGAGCTCTCTGAGGTTGGGTTCCAGATCGGAATCGTGCTGGCCGGCGTCGCGATCCTCACCCGACGCCGCTGGTTGCTGGCCGGGGGAGGGCTCGTGGGCGTGCTCGGGCTCGTGTTTCTGATCACCGGGCTCGCCTACTGATCGCGGCGGTTGACCCTGTCGGCTCAGACTGATTCACTTCGCCGATCGATTCCGTCTAGGGGGGTTCATGGATGATTTACGTGTTGACGCGTCCCTTCGCGTGGCTGTTCAAGCTGTTGATGTTCATCGTCACGCTGCCGGCAAAGATCGTTTTCGCGATTCGCAACCACCGCGCGCGTAAGAACGCGAAGTTCGCCGCCAAGCACGCCAGGACACAGCAAAAGGAAGCCAAGCTCGCGGCGAAGGAGGCCCAGGCGACCGAGCGGGCAGCCGTAGCGGGTACGGCCGGCGCTGCCGCCGGCGTGGCCACAGGCGCTGCCGCTGGTGCCGTCGCAGGCGTCGGGGCGAGTGAAGCGACCGCTGATCCGGCGTTGGCGGGCAACGGCACCGGCGATCCGGTCGAGGTCGCGGCGGCGATGACGGACGCCCCACCGGCCCAGGCAGCCCCGCCAGCCGAGCCCGCCCCCGCGGCCGAGGCAGCCCCCGCGGCCGAGGCAACCCCCGCAGCCGCACCAGCCGTCGCAGCCGAGCCAGCCGTCGCGGCGGCGAGCGACGCGCCCAAGCCACCGGCAGAGCCGACGGCCTAGCCTCGCCCGCAGGCCCCGGCCCCGGCCCCGCAAAGCTTCCTCCCTAGGAGGTCGCAGGCGGGCACTCCCACTGCGTTCGCTAACCTGAACGTAGCGTTCGTTATGTTGAATGCCACGTCACGCCTGGCACCTGGGCAATCCGAAGGTGACCTCCTCGGCAGGAAGCATCGTCGAGATCGAGGTCCGGGTTGGCGCCTGAAGTCGCCTTGTGAACAACTGGTGACCCTCTGATCCGAGGTCAGTGATTTGTTCGGATGTGCCCAGCACTGGGCAGAGGCAGGATCACGTCATGCTTCCTCCTCCAGCACTCACCAATCGTTTTCTGGAGGCCGTAGGGCTGGCGCAGGAGGTGCACGGCCATCAGCGCAGGACGGGGACCGAGATCCCGTACCTCGCGCACCTGCTGGTCGTCTCCGGGCTCGTGATGGAAGACGGTGGCGATGAGGACGAGGCGGTTGCCGCGATTCTGCACGACGCCGTCGAAGACGGTGGCGGCCGTGCCCTGCTCGAACGGATCTCCGAGCAGTTCGGGCCTCACGTCGCGACGATCGTCGAGGGCCTCTCGGACAATCTGGAAGGTCCCGCGGATGAGCCGTGGATCGAGCGCAAGCGCCGGTACCTCGACCATCTGCCGGCGGTCACCGACGACGCGATCCTCCGCGTGGCGCTCGCGGACAAGGTCCACAACGCACGCTCGCTGGTGCGCGACTACCGCGAGGAAGGCCATGCGCTCTGGGATCGGTTTACGCAGAAGACCGCGAGAGAGCAGCTCTGGTACTACAGCGGCCTGCTGGCGTTCTTTCAGAAGCGGCGGCCCGGACCGCTGACCGAGGACCTGTTGCGCGCGGTCGGCGAGCTTTCGTGGCTTGTCGCAATCGATGAGGCGGAGCGCTCCGAGCGCGTACGGCTCTGGCTCGATCCGGACTTTCACAATGCCCAGGCCCCCGAGCCGTGGATCCAGGTCCGAACGGCCGACGAGGCGATCCAGCTGCTCGAGGCCTTCCCGGTTTACGCGCTGTCGCTCGACGGCACCGCCGGCGCACTGCATGTGATCGGGTGGCTGGTGGCGAGGACAGTCGAGGATCGGCTGGACCGGTGGCCTGGAGAGGAGATCGCATTTCATGATGACCTCGATCCCGCCGTCGAAAAGCAGCTTTCGGACCAGATCGAACACCACTCTCATCTGCGCGGAGAGGGGGCCGGTGCGTGGCGCACCGCCACCGTCCCCGAGCGGTGCTGAGCGCCGCTGCCGGATGATCTACAGCCGCTCGAGTACTGCGTCTGCGAGCCGTTGCACGCCCGCGGGCACGTGATCGATGAACAGCGATGGCTCGGTCAGCTCGAGCTCGATCAGTCGTGGTTGGCCGTCGGAGTCCGCGATCAGGTCAACGCGGGCGTAGAGCAGGTCTGCGCGGGGCCACGGCAGCGAGTCGAGGATCTGCTCGGCCACCTCGCGTTCCGCCCGGCTGGGGTCGCGCGGATGGATCACCTCGTCGACGTAGGCGTCAGCGGAAGGCTTCTGCCCGGAGCGGAGGATCTGACCTTTCCTGATCGCGTGCGAGTAAGCGCCTGAAAAGAACACGAGCGCAGTCTCCCCGTGCTCATCGACGGCGCCGAGGTAAGGCTGGATCATCGCCGTGCGGCCGGCGGCGAGTAGCTTCTCCACGTGCCGGCGGGCCTTGGCATCCTCGCCGGCCCGATAGCGGGCGGTGTCCCTCGAGCCCGCGGAGATCGCAGGCTTGACGACGTATTCGTAAGCCGGGGGCTCGAACCTGTCGCCGGGCTCGACAAACTCCGTCATGACTGCATGCGGCATCCCGCCGAGGTAGTGCTTGTCGGTGTTCCAGCGGATCACATCGGCGCGATTGAGTACGGCCGGCAGCCGCTGCACCCACTCGATGAACTGCTGATGCCGAGGCGTGTAGTCCCAGGTCGACCGGATGACCACCAGCTCGTAGGAATCCCAGTCGACGCTGAGATCGTCCCAGACCGCCGGCTCGGCCGCGACGCCCCGCGCCCGCAGCTCCGCGAGCAGCATCGGATCACCCTCCGCCAGCTGCGGGAACAGGTCGCATGTCGCCAGTGCGACTCGGGGCCTCACCTCATGGAGTGAACAGATATGTGTGGCACGGCGTGCCGCCGCACACGTCGATCACCGTTCCCGAGGGCTCGAGGAAGGCCGACTTCTGAGTGCGGGCGGCGGGGCTCGAGCGGACATCCTCGTGAGGGTCGTGCGCGCTCGTCGGCGGTGGCATGTCGGTCACCGGCGGCGGCGGCACGAGCCCAGGACCGTCGTCCCAGATCTCGACCGCCGAGCCGCTGTACGGGAAGCTCCTGATCGGGGGGATCCCGTAGAACAGGTTGCGGTCCCGCGAGCGAGCCGGATCGAGAGCTGGCTCATACACGGACGCGCCGATCGTGCGAGCCTCGGCCGCGCCGGCGTACATGCTGACCTGGTGGTCGCCGTAGGCGATCTGCATCAGCACGACGTGCGATGGAGTATCTGGCAGCGGGTTCGAGGTCATGTGCTGTGCGTAGCCATCCGGGTCGCCCCGATCCCACAGCTGCTGCATCAGGTCGAGGATCACTGGATGCATCGACTGATCCGGGTAGCTGGGGTACAGGACGCTCGCGTATGCCGTGAAGTCGGAGCTCCGAAGCAGCAGCATGCCGCCGTAGTTCATGCCCGTGACCCCCAGCACCGCATGGCGGAAGTCCGGCGCCACGGCGGTCGTCAGGCCGCCCTCGATCCCGCCCTGGCTGTTGCCGTCGTAGTACAGGTTGGACGTATCGATCACGGGCTGCCCGCTCGACTGGAACGCTGCGTTTGACGCGAACCCCTCCGGGTTGAGCATCAGACGGCCGAGATACAGCGTGTTCAGCACGCCCTGCTGGAGCCGGTCGATGACGTTCGGGAACAGGTTGAGGTTTCCCAGTGCGGCGATGTCACCCGGGATGTCACCCTCGGCGAGTCCCCACCAGTCGGTCGCGCAGAACGTCATGTTGTGCTCGGTGGCCATCGCCTCCACGTTGCCCGCCTCGACCTCAGTGTGCGAACCGAGCAGGCCGTGTCCGTAGAGCGAGAGCCGCGCCGGACTCGACGGGCTCGCCGTGTTCGGGATCATGCACTCGAACGGCGCGGTGGCGGTGTTCCCGGGGATCTGGGTGGGCGTCGCGTCCACCGAGCTCGAGCCGTAGTGGAAGCCGGTGGTCGCGCTCGCGCCACAGGTGATCAGGTAGCACGGCACGGTGAACGTTCCCTGGACTCGGGTGAAGCCCGCGATCGAGGTGTCGACGCTCGCAACCTGGTACGCGGGAGCGTGGCCCGCGACCTGCCCATCGGCGAGGTTCGTGTCGCCGAGCTGCGCGAACGCGTTGTTGCGAATCGCGAGCAGGCGCGAGGAGAGACTGCGCTCGGAGGCAATCGTGAAGTCCCACGCCTCGTAGAGGTGGCTGTTACGCGAGACACCCACACGCCTCAGAGCAGCGAAGATCTTTGCGTAGCGAGCCTTCTGCGCCTGCTCGTTCGCGGGTAGATGGCTGTTGTCGCGCAGCTTTGCAAACCAGCTCGGCGCGGCGATCTCGGCTCCGGATGCGGTACGCAGGTCGCGCAACGCCACGACGTAGGTGTGCCCCTCGGTGAAGTTCTTCCCCGGATGGATCATCAGATCCGTGTCCTGCGGGGAGGAGGCGTTGGCGTCGAGCTCTGACCAGATCAGCTGCCGCTGACCGGTCTGCTCGTCGATCACGACGATCGGCTGGTGCTTGGCGAACGCCTGGGACATGTTCAGAAGGCCCGCCGCCCCCGTCCTTGCAAAGGCGGTCGAGTTGTCGAGGCCGGCGACGTGAAGGATCAGCACGCTGCCCGGGCTGAAGCCGTCGTTGCGGTCGTATTGGGCGACGCTGATCCGCTGCCCTCTCGTGTTCACCGGCATCGCGGCCGGTGGCAGCTGCACGCGCAGCCCTGTGGCGCTCGAGTGATCCGGACGAGTGAAGAGATTATTTGGGAACGGCAGCAGGCACGGCGTGCTCGAGAAAGGCTGGCAGTCGGCCGCGTGAACGCTCGCCGTGGCATGCGCTCGACGCTTGGCGCCGGCGGTCGAGGTCAGTAGCCCGGCCCAGAGGCCGGCAGCGCAAGCAGCGGCCATCAGGCAACCAAGCACTGTCATCCGTGTCGTGCGGTTCGCGGACATCCTTCTCCTCTCTCGGTGGCGTCCCCGCTTTGAGCTTACAAGCTCGCGTGATCTTCGGTTCGTGTGGGATGTACGGTCCCCGCATGTCCGTGACCACCGCTCTGCGCCCAGTGAAAGCAACCCGGTACGTGACGCCGCTGCGCGAGGGCGGTTCGTTGCCGGGGCTGGTTGAAGGCGATGACGATGGCCTGTACGTGGCGAAGTTCCGGGGCGCCGGCCAGGGCCTGCCGGCGCTCCGGGCCGAGGTGATCGTCGGCGAGCTCGCCCGGCGGCTCGGGTTGCTCGTGCCGGAGCTGGTCGTGATCGAGATCGATCCGATCCTTGGCGCGGCCGAACCTGATCCGGAGATCCAGGAGCTGATCACCGCCAGCGGCGGCACGAACCTCGGTGTTGACTTCCTACCCGGCGCGCTCCCCTACACGCCCGGCGGCCCCTGGACGCCCGACCCCGAGCTCGCCGCGGACATCGTGTGGCTCGACGCACTCAGCACCAACGTGGACCGCACTGCCCGCAACCCGAACATGCTGCTGTGGCACGGGCGCCTGTGGCTGATCGACCACGGCGCCACCTTGTACCTACAACACCAGGGCCTGCGGCCTTCAGAACACGCAGCACGGCCCTTCCCGCTGATCGCCCAGCACGTGCTGCTGAGCGCGTCAGGCTCGCTCGTCGAGGCGCACCGGCGGCTCGCGCCGATCATCGACCGCGACACGCTCGAGCAGATCGTCGGCCTGGTTCCCGACGGATGGTGGCCGGCAGCCGCCGATCCCGAGACCTACGTGGAGTACCTTCGCCGGCGCGTCGAGGACGCGCACTTCGTCGAGGAGGCCGAGGATGCCCGAAGCAGGGCTTAGTCCCTTCTCGTACGCCGTCCTGCGGGTAGTCCCGCGCGTCGAGCGCGGCGAGCGCTTCAACGTCGGCGTCGTTCTGTATTGTCGGCAGCGGAGCTTCCTCGGAGCACGAGTTCACCTCCACGAGGAGCTGCTGGCGGCGCTCGCGCCGGATGTCGAACCCGACGAGTTGAGAGGTCATCTCGAGGCGCTCGTCAGAGTCGCCGCCGGCCAGCAGCGGTCCGGCCCGATTGCCGCGCTGCCGCAGTCGGACCGCTTCGGCTGGCTCGTCGCTGCATCCAGCACGATGATCCAGCCGTCGGAGGTTCACACCGGCCTCTGCGAGGACCCAGCCGCGACGCTCGATCAGTTGTTCGAGGAACTGGTGGGGCAACCCGGCGGTCGATGAGGCCCGTCAGTCGCCCGTCGGCACTACGCTGGCGGCCTCCACCATCAGAATCGCGGTCCGGACCGGTGCGCGGGTGCGGTGCTCGACCCCGCGCGGCACCGTGAACCCTTGATGCGGCTCGAGCACCACGGTCTCGCGATCCTGCACGTCGATGTGCAGCTCACCTTCCAGGACCAGGAAGAACTCGTCCGTGTCATCGTGATGGTGCCAGTGGAAGTCGCCCTCGATCACGCCGAGGCGCACGACGGAATCGTTGACTTAGGTCAGCGTTTGGTTGAACCACGGCTCGTGCTCGGCGATCTCCGCGGGCACATCGACCAGGGCGAGCGCGGCGTATTTGTCGTCGAGATGGATCTCGTAGTCGGACCGCGCTGAGCTCATCTGATCGCCCTCTCCTCGTTTGATCGGCTTGCTCTTAAGGCTAGGCCCTACGCGGCGACACCCCCTGACACCTGGCGCTTGGCGGTGCGCTCGCGCCGCCGGCGAAGCTGCGCCTCTCTCCTTTGCAGCGGCGCCATGAACGCGAGACTCGCTAGGACCGACAACGAGCAGACGGGCCACATCGCGGCGTAACCATGCGTCGAGCTGAGCAGCGGGCGCAGCACGGTGATCGCGATCCCGGCCAGCAGCGGGCCGAGCAGGATTCCTAGCCCACGGCTGAAGGAGTAGAAGCCGGTGATCAGCCCGTGCTCCTCGTCAGGCATCAGCGGCATCAGGATCGCGTAGGGAAGGGTCAGGATCATGCCGCCGCCGAACGCGACGAACGGAAGGATCGGCAGCACCAGCCACGGTGAATGGGTGAAGAACGGAACCAGCAGTCCGATCCCATACAGCCACAGGGAGCTGCGCACGACGCGCGTCTTCCCGAACCGGTCACCGAGCTTGCCGCTCACCGGCGCGGCGATCAGAACCAGCACGACCACGACAGCGATAACCGCGACGCTCTGGGACATCATCATCCCGAGCCCGACGGTCAGGAACAGGACGACGAACGTCTTGAGCGCGGCGAGCGAGAGCTCCCACAGCGCGTTGGCGAACAGGAACGCGCGCAGCGCCGGACGCTCCCTCAGCAGCCCGACCACGCGGCTGACCGTCTCCCGCGCGGTGCGCGGTTGGTGCTCGTGCTGATGCCGCAGGTCCCTGGCGGCGAGAAGCCCCCAAACGAACACCGCGACCGTCCCGAAGGCGAGCATCGCAAAGATCAGAAAGGGGAGCTTCGACGACACGCTGAACAGCAGGCCGCCGCCGACCAGTGCGGTCCCGGTCGCCAGGCCTCTGAACACCGCCTGCGTGCTCTGCCCGCGCCCCGCGATCTCCGCATCCACCAGGTCGGGATACATCGCGCGGTATGGCTCGTACGCGGCGTAATAGGCCACGAAGAAGACGAGCACCAGTCCCGCCAGCACGACCAGTGATGGCGCGAAGGCCATCAGCGCGACCGTCACGCCGAGCGCCGGAGCACCCAGCATCAGGAATGGCAGCCGCCCCCCGAGCCGCGTCCGCAGCTGGTCCGACCAGGCTCCTGCCGCCAGGGGCACGATCAGCGCCACGAGGCCTTCAGCGCCGATCATCAGCCCGATCACCGCCGTCGATGATGTGAACCTTCGCGCCAGCAACGGCACGTAGGTCGTCACAGCGGTGATCCCGAGCGCCAGCCCGAACGTGGGCAGCCCGAGCAGCGCCAGGACCCGCTTCTCGCGGCCGGTCAGTTGGCGCTGCGCGCTTTGCTGGCTCCTCTCGGCGCCGTCCATGCCCTCAGGCTCTACCCGAGGGCGCGAGAGGCGATTCGAGCGCCGCCGCCGATGGTCAGCGTGCGATCAAAACCTCGGAGCGCCCGCCAGTCAGCACCGGCGGGCGCCCTGGTCTACTCCTCCTCGTCAGCGTTCAGGTCGGTAAATGCCACACCCTGTGGCTGCTCGACCGGAGTCTCGATGAGAGCAGTCGCCTCCTCGGCGGCCACCGGCTGCGTCTTGGTCGGCTCGGGCGCTGCGGGGAAGCGCTCGGCGGCGTCATCGGCGAGCTCCGACAGCGATCCGGACAGGCTGCGGATGTCCTCGAGCAGCCGGGCACGTTCGCGGTGCAGGGAGCGCCGGTCGCTTTCGAGCTGTTGCAGCTTGCGGTTCGCGTCCTCGGTCATCGCGATCGCCTGCGAGGCAGCATCGGCGAGCACGCGGTCGGCCTGGACCTGGGCGTTCCGGGTGGTTTCCTGGGCCTTGTCATGCGCCGCGAGCAGGATCGCCGAGGTCTGCTCCCCGACTCGTTGAATCTCCGCCTCGACCTGATTGGTCGACGGTGCGGCCGCCTTCGCCTCATCGAGCTCGCGCTCGAGCTCCACGAGCTCGCGCTCGAGATCTCCGACGTACTCGTCGACAGCCTCACACTCGTAACCCTGCCTCGTGATCGGGAACCGCGGCTGGTGCCGCGAGGTGGGCGCGTCCCAATCCTGTGTCCGCTCTACGTGGACCAGATCACCGTCCGCCTCCCAATCGGGGTCGGGCGGGTCGATCCTCGAGAACGACCGCGCCAGGCGGTCGCCGAGGTCGGCAAGACGTGAGCTTGCCGGACGCCGCTTCTCTGCTCGTTCGAGCATGATGCCGCCCCGCCTATCGAAGTCGCCCATGCCAGCTCCTTTCATGTGTGTCTTGCAACGCCAGGCAGTTCGCCGTTGGGGCATCGATCCCTGTCGATTGGGGCGTTCCGTGCGCCCGTGCACGGCGCCTTGCATCGGGGCGATTGGGTGGCCGTGCGATCATTGAGGCATGAGCGAAGAAGACTTCAACCACGAGAGCCTCGATGAGACGCTGCGTTCGATCGCACGCGAGGTGAGCCGCTCCGCGGAGCGGTTCTCACAGATCGACCTGGACGAGATCGCAGAGAGCTTTGGCGTTGACCCCTCCCGCGCGCGGGAGTGGGTCGAGGGCGCCGGCAGCTGGCTGCGAGCCCAGAGCGAGAACCTGGTAAACGAGGGCGTGTTCACGACCCGCGAACCGGTGCCTGCGGAGGATCCTCTGCGCGGGGCCGCACCACACCCCCTCGACATGCCGACCGAGGATCAGGGGCTCGCACTCGCGGCCCTCGACTCGGGACGCTGCACGGTCGCGGCGGGCAGCAACGTACTGTCCTGCCACGGCGCGGGCCCCACCCCGCCCGATGCGCCGGGTCTCGTCGACCAGCTCCGCGCCCGCGATTGGATCGCGTCCGACGGCCAGGTGACGATCGCCGGCCGCCACGCGCTCACCAGGTGGCTCGAGGTGAGCACGCCTCACTGAACAAAACCGAATAGGGGCCGCCTTCGGCGCCGGGGACTGGGTCCCGCCCACCCGGGCGGCCCCGTCCGGACCCCGGGTTTTCCCGAGATCGCTTTCGCAGTGCATCCCCCGTTCGTGCCCATTCCGCCGGCCATCCATTGGCCGGCGGGATCGGGTCCCGCCCACGCGGGACTTCATACAACACCAACCTCCCGCTGAAGCAGGAGCAGGGAGTGGCGGACGTCCATTTCGTAACAATTCGACTTTGCGGGAAGGCAACGGTCTACGAAATGGACGCTGGGACGTCCATAACGTTCATCGTTGCCGTGCTCGGGCTCAACCGGTCCTCGCAACAGTAGCTGTCGAGGTGACGGTACCTCTCGTGGGGGATGGACTGGGGTGGCCGAGGGTCGGGCTGTCGTTGAGTTCTGGGCGGTTGGTCGTCTAGGCGTGACCTCCACGGCCTGACTCTGTCGTTCAGGGCGGCGAGGGGATCCGGGCCGGCGAGGCGCCAGGGAGCTTGCGGTTGGTTTAGCCGTGATCGCTCCCTTCCCCAGCCGCCGTTTCGGTGGCCGGCGTGAGCGGTGGGAGGGGCGCGGTGGCGAACGCGAGCCAGGGGGCAAGGGGCCTGCGCTTGAGCGGCTGCCACCCGCCGGCCGATCGTGCGTGGTTGGTTTAGATGGTTCTCAGGTACTCGTTGAGCGCTTCGGCGGGCGTCTTCCAGCCGAGCGTCTTGCGCGGTCGGCTGTTCAGCGCGGAGGCGACCGCAGCGAGGTCCTCGGCGCTGTGTCTGGAGAGGTCGGTGCCTTTCGGGAAGTACTGGCGCAGCAGCCCGTTGGTGTTCTCATTGGTGCCGCGCTGCCACGGACTGTGTGGATCGCAGAAGTACACCGGCAGGCCGGTCTCGATCCGCAGCTGGGCGTGTTGGGCCATCTCGGTGCCCTGGTCCCAGGTCAGCGAGCGGCGCAGCTGCTCAGGCAGCGTGACGATCGTCCTGGCGATCGCGTCGCGGACCGCCTCGGCGCCGTGCCCCGTTAGCGCGGGGCCGTCCTTTACTCCCGGCGCTTGGCCGGTCATCGGCGGGAGGTAGAGCAGCATCGTAAAGCGGGTTGAGCGCTCCACCAGCGTGCCGATCGCCGAGCTCCTCGCTCCGATGATGAGGTCGCCTTCCCAATGGCCGGGAACCGCCCTGTCCTGGGCTTCGGCGGGGCGTTGGCTGATCATCACCTCGTCGCTGACGAACCCGCGACCGCGACCGCTGGTGCGAGCTCTCGGGACCCGCAACGCCCGCCCGGTCCGCAGACAGGCCGTCAGCTCACGCCGCAACGCGCCACGCCCCTGAACGTACAGCGACTGGTAGATCGCCTCGTGCGAGATACGCATTGACTCATCATCGGGGAACTCCAAGCGCAGGCGATTGGAAATCTGCTCAGGGCTCCACGCCCTCGCCCAGCGCCGATCCTTGCGCAGACCGTGACGCCGCCCGATCCACCTCACCCCAGGACCGTCGAGAGCCGTCCCATCGGGCCGCTTGACAGCTCCCGACAGACGGTCCTGCACATACCGTCGCAGCCCGGCGTTCACGACCAGCTTCGCCGGCTTCGCACGCCGAGCCCGCCGGTCCGCGTACCGCTGCGCCGAGCTCGCCCGATACTCAACGACGCCGCCACACCTCACGACGTTCCGACGCAACTCACGAGAGATCGTCGACGGCGAACGCCCGAGCTGACGAGCGATCCCCCGCACCCCACACCCCCCAGCGCGCAGGATCGCGATCTCCTCCCGCTCAGCGAACGACAGATAACGCCCCGACAACGGCGCCTGGGTAACGGTCGGCATCCCCCCACCCTTCCGAAACCACCGGACACCAACCGCCGGCGACACGCCCGCCTGGACACCAGCCTCCCGGCTACTGAGCCCTCGCGCGACCGCCGCCCAGAAACGCACCCGATGCTCCCGCCGCCCAGACGGCAGACGCCCCGGCGAACGCACCCGCGCAAAATCCGAAGCCCGACTTCTCTCGCCCATCGCAACTCCTCTCGGTCAAGGTGTTGCGACGACCAGATGAATCCGCCAGAGGACGATTTGCTACGAAATGGACGTTCGCCAGCCGAGAAGCGCCCACCAAGGAGGTCTGGACGGGCCCTCGCGGCCCTACGGACGCTGCTGCGAAGCAGCAGCCCCGATTAACGCCCCCGCACCGCTCCACCGTGGTTTCCCACACGCCTGAGTTCGGGTCCGCTCGGATGTGAAAAAGGACGGAACGTGAGACCTTTTCACCTGTGCACACGGATGCTCCAGCCCATGTTGTAATCGCCGGCGGTGGCTTCGCGGGACTCGAGGCTGCGCTGGCGTTGAAGGCACTCGCCGACGTGAGGCTGACGATCGTCGCGCCGCAGCCCGTGCTCGAGTACAGGCCCGCCGCGACGGTCGAGGCGTTCGTGCCCGCGGAGCCGCGCGCGTACGACCTGCGCGCGATCGCCTACGACCTCGATGCCACCTACCATCGCGCGCGGCTCGAGGCGGTCGCTTCGCGGACCAAAGGCGTGCGCCTGTCCTCGGGCGTCCGCCTGAACTACGAGGCGCTGGTGATGGCGATCGGCGCGCGGGCGGTGATCGGCATTCCCGGAGCTCTGACCTTCCGCGATCAGCGGGATGTGCCCCTGCTACGCCAGCTCCTGGGTGAGCTGGAGGACGGCAAGCTCCGGCGGATCGTGTTCGCCTCACCGCCTGGCCCGGCCTGGCCGATGCCGGCATACGAGCTCGCGCTGCTGACGGCGGGCTACGCCGAGACGCACCAACTCGATGCCGAGATTCTGCTCGTCACCCCGGAACGGGCGCCGCTGCAGCTGTTCGGCGAGCAGGCATCTGAGCTCGTCGCGGCAGTACTCAAAGATCGGGGGGTGCAGTTCGTCGGCGAGTCGGCAGGGATGTCGGTCAACGGCGACGGCTCGCTGGCGCTGGAGTCAAGCGAGGCGATCGCAGCCGATCGCGTGGTGGCGATCCCGAAGCTGCGCGGGCAGCGGATCAGCGGCGTGCCCACCAGCTGGGCGGGGTTCGTGCCGACCGATTCATTCGGCCGCGTGCACGGTCTGCCGGACGTGTACGCCGCCGGCGACATGAGCAGCTTCGCGATCAAGCAGGGCGGCCTTGCAACGCAGCAGTCGGACCGGATCGCGCAGGTGATCGCGTCGAGACTGGGGGTCGTCGTGCATCAGACCAGGCCGACGCAGGTGCTGCGCGCGCGGCTGGTCGGAGGGGCGAATCCGCTGGTTCTGCGCGCGGAGCTCGGTCAGTACGGCAGTCCGATCGGGGCCTCGCTGGAGCGCGTCGACCTGGACCCGGAACAGAGCTGGATCAAGGTCTTCGGCCGCTACCTGACTCCGTATCTGGAGACCTGCGAGCCGATCGCTCAGGGCGCAATCGTCGCTGTCTGACAAAGCTCGAGCCCGGCGCGCAACGATCGTGCGCACCGGGCTCGGTGTCTGCGACTTGAATTCAGCGCCGGCAACCGTCAGCGCGCGGCGGTCGCGCGTGCGCGCGTGGTGCGCGAGCGTCCGGAGCCAGTGCTCCGCGAACGCGTCCCTGAGCCAGTCGCCCTCGAGCCGCTGCTCGCGCGCGAGCGCGGGCGCCCACCGCTCGCGGCGCGGGTCCGGCTCGTACCGCTCGACCGACTCGTGGTCCGCGACTTAGACCGGCGGGTCGTGGTCGTGCGCTGATCGCGCGGAACGGTGGCACGGACGACGTCCCTGACCAGGCGCCGCAGCTCCGCGTCGAGGAACTTCGCCATCCGCTCCTCGTCGCGACGGATGCTCCTCGCGAGCTGAGCGGTCTCCCTATCGCCGACCTCCGTGGCGAACGTCTCGATGCGGGTGTAGAGCGCGATCTCGACGTGCTCCTCGCGGAGTTCCTCCTGCGCGTTGCGCAGGTGCGTCTCGGCCTGGTTGGTGACCGCGGCACGCGCGGTTCCGACCTGACCCTTGACGGCCGCGACGGCCTTGCCGGCTACTTCGCCGACCGCGCTCGGGATCCCCGGCAGCGCGACGCCATCGCTCGGCTGACCACCGAGCTGCTTGATTCGAGCGCTCACGCGGCGCTTGTGGTCGCGGGTCTCGGTCAGGTGCGCGCGCAGGCGCTTCTTGTAGGCCATCTTCTCCGTCAGCGCGATATGCGCGGTGAGATCGGCCTCGAGCTCGGCTTCCTTCGCGTGGGCTTCGCTGAGCCACTGCACGAGCTTCGTATCTCGTTCATTGATCTTGTTTTGATTGAGTAGTCCATCCGGCATCGGTTTGCTCCTTTCTAGTCGGGGCCGCCGGTGGCGTGCTGAAGCTGGCGCTCGACCGCGGTCAACACGGTCTCGCGCCCGCGGTGCGCACGCTCGTACAGGTGCACGGCGGCAAGCTCGGCTGGGGTAGCGCCCGAGAGGCGGTCGACCACGTCGTGAGCGGTCATCCGCCGATAGCCGGTCCATGGTTCGGACACCGTGACTTCGGCACCGGCGCCATCCTCCGCACCCGGCTCGGCGAATTCCTCGACGAGCTCAGGCTCTTCGGAGACATGGGTGGGCTCGGGTTCGACTGGCGCGTCCAGATCGATTGTCGTGGTACGCGCAGGCTCGACGTCCACCGCGGTCCTCTGAAGATCGACCGCGGCGACGTCCGCTACTGGATCCTCGACCTCGACGGGTTCCGCCGACGTCGTGTATGCGGGTTGCGCGGAGCGGCGTACGACCACGCCGACGACATCGTCGGCGATCGCGAACGCGCGCCCTGCGGCCTGCTCAGCACCGCGCACGAACAGACCGGCGGCGCGCATGCTGAGACGTAGCGGCAGCGTGATGAGTTGAGCAGCCACATTTTGGTGCTACCCGAGCGGGCGCAAATGAAAAGCATTCACTCCCGCCCGGTCACACGAATGTCAGTGCAAGACCTGCAATGAGTTCGCGGCAGGTCCCGAGCCGCTGTCGTTGACGAAGTACAGACCGCGTCCGTGCGGCACCACTGCGAGCCCGAACAGATCGCCGGCGCCATTCGAGACGAGCGTCTTCGTCGCGTCCTGCATACCACCCGGCGTCGTCTCGACGATGTTTCCGTCGCCGCCGTTGGCGGTCACGATGTCTCCACCGGGCACGATCGTGAGCCCGAGCGGATCGTTGAGGGCTCCCTTCGAGACGGTCATCCCGGCGTGACCCAGCACGGTGGAACGCGTCATCGCCTGAGGGATCGCGGCGATCCGGTTGCCGTTTGAATCCGCCACGTACAGGACACCATTCCGACCGAGCCCGACGCCGGTGGGACCGACGACAAGGGCATTCGGATCAGTGTGTTCTGTGAACCCAGTCGCGATTATTCGATTCGACGCCACCTGGACTTGACCGTGGCGGATGCGCAACCCGATTCGCACGACGGTTCCGCGCTTGACCGGCTTGCCGTTCGCGGCGACGGTCCCGTTGAGCACGTTGGTGACGAACAGCGTCGCGCTCGCGCCGCGGTCCACGGCGGTCATATCCCACGGGCCATTGATGTCCCCGCCGGAGATCGTCTTGACGACTTTCCCGCGCGCGTTGAGGATGCTGAGCGCGCCGGCCCGTGCGGCGCTCGACTTGCCGCCCGGCGCGGGCAGGCTGCCGACTACGACGACCCCGTCGCGCAGTTCGACGAGCGCGGTGGTCAGACCGACCGCCTGGGTGCTCGTCGGTCGCGGCACGATCGCGAACACACGGGCCCTGCCGCTTGGCGACACCTCGACGATGCTCGACCCAGTCCCCTGCTGATTCTGGGCGTTGTTGAAGTTGCTGACGAGCACGTCGCCGCGAGCGAGCTTGCCGACACTGCGATGGACGACGGCAACTCCGTATGGATTGCCATCGCCTTTCGCGGGGCCGGTACGTGGCACCGCGGAGGCAAGCGTGTTGATCTTGTGAAAGCGGTTGATGAATTCGCTCGGCGCAGCCACGGCCACCGCACACACTGCTGCGAGCGAGGCCAGGAGGGCGGCGATCCAGGCGGCACGACTGTGGGCTGGAAGCATGGACCTTCCTTTCACATCTCGGGTGAGCTACAAAGGCCGACGCCCCAGCGAGAGCGAACCTTCCCGGGTTCGCCCATGAGAAATCGCATAGGGTGAGTGCAATAGTGAGGAGGCTGCGATGGTAGATCTCGATCCAAGGGCGATCGTCGGCAGTGCCGGCAAGCTCGTGGAGCGATTCGGCGAGGAGGCGTACTACGTGGCGCTGTGCGTGCGCAGCGGCATGGTCCGTCCCGAGCTGCCTCACCGGCTCGCACGGCTGCTGCTCGTGTTCGAGCGCCACGGCCTGCTCGGTGGCGCAGTCGCCGCCGGCGCGATCCGCCACGGCGACCGTGCCGCGCTGATCGACGAGCTCGGCGAGCTCAGCTACAAACAGCTCGACGAGCGCACCAACGCGCTCGCGAACGCGTGGCGCAAACGCGGCCTTGAGCCTGGCAACGGAGTGACGATCCTGGCGCGCAACCACCGCGGCTTCGTCGTGGCCGTGTTCGCGGCCGCGAAGTGCGGAGCGAAAATCGTGTTGCTCAACACCGACTTTGCCGCCCCGCAAATCCGCGAGGTGGCTGGACGCGAGGGGACCGACTTGCTCGTGTTCGACGACGAGTACGCCGACATGCTCGAGGGGATCGACCCTACGCATGGCCGCTGGCGCGCTTGGTCGGAGGACTCGTCGGCCGACGACACGCTGGACGCGCTGATCGCGGGCAGTACCGATGAGGCGCCGCCCAAGCCGGGCGTGTCGCCCCGGATCACGATCCTCACCAGCGGCACGACTGGCACGCCGAAGGGCGCGCCGCGCAGCGAGCCGAAATCACTGGCGCTGATCGGAGGATTGCTCAGCAAGGTTCCGTTCCGAGCGCGCGAGACGACGGAGCTGTGCGTGCCGATGTTCCACGCGCTCGGCTTCTCGCAGGCGATGTTCGGCATCGGCCTGGGCTCGACCCTGGTCGTGCGCAGGAAGTTCAACCCGGCGGCCACGCTCGAGAGCATCGAAAGCCACCGCCCCTCGGCGATGGTGATGGTGCCGGTGATGCTCCAGCGCACGCTCGAGCTCGGCGAGGAAGAGGTCCGCAAGTACGACACGTCGTCGCTGCGCATCATCTTCCTGAGCGGCTCCGCCCTGGGTGCGGACCTCGCCAAGCGCGCGACCCGGGCGTTCGGGCCGGTCATCTACAACATGTACGGCTCGACCGAGGTGGCGTACGCGACGATCGCCACCCCGGACGACCTCGAGCAGGCACCCGGTACGACCGGGAAGGTCGTGACCGGCTCGATCGTGAAGATCTTCGACGAGGACGGCAAGGAAGTGCCAAAGGGGGAGTCCGGCCGGATCTTCGTCGGCAACACCTCGCAGTTCGAGGGCTACACGGGCGGTGGATCCAAGGAGGCGATCGATGGCCTGATCTCCTCGGGCGACGTCGGCCACTTCGACGAGCAGGGCAGGCTGTTCATCGATGGTCGCGACGACGAGATGATCGTGTCCGGCGGCGAGAACGTGTTCCCGGCGGAGGTCGAGGAGCTGCTGTCCGCGCACGAGGGCATCTCCGAGGCAGCCGTGGTCGGGGTCGATGATGAGAAGTTCGGTCAGCGCCTGAAGGCGTTCGTCGTGCTGCGCGACGGCGCCGATCTCGACGAGGACGCGGTGAAGGACTACGTGCGCGAGAACCTGGCGCGCTACAAGACCCCGCGCGAGGTTGTGTTCATCGAAGAATTGCCGCGCAACCCGACCGGCAAGGTTGTCAAGCGCGACCTCACCGAGGCGGAGGCCCAGAAGTCCTGACGCCGGGCGGGATCGGCCCTTGCCGAAAGTCCTAAGCACTGCGGGGCGTTGTCGATTGTCCGCATATCTCGCGGACAATCGACATCAACCTGACCTCGGGCGAAAGCTCGAGGCGTGTCAGCCGTGGCTCTGGATGAACCCGAGGGTCCGGCGCCATGCGTCCTCAGACTCGGACGCGAAGTCGGTCTGGCGGCGGTCGAAGAACGAGTGCGGGGCGCCCGGGTAGACCTGGATCTCGTGCTCGACCCCGACCTCGTCCAGGCGCTTGTCGAACGCCTTGACCTGGTCGACCGGGATCGCCTGGTCGGCGCCGCCGAACAGACCGAGCAGCGGGGAGCGGATCTCCCCGGCACGGTCGAGCGGCCCCGTGCTGCCCATCCGCTCATCGGTCAGCGTCCCGTAGAAACCGACCGCGGCCGCCGGCGCCAGCTCGACGTTGGCGGCGGCGAGGAATGACACCCTGCCGCCGAGACAGAAGCCGACGGTCGCGAACTGCTCGACACCGGCCCGCTCGCGCAGCGCATCCCGTGCCGCCGCGGCGTCTGCGTGTACCTGGTCGAGCTTCAGCTGCTGCACGTGCGGCATGTACTCGAACTCCTCGTCGCGTGGCCCGAGCCCGGCGGTCCGCCCGAAATAGTCGAGCGCGATCGCGTCGTGGCCGGCCTGGGCGAACCGCTCGGCAAGCTCGACGTAGAACGGATAGAGGCCGCGAACATCCGGCAGGATCACCACGCCCAGCCCGCGGCTCTCGGGCGTCTGCGCGAGCGCCGCCGAGAAATGCGTCCCGTCGGCACTCTCGAGCTCCAGCTGCTCGGCGCCGGCACCACCAGCGATCGGCAGGAGCAGCTCGGCGGGCGGAAGCGGCGGACGCGCGTCGAACGAGAAGCACATGGTGCGGCATCCTACCCCCGCGGCGAGGTTTCAATAGGCTGCTCGGAAGGATGGACGCCGAGACCTTCCGCTCCGAGTTTCCGGTCCTCGAGCGGCTCGCGTACATGAACGCGGGGACCGAAGGGCCCGTGCCGCGGCGCGCCGCGGACATCGCGCGCGAGCGGATCGAGCTCGAGACGACCGGTGGGCGCTGCGGGCGCCCTTACTTCGAGGGTCTGATGGGACTCGCGACCGAACTTCGTGCGGGGTATGCCCGCGCGCTCGGGTGCGAGGCCGAGCAAGTCGCGCTCACCGGCTCGACCACCGACGGCGTCAACACCGTCATCGGCGGGCTCGACCTCAAGCCTGGACAGGAGATCCTGACCACCGACGAGGAACACCCAGGCTTGCTCGCGCCGCTTGGCCGCGCTCGGGCCCGCCACGGGGTCACGGTCCGGGTCGTCCCGTTCGCGCAGCTCGCAAACGAGGTCCGGCCCGGCACGCGGTTGATCGCGTGCTCGCACGTTTCGTGGGTCGGCGGCCAGGTCGCAGACGTCCGCGCGCTGGTCGCGACCGGCGTGCCGGTGCTGCTCGACGCAGCGCAGGCAGTCGGCGCGATCCCGGTCGACGTCCACGAGCTGGGCTGCGACTTCTACGCCGGCTCCGGTCAGAAGTGGCTGTGCGGGCCCGAGGGGAGCGGCTGCCTGTACGTGCGCCCCGACCGGCTCGACGAGCTCGTGATCCCATGGCCGGGATACGGATCACTCGCCGACCCAGCCGATGCGCTCGAATTCCTGCCCAAGGAAGGGACCGCCCGTCTCGATCACGGCTTCCCGGCTGGCATCCGTTGCGCGTGGGCGCTGGCGTCGCTCTCGGTCCTCGAGGAGCCGGGTTGGGCCTGGGTCCATGACCGCGCGGCGACGCTCGCGCAGTCGCTTGCGGATCGGCTGTCGGGGCGCGGGCTGACGGTGATGCCACGCGGGCGCTCGACACTCGTGTCCTGGAAGGTGGACGATGCGCAGGCCGAGGTCGAGCGGTTCGCCGCGGCCGGCGTCGTGGTGCGCAGCATCCCTGGGCGCGAGCTGATCCGCGCGTCGGTCGGCGCCTGGAGCTCGGAGGAGGAGCTCGAACGGGTCGCCGCGCTAGCCGCGTCCGGCCAGACCTAGACGACGCGCTCGGCGTGCGTGTAAACGTTGACGCGCTCGCGCCGCGCGAACCCGCAAAGCGTCATCCCGCGATCCTGCGCCAGTGAGATCGCGAGCGAGCTGGGGGCGCTGACCCCGACCAGGATCGGCGCTCCGGCGACCGCGGCCTTCTGCACGAGCTCGAACGACAGCCGGCCGCTGACGCACAGGATCCGCTCGGCTAGCGGAAGGCTCCCGCCCAGCAGCGCGTGGCCGATCACCTTGTCGAGCGCGTTGTGGCGGCCGACGTCCTCGCGGCTGCATATCAGTCGCCCGTCCGGCTCGAACAATCCGGCGGCGTGCAGGCCACCGGTGCGCTCGAACGTCGGCTGCTCGAGCAGCGCCGGGAGCCTCGCGATCAGCTGGCGCTCGACCTGGGGGCCGGGCGGCAGCGGTTTGCTGTGGACTGCCACCTGCTCGATCGCGCCCTTGCCGCATACGCCGCACGACGAGCTCGTGTAGAAGCGCCGGGGCACGACCTCCCTCGACAGCGGGCCCGCCACCTCGACGATGTTGGCCGCGAAATCGGCGGGCGGCCCGGCCTCACGGGGCCCGTCGATCAAACCCTCGCCGTATAGGAAGCCGAGCGCGAGCTCCTCGTCGTGTCCGGGTGTGCGCATCGTCACCGCGAAGGACTCGCCCTCGACGCGGATCTCGAGCGGCTCCTCGACCGCGACCTTGTCTTCGCGGCTGTCATATCGGACGCGCGTGTAGGACATCGACTCCGCAAACCTTACGAGGCGCTCGCGGAGAGGCCCTGGTCGAGCAACGCGATCATCCGCGAGAACGTCTCATCGAGCGACAGCGGGATCTGGAAACCACCCCCGGCCTCGAGTCCCGCGAACCCGTGGAGTGCGGCCCGCACGATCCTCGCCGCGTGAATTGCATCATCTCCCTCTAGCTGATACCCGCGGAGAACAGCCAGTACCACATCGACAAGCTGCTCTCCCTCCGGCGTGTGGCCCGCGGACTGCAGCGCCTGATAGGTCCCGGGATGCTCGCGAGCGTAGGCGCGGTAGGCGTGTGCGATTCCCTCGAGGGCGTCGCGCCGCGCCCGCCCCGCTGCGCCGTGCTGCAGCGCGCCGTATAGCTCGCGAGCACCACGTGCACCGAGCCGGAGCCGCAGATCCTCGAGCCCGCCCACATGGGCGTACAGCGAGGGCGCGCGGATCCCGAGCCGCGCCGCCAGTTGCGCGAGCGTCAGAGCCCCCAGACCCTCGGCGTCGGCGAGCTCGGCCGCCGCAGCCACCACGGCATCGGCGTCCAGACCGATCCTCGGCATCAGCCAATCGCGCTCGAGATCGCCCGGTCCATCGCGGCGCCCGGATTCGCAACCGCAGGTCCGTGCCCGACGACGAGCAACGACGGATTCAGCTCGCGGAGCTTCTTGGCCGAGTCCGCATCCTTGCCCTTGTCCCAGGTGGCCATCGCCGCGAACGGGAAGCGCAGGTAGAAGTGGTTCGAGACCGAGACACGGCCGTAGGAGGTGAACACGTCGCCGGCGATCAGGCTCCTGTCGCGCGTGTCGAGGAACGCCACGTGCCCCGGCGTGTGCCCCGGGCTGGCGACCACCTCCAGGCTGCCCACACGGTCGCCGTCATTCAGCCGCACGTCGGGCACCGTCTTGAGCTTCGGCCAGTTTCCGGGCAGCTTGCCGTCGACGACGTTCTCGCCGGCGTGGATCCTCGCGTCGAGCTCGGGCATCAGCACCTGTACGGAATCGCCGAGCCGCTGCTTGAGCGCGTCGACTCCGCCGACGTGATCGCCATGACCGTGGGTGAGCGCGATCCGGCGAATCGTGCCGCCAGCCTCCTGCGCGGCCTTCAGCAGGTCGTCGGCAGCGTGCGAGCCCATCGTCGTGTCGACGAGCGTCAGTCCGTCGTCCTCGCGGACCAGGTACGCGTTGACGAAGTGAAAGCGGGTGATCTGGATCAGGTTGGGGGTAATCGTCTTGGTGTTCATAGGTGTCTCCTTTCGTAAATAGGAGCTTACCTAATAGACTTAGGTTTGTCAAGCGTGCGTTCGAGTGTCCGCCCATGCGCGGTCCTGGGTGGGCGGGGTGCAACGCGCTCAGCCGCCCGAGGAGACGACCATCTCCGGTTCCTCGACGACCGCCATGTGGGCGGGCTCGAGCGCGCCGCTGCGCAAGCGCATCGCGACGAGGGGATACACCAGCGTGGAGAGAATGCCGGCGCCGACGAGCGCGGCCGCCGTGGAGGGGCGCATGTGGCCCTCGGCGACAGCGACGGCCGTGATCGCGACGACCATCGGCAACTCGGTCGACGAGTAGAAGCCGAGCGCGAAGCGGTCCCTGAGCGGCATCGTCCGCCTGTAGAGCAGCAGCGCCGGCACGCCACGGACGACCAGGAACAGCCCCAGGAACATGAACAGTTTGGCGAACGCACCCGGGCTGCTGAACAGCGAGGTGGCATCGAAGTCCATACCGCTGTACACGAAGAAGAACGGGATCAGGAAGCCGTAGCCGATCGCGGTGATCTTCGACTCGAACACGCTCACCTCTCGGCCGCGAACGGCCAACCGCGTGATCATGCCGGCGACGAATCCTCCGAGCAGCACGTCGAGGCTAAGCTGGGTGGCGAGAGCGACGAGGCCGATGATCAGGATCATCAGCAGCCTGATCGCAAGCTGGGTGGAGGTTTCGAAGGTCCGCTCGATCGCCTCCCAGCCGCGCCCCGCCGAGCGCACCGCGAGCAGCCCGGCGAGCGCGGCGCCGACGAGGAACACCAGCAGCAGCGCCGCCTGGCCGAGCGCCTCGCCGGTCGAGAAGAACAGCGTGACCAGCAGGATCGGACCGAATTCTCCGATCGCGCCAGCGGCCAGCAGGTAGGTGCCGAACCTGCTCTTCAGATCCCCGGCGTCCTTCAGGATGGGGACGAGCGTGCCCATTGCGGTAGTGGCCATCGCGGCACCCGTGTACAGGAGTGAAAGCACCACGCCGGCGATCGCGAGCAGCCCGCCGATTCCGAACGCCAGCGCCAGCGAAATCGCCCATGCGAGGGCCGCCAGCTCGAGCGGCCGGCCGCGGATCCGCTCGATGTCGATCTCGTAGCCGGCGAAGAAGAACAGCATCGCAAGCCCCAGATTGCTGAAGAAGCCCACGAAACTGCTCGGCTTGGCCAGATGCAGGACCTCGGGCCCGACCAGGATCCCGAGCAGCAGCTCGATCACCACGACCGGCACGATCAGACGGCGCTCGAGCGTCGTGCTGAGGATGCCGGCGGCGCCGGCGACCATCACGACCACGAAGAACGAGGTCGTGTCGATCTGGGTCACTGAGTGCCCCCACTCATTCGCTTTGATTATGCCGCTGGTCGCGGGTAGTGGAAGGCCTGTGTTTGCGTGACCTTGGCCGCGAGCTTGCCGTCGTCGCGCACGAGCTCGGTCTCGAGCACGATCTGCGTCCGGCCCTTGATACAGCGGACGCGTGCTGCCCGTGATCGCCCCGGCCGTCACGGCCCGTAGAAAGTTGGTCTTCGATTCGATCGTGGCAGTTCCCTGCGCGCCCTCGGGGAGATTCAGAAACGCGCATATCCCGCCGGAGTTGTCGGCGAGCGCCATGATCGCCCCGCCGTGCATGACGCCATTGGTCGTGCAGCGCTCCGGCGCCCACGGCAGACGGGCGCGGACGAGCTCAGGGCCGGCCTCGAGGAGTTCCATACCGATGAGCGAGGCGAACGGGATCAGGTCGGCGAGCGTCTGGAGGTCGGTGGCGTCCGTCATCGGCAAATGATCGCCGCTTGGAGCCGCGGCTGCCGCGTGCAGTGTCGTTGCAGTTGACTGCGCCCACCCCGAGCGTCAATCGCGCAGCGCCCGCTCCACCCCCGCCAGCGACTCCCGCTCCAGCTCCGCCATCCCCGTCGCCCGCGCGTAACGCGCCAGCGTCGCGGACAGGAACAGCGCCAGCACCCGCGCTCGTAACAGGCTCTCCTCGCCGGCCGCCCCGTACGCGGCAAAGAACGCCTCGCGACCCGCAGGCGGTAGCACGCTCCACACCAGCGAGAGGTCGATGGCTGGGTCCGCCCGGCACACGTCGCCCCAGTCGATGATCCCGGCGAGGCCACCGCGACCGTCGACAAGCACGTGACGCACGTGGAGGTCTCCGTGCGCGAGCACGAGCTCGGCGGGCGCCGGCAACCGCTGCGCTTGCTCGAGCAGCTCAGACGCGGGAGGCGCTCCCACCACCGCCAGAGCTTCGCGGGTCATCGGAATCCGGACGGCCATGTCCGCGCGCCGGTTGGGGTCGACCGGCAGGTCCGCCGGCACCGCCAACCCGTGAAGCTCCCGCAGGAACCGACCGAGCGGGAGAGCGAGCGCGATCCGCGCCGCATCGTCGAGGCGGGCGGATGCGAGCTCAACACCGGCGATCATTCGGTGCCCGAACCAGGGCCACGGGAAGTCCCGCGCCGGACGCCCGACGAACGACGCATCCGGAACCGCCACGGGCAGCTGCGGCGCGAGCGCCGGCAGCACCGCGATCTCCCGCTCCACGCCCGCGACCGCGATCTGCCGGCGCGGAAAGCGGAACACGACGTCGTCCGGCGTCCGCCACACGGTGTTGTCCCACCCCTCGCCGAGGAGCTCGAGCCGGTCGGTGCGCAGAGCCGGGAACTGCCCGCCTATCAGCTCGCGAGCGAGGTCCTCGCCAACGACCACCTCGGGGTCCCAGACACTACGAGACATCCTGCGTATTGTCGGGGCTGTGAGCTGGGGGTACTGGGATGGGACAGCTGAGCCGCCCTGGCGGCCCGTGGTAGGCTGCTGTTGATGTTGCTTCTCCGACCGTGACCCTGTACCCGCCTCGGCCGAGCGCCGCCTCGGTCGATGGTCCCTGGCCACGCCGTACTTCGAGGAGCAACTGTCTTGCCTGCCGTAGACGTATCTCATCTGAATATGTGCTTTCGTCGCCGCCGTGGCGCCCGCCGCCGTGTCGTTCTCGATTGATCGCGGCGAGTGCCTCGCCGTGCTCGGCCAGAATGGGTCCGGCAAGTCGACGCTGGTCCGGGCGCTCTCGACGCTCCTGCTGCCCGACGGCGGATCGGCGCGTGTGTTCGACCACGACGTGGTTCGTGAGGCCGGCGCGGTGCGGCGCCTCGTGAACCGAGTGTCGGTCGAGGCTTCGTTCTTCAAGCGCATGTCCGCGCTCGAGAACCTCAACTATGCGGCGCGGTTCTATGGGCTCACGCCGCGCGTTACGCGCGCGCGGGTGCCGGGCATTCTCGAGCGCGTCGGCTTTCCCGTGAACCGGGCGTCGGAGCCGATGGAGGATCTCAGCCGCGGGATGCAGCAGAAGGTTGCGCTCGCGCGAGCGTTGCTGACGTCGCCCGTGCTGTCTCGCCCGCGACGTACGCGCTGCGAGGCATCCACGCGGCGGTGCTGGGCGGCGCCGGCGTCGGTGCGCTGTGGGGAGACCTGTGGCCGCTGCTGGTGCTCGGTGCGATCGCCATCCCCCTCGGGTTGGCGGTGTTCCGCGCGGGGGAGCGCTATGCCAAGCGCCACGGGAAGCTGAAGCGCTCGGGTTAGGTGATGGCGCGCCGGATAGCCGTCAACCATGGCGTTCAGAGCGGCACGAGACGGGTCGCGGTCGCCTTCCAGCTCGCGGTCACCTGGCGGCCGACGACGAGGCCGAGTTCCTCGGCTGCCTTGCCGGTGACCTCGGCGACGAGCGGTTGACCCGCCATCAGCCCGAGCCGTACGCGGTTGCCGACGCTCGTCACCGAGGTGATCTCGGCGCTCAGGTGGTTCTGAGCCGATTCATCGGCCACGGCCAGCGGTTGGCCGATCGTGATCTCCCATGGGTATACGCTCAACGCGACGCGGCCCGTCCCGCGGTCGGTCGTGCATACCACGCCGCCGCCGTCGAGCTCGACCACGGTCAGGTCGCCCGGGCCGAGCCGCACGATGCCGGTGAGTACCACCGCGCCGGTGAAGTCTGCGACGAACGCGCTCGCGGGCGATGCCGCGAGCTCGCTGGCCGTGCCCCGCTGCACGATCCTGCCGCCATCGATCACACAGATCTCGTCCCCGAGCAGCGCAGCCTCGCCGAACTCATGGGTTACGAGCACGACCGGGACATCGAGCGAGCGCAGCGTCTCCGACAGCTCACGGCTCGCGCTCGCGCGGGTGCGCGCGTCAAGCGCCGAGAGCGGCTCGTCGAGCAGCAGGACGTTGGGCCGCGGCGCAAGCGCTCGGGCCAGCGCCACGCGCTGGCGCTCGCCGCCGGACAGAGTGGAGGGCTTGGCGTCCGCCTTGTCGGCGAGACCGAATCGGGTGAGTATCGAGACAGCGACGTCCCTGCGGCTATGCGACGGGATCGATCGAAGCCCGTACGCCACGTTTCGCCACGCGCTCAGGTGCGGGAACAGCGCGTAGTCCTGGAACACGTAGCCACAACGGCGCCGTTCGGGCGCCCAACACACGCCGGAGCCAGTGTCGACCCAAACGTCTTCGCCCAGCGCGACCCGACCGCGGTCCGGCCGAACCGTGCCGGCAAGCAGGCGCAGGATCGTCGTCTTGCCGGCACCGGACGGACCGGCCAGTGCCAGACAGCGGGCGGGCGCTACGTCGATCGCGACGTCGAGCTCGATGCTGCCCACGACGTGAGCGAGCTCGGCGCGGAGCATCCCCGAGGTGCCGTCCGCACCGTCAGGGCGCTGCACCGCGGGTGGTTCCCCAACCCGGAATCAGCTTGACCGCGAGAAGCAGCGCTCCGGAGACCGCCACCAGAATCGCCGACAGGGCCAGCGCCGCCGGGAAGTCGGTCGCGAACTGGTCATAAATAGCCAGTGGCATGGTCTGAGTGATACCGCGTAATGAGCCCGCGAACATCAGCGTCGCCCCGAATTCCCCGAGCGCACGTCCCCAAGCTAGCGCGAGCCCGGCACTCAGGCCGGGCAGCGCGACCGGCACGGTGACCCGCACGAAGCTCGCAGCCTCGCCCGAGCCGAGCGTCCTTGCGGCATCGATCAGCGAGCGATCGACCGCCTCAAAGGAGGACTGCGCCTGCCGCAGATAGAACGGCGCGGAGACGAATGTGAGCGCGACCACGACTGCCGCCGTGTTGAGAACGAGCGTCTGGCCAAGCAGACCGCCCAGGATCCCTTTCGGGCCAACCGATGCGAGCAGAGCGATCCCCGCGACCGCTGGTGGCAGGACCAGCGGCAACTCGACGAGCGTGACCACGACCGAACGCCCCCGGAAGGACCTAGTCGCCAGCAGATACGCCGCGGGCGTGCCCACGACGACGATCACGACGATCGCGATCGCGGTCGTCTTGAAGCTCAGCGCGAGCGCATCGGTGGCAACCGGATCACCGAGTCGGCTCACCAGCTCCGATGGGGAGCTGTGCGTGAAGATCGCGACTACCGGCAGAACCAGGAAGGCCAGCGTTACGGCCAGCGCAGCGACCAGGAGAACCCGGAACCACCCGCGCCCGATCACTTCGCCGGCGGCGGCAGGAACCCGGCGCTCGACAGATCCTGCTCCCCTGGACCATTCAGCAGACCGGAGATGAACTCCTGCGCCTGCTTGGGATGCGGGTCGCCCTTGACGACTGCGATCCCGTACGCGACGACCGGCTGCAGTGACGCCGGCAGCGGGATCGCGACGAGCGCACCTTTGGTCGCCTTCACGTCCGTGACGTACGTGAAGCCGGCATCGACGTCGCCCTGCGTTAGCTTGCCGACGATCCCGCTCACATCCGCTTCCTCGGAGCGGACGTTGGCGAGGATCTTGCCGCTCTGCGCGGATCCCAGCTTGGCCAGCACGGACCGGGTATAGGAACCGATCGGCACGCTCGACGAGCCGATCGCGATCGACACGCCGGGCTTCTCGAGATCGCTGATGCTCTTGACCTTGCTCGAGCCGGCCGGGACCGCGATCACCAGCTTGTTCGCCGCGAACTTGACCGGCTTTGAGACGAGCCCCTTGGCGTAGAGCATGTCCGGCAGCTTCGTGTTCGCGGAGGCGAACACGTCTGGCTTGAGACCCTGCTCGATCTGTGCGGCGAGCATGTCGGAGCCGGCGAAGGAGTAGCGCACATTGGCCTGAGAGAATTGCTGCGCGTAGTTGGTGAACGCGGACTGCAGCGACGCCGCCGCCGACACGGTCAGGTTCGGTTTGTCGGATCCCGAACTGCTGCCGCATCCCGCGATGACTGCGATTATCGATAGGCACAGCGCCGCGGACGTCCACCGTCTCCTCATCATCTCTGCCATAGCATTGCATAGGCAACGAGACCCGTGCCGGCAGGCCCGGTCATGATGGCTGGATGCGGTTGCACGTCCTCAGCGACCTTCACCTCGAGCGGGCGCCGTTCACGGCCCCGGGCGCCGACGCGGATGCCGTCGTGCTCGCGGGCGACATCGCGCGCGGAGCCCGCGGCATAGCCTGGGCGCGGAAACGAGCCGGCGGGCTGCCGGTGCTCTACGTCGCCGGCAACCACGAGTTCTACGGGCACGCGGCGCCGGCACTGATCGACGAGCTCCGCACCGCTGCCGCGGGGTCGCGAATAGAAGTGCTCGAAAACGACGAGCTGGTGCTGGGAGGCGTCCGCTTCCTTGGCTGCACGCTATGGAGCGATTTCGACTACGACGGCGAGGAGCGCCGGATCGAGTCGATGAAGATCTGCCAGCGCGTGGTCAACGACTTCGAGCACATCACCTTCTCCCCCACGGGAGCAACGCTCACGCCCAACGACGCCCGGAGCTTTCACCTCGAGAGCCGCCGCTGGCTGGCCGAGCGGACCCGTCATCCGCACGACGGCCCCACCGTCGTCATCACCCATCACGCGCCGCTGATCCGGCGACGTCCGCCGTCCGCGCCGCTGCGCGCGATCGCCGGCGCATTCGCCAGCGACCTGACCGACCTCATGGGCGACACGGTCAACCTGTGGATCTTCGGCCACACGCACGTCGTCGCCGACCTCGAAGTGAACGGCACCCGCGTGCTGAGCAATCCGCGCGGCTATCCCAATCAGCCCGCGGCGGGTTTCAACCCGGACCTCGTGATCGAGGTGGCGGCCGGATAGAGTGGCCGCGCGATGAGCGACCTGGCGCGCGAGCTCCCTAAGGCCGAGCTCCACATCCATATCGAGGGGACGCTCGAGCCGGACCTGATGTTCGAGCTGGCGGGACGCAACGGTGTCGAGCTGCCATATCCAGATCTGGACTCCGTCAAGGCCGCCTACGACTTCAACGAGCTGCAGGACTTCCTCGACCTCTACTACGCGGCCTGCGATGTCCTGCAGACGCGCGATGACTTCCGGGAGTTGACGGCGCGCTATCTCGAGCGCGTCGCGCAGGACAACGTCCGGCACGTGGAGGTGTTCTGCGATCCGCAGACCCACACCGCGCGCGGCGTCTCGATGGAGACCGTGATCCGAGGTATTACGGACGGGTTCGAGGAGGGTCGAGGGCGTTTCGGCATCAGCTCGCAGCTGATCGTGTGCTTTCTGCGCCACCTCTCGGGCGAGGAGGCGATGCAGACGCTCCAGGACGCGCTGCCGTTCTCCGAAAGTTGGGTCGGCGTCGGCCTCGACTCCTCCGAACGAGATCATCCGCCTTTTGACTTCAAGGACGTGTACCAACGCGCCGCCGAGCTCGGCAAGCATCTGGTCGGCCACGCCGGCGAGGAGGGTCCAGCCGAGTACGTGTGGCAGGGGCTCGAGCTCGGCTGGGAGCGGATCGACCACGGAAACGCGTCGAGAGACGATCCGCGGCTGGTCGAGCACCTGGCGAGCAATCGGATCCCGTTGACGATGTGCCCGCTCTCGAACATGCGCCTCAAGGTGATCACTGACATCCGCGATCACCCGCTGCCCGAGCTGATGCGCCGCGGCGTGATCGTGACCACCAACTCCGACGATCCCGCGTATTTCGGCGGCTACGTCGGCGCGAACTTCGGTGTCCTCGGCGCAGGCGGCATGGGGCTGAGCGATGAGGAGATCGTGCAGGTGGCGCGCAACAGCTTCGAGGCCTCGTTCCTGTCCGCGGCCGACAAGCAGCGTCACATCGCCGAGGTCGATGCGGTGGCGGCGAAGCTGCTCGGGTCCGCGTAGCCTTCCGCGCATCGACTACCTCGACGTCGCCGATCATCTCTGGCCCGTGCTGGGCCCGCTGATGCGGGGCCACGCCTCGATCTACCGCGCAAGCGGCGGCCGGATCGGCGGCAACGTTCCCGGGTTGCCGCCGCTGCTGCTGCTCGACCACGTCGGAGCGAAGACAGGCAAGCTGCGCACGACGCCACTCGTCTACATGGAGGACGGCGAGAACCTGCTGATCGTCGCCTCTAAGGGCGGGCATCCGCGCGACCCGGGTTGGATGCACAACCTGCGTGCGCATCCCGACACCGACGTCCAGATTGGCCGGACGCGCCGCAAGGTGCACGCGCGCGAGGCGACCCCCGAGGAGCGCGAGCGGCTGTGGCCCCGTGCTGCTGAGTACAACCCGCACTGGGGCAGGTATCGGGAGCGCACCACCCGAGAGATTCCGCTGGTGCTGCTCGAGCCGCGGTAGCTGCTGACGTATTGGGGCTGCTGGCGCAGCGTCCGTGGGGCCGAGCGGCCCCCTCCAGACCGTCCTTGCGGTTCCGGTGGCTAGCCGTCGGCTACTGAGGCCGTAAACGTCACACTCAACCCGCCCCGACCAGCGAAAGTGACGTTCACGGCCCACCACGCCGTCAACGTCACACTCACGATCCGCCGCGCGTTGAGAGTGACGTTCACGGCCGCATCGGCCGCTCATCAGCCGCTCACCCACCCCATCCCCAGCCAAATTCAGGCAAATACACCGCTCAGGGGAGCGTGGCGCCAGCCCCTCTAGTACGACTTCGGCAACCCGAGCGAGTGCTCCGCCACGTAGTTGAGCACCATCTCCCGCGACACGGGAGCGGTGCGCGACACGCGGACCGCCCACCACAGGTCGCTGAGACCGTATTCGAGCGCAAAGCCGTTGCCTCCGTGCGCCTGGATCGCGCGATCGACGCACATGATGCCGGCCTCGGCAGCGGCGTACTTGGCCATGTTCGACGCCTCGCCCGCGCCCGGCACGCCGGCGTCATACAGCGCCGCGGCCTTCTGCGTCATCAGCCGCGCCAGCTCGAGCTCGATCTTCGCCTCCGCAAGCGGATGGGCAACGCCCTGGTGAGCGCCGATCGGCTGGCCCCACACATGCCGCTCGCGGGCGTACGCGGCGCCCTGCTCGAGCGCCAGCCGGCCGATCCCGGTGCAGATCGATGCGCCCATGATGCGCTCGGGATTCAGCCCGTCGAACACGACGCCCAAGCCCCCGTTCTCCCCGCCAATCAAACGCTCCTCCTCGAGCTCGACATCGTCGAAGAACAGCGTCCACTGCTTATCCGCGCCACGTACGGCCATCTGGATCGGCTGCCTTGTGAAGCCGGGCGCGTCTACGTCAACGATCGCCAGCGATGGCAGTCCGAGCCCGCCGTCAGACAGCCGCGTGCGCGCGACCACGAGCACCGCATCGGCGTCCTCCACGCCCGAAATGAACGTCTTCTGGCCATTGAGCACGAACCGCCCGTTGTCTCGGCGCAGCGAGGTCGTCAGGTTGTGCGAGTTACTTCCGGCGTCGGCCTCGGTGATCGCGAACGCGACCTTTGTCGTTCCCCTCCCGATCCCACGCAGCCACCGTTCCTTCTGCGCGGGCGTTCCGTGCTTGGCCAGGATGTTGCCTACGATCGCCGGCGAGACGACGATCAGCAGCAGCGCGCAGCCCGCCGCCGAGATCTCCTCGCTGACCCACGACAGCGCCGCCATCCCGAGGCCGCCGCCGTCGTACTCCTCGGGAATGTTCACTCCCAGATATCCGCGCGAGGCAAGCGCGTCCCACAGCTCGCGGGGCGGCTCGCCCGCGTCGCGCTTGCGCTGCATGTACTCGCGCCCGAACCCGCGGGAGATCCCGGACACGGCCTCGCGCAGCAGCGTCTCCTCTTGCGAGGGCACGAGCGGCAGGGCAGCAGTGGACGCAGCGACCGACACCGAGGTCAATCCTATGTCAGGCTGCCAGCCTGATGCCGGTTGATCTGACGGGAAAGGTCGCCCTGGTCACGGGCGGCAGCCGGGGTCTCGGGCGCGAGATGGTTCGCGCGTTTTCCGAGCATGGCGCGGACGTAGTAATCGCGAGCCGCAAGCTCGACGCGTGCGAGCGGCTGGCCGAGGAGATCGAGGCCAGGCATGGCCGTGCGGCGCTGCCCGTCGCCTGCAACGTCAGCGACTGGAATCATTGCGATGGGCTCGTCGAGGCGGCCTACGAGCGCTTCGGCCGGGTTGACGTGCTCGTCAACAACGCCGGCCTCTCACCGCTGTACCCCAGCGTCCAGGAGGTGAGCGAGGCCCTGTGGGACAAAGTGATCGCGGTCAACCTCAAGGGGCCGTTTCGCCTGTCGGCCAGCATTGGCAGCCGGATGGCCGCCGGCGACGGCGGCGCGATCATCAACATCTCCTCGATCGGGGCGATCCGACCGAACGGCGGGATCCTTCCCTACGCCGCCGCCAAGGCTGGACTGAACGCGCTCACAGAAGGCTTCGCGAAGGCGCTCGCGCCGAAGGTGCGCGTCAACGCGGTGATGTGCGGGATGTTCCGCACCGATATCTCCAAGGCCTGGGGCGACCCGGCCGACGTCGCCGAACAGGCTCGCGCCACGATCGCGCTGGAGCGGATCGGCGAGCCCGAGGAGGTGATCGGCGCCGCGCTGTATCTGGCCTCGCCGGCGTCGAGCTACTGCACGGGTGCGATTCTCAAGCTGGACGGCGGGGCTAGCTGAACCCCTTCGGGTCGGTAAGAATGCGCTGATGCAGATCACACGGAGTAACTCCGGATATGCAGAGACTGAGCGGCGCCTGCTCGAGGGGATCGCGAGCCGAAGCCTGAAGCTATTCGCCCAGATCGACCACGCCGCTGCGGCGCGCGAGGTCGATCTGCAGATGGCGCCCGAGCAGGTCGTGGTGTTCGGCAATCCCAAGGCAGGGACGCCGCTGATGCAGACCGACCCGCGGATCGGGATCGAGTTTCCGATGAAGATCCTCCTGTGGGAAGACGGCGACGGCGCGCTGCTCGGCTACAACGAGCCGCTCGAGCTGGCGCCGCGATATGAGGTCGCGGATCACCGGGCCACGCTCGAAGCGATGTCGAAGCTGCTTGCAGCGCTGGTGTCGGAGGCGGCAGGCTGAGACGGTCGCTCCTCCTGTTGCTGTTCGCAGCCGCCACGATCGTGGCGTGGCCGGCGCGAGCGAGCAACGTCGTCTACCCCAACGACCCGGGATTCGCCGGGTGCGAGCATCAGGATCCGATCACCGGATGTAAGGACAACGAGCAATGGGACCTGTTCGGGCCGCTCCCCGGTAACAACTGCCCCAAGGCCGGAACGCTCGAGCCGGTTCTCCCCCATCCGGATGGCGGGCTCCCGTGCTGGGCGACGAACGCCACCGACCCGCAGCACGCCTCCGGGGTGAACATGACCGGCGCCTGGGCCCAAGGCAACCTGGGGCGCCCGAGCATCCTGATCGCGTACATCGAGGGTGGCGTCAACTACTCGAGCGACTCGATCAAGGACGGCCTCGATGCCGTCTTCCTGAACCGCGGCGAGCTGCCGTGGCCGCAGGACTCGAGCGGCCACGACCACGGCACTTACGACCTCGACCACAACGGCCGCTTCGACATCCGCGACTGGGCGCATGACCCGCGCGTGAACCCGCCCTGTCCGGCCGGAGTCAAACCGTTCGTGAAGCATCAGGAGGGCGTGACGTGGTCGTGCGTCACCGGCGGCCGCCACCAGTACATCCATGACGTCCACGTCAATGGGGTCGAGACTCCCTACCTCTCGCCGGAGGATCTGATCGCCGTGTTCGGCGACTGTCAGATCGTCGCGCACCGGGTCAAGCAGTGCCTCGCCGGCCACCACTACGACAACGACGGCAACGGCTATCCCAACGACATCTCGGGCTGGAACTTCGAGCGCAACAACAACGACCCACAGACCGAGGACCGGGCCTACAACCACGCCCCCAGCCTGGTCTCGCTGCTGGGCGGCGAGGCCAACAACGACTTCGCCGGGGTCGGCGTATGCCGCGAGTGCATGGTCGTGCCGATCAAGCAGGGTGCCGAGCCGTTGGGCCTTTCGGACCGGTGGGGCGAGTCGATCTTGTACGCGACGGATCTCGGCGCAACCGCGATCTCCTCGGTGGTCGTCGAATACAGCTATTCGTCGTTCTCTCAGGAGGCGGTCGACTACGCCTACCAACATGGCGTCCTGCTGTCGCTCGACTCCAACGACTTCGACTCGATGGACCACAGCGACGGCATGCTGTTCGCGCACGCGCTGCCGGGCAACTCGGTAACGGAGGACCAATCGCCGCCGGGGACCCTGTCCTTCAGGGCCCGCTCGAACGTGACGAGCTACGGAACGCACAGCGTGTTCTCGGGCGAGGAGAACTCGACATCCGGTGCGACGCCGTTCCAGGCGGCGATGCTCGCGATGGTCCAGTCGGCGGCGCTGATGGCGCATGACCGCGGAACGATCCCCGGTCGCCTCACCCCGGATGAGGTCAAGCAGGTGCTGATGGACACCGCCAGCCCGGTGATCCCGCAGACGCAGGCTCCGCATGTCCCCCACCAATGGCCCGGCAATCCGCTGAGCCGGACGGATGCCACGCACACCAACTGGTCGACGCAGTACGGGTACGGCCGGCCGGACCTCGGCGCTGCGACGAAGCTCGTGCTGTCCGGGCGCGTTCCACCGACCGCCGAGATCGACTCGCCGTCCTGGTACCAGTACGTCGATCCGGCAGAGCAGCACTCGCTGCCGGTCGCCGGCTCGCTCGCTCCGAGCCGCTGGCGTTCGGGTGGCCGCGCGCGATGGTGGCTCGAGTGGGCGCTCGGCGCCGATCCATCCGACACCTCCTTCCACACGGTCGCGCACGGGACCGCCAGCCACGCGCTCGCAGGCCGGCTCGGCACGCTCGACCTGAGCCAGATCCCGCGCAGCTTCTACGCGCACGCGCCGGGCTCGACGCTCCCGCCGACCGGACCCGACCAGTACACACTGACGCTGCGGCTGCGTGTGGTCGATGCCAATGGCCTGAAGGCGGAGGACCGCCGCGCGATCGGCGTGCGCCACGATCCGCAGCTGCTCCCCGGGTTCCCGAAGCACACTGGCGGCGAGGTCGCTTCCGGCCCGAGCTACGTCGATCTCGAGGGCCTCCATCAACTTGATCTGGTGTACGGCAGCGCCGACGGCGACCTGAACGCGCTGCGGCCCGACGGCACCGAGGTCCCGGGGTTCCCTGTGTACACCGATTTCGACCGCCAGATCGACCCGAACAACCCCGAGAACTTCCCCGCGAAGTCGTACGAGACGACACCGGCACTCCGCGACGTCCGCGACCCGCTCGTCGGGATCGCCGTAGGTGACCTGTTCGGCAACGGCACGCTCGACATCGTTGGTACGACCTCGAATGGGGACGTCTACGCCTGGGATGCGCACGGCCACCGCTTGGCCGGCTTCCCGGTGTTCTCCGCGCGGCAATACTGGACGCTGCCCGTGCCGACTCCCGCGGCGGCGACCCCCCACAGCCGGCTCCCCGCACGTGGCGCGCTGGCGCCGCCGGTGCTCGCCCGCCTCGAGGGCGGCCGGCGCCTGGACATCCTGATGAGCGCCTACGACGGACACGTGTACGCACTCCGTCCGGACGGCCATCCGGTTCCCGGGTGGCCGGTCGAGGTGAAGCTTCCGGCGGCCGATTTCACGCGCCTCGGCGTCGACCCGAGCCAGTACATCCGCGATTCGAAGCTGATGTATCCGGTCGCCGTAGGCGACGTTCTGCACGCGGGTCGCCCCCAGGTGTTCGTCTCGAGCTTCGAGTGCGACAACGCGCACTCCGCCTCATTCCTGTACGGCATCTGGGCTCAGGGAAACAACCATTCCGGCGGCGCGTACCTCCCTGGCTGGCCGGTTCGCCTGCCGAGCCTCGAGTCGTGCTACGACCAGTCGATCGACTTCGTCGAGGAGGGCACAAGCCCACCCCTGATCGGCAACTTCGGAAGTGGCTTGCAGATTGTTTCGAGTCCGGTGACCGGAGGGGTCGACGTGATCAACGGCAACGGCACGGTCGCGCGCACCCTGTCGCTGGCGTGCGCGAGCGCCGCGTGCAAGCCGAACCCGCCGTACCGCCCGACGGGCGATTCGGTGACCGTGACGCTAACCGGCCAGGGCGGGCTCGGCGATCTTAAAGTCAGCGGCACTCCTGAGTTTCTGCAGAGCTCGATCGGGGCGCAGTCAATCACCTCCGCGCTCGGGTCCTCCGGGCAGGCCGCCTTGCCTCAGGCATATGAGAAGGCTTGGGATGTCGGCACCGGCGCCGTGTTGCCCGAGTTCCCAGTGCGCCAGGACGGGTTCCCGTTCTTCGACGCGCCGCTCGCCGCCGACCTCGCCGGCGACCACACCCGCCAGGTGATCGAGGGCAACGACTCGGAGTGGATCCACGCATGGGACATCCATGGCGGCGAGGCACCTGGATTCCCGAAGTACACCGGCCAGTGGCCCAGCTTCGGCGGCGTGGTCGGCGACCCGACGATGAATGGCGCGCTCCGCTACGCGGTTGGGACGCGCGAAGGGTGGCTGTTCGTGTGGCGCGTGCGCGGCGACGCCCGGCTCGATAACTCGTGGTCGCACTACCGAGGCGACGACTACAACGTCGGTCTGTACGGGCTCGACTCGCGCCGCCCGCAGGCGATCCTCGACCTGCGCCGCACCGGCCGCGTGCTGCGCTGGACGGCACCCGGCGGCGACTACGAGCTCGGCGGCGCATTCGCCTACCGCGTCCTGGCCTGCCGCAACCGATCTTGCACGCGCGCCTTCGCGCTTTCGGGGGCACCGCGCCCCGCGGTCGCCGGAACAGCCCAGCGGATGCGGCTCGGGTCGCTCCCGCGCGGGACGCGCTACCTGGCGCTGCGCTCGATCAACGCGGCCGGCAACCTGTCGGCGCTCAGCAACGTCGTCACAACCTGATCGGCGCTCATCAGCTCCACCCCGATGCGTCGCAGCTCGCGCTCGCCGCGCTCGTAGATCCCCGAAATCGCGTCGCGAACGGCGACCACCCGGAAGTCGCGCTCGCTCGCCTCGTAGATCGATGTGCGTGGACAGTTGGGGAAATTGCAGCCGGCGAAGACCAGCGTGGTGACAGCCCGCTCACGCAGATGCTGCTCGAGCGGGGTGCGGTAGAACGCCCCCCATCGCGGCTTGTAGATCGCGACCTCGTTCGGGCCCAGTGGTTGCGGGCGCCCGGCGAGCAGCGCAGCGTCGTCGAGCTTCGGGGCGCCACTCGGGACGATCTCGGCGGCGAGCTCGGAGCCGGGCGAGTCGCGGAGGAGGATCCGCGCCCCACCGGCGAGCAGCTCGCGCCGGCACGGCTCAGCGTTGCTCCCGTCTGGCTCGTACAGGCGCACGATGTGGACGATCGGTCTATCGGCCTCGCGGAAGGCTTCCAACAGGCGGCGCATCGCGGGGAGCACCGCCGAGGTGCCCGCCACCGGAAACGCACCGTCGTCGAGCACGTCGCGCTGAGTGTCGATCGTGATCAGTGCCGCGGCTTCGAACTGCGGATCCGTATCAGTCGGCAGAGGCGGCTGCATGATCGACGGCGCACCGTACCACGGTGGTCGATTCCCTAGGCTTTGCGCGTGCCCGACGTGAGAGAGCGCTGGCGGGGCGGGTGGTTCGAGGCCACGGCGTATGACTGGGTCGTCGAGCAGGAGCGCTTGGCGCGGCTGTTCGGATGGCTGATCTGGGGCATGGACGGCCCGGCCTTCTACCGCGAGATCGCGCGCCTCGGTGAGGAGCCCGATGGTACGACCGTCCTCGACATTCCGTGCGGCGGCGGAGTCGCGTTCAGAGGCCTGCGAGCCGGCCAGCGGGTTCGTTACGTCGCGGCCGACCTCTCGCCAGTGATGCTCACGCGTGCTCGCGCGGAGGCCGGGCGCCGCGGCATCGATTGGATCGAGTTCCGCGAGGCGGATGTCGAGTCGCTGCCCTTCGAAGACGGCTCCTTCGATCTGTGCGTCAGCTACACGGGCCTGCACTGCTTCCCGGACCCCGGCGCGGCGATCGCCGAGATGGCCCGCGTCGTCCGGCCCGGCGGCGAGCTGCGGGGCACTGCAGTCGTCAAGCGCGCCGGGATCCGTCAGGACGCTTTCGTGCGTCTGATGCAACTTGGAGGGGTGTTTGGTCCCAGCGGCACGCTCGAGGAGCTGGAGTCCTGGCTGGCCGCCGCGGGCATAGTGAGGGTGGCCGCGCGCCGCGACGGCGCGCTGGCGTACTTCTCCGGCTATCGAGAGGAGAAATGAGTGCCAACTGAGCAGACGGTGAGCCGGCGCCAGTTCCTCCACGGCGGAGCCGCGCTGGGTTCGGCCGCGCTCGCGTATGACCTGGCAGGCGCCGTCAGCCCTGCACTTGGGCGCGCTGCCCGGCGGCCGTGTCAGAGCCGGCTATCGGACATCGAGCACATCGTCATCCTGATGCAGGAGAACCGGTCGTTCGACGAGTTCTTCGGCGTGTTCCCGGGAGTCCGGGGGTTCAATGACCATCGCAACCGCCAGGCCTTTGCGCAGCCGGGCTACCACGGCCGTGGCTCTCGCCACGGCCACCTGCTTCCGTTTCACATGGACGGCCGCACGCCACTCGGTCAGTGCTTCGGCAACGAAGACGCGCCTACGCATGCCTGGAGCCCGCAGCACCGGAGCTGGAACGGCGGCCGCAACAACCACTTCTACAAATCGCACGCGATCCCGCTGTGGGACGGTCCGCTCGCCGTCAACGTGATGGGCTACTACGAGCAGCAGGACATTCCGTACTACTGGGCGCTCGCACGCGAGTACACCGTGTGCGACATGTACTTCAGCTCGGTCCTCGGCCCGACCCAGCCCAACCGGCTGTATTCGATTTCCGCCACGCTCGATCCTGATGGCAAGCACGGCGGCCCGAACGTGGCGACGTTCGACAGCGCCACAGGAATGGTCGGTGACTATCGCTGGCCGACAATCGCCGAACAGCTCCAGACGCGCGGCATCAGCTGGAAGAACTACACCTCGCCGATCGCCGGACAGTTCCTCAACCCGTTTCCCGCATTTCGTCGCTTCCGCACGGACGAGGCGCTTGCCGCACGCGCGATCAAGCCCACCTATCCGGACGACTTCGAGGCGGACCTCGATCGCGACGAGCTCCCCGCGGTGTCGTGGGTACAGCCGGCCTTCACCCAGTCCGAGCATCCATCGTTCCCGCCGGCCACCGGCGAGTACGCGATCGATCACGTACTGCGAGCGATCTGGGCCCGGCCTCACATCTGGCGCAAGACGGTCGTGGTGATCACCCACGACGAGAACGGCGGGATGTTCGATCACGTCGCGCCGCCGACGCCGCCTCCGGGGACAAAGGGCGAATACCTCACGGTGCGCAAGCTGCCCTTGCTCGCGTTCGGGATTCGCGGACCGATCGGCCTCGGCTTCCGCGTCCCGGCGATCATCGTCTCGCCTTGGACGCGCGGGGGATTCGTCTGCTCGGACACGTTCGACCATACGTCAGCCCTGCAGTTGATGGAGCGCCGCTTCGGTGCCGAGGTGCCGAACCTCACGGCGTGGCGCCGTTCGGTCACGGGTGATCTGACCTCGGCGTTCAACTTCGCCGGCCGGCCCGACTACTCGATCCCAAAGCTGCCGCGAACCAGCATCACCTCGAAGCTGGTCACAACCGGCCAGTGCGGACCGAAGGCGTCGCCGCCCGCGCCCTATCCACTTCCGAAGCGGATCTCGATGCCGCGCCAACCCCGGGGCGTAGCGCGCCGCCCGAGCGGCATCTGCTAGCTGCGGGTCAGCGCCCGCGCCGACCTCGGCTCGGTCAGGTTGACGAGCGCGGTCACGGCGACGAACACGGCAAGCAGCACGAATGCGAGCGGCGCCTGCTGGTGGTCGAGCGCAGTGCCCACGAGCGGGATGACGAACATCGGCACGACATTGGGGCCGGTCTGGACCAGCGCCAGCGTCGCCGTGGCGCGGTCGGGAAACAACCGCTGCGCGGCGTCGACCATCACCGCATACGGAAGCGCGAAGCCCACGCCCATCAGAAGCACCGCGATCAGCGCCAGCGCGACGGAGTTGGTCGCTGCCAGCACCACCAGGCCGAGCGCCGCGAGCAGCGACCCGCCCCCCGCCAGCATCCCGAATACCCGCCGCCCGCCCGCGAGCCGGGCGCCGAGCGGCCGGACCACCGTCGTCAGCCCGAACACCAGGAATGCGAGCCCGCCGGCCGCCGCCGTGCTGACGCCCACATCTTTCGTGAGGTAGGCGACGAGCCAGGCGCTCACGACCAGTGGAATCCCGTTAGCCGCGACGAACAGGGCCAGCAGGCGCCAGGTGGCGCCGGTCCGCAGCGCGGCGGCGATGAATTCGCGATCGGGGCGCGCTACCGGGCTCCCCGTCACTCCCTTCGGTAGCACCGTCAGCGGGAGCAGGCAGACCACCGTCGAGATCAGAAAGCCGGCGCGCCAGCTCACGCCGGCGTCTTGGAGCACGCTGCCCAACCCGAGTGCACCAGCGATACCGAGGGTGACCGCGCCGCCGAATAACCCGAGCAGCCGGACTCCGCCGAGCCGGCGGGCCAGCACCGGGCCGGCGATCAGCGCGAACGCGCAGCCCACCCCGACCACGACACGCGCGATCAGCAAGCCCACGAACGCCGGGCTCACCGCGAACAGCAGATGCCCCGCGGCCATCGTGATCGCGGCGACCGCCGTCGCACGCACGATGCCCGCCCGTGCGGCGAGCGGCACCGCGAACGGCGTCGCGATCATCACGGCGCCGAAGTACACCGTCCCGGACAGCAGGCCGACGCCGGTCAGCGTAGTGTGGAAGTCGTGGGTGAGCGTGAGCACGACGGGACCGACATTCCCCGCTCCCCAGCCAACGCCGACGCCGAGCAGGACGACGCTCAGGCCCCGCGCGCGGATGTTGCCGCCGCTGTCCGAGGCTGGAACTTTCGCGTGAGGAGGAGTTGCCACAAATGGGATATTCAAGGAGGGACACCGGACGGGCTGGGCGCGGATCGACCAGGGCCCGAAGGGGCTCGCGGCCTGGCGGCCAGCTCGCCGCTCCGACGAGCCGGATAAGTCGATCTCAGAAGGATGGAGGGCGTGCCCGCCGAGGCTGGCTGACGCAAGAGGAACAACTTCTGGGACTCCGGCTTTCCAATCCCGTGCACGTCGCTGTCATCGCGATCCTGTTAGTGCTTGTATTCGGGGTCAAGCGACTGCCTGAGATGGGTCAGTCGATTGGGGCTGGGATTCGCGACTTCAGAGATTCGATCGGAGGCTCAGATGAGTAAGCGGTTCTGCTTCGCCGGGGCGTGGGTCGGACTCTGCGCGGTGCTCGGCGTCGGGCTCGCGGCTGTGCCCGCGGCCAGCCTGGCCGCCCCCAACCGCCCGCCCGTCACGACGCTCGGCGTCATCAGCCAGCTGCGCGGCCGCGCCGGTTGCGTGGCCGATCGAACGGCCCGCCAGCCGGGCTGTGCTCCGGTGCGCGCGCTGCGGGGACCTGGCGCATTCCTCGGATCGGAGGCGATCGCGGTCAGCTCGGACGGCCGCAACGTCTATGTCGCTTCGGCGAGCAGCAACGCGATCACTGTGTTCACGCGAAATCCCTCCACGGGCGCCCTGACGCAGGCCGCGGGTGCCGCGGGATGCGTCGCCGCCGGTCGCGCGAACGGCTGCGGCTTCGCCTTCGGGCTGCTTAATCCGAACTCCGTTGCGATCAGCGCGGACGGCCGGAACGTCTATGCGACGGCATTCAAGAGCAACTCGGTCGTCTCCTTCCAGCGCAACCCCTCGACCGGTGCACTGACCCAGACGGGGTGCATCTCCGCCGTCACGACCCCGAGATGTACCGTCGGACGCGCACTTAGGGGCGCCGACGTCGTCCAGGTCAGTCGCGATGGTAAGAGCGTCTACGTCGGCGCGTTCACGGGCAACGCTGTGGCGATCTTTGCACGCTCGACTTCGAGCGGCGCGCTCTCGCAGCCCGGCGGCGCCGGCGGATGCATCGCCGCCGGCGGAGCGGGCGGTTGCGCCACCGGCACCGCGATGCTCAACCCCGAGGGGCTCGCAATCAGCGGCGACGGCAAGAACGTCTACGTGGCGGCGCCTGGCTCAAGCGCGCTTGATGTGCTCACCCGCAATACATCCACAGGCGCCCTGACGCAGACGACCGGGGGGAGCGGCTGCTTCACGAACAGCCCGCTCGCCGGTTGCACGACCGGAAGGCAGCTGGACGCCGCCGACGCGGTCACCGTCAGCCCGGATGGCAAGAGCGTCTACGTGCCCGCGCTGCTCAGCCGGAGCGTGGCCAACTTCGTGCGCAACAGCAGCAACGGTCATCTCACTCAGCCCACCGGGACGACGGGCTGCGCGATCTACGTGCTGGCGGTTGCTTGCACGCTCGGCAGAGCGCTGCAGAGCCCGGAGGGGCTCGTCGTCTCGCCCGACGGCGCCAACGTCTACGCGGTGTCGGTCCAACCCGGGTCGATCGACGTCTTCGATCGAACGGCTTCAACGTCGGGCCTGTTGGAGAAGCCACGCCGTCCGGGCTGTTTCGTGAGCCGCCCGCAGCCTGACTGCACGATCGGACGAGCGATCCGCGGCGTCACTTCCGTGGCAGTCAGCCCTGATGGCAGAAACGTGTACACGGCAGCGTTTTCAAGCAACGCCGTCGATGTCTTCAAGCGAGTTACGAAATGACGCAATCGCGCGAGGAGAGAGGAACAGCAATGTCCAAGCAAGACCCGGATCAGGTCAAGGACGGCATTACCCGCGGCGAGCTGCTGAAAACGGCAGCGGCCGGCACCGGCGCGGTGCTCCTCGGCGGCGCCGCTGCTGCAGGAGCTCGGACTCGGGTTGGGCCGTTTCGCGCCACCGCGAACAACCCGATCGAGGGCATGAACGTAATCGTGTTCCTCACCGACCAGCAGCGCGCGATCCAGCACTTCCCGGCGGGGTGGGCGCAGCGCAACCTGCCCGGCTACACCCGGCTGCAGCGGAACGGCGTCACGTTTGACAATGCGTGCACGAACGCATGTATGTGCTCGCCCGCTCGCTCGACGTTCCTGTCCGGTTACTTCCCGGCTCAGCACGGCGTCAAGTACACGCTCGAGACGAACATGTCGCCGCCGACGAATCCGCAGGTCGAGCTCGAAACGAGCTTCAAGAACTTTGCCAGCGTCACCGAGGCGGCCGGATACACGCCCGTATACAAGGGCAAGTTCCACTGCACGAAGCCGGCGAACGGCTCAACGTGGGTGCCGTCGGATGTCAACAAGTACGGCTTCACCCGCTGGGATCCACCAGATGCGGGCGCCAACCAAGCCGCCTCCGAGGCGGGCGGCGGCTACTACGACAACGACGGTCGCTTCATCAACTCAGACGGCACGCCGCAGTCCGGCAACGAGGGAGTCATCGACTACCTGACCGGCGCGGCTGCGCACGACCAGCCGTTCTTCATGGTCGTCTCGCTGGTCAACCCCCACGACGTGCTGTTCTACCCCAACAACCTCACCGCCAGTGGATACGACGAGTCGTGGCTGCAGGGCGAGATCGGCCTGCCGGCGACCGCCAAGGAGAACCTTTCGACCAAGCCGACGGTGCAAGAGCAGTTCCTGCGAATCTCGCAGCTGCTGGGCCGGCTGACGACTCCGCAGCAGAAGCGCAACTACCTCAACTTCTACGGGAACGTGATCAAGTCTTCGGACGCCTACCTCGTGAACATCCTCGACACCCTCACGCGCGAGCGCCTGCTGGACAACACGCTGATGGTCGCCACAGCTGACCACGGCGAGATGGGGATGTCCCACAACGGCATGCGTCAGAAGAACTTCAACTTCTACGAGGAGACGATGCGCGTACCGCTCGTGTACTCCAACCCTCGCATGTGGAAGCGGCCCGAGGTCAACCATTCGCTGGTCTCGCATGTCGACTTCCTGCCGACGCTGGCGAGCCTCGTCGGAGCGCCGCAAAACGCTCGCGCCAAGTGGCAAGGGGTCGACTACTCCGCCCAGATCCTCCGCCGGTCGGCCAGGCCGGCGCAGGACTACACGGTCTTCACCTACGACGACTACCAGTCGGGCCAGCCGCACGGTCCCTACCCGCAGCCACCGAATCACATCACGAGCATCCGCGAACAGCGCTACAAGCTCGCCCGCTACTACGACGCGGACGGCAACGTTCCCGACCAGTACGAGATGTACGACTTGAGGCGCGACCCCAACGAGCGCCACAACCTCGCTTACAAGGGTCATAAGCGCACGCCGTCACAGGAACGCGAGTACGTCCGGCTGCGCGCGAAGCTCGAGCACGTCGAGAAGACGCGCCTGCAGCCGCTCTAAGCGCCGGCGGGAGCGTTCACGACGCAGCGAAAGCCGATGTGGGAGGTCGAGGTGTCGATCGCCTCGGCCTGCCGCGCGGCCGGACGGAACCGCAGGCAGTAGTTCGGCGCGCACAGATGCGAGCCACCCTTGATCACGCGGCGGGGTATGTGGCCATCGATCCGGCCCTCGGAATCAATCGGCTCAGGTGAGGCGACGCGGGGGTTCTGCGGGACGCAGCACGCCTTGGCGGCGTCCGCGGCGTGTTGCTGGGTGAAGTAGTCGACCGTCCACTCCCAGACGTTTCCCGCCATGTCGTAGAGCCCGTAGCCGTTTGCGGAGAAGCGCCTCACCGGCGAGGTGCCCACAAAGCCGTCCAGCTCGAGGTTCTGCCACGGGAACTCGCCTTGCCACGTGTTGGCCATCATCCGTCCCCGCGGCGCGAACTCATCGCCCCAGGTGAAGACCGCGCCGTCCAGTCCGCCACGCGCCGCGTATTCCCACTGGGCCTCCGTCGGCAGCTCTTTGCCCGCCCAGGCCGCATACGCCTCGGCATCACCGAAGGAGATGTGCGTGACCGGATGAAGCTCCCGGCCGCCGACGTTACTGCCGGGGCCCTCTGGCAGACGCCAGAACGCTCCCGGTGTCCAGGCCCACCAGTTGCGCGCATCGCGAAGGTCGACCGGCCCGGCTGTCCGCTGGAATACCAGTGATCCGGGTACGAGCAGTTCCGGGTCGGCGTCCGGGTAGTCCTTCGGGTCTGGACTCTGCTCCGCATTGGTCATACGCCCGGTCGCCTTCACGAAACGCCGAAACTCCGCGACGGTGACCGGATGCTCGTCGATCCAGAACCCGTCGAGCTCGACGCTGTGAACTGGCGCCTCCTCGGGATAGAAGTCCTCGGAGCCCATCCGGAAGCTGCCCGGCGGGATCCACCGCATCCCCTTGACCTGGGGTTCGTCGATGACGGTCACACGGCTGATTAAAGCGTCCCCGTGCGAGGATCAGCGGATGTCATCAAGAATCTGGTATCAGAGCTTTACCGACCCCGAAGTAGACGCCGCGTACTTCGAGCGTCTCAGCGCATACCTCAATTCGGTCGCCGGACCCGGCTTTGAGATCGAGGCGCACGGCGTCCAGCCGGGCGATCGCTACCTACATCCGATCACGGAGTTTCGGTGCGCGGCCCAGGTGATCGCCAACGCACTCGAGGCACAGGATCGCGAGTGTGCCGCGTTCGTCATCGGTCATTTCCAGGAGCCAGCGTTGAGCGAAGCACGTGCCGCCGTGGAGATACCTGTGATCGGCCTCGGCGAGGCATCGATGTTCTTCGCATGCACGCTCGGCCGGAAGGTCGGGCTGGTGACGATCAACCCGGTCTTCGTTCCCTACCACGAGGAGCAGATCGCGCGGCACGGTCTTGGCGAACGGGTTGTCGCCGTGCGTGCGGTGCAGGCGCAGGTCGCCGACTACAACCGCGCGTTCGAAGACGACGAGACGTACGTGCGGATGCTCGAGCAGTTCACCGCACAGGTCGAGCCGATGCTGGAGCTGGGCGTTGACGTGATCGTTCCCGCCGGCGGCTATCCGATGCTGCTGTTCGCGCGTGAGCGCGAATTCACGATCGCCGGTGCAACCGTGCTGAACGGCCTTCCGGTCGCGGTTTGCGCAGCGGAGACCGCGGTGCGACTGGGCGAACTCAACGGATGTGGCGCCAGCCGCTGCGGCACATACGCGCTCCCGCCGGTCGAGGCTGTGGCGGAGTTCCGCGGCATCTTCGCCGGCCTCTCATGAGGATGCTCGAGGTTCGGCCCCATCACCGCTCGCTTCGACGAAGCCGGCGAGTCCGGCATCCAGGAACTGCAGCGATCGAAGCGCCCCGTCGAGCTGTTCGTCGCGGATCGTGGTGGCCACGTCCGTGGCCTTATCGATGAACGCCCCGGCCGAGGAGATCGTTGTGCTGCTGCCATTCAGACGGGCGGCGGCGGACTCGGCGTTCTGCGAGACCTGACCCCCCGCCGATCGGATGGCCTCGACGAGGGCCGGCTCGGTCAGCGACGGGTGCGCTGTCCCGCCGCTTCGCCGCGCCAGCTCGCGAGCATGGTGGTCGCAGCTGAGCAGCAGACGGACGCTACGCCTGAGGGAGTCGTGCCCGGATCTTGCAAGGATCCGGCCGGTGCGCGCCGGGGCGCTACTGCGCAACTCCTGTGCCCCCCGATCGCCGGTAGCGGCAGCAACAGCAACGTCCGCCGCCGCAGTGGTCGATCTGCGATCGCGAACGTCATCGACGCAACCAGCGCCACGAGCACCCCCAGCAACACGCCGGAGAACGGTTGGTCGAAGACCTCCGAGGCGACAAACAGCACGAACATCGATAGGGCGATCCGGCTCACCTTCGCCCGAGACGACAAGCGGGTTGCTTCAGCGCCCGCTGACACTCGCACTGTCGGCGGCGTAACCGGGCGCGGACCAGCGCTCCTCGATCCGCCCGATTCGCCACACCGCCAGCGCCAAGCCCCAGGTGAGCACGAACAACCCGACGATGAAGTAGCCGATGCTGTTCAGATCCACCGACGCGATCCCCGTGATCGAGAGCAGCTCGATCGATCCTACGATGAACGCCACCGCGACCGACAGGCCGGTGATCGTGAGGTTGTAGTAGATCTTGCGCACGGGCTTCGAGAACGCCCACCCGTAGGCAAAGTTCATGAACGAGCCGTCGATCGTGTCGAGCAATGACATGCCGGCGGCGAACAGAACCGGCAGACAGAGGATCGCGTAGAACGGCAGCCCGCTCGACGCAGCGCCGGCCGCCAGGAACAGGAGCGCCACCTCGGTCGCGGTGTCGAAGCCAAGACCGAACAGAATGCCGAGCGGATACATCCGCCAGGAGGAGCTCACGTTGCGGGCGAACCGGCCGAGCAACCGGTTCATCAGCCCACGTGACTCGAGCTGCCGCTCGAGCTCCTGCTCGTCGAACGCACCGGAGCGCATCCGCCGGAACATCCTGACGATGCCTGCAAGCACGACCATGTTCATCGCGGCGATCAGGTACAGGAAGCCGCCGGAGATCCCCGTGCCGAGGACGCCCGTCAGCTGATGCAGGGGCGACCCGCTGTGCGTGACCTGTGAACCGAGGGCGTGGACGCCAGCGGCGAGCAGCAGCGCCAGCGCGAACACGACCGTCGAATGCCCGAGCGAGAAGAAGAAGCCGACCCCAAGCGGTCGCTTGCCCTCGGCCATCAGCTTGCGCGTCGTGTTGTCGATCGCGGCGATGTGATCGGCGTCGAAGGCATGGCGCAGTCCCAGCGTGTACGCCGTCACACCTAACCCCAATCCGAAAACGCCTGCGTGACCGAGGGTGAAGTGCTTCGGCACGACGAACAGCAGCAGCGTCCCGAACCCAATCACGTGCAGCGCCACGACGGCGGCCGTGAGCCCGCCGAGTCGCCGCCATTCGCTCGCGCTCACTGCCGCTCTCCCGTGCCGCGCGCTGCCGCAACGGCGGCCTGGCCGAACGAGACCCCGCCGTCGTTCGGTGGCAGCGCGACCGGAACCAGCACCCGCAGCCCCGCGGCGGACAGCCCAGCGGCAACGCCTTCGAGCAACAGCCGGTTCTGGAACACGCCACCGCTGAGCACGACCGATCCGAGCCCGCGAGCCACAGCGAGCGCCGCACAGGCACGGACGGTGACCTCGGCGACCCCGTTGTGAAAGCGGCGCGCAACGGTCCGAACCGCGGCGCCCGACTCGAGGTCGCCGAGCGCCCCGATCACCGCCTGGCGCGGATCGATCGTCCACCCGGGCTCGAGCACGATCTCGTAACGATCCCGATCCGGCGAGCGTGCAGCGGCCGCCTCGAGCTCGATCGCAGCCTGCCCCTCGTAGCTCGCCCGTGGCGCAATCCCGCACAGCGCGGCGACCGCGTCGAACAAGCGCCCCATGCTCGACGTCGTCGGCGAAATGCCGGGGCTCGCCAACACATCGCCCATCGCCGCCCATCGTCCTTCGTCCACGAAATCAGCCAGGCGACCAGGCCGCGGCTGCGGCTCGCCGAAAGCCTCCGCCAGCCACGCGAACGCCACCCGCCAGGGTTCTCGAATCGCCGCGGCGCCTCCCGGCAGGCGAACCGGCCAGAGCGAGCCGGCGCGGTCGAACTCGCGCAGGTCGCCCACCAGCAGCTCGCCGCCCCAGATCGTCCCATCGGTCCCGTAGCCGGTGCCGTCGAAGATCGCGCCGATTGCCGGCTCGAGGATCCGGTGCTCAGCGAGGCAGGCGGCTAGGTGGGCGTGGTGGTGCTGGACGCCGACGTGGTCGACACCTTCACGCTCAAGCGCGTACTGCGTCGAGAGATAGCCCGGATGCAGGTCGTGCGCCACCACCGTGGGATCGACCGCGAACAGCCGCTGGAAGTGGTCGACCCCTTCGGCGTACGCCTCGAAGGCCGCGTAGTGCTCGAGGTCGCCGATGTGATGGCCCACCCATGCCCGGGCTCCCTTCGCGACGCAGAACGTGTTCTTCTGCTCGGCGCCGCATGCGAGGATCGGCTCGCAGGCAGCCACAGGGAGCTCGAGGTCTCGGGGCACGAAGCCGCGGGATCGGCGCAGCAACATCGGCCGCCGCTCATGGCCGGCTGCCACGACCCGCACGACCGAATCGTCGGTGCGCGTGTGGATCGGACGGTCGTGGAGCAGGAACAGGTCGGCGACGCTCGCCAGACGCTCGAGCGCATCGCCGTCGTGAAAGGCGATCGGCTCGTCGGAGATGTTGCCGCTGGTCATCACCAGAGCGCCGGCACCGGCAGCGACCCGGCGGTAGTCGGCCAGCAGGAGGTGGTGCAGCGGGGTGTAGGGGAGCATCACGCCAAGCTCGGGAGCGCCCGGTGCGACAGCCTCGGCGACGACCGCGCCGCGCCGGCGCGCAGCCAGCACGATCGGCCGCTCGATCGAGCGCAGCAATGCCTCCTCCTGCTCGCCGAGCTCGACCAGCTCGAGCGCGTGCTCGATGCCGGCGACCATCAGGGCAAATGGCTTGTCCTCCCGATGCTTGCGCGCCCGTAGCATCGCCACCGCCTCGCGGTTGTCGGCGCCACAAGCGAGGTGAAACCCGCCGATCCCCTTGATCGCGACGATCAACCCATCCGCCAGCCGCCGGGCTGCGCCGTCGATCGCGTCCGCCGCCCCTGGCACGACGACGGTGCTGCCGTCGGCGGGCACGAGCCGCACTTGCGGGCCACACGCGGGACACGCGTTCGGCTGGGCATGAAAGCGCCGATCAGCAGGATCGTCGTACTCGCGCCGGCAGTCCTCGCACATCTGGAACGCCGCCATCGTCGTCATTGGACGGTCGTACGGGATGCCCTCGATGATCGTGAACCGAGGCCCGCAATTCGTGCAGTTGATGAATGGATACCGGTGCCGGCGATCAGCTGGATCCAGCAGCTCCGCCAGACAGTCCTCGCAGGTCGCTGAGTCGGCCGTCACGGGCGCGTCGGCGACGCCGGCGCGCTCGCTGTCGATGATCCGGAACTCCGAGTCGCAGGCGGCGGCGACCGGCTCTCGATTCACGCGCTGGATCTTCGCCAGTGGCGGGGCCTCGCGTTCGAGGCGCTGCAGGAAGCGCTCGAGTGCGTCGGGTTCTCCCTCGATTTCGAGCTGTACGCCGCGCTCGTCATTGAAGACGTGGCCACTCAGTCGCTCCTCGAGGGCAAGCCGGTACACGAACGGCCTGAAGCCGACGCCTTGGACGGTCCCCTGCACCCGTGCCCTGACGCGCACGCGCGGGCTCACGGCGAGGCCGGCTATGAGTCCCCCTTTTCAGTCATCTCGAGCAACATGTGGTATGCCGTCGCCTGCGCCTCCTGGATCCGCGGAATGTGCTGCGACGGCGTGATCACGACGTGATCGGCGAGCGCTTCGGCTGCCACGCGGCCCCCGTCGTAGCCCACGAAGGCGATCGTCCGCAACCCGCGCCGGCGGGCCTCGACGAGCGCATCGATCACACTCAACGAGTTACCGCTGGTCGACAGCGCCGCGAGCACGTCCCCGGCGCTCCCGTATGCAATCACCTGGCGCGCGAAGATCGCCTCGGAGCCGATGTCATTGGCGATCGCGGTGATGATCGCGCTGTCGGCAGTAAGGTCGACAGCCGGGTGGCCGGCGGCTACGAGGTCCGCGACCAGATCCATCGCGTCGGTCGCAGAGCCCCCATTGCCAAGTGCGAGGAGCTTCCCGCCGCGCGTGAAGCACTCGCGCAGCGAGCGGGCCGCCTCAGCCAGTGGCTCGGCGGCGTCGCACACCGTTCGCTCGCGCAGCTGCTGGACCTCCTCCGCCTTCATCAACACCGACTCGCGGACGTCAGCCACCACCGCCTCGGGATCCGGTCCGCGCTCGGCGAGGAATGGATAGAGGAAGCTCGAGGCGCCGGCCGTCTGCTCGTGGCGCCCCTGATGCTCGAAGAACACGTGGACGAGCTCCCACAGCACGTGGTAGGTCGTCTCGACGAGCTCCTGACAGACGAACGGGTCATCGCTGGGCGGGACGAGCTCCCACTCGGCGCCGAGCGGGGAGAATGCGACCGTCAGGCATCCGCGCCGGCGCAAATCCTCAAGCGGTGCGCCGCCCCCGAACGACATCACGATGTCCTCCCGCTGCGCCAGCAATGCGAGCTCGTCGGAGTTGGCCAGGCCGAGCGCGGGCAGCGCTCGCTTGCCGACGATCACGGGGTGAACGAACTCGACCGCGACATGGCGCACGTCGGATCGATCCTGCGGCGTCCTCCCGAATGCCAGCAGCCGGCCTCCTTTTAGAAAGCGCTCGGACATCGCGTGGCACAGCCGGGCGATGCGCTCTGCGTTCGCCCCGAAGAACCGGGCGCTCGCCGCGGAGCGCTCGTGCAGGAACGTCGCCTCCGAAGCGGCGGTCCTCATGTCCTCATACCGAGGCACCGACCGTACGCTGCGCAAGCGACGCCAGCCACTTCGCGAACTCCTCGACGCCCTCACCGGTGCGAGCGCTGGTCATGATCCGCCGGGCGCTCGGATTGACCGCGTCCAGGTTGTAGAGGAGCCTCTCCAGGTCGAAGTCGAGATGCTCGAGCAAGTCGATCTTGTTGATCACGACGAGCTCGCACGCGCGGAACATCAGCGGGTACTTGAGCGGCTTGTCCTCGCCTTCGGTCACCGAGCAGATCATCGCCCGTGCGTCCTCGCCGACGCGGAACTCTGCGGGGCAGACGAGGTTGCCCACGTTCTCGATCACCAGCAGGTCGATGTCGGCCAGGGGCAGCGCAGTCAGCGCCGAGCGCACCATGTTGGCGTCGAGGTGGCACTCCCCACCGAACCCGGACTCGGTGTTCAGCTGCACGACGGGAACATGCAGGTGGGCGATCCGGTCGGCATCGTAGGAGCCCTGCACGTCTCCTTCCAAGACGCCGACGCGGACGTCGTGAAGCGGCAGTGCATGCTCAAGCAGCGACGTCTTACCGGCGCCCGGCGCACTCATCAGGTTCATGACCGTCACCTCGTGGCGGTCGAAGTCATCACGGTTGGCGCGCGCGATCGTGTTGTTGGCATCGAGCGCGTCCTCGACGATCCGCACCCTGGTCTTATGCATGCGTCGGCTCCTTCAGCGTCAGGTATTCGATCTCGAGCTCCTCGCCGGCGATGACCTCCACGTGCGCCGAGGCGCAGTCCGGGCACCGGAAGCTGGCGATCATGGGCTCCCACTCGCAGGTGCAATCGTCGCAGCGCAGTCGGGCCTCGATCTCCTCGATCTCCAGGCGTGCGCCGTCGCAGACCGTGTCGCGGGTCACGATGTCCCAGTAGAACTGGAGCGAGTCCGGAACCACCTGCCGGAGTTTCCCGACGCGCATCGTCACGCACTCGACCGGCCGCTCATCGGCATGCTTGAGCGCCGTTCCGAGAACAGCCGTCGCGATCGAGAGCTCATGCACCTTGAAGCTCCGCGATCGTCTCGAGCACGACGTCCGCCGCACGCGCCACGGACGCCTCGACGGCGTCGCTGAGGCCCAGCCCAACGTCCTCGACCGTCTCCGGCTCACAGGCCACGACCATCACCCGCCCAGGCCATCCGCCGACGTACTTGACGAAGCGCAGCACGGTCTCGGGATCCATCCCGTGGGGGTTGAGCATCTGCCCGTCCTCGATCTGTCCGTCGACATCCTCGGCCTGCGCCTCCATCACGTACAGGGTCCCGGCCTCTCCACCCTGCCGGCTGATGTCGATCAGGATCAGCCCGTCGTACCCACGCATCACCTCGTAGGCGAGATCCAGGCCGCCAGAGCCGAAGTCCATCACGGTGACACCCTCAGGGAGCTGGCGCTGGGTGAGCACATCGGCCACCTGCCCGCCGAAGCCATCGTCGCGCAGCCATGCGTTGCCGATGCCGGCGACGAGGATCTGCTTGGTACGCGCCTTCTCGGCTGTCTCAGTCATAGCGGTTGCACCTCGTGGGCGAAGAAGAACAGATAGCGGCCCGTCTCCCGCATCAACTCCTGGCCTGGATCGTCGTCAACGGTGACGGCCAGATGGACTCGCTCGTCGTAGTCGATGTAGATACGCTCGAGCGTAGCCGGCCGGCCGTCGAGCATGCGGTCGTGGACGCTGCGATCGGTCCCGGGCTTGAGCAGCAGCTTCGACCCCTTCACGAACGTGACGCCGCCGACCGTGGCCCGTTCCTCGCCCGGATTGTTGTCGACCTCGCGCAAGCCGCTGTGCAGCTCGACGATGTCCTCCGGACCGAGCGAGAGCGTGCGATCGAGCATCTCCTTGATCTTCGGGTCGGTGATCGCGGCGCGCTCCTCGTCGGTGAGCGTGTGGACGTGCAGCACGAGCGCCTCCTCGATCTCGGTGTTGTCGAACAGGTTGCCGTGGCTGCTCGGTGCCACCTGCGGGTGATCGGGGAGCACGAACGCGGCACCGAGGATTGTGTCGTCGTTGTCTGTAGCCAGGACGGGCCACGTGTTGACGCTCTCGCGCCGGCTTTCGAGCGGGGAAACGAAACGCCCATCCTCGACGTGAACCAGGACGTGCAATGAGATCAGCGAACGCGCGAGCGCTTGGGCGCGGTCGAGGCCCGATGGCACCTCGGCCGTGTTGTGGACGCAGCAGCGGACAACTCCGCCGGCTGCGTCTGCCCGCAACGTGAAGCGGGCCTGCGGACGCTCCGAAGTCATCCGCTCACCTGGCGCGACCGGGCCCAGGGCGAGCCGATGCTCGTGGCGGTCGGCGTCGAGCCACCGGATCGTGGCGCGGAACTCGGAGCCACCCTGCGCAACGCACTCCAGCCGAGCATGGTCGTGGGCCCCCTCGCACTCCGCGGCGTACGCCGGCGGGTAGACGATCCCGAACGGAGTGGGCGTCGCATTCTTCGTTGCCCCGGGTGTGTAGGGATAGAGCGCGTAGCCCTCGTAGAGCAGAGTGTCGACGAGCTCGTCAATCACCGTCGAGCAGCTCCTGGACGGTGTCGTCGAAGGTCAGGCCGCGCTCGGCCCGGCGTGCGTTGAGAGCCGCCAGCGTGTGCCCGCTCAGCCGGATCCAGCCGCCACCCGGATAGTGCTCGGCGATCATGGCCCGCCAAGTGGACACGGGCATCCCGAACTGTGCGCTCGCGCTCCAGGGCACCGGCGTCATCTGCAGCCGCCCGTCGGGCGCGCCGTAGAACACGGTCCCGTAGAAATGGAAGCTCAGCGGCACCACACCGTCGATCAGCGAATAGAAGTACTTGGTGGCAGCCACCTCGAGGTCGTAGCTGCACGGCACCTCGAGCGCGAACATCGTCTCCCTCTGGAAGGCGGGCACCGCGGCGGCCACGCGCGCCCAACTCAGACCCTGCGTCGAGGGAGCCCAGGTGGCCGGCGGGCCGAACAGCTCCGCCAGCCGCCGCCGGGTCTCCTCGTCGTAGCCCCGCCGCGCTGGATCGATCATCACCTGGACCGAAAGCGACATCGATTGGATGTCGAGCACGCCCCGCTCGTATGCCCTGGCAGAGAACACCATCGTCGGGGCGGCCGCGAACGCCAGATGCGCCGCGGCCACCACTTCGAACTCGGGTTGCGGTACCGCCGGCAACTGGCTTAACCGCCGTGCCTCGACGGTCACCGCGTCACCAGCGCACGGCTTCGCATGGCCTCGAAGAACGACGGAACTGCCTGCTCGAGCGCGGAGCCGCCGGAAATGCCCTCCCACCGCGACTTGATCAGGCCGACTAGCGCGTAGCAGTCATCGATCGGGGCGATCACGTACTGATGAGGCTGGGAGAGCCTGTTGACCACCAGCGCCTCCGCGTCGGGCTCGAGCTCGGCCAGCACCGGGTTGAGGGAGACCAGCGTCTTCCAGGCGTCGAGGCCGAGCTCGGACTCGGTTGCGCCCGCCGGACTCGGATAGAAGGCGATGACTGCCTCAGCGATGCTCGAGCGCATGAAAAACGCCAGCCCGATCGGGATCTGGAACGCGCCCCAGGTCGCCTCGTCGCACTCGAACTGCTCGAGCCACAGAGTCCGCATCCCGGTTGGTCTGTACTCCGCGTCGCCCGAGCGCAACGCCCAGCAGGCCTCGCACACGCATACGATCCGGCGCTCCACCAGGTGCAGCAGATGACGGTGGTCGTCCGGGACGACCGTGTTGCACAGATCGCACCGTTCCTGCGCCACCGCACGCACGCCGTCGCCGCGGGCACTCGCGCCGCTCTGCGCCAGCGACCGCAGCCTCGCGAGCGCGTCGGAGCGCTTGCGCGCCACGACCATGTCATCGAGGCGGCTCACACCGCCACCCTCACCCCGCCCGCCTCGAGCAGTGGTACCGGCGTCAGCTGCAGCAGATCACCGCCGGCGGCCCGACCGGCCCGCGGCAGGTCGAACTCGAGCCCGCACCCCGGGCAGCAGAGTAAACCCGCCCGAAGCTCGCCACCGTCGAGTGGCTCGCCGCACGATGCGCACTCGTTGCGATATGCGAGCAGGGACCCATCGACGTTTGCCAGCAGCAGCCGCTGACCGTCGACGTCAAGCGCGAGCAGCTCGCCGGGTGCCGCCGTGGCGCCGACTGAAAGCCATCGGGACGGTTGCGGCGGCGCCATCGGCAGATCGGAATGGACAACCGGCAGCTCGAAGGCAGCGCGGGTGGGTGGGATCGAATCCTCGACGACGCCCTCCACCTCGACGCCTTCGAGGTCGGGGCAGTGCTCGTCGAGCGCCTGCTTGATCGCGAGCTCGAGCGTCGCGCGCGACGCGGCACAACCGTGGCAGCTTCCCTGCAGCTTCAAACGGGCGACACCGTCCTCGATCCCGACAAGCTCGACGTTGCCGCCGTGGGACTCCATATAGGGCCGAACCGTGTCGAGCGCGTCCACGACCCGCTCCTCGAGCGAGTTCGGATACAGATCGTGGATCAGCAGCAGGCTCGCGACGGCGCCATCCTGGGTGAGCTCGTCGAGAATCGTCGCACCTGCCTCGCGGGCGGCCATGATCGTCTCGATGATGCGCCGCAGCCCATCACCGTACATCGCGATCACGGCCGCCACGAGATCCTGTGCGACCTCCCGCGCATGCGCATCTGCGAGCTCGTCGAGCTGCGCCGTGAGCGACTCGACGCGGTCGAGGAGCTCGTCCGGAAGCGCTTCTTGGGTCATCTAACTCAGGCCGGTCGGCGTGTGGATGACCTTACGCACCCTGCCCTTGCCCGTGTACATGTGGACACCGCACGGCAGGCATGGATCGAAGCTGCGAACCGCGCGCATGATGTCGACGCCCTTGAAGTTCTCCGGTCCATTCTCCTCGAAGATCGGCGTGTTCTGGACCGCGTCCTCGTACGGCCCGGGCGTTCCGTAGACGTCGCGCGGGCTGGCGTTCCACGGCGTCGGCGGGTACGGCTGGTAGTTGGCGATTTTCCCCTCGCGAATCACCATGTGATGGGAGAGCACGCCACGCGCCGCCTCGTGGAACCCGCAGCTGATCGCCTCGTCGGGCACCTTGAACTCCTTCCAGCTCTTGGTCCGCCCGGCGCGCACCTCCTTCAACGCCCGCTCGAGGCAGTGCAGCGCGATCAGCGCCGAGTACGCCTGGTGATATGAGCGCGCCCGGTCGCGCTCGATCGCATTGGACTTCTCCGGCACCTTCCACTCGAGCTCCATCTCGGGCATCGACGCCGATCGCGGCAGCACCATCTGGATCGACTCGCCGGTCGCCTTGGCGTAGCCGAAATCGACGAGCCCGGCCTTGGCGGTGCACCATTGGCGGGCGAAGGGCCCGCCGCCGGTATCGCAGCACACGTGCTTGTCGCTGCGCTTGTCGTAGATCCGCGGTGAGACCACCCAGCTGTACTTGTCCGCGAAGTCGCGCTTCTGCGGCTTGGGAAGCGTCTGCTTGTTCCACGGGTGGTTCTTGTCGACCGGGTTGCCGAGCGGATCCCTGGTCACGAACGTAGGCTCGTTCTCCCAGCTGTCGAAGTACGAGCTGCCGAGCAGGATCCGGATCATCAGGTTGATCTCGACCAGGTCGGTAGAGATCAGCTCGCCATTGATCGCTACCCCCGGGGTGATGTAGCGATGGCGCCCCCACTCCGTCATGTTCTTGTAGCTGTAGTCAACGTAGTCGGGATCATCGAAGGACCCCCAGTTGACCAGGTTCATGTCGCGGTAGCCGACCATGTCGTAGCCGGGCAACTCCTGCAGGAAGAAGTCGTAGAGGTCATCGTGCATCGGCACGACGCGCTTGACGTAGTCGAAGTAGCGCATCAGACGAACGTAGTAGTCGGTCAGCGTCTGATGCGTGATGTCCGCGCTGCAGCCGCCGGGCATGATCGTCGAAGGATGCGTGTGCCGGCCGCCGAACAGGCAGTACATCTCGCGCGTGTAGCGGGCCACCTGGAGGGTTTCCAGGTAGAAGCTCCCCGTGAACGGGTTCAGCGCCCGCATGATGTCCGCGATCGTGTTGTAGCCGTGGATGTCCTTGTGCGGCGCCGCGGTCTTCTCCGCGGTCGCGAGCAGTGTCGGGTTGGTGTCCTTGACCATCTGCTCGCAGAAATCCACGTTTGCCATGCAGTCGTTGAAGATCGCGTGGTCGAATATGTAATCCGCGGTCTCGGCGAGATTGAACGCGAGGTCTCCGAGCGGCGGCGGTTTGACGCTGTAGGCCATGTTCTGGTTCAGGCACGAGCACGTGCAGTGGTTGTCGCCACAGATCCCGCAGATACGGCTCGTGATGAAGTGCGCGTCGCGCGGATCGATCCCCTTCATGAAGATGTCGAAGCCGCGGAACACCATCGAGGTGCTGTAGCACTTGAGCACCTGCTGGTTGGAGAAGTCGATCTCGGTGTGGATCCCGAGGCTGCCGACGATCCGCGTGATCGGATCCCACGACATCTCCTTGACGACGACTTTCTTTTCAGTGGGGGTGTCAGTAGTGGCCATATGTGAACGGTCTCCCTCGAATGGTCGTGTGGTCGCGGTGTGGTCCCTACCAGCGCTTCTGGTAGCCGCTGGTGAGCGCTGGCCCGGGATGCCGCCACTCCGGCTCATGATCGAACTTCGTGTCGATGTTGCGCTTACGGAAGTAGCGGAACACCGGCCCATAGGTGAATCGCTGGAAGGTGGCGCCCGCGTTCCCCCAGGGATCGGGATCCATGAACGGCATGTACTTGTCGGGGAATCCCGGCATCGTGCAGGCCATGCAGATGCCGCCGACGTTCGGGCAGCCACCGATCCCGTTGACCCACCCGCGGACCGGCACGTTGCACTTGACCACGGGCCCCTTGCAGCCCAGCTTGACCAGGCAACGGTGATCGGAGCCGTACTCGGTCGCGAAGTTGCCCTGCTCGGTGAACCCCGCGCGGTTGCAACCTTCGCGCACGGTGCGATCGAACAGCCACTTGGGGCGTAGCTGCTCGTCGAGTTCCGGGACCGGCGCCATCCCCGCGAGGTGGAAGACCAGGTACATCAGCGTCTCGGTCATGTTGTCCGGCTGCGCGGGGCAGCCGGGGATGTTGACCACCGGCAGGCCGGCCTTCGAGCGCCAGTTCCATCCCAGGTAGTCGGCCACGCCCATCGCGCCCGTCGGGTTGTTCTTCATTGCGGGAATGCCGCCGTAGGTGGCGCACGTGCCGACCGCCACGACCGCCGCCGCCTTCGGCGCGAGGCGATCGATCCACTCGTTGAGCGTGATCGGTTGCCCGTTCGACGGGTTCACGCCGAAGCCCGTCCAGTGACCCTCGCCGTTGATCTTCTCGTTGCCCACCGAGCCTTCGATCACCAACACGAACGGATCGAGCTTGCCCGCCTCGGCGTCGTACCAGGCCTGGATGAACTCATCTCCGACCTCGAACGCGATGACCTGGTTGTGGACCACGACCTTCGGCATCCCGGGTATGACTCCCTGGATGATGTCCTCGAGGCTCGGGTTGGTCGCGGAGGTCATCGCCACCGAGTCCCCCTCGCAGGAGAGACCGACGGTCATCCACAGCACATGCGCGGTGACCTGCTCCGTCGCATGCTGGTTGGGTACGAACTCGACATCGGCTGTTGCCATCAGGTCCTCTCCTCGTTCTCCCGTTCAACGTCAACAAATGCGTGGCAGCGGGTCCCCCACGAGCTGGTCCATCACCCTTCTGCCGCCAAAGCTCGTCTCGACCAGCACCATCGCCGGCGGCTCGTTTCGCACCTCGCCGATCACCGCCGCGCGCTCGCAGCCCGGCATCGCCCGCAGCGCGCCAAGCGCCTCGTCGACCCGATGCGGCGCGACGAACGCCACCAGCCGTCCCTCGTTGGCGACGTACATGGGGTCGATACCGAGCAGCTCGGCGGCCGCCCGGACGATCGGCGTCACCGGCACGTCCGCCTCGCGCACGACCATTGCAGTGCCGGAGGCCCGGGCAAGCTCGTTGAGCACCGAGGCCACACCGCCGCGAGTGGCGTCCCGCATGCAGTGGAGATCCTGGCCTGCTGCGCCAAGCAGTGCATCGGCCGCAGGCCACAGCGAGCAGGTGTCCGAGAGGATCTCGGCGTCGAGATCAAAGGACCCTCGCGCGAGCATGATCGCGGTCCCGTGATCGCCGATCGGACCCGATACCAGGACCTGGTCCCCGGCAGTGATCGCTCCCGGCGACAACTGTGCACGATCGTCCACGAGCCCGATGCCGGTCGTGCACAGATACATCTGGTCTGCTGCCCCACGTTCTACGACTTTCGTGTCCCCGCCCACGATCGACGTACCGGCGGCTGCCGCGGCCGCCGCGATCGCCTCGACTTCAGCCCGCAACACGTCGGCGTCGAGGCCCTCCTCGAGAATCATCGAGACCGTGATCGCCAGCGCCTTGGCGCCCCCCATGGCCAGATCGTTGACGGTGCCATTGACCGCCAGCTCACCGATCGAGCCGCCGGGAAAGCGCAGCGGCTTGACGACGAAGCTGTCGCTGGTCATTGCGATGTTGCCGACGACGCCGGCGTCCGTCAGCTCGGTTATCCCGAAGGCGGGTGCGAGCAGCCCCTCAATCAGCGTCTGCGTGGCTTTGCCGCCGGCGCCGTGTGCGAGCGTGACGCGCTCCTCGCGAAACTTCGGCCGCTTGGCACGGGCGGTCTCGATGATCTGCAGCACCCGCTCCTCGCGCGACGCGGTGCTCACACCGCCTCCCGTTCACGCGCGTAGCGACCGAAGTTGTAATACGCCGCGCATGCCCCTTCGGGGGACACCATGCAGGTCCCGATCGCGTGCTCCGGGGTGCATGCGGTGCCGAACACCTTGCACTGCCAAGGCTTGATGACGCCTTTCAGCACCTCTCCGCACTGGCACGCCTTTGGATCGGCGACTCGCACGCCCGGCACCGCGAACCGCCGCTCGGCGTCGAAATCGGAATATGCCTCCGAGAGCCGGAGCGCGCTGTTGGAGATGAAACCCAGCCCGCGCCACTCAAAATGCGGCCGCAGCTCGAACACCTCGGCCATCACCTCGAGCGCCTTGACGTTGCCCTCCTCGGGCACCACGCGCGTGTATTGGTTCTCGACCTCGCACCGGCCCGCGCGCAGCTGCCGCGTGATCATCAGGACCGACTGCAGGATGTCGAGCGGCTCGAACCCCGAGATCACTACCGGCCGCTGGTAATCGGCCGGGATGAAGTGAAACGGTCGCGCTCCCACGACCGTGCACACGTGACCGGGTCCGATGAATCCGTCGAGGCGCAGGTCGGGCGACTCGAGCAGGGCGCGCAGCGGCGGCACGATCGTTACGTGGTTGCACACCGCGGAGAAGTTCGGGACCCCCTCGGCCTTGGCCCGCTTGAGCGTCAACGCCGTCGACGGCGCGGTCGTCTCGAACCCGATCGCGAAGAACACGACCTCGCGATCGGGGTTCTGTCGGGCGATCCTCAGCGCATCGAGCGGCGAATAGACCATGCGCACGTCGGCGCCTTGCGCCTTCGCGTCGAGCAATGTGTACTTCGAGCCCGGGACGCGCAGCATGTCGCCGAAGCAGGTGAAGATCACGCCCTCGTGCCGAGCGATCGCGATGCCGTCGTCGACGCGTCCCATCGGAATCACGCACACAGGACAGCCGGGCCCGTGGACAAGCTCGACGTTATCGGGCAGAAGGTCGTCGATCCCGTACTTGTAGATCGAATGCGTGTGGCCCCCGCACACCTCCATCACCTTGTAGTGCCGACCCGGCTCGAGCGAGGCGAGGATCTCCCCCGCCACTACCCGGCCAAGCTCAGCGTTGCGGAATTCGTCGACGAATTTCATGCGATCGCTACGCCTGCGTGGACAAGAACGCGGTCGCCGGGCTCCACAGGCCCGACCAGGTCAACAGCGATCCCTTCGTGACGCGCACCCTGTTCGTCGACGCACACGGCACCATCGCCGGTCAGCGACACCACGTGCATTGGCACCCCCTCGTCGCCGCAGGTGATGCAGCGGCCCGTGGTCTCGCACGAATCGGTCAATCGATCACGCTCGCCTTCAGCTCCTCGAGCTCCTGCTCGAAGTCGGAACCCATCTGCTCCAGCAGCGCGAGCGTGGCGTGAGCCTCCTCCTCGTCGACCTTCGACAGCGCGAATCCCACGTGGATCAGCACCCAATCGCCGGGACGCGCCCCGCCGCCATCGTCGTCGAGCAGGCCGATGTTGACGTTGCGGCGCAGGCCGGCGATGTCCACAAGCGCGAGCCGCTTCTCCTGATCGACGATCTCGATCACCTGCGCAGGTATCGCCAAGCACATTTGCTGGTCTCGCTCTCTAGGGGGGCAGCGGCCGTTGCCGCTGGCGAAAGACCTTCTATCACCGCTGTGCTCCCCGTTGTCGGCGCTCGTCACCTCGGTTACAGCGCCGGACGGTCATCTCGGTTACAACCAGCGAAATCTGCGACGATCCCGGTGTCGAGATGGAGCGACCACACGCGAGCTCCGGTCAGGTCCCGGGAGCGTCCCATTCCCGTGCTGACGAGGGCCGTCCGCCCTCGGACCCCAGGCTTGTGCCGTGGCCGACAGCCCGGGAGCCGGTCGCTGCGCCTGAGGAGAAGCGTCCCGCGCGCTACTGCTATCTGCTCGATGCCGACTCCGACCTTGCGGACGCGTTCGACATCCGCACTCGCCTGGTCGCACGACAGATGGCGACCGCTCGATTGGTCGAGGCACCGGTCGGTAGCGGCTGGAATGACGACCGCTTCGCGATCGGCGCTCGCGGCCTCGGAGTGCTCGTTCTCGACGGGCTGTTCGCGGTCGATGTGCACGTTGGCGGCCGCACCGCGAGCGAGCTCCTCGGACCCGGTGATCTGGTACAGCCGCCGCGCTCAGACCTGGATCAGCTGCTCGACCGCGAGGTGATGCGTCATGCGCTTGTCGCTTCGCGCGTGGCCGTGCTCGACGGAGAGTTCTTGGATCGAGTTCGCCCCTGGCCGCAGATCGTGCTGACGCTGCTGCGGCGTGCCGAGAAGCGAGCGATCGATCTGAACCTACAGCGGGCGGTCAGCTCCCACCCGAGCCTCGAGCTGCGACTGGCGCTGCTGCTCTGGCATCTGGGCGAGCGCTGGGGCAGGGTCGAGCCCGGGGGCATCCGCCTCGATCTTCCGCTGACGCACGCGCTGCTCGGCAGGCTCGTGGCGGCCGAGCGTCCATCGGTTTCGCGCTCGCTGGGGCGCCTGGCCGAGCATGGGCTCGTCACCGGGGGGGCGGGAGCGTGGCATCTGGCCGGCTCCGCCGAGAGCTGCCTGACCGCGCTCGGCTCACGATCGGTGGAGCGCCTTCATCACCGTCCCGGGCTGGGCGACCGCAGGAGTTGAGGCTTGGACACCGGGGGGGAGTTCGCGCGACGGCAGAAGCCCGCAGAGCACCCGGTCATCCACGTGTTGTGGATGACCAGCGGCCTCGGGTGCGACGGCGACACCGTGGCGTTGACGGCCGCGACCAACCCTTCGCTCGAGGACCTTCTCCACGGTGCGGTCCCGGGGATGCCCCGGATCAGCATCTACAACCCCTGGCTGGCGCTCGAGACCGGCGAGGAATTCGTCCAGCACTGGTACGACGCGCGGAAAGGCAGGCTCGACCCGTTCCTGCTCGTGATCGAGGGCTCGATCCCCGACGAGCGGCTCAGCGGGGAGGGCCACTGGACCGGCTTCGGCGTCGACCCCGCCACGGGACAGCCGATTCCGACGACCACCTGGATCGATCGGCTCGCGCCGTCGGCGGCCGCCATCATGGCGATCGGGACGTGCGCCGCGTACGGCGGGATCCCAGCGATGAAGAACAACCCCACCGGAGCGATGGGACTGGGCGATTATCTCGGTCGCAGATGGACCTCGCGCCGCGGCATCCCGATCATCAACCTCCCGGGTTGTCCGGTGCAGCCGGACACCATCACCGAGACGCTCCTGTACTTGGTGTTGCAGCTCGTCGGCTCGGCACCGGAGATCAATCTCGATGAGCAGGGTCGTCCTGCCTGGCTGTTCGAGCGCACCGTCCACGAGAACTGCGACCGAGCCGGGCTGGCCGAACGCGGGAAGTTCTCCGACACGTTCGACGGCGTCGGCTGCCTTGTGAAGCTGGGCTGCAAGGGACCGGTTGTGAAGTGCAACGTGCCCAGTCGAGGCTGGGTCAACGGCATCGGGGGGTGCCCGAACGTGGGGGGCATTTGCAACGCCTGCACCAGCCCCGGATTCCCCGATAAGTTCATGCCGTTTATGGAAACCGGCCGCCTTGGCCGGATGGCCGCGGGTTCTGGTCGCTTCCTCTATGGCCCGGTATTGAAGTACTTGCGCGAGCGCGCGATGCGGACCAACTACGAGATCGAGCCTGAGTGGCGCCAGCCAGCGCGGGTATAGGGACCCAATGCCCAGCCAGATTGTATTCGGTTGCCAGTTCTGCGACGCGGTCCCCGATCCGCAGACTCAGCGCGGACTTGAGCACCAGCTACGGGAGCTCGGGTTCGGCGAATACCTCGACGTCCCTCCCGGCGGCTGGCTGGTCTGGCATGGAAGGGGGCCGCTGGGGCCGACCCGATATGCCTGTCGCGAGCACCGCGGCGATCTGACCGCCTACGTCCGCGAGCACTACGGAACGATCGCCCCGAATCCGTGGAAGATGCCACCGTATCCGACGACGCTTCGCTCGGGCGACACCGAGCTGGCGATCCGGCAGGGTGGACTCTCGCCGATGCCGAAATGGGGCTATCAGCGATGAGCGGCGATGTGCTCGCGCAGTCGGTTTACGCCGGCGACGGTTACAAGCCGTTCGGAGAGTTCACGCTGCGCGACGTCGAGTTGCGGGCCGGCGAGCTGCGGCAGGCCGCTGGTTGGGGGCCGACCGCAAGAGTTGGCGCCGTGGCGCGAGCCTGGTCTGAGCTCGCCCGCGTGATGTCGGAGCGCCAGGCGCAGACGGTCGGCGAGCTCGGTGCAGAGGTCGCCACCGAGTTTGCTGCTCGGCTGTGGGTAGTCCCGCCGGGCGGCAGCCTGCTGAAGTAGCTTCGGACTTACGCGCGCTTGCGCGGGATCAGCTTGGCGAGAGCGAGGATCGCGTAGATGATCGTGTTGATGGCGACGAATGCCGCCAGGCCCTGGAACCACCAGGACTTCAGCAGCTCGCTCGAAAACAGAATGCCGGCCATGATCATGTTTGTTGTACAGCCTCTCTCTTCACCGCCGAAACTCCGCCCACTGCGATCAGGTCCGGATCGGCTTCCAGGCGCGCCATCGCCACTTCAAGGAATTCGGGGACGACGATCAGTCCGCGTCCATGATCATCGCGACGTCGTTGTCGTCGATGTGCGCGAACATCTTCGTGAGCGCCTGATTGAGCCCACCGGCCTTCTTGTCCTGGTTGGCGACTGTGGTGAAGACCTCAGCGCCGTGCCGCCGCGCAATCTCGGCCGTGTCGTCGGTGCGGTTGTCCTCGACCACGATAACCCTGTCCGGGGGCCGGGTCTGCCCCCACAGCGATTCGAGCGTCGCTGCGATCGTGACGCTCTCGTTGTGAGCGGGCACCAGCACCGTCAGACGGAGTGGGCCACTTGCCGACCGCTCCTCCACAGGCTGCTCGGCGATGGAGTCGCCTCCTTGACGAGCGAGCTCGAGAACGGGGCCACCAGCATGACCGCAAGGGCGCGCAGCCCACGCAGCTCCGACGGGAACGGAGCAGGGATCCGCGCGGGGCTTGGCGCTTACGGAGCGGTGCTCGTCTGCGGCGTGATTGCAATCAGGCGGACCGCGACCGGTCCGTAGCGCAGCAGCGTCGAAAGATCTCGCGCCGATTGCGGCGTGAAGGCGCCGGTGATGTCGGCGCCGCTGTTGCCGGGGACGCCGTCGGGATAGGCCTTGAAATCGATCGAGGGCACCGTGATCAGCCGATGATCGACAGCGACCGCGAAGTGCTGGTCGAGCGTTTGGCCCAGACTGCTCACGAGGGCGCCCCGATGTGCAACGCTGGCGGTGAGCTGCTGGAAGGCAAGGGCACCGCTCTTCGTGAAGCCGAATGAAACCGCCGGCTGCCCGGACTGATCGACCGTCGTCATCGGATTGGTGATTTGCGACCCAGTGAGGGCAGGGCGGTCGTAGAGCACGAAGAACCCGGCTTGGTGGTTGGCGGTCTGGCCCTGCTCATTGAGGGTCTGAGCGATCGCGCTCAGCACGATCGTTCCGTGGCGCGTGGCGGCCAGACTGCGCGCCTGGTCCAGTGATATGCAGCCGGCACCAACTCCGCCCGGCGCGCTAGTCCCGCCCTGGCTGATCGACAGCGCGGTGGGATCCTGCGAGGCGAGCTGGCTCGCGACGGTCTTGCCGCTCGGCGCGAGCGCGTTCGCCTCCCAGTCGTAGAACGCGAGCTCTCCAGGCCGGGCGAGCGCGATCACGCGCGCGCGAGTGTTACTACCGGCCGAGCGCACTGCGACCGTGATCCGTCCCTCGGACTGCCGGACCTGGACGTCCTTGAACGCCGCATCTAGCCGGTCTTGGAGGATGGTTATCGAGTCCCGTAGCAGGGTCGCCGACGGGACTCCCGCGACTCGGAACGTGACGGTGACCTGCGAGCGTTGTGCGCTCGGCGACGGCGAGCCGTGGCCCTTGATTGCGAGCGTGACGGCGATGACTGCAACCACTGCCAACGCGGCGAGGCCGTAACCAAGCGCGGGCGCCAGACGCCTCCGAGCCTGACCGCCGCGGCCCTGACGGCCCGTGCCTCTCAACTCCGCAACTCGCTTGAACTCGGCTCCCAGCTCCTCGATGAACCGCAGATCGCTCATGCCGAAACCTCCTTTCCCTTCCCGTAGGGCTCGAGCGCTCCCGCCAGGGCCCGCAGTCCCCGCGACACTCTTGCCCTGGCGGCCTGTTCGGACACACCGAGCACGCGCGCGACTTCCTCGTATGGACGATCTTCGACCACGCGCAGCTGCAGTGCCTCACGCTGCTCGGTGCTCAACCGTTCGAGCTCCGCGCCCAGAGCTGCCCGCAGCTCGCCAAGGCCGGCGCGTTCTTCGATCCGGGCCACGTCGTCCTCGTGCAACGAAGGCAAGCGGATCCCGAGGCGCTGGACCGCCCGGTGCTCAACCCGAGCCCTACGCAGGTACCGCGAAAGCTGGCGCCGCGCGACCGTGAACAGCCAGGCCCGCACCTCGCCCTCGGAGCGTCCGCGCAATTTGGACCACGAGTTGAGCGCGGTCGCAAATGTCTCGGCCATCAGATCTGCTGCGACCGGGGCGTCGAGCGTGCGCCGGGCAAGGAACAGCAGCACCGGCTCGCTCTCCCGCGCGAACACGAGCGCGAACTCTCGATCGTCTTCCATTTCAATCAGAGAATGCCTCGAGCGCGGTCAGATGTGACGCGGACGCCGCAACTGCGCCAGGCTCGTCGCCAGCGCGAGCACGCCGAGCGCAATCAAGGCGACGGTGATTCCCCTGCCGGAGGCGCCTTGGTTCGTGACCGTGCCTCCCGCGTGGGTCAGGGCGGTGTAGACCGCGCCGGTGAGCGCGACGCCGAGCGCGGTCCCGATCCCACGCGTCATGTTGAGCACCCCACCGACGGTTCCGGTGTGACCAGGCGGTGAGGCGGCCATCACGGTTGCGTTGTTCGCCGGAATGAACATGCCAAGCCCCGTACCCGCCAGCGCGAGCCCCAGGACCAGCCCAGCGGTTGGGTGCCAGAGAGCCATCCCGAACAATCCCGTCGCCACAAGACCCAGCCCTCCCACCGTCAGCGCCCGGTCTCCGGTCGAGCTGACGAGCCGTCCCGCGATCGGCGCGGCGATCGCGATCGCCAGCGGGAGAACCGATAGCTGCAGACCTATGACCAGGGCGGAGTCGCCCGCGGCCGACAGGTAGTAGGGCACCAAGAACAGCATTCCGAATAACACCGCATACGAGACGAGTCCTGCGCTGAGCCCCCGTGACAGCGCCGGGGCCCTGAAGAGCGAGAGGTCGATCAGCGGCGAACTGATGCGGCGCTCGCGGCGCACGAAGCACACCGCGCAGACCAGTCCGATTGCGAGTGCAGCGAGTAACCGCACGTTGCCGTAGCCCTGATGGCCAGCGAGCGTTAGGTAGAGCAGCGGCCCAGCGACCGAGAGACCCAACAACAATGCCCCCAGGCGATCGGCGCCCTCGAGCGGCCGGCGGGAGCGACTTCGCGGCAGCAGGAACCATCCGAGCGCGAGACCGATCACGCCCGCCGGAAGATTGACCAGGAAGATCAGTCGCCAGCCGCCGATCGCGAGCAGGACGCCGCCGATCGCCGGACCGAGCGCCAGGCCGAGGGCTTGTGCGGCCCCCTGCACGCCGATGCCCTTCGCGAGCAGCGGCCGCGGCATCGCCTCGGTGATCAGCGCGACGCTGTTGGCCTGAAGCATCGCTGCCCCGATCGCCTGGAAAGCGCGGGCGGCGATCAACACCGGGAGGCTCGGGGCCAGGCCGCACGCCAGCGAGCCGGCCGTGAACACGGCGAATCCGTAGACATAAAGGAGCTTGCGCCCCACGGCGTCGGAGATCCGCCCGACGACGGCGACGGTCGCCACGAGAACGAGCAGGTACGTCAGCGCCACCCACTCCACGGCCCCGACGCTTGCCCCTAGGTCGCTTCCCATCCGGGGGAGAGCAAGCGTGACGATGCTTGCGTCGAGTTGCCCCATGACGGCGCCGATGCATACGGTGCCGACCACATACCAGTGGGCCCGCGGACTCACGCGGATGCTGGCCGGCCGTCGCGGCTCGGTCAGCAGCACCCGCGGAAGCGAACCGGGTCCGGCTAGGAGCGGGGAGATCGAAAGGCGCCTCACAGACTGATTTCAGCGCACTGAAGCCTATAGGTCAAAGACGTATATCCGATATATTGCACTGTGATTCCCTATGGATGACCGGCGGCTCCGCTACTTCCTGACCGTTGTCGAAGAGGGCGGCGTCACGCGCGCCGCGGCGCACCTTCATCTGGCGCAGCCCTCGCTCTCGCAGTCGCTGCGCGCGCTCGAGACCGAGCTCGGCGCAGAGCTGTTTCATCGCGTCGGTCGCGGCATCCGTCTGAGCGCCGCGGGCGAAGCGCTGGTCGGTCCGGCACGCCAGATTCTTCGAGCGACCGAGGAGGCACGCAACGCCGTAGGAGGAGTCCTCGAGCTGAGGACCGGCACCCTTGAAATCGCCGCGCTCGCGACGCTTGCGGTCGATCCGATGGCATCGTTGATCGGGCGCTTCCGCGACCGCTACCCGGGCGTCGAAGTCCGCGTGCTCGAACCCGAGAGCGCCGACGGCGCGCGCGCCCTGGTGCTAGAAGGCGAATGTGAGCTCGGCGCGGCACACATCCCCCTTTCGGGTGAACAACTCACCTCTCACTCGCTCGGTCGCCAGGAGCTGTGGTTGATATTCCCTCCAGGTTCGGCGCCTGTCGGGAGGCACTTCCTCGGAGCCGACGAGCTGGCGCAGACGCCGTTGGTCGTCAGCCCGCCGGGCACGTCCACACGGATCCTGCTCGAGCAGGCGCTGGGTGCGGTCGGCGGGACCCCGCACATCGCAGTTCAGACCGCCGCGCGCGAGGCGATCGTCCCGCTGGTGCTCGCCGGCGCCGGCGCGGCCTTGCTACCCGCGCGGCTCGCCGAGGAAGCACAGCGGCGCGGAGCCATCGTCCGCCGGCCGCGACCGGCGATCACTCGGGAAGTCGGCCTGATTCACCGCAAGGCGCCGCTGTCACCCGCTGCGCGCGAATTCCTGGCGCTCGCGCGCAACAGATAGCGGCCGACGTAGATGTCGTTGGCCGCCGCCCCCGCCGTCACGAGCCGGTCCGGTCGCGAGCTCACGAGAGCGTTGATGAACACCTGCCTGGGTGCGACGATCGTCGCCACCCCTCCGGGCGCGAAGAGCGTGTTCGGCCGCCCGTTCGGGAGCAGTTGCGCGAGCTTGGCCTGAATGCCCACCGTGATCTGGCCCGCCGGGGTGGAGCTCAGACCGCAGGTCGTGATCGCATTGCCACCGAGGCCCGGCGTCACAACGCGACCAGTCCTCGCGCTGCCGTAGGAGCGGTCAAGGACGCCGCGCTGCGTCAGACGCGCGGTGAACAGTGCGTTTCGATGCGTCCCCCCGCCTCCCGTGACCGTGATCCGGCCACGCGCATCGACGCTCATCCCGCACGGGTACCACGACTGAACCACACCGCCGATGAAGAACGAGATCTGGACGTGACCGCTGGCTCCGAACGCCCGCAACGGCCGGCCGGTCCGTGTCAGGCGGAACACACCGGCGGTGCCGTGGCCGCCGCTGGGGCCGCCGGTGCCGCCGGTGTAGTCGATGTGCCCGGAGGCGATCACCCCGCCGTCAGCCGTTGGGACGAGGTCGTTCAGCCCGGCGCCGAACGCTACGTTCGCGTTCCAGAACACGGACTGCACGATCCCGCCGCGACCGAAGGAGCGGTCGAGCACGCCGTTTCGATTGAACCGGACCACCACGAACGGCCGACCGGCGAGATTCGCATTGGAGCCCCCGATCAGGATCCGGCCGTCGCGCTGGATCGCGATCGAGTTCGCGATGCCACCGGTGTTGACGGTCGCGAAGCCGCTCCGGCCCGCGCCGAACGTCCTGTCCAGCCGGCCCTGGGCCGTGAGTCGCATCAGGAGCATCTCGCCATTCCCGTAACCACCCGCGATCAGCAGCTTGCCGGTCCGCGGGTCCTGCGCAACTGCGTTGGCATTGAAAGGAGCATCCTTGACCGGGAACGTCGACTGGAAGATCCCTCGTGTGGCAAAGCGCGGGTCGAGGCGTCCGTTCGAGAGATAGCGTGCGACGACGACCTGACCGTTGCCATTCGGCGGACTCGCCTGCCCCACCACGAGGATCCGTCCGCCGCTGAGCGTGATCGCGCCGTACGCGAGCGACGTCGTGCCGGCGATCCGGGTCGTCACGAACCCGCGTCCTGCACCGAACGTCGGGTCGGGGCGGATGCCGTGCGACCCCACGGCTGCCGCTGCCGAGGCCGCGACGCCCATCAGCATCAGTGCGAAAAGCGCACGCACCCTCACGAGAACAACCCCTCACCGACGAAGCCGCCCCGGCTGATGCCCGGAGGACAGGCGAAGATCGCGCTCCCCACGTGCGTGGTGAACTGGTTGAGGGCATCGAGAGCTGCCAGCCGCTGCTGGATCGGGATGAATTGCTTTCGCGGATCGCGCTGGTAACAGATGAACATCAACCCAGCGCCAGGCGCACGGTGGGCACGATCGAGTCCGTCCACGTACGCATATCCCCTCCGCAGGATCCGCTGCCCGGTGTTGTAGGACGCGCTCGCGAGACGGATGTGTGCCGTCGGCGGGATCACGTCCCGCCCTCCCGACCGTGCGGTCAGGTTGACTGGGTCATGCTCGTGAATGCCTCCCAGCGGAGCTCCGGAGATCTTCTCTCGCCCGAACGTCAGCTGCTGCTGGTCGAGACTGGTGTCATCCCAGGTGCCGAGATTCGTCACGATCCGTCTGACGACCATGTAGGAACCACCGCTCATCCACCCGGGCGACTCAGGTTCTCGAGCCCAAACGAAGCGACGCATCGCGGCCCCGTCCTCGATCATCAGGTTGTTGGTTCCATCCTTGAAACCCATCAGGTTTCTCGGAGTCGTTTGCGCACGGCTATTGGAGGTCCTGCCGAACCCGGCGAGCAGCCACCGTGCCGACATAACCGACGCCACCAGCCTGATCAGGTCGTGCACCGCGTGAAAAGCGACCTGCGGGTCGTCGGCGCAGATCTGGAGCCCGATGTCGCCGCCGCAGATCTGTCTCTCCAGTTGCTCGCCGGTGAATGCCGGGAGATCGACCAGCGGCTTCGGCCGCCACGATGCCAACCCGAACCTCCGGGGCGCGAACAGCGCAGGGCCGAATCCAATCGTGACGGTGGTGCGCGCCGGAGCGAGGCCGACCGCCTCGCCAGTGTCGATCGGCGGCTGGCCGCCGCTGTCGAGCGCTCCCACCGCTTTGCCCGCCGCCAGGCGCTCGGCGCCACTCGAAAGCTGACGCAGAACCCAGCGAAGGTCATCCACGGAGTCGGACGCCATATCCAGCGCCGCGAACTGCAGATAGCGCTGGGTCGCGGTCGCGATTCCCGGCTGATGGGGACCGTAGATGGGAACCGAGTCGGTCTGATCCTCTGAGTGAGTCGGGGCAGCTTCGGCTGCCCCGACGCCCGATGAGAGCCCTAAGCCCGCGCCCAAACCGGCCGCACCGGTCGCGACCAAGAATCCCCGCCTGGTGGAGCGTCCATTCACCACGGCGAACAATCGTAGCCGCTCGTTACGCTTAGGTCTCGTCACCCAACAGAGAGGAGATGGTGATGAGGGGCATGGCGATGGATCGCCGCAACGGGAAGGCCGCATGGCTAGTACGAGTAGTGGTCGCGCTGACCGCGCTGACCGGCGCGACCGTCGGGATCGGTTCGCAGGCTGCCGTGGCCGCGGCGCCGACGGATGCCGTGGTGCTGGTCTCGGGGATCACCACGACGACGCCCTTCACCACCCCGTCCGCGATCTGCAAGGGCACGTACCCTCGCGGCTTCACGTGGACCTACGACGGCGCCCGCCTGGCCGCGGCCGGCTACCGGGTGTACACGGCTCCGGTCAACGACGGCCCCGGACCCGTGGCCCCCAACCCGCGGCAGTTCGCCGGCTGCCCGCCACGACTCCCGGCGAGCATGACGATCAACTCACGCGGGGACATTTACGCCAACGCGCGCGCCCTCGCCTCGTTCATCGCCTACCTGCACTCACAGCTTGGCGTAAACACCGTGCGCTTCGTTTCTCACTCCTACGGCGGGTTGTGGACCCGGGGGGCGATCCGGTTGGCCTCGACGTCCTTCCCATCTGTTCAGGTGCAATCGATAACCACGCTCGGGACTCCACACCTCGGAAGCTTCATGGCTGATATCGGGGAGGGCGTCGACCCGTCGCTGTGCGGTAGCGACCTCGCCTGCAAGGCGATCGCCTATCTGCTGATCGCCTACCGGGAGACCGCGTTCGAGCCTGCCATGAGCCAGGTCACGGCGGCGGCGATCGCACAATGGAACCCGGGGCAGGGAACCACCCTGAACGGGATTCCAGTCACCGCGATCGGCGGTGATGCCGTGTCGATCCCCGGCCTCACGAGCCCTTACATATCGCCCAACGATCTCCTCGTTGGGATCGAGAGCGCACAGGCGGTGGGACTCGAGCAGAGCGGGGTCATCCCGAAGCTCTCCTGCTTTCCCGCGTTCCCGGACGTGCACAGCAACACCTTCCTGCCGTTCGTCCCGAGCGTGAAGTACAGCCTGTTGAGCGACCCAAACGTCGTCACCGATGTTCAGCAGACGCTCGCCGGAAACCCGCCCACCAGCGGCTGTCCGAACCCCCCGTTCGGATCGGGGTTCGGCAGCAGGCCGCCGTTCATCCTGGACGCAGCGAAGGATGAGATCACGGTGCCGCTGCGGATCGCCGCCAGCCCCACCGCCAGCATCACCGGGGGACAGGCGAGCGACGCCGCGATCATCGTTCGAGCCGGGACCCGGGTTACCTGTGGCCGAGCAATGCTCGCGTCGGTGCCGTTCATGGGTTCCAACCGCATCTCGGTGATCCAGCACCCGGCCTGCGGCTCGGCACTGCGCGCGACGCCGAACCGCGGGATGCTGTTCCTGACGGATGCCCAGCAGTCGGTGAGGTTCCGCGTGAAGGGCAGGCGGATCTACGTTGACCTTCAAGGCTCGCCGAATCACCGAAGGCTCGAGGTGGCGATCAAGCACGGGCGCCGCTTCGTCGTGCAGACGCTCGATCGCCGGCATTCACTTCGGATCGCAGCTGCAGTGCGGGATGTGACCTTGCGGGTCCGCTTGCGTGAGACCGATGGGCGATGGGCGGTGGCGGTCGCCACGATCCAGGTATGAGGCGCATCTGAAAGGGCGTTCCCGCTCGTAACGCTCAAGCGCGCGCCGAGCCGAGCCCACGCCCCGACGAGGCGCGCCGAGCCGGGCCTGGCGACTAACAAAGCAAGCGTTCTCTTTGTATATGCTGCTCGCACCATGACTACCGCAACCACACCATTGCCCCCGCGCAAGCGCGCGCTGTTCGAGGACGAGCACCACGACTATCGAGAGAGCTACGCGCGCTTCCTGCAGAAGGAGGTCGTACCCCACCTCGAGGACTGGGAGCGAGCGCAGATCGTCCCCCGCGAACTCTTCACCAAGTGCGCCGAGCATGGCTTCCTGGCGATGGAGGTGCCCGAGCAGTACGGAGGCTCTGGCGTCTCGGATTGGCGCTTCAACGTCGTCCTGGCCGAGGAGGGCGTCAGCTCCGGCGCCGGCGCGGCGATGGGTGGCCCGATGCTCCATACCGACGTCGTACTTCCGTACCTCATGGCGTCGGCCACCGACGAGCAGAAGGCGCGCTGGCTGCCGGACGTCGCCGCCGGCACGAAGATCCTCGCCATCGCCATGACAGAGCCGGGCACAGGCTCCGATCTCGCAGGGATCAGGACGAGCGCCAGACGCGACGGCGGCGGATACGTCCTCAACGGGGCCAAGACGTTCATCACCAACGGGATCAACGCCGACCTCGTGATCGTCGCCGCGCGGACGAGCGAGGACAAGCATGGAGGCCTCTCGCTGTTCGTGGTCGAGCGCGAGATGGAGGGGTTCGAGCGTGGTAAGCAGATCGAGAAGCTCGGCCAGCATGCCTCCGATACGGCCGAACTGTTCTTCAACGACGTCCACCTGCCGGCCGAGACTCGCCTCGGCGAGGAGGGCTCGGGGTTCCTCCAGTTGGTCGCGCGGCTTGTGCCCGAGCGGCTGATCCTCGCGGTTGGCTCGATCGCCGGTTGCGAGCGTGCCTTCGAGATGACGCTCGAGTACATCAAGGAGCGGAGGGCGTTCGGCCGGGCAATCGGCAGCTTCCAGAACAGCCGCTTCGTGATGGCCGAGCTGAAGACGAAGATCGAGATCACGCGCTGTTTCGTCGACCGCTGCATCGAGCGCTACATCGATGGTACGTGCACGGTGGAAGAGGCGGCGATGGCGAAGTGGTGGACGACCGATCTGCTCGGTGACGTCACCGATGCTGGCGTACAGCTACACGGCGGCTACGGCTACACGACCGAGTATCCGATCGGGAAGGCCTGGGTGGATGCACGCATCTCGCGGATCTACGCCGGAACCAACGAAATCATGAAAGAGCTGATCGGGCGGACGCTCGGGCTCTAGACCTACGAGGAGAAGAGATGTCATCGGTCAGCAAGCCGGCCGAGCCCGGCCCTCCGCAACTGCAATGGAACCTCGACGGCGTCGGGCAGTGGACCGAGCCGTCGAGGCACGAGGCCACGCGCGAGAAGATCATCGCCTACGCCGAAGCGACCAATGACGAGCACCCGCTGCATCGCTCAGGCGACCTTGCACCGCCGGTTTTCCCGGTCGTCGACACGCTGATCAACTCGATCGCGCCGGCGATAATGACCGTCGTGCCCGGCGAGATCGCGATGCGCGTCGTACACGGCGAGCAGGACTTCCGCTACCACCGGCCGATCCGTCCCGGCGATGAGCTGTTCACGCGCGCGTCCGCGGTCGGGGTCCATGGGGCGTCGAGCGGCGTCGTCGTCCTCGGGAAGGGGATCACCGAGAACGCTGGCGGGGAGCTCGTCGTCGAGCAGTACATGGCCGCCTTCTTCCGCGGCGCCCAGTTGGACGTACACGTCGGCGATTCGCTCACGGGCCACGCGTTCGACGATTCGGTTCGTGACCGCGCGCCCGATGCCACTGTGACCCACAGCTACGACCCCGACCAGACGCTCCGGTACAGCCAGGCCTCCGGCGATCCGATGCCGATCCACCTCGACGATGGGATTGCCAAGGCGATGGGATTGCCGGGCATCATCGTGCACGGGCTGTGCACGATGGCGTTCTGCGGGCGTGCCGTCGTGCAGGAGTTCTGCCCTGAGGACCCCACGCAGCTGAAGCGCTTCGCCGTGCGCTTCTCGAAGATCGTCCAACCGAGTGAAAAGGTGACGCACTCACTGTGGGACACCGGCGACGGGCGGATCGTGTTCGAGACCGTGTCCGATAATGGCAACACCGCCATCAAGGACGGTTTGGCGCAGATCGCAGGCTGACCCGGGCTGCAACGAAACGCGCTCCGCAGTCCCATCCCCGCCGACAGTGTCCGACGCGTCACACTGTTACGACGATGGGCGACAACGCAGGCACCTTGACGATCGATGAGGGCGTCGACCACGTTCGGGGCGCGCCCACGGGCCACCTGATCCTCGAGTACGGCGACTACGAGTGCCCCTACTCGCGGCAGGCGTATCGCGAGATCCAACGGGTCGAGAGGCAACTCGGCGATCAGGTTCGCTTCGCCTTCCGACATTTCCCGTTGATGAGGATTCACGTGCACGCGGCGGCCGCAACTGCCGCCGCCGAGGCTGCGGGGATGCAAGGCCGCTTCTGGGAGATGCACGATCTCCTGTTCCACCGGCAGAAGGCGCTCGAGGAGGATGACTTGCGGCGTTATGCCGCGGAGCTCGAGCTTGATCTTGCGGCGTTTGACCGCGACCTCGTCAGCGAGCGGGTAATGCGCCGCATCGCTCGCGACATCAACAGCGCGATGGCATCCGGCGAGGTGCACGGCACGCCCACGCTGTTCATCGATGGGGTAGTCCACCGTGGCGAGTACGACGTCGCGACGCTGATCGAGAGGCTCGCGGGATCAGCGGCGTGAGCGGCCTCACAGCGGTCATCTTCGATCTCGACGGGGTCCTGCTTGATTCCGAGGCTGTCTGGAATACCGCCCGCAAGGACGTCGCGCTCCAGCATGGTGGAGTCTGGCCAGCCGACGCTCAGCGCACGATGATGGGCATGAGCTCAATCGAGTGGTCCGCCTACATGCACGACCAACTTGGCGTGCGCCTGACACCGAAACAGATCTCCGAGACCGTGGTCGGCCGCCTGGAGGTGCTGTACCACGAGCACCTGCCGCTGATCGACGGAGCACGAGAAACCGTGGTCGATTTCGCGCGTGAGTGGCCGCTGGGGGTTGCGTCGTCGGCCAACCGGACGATCATCGATCTCGTCCTGCGGCTGGCCGGCCTTCAGGGCCTCTTCAAGGGCACCGTCTCCTCCGAGGAGGTGGCGCACGGCAAGCCCGCACCGGACGTGTACCTGGAGGCCGCACGTAGGATCGCGGTGGCGCCTGGAGATTGCGTGGCGATCGAGGATTCAAGTAACGGCATTCGGAGCGCGGCCGCGGCCGGCATGACCGTTATCGCGGTGCCCAATCGCGAGTTTCCGCCGGCCGATGACGCGCTCGCACTGGCTCTCGACGTGACCGATTCGCTGGCACAGCTGACGCCGGAGCGCGCACGGTCCGCTGCTCGCCGACGCGAGATATGAGAGGCTTGCCCGATGCTCGAAAAGATGCTGCATCACAAGCTCCTCAAAGAGGGCGAGCAGGGCCAAGGCGTGGTCACCAAGCGGCACGACCAGGCAAGCGAGAGCGGCACCCACAGCTTCAGCTTCCTGTTTGAACTCGAAGGCCACATCAGGTTCCCCGACGGGACCGAGGCCGAGTTCAAGTCAGAATGGCTCAACAGCGGTAAGGTCGGCGACATTCAGGAGGGGACGATCGTTCCTGTCCGCTACGACGCCTCCGACCACTCCAAGCTGGTCCTCGACGTGGTCGCGCTGGAAGAGAAGCACCGAGCCAACGTCGAACAGTCCCAGGCGTGGGTGGCGAAGCAGAAGTCGGACGCAATTGCGCGGGCTGACGCCGAAGCAGCCAAGGCAAACGCCGAAGGCGACCGCCCGCTCTGAGGGCCGGCCCTAGCCTCAGGCGGACGCCAGCTGCACGATCCCAAGCGCCAGAACAACGAGCCCGATCGCGCCCGTGATCGGCCCGACGATCACCGGCCAGTGGGCAAACAGCCACTCGCCGGCCGGCCGCGTCAGAACCTCGGCGCGCTCGCCCATCAGCACGAAAGCGCCAGCGATCGCGATCAGCGGGAGCGTGTAGACCAGGCAGTACAGGGCCACCAGCGCTAGCTTGCTCCCGTTGGAGACGCCTGAGCCGACGATCAGCGCGATCGCCGCGAAGTAGGGGAACGCCGTTAACAGCTCCAGCCCCGCAAGTCCGGCACCGATCAGGCCCGGTGCCCCTCCCGGCCTGTCGCTGGCATGCCCGGGGCTGGCGAGAGACCTTCGGCGCACCCAGATCACGATCCCGCCAATCACAAGCACCAGGCCGGCGGCAGTGATGAGCGCGTACTTGACTGTCGGACCCGGCTTGGGCAAGAACGCGAGGATTAGGTCCCCCAGACCGAGCGTAAATGCCACGCCAAATACGAATGTGACCGTCCACGCGGCGAGCGTGAATGAGACCGTCCGCCGGCGCGGATGAGAGTCCATCGCGACGAACAGTTCGCCGCCGATCAGCGATGGGTTGATGCAGTCGGGCAGCGCGATCGCCACGACCGTGAGAGCAAGCTTCAACATAACCGCCCCCGGTAGTATGTTGGTCGCGGGTCGGCGCCCTGATCGACGGACGGGATCGGACGTGCACCTCGGGCACAAACACCAAGACCAGTCGGCCGGAGGTGACGGCGTTGCGCTGAGCGGTTCGGTGGACCGTCTGGGCGCGCTGCCAGTGGTAACGCTTGCCATCGAGCTGATGGCCAAAGCATTCACCGGGGAGGCTGGGCAGGACGACGAGCCGCCGTGGGTCGATCCTTTCGGCCAGGGCCCGTCCGCCTACGAGGTCGCGAATTGGCTGTACCTACCGCGCGACGAGGAGCTCGACACTTCGCAACCGCCCGGACTCGTTCTCTATGGGCTGGTTTCGGAGGCTCTCCAGGTGCTCGAGCACGCTTCGCTGATCCGCTCCACGCTCAGGTTCGGCTACCAGGGCGCCGTCGCCGACGCTCATATGACGTACGTCCTCACGCGGTACGGCGTGGCTGTACGCGACGCTGGGACCGTCGACCGCGTCCTGGCCGGCGAGCGCCAGTAGCCGAAGCCACGCTCACCGTGCCGCGCCCGCCACGGGTGGTGCCCCTGGCCCCAGGGGGAGCTCTATCTCGCCGGGCCGCCCCTGTTCGCCACACCGGTCGCAGCGCAGATCTCCTCCGATGCTGCCCCCGCAGCCTGCGTGCAGCGCGTGCCGAGGCGGCCCCGACGGGGTGGGGTAGTGGCGGTCGCCCCACTTCATCAGCACGATCAGCGCCGGGCCGAGCTCGCATCCCTTGTCGGTGAGGGTGTACTTGGGCCGGCCGGGACGCTCGGGATCCGGAACCCGCTCGAGGACCCCCTCATCGCACAAGAGCTTGAGCCGGTTGGTGAGCACGTTGGAGGCGATCCCGAGGCTCTCCTGGAACTCCTCGAAACGCATTAGTCCGAGAACGGCGTCCCGCACGATCAGCAAAGTCCACCGCTCGCCGATCACCTCGAGCGCTCGGGCGATCGAGCACACCTGATCCGGATAGTCGCGCTGCAGCACTGTGCAAAGCGTAGCTGGCTTGCTTGACAAAAGCCAGACGGCTGGCTAGCTTGGCTTGCATCACACAAGTTGGCAGCCCAGGAGACACCCCATGAGCAATCACCAGCCCACGTCAGCGCCCGGCCCCTCAGCGATCGGCCGGGCGACCGGATTTGAAGTTGTCCCCTCCGACGAGCCCGGCGGGTCGAACATCGACATCGCGCTTGAACGCAACCGCGCGTTTGCCGCCGGCGGCGGCCACGAAGGCGCCGTCGTCTTTCCGAAGCTGCAGCTGTTCGTGATCACCTGCCTCGACCCGCGCGTCGATCCGGCGCACTTCCTCGGCCTCGCCCTCTCCGACGCGATGGTCGTGCGAAACGTTGGCGGGCGTGTAACGCCCGAGGTGATCAACGACATCGCATTCATCAGCCAGATCGCCGAGAACGTCATGCCGGACGGCCCGCTGTTCGAGGTCGCCGTCATCCACCACACCCAGTGCGGAACCGGCGCGCTCGCCGACGACAGCTTCCGCCACCGCTACGCCGAGCGGATCGGCGCCGACGAGTCGACCCTCCGCGAGCACGCAGTCCTCGATCCCGCCGCGACGGTCAGGCGAGACATCGAACTCCTCCGCGATTCACCGGCGATCCCCTCGCGCGTCGGCGTCTCCGGTCACGTCTACGACGTCGTCACCGGCCTGGTGCAGAGCGTCGAGTACGATTGCCGCGAGGGGCGAGTGTGACTCGAGAGCGGATCAGCGCAGCCGTGATAACGATGAGTTTGCTGGGCGGGCTTCTCCTGGCCGGCGCGGCGGCTGGTGCCGCGTCAACGGCCAGGACGGTGCAGGTGCCCTGCTCGGTCGGCGGCCGTCACGGTTTGGTCGCCGCGATCACGGCTGCGAACCGTGCAGGTGGTGGGGTTCTGAATCTCGCAGGCCGGTGCCGCTACACGTTGAGGACGCGTAACAACCGCACCGACGGTGGCAATGGCCTGCCGGTGTTGACCGGGCGCATCACGATCAACGGCAGGCTGGGTACGACGATCGGCCGAAGCACAGCCTCCAGCACGCCCGAGTTCCGGATCATCGAGGTCGGGAAACGGGCCAACGTGACGATCACTCGCGTGACGATCACCGGTGGGCGACTCACGAGCGACGCTTCTCAGGGCGGAGGGATCGACAACGAGGGGACCATCAGCAGCCTCAGCAACGACACGATCCGCGGTAATTCCGCGGGATTCGGCGGCGGCGTTTTCAACAACGGCACGATCACGAAGTTCAGCGACGACAGTCTTCTCGCCAACAGGGCCGGGAATGGCGGCGCCGTGGCGAGCCTGCAAACCATCAGCACGTTCACCAATGACAAGGTCGTCGGTAACAGTGCTGGGATTGGCGGCGGGATCACCAACGGTGGCCTGATCTCGCGTCTGAGCCACAGCACGATCTCCGACAACCGTCTCACCTCGAATGGCGCCGGCGGCGGGATCGCCAATGCGTTCGGCAGGCTCAACATGAGCGACGACATCGTCGTCCGCAATGCCGCGACCGCAGGACCGCAGGCCTCCGGGGGAGGCATCGACAACACCGGAAAGCTGACGCTTGTCGGCAGCCTTGTGAAGGACAACGTCGCGAGAGGCGTGGGGGGCGGTATACGCAACGAGGAACAGCAGGATCCGCAGTTCTCGGTCCTCGTCAGATCGACGAAGGTGGTCCACAACACCGTCACCTCCTCGCGAGGTCCGGCCACCGGCGGAGGGATCTTCAACGCCGGGGCACTGACGATCGCAGGAAGCACGGTCCGCGACAACATCGCACGCGCCTCGACGGGGCGCGCTGTAGGCGCGGGCATCTACAACGCCCACGACCTGACCGTGACCCAGACGCTGATAACCGGCAACGTGGTGAGCGACCGGGGCGGCGAGGCCGAGGGCGGCGGGCTCTATGTCGACGAGGGATCGAAGAGATCAGCGCTTACGCGGGCCAGGGTTATCGGCAACATCGCGATCGGCGCGCAGTCCCATGGAGGCGGCATCTTCTTCGCCGGCGGGGCACCTGTACGACTGATCTCGAGCACGGTTCAAGGGAATCGGCCGGAGAACTGCTACCCGCGTGGCACCGTGGTGGGTTGCGGTGTCCGCGTTGCCGGCAATCTTGCGTCGGCCTGAGCCGCTGGCTCAGCGCATGCCGCGCCCGCGCCTGTAACGCTCGGCCTCTTCCGCGCCGATGTCCATTCTTCCGACGTCGCCACGGTTCATGCCTCGTCCACGCCCGGAGGGGAAATTGATGCCGAGCACCACCCCCCAGATCACCATCACCGCGATCAAACCGCCGATCGCGTCCTTGCTCTGATCGATGATCGCAAGGGGCACCAGTACGACGAGGGCGACAGCAAGAATCCACCCCAAGGGGGTCAGTCCCCAGCCGGACAGATGCCTGCGTCCGGCGCCGCCCATGCAAGAAAGTGGACGCCTCACCTCAGCCCCCGGTGGCCTAGGCTGACGAGCCATGCGCAGGGTGCTATTGACTGGTATGTCCGGAACGGGAAAGTCCAGCGCGCTGGTCGAGCTGGGCAAGCTCGGATTTGAGGTGGTCGACACCGACGAGCCGGGCTGGACCCGGTGGTCGGAGCGCGAAGACGGATACGTGTGGTGCGAGGATCGGATCGCGGAGCTTCTTGCGCGCGACACCGGGCCTTCGCTCTACGTCTCTGGGACCGTTTCCAACCAAGGCCGGTTCTATTCCCGCTTCGATGCCGTCGTCCTGCTGAGCGCCCCGGCCGAGGTCCTGCTCAGGCGGATCGAGAGCCGCACGACAAACGCATACGGCAAGACCCGGGAGGAGAGGGACCTCATCCTCTGCCACCTCGCCGAGGTGGAGCCGCTGCTGCGCAAGACGTGCACTCACGTAATCGACGCCACGCAGCCTCTCGCGACCGTCGTCGAGCAATTGGCTACGCTCGGCCAAGAGACCGCCCGGCCTCACTGACCTCGGCTTCGGGCCCAAATCGTCGTCACTGAACGCCTTTTGGCGGTTGTTTGGTGCGGGTTTGTTGCGACCGCTCACAGTGCGGACACGCCAAATCTCGGATCGGGAGCAATCTCAAATGAGCTTCGTTCAATCATCTCTGGCATCGGAACAACGAGGGCCGTTCGCGGCAGAACCCACGCGGTCCCCGCTGGACCTGCGGCCGGTCCTCGGCATGGGCCTGGTGGGCCTGGGGATCGGGATGTTCTGCCTCGGGGTCTTCCACGGGTTCGCGCACGGGTCGTGCTCGACCACCGGGTACTCCGGCAACTACGGGCGAGTGCCGCGCTGCAGCAACGGCGTCGGCTGGTGGATGCTGATGCTGATGGTGGGGCTGGTCGTGGCCGGAGGAGGAGCCGTCATCGCCCGGTCCATCGGCTCGCTCATCGTCCCGCTCGTGTTCGTGGCGATTGGGGCCCCGTTCATCGCGCTGGCATTCGGAAACCACGGCCGGCTGGTGCTCAATGCCTCCTCCGGCACGGGCAAGATCTACGCCGGTGTGTTCGGGGCCTGCTTCGTGATCGCGGGGCTGATCTGGGGGGCGTTTGCCGCGCGCAAGATCACGGGCGTCGGCGGCGCGTCGCTCCTTTGCGGGGTGATTGCAGCGGCCGTGGGCGTCGGCGCCGCCTTCGCGGTCGCGGCCGGCGTCTCGAGCGCTATCGGCAAGACGACGGCCCCCAGCTCCGTCCAGGTCGCGCCCGGCGTGACGGTCCTGTCCGCGGCCGCGGAAAGGGCCCACCAGATCTCGCTCTGCAAGGACCTGGTCGCGGGCCAGCGCCTGGTCGGCGCGCGCGAGAGAGCGGTGCTCACCTCCCAGTGCAACGCAGACCGGACGGCGGCCGAGCGCCAGGCGGCAGCGGCGGAGAGAAGGGCAGCGGTTGCGTATGCGACAGCGCAGTGCGGGCATTCCGTGTCCGTGACCGGGCTTCCCGCCTCGGCGCGGTCCACTCTCGAGGCCGCCTGCAAGAACCCCGCCAAGAGCAGTTCTGGCACTGGCCTCAAGAGCCTCCAGGCGCAGCTCTGCGAGCAGATCGTCAAGGCGCAGGTTCCAGTGGCAGAGGAGCAGCAGGCGCTTGCACGCTGCCCTAAGTCCTAGCCGCACCCGCGGGGGCTCCAAGTCCTAGCGGCAGTGGCCGGAAGGCCGATCCGCAATGATTGATGCCCCCGCACGATGGCAACGACCGAAACGAAGACGACGATCGCCGGCGACGGTTCTGTGCCGGCAATCGTCCGTACCGTCGATCTGACGAAGGTCTACGCAGGCAGCGACTTCGCGGCGGTTGACAAGCTCAATCTCTCCGTCGCGGCGGGCGAGATCTTCGGGCTTCTGGGGCCCAACGGCGCCGGCAAGACAACTACCGCCGGGATGCTGACGACGCGCGTGATTCCGACGGCCGGCAGTGCCTATGTTGGCTCGGTCGATGTGATCGCTCATCCGGCCTTGGCCAAGCAGCTGATCGGGGTCGTGTCGCAGACCAACACGCTCGACCGGCAGCTGACGGTATGGGAGAACCTGTACTTCCACGGCCGTCTCTTCGGATCGCCGGCGGCAGAGTCGCGCCGCCTGGCCGACGAGCTGCTCGAGCGGTTCCATCTGACGAAGTGGGCCCAGGCGTCAGTGTTCGCGCTGTCGGGCGGGATGGCGCAGCGGCTGATGGTGGCACGCGCGATTCTCCACCGTCCCGCGGTCCTGTTCATGGATGAACCGACTGCGGGTCTCGATCCGCAGAGCCGGCTGGCGCTGTGGGAGATCCTCGGCGAGCTGCACGCCGCCGGGCAGACGATTCTGCTCACAACCCACTACATGGAGGAGGCGGATCAGCTTTGCAACCGGGTCGCGATCATGGACCACGGCAAGATCCTCGCGCTCGACACGCCGGCCGGCCTGAAGCGCTCCGTGGGTGCGGACACGATCGTGACCGTCAACACGAGCGGCGATCCGGCCTCGCTTGCAGAACACTTGTCCAATGTGATTGGCGGCGTGAGGCGGACGAGGCTGATCGAGGGCGGCGTCGAGCTGCACGTCACAGGGGCCAAGCAAATCGTGCCGCGCGTCGTCAACGCCGCCGAGAGCGGCAACTTCGACCTCGTCGATCTCGCCGTCGCCGAGCCGACCCTGGAGACCGTGTTCATCAACCTCACCGGCAAGGAGCTGCGCGAATGACCCAGACGAGCGACGCTCTTACGCCTGCCGTCCTTCCCGCGCAAAGCCCGGCGATCGCGCTCGAGCCGACGCGTTCGACGCTCGCAGCCAGCCGCACCGCACTACGCGCCCTGATCCTGCGCGACCTCGTGGTGCTTCGCAAGAACTTCGGCGAGTTCGTCGCGCGCACGCTGATCCAGCCGTTCCTGCTCGTGTTCGTCTTCCTATTTGTGTTCCCGAAGATCGGCCAGGGCGTCGGTGGTGGCGCCGGCCCGGTCGCCTCATCCCACTTCGCGACGGTGCTCGTCCCGGGCGTCGTCGCGATCTCGATCATGTTCCAAGGTATCCAGGCCGTCGCCCTGCAGATGTCGACCGAGTTTGGCTACACACGGGAGATCGAGGATCGCGTTCAGGCCCCCTGTCCGATCTGGCTGGTGGCGGTCGCAAAGGTGCTCTCCGGCGCCGTGCAGGGCGCGCTCGCAGCCGTGATCGTGTTCCCGATCGCAGCCGTCGTGCATGCCCCCGGCGTCCACGCCCACCTCGATATCCACTGGGCCGTGCTGCTGACGCTGATCCCGATCGCGTGCGTTGCGATGACATCGCTGGGCCTGCTCCTGGGCAGCACCTTCGAGCCCCGCAACATCGGGCTGATGTTCGGTTTCGTCGTGCTCCCGCTGACATTCCTCGGCGGCACCTACTACCAATGGACCCGGCTATCGCCGGTCAAGATCGGCGACTTTCATTGGCTCCAGACGATTGTCCTGATCAACCCGTTGATCTATGTCGCCGAGGGGATGCGCGCCGCCCTCACGAACGTGTCCCACATGCCCTTGTATGTCGTCTACCCGGTGCTGATCCTATTTTGCGCGCTGTTCTTGGCATTCGGGCTTCGTAACTTCAGACGGCGAGTGCTCCTCTAGACGTTTCCGGGAGCCCCACTAGCCGGTTCGCGGCGGAGTCGAGACGATCCCTGGGGATCACGTCTACCGAAATGACTCGGTTCCAAGGTCGGCCAGTCCGAACTCGCGGGCGGCTTTGATGGCGGCGCGTCCAAGCGCGTTCGCGTACGTGGGAAATGAGAATGGAACGAGCGCGAGCTGATCGACCCGGATCTCGGCTGCCATCGCCACTGCTGCGAGCTGGGCTAGTTCGACGGCGCGCTCCCCGACGATGTGGCAGCCGAGGATCGTGTGACGGCGTCGGTCGACAATCAGTTTGCAAAAGCCCGTGACACGCCCGTCAATGATCGGCCGGGGCACGGATTCGAAGCTCTGCTTAGTGATGATGACGTCGTGATCGGTGCGCGCGGCTGTCTCCGTCAGCCCCACGGAGGCGTACTCGGGATCCGTGAAGCTGCCCAGAGGGCTTACCTCTGCAGGTAGAACGCTCGTGCTTCCGAGCACCGCGTTGGTCGCAGCCAGGTATGCCTCCCGTACCGCTTCGTGGGCGACCATCGCATGACCGGTGACATCTCCGGCGGCAAAGATGTGGGGCGCGGTGGTGCGGAGCTGGGCGTCAACCTGAACGTATCCGCGCCCGTCGGTACGCACTCCCGCCGCGTCGAGGCTGAGTTCGCTGGTGTCCGCGACCCAGCCGACCGCGACCACCGCGACGGTCGCGTCGATCGCGCTTTCACTTCCGTTCACCGAGTGGATCAGCCGCACGCCGGCCGGGCCCGGTTCGAAGCGCTCGATCGTCCCCGCACCCTCAAGGACTTCGATCCCGGATCTGGCCAGCGCGTCGGCCACCGTGCTCGCCACGTCGTCGTCTTCGCTCATGAGGATCCGCGGCGCCGCCTCGAACAGGGTCACGCGCGACCCGAACGCATTGAAGATCGACGCGACCTGCACGCCGGTCGCTCCGGCCCCGAGCACCAGCATCGATGGCGGCGCGGATGTCAGGGACCACGCGTCACTGTGGGTGGAGGTCAGCTCGAAGCCCGGTAGCTCAAGGCGGCGAGGCACCCCACCGGTGCAGATGATGATCTTGTCCGCCTCGACCCGCGGTCCGTGTTGGCTCTCGATCGTGTGCGAATCGATGAACCGCGCGGCGCCGGCGTGCTCGTAAATGCTGACCCCGGACTGCTGAAGATCTTCGCGCATCAGCGAGTGTGCGCGCACGTCGTCCGTGACCTCGCGGACGCGCTCGAGCAATCGCGGATAATCGAGCGCCGGCTCGCCGGCGGTGATGCCATAGCGTCCAAGCTGCCTGGCCTCGCGCATCAACCGCGCGGCGTGCGCCAGAGTGCGAACCGGAACCGGGCCATCGCTCGCCGCCATCCCCCCCAGCGCATCGCGCGTGAGGAGCGCGGTGCGGGATCCCAGCCGCGCTGAGCGGAGTGCCGCGACCACACCGGCTGGTCCGGCTCCGATCACTGCCACGTCGACACTCTCGACTCCCTGCGAAGACATCGGTGTCGATCTTCCGGCAGCCGACCGCCATCGTCGTCGCCCTTTTAGGGTGAGAAAGTTACGGTTACGATGCGCTGCTGAAGCGTCCGGACGGGTGAGGGCACTCGTCAGGCCGGTACGAACGCGGTCTTGAGCAGAAGCGAGAAATGCTCCACTGCCTGCTCGATCGTGATCTCGCCCGCGTCGACCTGATCGCCGAGCCCGAACGCAGCGTGGATCAGCGCCCAGATCAGGGCTCGCGAGCGCGGTGAATCAGTCGTCCGCAGGGCGGAGATCCAGCGATCGATCATCCGCGCGCGAAGGCCCGTTGCGAGGTCTGCAAGCTCGTGCTCGGGGACACTCGCGAGCGCCAGCAGCGTGCGGATGATGTGGCGATCGGAGGGTGGCAGCGCCAGCATTCCGGCGGCGGCGCGGACAGCGTTGGCGGCGCCAGCAGCCGGTGCGTGCCTGAGCGCCTCCGCGATCATCGCGTCGAGCTTGCTGACGCGGTCGAAGACGAGTGCGGACACCAGACCGGGAAGGTCGTGAAAGTGTTCGTAGACGAGCTGACGGCTGACCCCCGCCTCCTTGGCGACCGCGACCATCGTCAACCCATCGACGCCGCTACGGCCTGCGAGACGCCCGGTCGCGTCGAGCAACTGCCGGCGCCGTTCGTCGACGTTGAGGTACGGCCGGCGGCCCGGCGGGGCGTGGGACGAAGCGCGGGCGCCACGATCGCCGGCAGACGGAAAGTTGGAAGAATCCCGATCGGACAATTTGACACACTGTACACTTTCTGATCTACTGGTCCCATGATGACCGAGGGGCGCAGTGGTCGGGCGGCGGCGCTCGCCGCCATGTGCACAGTGTGCGCCGTCACGTCGATCGCATGGGCGATCGCAGGTGGCGGAGCGGCGCTTGCCCGCGCGCGATCGCCCAAGAGCACGCTCGAGATCGCAAGTCACGTGTTCGGCCACCGCTACTGCGAGCTGCTGTTGGTGCACAAGACCGGCGCCGAGATCGTGGCCGACGTCTACAACACCTACGGCCTCAACAGCTGCCCGGAGGCAGCCTGGAACGCAATCGACACGACCGCCGTCGCGAAGGCCAACGGTGCGCTGGTGGCGCTACGCAACGGGCCGCGCTTCTGGGCGATGAACACGATCCAGAAGCACCAGCAGGGACAACCGGTGGTCAAGGATCTGGGCGGCATGCGGATGACCGAAGAGGCGACCGTCACGGCGACCAGCCTGAGGGCCTCGCCGTACGCGATCCATCGCGTCGACCGCGCCACGACGTTCATCTATAACGCGGGCCAGACCGTCTACGAGCTGTACGGCACCCACGGCTCGAGATGGGTGATGCAGTCCTGGAGTCAGCAGATCGACCAGACGCTCAGCCGTGGTCAGCTGCCGGGGCTCGGGTCGCGGCTGAAGCTGCCGGCCGGATGGAGCTACCACGTCGTGCACCTGACCCGGCCGCTTCGCGTTGTAACGGTCAAGACCGCGGCCGAGGTGCTGCAGGACGACCTCGACAACACCTACTCGCGGCTGACCGCGGCGCCCGCGCGCGATTCCGCCCCGCAGCACCCCCGGCGCTCCATGAAACGCTAGGGCGAGCGGCGCGTGCAGGTGTCGGGAGTTTCGGCGCCGGTGTCGATCGCGAGGAAGGAGTAGTTGGCGGGTCCGCAGTCGGTGCCTGGCGAGGTCAGTCCCGAGCAGCCGTTGCGCAGGTCCTCGCAGGCGAATCGCCGGCCGTTCGCGAGCGTGACGTGCAGTCGCGAGAGATAGTGGTAGGAGTACATATTGGCGTCATGGCCGGGATCCACCTGTCCGGTGATGAGGTCGTCTCGCCACCGCGAGGTCGTGAGCATTGCGTCGGCCGCGGCCTCGTGTTTCAGGTACTTGTCAAACCAGGCAGTCGTGTACCAGGTGGTCAGGTCAATGCCGCGGAGGCTGGCCGGTAGGTCGCCGATCGCGGTGTCTCCGAAGTCGATGTGGGTGCCGCCGCGGATCATGATCTGACCGGTGTCCACACCGGCCTGGGTGTATGCGTCGGATGCGAGGTTCTTGGCGTTGGGGTCCGGATCGGTGAAGTACGGCGCGTAGTCGAGCAGGTAGTCGCCGCTGAGCCCGAGAACGGGCTTGGTGATCGCCGGGGCTGGGCCCTGGGCCGCGCCGAAGCAGTCGCGCGCAAAACCGTACGGCGCACCGCCGGGCGCGACGCCGGCGATCCGGTTGACCGGCGCCTCACCGAGTGAGGTGAGCTCGTCCAGCGAGGGCCAGGTCGGGACGCAGAGGCTGTCGAGGGCGACCGCGGCCTTCAGGCGCGGGTCTTGTTGCACGAGCCAGCTGGCCGCCTGCGCGCCGTAGGAGTGTCCGGAAACCCCGATCTCGTCGCGATCGAGCATCCGCCACAGCGGGTCGTATGCGGAGTCAAGGCCCGCACGAACGCGAGCGATCTGCTTGGCCGCGTGGCGGGTGCCCGTCGTGCGGCTCGGCACCGGCAAGTATGGATGAGCCGGGGTAGAGAGCAAGAAGTTGAGCGCGTCCTCGCCACCGTCGTAGAACGGCAGCCCGCTGCCGCCGAGCGTGCGCTGAGGTGACGCGAGTCCGAGCAGTGGGGTGCCTGCGAACGCGTCTTCGAGCGTGTCGGGCGCTTGGCCGAACTGGTCGGACATACCCTCGCCCTGAACGTCGAACGTCATCACGACGAACCCGCTGCGGGCGAGGGCTTGCGCGAGGAACCAATAGCCCTGCTCATAGCCGATTATCGACCCGTTGATGAACAGCACGCCGGGACGCTTCGCCAGCCCCGAGCGGGTCGCCCACACGTGCCCGGACAGCGTCGCGCCGTCACGGGCGGTGAACAGGACCGGCATCACAATCCCGCCGTGCGCGGTCCAGTTTTCGAGCCGCGAATCGACCAGGCACGCGGCAACCGTGGTGCACGAGTTCGGATTCGGCTGGCGCCCTGGATCGGCGACCACTGCTGCGGCCCGCGCACGCTGGTATTGCAAGCTCGCCGCGACGACCTGCGCCTGTAACTGCGGCGTGTTCCACGCGCGCGCGCGCTCCTGCCCGATCGCGTAGTTCTGCTGCTCCTGCTGAGGGTTGACCAAGTTCGCGCTCGCGAGTGCTGCGGGCGACACGACGGTCGCTACCGCCGCCAGCAGCGCCGACCACAGCAGCCGCCGCCGTCGGCCGGCCGCACCCGCTGCGACACCGGTACTGCTCGTAGAGATTCCCGCCCGTCGCATGCTCTCGATCCCGTGCTCGTTTCCCGCCGGAGCAGCCTCCCGCTCGAGGCCAGGCCGGCAGCATAACCCGCTGCGCTGCCTGCCGAGCCGGTCGCTGAGGGTGGCCTTGCGGGCTATGAGGGCCGCGGCTCTGTGTTCGTGCGGCATGGTTCTTCGACCACGCTGCCGCACGCCGCAAGGGGCGGGACAGGCATCGTGATCGGCAGCGTGTTGAAGACCCACTCGCTGACATGGCGCTCGTCGTGCCAGACCGTGTTCGTTGCCGGAGTGGGGTTGAAGAGGAAACCAAAATCCCCCGTTATGCCGACGGGCGCCTCGATCGAGACGCGAATGCTCGACCCACGACGAAAGACATGTTCGAACGGATAGATCGGGATCCGTGCGTAGGTCGGCGTCCCTGGCAAGGTCAACGCAGCGGTCGACATCCCCGCGGCACCGGAGAAAGTGTGGGACGTGATCTGCGATCCGAGCAGCTACGAGCGATGGCTGACCATCCACACCAAGTGGAAGGGCGAGATCCCGGAGCGCTTCTCGGCTGGCACCAAAGCCGATGAAGTGGTGACCATGCTCGAGATGGCCAACACGATCTCGTGGACCGTGCAGGAGTTCGATGCGCCGTCGAAGCTCACGATCAGCGGCACCGGGATGGCGGGCGTGAAGACGACTTTCTCCCTCGGAGTCGGCTCGGACGGAAACGGCGGCGCCACAGCCACGATCGACGCTGAGTTCGAGGGCCAACTCGTCGTCGGTGCACTAGGCAAGGTATTGGGGAAGGACGCGCAGGCGAACCTCGACGCATCGTTGGCGAAGCTGACCGAGCTTCTGGCGCCATGAGCGCCACCACCCTCCAATGCAACGCGGCGGCGCTCGACCAGTGGACCGACGCGGTCCGCTTCGAGGTGACGCACGAGCGGCTTGTCCAATACGCCGAGGCGACCAACGACCCGATCGCTGCGCACCGCGGAGGCGACGTCGCGCCGCCGGTGTTCGCGATCGTGCCGGTGTTCCAGTCGCTGCTCGAGCCGGCGCTCGAGGTCGTGCCGTTGTCGGTGCTAGGCAAGGTGCTCCACGGAGAGCAGGACTTCCGTTTCCATCGCCCGATTCACCCCGGCGACAGGCTCGTCTCCCGCGGCAAGATGACCGGGTTCGAGGGTCTCGCCAACGGCACCCGCTGCTGCACGTACTTGGAGACGCGCGACGAGCGTGACGAGCTCGTGGTGGAGCAGTACGTCACTTCGTTCATCCGCGGATTCGACGATGGCCGCCGGATCGGCGAGCTCTCGCCCTCGCACAAGCTCGATGAGTCCATACGGACGAAACCTCCCGTGGCCGAGTTCACACAGCACGTCGATGAAGACCAGACGTTTCGCTACTCGGCCGCCTCCGGCGACCCGATGCCGATCCATCTGGATGAGCAGGTCGCGCGCGACGCGGGGCTGCCGGGGATAATCGCCCACGGGTTCTGCATGCTCGCGTTCACTTCGTGGGGCATCCTGCAGGAGCTTGGAGGCGAAGACGTCTCACGGCTCAAGCGGCTCGCCGTCCGTTTCTCGAAGCCGGTGCTTCCCGGGCAGGACATCCACACACTCGTGTGGCGCAGGGACGCCACCACCTACGCGTCTGAGACCGACGTCGACGGCACCGCCGTGCTGAGCGAGGGCGCGGCCGAGATCAAGGAGCTCTGACAATGGGAACTCTCGAGGGCCGAGTTGCGGTCATCACCGGCGCGGGCCGCGGCATCGGCCGCGAGCACGCACTTCTTTTCGCCCGTGAGGGAGCAAGCGTCGTCGTCAACGACCTGGGTGGGGCCAACGACGGGAGTGGGGCGGACTCCGGGCCGGCGCACGAGGTAGTGGCCGAAATCGAGGCCGCGGGCGGTCGCGCCGTCGCCAACACACGCACCGTCGCAGACTGGGATGGCGCTGCATCATTGATCCAGCAGGCGATCAGCGAGTTCGGCCGCCTCGACGTCGTCGTAAACAACGCGGGCATCCTGCGCGATGCATTCATCGCCGGCCATGGCGAGAGCGAGTGGGATGCCGTGATCGCGGTGCACCTCAAGGGTCACTTCGCGGTCTTGCGCCACGCTGCCGATCTCTGGAAGGCGCAATCCAAAGCGGTGCGTTGCACCGTACTCGGTGACGCGCTCAAGATCTCCTGAACCTCGCTCCGGGTCCCTCAGCCCCGCTGCTCACGCCAACGGTGCGGCGGACTGCCTAGTAATCGGTGGTCGTGGTGGAGTTGAGCGCGCCGGAGGTGAGTATCAGGAACCAGATAATCGAGGCGACGATGCTGATCACAACGATCCACAGACCGTGCTTCGAGCGCGGCCTGCCGAAACGGAAAATGATCACGATTCCCAGACAGAACCCGATCGGTGGCATCGCGACCGCAGTGATGTATGCAAGCGCGAGAAGCCGATCGGCTCTTGCGCGCCGGGCTTCTGGTGGGGCGCCGTTCCTTGACGCGTCGGCCGCCATCCAGCGCTTGTCATCAGGAGTGAATGGTGGTTGAGAGCGAACGGGACGTACCTCGCCTCGCATCGTAGAGCGTCACTCGGGACGACCGTCGTCGCACGAACGCCGCCACGTGAAGCCGCCGTGGAACCTCTGCCGTGGACCCAAGGCTGGAATGCGGGATTGCCTCGTTGAGCCGCGCGAGGACTAGACTCGCGTCCATGCCGGCTGCCGGAAACGCGGAACGCTTTCGCATCGGGGCTGAAGTCGCGGGGACGGATGGGACGTGCGGCAAGCTGGCGGGCGTGATCATCGATCCGGTCGCCCGAGCATTGACGCATCTGATCGTCAAACCGGGCCACCACCGAGGGTTCGGGCGGCTCGTTCCGGTGGAGATCGTCGAATCGGACGGCGATCAGATCCGGTTGAAGTGCACCGTCGCGCAGTTCCTTGGCTTCGATGAGGGCGAGGAGACCCACTTCCTGCCGGTGGCGGACCAAACTTACGGCTACGCCGGTGGGGAGGCGTATCACTCGCCTCACTACGAGCTCGAAATGTCCGCCGGCGTCGTCGGCGGCGGGATGCGAGACATCGCTTACGGGCACGGCCCCGAGCACGACGTGATCGCCACTGACCGGATCCCGGTCGGCGAGGTGGAGGTGCGGCGCGGTGACCCAGTGCACGCCTCCGACGGCTTCATCGGCTCAGTCGGGGGGCTGATCGTCGACCCGGCCGATTGGCACGTCACTCACGTGCTGCTCGCCGAGGGACACCTATGGGACCGCAAGCAGGTGGTGATCCCGATCGGGGCGATGACCCGCCGCGATCAGGAGATCCGCGTTGACCTGACGAAGGAGCAGATCGAGGCGCTACCGCCCCTTCGCTTGAAGTCAGCGCCCTAGGCGGGTGCTCCACCCCGGGTAGTCCTGGATCCCGGGGCGTCGAGCCCCCAGCCGCAATCCGCGGCGTCACGTTCACCGCTGCATCGTCCCGCCGCCGCGTCACAGTCGCCGGTCAAGCCCGCGTGAGGTTGAGAGTCCTCAGGGACGTTGAAAAGATCGTGGCATGAGCAGAACGCTCCGCTTCGACGACGAGGCTTCGCGGCGGGCCGAAGCCACATATCTGACGCCTGATGTGGTCGAGCAGCGCCGCGCCATACGCGCGGCCCTGGCACTCGGACCGGGGGAGAATGTGCTGGACATCGGGTCGGGGCCAGGACTGCTCGCCTGCGAGATGGCTGCCGAGGTGGGCGCGGTCGGCTCGGTCGACGGCATTGACCCGAGCGAGAGCATGCTCGCGCGCGCGCGCGGGCGCCGGCCGCCGGAGGGTGCCGCCGAGGTCAGCTTCGTCGCCGGCGACGCCTCCGCGCTTCCGTTTGGGGGCGATAGGTTCGACGCAGCGGTCGCGACGCAGGTGTATGAGTACGTGCGGGACATGCCGGCGGCGCTCGGGGAAGCATTCCGCGTGCTGCGACCGGGCGGACGGTTGCTCGTGCTCGACACCGACTGGGATTCGATCGTGTGGCACTCACGCGACGCCGAGCGCATGCGGCGCGTGCTCGCCGCCTGGGATGAGCACCTCGTCGATCCTTATCTCCCCCGGCGGCTGACGGGGCTCCTGTCGACAGCGGGATTCTCGGTCGCGCACCGCGCGGCAATTCCGCTGCTGAACGCCGGCTACGACCCGGACACTTTCAGCGCCGGGCTGATCGGGTTCATCACGGCGTTCGTTCCGGGCCGGCAGGGGCTGACAGAGCGGGATGCACGGGATTGGGCGGAGGATCTTAAGGCGCTGGGGGAGGACTACTTTTTCAGCCTCAACCGATACCTCTTCCTGGCAGTGAGGTAGGCCGCGCCGGCTCATCCGCCACTGACGGACCGCACGGTTGATTCAGTAGTTGAATGCACCGGAAGTGTGGGACTCCCTGATGGCCGAACCCGACCGGCGTGCTGTCGTTAGCTGGTAGAGCGACGGAGGTGCTCGGGCCGTATCTAGCAGGGAAGCGACGCATCGCAAGAGGAGATTGCCATGGCCTTTATTTTCCGCTCGAACAACACTTACAAAGCGGAGCCGACTGAGCATTCGGGAGGTTGGTACGCCGATCCGTACGGGCTGGCAGCGCGGCGCTGGTTTGACAGCATTACGGGGTGGTCGGACCGCATTCAGGAAGCGGGGACGGCGCCGGATAAGACCGGCGTGACTCGCGTGGATGAAGCTGCGGTGGCTCACGACCGGACGAGGGAGGTGGACGCGGATGGCAACCTCGTGCCATTGTCAAGACCGGTCGACACGCGCTACCTGGCAAACGCGCGACCCGTTCGTTGAAGACGAACGCTGATTCTCCCTAACGCTGACTCGCCCGAACGCTGACTCGCCCGAACGCTGGCTCACCTCCGGACGCCGGCGTCACACGGAAGCTGTCGCGAACTGAAGACTCCTTGTAGCGCGCGCTCCCTCAGCGACAGTTTTCGCCCGATCTGATCGATCCGTCAGGCATCGTCGTGTGACAGAACAGAGCTGCTTCGAGTTGCAGGCGGCCTGCCAGCTCGGCGTGCAGGAGGTCCGCACGCCGGAGGTTGGCGTGCTGGAGATCTGTGTACCGAAGGTCCGCACGACGAAGATTCGCCCGGCTGAGATCGGCGCGCTGGGCGTCGGCGTAAGACAGGTTCGCGCGGCTCAGATCGACCCTCGTCAAGTTAGCGTGCGGCAGTTGCGCCTCCCTCAGGTCGGCCTCGAAGAGATTCGCGCCCGCGAGGTGTGCATCTCTGAGGCGGGCTCGGGAGAGGTTCGCGCCGGGGAGGTGCGCGCCTGCAAGATTCGCGTTGACCAGGTCGGCGCCGTGCAGATTGGCGCCAGGGCAGTAAGCGCCGGGCCCGATCTGACAGCCGTTCACGGTCACGGCAAGGGCCGCCGATGCAGCCAACAACAACGTCGCACCGATCAGCCCGCCGGCACGGGCGACGCCCCATCGCCCCGAGATCTTCCGAATCGCCACCACAACCTTACCGAGCAGTTCCCGGTGGCGCGAGCTGATTCTCCAACTCCGACGGCGCCGGTCGGACTCAGAATGTCCTTGATAAGGAGCGCTCACCGGGCTCACCTCAGCGCCGGGTCGCGGTAGGACCCCTGCGCGCGAGCCCCGACGTGGCCGCTGCGATTGACCAGGTACGCGCACAACAGGTGCAGCTCGCCCGTGTCGCCGGCGGCGACCGTCTCCTTGCGCTCGAACGAGACGAGGCCGACCGCGTGCTGGGCGACGATGTCGTTCCACCCCCATTCCTGCACCAGCCTCGGCCGCTCCGCGAACGTGGCAGCGCACGTTGCCCCGCCACCGGCGACGCGCTCCCAGTAGGCACGCAGGTCCGGGAACTGGGCCGTCGTCGCACCGCTGAAGGTGATCGTCCGCGCCCTCTCGGAGGTCCGGGGCGCCGCGATCCTGACGTGCGGGTTCTCATTCGCGACCGCCGCGGACACGGTGATCGCGGATACCGCCAATGTCAGCACTCCTGCTGCCACGAACCAGCGAAAAGCTCTGCCCCTCATCTGACGACTCTCATTCGATTCGAAGATGGTGGTCACCCGGCCGCTTGTGACGACCTACACCTACCCGCTGGATCACGTTACCAGCAAGATGTCTTCACGCAAATGTATGACATCGCGTGAGCCCGGCGTGCTCCTACGGCTCTGCATGCGCGTCGACAGTGGGAAGGAAGCATCGGAGGCAGCGGTCATCCCAGTAGGCCACCCTGAAACGGAGTTCCCGAATGTTCACGCACCGCACTCGAACCATCTTCGCCCACCTCCTACTTGGCCTCGGCGCTGCTGGCGTCCTCGCTACTGGCGCCGACCACCTCTACGAATACACCGCCACCGGCTTCTCCACGATCCCAACGATCGGCACGCTCTTTCTGCTGAACTTCATCGCAGCAACGATCGTCGGAGCGGGACTGCTGCTACCCCTGCGACGGATGACACGCCGCTTCGCCGATCCTGTGCGAACGCTCCTCGCGCTGAGCGGAATCGGAATCGCCGCGACGTCGCTGATCGCGCTCTGGATCAGCCAGAGCTCGAGCCTGTTCGGCTTCACCGACTACGGTTTCAGGGCCACGATCGTCGTAGCAATCGTTGCGGAGTCGATCGCGATCATGGCGCTGACGGGCTATCTCGCACTCTCCGGCCTTCACGTGCTTGGTTCCCGCGCTCAGCTTCGGACTCACTGAGTCCCTCACTCCGACAAATACGGTACCGCCCGGGCAATCAGTGATCACGCCGTGCCACTGTCACGTTCGCGCGTGTGTGATCGGTCCTGCGCGATGAGGCTCGCCCAGGCAGCCGCTCATTTGGACGAGGTGCCAGAAACCGGCGGCCACCTCAGCCGGTTGTGACCTCAGATAGATCCATGGTGCTCCCGACGGTATGGAACTTGACATCCGGAGGCCCAACGATCGTCGCCGGAATCGCCCGCATGAACTCTGCGACGTGTGCGGTGGCGAAGTGGCGCTGGAGCGCCTCGCTGCTCGCCCACTCTTCGACGAAGACGAACTCGTTCGCGAGCTCGGTGTCCTCATAGAGGCGATAGCTGATACAGCCTGTCTCTTTCCTCGACGCTGCCGCGACCGCCTGCCCAATCCGAACCAGCGCCTCACGGGTGCCTTCATCGGTCTTCACGCGTCCAACGACGACGATCATGCGTCTCTCCTCGATGGCTCGTACGCCCAGTGCGGTGGCCTAGCCTATTCGTCGAGGGAAGCTCGCTGCAGGATCTCGTCCAGACGAGCAGCCGCCGTCGTCAGCTCGTGAGCTCGAAGTCGGGCAATCGCCAAGAGCCGTCGAACGCTGGGTTCTCTGCGCCGAGGCGACACCGCCGGTCAGCCTGAGCGGCCGTGACGGGCGCGGTCGAATATCAACCTGATGACGCTGATCGTGAGATCGGGGTCGTTGATCTGGACGTAATGATCGCTACCCGTCGCGAAGATGTGCGGAGTGAGCGGTTCGAGGTTGACGAGGGCGGACTGGACCTTCGGCCAGACCTGCTCGAGCTTGCGTGTCAGGTCCTTGGGCGTCCCGGGGGCGGTCGCGAACGGCTTGGTTTTGCTGATCACTGCCAGCGGCATCCGCGGAAGCTTGGCGTTGTTGATCGACTTGATCGCGGCGTCGGCATCGACCGTCTCCCATCCCGGGTCGTTCTCGAGGGGCGTGCCGGGAAAGTTGAGGAGGTGTTCGTAGCGCGGCCACAGTCGCCCGAACATCCGCTTGATGTTCGTGCCAAACGCATCGACGAGCACCATGCCGACTGTTTCACGCCGGTACTTCTGAGCGTAGTAGCGAATGATCAGGCCGCCGTAGGAGTGGGCGACGAGCAGGTACGGGCCGGGGACTCCCGCCGTGTACAGCAGTGCGTGCAGGTCGGCGACCATGCTCTGAAGCGACCGCGGCATCGACGCGGGCGAGCTGCGGGTGGTCAGCGCCGGCGGATTCGTGTAGCGAACCGTCCCGGGCCGGTCATACATGCAGACGTGCGTGAAGCGAGCGACGCCGCGGAACACCGTCGGCGATCCGACCACCGGCGGCTTGGCATCGGTCAGTGTCCACACGTCCGAGGAGTCGTGGATCCCAGATTCAAGGATCACCGTCGGCGAACCGCGTCCAGCGCATTGCAGGTACAGCGTACGGCCGCCGCCGATGTCGATCTTGCCGGCGAAGTTGCCCTGCCTGGGGCTGCCCGCCGCTGCGTGCACACGCCCGGAGGAATCAGCGATGGATGCGGCAACGAACGCCGTGACCCCCGCGAGCGCGGTGAGCAGCATGGCGACCGACGCCCGCACAAGCGATGCCCGCCTTGCCGCACGGACCCCGCCCCACGTCCACGGCAAATTCACTGATCGAGCATATGTGGTCGCTGCGACTATTGGCAAAGTCCGCAGACAACGAGCCGACCTGTGCAGGCCATCCAGCTGCGCCCGCAGTTGAGATCACGCTAGGTTCCACGGCGTGGTTCCGGTGCGCATCGGACTGGTCGGCTTCGGATTCGGTGGTCGCTACTTTCATGCGCCATTGCTCGCCAGTGCGAGCGAGTGCGAGTTTCTGGGAGTCGTCTCGACCTCTGCTGAGCGCCGGGCGGAGTTCGCGCGACGGTTTCCGGGTCGCTGTGCGTTCAGTTCGCTGGAGGATCTCGCACGAGCGGGCGCGGAGGGCGTTACGATCTGCACGCCGGCCAGCACCCACGTCGAGCTGACCCAGCGTGCGCTGCGCCTGGGGCTCGCGGTGGTGTGTGACAAACCGTTTGCGCTGGATGCTGCGTCTGCCCGGGAAACCGTGCTCCTCTCAGAGGAACTCAGACGCCCGCTGACCGTCTATCAGAATCGCCGCTGGGATTCAGACTTTCTGACTATCCGCAAGGCTCTCGATGACGGGCTCCTCGGCGATGCGGTGCGCTTCGAGTCGCGCTTTGAGCGCTTCGCTCCGGATCCGGGACCTCCCGCCGCCGGCGCCGGAACGCTGCTCGACTTCGGTAGCCATCTCGTGGACCAGGCATTGGTGCTGTTTGGTCCCGTGCGCTCGGTTTACGCGGAGATGCACGCGCGCGATGAGTCTGTGGGGCTAGACGACGACGTGTTCATCGCTTTGGCGCATGCGAGCGGAGTTCACTCGCACCTGTGGGGGAGTTGGCGCCAGAGCGCGCCCGGTCCTCGGTTCCGCGTGACCGGTACAGCGGCGAGTTACATCGTCGTCCCAAGCATGGACGGTCAGGAAGCCGTGCTCGTGGCTGGTCACTCGCCCGCGGACTACCCCAACTGGGGCGCCGAGCCGGAGGAGCGCTGGGGACACCTACATCGCGCCGGCCAGCGCGAAACGCTCGTGTCCCAGCGGGGCGCGTGGGACCTTTTCTACCCGGGATTCGCTAGGGCTGTTCGTGGCGACGGCCCGCTGCCGGTCGACCCGTGGGATGCAATCTCGACCGCTGAGGTGCTGGACGCTGCGCGCACGGCCGCTGCAACCGAACGGGTCGTGGCGATTGAGCAAAGCCCCCGCTAGCGATCGTCCGATTGCACGGGACACGCGGTGCTCTCGGCATCGGCCGCCCCAATTCAGGCCAGATCAGGGCCGTGGTCGGAGCCGATCGGCGACCGGAGGCGTACCCGCGAAGAGCTCATCCAGCGTTTCGTCCGGCGCACCCGTCGCCTGCGCGAAGTACGCGCGGCCGTCCTGCAGCGCGGCCGCGAGCGGGGTAACGGCGTGCTCCTCCGCAGTCGCGAGCGTTTGCGCGGCGACTGCTCGGATCTTCTCCTCGATCACAGCGAGCGCCGTTTCGGGCGTGTCCTTGTCGGTCACACTCACGTAGAGGTGGACGCCGCCGGCGTTGGCGACGAAATCGGGAACGCCGATGATCCCGCGATCGTGAAGGACCTCGATCGCGTCGGCATCGTAGGGGGCGTTGGCGGCTGGCGCGACGACGGCGCAGCGGACACGGTGGGCAACGGCGGGGGTGATCGAGTCCGGGCGGGCGCCGGGGACGAGTACGTCGCAGTGGAGCTCGAAGAGTTCCTCGCGGGCACGAGCCGGCGTGCCGGCATGATCGACCAGGCGATCGCCGTAACGGTTACGCAACGCGATCAGCTCCTCGACCGCGAGGCCGTCGGGGTCGGCGACCAGCCCGGCAACCGTGCTGATGCCGACCACGCGGGCTCCGGCGCGCTCGAACGCTCGCGCGGCGCCCGCGCCCACCTTTCCAAAGCCCTCGATCACAACGGCCGCGCCGGCCAGCGGGCGCCCGAGATGGGCGAGCGCCGCCTCCGCGGCCGCTTTGACGCCATGACCGGTCGCAAGATCGTCCATCCCGAGCCCCTCATGCGTCCGCGCCCAAAGCGGCAAGGGGTCCTCGCCGCCGTCGAGAAAGTCCTGCGGGAAGGTGCCCATGTCGGGCCCCGTCAGGAACACCTCGCGGTAGGGCTCGAGCGCGCGCCTGTACGCCGCCAGCACGGCCGGGCGATCACCGCCCCCGAAACGAACGCCCGCCTTAGCGCCGCCGTACGGAACGCGACACGCGGCGAACTTCCACGTCATCGCCCGCGCCAAGCGGGCGACCTCGGGCACGTCGACGTCCGCCAACATCCGAGTCCCGCCGGCGCACACCGGGAAGTGATCATGGTCGATGACCACGAACGCGTGCAGATCATCACGCTGGGCCGCCAACTCGACGATACGCATGCGCCGAGTGTCGCATCACTGGGACCTCGCCGGACACGAAGCACCATCGAGGCTGGGCAGCACCTGTGCCCGCCGTCACCGCGTTATCGCATGGAACTCGATCCGGTAGACGAGCGTGTCCTCGTCGATCGGCCCGGCGTGCGCGGCGCGACGGCGCAGCGTCTCCCGGTCGGGCTCGCCGGCTCGTCGGACGTCTTCTCGGGTGATCGCCGCGAACGGAAGAAGTTCGATTGCGTCGACCTCGATCTCACCGAGACCGACCCGGTAGCGACCGCCTTCCTTGACCCGCGGCCGGTTCCATAGTCGGACCGAGAGCGTGATGTCTCCCGCCAGGACGTGATTGCGCAACTCGCGGCTGAACTGCACACCCGGGACGCTAGCTGGTGCTTGAACGACGCGCGGCCGTAAGCTCTGGATGCGGGGCGACGCGCTGTCGCCATTGCGCTTGCGGTGTTTGTGATCGGTTAGGTGGTTCGTCGTAGCCTTCTGGGATGACCACCTCGAGCCGCAACGTGACGGCGGTTGTCGTGGTTGCCGCCTTGCTGTGGGGCGGTCTTGGGGCGGTCTCGGCGGCCCGAACGACTGCGAGCAACAAAGTTGCGGCGCAGAGAGATGCGCAGAGGCTGCTAGGCCACGTGGTGCTGCCAGCCGGTGCGGTCCAGGTGGCTGCGGAGCCGACTGGTGACGGCGGGGTCCTGCGCGTGCCCGGCTCCAAGCCCGGGGTTTTCGGCCTCGTCGACCGTCACCGCTTCTGGAAGGTGCCGTCGTCGCTCAGCTCTGTGATCGCGTTCATCACGGCCCATCCGCCGCGCGGCTCGCAGCTAACCACGAGCGGCTCCTCGCGCGCGCCCGGGATCCCAGCCAATCAACACTTGACGTTCTCCTTTCCCGCGACCGCCAGCGATGCTCCGAGTTGGCTCGATGTCGACACTGTCGCGCTGCCCCACGGTCAGACCGGGGTCCGTGCCGATGCTGAGGTGCCGATCGTGCGTAGCCATGAGCGCATCCCGCGCGGCATCGGTGTGCTGCGCATCTCTTGGACGGACTCACGCAACCCGACAATCGTCGTGACGAACCGCAAGAGGATCAGAGAGGTTGCGCACGCTGTTGATCAATATCCGCTGAGCGCGTCGGGCGAATGCAGTGAGGGTTACGTGCCGCCTAGCATCACGTTCTCGTTCCTGCGCTCTCGGAACGGGCCCGTACTCGCCCGGGTCTCAGGAGTCACCAATGGATTCGCCAACGCGTTCTGCGAGCCGACAGAGCTTTGGGTGCAGGGAACCGGGAACCAGCTCCTCGTGGAGGACAGCGACCTGCTCGACGAGGTCAACGAGATCCTCGCAACCCGGTTGAGCTAAACGATGCCCGGGCGGCTACGAGGCTGCCCCAAACGGCTGCGCCGCTCACCGACATGTCGCACATGGCCCCGGGCGCTTCACGTTGTCCTGCACCGTGAGGTCGTCGAGTGCGCCGCCCTCCACAGGCACGCGCTCCTCCCTCAGCTGCCCTCGCACGCCTTCAGCGCCCTTTGAACCGCCGGCGACTCCGCGTTGATCCCGTACGTTGAGAGCGGCTTCTCGATCGTGCGGCCTTCCTTGTCGTAGGAAGCTCGGCCTCGGTGGGCTCAACCGGCTCGAGGTTGACAACCTCAAAGCCAAAACGGTCGGCCAAGCGCTGGCCGACCAGCGAGCGATGGCACGCCGCCGCCGTGGCTTCCACGCACAGCAGCGCCCCGATTCCGTGCACGGGCAGCCGCCGCACGAGCGGCTCGAGCGGCACGAGATCGAGAATCTCCTGCGTGTAGCTGCGGATGTAGTCGGCCGACAGCCGCACGCGGGAGCGCTTGCCGACCCCCTGACGATCGTCGTCGCGATACTGGAGGTGACGCAACTCGGTGTCGGGGGCCAGCTCTGGGTGGTACTCATAGCCGATCCGAGCGTCAGACAGGAGCGCCTGCAGACGGCGAGCGTTCGCCCACGCGTACTGCGAGCCTCGTACACCCCGTCGCTGGCGGATGTCGATGACCTGCGTGACCCCCGCGAGGTCCAGCGTGCGGATGAATGCCGGCGCGTCGAACTCGTAGACGCCGATGGTCGCGATCCTGGGCACCCGGCAATCGTGCCACGGCTGCCTTGCCTCGCGCCAGCGATAACGGCCCCCGGAGCGTCAGGGATTCTCTGAGTGTCGAGCAGAATCCCGCCCGTCATCCGGCCGCCCGACTCCGCGAGACGCTGAAAACCCTGGGATCAGCTGCACTTCGAGCTCGTGGCGTCCGTGAAGCTCTTCACCGAGCTCACGACGCTGGACGCGGCGCTGGCGACCGTGGCTATCTGCCCGGCGGAGGGACTCGACGGGAGCGCGTTGACGGCACTCTCGAGCGCAGCGACGGTGGACTTGATCGCGCTGGTCTCGCTGGGGAAGTCGTTCTTCGCGGAGTTCACAAGTGAGGTCGCGTCGGTCTCAATCTTCTTGAGTTGCGACTGCAGGCCGCTGAGCCCGCTGCTGACGTTCAGACTCGTCAGCCCCTTGATCGAGTTCTCGAGGTTGCTTCGGTCCGTGCAGTAGCCCGGCTTGCTGCTACCGCAGCCTGCGAGCGCAACCAGCCCAACCACGGCCAGAGCGCCAACCCTCGTCCTCAATCTTGGGATGTGACGGGCCCTTCTAGCGTCAGCGTTCATGGCCACCAAGGTGGAACGATGCCTGAGGTGACGGTCCGGTCATCACCCCAAGTGGGTGACCGCGTCGTCCCGCACGTCGGCGCTGAAGGGGCGAGTTCGGGGCTTTTCGAGACTCGGCCCGGAGCGATTGCTATGTCGAGAGCGCCTGGAACAGCGCTTGGCTGGTCGGCCTCAGAAGTGCTTGCAAACGTCTCTATCGGGGTCTATCCAGGCGTCGCCTCGGGAGTAGAAGTAGAGCGGAGCGAGGTATTGCTCGGTGAGGGTCCGCGAAGCCGCGGGGTCCTCGACGATCATGCCGAGCTCTTGCAGTCGCGCCGGGTACAGGGTTTCCGAACCCATATAGAACGCGGAGTTGTCAACCATCACGACCTTCGCGTGGTTGGAGAACGCGCTCCCGTTCGGCCAGGTGGGGCCGTTGGCGTTGCGAATCCCGGCGAGGTAAACATCTCGACAGACCATCGCTCTTGCCTGCGAATAATGAATTCCCAATTGCGCCTTGATGACGTCGGCGAGTTCTCGGCCGACCCTGCTGAGGGGATATCCGTTGGAGTAAGAAACTCCGGCGGACGAGGCGTCTGGGTCGGACAGCACGATCGTGACCGGGATTCTTTGCCGGATCTTGTCAGCGAGGGCGGAGAACACGCGAACGGCTTCGCCGCGTTCAAGAACCATCTGAGTTACCTGCCGTTCAGCGGCTCGGTCCTCGCTGCGCGAGCTTTGGGCGCGATGCGGGTCCGTCGGCGCCGCCCAGAGACGCGCAATGCCGGCAGGGAGGTGCGATCGCGGACGACTGTTCAGGATTGAAAGCAGGGTCGCCGCCGGGCAGCGCGAAAGGTTTCGCGCCAGATGACTGCGCTTACAGTCCCGTTCGTCGTTATCGGCGTGGCCGTGACCGTGCCCCTGTTCGCGTTCGCTGTGCGCCGCTTGCTTGGCCTGCGCGTCTCGCCGCTGCGTTGGGTAATCGGCGGGATCGTGGCATTGGCGTTCGCTTCGCCGATCATCACAGCGATCGGGGGCTCGATCGTCAAGCGCAACGGCAAATGGCCGTTCCTACCGGCCGTGTGGTTCGTGATCCTCGGGGTGGCGATCGCGCTGTTGATCGGGATGCTCGTATTGGTCATCCTCGAGGCGCTCCTACCGAGTGGGACGATGCCGGGACCGCTGTACTTGATCCGAGGGCTGCGCAAGCGCGCGCGGCGGATCCGCCGTTACTCGCAGATCACCAGGATCCTGGTCCGCCGGGGAATGCTCCCCTACCTGCGGGGCGCTCGCCGCGCCGAGCTCCAGACCCACGACGGCCGCACCCAGCTCGCGCGCTCGCTCCGACTCGCGCTTGAGGATGGCGGCGTCACGTTCATCAAGCTCGGACAGATACTGGCGACCCGGCGGGACCTACTGCCGACCGAGTTCATCGACGAGCTCAGCGGATTGCAGGACGACGCCGCGCAAGTCCCGTGGCCGGAGGTCCAGCAAGTGGTGAGGTCCGAGCTCGGAGCCGATGTCGACGACATGTTCGCGAGCTTCGACCGCAGCTCACTCGCGGCCGCCTCGATCGCGCAGGTGCACGCTGCCGTGCTCGACTCCGGTGAGCGGGTCGTGGTTAAGGTTCGCCGGCCGGGGATCGACACGGTCGTGGCATGGGATCTGGACATCGTCGATCGACTGGCGAGGCGCCTCCAGCGCAGCACGCGCTGGGGGCGGGGAGTCGGCGCGGTCGACCTTTCTAACGGGTTCGCGGCGGCGCTCAGGGAGGAACTCGACTTGAGGATCGAGGCGCAGAACATGACCGCCGTGGCCGCCGCGGCAAGCACGCGGGGCGCCGCGGCGTCGGTCCGGATACCGAAACCGCATGAGCCCCTGTCTACCTCGAACGTGCTCGTGATGGAGCGGCTCGACGGCCGCCCATTAGGCGCGATTGCGGCCGATGAGCAGATCGGTGACCGCCAGGAACTCGCCCGTACCCTGTTCGACACTCTTCTAGGCGAGGTGATGATCGACGGCATCTTCCACGCCGATCCGCATCCGGGCAACGTGCTGCTGCTCGCCAATGGACAGCTGGCCCTGCTCGACTTCGGCTCCGTTGGACGGATCGACGCCGGGCTTCGGGCCGGGCTGCAGCGGCTGCTGGTCGCCGTCGATCGTGGCGATCCGCGGCGCTAAACGACGCGCTGCTGGAGATCGTTCAGCGACCCGAAGCGCTCGACGAGCCCACGCTCGAGCGGGCGCTCGGCGTCTTCATGGCCCGCCACGTCGGGGCCGGAACCACTCCCGATGTGCGCATGTTCGGGGATCTCTTCCGGATCATCGCTGAGCATGAACTATCGGTGCCGCCCGAGATCGCGGGGGCGTTCCGCGCGCTGGCGACGATCGAGGGCACGCTGACCCAGCTCGCGCCCGGCTTCGACATCCTCACGGACGCCCGCCGCTTCACCACCGACTACCTCGCCGCGCAGCTCAGCCCCGCAGCGCTACGCAAGACCGCCAGCGACGAACTGATCTCGTTGGTGCCGATGCTACGCCGGCTGCCGCGCCGGCTGGATCGGATCAGCGCCTCACTCGAGCACGGGCGACTCGGCCTCAACGTCCGCCTGCTAGCCGACGAGGCCGACCGCCGCTACCTAACCGGCCTCGTGAACCAGCTGGTGCTCGCATTTCTGGCCGCCACCCTCGGCGTCATGTCCGTACTCATCCTTGGTCTTCACGGAGGGCCGAGGGTGACCCACAGCGTGACCCTATACGCGTTCTTCGGCTACTGCCTCCTCGTGTTTGCCGGCATCCTCGCGCTACGCGTGCTCGTGCTCGTATTCCGGTCGGATACAGGCTGAGGGAGCCCGTATACGCGGCCTTTAGCCCGCTGAGCGCACTACGGGCCTACGCTGAGCGAATGTCTGTGCTGGGCACCAAGCTGCACCTACCGTCGCCGCGTCGCCGGCTGGTGTCGCGCGCCCGGCTCACCGATCAACTGCGTGTGGGCGGAGGCGAAGGGCCGAGGCTGGTGCTGGTCGCGGCACCGGCTGGGTTCGGCAAGACCACATTTCTGGCGCAGTGGCTGGCGGCGGCGGCCGGCACTTCGCAGTGCGGAGTGGCCTGGTTGGCTCTCGACCCGGGCGACGCAGATCTCCGCGTGTTCCTAACCCACCTCGTGGCCGCGATTCAGACCGCCGAACCCGAGGCTGGGGTCGACGCGCTCGCCCTGCTGGAGGCCGGCAGTACCACGCCAACCGAGGCCGTCCTGGTCAGCTTGATCAACGATCTCGACGTCCTTGCCGGTCCCATGGTGATGGCGCTCGACGACTACCACGCGATTGACGGGGCCGGCGTGCATGAGGCGGTGGCCTTCCTCCTGGAGAACCTGCCTCCACAGGTCACGCTGGCGATGAGCACTCGGGCCGACCCGCCGCTCCCGCTGTCCCGTCTGCGTGCGCGTGGCGAGCTCGTTGAGGTGCGGGCGGCGGACCTCAGGTTCACCACCGATGAAGCGGAGGTGTTCCTCAACGAGGTGATGGGGCTGCAGCTCGAGCCCGCACTCGTGGCCGCGCTCGAGGCGCGCACCGAGGGGTGGGCGGCCGGGCTGCAGCTGGCGGCGCTGTCGGCCCGCACCCATGCCGGCGTCCCCGACGCCTCTGGAGACGTGGCGGACTTCGTCGAGGCGTTCTCTGGAAGCCATCGGTTCGTCCTCGACTACCTCGTTGAGGAGGTGCTGGGCGGGCAGCCGGACGAGGTACGCGCCTTCCTGCTCGACACCTCCGTGCTCGACCACCTGACCGGCGGTCTCTGCGATGCCCTGACCGGTCGGTCCGATGGTCAGGGGATGCTGGAGACCCTTGAGCGCGAGAACCTGTTCGTCGTGCCGCTCGACGACGAGCGGCGCTGGTACCGCTACCACCACCTGTTCGCGGACGCGTTGCGTGCCCGTCTGGCTGCCCGCGGTGCCGACCGGGTCAGTGAGCTGCACGCGGCGGCCAGCCGATGGCTCGCCGGCAACGGGCTGCTGAGCGATGCCGTGCGGCATGCGATCGCGAGCGGCGACCACGAACACGCCGCCGATCTCGTCGAGCTCACCCTGGCCGACCTGCGGCGACGACGCCAGGACCGCACCCTTCGCAACTGGCTGGTCGCGCTGCCTGAAGACGTCGTAAGCCGCCGACCGCTGCTTGCCATGTTCATGGGGTGGAGCCGGCTCTCGGAGGGCGACTTCGACGGGGTGGAGGGGTGGCTCCATGCCGCCGAGGCTGGTCTCGACACAGCGCCGCCATTGACCATCCCCACGGCGGGCGCGTTGGCCGAGGCGGCCGCAGACCGGGAGGGCGAGCTCCGTTCTCTCCCGGCGATGATCGCGGTCTACCGCGCCTCGGTCGCCCAGGCCCGGGGCGACGTCGACGGTACGGTCGCGCACGCACGCCGGGCACTCGCGCTGGCCGGACCGGAGGACCACTTCCCGCGCGGTGCCGCCGCCGGGTTCCTCGGCCTGGCGGCATGGGCAGCCGGCGACCTGGATACCGCCGTGGACACGTTCAGCGAGGCGGTCGCCAGCCTGCACGCGGCCGGCATGGTCGCGGACGAGCTGGGAGCGACCGTCGTGCTGGCGAACATGTGGCTGGCGCGCGGACGTCCGGTGCAGGCGCGCCGGCTCTACGAGCGCGCGCTGGCCGCGGCCGGGAGCCACCCCGGCCCGGTGCTGTCCAGTACCGGCGACCTGCACGTCGGCCTCGCGGACGTCCTGCGCGAGCAGGGCGACCTCGATGCGGCCGCGGAGCACCTCGAGAGCGCCCGCGAGCTCGGCGACAGCGCGTCGCTGCTGGAGAACCGGCACCGCTGGTACACCGCGAGGGCCGCGTTGGTTCAGGCCCAGGGCGACCTCGACGGCGCGATCGCGATGCTCGACCAGGCCGAGCCGCTGTTCCTGCCCGGCTATTTTCCGGACGTGCGGCCGATCGCGTCGACCAGGGCGCGGGTGCGGATCGTCCAAGGCCGCCTCGATGACGTGCGGGCGTGGGCGCGCGAGCGCGGCGTCTCGCCGACGGATCCCCCGGCCTATCTGGCCGAGTACGACCAGCTCACCCTCGCCCGGCTGCTCGTTGCCGAGGGCGACGCGCAGGGGGCGCTCGACCTACTTGACCGCGTTCTTGACGTCGGGAAGGCGGCAGGCCACGACGGCACGCTGATCGAGGCGGGCATGCTGCGAGCGCTCGCCCACCACGCGAACGACGAAGCGGATTCGGCCACGGCCGATCTCGCTGCGGCGCTGATCGCCGGGGTGCCGGCCGGCTACTGCCGGCTCTTCCTCGACGAGGGACAGCCGATGACGGAGCTGCTCGGGCAAGTCGCCCGCTCGGGTCCGCACGACAGCCGGGCGCACGCCGAGCAGCTGCTCGCCGCCGCACGAAGACCGCTGGCGCCGCCCCCCGCGCCCGTTAGAGATGCCGCCGCGGAAGAGCTCAGCGAGCGTGAGCGTGAGGTGCTGCGCCTGCTGGCGACCGAGCTCAGCGGGCCGGAGATCGCAGGACACCTTTACATCTCGGTGAACACGCTGCGGACCCACACCAAGCACATCTTCTCCAAGCTCGACGTGAACACCCGCCGCGCAGCAGTACGTCGAGCCATCGACCGCGGCGTTCTCTGAGCGCTCCGCGGCCGAATCACCACTCTCAATCACATCATCGTGTGATGTGCGCTCACCACATCGATTCCTAAGTTGTCGAAATCGCCGGACACCCGCCCGGCACCCAGACCAAAGGAGTCCGACGTGAGCACCACCACCAACCGCCGCACCGCGATCGCTGGCCTCTGCGCCGCGACCGCCGGCGCGATCTTCATCGGCGTCCAAATCAACCACCCGCCGGCCGACGTCGCGCACCTCGTCACCACCGACATGACGCTCCGCGAGTCCGCAAAGATCCTGATGGCCATCCTGGCGCTGGCCGGCTTCACCGGCATGTTCGCCAGCCACCGCGGCCGGCTCGGGCACCTCGGGCGCGCCGGATACGGGCTGCTGACCGCCGGCTACCTCGCGATGTTCGCCGCCGAGTCCATCATCGGCTACTACCTCCCGACGGTGGCGCATTCGAACCCCGGCTACGTCCAGCACGTCATCAACGCGGCCATGGGTCACGGCCCGAGCGGCGGCATCGGCCCCATGCACGAGCTGTTCATCGTCATGGGCATCGGTTACTCTCTCGGCGGTCTGTTGTTCGGGATCGCGCTGTTCCGCGCCGGCGTCCTTGCTCGCTGGGCCTCCTTGCTGCTCGCCTACGGCACCACCTCTGCCCTCGCGCTGTCCGTGCTGCCGGAGTCCTTCAGCCGCCCGTTCGCGGTGCCCACCGGCGTCGCGCTGATCGGCCTCGGCCTCTCGCTGTGGCGAGGCCAGCGCAGGCAGGCCCAAACCGCCGACGCGCCGGCCACGACATGGGCCGCGCAGCCGGTGACCCGCTGAGCCGGGAGCGGAACCGGTTCGCCAACACGCCCGAGCGCTCCCATGAACACCGCATCCACGACATACGCGATCCGCGTCCACGGCCACCTCGACGACCACTGGTCAGCCCGGCTCGGTGAGCCCGACATGACCCGCGAGAACGACGGCACCACCACCATCACCGCCGTGATCGCCGACCAAGCTCAACTACACGGCGTACTCGCCGGCCTGCGCGACATCGGCGCCGTCATCACCGATCTCCGCACCACCGCTGAGCCTGTCCGCACCTGGCGATCGGTGCTCGAGCGTCCGTTGCACACCGAACGCCTCACCCTCCGTCCCGCCACCTCCGAGGACGCCGAGGGAACCTGGACATACCGCCGACTCCAGTCAGTCAACGAGTGGCTCACCGGCTGTCCCGCCGACCTCGACGGCTACCGCAACCTGTTCACAGAGCCCGCTCGACTGGCGACCACCGTCATCGTCACGCTCGGCCACGACGCCGCAGCCCCACTCATCGGCGACTTCATGCTCCGCCGCGAGGACGCCTGGGCCCAGGTCGACGTCGCCGGCCAGGCCCACAACGCGCAAGCAGAGCTTGGCTGGGTCCTCGACCCCGACTACACCGGCCACGGCTACGCGACCGAAGCCGTACGTGAGCTCCTCCGCTACTGCTTCCAGGACCTCGGCGTGCGCCGGATCACCGCGAACTGCTTCCTCGACAACGACACCTCGTTGAGCCTCATGGAACGCGTCGGCATGCGCCGTGAACTGCACGCAGTCCGCGAGTCACTACACCGGTCCGGCCAATGGCTAGACAGCGTCGGCTACGCCATCCTCAAAGACGATTGGTCGACGAGCTGATCAACCCCGGGGCTCTCTATTGCGCGACAGCAGCACGATACGTCGCCTTGACAGCACCGAAGCTCTTTACAGCACCTCAGTCCCCTGGTCGCCATTGCGGTCGCGCCGGAGGAAGGCGTTCCGGACACGCCCCATGCGAGGTTTGCGGCCCGGTGTCCGGCAATATCGGGGGAAATCTCAGGGGGTGTCGGGGTGTTGGCGGCCTGCGCGCGTGTCACTGTGCTGGCACGGTGATCTGGAAGCTAGCTCGTCGAACTTTGCCCGTCGCCGCAGCGCTGAGTGCGATTCTCTCGGTGCACGCTGCCGCGGGGGTGGCCGGTGGCTTTCGTCATGTGGCGGGCTCCAGAATTGCGATGAAGGGGCAGCTGGGCGCCACCGGCACGTATGACTGCACGGGTGCGCCCGTGACGCTCCCACTGCCGCCGGGCGTCCCCGTGCTGCACGTCGACGCGATGGGGGCGGCCGGCGGTACGCCGGGTGGCATTGCGAGCGGCGACGGGGGCGGCGGCGCTGAAGTCAAGGCGACGATCAACGTGGCGCTTGCAAGGCAGTTCTTGGGGCCGGCAAGCTCCTTGCTTCTTTACACGGGATGCTCGGGCGGGACTGAGGGCGGCTTCGGCTACGGTCACGGTGGCAATCCGGGGAGTGGGAGTGGCGGCCGAGACGGCAACGGAGGCGGGGGCGGCTCGGCGGTGCTGTGGCAATCGTCACAGCCGGCGGCGCTCGTCGTCGCCGGCGGCGGTGGTGGTGGTGGCGGTGAGTCTGCGACGGGCTTGTGCCCCGCCGGAAAGGGAGGCAGCGCCGGGGTCCCGGGGGCACGGGCGGCGCCGGGGACGGAGGCGCTGGTAGCGGGTCGGGCGGTGAGGGCGGACCCGGTGGCTACAACTCACAGCCGTTCGGATTCGACGGCACCAGCGCGGACGCCGATAGCGGTAACGGCGGCGCCGGTGGAGGCGGCGGCTGCTGGCACGGCGGTGGAGGCGGCCAAACCGGAGCAAGCGGGACCGTCGGCGCCCCGGGCGGCGGCGGGGGGCCGGGACGTCGTACGCCGACGACAGCCAGTGCGCACAGGGCGGCAGTGGGGCGCCGACCTGCTCGTGAACGAGGTTACTTATCACGGCCTGGCCCCAGACGTAAACGACGGTCAGGGCCAGCTGACCCGCAATTACACGTTAGGTTCCCGGACCAGCGTCACCTCGTCTCAAAGCCCGTCCGTCGGTGGCGAGGCGGTTCACTTCGTCGCCGCGGTCGCTCCCTTCGTCGGGCATGGGAACACGCCGACAGGCACCGTCCAGTTCAGCGTCGATGGCGTCAACCTTGGAGGGCCGGTTGGAGTGAGCGGCGGCGTCGCCGTGTCCTCCGCCACGCCGCTGTTGAGCGTCGGCCAGCACACCGTCACCGCGAACTACTCGGGAGACGACTCCTACGGGGCCAGTTCGGGATCTTTCACGCAGACCGTCGAGCCATTGATGAGCGCCGCCTCGCGTGCGCCGCAGGGGCAGGTTGGCCAGCCGTACCGCTTCACGCCCGAGCTTGGAAACGGGACCGCGCCGTACCACTGGTCGGTACTGCAGGGCAACCTCCCCTCGGGGCTGAGCCTCAACCCCTCGACAGGGTCGATCACAGGCACCCCGAGTCAGCCTGGTCCTCGACGGTCACGCTCAGGGTCACCGATTCGAGCCAACCGCGCAGGCAGGGCTTTCCAGCCTACGTGTTCGAGGTGGGCAACGGCCCGGTTCCACCGGCGCCGTCGCCCGGGACAGCTGCGGGCCCCGTCCAGCTGGTCCTGCCATTCGGCGAGATGACCAGCCCCGACGGAGTGGCCGTCGATCAGGCCGGAGATGTGTTTGTCGCCGACGGGACCGATCGCGCCAACAGCCGGGTCCTGCAGCTGCCCGACGGTGCGAGTACGCCGACCACGCTGCCGTTCACCGGGCTGAGGGGGCCGACGGGGCTCGCCGTCGACCAGTCCGGAGACGTGTTCGTCTCCGATAACGCAAACTGGAGAGTGCTCGAGCTCCCTCACGCAGTTGGCAAGCAAGTGGTCCTCCCGTTTCCCTCCGGTCCCTCGGGCCTGGGCCTCCCGTACGGCGTCGCGGCGACCGCCGCCCGGCGACGTGTACGCGGCCGATGACAACAACGAGCAAGTTGACGGGCTCCCGGCTCAACTGACCGTTACCTCACCCGCCCCGAACGCCACCGTCGGCCAACCGTATAGCTTCAGCCCCCAACTGACCGGCGGCACTGCTCCGTTTAGCTGGTCCGTGGTCTCCGGGCAGCTGCCGGCAGGCCTCAGCCTGAATCCCGCAACCGGAACCGTCTCCGGAACCCCCACCGCGACCGGCTCTTCAACCGTAACCATCCAGGTCGTGGACTCCGGGCAGCCGCAGCTGCGCAACTACTCGTCCTACTCGTTTACCGTCCAGCCGGGACAGCCCGAGGCCAGCATTCAGCCGAGCTCGCTCGACTTCGGCACCCAGACCATGTTCCGCGGCTACCCCGCAAAGTCGGTCACGCTCTCAAACGCCGGTCACACTCCCATGAGTGTCACGGCGGTCGGGATTGCGGGCACCGACGCCAGCGACTTTGCCCTGGCGAATGATGGCTGCTCCGGGAAGACCCTGGCCCCCAAAGCAACCTGCCGGATCCAGGTGAAGTTCGTGCCGTGGGAAATCGTGGACGTGGGCCCGAAGACCGCCACCCTGACGTTCACCGACGATGGATGCTCCAGGCAGTCCACAGACGGCACCGCTGAGCGGCACCTCGCAGTATCTGCCTACCGCAGGGGACAGCCCGGCGCTCGTGCTTTCCCCCGGTCGGCTGAGCTTCCCTCACACGACTGTCGGCCACCGTCGGATGCGGCGAACTTTGACCGTCAAGAACACCGGCCGGAAGGCGCTGCACGTGAGGGCGGTTCGGCTCACCGGACCAAACCGCCGGCAGTTCAGGCTCGTCGCTAAAGATTGCATCTCCCGGCCGATCGCGCCCGGGAAGAGCTGTGTCATGTCGGTTTCTTTCCGACCCACGTCGCCCGGACACCACAACGCGTTCATCCTGATCCGAGACAACGCACCAGGCAGTCCTCACGTCGCGCCCGTCACCGGCACGGCGACAAGCCGCGGTTCATAGCGCCACGGTCGGCGGTCACTGGTCACGTATTCGGGCGCTGGCCAAGCGGGCGTGGCGCTGCGGTGCTTGCTGAGTGCTGCTGATCCTGGTCGGGGCCGTGCGCGCCTCCCGCGCGTAACGGGCTGTGGTCGATTTCGACGAGGTGCGCAGCGTCGAGCGAAAGGAGGTAGCGGGCGGATCGCTCAAAGCCTCCGCACCCTGACCCTCGGCACTCTGATCAACATCCAAACCGGCCGCCCACCCAGAGCACCGAGCCTACGCCGGACAAACCCCACATCAAGCCTCCAGTGCGCCCGGCGGTGATCCTCGCGTCGTTTAACGGGCTACCTTCGCTTCTTGTACGCAGCGGTCGCCGCAGCCTCCAGTTTCGCCGCGATCCCGTTGACGCGCTTGGGGTTGCGCAAGAACGCCTGGAATAGGCCCCATTCGCCCTGTCCGGCGGTGGCGCCGAAGGAGGCCGGTTGCTGGTCGGACATGTCGAACACAACGGTGGCGGCGGACGCCACGGGCGCTGCGGTCGACCGGGTGATCGGGTCGGGATATGCACTCGGGCTCATGTTCCTATTGCCGGTGGCGAAGCCGCCGTGCTTGGCCCACGCGGCCGCCGCCTGCGGGGTCGTTAGGAACTTGACGAACGCCTCGATCGCGGGGGTATCCCTGAAGGCGACAATCGTGTCGCCGCCGATCTCGACCTCGGGCCCGGAGCCGTTGATCGAGGGGAACGGAAACACGTTGTAGTCGATGACCGGCGTGGCCTTGACCGTCGCGACGCCCGGCACGAAGTCGCCCTCCATCACCATCGCCGCCCTGGGCGGGCTCCGGAAGACGTTGTTGACCGAGGTCGGGAAGTCGGTGTGGAGCGCGCCGGTCGTGCCGCCGTAGATGTTCGAGGTGTCACCGAACACCTTGGCCATCGTCGTGAGCGCGTTCTTGACCGTGGGATCGGTCCACTTGATCGTGTGGGCCGACAGCGCCCGGTACTTCGCCACGCCGGCCTGGCGAAGGTAGACGTTCTCGAACAAGTCGGTGAGCGTCCACCCGTCCGCGCCGCCGATCGAGTAAGCGCGCGTGCCCGAAACCTTCAGGGCCTTGGCATCGGAGAGGAACTGCCGCCAGGTCATGGGCCGGGAAATCCCGGCGGTCTTGAACGCGCGCACGTTGTACCAGACGGTCGACTTGTTCGACGCCTTGAACACGACCCCATACAACTTGCCCTTGATCGTGCCGAGCTTCACCCAGGCGGGCCCGAAGTTCGCCTTGTAGGACGCGAGCGCGTACGTCTCGGGCTTCAACGCGCCCATGTCCGCGAACTGCTTGACCAGTCCCGGCTGTGCGATGTCAGCCAGATCCGGCGGATGACCGTCAGCGACAGCCTTCGCGAGCACCGTCGGCGTGTTGTCGCCGGTCGACCTGAACCTGACCGTCACGTTCGGATACCGCCGGTGAAAGGTGTTGATCACGTCCTGAAATGCCGACCGCTCGGCACCCGACCACACGCCGTCCATCCTGATCGTCCCCGACAGCGAGCTGCTGCTCGACTTGGCCGCCGAGCTACCCGACGACTCGGATGTGCTCCCCCAGCCGACCACGACAGCCGCCAGCGTCACAACCGCAGCAACTGCTGCAGGACGACCAACTCGCTTACTTACATTCATGCCCACGTAGAAGCCCCCTTTTTCCCCCATTGTCCTACATGTGCCGACCGGCGTCGGGATCAACGGTGAGCTTGCCACGCCCAGCGGGTGCCGCGGCCGCGTGGCTCGCCTCGGTCTGTGCTAGGTGACGGACGCTCGTTACGGGTCAGCGGACCCCACGAGCGCGTTGGGGACCGGCCAGCTTTTTGGCAGCTACCGACGGCGCTTTCCGACAGGCATCTCAGGGCGGCGAACCCATCGATCAGGCACCGTCGAGCAACTCGATGTGCTCCGCAGCCACATCGATGACACAGGCCTGGCCCCGGACAGCATTGTCGGCGTGGTAGTAGTGCATCGGTCGCAGCTGCGGTATGTGGCCGAGGTAGTCGCGCAGGCCGTCCGCGGTCAGGAGGTATTTACGGGCCACCCGTCGGCTGTACTTGCGCTGGGTACGAGTGTCGGTCCGCAGGACCGCCCGGCCTCTGATGCGAACCAGCACTCGGTGAGGGTCCTGGTTCTCGATGGCCAGCAGCACGCTCACCCGCGGGTTGGTCTTTACGTTGCGCGCGGCGAGCGTCCAGTCGACGGTCCCCAGCCAGATGTGGCCGCCAGCTTGTATGAAGTAAATGGGTGTAACGGCCGGTCGACCGCTGCGGGACAGGGTGGCCAGTCGCGCGACCGTCGCGCGGCGAACGATCTGCTGGATGGCCAGCCCCTCTGGGTTCATCGCTCCGGACCATCCTGAGCGCACCGAAGTCCCAGGCCGCCTCCCGGGTCGGGCTAAGCTCGTACCACGTTCGCCCTGGCGGCGAGTCCACGGGCGCCTGGACCGGATCAAGGTCCCCGCGTACCGTGATGGCTCGCAGCTCGAAGAACTGCCTGCCCTCGTCGACCAGGAGCACGACCTCCTGACCGGCGACGGGACGGCTAAGTGCCTGCTCGGCCATACCGATCAGATATCGACCCTCGCGCCAAAGCAGCGACACCGGCGCGACCTCGAGGCCGTTGTCACGGGCGAAGCAAATGCATGCCCGGGGCACCTGCTCGAGCAGATCCCGAGCACTAGCCGGATCGATCCTCTGGGTCGCGCGTGGTGCGCTTGGTCGTCGTGGGCGCGCGATGCTCACGATCGGATCTCGTAGGTGAGGAGCGACCGTGGCGGCAGGGTCGCGGTGAAGGCGTTGTTTCTGACCGTGATCGGGGTCTGCGCCGAGAGCTGGTGGGTTGTGTCGGTCAGGTACGGCGTGACGTGCGCTGCGCCGAGCGCGGGCAGCGAGAAGGTCGCGACCTGGCGGGTGGAGGACGTGTTGAGAACGATCACGGCGGTGGACCCGTCGCTGTTGCGGAACGCGCTGACCTTGAGGCCCGCGTCGCGCGTCGTTGTCCCGATGCGCACCGCGCCCGGACGGATGAACCGGCTGTAGCTCGCGAACGCCCACAATCGACCAGACGTGGCGACGGTGGTGCCGTTGACCTCAACCAGTCCCGTATTGGGGCCGGTCATCGCCGTCGTGCTCGTGTTCGCGCCCCACAAGTAGAGGAACCCGCCCAGGTTCGCTGCGGTCAAGCCGGTGTAGATGTTCTGAGCCCAAGTGAATCCGGACGACACTGAGCCGTCGTCCCAGGCCGGGTCCCACGGCGCAAAGCCGAACGGCGCCCACTCGGTCTCCCAGACCGGCTTGCTCCAGCCCTTCAGCGGCGAGTCGGGCGCTACAAAGTAGCCGTGGCTCGTGAACAGCGCCGTTGCCGTGTTCGCTGCCTTGTCGGTCGCGATCGCGGCCGCGTACTTCTGCGCGTAGTTCCAGCTGATGCTGGCGCAGCACTCCGCGCGCGTCGAAAGACCGGACCGCGCGAGCGTCGCGCCGAGGACCTGCATGAAGTTGGCGGTCTGCGCCGGGCTCATGATCATGCTGTCCTGGGGAGCGCTGAGGTTCCCCTCGTTCTCCGGGCCCACGTAGGTGAGCCGGACACCCGCCGCGGCGTAATCCTTCGCGTACTGCACGAGGTAGTTGGCGTAGGCCTGGCGCCAATCACCGCTCCTGCAGCTCGCGCCCGGGACCCCGCACAGCGTGCCGCCGTTGATCGCCGAGTCGTTGGTCTTCATGAACGCCGGAGCGCTCCACGCATCGGCGAACACGCTGGACCCGTAGTCGGCCTTGATCTGCCTGGCGAACCACAGCTGACCCTGATCCTGGTCGACCTCGGGGAGCGTCAGATACGACGGCTCGCCGTTCGGGCTGCTCGGCGCCCGTGGCTCGATCGTGAACCCCTTGTCGGCGCTGATCTCGTTGCGCAAGATCGTCAATCCCGCCCCACGAGTCGGGCTGTAGAGCAAGCTCAGCACCTGCTTCTGGACCAAGCCTGGCGCGTTCATCAGCGTCTTGGCCTGCCCGAACCCCTCCGACACACCAAACCCGGCGATCCGCTGGTACTGCTTGGCAGCGTTGATCGTGACCGTGGCATGACCGGAGGAGGGGCCGGTTCTCGCCGCGCCCGGCGAGCCACCACCACAGCCCGCTGCCAGCACTGGGACCGTGGCCGCCGCACACCACACACCCAGCCGCCCAAAAATTCGAAACGCACGCAGGAGGACCTCGGGGATGGCAAGCATGTTAAGTTGTTTTCGGCGGTCCGAGCCACGGTGGCAGGCACTCGCTTACGACCTGCGCGACTGCTGGCGCCCACAGGTTGATCCCAGGTCCCGGACCCAGATCGACCGACACGCCGCCCTACGCGGTCCGATACGGGAAGTGAGCTAGCTAGCCCACGGGGCGAGATACGAAGCAAGGGATTCAGCCGGCCCTACCGATGATTTCGTCGAAGCAGCTCGGTCCTATCGAAGAACGGTGAGCGACTCCGAGCGGACCCCCCGCTGGCGTCTGAAACGCAGAAAGGAGCATCGTCATGGCTCGACCCGTGGTGCACTTCGAGGTGATCGGCAAGAACCCGGATGAGCTGCGGCGCTACTACCGCGATCTGTTCGGCTGGACCTTCGAGACGCCCTCCCCCGTCGCGAAAGAGGTCTCCGACGCGGGCAGCTACGGTTTCATCGAGCTCATCACCGGCGACGACGGAACGGGCATCCGTGGAGGTGTCGGAGGAGGCGCAAGCTACGAGAGCCACGCGGTCTTCTACGTTGGTGTGCCGGACGTCGAAGCTGCGCTTCAACGCGCTGAAAGGTTGGGCGGGACTCGCGTGATGGGTCCGGCCACATCACCAAATGGGCTCGTCGTTGGACATTTCAAGGACCCCGAGGGCGCTCTGATCGGCGTGGCCGGAGTCGCTTGACCCCCAGCAGCTCGACTCGGTCGCCCGAGCCGACGTTTCGCTCCGTCGTCGTTGCGACCGTCCAGCCGGGTCGACTGCCCGCGCGTGCGCGCGTAGCGAAGCGCTCGTCCGGCGCCGGCAACCCGCGTGATCCAGACGTCGCGAAGGGCGATCGCGCGGATCGCGCCGGCATAATCTCCGAAGCGATCGTTGGGCGGTCGCGACCGGCGGTTCTCGGACCTACGATCCGGGATGGCTATAGAACTGGGGGTTGTGGTCGATGAGCGCGCGATCGGTGAGCGGTACCGACTGTTGAACGCGCAGGGCGTGTTGGACGAACGGACGCGGCGGTTGTGGGCGGCGGCTGAGGCGCGCTCGGCTGGGTATGGGGGGCTCGCGGCGGTGGTGAGAGCGACGGGGATCTCGGAATCGACGGTGCTGCGCGGTCTGGCTGACTTGGACTCTGAGCAGCGGCCCGCGCCGGGGAACGTGCGCCGGCATCCTGGTCGCACGCCGATCCTTGAGCGCGAGCCGGGGCTGGCGGAGGATCTGGAGGCGCTCGTGGACCCGGTCACCAGGGGTGATCCGGAATCGCCGCTGCGGTGGACATCGAAGAGCGGCGCGAAGCTCGCCGAAGCACTGCGGGAGATGGGACACGATGTCGTTGAGCGGACTGTTCTGCGACTGTTGAAGGCCAAGGGGTACAGCCTGCAGGCGAACAAGAAGACGCGGGAGGGGGCGCAGCACCCGGACCGTGACGCGCAGTTTGAGCACATCGCCGAGACGGTCAGCGAGGCGCTCGCGGCGGGTGAGCCGGTGATCAGCGTGGACGCGAAGAAGCGCGAGCTGGTCGGCGATTTCAAGGCGGTCGGCCGCGAGTTTCAACCCAAGGGCCGGCCGGTCGAGGTCCGCGGTCACGACTTCAAGGACAAGCAGCTCGGACACGCGATCCCCTACGGCGTCTACGACCTCGCCGCCGACGAGGGATGGGTCAGCGTTGGGATCACCAGCGACACCGCCCAGTTCGCCGTCAGCACGATCATCAGCTGGTGGGAGCACCTCGGCAAGAACCGCTACCCGACCGCTGAGAGCTTGACGATCACCGCCGACTCCGGCGGGTCCAACAATCCCCGCACCCGGCTGTGGCGCCACGAGCTGCAACGCCTCGCGGACACGACCGGCCTGCAGATCCGCGTCTGCCACTTCCCGCCCGGCACCTCGAAGTGGAACAAGATCGAGCACCGGATGTTCAGCTTCGTCAGCCCGGGGTGTGGACGAGGATCAGGTTCCGCCAGCGCTTCTGCAGTCGCTTGATCGATGCCTTGCCGCGGTGATCGGAGCCGTTGTCGACGATCCAGAACACGCGGCGGGCGGAGCGGTAGGGCTCTTTGGTCATCACCTGCCACACCAGCCGGTCGAATGCAGCGATCCCGCCCGTGCGCTCGGTGCGTCCCATCACTCGGCCGCGGCGCACGTCCCAGGCGTCGAAGTAGGTGACGGCGCCGAGCCGCTCGTACTCGTGCTCGACCAGTTGCCCACCGCCCGGAGCGGGCGGGGCGCTGGGATGGATCCGCCGGCGGGCTTGGATCGAGGGTTTCGCGTCCGCGCAGATCACACAATCGCCGGGCTCCAACAGCTGGCCCTCCCAGCGACCCGCATACAGGTCGAGCACCCGCCCGGCCTTCTCAAGGAAGTCAGGGTCGCGCGGGAAGATCCACGAGCGGTACTGCCACGGCTTGATCGCGTCCTCTGCCAACCAGCGGCCGAAGGTTCGCGCGCGTTCTTGGAACCCTCGGGCGGTTACGATAGATGTCATGGGGACGCTCGCACGCGCGATTCGCTCGTTGTTCCGTATGTTGTTCTCGGAGCAGGGCTACTACGAGCGCCTCGAAACGTGCGAACGGGCTAGATCGCCCGGGCGGCTGCGTTGGTTCGGATGAGCTGACGAGCGCGCTGACGGTTCGCACAAGCCACGTTCGAGCGCTGCGAATCGCTAACTTCAGCGATCTCGACGCTGAATGCGGTCGCGACGGCAATGCCACTGCTTCGATCACCGACCGGACGAGGAGGAGGCTGATGCGCACCTCGCGCAGGTGCCAGATTGCGTTGGTATTGAGTGTCGCCGCAGCTGCGGTGGCGGGCTGCGGCAGTTCGAGCAGCAAGACCAAGACTGCCACGACGACCACCCGGGCATCTTCGAGCGTGCAGGCCAGTTCCAACTCGAGCCAACTGCCTAAATCGACGCCTATCGCCTCGCCGGCTTTCTACAACTTTGCGCTGCAGGTCGGTACCAGCAATGCCCCCGAACTGAACGCCAGCCAAGCCGAGTTCGCTGCGCACTGCTTCCAGAAAGGGTTCCTGGCGGCCGGGTTCAAGACCGAAGGCGACCTGCAGCAGGGAGCCAATAGCGACAAGGAACGTGGCATCACCGTAACGTGCATCGCGAAAGCCGCGAGGCACTAGGCGCACAGGCTCCTGCGAGGCGATGGAAGCTCCGGCCCTCCGGTCCAATCCGGCTCGCCGGACGGAGCAGCTCTAAGCCCTCATTGCTGCTTCGTCCCTGAGCAGAGACCTTGAGGCGGGTGCCGGCGCCAGAAGCGGGCGATGTTGGTAACGCTCGAGCCATGTGCGCGAGTTGGGTCAAACATTCCAAGCGGCCTGGTCGCCGCTGGCAATCCGCGTCGCCTCGCCGCCGCTGTCATCGCGCGCCAGCAATGGCGCTCAGAGTCCCGAGAGACTGGGCTCTCGGCGACCTCCACCCCACGCCGACGCCGACACGAATCGAACGAGTTCTTGACCCGTGCCGTGGAAGGGGATGGAATGCACGTTCAATAAGACACCGGCTCCAGACCCGGTCGTAAGCGAGGTGTGAGGCCCAACCAGTGGAGGTGCCAAATGGCGGAGCTCCCACCGCCCCCGGAGGGGATTGTGCTGGCCCACTTCATCGTCTCAGAAGATGTCGAGCGCTCTCGGCGCTTCTATACCGAAGTACTCGGCGGCAGGATGGCCTTCTCCGGCCCCGGAGGGTTGACCTACGTTGCGCTCTCCAACAGCTGGATCATCATCAACGTCGGGGGCGGCCCGACCGACGACAAGCCTACGGTCACCCTGGAGACACCACGCGACCCCGACCGGGTCAGCAGCTTCCTCAATATCCGGGTCAAAGACATCGCGAACGTGTACTCCGAATGGAGCGCCCGTGGCGCCGAATTCCTGACGCCGCCCAAACAGCACCAGTACGAGATCCGCTGCTACATCCGCGATCCGGACGGACACATCATCGAAGTGGGACAAACCACGGACCCAGAAGGGGACTGGACGCCCGCTCACTGGCCATCGAGTACGCCCCAAGAGGGGCTTGTGCTGACCCACTTCATCGTCTCAGAAGATGTCGAGCGCTCTCGGCGCTTCTACACCGAAGTACTCGGCGGCAGGGTCGTCTTCTCCGGAAAGCCGTCCGGAGAGCCGACCAATGTCGCACTATCGAACAGCTGGATCATCATCAACGGCGGCGGTGGACCGACCGACGACAAGCCTACGGTCACCCTGGAGACACCACGCGATCCCGACCGGGTCAGCAGCTTCGTCAATATCCGGGTCAAAGACATCGCGGCCTTGTTCGCCGAATGGAGCGCCCGTGGCGCCGAATTCCTGACGCCGCCCAAACAGCACCAGTACGAGATCCGCTGCTACATCCGCGATCCCGACGGACACATCATCGAAGTGGGACAAACCACCGACCCGGAAGGGGACTGGACGCCCGCTCATTGGCCATCCGAGCAGACGGCTTGAGAGACGGGTTCGGTTCGTGACTACCGCGATCATCGGCACTGGAGGGCTCGGATCGGTCATCGCTCGCCGGCTCGCCTCAGGCGGCGAGACCCTGCGTCTCTCGAGCGCCGACACAGAGTCGGCACGAACGCTGGCTACGGCGATCGGGCGAGGTGCGGCCGCTGCCAGCGACAACCGCGACGCGTTGGAGGGCGCCGATGCCGTCATCCTCGCGCTGCGGTTTGGCGTGCTGAAGGGCGTCATAGAACAGATTGCCGAGCCGCTAACCAACAAGCTCGTGGTCGTTCCGAGCAACCCGGTCGGCCTCGACGCACACGGGAAAATCTTGCGTCTCCTGCCGCAAGGGCAATCCTCTGGGAACGTTGTAGCTGGGTGGCTGCCGCAGGGGGCGCGCCTGGCCATGGCGTTTGGCAGCATGTCGGGCGATCTCCTCGAGTCCTCTAGCAACCGATCACCGGAGCCGGCCGTCCTCTTCTACGCCACGGACGACAAGCGTGCCGGCCGGCAAGTCGAACGGTTGATCCAAACGGCCGGCTTCGAGCCCATGAAGGTCGGCGGCGTCGAACAGTCCGGTCGACTCGAGGTGGGCGGCGACCTTCACGATCTCGTAGTCGGCCCCGCGGAGGCGCGGTCATTGATCGGTGGCACCTAATCGCTTCGCCGCCATGGCCGGCGGGCTTCGCGGAAGGGCGGGCTGGGCGATCGCTCTCCCTTTTCACCCACTTTCATCGTGACGAGCGGTTGCGTGAGTCATCCCCACCGAATAGGATCTCGCAAGGGGGATGCAGCGCGCCGGGGGCGTGCGGAAAGGGGCGTGGGCTCATGGGAATCGTGGGTAAGTGCCGGTGGGCCCGCTTAGGTCTTCTTGTTTTGGCAGCCTTGGTCAGCCTTGGGGTCCTTGCTCAACCCGGGAGTGCAGCCATCGGCGATCTCAGCTACCACGGGTGCGTGAGCAACGACGGGTCTGGCGGACTGTGCGCCGACACGCCCGGCACCCCATTCAGCGGCGCTGACGCTGAGGCCGTGAGTCCTGACGGCAAGTCGTTGTACGTGACCAGCTTTACCTCAGGCACGATCTCGCATTTCTTTGTCGGGACCCAGGGCAAGCTGAGCTATGACGGGTGCATCAGCAACGACGGCTCGGGCGGTCTATGCGCTGACGCTCCCGGCACCCCGCTCGATGGTCCAACCGACGTCGCCGTGAGCCCGGACGGTAGATCGGTGTACGTCGTCAGCCAATTTTCCGATGATATTGTGCACTTCTTCGCTGCCCCGCAGGGCCAGCTGAGCTACGACGGCTGCATCAGCGATGGTGGCTCCGGCGGCTCCTGTGCCAATGCGCCGCGCGCGCTGAGCGACCCGCACGGAGTGGCCGTGAGCCCGGACGGCAGATCGGTGTATGTCGTCAGCGAGGTGTCGAACGACGTCGCGCACTTCTTCGCCGCTCCGCAGGGCCAGCTGACCTATGACGGGTGCATCAGCGATGGTGGCTCTGGTGGCTTGTGCGCCGACGCGCCGGGCGAGCTGAGCGGAGCGGCCGGTGTAGCCGTGAGCCCGGACGGCACGTCTGTGTATGTCGCGAGCATTGGGTCGGCCACAATCACGCATTTCTTCGCCGCTCCGCAGGGTCAGCTGAGCTATGACGGGTGCATCGGCAACGCTGGCTCTGGCGGCTGTGCCGACGCGCCGGGCGCTCCGCTGAGCGGAGCGGACGATGTGGTCGTGAGTCCGGACGGGCACGCCGTTTACGCGACCGGCTTCAACTCAAACGACGTGGTGCACTTCTTCGCGGCGCCGCAGGGACAGCTGAGCTACGACGGGTGTATCAGCGATGGCTCAGGAGGCACATGCGTGAACGCCCCGGGGACCCCGCTGACCCAGGCGAAATCGTTGGCAATCAGCCCGGATGGCGCGACGGTGTACGTCACGAGCTTTGCCGGATCGGTCCTGAGTCGCTATTCGGTGGCAAGCCCCGGGGCCCGGCTGAGCTACGCAGGTTGCGCGAGTGACGACGGGTCGGACGGCGCGTGCACAGATCTTCCTGGGAGTCCGCTCAATGGAGCGGAAGACGTGGTCGTGAGCCCAAACGGCGCTTCGGTCTACGCGACCGCAGCGACCGCAAGCGACGTCGTCCACTTCTTCCGCACCATCGCCGGAGGTGGTGGTGGAGGCACGGGCGCGCCGACGCTCAGCGGCCTGACCATCTCTCCACCCAGCTTCGCTGCTGCCAAGAGTGGCGGGAGCGTGGCAAAGGCGACCGGGGCAAAAGTGAGCTTCACCCTCGGCATCGCAGCGAGCGTGCGCTTTACGGTGCAGAGGACGGTGACCGGACGACGGCAGAACGGCAAGTGCGTGGCGCCATCGCACAAGAACAGCCACAACAAACATTGCCCGCGGGTAGTGAACCTCGGCAGCTTCACGGTCAACGGGGTTGCGGGCGCCAATAGCTTCCACTTCACGGGACGGATCGACGGACACAGGCTCGGGCCGAATGGCTACACACTGGTCGCAGTGGCATCCGCTAACGGCAAGACAAGCAAGCAGGCCAGCGTTCCCTTCTCCGTCCACCGATGAAGGCACGCGCCCGCGTAACCGCAAGCTGATCTCGTATCTGGGCGCTCATCCCGGATCTCGATTGGATCGCGGAGCCGCTGAGTCGCCGTCGCATCGGTTGAGAACCGACACTCTCGCATGACTAGCTTCCAGGAGAGCACTAGCCTGGCGGTCCAATTGGCGCTGCTGACATAGAGCCGAACCTGCCTTCATGTCGCGACGAGCATCTCTCGGGCGTCGAGGAGCGTCCTCCTTCGCGCGGTCAGCAGGGAGTTCGTCCGGCCCCGTGCTCGGCGGGTGGCCCACCGGCCTGCTCGTGGCGACGAGCGAGACGAACCCGGAGTGCCGACCGACTCGCGCTTTGACCTAGCGGGAGGTCGCTCGGGGTTCGAGGTTAGACCCAACGCAGGCGTCCGATCAACCGCTCCTGTTCGCACAAAGCAGCGCCGCTGATGCGCGCCCTGGTCCGGCCGCGGAAAAGGTTGGGTCGCGCTGGACCGCGAGCGACCCGGGAGCTGGCGGCCCGACGGCCCCTGCCGGGATAGCCCGCTCGCGATCCTGTCCTCGGTGAATGCGATCGTGTTCATGATGAACGGTTGGCTCACCGCGAGCAATCCTGTCGAGCGATGACCGAACCGTCCCCCAAGCAAGAGCTCGAGCCCCGCTTTGCCAGCGCGATCCGTACTTCGCTGTGGGGGATCGAAGAGCTGCTCTACCTCGTCGTCGGCCTACTGCTGCTTGCCGCCGCGGTGTTGGTAGTCATCGGAACGGTCGCGGGGCTGATCGATGCGATCAAAACGCACCAGAACGCAGTTAATACGGGTGTAGTCGTGCTCGACCGGGTCTTGTTGATTCTAATCGTGGCTGAGCTACTGCACACGCTGCGTTTCGTGGTCCTACGCGGCCAGATCGTGGTCGAGCCTTTCTTGTTCGTGGGTCTGATTGCAGTGGTCCGGCGGATTCTCATCATCACGGCCGAGCTCGAGCGCCAGATCCCCGCTGGCCGTGCCCTGACCAACCTGCTTCTGGAGCTTGGCTTGCTCGGCTTCCTCACTCTGGCGCTCGCCGTGGCTATCTACATGGTGCGGCGAGGTGGCTCGGAGGAGGAGGCTGACGAAAAAGATCGGCCCGAGGTCGACTCACCGGCCACATCGCCGGTATGACGCCCCAGGACCAGCTGAGCGCGCTTGTGCAACCGCCTGCTGCATTCCGCCGGAGGCAGTCGCGCAGCGATCCGATGACGAGCATTGTCTGCTCGTGTGAGCAGAGCCCTCCTTTGCACGCGGCATGGAGGGGGCTCGGTACCGGCAAGTCGATCCGGCGATGTCGACGATTGCGCTCGTGGCGAATGCCAGGTGCGCAACCGGTGCCTGGGATCGCGCCCCGCTTTCGATCCAGGGCTCAGCATCGGTGACGTCGCACAGCAGACGGGCCTGACTGTGCACGCGCTGCGGTTCTACGAGCGGGAGGGGATGATGCTAACCCGCGACATCGCGCGCGGCCACGGCGTTCACCGTCGCTACAGCCCGCAGGATGTGTATTGGCTGCGGATTTGCATCAAGCTGCGCGCGTCCGGGATGCCGCTGGCAAAGATCCGCCAGTACGCCGAGCTCGTGCGTGAGGGCCCGGGAAACGAGCAGCAGCGCCTTGAGCTGCTACGAGAGCAACAACGCCAGATCGAGAGCCAGCTCGCCGAGCTTCAAGAGTGTCTTCGGACAATCACCAGGAAGGTCGGCACCTACCAACAGCGACTCGCGGACGGAACCGCCGAGCATCTCTACACACCCAAAGCGTAGATCCCGCTCGGGATCGCTCTGCCACCGCTCAGCAGACACTCGCAACGAGGCGGAAAGCAACCGACGCAGAGCACGAACCACCGGTCGGCGAGTGCATCCGGACAGCTCTTGCAGGGGGCGCGTCTGTTCGCCAGGGGCGTCAGCGGTGCTGCCGTCCGCGGCGAGCAGGGCGCTCTCTGACTCGGGAACTGATCACGAGGCGGGTCGCACTCGTGGCGAATCTCAGCGCGGCGCGCGGCACGGGCTGAGACCCGCATTCGTGCGCGCGCAGGCATCGGAAGTTGGTGTGGCTCGTGCCCGCCTTTGTCCCGGAGCAGCAGCCGCTACGGCAGCGTTTCGCGGCGCATTGTGGCTGCTCGGCACCAGAAGGGGCGATCTGGACCGGATCGACGTGGCTGCTTGATGCGAAGGGAAGCGAACTCTGCGCTCGGCGATCAGTCTCGTCCACGGGTTGTAGGCTCGCGTCGTGAGCGCTCTTGGCTTGGAGGTTCCCATCATGCAGGCGCCCGTTGCCGGCGCCGCTACGGCTCGACTCGCCGGCGCGGTGTCGCGGGCGGGAGGCGTCGGCTCGCTGGGCGCGTCGTGGACCGAGCTGGGGCTCCTGCGCGAGCAGATCCGATCGATCGGGCGGATAACGGATCGCCCGTTTTGCGTGAATCTTGTGCTCGATTTTGAGCAGGACGAGCGGCTTGAGGTGGCCGTTGAGGAGTGTGCGCCGATCGTGTCGTTCTCCTTCGGGCTTCGTCCGCAACTGGTCGCGCGCGCGCGGGCTGGAGGCGCGCGAGTGTTGGTACAGGTCGGCTCGCGGGACGCGGCGCGAGCGGCGGCCGATGCGGGCGCTGACGCGCTGATCGTCCAGGGTGTCGAGGCCGGCGGTCATGTACAGGGCGTCGTGGGTCTGCTGCCGCTATTGGCCGAGGTGCGAGGGGCCGTGTCGCTGCCGGTGCTTGCGGCGGGCGGGATCGGCGATCCGGCATCGGCGCGTGCCGTGCTCGCTGCTGGCGCCGTGGCTGTCGTCATGGGCACCCGATTTGTGGCCAGCGACGAGTCCGACGCCCATCCGCGGTACAAGGCGCGCTTGCTGCAAGCCGAAGCTCGCGACACGGCACTGACTGAACTGTTCGACGTGGGCTGGCCGGCGTCGCGGCATCGTGTGCTCCGCAACAGCACGTATGAGCGCTGGGAGACCGCCGGCGGGCCGGTGTCAGGCGAGCGCCCAGAGGAGGGTGAGGAGGTTGCCAGCGGCATACCGCGTTACGCCGCCAACCTGCCGCTCGCGGGCATGGAGGGCGACGTCGAGGCGATGGCGATGTACGCCGGCCAAAGCGTGGGTGCGATTACCGAAGTGGAGCCGGCGGCGGCGATCGTCGAGCGGTTCGCCGCCGCGCTGCGCCACGGATAGCCATTCTCCGCGGTCGCTGCCGTCCGGCGTCTTAAGCAGCCCGGTCTTACATCGCGGTACAGGTGTCTCCGCCAACAACCGCGCCTACGCCCGCAACGGACGAGGCTGACAGCTGACGGCGGCCCGCGGCGTCGTGTCAGAGCAGAAGCGCGGCGACGAGTGTGACGTGCTGTCGAGATCGAACAAGGCGAGGTGCCCGATCTGGAGACCGCCGTGCATCGGGATCTCGCGGCTGACGATTGCGGTCGGGACCGCCGACCGTCTCGAACTTGACGAGCTTCGCCGGCGCCTCGACTGTCGCTTGCCAGCCCGCAGTTCCTTCGCAACCCTTCCAAGTCTCCGTGCGCGCCAACCACCTGATTTGACACTGCGCCGCGCATCCTCGACGCCGCGCCAAAGCACCTGCAACGCGCGGCGAGCAGGGGCTCGCCACCTCCCGGCCGCGAGCTGTGCCGCTGGTCGCGCTCATGGCGATAAGCGCGACGCTCGCGAACGGTGGCTCGACACCTGCCTTCGCACTCGCACGGTATTAGCAGCTGACGGCGCAGGTGTGGCTGCTTTTGTCCGACAGCGGCAGCGCACGCCGGTGCCGGTGACGTCGAAGTCGTGACTGCTTCGCGCCGTTGGCGCTAGCGATTCCGCCGTCGCCCACGTGCTGCTCGGTCCTTGCGGCTACCCGACGCTCCGGCCAACGCCGGGCTCGATCGTTTCGACTCACCGTTGTCGAGGCGCGGTGAGGGCGTGTGCGCGACGCGCGTAGAGCGAAGGGCGTATGAGACTCCGCGGTTCGACGTTCTATCGTGGAGCGTGGATTCCGATGGATACCGAAGAGCTCAAAGAGATAGAACGCGCTGGACGGCGCTGCGGCGTGTGCCGTTCCGGTCGAAAATGGCGGGGGTTTGAGATCCTTCGCCCGGACGGACGTGAGCCGGTCGTCTTGTGCGCTAGTTGCCGGGCCCGCTTCGGGGAAGATCCGCCGGTCGGACGCAAGCCGGTGTCCGCGGAGACCGTCGGCGCTGCTGCTGAGCCGCCCGCGCCGCAGCCGCTCGTGAACGATCGCGATTCGACACGGCGGCCGGATCGCCTGCGGGCCGCGCTCGAGGAGCTGCCTAGCTCGTTCTCGACGGCGATGGCTTCCCGAGCCGCGGGGCTGAGCAACGAGAAGGCGCTTGCCCGGCTCCAGGATCTCGAGGGTCGCGGGGAGATCCGGCGCGTTGGCAAGCGCTGGTCGACCGAGGCGCCTCCGAGCGACCTCACGGCGGCGATGGATCGGCTTGAGGCGAGGACAAGCAACCTTCGGATCGTCAGGGAACAGGCGCGGGTTCGCTGATCAGCCGCCAGGCTCCAGCTGACGCGCATCGCCGTAGGCCAGTGGGGGCGTCCGATGCGGAAGCACTACCGAACGCGACGAGTAGGCTGCTAGGCTCCGTTGTACAGGTCGAGCGTCCGTTCGATCAACGCAGTGCCCGGCGTTCTCGCAGTTGTTGCACTTTCAGCACCCTCCGCGTTTCGCAGCGCACATACCCCGGGAGGGAGCAAGATGTCAACAGGAACCGTCAAGTGGTTCAGCGACGACAAGGGCTTCGGATTCATTGCGCCTGATGATTCCGGCAAGGATCTGTTCGTGCATCACAGCGCGATCCAGGGCAGCGGCTTCAGGTCGTTGGCTGAGGGCGCGAAGGTGAGCTACGACGCGGAACAGGGACCCAAGGGCCCAGCGGCCGCGAACGTCCACACGCGGTAAAGCCACAGCCTTCGACCAGCGACGGAGGGCCCACGCGGCCCTCCCTCGTTCTAGCCGCGCAGCTCGCCGCACGCCTGTACGGAGAGGGCGACGAGTTGCCCAGGGAACGCGCGGAGCCGTGGCGCCCAGTGCGGCGAACGGGCTCGGCAGAGATCTCCAGAGTGGATCAGGACTGATCTCGGCAATCACCCAATGGGCGCGCGGGGGGGGTCGACCCCCCCGACACTCGAGACAAGAAGGAGACAACATGGCATCACGCGGCAAGAAGAAGACCACGATGGCAAAGCTCAACCGCGAAAGAAAGCTCAGGGAGCGCCGGCTCGACAAGCAGGCCAAAAAGGACGCCAGACAGCACGCCTCGACGCAGCACCCGCAGCAGACCGACGACGTGCTGACCGGCGATGGCGGTCACTCAATTGGGTCCGGTGCCGAGCAGCCTGCTCTCGAACCCGTCGCCCAAATGCACATCTACGCGTGATTGCTTCTCGCGCACTCGCGACCATGACCGCACTGAGATAAAAGCCACTCGGCGCGATACCACGAGCGCACCTCCGCGCTTGGTTTGCAACACAGAATGGTTCAAAAGTTCTCCGATCACAAAAGAGAAGACAATGGCAGTCAAACACCAGGTAAGCGTGTCGATTGACCCGCCGGCATACCGGCCCACTGCGATCGAGCGGCGCGCAGCATTGACCGCCGCGATCGCGGGCCAGCAGCAGACCCTCAAGCGCGAAGCGGCGGAACGCCGTGCCAAGCGAGCCAGTGAAGACGCCCAGCCTGTCACGGCCAGACGACGGCAAGTCCTCGCTGACAGCCAGCGAGCAGCGCACGGTTGGGAACGATGGTCTCAACTGGCCCCACTGCGATGGTCTGAACTGGCCCCACCTCCGTCCGACGGGCGGCCGACTGTTCGAGCTTCATCGAGCTCGAGCGGGAGGCGCCAGAAGGAATGGGATCCAGGGTGGAGCAGTTCGAGCAGATCAGACGAGACCGTGATCGGGAGGGCCTCTCGATCCGTGGTCTGGCGGTCCGGCATGGGGTTCATCGCCGGACGGTGAAGCAGGCGCTGGCTTCGCCGGTGCCGCCGGCGAAGCGTTCGCCGGTGCGCAGGCCGGCGCCGAAGCTTGGTGCGTATCGGGCGGTGATCGACGAGTGGCTTTTGGCGGATCGCGACGCGCCGCCGAAGCAGCGGCATACCGCCAGGCGGATCTGGCGGCGGCTGGTTGATGAGCACGGTGCTGATGTCGCCGAGGTCACGGTCCGTCAGCACGTCAGGTTGCGCAAGCGCGAGCTGGGGTGGCCGGTCGGGGAGGTGTTCGTGCCGCAGGTCCACGCCCCGGGCTTGGAGGCGGAGGTCGATTGGGGCGAGGCGCTGGTCGTGCTCGGCGGCGTGTCGGTGAAGGTGCATCTGTTCGTGATGCGCGCGTCGTTCTCCGGTGCGGCGTTCTGCCAGGCGTCGCTGGTCGAGACCCAGCAGGCGTTCCTGGAGTTGCACGTGCAGGCGTTCGAGTGGTTCGGTGGCGTGTTCGCGGAGATCCGCTTTGACAATCTGAAGTCGGCGGTGAAGCGGGTGCTGAAGGGCCGCCGGCGGGTCGAGACCGACCGGTTCGTGGCGTTGCGCTCGCACTATCTGTTCGTGTCGCAGTTCACGACCCCAGGCCTGGAAGGTGCCCATGAGAAGGGTGGCGTCGAGGGCGAAGTTGGCCGCTACCGCCGCAACCATCTGGTACCTGTCCCTGAGCTGCGCGATCTCGCCGAGCTCAACGCGCTGCTGCTCGCCGCCTGCGAGCAGGATCTTGGCCGGCGGATCGACGGACGGTCGGTGACGGTCCGGGAGGCGTGGGCTGTGGAGCGCCCGTTGCTGCGCGACTTGCCGGCCGACGCGTTCGACGCGTGCGAGACCGCCGTGCCGCGCGTGGATGCGAAGTCGTTGGTCACGATCCGTCAGAACCGCTACTCGGTCCCGGTCGCGCTCGCCGGGTTGAAGGTCAGTGTCAGGATCGGCGCCAGGGAGATCACGGTCAACCACTCAGGCCGGGAGGTCGCCCGGCATGAGCGGCTGCACGGCAAGTTCGGGACCAGCGCCCAGCTCGACCACTACCTCGAGCTGCTCGCCCACAAGCCCGGCGGGCTTGAGCACTCCGTCGCGCTGTCCCAGGAGCGCGACCGCGGCGCCTGGCCCGACTGCTTCGACGAGCTGTGGGGTGGGCTGACCGGCCGTTACGGGCGCTCGGACGCCGCCCGGCAGATGGTCGACGTGCTGCTGCTCTGCCGCGACCACGGACCGGCCCGGGTGGAGCTCGCGGTTCGTGGCGCGCTCGCCGCGGGCGCGATCGACGGTCGCGCGGTCGCGGTTCTCGCCCGCCGCGCGCAGACCACCGGCCGGGTCCCGCCCGAACCGCTGAGCGAACTGGACGCACGCCTGACCGCGCATCAGCGACCCGCGCCTGACCTCACCGACTACGACCAGCTGCTCGGAGGATCCCGATGACCAACACACCCGCCCGCAACGCGCAGACCGCCGCCTTGGAGGCGCTGATCGAGGCGCACGCGATCGAGCTGAAACTCCCGACCGTCCGGCGCCGGTTCAAGGCCCTGGCCGCCGAAGCGCTCCGCGAGCAGCAGACCCCGATCGCGTACCTCGGCGCGCTGCTCGAGGCCGAGATGTCAGAACGCGCCGAGCGGCGCGAGAAACGCCGCCTAATCGACGCCCGGTTCCCGCAGATCAAGCGACTGGAGGACTTCCGCTTCCAGGACAACCCGAAGGTCCCGCAAGCCACGATCGCCGCGCTCGCGGAGGGATCCTGGATCGATGACCGCGAGTCAGTGATCTTCATCGGCGACTCCGGGACCGGCAAGACGATGCTGGCCACAGCCCTGGCGGTCTGCGCCTGCCACCAAGGACGACGCGTCAGATTCACGACGCTCGCCGCGCTCGCGAACGAACTCCAAGAAGCCCAAGGCAACCGCGAACTCGAACGGGTCATCGGCCGCTACGCCCGCACCGAGCTTCTCGTCTGCGACGAACTGGGATATCTGGCGTTGCCCGACGGTGCCGCCGAGCTCGTCTTCCAGGTCCTCTCCGAGCGCCACGAACGCGGCAGCCTGATCGTCACCACCAACCTGCCGTTCGGTGAGTGGACCAAGGTGTTCCCCGACCCGCGCCTCGCAAAGGCGGTCGTTGACCGGCTCACCCACCGAGCGCACATCATCGACACCGGCAACGAGAGCTGGCGATTCCGCCACGGCCTCGAACGCCAAGGACGCAAGAAGGCATGACCCCCCGCCCCGGAGCCGCGCCCGCGGCTATCGTCACTCAGGCACTCGCCCTACGGGCTCGGCCTTCGCGACGACAGCCGCGGCATGCCATCCAACAGGGCAATCAGGCAACATCAACACCAACAACAACCGACGCCAGGTGGGGCCACTTCAAGCCATCGCGCCGGGGCCAGTGCAAGCCATCGTTTCTACACGGTGTTGGCAATGAATGACGAAGCAATCCTCGCCCTGGTCACGCGCTTAGCGCGCCCTCACTCCTCTGGCGGCAAAGTCATCGAGCGAGCCGCGATCCTGGCCGAGGGTGCTGACTGCCGTGCGGTCGTCGCGTGGATCACGAGCCATGAAGGGGTGCCTGAGGTAGCGACAGCATCGCCAGCGTCGCGTGGCCTCCACGGAGGCAGGCTAAGCGGCGGCAGCGAGGCACCGTCTCGACCACTGCTGCGGTTTGTGCTGCCGGCAGGCAGTCTGACGTAACCGGGAGCTCGCCATGTCGACGGCACATGCAAGTCCCCGAGACGCATCGACCCCCGAACCGTTTTGGACGCCGACCGCGCGGCGCGCCTGACTGGGCTCAGAGGTCCGCGCCGCCCCTCGACACCGGCACTGCCGCTGTAGGCATGCGGCAGCCATAGCTGACGTGGCTCACCACGGCTTACCGAGGCCTGCTCTTCTGGTCACAGGGGTATCTCGGGGATGCGACGCCGACTTCCCGCAATGCGCGGCGAGCAAGGCCGGTGCAGGCGGCGTCGGGGACCATCGACTGGGATCGAGGCACGGCGTTCGGCGACCGAAACCGCTGGCCCGTGGTTCGCCGAATGCGGGGGTCGCGTCGAGGGCGGGACGATCGTGCGTGTGCATAGGCAACGTCGAGCCGCGGCGTGTCGGTGCTCACGCCACGGGGGCGGGGGTCCAGAGTGTCCCAACGCATGGAAAGCGACTGCCTGGGCACGCGCGCTGCGTCGTGTGCTGAATCTTCCTGAGACAGTGGGACGGGGCGGTCGCCGGGGCCATGTGTTCGCCGAGCCGTGCGCGAACGTGTGACGGTTCGCCGCTTGCTCGTCGGCGAGAGCCGGGACTCACCGCTTCAATAGTAAGTCCCAGCTCGCGCCTGCACCTCTAGCTGACGCTGACGTGACTGCCAGAAATCGTCAGGTGCCTCGGTGGCGGTCCGGGGATGGTCGTGGGCTTCCCGTTGGCGAAGACACGCAGGTCAATCTCGTATGAACCGGGGCTCAGAGTCTTGCCACGGACCTTAAGGTTCCAGTGAATAGTATGCTTTGTTATTGTCACTCGACTTGTCTGGCTGGATGCAGGCGTAGTCGGTCGAGATCGACGGGTCGTTGACAGGTTTGGCAGCGGCCGGTCCAGCACTTGAACAAGGGCTGGAACAGGAGAATTGCCTGAGGGAGGGTCAGGCCGGCCGCGGGTGATTTGGGTGCTGCCGCTCCAGGGTCAGGAACCCGTGCGCGGCGGTGACCAGCGCGGTGTGGTGATACCAGCCGAGCCAGGAGCGTCCTTCGTAGTGGTCGAGTCCGAGCTCGCCCTTGAGTTGCTTGTAGTCGAGCTCGATCTTCCATCGCAGTCGGGCGAGGCGGGCGAGGCGTTCGAGCTTGGTGTCGGCGGGGAGGTTGGCCAGCCAGTAGTCGGTCGGCTTGTCCTTGCCCTCAGGCCATTCTGCGATCAGCCATTCCTCGCGTGGCGGGGACGTGGCCTTCTCCCAGTCGTTCCCCGCCCGGACCCGCAGAAAGCAGAACCGCGATGTCATCGGCTCACCGTCGGGCCCGTCTCGGAAGGTGACGGTCTGCCACTGCTCGGCGTCGAGACCGGCGATCAGCGCGCCGATCGCCTCGGGTTTACGGTCCGGCCGCGGGCGGGTCTTCTGCCGGCCGCTGCCGCGCTCGCGCGGCTCGGGGACCTCGAAGATCGTGTCCGGTGCGAACACGGTCGTGTCCGGGGAGACCGCGAGCACGTACTCGCGACCGGCAGCGTCAAGCCGCGCGCGCAGCTCGGTCTTATCGCCATACGCGCAGTCACCCAGCACCGGCGCCGGCGCGATCTCCCAGCCTGCGGCGCGCTCGATCAGCTCAACCCCGAGCTCCGGCTTGGTCTTGAACTCGACCTCAGCAGGAATCTTGGCTTTGCGTCGGCGCTCGGGGTCGTTGCACCAATCCTCAGGCAAATACAGCGCCCACCCCAACGGCACCGTCCCCTTGCTCCCGACCGCGTGAACCGACACGCCGATCTGACAGTTACCGATCTTCCCCAGCGTCCCCGAGTACTGGCGTTTCACCCCCGGCGAGCGCTTCCCGTCCTTCGGGAACCCGGTGTCATCCAGCACCCACGCCTCAACATCGATCGCCGGCACAACGCGCTCAGCGACCCCGCGAACCACGACCGCCGGATCCCACGGACTGTCAGCCAGGAACTGCTGCAAGCTCTGGTAGTCGACATCCCCACCGAGACGCTCGACCATCGGCTCAAGCGACTTGCGCGGCCCCTGCTCGATCAACCCCCGCAGATACCTCGCGCCGTTGACCACCTGCACCGGCCGGTTCATCGCCCCCGCCAACACCGCCTCACCGAACGCCTCCAACCGATCCGCCACCACCGACGGCGCATCAACCCGCACCCTCACATCCGACTTCGCATCGCTCACCACGACCATCATCCCTCCTCACCTCGGCAACAAGACGCGAGAAGGGTTCGCCGCCACCCCAACGAACTCCTACAACACAACTAACAAAGCACTAATAGACGGGTGGCCCGAGAATGTGCCGAGTAGTACCGTACCCACCTCCGTATGATGGGATTGCTTGAACACGACCAAGCCAATCTCGCGTTGCTTCTTCATCACCGGCTTGACAGTGACACCTTGGCTCACGCTGGTTGCCCCGTTCGCCGTGGAACTTCGGTGACGGCGGTCCGGGTGTGATCGTTACATAGTGACTGCGATCGCGGCCTCCTGGGTCGTGGCGGTGTTGGGCTGTTGAAGGTGGAGTCGTCGCTCGATCGCGACCGCGAGTTGCGGGAGCTGGGTGTAGCCGATCACCTTGCGGAACTGCTTCTCGGCTTCGAGCATCCCGGCGGCCGTCCACCGCAGCCCCATCTCGCCGGAGGACCAGTTCTTCACGTTGCGCTGGGTCGTGCGGACGCAGTCGATCATCGATTCGGCCGGATTGGTCGACTCCAGCGTTCGCTTGAGCCGGCCCTTGATCCCGAGGCGGATCACCGTCAACGTCTCCTCCATCCCCTCGCGCAGCGAGCCGGCGGCGCCGGGATGGGTGCGCTCGAGCTCGTCCGCGAGTCGGCGCAGCTGCTCGAGCGCCCGCTGATAGTCGGTCTCCGCCCACGCCCGGCGGAGCTGGGCCTTGATCGGCGGCCGGTCGCGCTCGGGGAGATGCTGCATGACATTCCTCTCCTTGTGTCGAACGCATCTCTGCACCGGCACCTCGCCGAACACCGAGCGCACAGCTTTCCTGAGCGCCTTCGATCCGTCGAGCACGAACAGCATCCCCTGCTCGGGATCGAGGCCTCGTTCGACCAGATCGGACAGCAGCGCGGTCGCGACGGTCGCGTTCTCCGTCGACCCCTCCCACAGCCCGAGCGGGATCTTCTTGCCCTCCGTGGTGATCCCCAGCGCGACGATCATCATCCGGCCCTTCAGCTCCAGCCCGTCGAGCATCATCACCGCGAGACGCAGATCCGCGAGCTGGCGCGACATCAGCGCCACCAGCGCATCGCGAGTGCGCTCGATGAACGTGCGCGACACCGCCGACTTCGATGTCGACCGCGCCCGGACCTCGACCTCCTCGCCGACCGGCTCCTGCGTGCGGCGATACCGGCGGGTGGACACGCCGGCGAGCATCCGCTCCAGCACGACCCTCGACATCGGATCGCGATCGGCGAAGTGCTCGTACGTCTGCAGCGGCACCTCATGCTCGCCGTCCGCGGTCCGAACTCTGGGGCGCTTCACCTCAACGCGGCGACCGCCGAGCGTCACCTCACCGTCGTCGTGGCCATGACGAACCGCGGTCCGTTCGCGGTTCCACTTGCCCTTCGGACCGACGACATCGTCGACCTCCTCCTCCATCATCGAGCTCAGCACCCCGAGCCCGACGGCGACGCTGAGGGAAAGCAACCCCTCCTTCGCTGCCCCGACCAGCTGGCCGAGCGCTTCCTGCACGCGCTCCGGGAGCACGGCCTCCTGCATGGTCGCCTGCGCGACCGGTACGTTGCTACTCACGGCGGTTCCTCCTTCGATCTTGGTCGGATCGCCCGCCACGCTCCCACCAGGAGCGGACGGGCCGGGAGGGACCGCCGTCACCTCAAACTTCTACACGCTCCGGGACAACCTCCCGACGCTGCCCTTCGCCGAGAGCGTGAAGGATGATGGTGCTGGCTGGGTCGCACCCCAGCTACTTGTACAGGCCACCAAACTTGCCAACGCGACGATGATTCCAACTAGCTTGACCCGCATGTCACTCCTTCGTCGTGGTTGAGGGGCGCCGATCTGAGCTTCCCATAGAGCTGGTAGCCCTCGGCATCACACACCTGCGTCCGTGTGTTCGAAGGAATGCGAGCCCTCGCGGTCTGTTTCAATCTGCGCCCCGAACAAACGTCTCCGTGCCTGGGCCGCAGTTATGGTCGCCCACGCAAAGACGCTCCCAGCCTACACAGCGATTGGACCCCAGTCAACGGGAAGGCAGGGCCCAAGCTCACGCGACGGCCCGGAGGCGGCTGCCTAGGGCGGGCGCGGACTGCGGTGCCGTCGCCGGCCGACTGCAAGCGGCTCGCCGTGACGGCGTCAGGCTGCGCCTGCTCACGTCGGCCCCTCGATCGCCGATCGCTTGGCTGCTGCTTCAGTTCAGACGAACACGAGCAGGGTCCGCAGGGCGAGGCAGACTGCCGCTCATCGACCAGCAGCGGTCTCGCATGACCGCCCTTTTCCTTGGGAGCAGTAGCGCCGCGCGCCGCGGCGTTCGGGAGACCCGCTTCCCTCGCACCGCGGTACTTCAGGCCGCTCTGCTGGGAGACCCCCTGAGCGCGGTAGGCAGGGAAGCGGGTCGAACCCGGCCGACTCACCGGGCGTCGCGGCGCGCATTGCGATCGCCGCCGGCCGCCGAAGCCCCCGCATATTTGCGGTTGCGGGGCGCTTGGTGAGCGGCTAGGGTGGCGCGCGATGAGGAAGGTCCATGGCGTCCATCTTGGGCGTGGGTTCCGCGGCTTTGTGCCGGTCGCGATCATGGGTTCCATCGCCGCACTGCTGATCGGCTCGGCTGCGCGCGCGGTCACGCCGCTGCCGCCGACCGACCCGCGCACGCTGGAGACGGTGTCCCCTCCGCTGACGACCTTCTACACGCGTCCTGTCCGGACGGCTCACGGCCATTCCGGCGAGCTCATGCGCGTGCAGCGGATATACGGCGGTCCGGGCGTTAAGGCGTGGCGCATTCTGTACCTCTCGAAGGACCTCGCGGGTAAAACGACGGTCGTCTCGGGGCTCGTGATCGTCCCGGCCGGCCGGGCGCCGCGTCGCGGCTTCCCGGTGATCGCCGTCGCTCACGGGACGACCGGCGCCAGTCGCCACTGCGGGATGTCACAGGCGCCGTTTGAGCCGAACACGCCGGGCTACTCGTACTATCACCGCTTCTTCGCCTACATGCTCAACGCCGGCTTCGCGGTGATCGCCACCGACTACCAGGGGATGGGCGGCCCCGGGCCTGTCGCCTACCTCGTCGCGGGCATCACCGCCCGCAATACGCTCGACTCGATCCGCGCGACAGGTCAACTCGGAAGTCGCGCGAAGGGGGTGCCGAAGCTGAACTTCTCGCGCGTGGTCGTCTACGGACATTCCGAGGGCGGGCAGACGAGCGCGTTCGTTTCGCAGATCGCCCGTATGTACGCCCCTGACGTCCAGTTGGTGGGCGCCGTCGTTTCCGCGCCGGCCGACCCACCCAACCTGACGTCGCAGATCGACTTCTATCGCAGCCTGCCGCCCAATCCGCTGAGCGGCTACGCCGCGATGCTCGACTACTCATGGGGGCTCATCTACCGCGACCGCGGTTTCCGCACAGGTCAGGTGCTGACATCGGCCGCAACCCAGCTGTTCGGCGTCCTGCGCAACGACTGCGCGGACGCGGCTGCCGCAAAGTTCACGCTCAAGCCGACCGAGTACCTGCGGGCACCGGGGCCGAACTACGGTCCCTTCTTCAACCTTGCCCGCGAGAACCAGCCAGCGCGGGCGCGCGCGACCGTGCCGATCCTGCTGATCCAGGGGCTCAGCGACGTTACTGTGTTCCCGAAGTTCACCGACCAGGTGTTCGGCCGGATGTGCGCCCACGGCGACCGGGTCCTGTACCGCAAGTACCCGGGATACGACCACAAGGGAGTCGTGCCGCCCTCGATGCCCGACGTGATCGCATGGGCGACAGCACGGCTGGCCGGGCGGCCGGCGCCGTCGTCGTGCATGGCGGGGTAGGGAGAGAGCAACGCCAAGCGGCTGGGAGGTACCTCGCGGATTCCGCGAGGTACCTCCAAGGCCCACAAGGTACGCTGCGAGACTGCCGGATCCGCCCGACGATTCGAACCCGACTCGTCGCCTGCCATCGGCCCAGTGGAAGACCTGCTCATGTGCCACCACGGGCGTCCATAACGAATCGCGGCCGGACCTGCTCGGCGCGGAAACCGCGCTCATCACAGACGACGCTCGCGTCGCCGCAGACCGCCGAGCAATGGCGCCACGCGCGTCGGGGGGATGAGATCGCCGTCGCCGGGTGTTGTCTGACTAGCCATCGCATGGTCACGTCGGCTCTGCGTCCGAGAGCTTCGATCCGTCACGCGGTCAGCTCGAGCGACTACCGTCGTCAAGGTCGCCGACGGTCAGTCACGTTCAGCCCTCATGCCGTTCGCTTCAAATGGACGGCAACCGAACGCCCGGCAAGGCTCGACTAGCGCAGTTTCAGAGCGGGCGAACGGGCAGACGGCTGCCCAAGCGCCGGTAGCTCGCGGACGGCGGCCGAGCTCGCTGGGCAGGTGTACCGGGTACCTGTCGGTCAAGCGCTGCCGCTTCACGATCGGAATCCGATGGCGCCAGACCGTGAACGCCAAGGTTCTGTCGCTCCGTCCTAACGGGGAGCGAGGTCGGCGTCCTCCCGACCTGGCCAGTCGCTCCCGGATGCGGCAGTCACTCACGCCGGTTCTCTGTACCCCCGGACGCCGGGTGATGACCGGCGGCTTGCTGTCTATGCGCGCTGTGGTTCGGTAGCGAATTCGCGGAACAGTCCGGTCACGACGAACACCGTCTGCTCCGCGATGTCGACGCTGTTGCCCGCGATGCGCTCTAGGCAGCGTGCGACGAGGATCATGAACATCGCCCACTCGCGGACCTCGAGGTCGTCGCCGACGTCGACCGCGCGATTGAAGATCGCGCGGTTCAGCCGCTCGATCTCCCCGTCCAAGCCGACGAGCTCCTGAGCGATCGCGACGTTGCGCGTCGCGAACGCCTGTTTGGCCTGCGACGCCTGTGAGCGCGCGAGCTGACCCATGCGCTCGATCGTTTCGAGCATGTCGTTGTCCTTCGACGCTGTGCGGCCTGACAGCCGCACGAGCTTGGCGATGTTCGCGCACTGGTCGCCCATCCGCTCCACGCAGCGGACGATGTGCAGCAGCGCCGCGACGATCCGCAGGTCGCCGGCGACCGGCGCCTGCCGGGCCAGCAAGGACAGCGCGCCCTGGTGTATCTCCAGGTAGCGCCTGTCGATCCGATCATCGTCGGCGATCACGATCCCGGCCAGCTCGACGTCCTGGTTGCTCACCGACTCGAGCGCTCGGTCGAGCTGCTGGATCATCATCTCGAGGCCCTCGAGCGTGTCGCTCTCGAGCTCGTTGAGCGATTCGCGGAACTCGTGACGGGTCTCCTGCATCGCAGCTAGCCGAACCTTCCGGTGAAGTCGCGCTTGATGTAGTCGTCCGGGCAGGCGAGCATCCCCGTCGGCGGTCCGTGCCCAACGAGCCTCCCTTCGGGCATGAACGCGGTCGCGTTCGCGGCCGCTGCGGCCTGCTGCAGGTTGTCTGTGACGATCACGGTCGTGGAGCGCTCGTTGCGCTCGTCGGTCAGCTCCGGGACTTCGAGTGTGGCGGCCGGGTCGGGCGCGAGGGCGCGTTCGGCGCTCAGCCGAGCGTACGGGTTAGCCAGCCGTCGTGAGGTTTCGGTTACGAGATAGTCACAACTGAGCTGACCTTCGGTCGACGTACGCCAGGCCGCGGCGCAAGACATGCGCACGCCTGTGACACGCTGACCTCGGACGCACGATTCCGGTCGTCAATCTCTTGTCGACCAGCAGTCAACAGCCGATCGGCGCCTCCAGAAGCGGCGGCGGTGCTTCGCTTACGAGAGGGCCGTCAGCTCGTGCCAGCCGGGGTCGTGAGCGCGATGAGCAATGCGTGCAGGGGTGTGGCCGCTGGGTTAGCGAGCTCGAAGTCGTCCTCGTTGTCGAGCCAGTGCACGGCGCCTGAGTTGAGCGTTTGGCTGGATGCTCCTGGGGCGAGTTGGAGTTGTGCGGTGCCGCTGAGGACCACGAGGAGGCCGGGCCGGCGGGGACGGAGACGGTCGGTTTGGTGGCCGTGTGTCAGCTCGATCCGATAGACGGTGGCTTGGTCGTCGTGATACTCGACCGGGTGAGCTGCTAGCCGTGGTGGGGGACCGGGGGGCCGGTGGGGGTCGGTGAGCAGCTCGATGCCCAGCATTCGGATCGGCTGGTCGTTCTCGGACGCTGCACAGAGGCGGTGTGTGAGCGGAAACTCCGCGTGGTGTTGCATGAGGACGGTGCCGGTTGGGAGCCGAAGCGTCCGGGCGAGCTTGCGGTTCGCCCACCAGGTCAGCTTCGTGGTGATGGGGATCGATCGGCCGACGCCTGTGTGCTGTTTCTGGTTTCCCGGTTCTTCGGATTTGCTCGAGCCCTCGGAGGTGACGATGTACAGGGTGTTGAGGCGGTGTCGGTGATACAGGGTGCAGGTTCCCGGGTCGATTGTGGCGAGGTACACGCGCACGTACGCGTTGCGGAGCTGCTCGATGTGATGGGGCTCGTCGTTGACCTCGACGTATTCGACTCCGAGCTTGGGATCGTGCTGGAGGGTGGGCGTCATTTGTTCACCTCCGCGGCAGCGTGGTCCTCGAGCTGCTGCTGCTGTCTTAGCCAGTCGATCGTCTCGGTGAGCGTCATCCCCAGATCGGTTCGTGCGTACCCGAGCTCGCGCCGGGCCTTCTCGTCGTTACATAGCAACCTGCCAACCGCTCGCCGGTAGCGCTCGGGCGTCAGAGCCGGCTCCCTGCCGTTGATCCTTGACTTGGCCAGCGCGGCCCAGAGCGCCAGTCGTAGCGCCGCCCTTGGTGTGGTGCGCTGCGACAGCGGCTTGCCGAGGATGCGTTCGATCTCGTTGACGACCTCTTTGAATGAGGCCTCGACGCCCCCCAGGACGTAGTTCTCTGACGGTCGGCCGTGTTCGACCGCGGCGATATGAGCGGCCACGATGTCATCGACGTACGCCCATGTCGCGACACCTGGAGGGACGGCTCGCAACCTTCCTTGCGCGATCGGCAGGATCAGCTGCCGGGACCAGTTAGTGCGGTCGTATGGTCCGAGAATGTTGACCGGATTGAGGATCACCGCCGATAGCCCGCGGTCGGATGCCGCTCGCCTGATCCGCTCCTCGGCGTGGAACTTGGTCCTTCCGTAGTTGTCCCCTTTGGTCATCACGTTCGAGGGGGTGCTCTCGGAGATCCGCACGCCGGGCTGATAGCCGTAGGCCGAGATCGACGATGTGTAGATCAATCGGGCCGCCGAGCGCTGCAACGCGGCCTCGATCACGTTCGTCGTCCCGATGACGTTGACGGTGTGCTGCCGCGCTGCGTGCCTTGACCAGGTGCTCGTGTCGCCCGCAACATGAAAGATCGCGTCTAACCCCTCGGGCATCGCCGCACGAACCGACCCGGCGTCCGTGACATCGCCGAACACCACATCTGCCACTGGCTGCAGGACATCGACGGTGTCCGTGGGCAGGCAGAAAGCAGTCACCTGCCAACCCTCTCGACACAGCCCCTCCACCAGGTGGCGCCCGAGAAACCCGGCTGCGCCCGTCACAAACGCCGAGCGCTCATTGCCAGCGTGCCCTGACATCTAAACCAGCTCCGTACTATTGGTATTGGATACCTACGGTATGCAGTACTTACGGTACTCTCATGTGATCGCGATGTCAAGCTCCTCGCCTCCCCCGCGCCAACGCCGGATCCCGCGCGCTGAAACCAAGCGGCGCCTCATCCAGGCAGCCGCCGTCGTGTTCGCCGAGAACGGCTATGACGCGACGACCCTCGAGCAGGTGGCCGCCGTCGCCGGCTTCTCAAAAGGGGCCGTCTACTCCAACTTCGACGGCAAGCAGCAACTGTTCCTCGCGCTCATGCGGGAGCGAATCGAACAGCGCCTGGAGGCGGTGGCACACGTCATCCGCGAGGGCGACACGGCGGCCGACCAGGCCGAGCGAGCCGGCCAGGCCCTGGCCGAGCTGCTCGAACGCGAGCCCGATTGGCACCTACTGTTCATCGAGTTCTGGGTGCGCGCCGTGCACGACCCACACCTCCAGCACGAGCTCGCCGAACAGCGGCGCCCGATGCGCACGCTGATCGCCGACATGATCGAGGAACAAGCAGCCCAGCTCCAGCTCCAGCTCCCAGCCGCAAGCGACCAGCTCGCCGTGATCGTGCTCGCCCTCTCGAACGGCATCGCGATCGAGCATCTCGCCGACCCCGACACCGTCCACCCCGAGCTGTTCGCCACCGCCCTGCGCCTCCTCCTACCAGGGCAGACCTCACGGCCAAAAGGTTGACGCCCACCAACGCTCGCCAGCGTGGCGGCACACACATCACAGACCCCGCGGCACTCGGCACACCCATCCCTGAACCAGCGTCGATACGCACCCACGGACCAGCCCCTACCGTCGCCGCTGGGGGAGGGGCATGAAGCGTGCTCGACCGTCAGCTGGCGACTGCGTTACCACGTCCACGCACAAGACATGGTGCGTTCGCAGGCGTACCCGACGGACGCCAAGTGGACCGCTACCGGACCTGCTCCGCGCCACCACTGCGCCGTCAAGCGAGCCACTGTGACGAGAGACCCGCAATGCCGTCCGCCCGGTAATCACCCAGTGCGGCGACGGCCAAGTCAGCGCCAGCGATGTAGTTGCTCCGCCGCGTTATCGGGGGCGAGCAGCAGTCTTCGAACCCTCGCGACACCGACGGCGTCTAGCCCATAGCAGGAGTCCGGCTCGCGCTGCGAGAACGCGCGTAGGACGAGGCTGTTCGCGCTGCTTGACGGCCCGTCGCTCGGGGCGTAGTTTTAGCCCAGGCGCGTTGGGGATTCTTAGCCTGGATCCACCGAGTAACGCGCTCGGTTCGGCTCAGAGCTCTGAGCTTAAGTTTCTGAAGGCTTTGGGTTGGTTATGTAGAACTGGGAGGTTGTGGTCGATGAGCGCGGCATCGGTGAGAGGTAGCGGCTGGTGAACGCGCAAGGGGTGTTGGATGACAGCGCACGCGGCGGTTGGGGATCGAGGCTGAGGACGCGCTCGGCCGGCTACCGCGGTATCGCGGCGGTGGTCAGGGCCACGGGGTATCTCGGAGTCGACGGTGCTGCGCGGACTGGAGGACCTGAACTCTGAGGAGCGGCCGGCACCGGGTAATGTGCGCCGGCATTCGGGCCGTACGCCGATCCTTGAGCGCGAGCCGGGGCTCGAGGAGGAGCTCGAGCGGCTGGTGGATCAGGTCACCAGGGGGGAGCCGGGAGTGGCCGTTGGGTGAGACATCGAAGAGCGGCGCGAGGCTCGGCAGAAGGCGCTACGGGACATCGGCTATGACGCCGTGGAGCGACACCGGGGTCAGGCTGTTGAAGGCCAAGGGCTACAGCATGCAGGCGAACAAGAAGACGCGCGAGGGCGCGCAGCACCCCGATCGCGACGCGCAGTTTGCGCACATCAACGAGACAGTCACTGCAGCGATCCAGGCTGGCGAGCCGGTGATCAGCATGGATGCCAAGAAGCGCGAGTTGATCGGCGATTTCAAGGCGGTGGGCCGTGAGTTCGAGCCCAAGGGCCGGCTGGTCGAGGTTCGCGGGCACGACTTCAAGGACAAGCAGCTCAGGCACGCGATCCCCTACGGCGCTACGATCTCGCCACCGACGAAGGATGGGCGAGCGTCGGGGTCACCAGCGAGACGGCGCAGTTCGCGGTCAACACGATCATCAGCTGGTGGGAGCACCTTGGCAAGGCCCGCTACCCCACCGCCCAGACACTGACGATCACCGCCGACTCCGGCGGGTCCAACAACCCGCGCACCCGGCTCTGGCGCTACGAACTGCAGCGCCTCGCCAATACGATCGGGCTGCACATCCGCGTCTGCCATTTCCCGCCCGGCACCTCGAAGTGGAACAAGATCGAGCACCGCATGGTCAGCTTCATGAGCCTCAACTGGCGCGGCAAGCCGCTCGAGAGCCTCGAGGACGATCATCAACCTGATCGCCGCGACGACAACCAACACCGGCCCAAGCTCTACGCCTGCCTCGACGACCAAGCTTACGAGCGAGGCATCGACGTGACCGACGACCAACTCGCCGAGGTCAACATCACCAGACACGCGTTCCACGGCGACTGGAACTACACCGTGATCCCTTCACTCGCTCGGTCGTGAGCCTTAGTAAGGAGGGCTACGGTGGGTGGGATTGTTGGTTTGGGGCGCGTGCGGCGCTTGTTGGTGCTTGTTGGGGTGGTGTTTGCGGCGTTGCCGGTTGGTTCGGCGCTGGCGGATACGACGATCGGTAAGACCGGACCCGCAGTCGGGGGGTGCGCTGCGGATTCTCCTGGAGGCGTGTTGGCCGATCCGAATTACGTGGTGCCGACGGGCGGCGGGACGATCAAGAGCTTCTCGTTCCAATCCACTGCCGCTAACGCGGGCGAGCAGCTGGATTTCCTGGTCCTGCAGCTGGTCTCGGGTAGCACGTACAAGGTCGTTGGCAAGAGCGGTCTGAAGACGCTCAAGGGGACCGGGCTCGAGACGTTTTCTCCGCCCAGCAACATTTCCGTTCAGGCTGGCGAGATCCTCGGATTCTGGATCCCGTCCCCCGAGACCCTTGACAATTGCTTTCTCGCGGGAGGCGGCAGCATTGGCCATGGCGGCCTGGCCGATCCGGCCCTCAACGCCACCGTCAGTCTCCTAGCCGTTGGTTCCGACTTGAATGAGTCCGCGAACCTGGGGCCGGATTACGATCTCGCGCTGACCAACGTTCCGAGCAACATGAGCGTCAACGCGACCGGTTCGGGCGGGGCGGTCGTTCACTACACGCCGCCGACGGCGACCGATGAGGGGGACGAGACCCCGCCCGTGGTCTGTCTGCCCGCATCCGGGTCGACGTTCGCGATCGGCACCACGACCGTTACCTGCACGGCGACCGACGCCGACGATTCCAACAGTCCGGTGACCGCGACGTTCACGATCACGGTCAACGGTGCGCTGGCGCAGTTGCAGGACCCGCTGCTGAGCGACGTGAAAGCGATCCCTGCGTCGCTCGGCAGGCTGATCCTGGTCAACGATGTCAACGGCATGATCAACAACCTGCAGCACGGGAACACCGTGCAGGTGTGCTCGGATCTGACCTTCATGGGGCTGGTCGTCCAGGAGTGGTCCGGGGCGCTGATGACGACCGCCCAGGCCGACACGATCCTCGCCGACATCAGCCAGATCATCGCGGTGCTCGGCTGCAACGCGACGTAGACACACCGGGATAGGGTCCGGGCGGGCGCGACACGTTTCGCGTCCGCCGGACTTGAACCGGAGTGCTGGAAAGATCGAAAAGGAGCAGGCTGCCGCAACCAACTCGGGACGTTGGCCTCGCTACTGCTTATAAGCCCGAAGGAACAGCCAACGAGCGTGAGGATGCCAGTGGATGATCAGTGAGGTGGCTTGTCTTCATGCTGGTAAGCGCGTCGCCGCCGCGGAACCCCAAGGGACCACAGGCGTGCTGGTAGTCCCCGGTGCCGCCGTCCATCTTCCGGTCCCGCTCAAGGTGACTTGCCCGTTGTTGATGCGAAACTGACGTGTTGCGCGAATGAGCGTGCCCGCGGGTGTCGAATTCCGTGCCTTGGTCGATCTCGCCGCCTTGAGGTGATGGGTGGGCCGACGCTGCGGAAGGCGCCCTGGGCCGCTGAATCGAGACCAGTTGTCGCGCGCCGCTCCCGCGGTGCTTGGCCGCAACCGTCCGAGTTACCACATCCGCGGCGGCTGTTCCGTGATGATCACAAGAGAAGGCTCCGGTGAACGCCGTCCCCCCGCCTCGTGCTGTTGGGAAGTCCGTGCGCTGGCGTGTGTGGCGCCTGATCGCCTCAGGACGAATCGGGTCATCGCGTGATCTCGAATGGCGTGATCAACCTCGTGCCGGACAACAGCGACGACTCGGCGAGGACATGCTGACAACCTGACGGCGAGGAGCTGGCAGATTCAATTACGAGGTCGCGCGCTTGCTTTTTGCCGGCGCGCCGGATAGCGTCGCCGGGTCGGACATCGACGCTCGGGGTCTGGCACACGGTGTCGCTGGGCCAACTCGATAGGGGGAGATGCCGGATAATGCGTAGGCGCGTAGGTGCCCAGCGGGCGAGCATCGTGACGTTGACCCTTCTTGCCGCGGCGGCGTTTGGAGCCAGCGGTGCGGGCGCCTACGTGGTGCGTGGTCCTCACGGACGGCTGTACGGGATCATGCTCAAGCCGGGCGCACGCTTCCGTGGGCACGCGATCGCCGCTGGCGCACCTCGGATTCAGTACTGGGGCGGGACGGTGATGCTGAGCTCGAGCCTGCATCTGATCTTCTGGGGACCGCGCGGGTCCTTTGACCCGAGCTATACCAGTTCAATTGCGCAGTGGGCGCAGGGCCTGGCGGCTGATTCCGGCAAGACGACGAATGCGTTCTCGATCGCCTCCATGTATTACAAGACCCACCCCAACCGTTGGATCAGCCGGAACGTGTACTTCGGCGGAGCGGTGCTGGACGCGCAGCCGTATCCGCAGGGTAACTGCGAGAATCCTCACAACAACAACGTGTGCTTGAGTGACGATCAGCTGCAAGCGGAGATAGCGCGTGTGATCCGGGCGGAGCGTTGGCCGACGGATCGGCCTGGCAATCCGCGGAATCAGTACCTATTGTTCACGCCTCGGAATGTCGATAGCTGCGAGGACACCACCCAGACATCGTGCACGTTCACCAACAGCTCCAATGGCTTCTGCGCCTATCACAGTGCCTTCAATATGGGTCGCAATGCTGTCGTGTACTCGAACCTGCCCTACCTTCCCAGTTGCGATTCAGGGCAGGCGCCCGCAGGCGTGTTCGGCAATCCCGATGCGGACGGCACGCTGGACAGCGCAATCCATGAGGTTATGGAATCGGCGACTGAGCCCTTCGCTAAGGGGGCGAACGATTACGGATGGTCAACCAAAGACAGCGCAGAGATAGGGGACCTCTGCAACTACCCGTACAGCGGGAACAATACGGATTACGGAGATCCACTTGGCGGATCCCTCAGCGCCAACACGGCTTTCAACGAGGTCATCGGCGGCCACCAGTACTACACGCAGTCAATCTGGGCGCCCACCACCAGTGTGTATACGGCCGGATGCGCCCAGCGGGCCGGTCCGACCCCTGACTTCGCCGCGTCGACCGCCGGCTTGACCGTATCGTTTGATGGCAGCTACTCCTATGACCTGACGGGAACGATCAAGAGGTATATCTGGAGCTACGGGGATGGTCCGCCTTCTGACGCATCGAGTGGCGGTCACGCCCAGCACGTCTATGCGGCGCCGGGCGTGTATCAGGTGTCACTGATTGTGGAAGATGCCTCCGGCGCGGTAAACGCTTCGGCTGACACGCAGACGGTGGTGGTTCAATGAGGTGTGGACGCAGGCGGGGCGCGCGCGCCGAAAGGCTCACGTTACTGGCGGTGCTCGCTTTGACCGTTGGTGCGGCCGCGCCGGCAACGGCGCAGACAGGCGCAGGGCGCCGTGCAAATCGGCTCGCTCAGCACGTCTTCACCCTCGTCATGCCCGGTGGTCGGTCCGCGGCACGAACGATGAGGTTGCAGGCCACCGCCCTGGGAAGCCGCCATGTTCCCAATCGTGCATTCGCCGGATATGTGACGCGACATGCCGGGGCCGTGACCAAGGTCGTTGCGCACTTCAAGGTTCCCAACTTGAAGTGCACCAAAGAGCAAAGCGCCGTCGGTCCAGGTGCGTTCCTGCTCACCGGTCCTAGTGACCACGAGGTGTTCAATGCCGCGAATGTCATAGTCGGCTGTCTCGGTGGCATCCCGGCCGGATTTCCGGTTCTATTGGTCAACGACAGGGAATTCAACTTCTCCCGTCCGCTCGCGCCGGGTGACAGCATCGTGGTCCAGCTGACTGATGATCCGGGGCGTCAAACCGTGGTGCAGCTAAGCGACCTTAACCCGCATCACAGGTACACGCTGACCAAGAGCGGCCGCGGAAACATTCCCAATTCGCAGCTGGTGGGTTACTGGGCGAGCGAGAACGTCAAGACACACACTGAGCTTCCGCCGCCGGACATAGGCCCCACCACGTTCAGCTCGGTCTCGATCGACGGGCGACCGCTCGGATCGAGAGCGCCTGTCGCGTACGACATGACGGACGCTAACCGCGTAGTCCTAATCTCAACAAGCGCGCTGATGAGGGCGGCGAACGATGCCTTCATGTGCATGCGGACGGGGAATTAGCTCTGGGCCGCTTGGCGCTTCGCCGGTCGTTTCGGCGGGCCGTGAGGCCGGCGAACGCGATCCAGCCAAACGTGCCGGATCTGGACCTCCTGTCGCCCAACGATGAGGGGCCTCGTCATCGGGCCGCCGTCCGTGTTCCCGCCCGCCGCGAACTGAAGAAGAGCGCCGAAACACCCTACAAGGGACCTTCGTGCGGAGGATCGGGATAAGCCTGGTGCTTTGATCGAGAACCGACGCTCTCGCCTGACTATTCCTTTCTAGGAGAGCAGTAGCCCGGCGGTCCCGTTGGCGCTGCTGACATAGAGCGGGACCTCCCTTCAATTCGCGACGAGCATCTCTCGCGCGTCGAGGAGCGTCCTCCTTAGCGCGAAAGGGCGCATCCGGGATCGCTTTTGCTTCTCAGACGGCGCTGGCGCGCGCGAGCGCGTTGGCGACCAAGCGCATCCTCGCGACGCCGCAGTGCTTGCAGCCAACGAGCAAGCAGGAACTCGGCGGCACGATCTCCGGGCGCCTCTGCTCTTGATCGCCAACCCGGGCATCTCGGTGAGGCTGCTCCTCCTCGACCGAAGGAGCCATGGCGTCGGCGTGACGATTGCACATCGAGTAGGAGCACTCGCGCGTGCCGTGTCCGGGATACGCGTATCCGCAGCCGCTGACAAGGGTCACGATCGTCATCTGACAAGACCCGCCTGATTCCTCCTGGCTTGACGTATGCCGATATCGGAATATGATTGCGCCATGGCACGAGCAGCGACGACGTCGGACGTCTTCAATGCGATCGCCGAGCAGCATCGCCGGGAGATCCTGGTGCTGCTGCGGGCGGGTGAGGTGCCGGTGACGGAGCTGGCCCAGGAGCTGGGGATGACCCAGCCGGGGGCGTCCAAACACCTGCGGGTGCTCCGGGAGGTCGGACTGGTGCGGGACCGCAAGGCAGGCAAGCAACGCCTGTACGGCCTTAACGCCCGCGGGCTGCGACCGGTTCACGAGTGGACCGACGGATTCGAGCGGTTCTGGAACGAGAGCTTCGACCGGCTGGACGAGTACGTGCAGGATCTCAAGCAGGCAAGGCACGAGGAGTAGCAGATGAGCGCGACGGGAGGAGGAGCGCCGGCGCAGTCCGCGACGGCCGACCGCGAGATCGTGATCTCCCGGGTCATTAGTGCCCGACGGGAGCTGGTGTTCGAGGCGTTCACCGAGGTGCGGCACCTGTCGCGGTGGTGGGGACCGGACGGGTTCACCACCACCACGCGGGCGTTCGACTTCCGCGTCGGCGGGGAGTGGGACTTCGTGATGCACGGACCGGACGGGACGGACTACCAGGAGTGGATCTCCTGGATCGAGATCGCCCCGCCGGAGCGGATCGCGCTGCTGCACGGTGAGTCCCGCGGCGACCCGAACGCCTTCGAGTCGGTCTTGACGTTCGCGCCCGACGGCGCGGTGACCCGGATCGAGATGCGCACGGTGTTCCCCACCAAGGAGCTGCGCGACGAGGCGGTCGAGAAGTACCACGCGATCGAGGGCGGCCAGCAGACCCTGAGCAACCTGGCTGCCTACGTCACCGAGGTCGTTCGGAAGGGAGCCCCGGACTGATGGCCGGGAAGGTGTTCTTCAGCGTGACGATGTCGCTGGACGGGTTCATCGCGCCCGAGGAGCGCACGAACGACACGGATGTGCAGCGCTGGATGGCGCAGTGGATGGAACTGCAGCAGTGGATATTCCCGCAGCGGTTCTTCCGGGAGAACCTGAAGCTCGGCAAGGGCGGCGAGGAAGGGCGCGAGAACGACATCGTGCGGGCGACGTTCGAGCGCACCGGCGCGAGCGTGATGGGCAAGCGCATGTTCGACCTCGGCGAGCAGGCGTGGCCCGAGGAGCCGCCGTTCCACACGCCGGTCTTCGTCGTGACGCACGAGAAGCGTGACCCCTGGGAGCGGCCGGGCGGGACCACCTTCGACTTCGTCAACGACGGCATCGAGCCCGCGCTCGACCAGGCCCGCGAGGCCGCCGGCGACCGGGACGTCCGCATCGCGGGCGGCGGCGCAACGATCCTGGAGTACGTGAACGCCGGCCTGGTCGACGAGTTCACGATCGCGCTCTCACCCGTGCTGTTCGGCTCCGGAATCCGCCTGTTCGAGGGCGTGGATGCGGGCCGCGTGGTCCTGGAGCCGGTCCGCGCGGAGCCGACGCAGCGGGTGACCCACCTGAGCTACACAGTCCGGGAGCCCGCGACCGTTGCCCGCTCCAGCCGCGACAGTCCTTAACGACAAGAAGTGCCCAACTTGCGGGCACTTCCAGAAGCGGGAGCGACGGGACTCGAACCCGCGACCTCCGGCGTGACAGGCCGGCGCTCTAACCAGCTGAGCTACGCCCCCTTTGTGGGGACCTCCAAGTATGGCAAGAGATTTTTGTGACTGCTCAGCGCAACTTTTATTTGCACGAAGTGTCTGAACGGTCGGAATCGATCTCCCGGAGGACGTGCCCAACCCGGCCGTGGGCGCGTATTTGGGATCAGCGACGGGGACCCTCGGAAGCGGGTCCCCGTCGTGATTTCTGGGTGCGATGGTGATTTGGGTCCGGCTACCGGACCTGAATCGCCATTCACCCGTGCCTGGAACGGCCGCGAACCGCAGCGCCTACGGGCCGGGCACGCGCTGGGTAACCGGTGGCGGCGGTGCCCGCAGCACCCGTCTCAAACCTTCGGGCAGGTACCAGTTCCAGCGCCCCATCAGCTTCATCACGGCCGGCACCAGCAGGGCTCGCACGACAGTGGCGTCGAGCAGGATCGCCGCGGCCAGACCGATGCCGAACTCCTGCAGCCCGACGAAGCGGCCCGCGATGAAGCCGGAGAATGCGGCGATCATGATGATCGCTGCGGCGGTGATGATCCGGCCGGTGTGCTCGAGTCCGTACGCGACCGCGTGCTCGTTGTCACCGGTCTTGTCCCACTCCTCGCGCATGCGTGAGAGCAAGAAGACCTCGTAATCCATCGAGAGGCCGAACAGCACCGCGAATAGGAAGATCGGGATCCAGGCCTCGATCTGCGGCGAGGTTTTCAAGCCGAGCAGTGGCGCTCCCCAGCCGTGCTGGAAGAGCATTACGAGCACGCCATATGTCGCGGCCACCGACAGCAAGTTCATCAGCACGGCCTTCAGCGGCAGGAACAGCGAGCGGAATGCGCGCAACAGCAGCAGGTAGCTGAGCACGAGCACCGCCAGCACGAGCCACGGGAACGCCCCGTACGCCTTGGCGATGAAGTCCACGCCGAATGCCGGCGCCCCTGTGACCAGCACGCGAGCGTCACCGAACCCGGCCGCGGGTACGTACCTGTTGCGTATCCGGTGCACCAGGTCGGTCGCCGCCTGTGTGCCTGAGTCGCTGTAGCCGGCGGCTCGGATCTGGGCGATCTGATCCGTCGGGTCGAGCAGGCTCGCCTGGTGGGCGCGCGCGGGCGCCACCATGAACGGCGCGACGACGGTCTTCGGATTGACGCCAGGATCAGCCCGCAACATCGCGACCAGACGGCGTTCCGCGCTGACTATCCCCGGCGCCAACGCCCCGCCGGCGCGTCCGGTGTCGACGAGGATCTGGTTCGGAGCAAGCGACCCCGGACCGAGTGTGCGCTCAAGCACGAACAAACCGTCGGTCGCCTGCGTGCCTCCGGGCACACCGCGGTTGTCGCCACCGGTCAGCTTGAGCTGAACCGCTGGGAACGCGATCACCAGCATCAGACCGCCGGACAACACGGCGACCAGCACGGGCCGGCGCATGATCATCCTGGCGAGCCGCGTCCAGAAACCAGCGTCGGGACTGACGCGGCGCTCCAGCACCTTGTGCGGCACGATCCGCAACGAATTCACGCGGCGACCGAGCAAGGAGAGCAGCGCCGGCAGCAGGGTCGCCGAGGCCATGATGCTGACGACCGGCACGAGCAGCCCGCCGATTCCCATCGAACGGATGAACGGCAGCGGCATGAACGCGAGCAGCGCCAGGCCCACCGCAACGGTCGACCCCGAGAACAAGGTCGCCCGCCCGGCGGTCGCCATCGTTGTCATCAGCGCCTCGTGGGGATCGTCGCCTCGGGCTAGCTGCTCGCGGTAGCGGAACACCACGAGCATCGAGTAGTCGATCGCGATCGCCAGGCCAAGCAGCGTGACGATGTTCGTGACATAGGTCGCCATGTCGAGCAAGTGCGCCAGGATCCAGATCCCGCCAAGCGTGGTCGGAATCGTGATCAGCGCGAATACGAACGGCACCACGATCCCGCCGAGCGTCCCGAACATGAACGCGAGCACGATCAGCGCGATCGGCACCGCAATCGTCTCGCCTCTGGCCAGATCCTGGTTGTAGAGGGGTGTGGTGTCGTGGTTGATCGCGGGATAGCCCGTGAGGTACAGGCGCACGCCGGGCACCCGGCCGACCGCCAAGCGCACGGCGGGCGTCCGGTCGGAGGCCTTCGCGTTCTCGAGCAGCGTGTTGATCTCCACATACACGACCGCTGACCCGGCGAGCAGCACGGGTCCTGCCCGACCGCCTTTCAGGGCCGAGGCTCCGCGCGCCGCAGCCGCCTGAATCGCGGCGATCGGCAGCGGCCCTGCGGTCGATTGCGCGACCAGCGTGAACGCTCCGTCGCTGCGTTCGTGAAACCGATCGCGGAGCAGGTTCAGCCCCCGCTCCGAGTCGGAGCCGGGCACGCTGAACCGATTCGTCAGCAGCGAGTTCACGTTCGCCGCCGCGGCGGCGCCGAGCACGAACAGGACCACCCACACGAGCAGAACGAGGCGGCGATGCCGCACCATGCGTTCGGTCCACGCCCTCACCGACCCCGATCTTACGGGCCCGTGCAAGCGGGCCGATCGCGGAGATCTACTCGAAAGCGGGCGGAGGCGTCCACCCGCCAAACGCCCGCTCGAGCTCGAGTCCAACCGCGATCGAGAGATGGTCCCGGTCGCGTGCCGCGGCGACCTGAACCCCGAGCGGAAGCCCGCGCTCGGAGAGCCCGAGCGGCACCTCGGTCACCGGCACGCCAGCCAGATTGAAGATCGCGGCGGGCGTCATCAGCCACGGCCTGCCTACGGTGGCACCGTGCCTGGGCGCCACACGAGGATGCGCCGGATGCAGCAGAACGCCGTCGCCGATCGCTTCAACGAGCTCATCGACGAGCGCTCGGCCGGCGGCCAGGAGCTTCGCCCGCCGCGCATCGCTCATCTGCGGCAGCAGCTCCGCGGCGAGAGTGATGCGTGTCGGCAAGGTGTGTGGACCGCCGGCAGACATGAGCGTGCGCCACGACGGCTGGGGTGCGCCCGCCTGTTCGAGAAGGGCCACCGTCGAGGACCCCGCGCCGGCCTGCAGCGTGGCGAGAAACGGGAGCGCCGCCCGCCGCCACGAGCGCAGGCGAACCCGGTGCAGGCGCGCGCCCGCTGCGGCAAGCGCACCCGCGGCCCGCTCGCGCGCATCGCGCAACTCGCGACTCATCGGCAGCAGCGAGGAATCCTCGACCGTGACTACTGAAAGGCCGTCAAGGGCGACGGACGATGGATCGGGGAATTCGGATCCCGCCCACCCGGACATGATCGACAGCAGTGGAGCGAGGTCCCCGGCCCTGCGCGCGAGCGGACCGACGCCCAGCATCTGAGCGGCTTCGCCGGGCGTCGGTGGATACATGCCGGCGGTCGACACCAGCCCCGGAGAGGGCTTGTGCCCGAACACACCGCAGAAGAACGCCGGGACGCGGATCGAGCCGCCGATGTCAGAGCCGACCCCGAACGGCGAGCCGCCACACCCGACCGCCGCACCCTCCCCTCCGGACGAGCCACCGGCCGTGCGTGCCGCGTCGTATGGGTTGCAGGTGCGGCCGTAGACCCGGTTGCTCGACTCGATCCACAGCGTCAGCTCGGACGTGTTCGTGACCCCAAGCGGGATGGCGCCCGCATCCAGCAGCCGTTGGACGACCGGCGCGGTGTCGGTCGCGCGGATGTCGCGTCTGGCGATCAAGCCCGCCGACTGGGGCATTCCCGCGAGCGCGATCGACTCCTTGACCGTGAACGGCACACCGAGCAGGGGCAGCAGGGCCTCCTCAGGCGCAGCACCGGCGATCCGCTCGTCCGCGGCGACGGCTTCCCCCCGCGCCAGCTCGAAACGATCGGCCACGAGCGCGTTGATGCGCGCCTCCGCGCGCCTGAGCAGTGCGATGTGTGCCTCGAGGACTTCGACCGCCGTCAGCTCGCGCCGGCGAATGGCGCCCGCAAGCTCAGTCGCCGAACGCTGCGTGATCGGCGCCATTGGCAGCCGGTCAGGCCGGCAGCACCAGACTCATCACGGCCTGCACGAATCGCTCGTAACGCGCCGGCGGATAGCGGTCCGGATCGGTCAGCAGCATCCGGCCTGCCTCCTCCCCGAGGTCGCGGATCGCGCGTGCGGTCAGCTCGACGTCGAGGTCGCTTGGAAGCTCGGGACGTAGCAGGGCCCATCGCACCAGCTGCTCGATTCGCTCGAGGACTTTCGCCCGGTTGGCCTCGACGTGCTGGCGGACGATCGCCGGCGTTCCCTCCAGCGGAAGCAGGATCAGGCGCCAGGTCGCGGGCCGCTCGGCGACCGCGTCGAGGAACCGTCGTACGCCACCCGCCAGGAGCTCGATTGGGTCACGATCTCCCGGATCGTCGGGAACGACCCTGTCGAGCTGCTCCATCGACCACAGCTCCTCGCGCTCGACCAGCGAGTGCAAGAGACGGCCGAGGTTGGGGAAGTGGTCGTAGACAACCGGCCGCGTCACCCCAGCTACGCGCGCGACCGCCTCGATCGAGACGCCGCCGTAGCCCTGTTCGAGGATCACGCTGAGTGCCGCATCGATCAGCTGCTCTCGCCGCTGCTCGGGCGGCATCCGCGGCGCATAGCGGCGGCGGGGGCGGGCTTCGGGGTCCGAGTGTGTTGGGCTTGGCTGTGGCGACATCGCGCAGCGCGGCTAGCGTAGCGGTTTACCTACGGACGCGTAGCTTACGCCCGCGCCCGGCGACAACCTGACCCAGCACCTCGTCGCTCCAATCGTGAGTCCGCAGCAGCCGGTAGCGCTCCGCGGCAATCCGCATGTATCCCTCAGTCGCGCTGCAGTCACGCAGGAGATCCGCCCCGCGCAGCATCTCCACCACCGGCCGGTACTCGGTCTCCAGCCACAGCAGCGCGATCTCCCGGCGATGCAGCGTCTCACCACGCTCCTGCATCACGCGAAAGCCCCACGCCTCGATCCCTTCCGCCAGCTCCGCGTAGTCCCAGGGATCGCCCAGCTCGATCTCCGTACGCGCATCCTCCGGCAGCGGCACGCGCTCGAAGAAGACGCGCTTGTGGCTCTTCAGCGGCAGGTCGGTCAGCCTGATCGTGCGGTCCGCGCTGACGCGGGTGACCACCTCGCTCACGTACGCGTCGATGTCACCTCGGCCGAGCGCGCACGCGACCGAAACGCGATGGTGACCGTCGCGCACGAAGTACATCTCCCCGAGCTTGTACAGGTCGACCGGCGGCAATGACTCGCCCCGGCGCATCGCCTCCGCGATCTGCTCCCAGCGCGAGCGCACCCGGCCAGAGGTCGGCCGGAACGAGCGGTCGAAGTCGCGCCCGCGATCGACGGTCCCGATGATCGCCGCGATCGCGACCACCTGCAGCCCGAGCGAGCGCTCGCTCTCGAATCCGAGCGCCTCGATCACCTCTTCGTAGGGCAGGATCACGCCGACGTCGTCGGGCTCGAAGCGCAGCCGCGCCGCGAGGCGCGCAACTGTGGCGCGCCGGCGCGCGCGCAGGAAATCGTGCTGGGCGTCTAACCCGGGAAGCCCGGTGGAGCGTTCTATCGGCACTTAAGGTTGGGCCGCATGCGGCCCAACCCCCGCCGGTGCATGCACCGGCGGGCGGGGGCGTGCATGCACGCCCCCGTCCATATTCATCAGGTTCTGCCCGCTCTCCGCGTCGAACAGGTGCAGGTGATCGGAGTCGAACCACAGCTCCGCCTCCTCGCCCTGCCTCGCCTTGCTGTCGGCCGACAGTCGCGCGACGACCTGGCTGCCCTCCGACCGCGGTAGATCGGATCCCCCGGCGTCGTCGGCCAGCTCCTGAAGCTCACGCGAGCTGACGCGTTCGGCGGCGACCTGGAAGTACGCGTAGTACTCCGAGCCCATCGATTCGAGCACGTCGATCTTCGTCCTGAAGCTCAGGCCCCTGGACGGATCGGAGACGAGCCCGACATCTTCGAAGTGCTCGGGCCGCAGCCCAGCGATCACGCCACGGCTTCCGCCGCCGTTGCCGCTCTCGAGCCCGCGGCGCAGAGACTCGGTGAGCCGAATCGACCCGATCGGCAGCCGCACGCTGTCGCCGTCGACCTCGGCAGGCAGGAAGTTCATCGAGGGCGAGCCGATGAAGCCCGCGACAAACAGGTTGTTGGGAGATGCGTACAACTCCGACGGAGGGCCCACCTGCTGGAGCACGCCGCCGCGCATCACCGCGATCCGGTCGCCGAGCGTCATCGCCTCGGTCTGGTCGTGCGTGACGTAGATGGTGGTCGTGCCCAGCTGTTGCTGGATGCGCGAGATCTCCGTGCGCATCTGGACGCGGAGCTTGGCGTCGAGGTTCGAGAGCGGCTCATCCATCAGGAACGCGCTTGGATTGCGGACGATTGCGCGCCCCATCGCGACGCGCTGACGCTGCCCGCCCGAGAGATTCGCCGGCTTGCGGTCGAGGTGCTGCTCGAGGTCGAGGATCCGCGCGGCCTCACCGACTTTGCGGTCAATCTCTCCCTGAGGCACCTTGGCGAGCTTCAGCGCGAAGCCCATGTTCTCGCGCACAGTCATGTGCGGGTAGAGCGCGTAGTTCTGGAACACCATCGCGATGTCGCGGTCTTTGGGGGCCTTTTCGTTGACGACCTGGCCGCCGATCCGGAGCTCCCCGTCGGAGATGTCCTCGAGTCCGGCAACCATCCGCAGCGCCGTCGACTTGCCGCAGCCGGACGGTCCGACCAGGATCATCAGTTCGCCGTCGTTGATGTCGAGGTCGAGGTGCTTGACCGCCTCGTAGCCGTCGGAGTAGCGCTTGGTTATGTCGCGGAACTGGATCTCAGCCATCCTTCAAACTCTCCTTATCCCTTGACGGCGCCGGCGGTCAGCCCTGAGACGATCCGCCGCTGGAATAGCAACACGAGCAGCATCATCGGGATCGTCACGACGACCGCTGCCGCGCACACGTCCCCGATCGGCAGCGTGAACTGCGACACGCCCGGGAACTGAGACAGCGCGGCCGGCACGGTCTCTGCGCTGGTCGTCGAGGTGAGCGACGTCGCGAACACGAAGTCGTTCCAGCAGATGATGAACACGATGATGAAAGTGGTGACGAGCCCGGGCATCGCGAGCGGGACGATCACCTTGCGGAATGCCTGGAACGGGGTCGCGCCGTCGACCTGCGCCGCCTGCTCGAGCTCCCACGGTATTTCCTTGAAGAACGCGGACAGGGTGTAGATCGACAGCGGCAAGGCGAACGTCATGTACGGGATGATCAATCCCGGCCAGGTGTCGTACAGCCCGATCTGACGCCACAGGTTGTAGAGCGGCCCGACCAGCGAGATCTGGGGGAACATCGCGACGCCCAGCGCAATCAACGGGATCACCCGCCGGCCGGGGAAATTGAGCCGCGCGATCGCGTACGCAGCAGAGGACGCGAGCAGCACCGCCAGGGCGGTCGAGATCAGGCCGATACCGATCGAGTTGCGCAGCGCGCTGGTGAAGATGCCGGCGTTGAAGATGTCCTTGTAGTTCGAGAAAGTCCAGTGGTGTGGAATCAGGCTGCCGTCGGTGACCGACGCCGGTGTCTTCAACGACAGCATCAGGATCCAGAAGACCGGCAGCAGCGAGCAGACCCCGATCAGCAGCAGCGCCATCGTCCAGGCGCTGGACTCCTTGGCGCGCGCGCTCAGCAGCCCCGGCCGACCCGTTGCTCGTCCGCGGCTTGGCCCGACTCGTGCGGCTTCGACCGCCATCACGCCTCCCTGGCCGACGGCGCACCGGCGCCGAAGATCTTGATGAACATGAACGCGATCAGCGCCACGAGCAGGAACAGCAGCACCGACACCGCTGAGCCGAGTCCCAGGTTGAGCCGATCGAGCAGGGTCGAGTAGTTGAGCATCGAGATCGACTCGGTGCCCTGGGCGCCCTGGTTGAAGATGAAGATCACGTCGAAGATCCGGAACTCGTCGAGCGTGCGGAACAGCAGCGCGACAAGAATCGCGGGCGCCATCAGCGGCAGCGTGATCCGGGTGAACCGCTGCCAGGTCGTCGCACCATCGACCTTCGCAGCCTCCTGCAGGTCGTCGGGCACGAGCGCGAGTCCCGCGAGCAAGAGCAGCGCCATGAACGGCGTGTTCTTCCAGACCTCGGTGATGATGATCGCGACATAACTGCCGAACGTGTGGCTGAGCGGGTCGCCCGAGAGGCCGAGCACCTTCGGGATCCAGCCGCTGTTGAGCGAGAACGCGTACTGCCAGGAGTAAGCGGCGACGACCGCCACGATCGCGTACGGGACGAGCCCGATCGAGCGCAGCAGGCCACGGACCACGGTCGTCCGGTGCATCGCCAGCGCGAGCAGCATCCCGAGCACGAACTGGATCGAGACGGCGATGACGGTGATGAGCGTTGTATGCCAGACGACCGACCACCACACGCTCGACCCGAGCACGTGACCGTAGTTGGACAGACCGACGAACTTGTTCGCGTTCGGGAAGCGCAGATCAGCGCGCTGCAGCGACAGGACGATCGTCGCGATCACCGGATACGCGGTGACGGCGAGCATCACGATCGCAGCGGGCGCGACGAGCATGTAGGCGAGCCTGCGCTCGGCGCGGGCACGCTCTGTCAGGTGCTTGCGGCGCGATGTGGGGGCGGGGGGAGGGGCAGGGGCGGCGACGGTGTTCATAGCAGCGCGGTCGAGGACAGCGCGTTCTTCAGCTCGCCGTGCAGCGTGCTGACAACGGTGCGCGCGTTGATGCTGGATGTGGGCGAGAGGACCTTCTGGATGGCCAGGGTCACATCGGCGTAAGCCGCCGTCTGCGGCCGGATGCCGTAGTTGACCAGCTGCTTTTTGATCAGGTCGCCGAATGGATACTGCTTACGGAACGACGGGATCGTGTAGATCGCTCCGCGGACTGGCGCGAGTCCGCCCTTCTCGGCGTAGGTGATCTCGTTCTGCTCCCGGGTGAGGCATGCGGCCGCGTCAAACGCCAGATTCGGATGCTTGGAGTAGGAGGAGACCCCAAGGTTGTAGCCGCCGATCGACACCTTCGGGGAAGCGCCCGGATCGACCCCCGGATAAGGCGCGTAGCCCATCTCCTTGTAGATGTTGGGTACGTCCTTCTGCGCCGCGGGCCAGACGAAGGGATAGTTGACCTCGAACGCCGCCACCCCCTTCTCGAATTCCGTCCGCGACTGATCCTCCTGGTCGACGTTGAGGGTGGGGTCGGCGGCCGGCGTGGTGGCAACCCGCTGCATGATCGATGCGGCCACCGCGGCCGGATGGCCAATCACGACGCGATCGCCAGGCGTGATGATCTGGCCGCCGGCGGAGTTGACCAGGGAGTTGAACCACACGGTCAAACCCTCGTACTCCGCGCCCTGCTCCTCGATGTAGTGCGGCAGGCCCTTCCTGGAGAGCTGGATCGAGTCGTTGATCATCTCGTTCCAGGTCGTGGGGACCGGCTGTCCGATCTTCTGGAGAAGGTCCTTGCGATACCAGAGCAGCTGCGTGTTCGAGTTGATCGGAACTGCGTAGATCCTGTTCAGGGCGGTGGCGGTCCGAACCGGGCCGGGTAGGTCGACGCTCTTGATCTGTGCCGCCAGCGCGGACGGCACCGGACGGATCCACTTTGCGGTCGCGAACTCCGCAGTCCAGTCGACGTCCATCGCGAGGATGTCGATCGAGGAGTCACCCGCTGCGAGCCGCCTCACCAGCGACACGCGCTGCTGGTCAGAGGAGGTCGAGAGGAAGTTGATCTTGATGTTGTAGTGACCGCCCGATGCCTTGCTGCAGGCCGCCGCGGCGGCGGCGAAGGAACCAGAGGGCTCAGGGAATACGTACCAGTTGAGCGTCGGCGGTCCGTTGCCAGAGGAGCCACAAGCCGAGAGCGCGAGCACTGCAATCAGTGCTGCCAGGCCGCCCATCGCGCCACGCTTAACGCGTTCCGCGGGGCCTCTCTGCTCTCCTCTCCTCTCCGTTTCGTCCTCCTCCGGTGACGAACTCCGCGACGGTTGTACCCGCTCGGGTTTCTCCCTAACCGCGAGCGATCAGCCGCGATCGCTGTCCGGACGGAGCGGTATCCGCGCATCTGTAGTGCCTTGAAGTGGTGCGTTAGGCGGCGATAGGCTGACCGCGTCAGCACACGAGATGGAGAGTGCCGCCATGTACGCGAGGGTCACACAGTTCCCCGGCCTCGCTCCCGAGCGCATCAAAGCCACGCTCGCGGAGTTCAACGAGAAACATCTGCCGCTCTTCGAGCAGCAGCCCGGTTACCGCGGCGTGTGGGCGGGAGTCGACTACATCGGGGGCCGGGCGATCGCGGTCACGTATTGGGACTCGCTCGAGTCGATGCAGGCCAGCGACGCGCTGGCCAACGAGATTCGCGCCGCAGCGGTGACGCGCGCCGGCGTTGACCGCAACCGACCGCCGATCACCGACAAGTACGAGATCGTGGTTCAGAAGGAGCCGGTCAAGGCTTAGCTACGTTCGCCAGCGCAGAGAGCACACCGCCGCCAGTCAAAAGGACGGGTGATACCCCGCAGGCGGCGGTCGTTCTCGTGCCATTCGCGGTTCAGGTGCCGGCCGATGACAACCGCGGCGACCGGTCCTGCGCCCGCCCGCTTCAGCGCAGCCGCGGCGCTCTCCGCGTTCGTGCCGGTCGTCCAGGTGTCGTCGATCAGCAGGACGGGCTCGTCGTTGAGTGACCGCGTCGCGTCGTACTTGCGGCTGTCGAAGGTCCGCGCGTCGACACCGACCTGCGAGCGCTCGAGCAGCCGCTCGTGGCGATCCTTCGTGGGGCCGACCACCTCACCGACGATCCAGCGCAGCGGGTGTGAGTCATCGCGCTGCCGGTCGCTCGACGGGACGGTCGTGACGAGCTCGAAGCCGGGCGTGTGCGCGGCGCGCGCGACGCATGATTCGTGGTCGGCAAGGAACCGCCACAGCACCGCGGCCAGCTCGACGCTCAGCCGCCGCGCCACCTCCCCACTCAAACGCTTGTACCTGGCAAGGGCGTGATGCAACTGCTCGTGCGCGACGCTGTAGGAGATCGGCGCGACCGCGTCGAGCCACACCTCGCCGTGGGCGCACGCATAGCAGCGCTCGTATCCGCGCGTGAAGTTGAAGCAAACGTGGCATACGTCCGGACCGGCCCGCGGACTGAGCATGAAGTTCTCATACAGCGCAGTCAGCTCGCCGACGGTTGGCATCGCCGCTCGCTACGGGGTCAGCGCCCCCGCCGAGGTGAGTCGGTCGACGATCGTCGCGACCTCGGCGGGTTTATTCGCGACGTGTGTCCCAGGTCGTGAGGACAGCTCGCGTGCCCAGTCCTGCTTCAGCAGGGGTGCTGCGAGGATCACCGGGCGTCCGTGCGCGAGTGCGAGCCGGGCCTGCATCCGGGAGCCACTCGTGTGCGAGGCCTCGATGATCACCGTCGCCAGCGTCATCCCCGACATCACGGCGTTGCGCATCGGGAACGTGCGCCGGGTCGGTGGCGCGTTGGGCCAGAACTGCGACACGACCGCGCCGCGCTCGCTGATCGTCTGTTGTAGGCCGGCGTTCTGTGGCGGATACGAGCGGCTCAGCCCGGTGCCGATCACGGCGACCGTGCGGCCGCCGTTGTCGAGGGCCGCGTTGTGAGCTGCAGTATCGATTCCGGCCGCGAGTCCTGAAACAACCGTGTAGCCATTGTCGACCAGGTGCTCTGCGACCGCGCGGGCGCCGCTCGCGCCTCTACCCGACGCGTTGCGGGATCCAACGACCGCCACCGAGCGAGCATCGCTGGGTTGCAGCCGACCCGCGACAAAGATCAGCGGCGGCCTGTCGTGGACGGCGCGCAGGTTCTCCGGGTAATCGGGATCGAGCAGCGAAATCAAGTGCATGCCCTGCGATTCCCATGCTGCGAGCTGTTGTTTCGCCGCCTCGGCGTTTTCGGCCGCGAGCAGCCCCTGCTCGTGCTCGAGGATTGCGGTGGCGCTTCCAGCCTCCTCGACCAGCTCGGCGTACTGCTGCCAAGTCCGCCCTCCACCGCGCAGCAAGGCCACGAGCGCGGCGCTTTCGAGCGGGTCGGTCATTGGTCAGCCGAGCCTAGCGCGAGCGGTGGCGGTGGTTAGCTCACCGGACGGGCGGCCGCCGCGATCGCCAGCATCTGCTTGTTCGTGAGCACGTCCTGGAGCGTGTTGACGAGCCAGTAGACACCGGGCCCGTCGCGCCAGGAGATCACCCGCAGATGCTTGCCCTCGTAATAGAGCTGCATCGTCCTGCCGCCCATCGTGACCGTCTGGCTCGGGTTGTTGAGGATCGGCGCGTTGGCCCAGGTCGTTCCCTCGAGGTCGTAGAACTGCCCGAGCTGGCCCTGCGCGACGACCGCCACGTAGGCCTGGTGACCGTTGAGGATGTAGGTCCGGAAGCCATCGATCGGCGCACCGTCGGCGGTGACTCTGCTCACCGGGTAGTAGAGCTTGAACGGAATGTTTGGCGCCGCGCTCTGCGCCTGCGCTAGGTCGTCGGGTGTCGCCTGGGTAAGAGGGACAGGTGCCGCGGGGCTCGCCTTCTTGCCTCCGTGAGGTCCGACCTGCCCCGGCGCGGTCCCCCCGTTGAGAAACTCGCCCACGGTCTGGTGGATCTGGCTTGGCGTGGCGGTCACGTACGACGGCCCCAGCGAGGCGTGGAAAACGACCTGGCGAACCGGGTGGCTGGCGGACTGCACGATCAGCTCGAGCAGCTTCAGCACATCGTCCGCGGAGCGGACATCCGTGCTCGCGTAGCGGCCGAAGATCTTCTCGATGCCGTAGCGCTTATCGATCAGCCCGCCGGCGCCGACCTGGTTCTTGATCTGGCGGAGGGAGTCCTGCTGGCGCGCGCTCCGCACCAGGTCGTCGTCGCGGTGCCGGTAGTGGACATAGTGCAGCGCGTCATCGCCGCACAGCCGTTGATACCCCGGCTGGATGTCGATTTCGTCGTAGGTGTCCGCCGTCGGCAAGCCGGCGTTGGAGTGGTAATAGCGGCGATCGACTTGCACGTACACGCATCCGAGATAGTCGACGAGCGTTTTGAACCCACCGAAGTTGATGTCGATCACATGGTTGATCTTGATCCCGAGCACCTGCTTGATCGTCTTGACCGTCAGCTTCGCGCCGCCGATCGAGTAGGCCGCGTTGATTTTCTGCGTGCTCGCTGCACCGTGGTCGGGATGAATCGTGTACCTTCAGGTCGCGCGGGACGGAGAGCATTGTCGTCTCGGGCTGGTTCGGATCGAGCCGGACCAGCATCATCGTGTCGGAGTGCGGCGGCGAGCTTGCGTCGATCGCCCCTTTCGCGCGCTTGTCGGAGCCGATCAACAACAGCGTCTGCGGACCGCCCGGATCCGCGCTCGCCAGCTCGTTACCCAGCTTCAGCTGCGGGCTCTCCTTCAGCGATCGGTGAACGCCTTGACCTCGAGCAGCGTCCCCGTCGCGATCGTTGCGGCGACCGCGCCGATTACGATCAGACACCCGGCGCCCATGCGCAACAGCAGCCGCGGTCGCAGGCGCCTTCGGGGAGCAGGCATCACGGTTTCTCGCTCGGACCTGGACATAGAGCGACGCTGGATCTTCCTTGATCCGGCGAACTGCTGTTGCGCCTAGCTGGTGTGCTCAGCCGGATCTTGCGCCGGCTGCACAGCCTCGGCGCTCGTCTGGCTCACGACCTCTTCGTGCCGATCGTGCTCATCGCCGCTCAGCGCACTCCGGAAATCTCGTAGGCCCCGCCCCAGTGACCTGCCAACCTCCGGCAGACGCTTTGGGCCGAGCACCAGCAACGCGATCACCAGAACAAAGATCAGATGGGTCGGCTGGAGGATGTCTCCGATCACACTGAGAGCTTAGCCGCTTTCGGGCCTCGGCGCGCGGCGTGCGGTGGTTTCTTCGGCCGCGCCCGTGGCGGCCGGAATCCTCGGCGGGAGTAGAAGGCGGCTGGCAACCTGCCTAAGGACGCGACCCCAGATCTGCACCCCTTGGGAGATAAGGGTCGACATACGACCCTTATCTCCCAAGGGGGAATGTTCCGGCGTCGTAGATGGGCGGTTCGCAGCGATCGCGCTGGTGCGTCTTGAAGCCAATGGGTCGGCGATCGTGCGCTGGCGAAGAAGCTAGCCGCCGGCCCCCGGCCGTGGCGGGAGCAGGGAACTGCAAGCCGTCAGCGCGGATTTGAACGCTGGCGATTGCGGGTTCACGTCAGATTTCACGCTCGTCTGGTTGCTGCCGGGGTCGGGAAAGCCCGGCACGCCGTGCGAGCGCATGCACGAGGCGAACTTGAACAGCTGCTGGCGCCGCGCCGCGCGCTGGGCGGGAGACTCGGCCAGCACCGGGAACGCCGCGACCAGGTACTGGCGGCATGCCTGCTCAACCGCGCTGACCTTCGCCTGGCCGTACTGCGCCGCGAGGCGGGCGATCGAGGTCGCCGCGCCGTAGGTGCCGTCGGCGCCCGGGTCGGGGACGTTGATGCCGTGGGCCCGAGCGCACTCGGCCAGCTTGAGGCGCGCCTGAAGCTGGGCGCCGGAGATGCCCGTGCCGGCAACTGACGCGCCGGGGCCGCTCGCTGTCGAGGTGCTGGATGACGACGAGGAGGAGCCGCAGGCGCCGACCGCGATCGCGACCAGAACTGCGATCAGGGTGACGGCGGCAGCGGTGAGCAGGGAGCGGGCTTGCATGGTCATGCCAGCCAAGTTAGCCCAGAGGTCTTCCGGAGGGAAGGAGCCATAGCAGCCAGGGACTGACTGCGATGATCTGACGATGGGGCGACCAAGCGATCTCAGCGACGCCTGGGAGGAGAACGCCGAGCAGTGGCTGGCGTGGGCCCGTACCCCTGGGCACGACACCTACTACTTGGAGTTGAACCTTCCATCCTTCGCCCGGCTGGTGCCCGCGGCGGGCAGACGAACGCTCGACGTCGGGTGTGGGGAGGGGCGGGTCGGCCGATGGCTCGCACAGTCTGGCCACCGCGTCGCGGGGATCGACAGCTCGCCGACCCTGGTCGAGCACGCACGGAAGGCCGGCAGCTACGAGGAGCTTGTGCTCGGCGATGCCGCGGCGCTCCCATGGCCGGACGCCCAGTTCGATCTCGCCGTCGCCTTCATGTCCCTGCACGGCATGCCGGAGCCCGCCCGGGTAATCAGCGAGCTCGCCCGAGTCCTCGAGCCCGGAGGCGTCCTCTGCATCGCGGTCATTCATCCGCTGAACCGCCCCGCTGAGCGTGTGGACGACTACTTCAGCGAGCAGCGCTTCTCCGAGCAGATGATCCTCAAGGGGCTGACGATGACGTTCGAGGGGATCGATCGGCCGCTCGAGAGCTACACCCGTGCGCTTGCCGAGAACGGGTTCGTGATCGACGAACTTCGCGAGCCCCATCCCTCAGCGGCGACCCTCGAGCGCGCAACCGACCTCGCGCCGGCCGCTCGAAAGCCGTACTTCTTACATTTGCGCTGTCACCGCCCCGATCGCTGAGCGGCAGTGAGCAGCATCGACCGCTGCACGTTCATCGACAAGGGCGATACCACCGGTGCGCGTTCTACCGTCCGCCGATCGTGATCCAGTAGTGCCGCGTTGACTGAATGCGTGGTCCGTGCGAGCACGAAACGTGCCACCGCGCTCACCCTGAGGCGCTTGGCCCGCTTCAGCATGCGCCCGCTCGCCCGGGTCAACAAGATTGTGATGGTTCGCCGTCCTGCAGGTTGGAGCCTGTCTGACGGCAATTAGCACTTTCGCTGACCATGGCCGGCTCCCACGGTAATCGGCTTGCTGTTCGCGGATCTCGAGCTGGCGTAGGGGTAGTTGGTCTCGCTCAACGACGACACCCAGAACGAGTAGTGCACGACGCCGTGACCTCCACAGAAACCGTACGTCACTCGGAAGTGCCCACTGCGATCGATGTCGGGGATCCCAACCGGCGCCGTGCCGACACCATTGATCGCGATGTGAAGCTCCAGCAGCTCAGAAACCTCTTGGCGGTTGGTCGGGATCCAACCGCCCCACAGTTGTCCGGTGATCACAACCGGTTGTCCGCGCCAGCGAACGTGTGTCGGTGCGACGTGGATCGTGATCTTCGCCGGCACGACGAGGCGGGCATCGGGGGAGACCGTCGGCTCGGTCAGCGGCGAGCCGGCGTAGAACGCTTCGACAAGCCTGCCCGGTCCCTTGCGCAGCACCACGCTCCACGTGCCGTTGGAGCGGGTGCGTACGGCGGCCGCCCGACTGAAGTTGACGGGACCGGGATATGGCGAGGTCAGTATCCGTACGAGCTGACCGGCGAGCGGCTGGCCACTCGTCGTCCCGAGCCACCCGGCGACGGTGGCGCGGTTCCCGAACTTGACCCGACGGACAGTCTGCTCGATCAGGTGCGGGAACACCGCGATCCGCATGGTCCGCCAGCGGCCATGCACCCGCACCCTCCGTAGCACCAGGCGCGGGCGGCAAGTCAGTACCCGTTTGTTGACCCAGTGGGCTTTCCGGTATCTCCGGACGGTCTTGCCGTGCAGGCGCACCGTGACCCAATGACCAGGCACACGTACACGCTCAGTCTCACGCCGGCATTTGAGCTTGTCCACGAGCGTCGAGAACGAGGCAGTGATAACCGTGGGGACACGGATCGCGATGTGCCACGACTCAAGTGGCGAGATCGCTGGATGCCCGTAGATGTCTAGGGCGCTGTTCTGCGCCCAGCAGCTCACGCGGTGCTGGCCGACACCCTGCACCGGGATCGCCGCGCTGGCACCGAGATGCCACTGATACGGGCTGCCGTCTACCGAGCATGCGATCGACACACCGCTCGGGCCGGCCGTCGCCCTGGCGGATATGTATTGCGTGCCGGCGGTCGACGGAGCGTCCGTGCGCCCAGATAACTGCAGCGTCACCGGCGCGTTGTCGACCAGCACGGTCTTCGCCGGCGCCGATGTGACCCCCGCCGCGTTCGTAGCCCCGAAGCGCAGCGCGACGCCCCCATTGGGATACCTCGTCGTGTCGAGCAGGGCTGGCATCTCCGACCCATGGCACTGGGTGAAACTGCTGCGGTCGCGTGCGGGGTCGCTGTACGGGGGGACAAGCCATTGACCGTCGACCGCGATGCCGATCGTGCACACGCCCGACGGGTCCCCCGCGCCGATCGTCGCTGGCCAGCTGCCACGAACCCAGCCACGCTGATACCAGACGTTGCCGGCGGCTGGGAGGATGAGCGGGCCGGTGTTCTCGCGTACCTGGAGCTGCACGCCCTTCACGAGGAGCAAACGCCCTCCCGAACTCCCTGCAGAGCAGCTTGATTTCAGGTCGCAGCCGACGTGCCATCCGAAGTATCGCGACGGTGTGAAGGTCCGATCGATCCCGTCTGCGCCGCCCATCCCACCACTACAGCCGGCTCCTTCGTACACGATGTCCTGGGTGCCGTTGTTGTGGCCGTTCTGTCCCCAGAAGTACTGGGCACTGAACCCGTCCTTATGCAAGGTGCAATCAACTCGCGCTGCATTCGGACGCGTGTACGCGTTAACGATCTGAAGTAGCGGCGAAGGGGTCGCCGCACTCCATTGTCCGCCGTAGCTGCGCAACACGAAGTTGGCTCCAGACTGCAGAATGTCGAAAGCCGGAAATCCTCCATTGTTTGTCTGGCACTCGTCCGCGGTCTTGAATCCTCTCCCAGTCGAAGTTCCGACGAAGGCTCCGTTGTGCGCGCCAAAATCGGCGCAGTCCTGAACGTAGTAGTAGCCAGCGCGCGCAGTGGCCACCGCGAGCAGCGAGACCGCCATCGTTACGGCGAACCCTGCTCCCACACGGGTCCCCGTCCTGCCCATCCCGATTCTCCTCCCGCAACTCACCCGTCCGGCCAGTTCAGCAGACAACAGCTAGATAGAACCCGAGCGACCTACGTCCGCCAGCCTGGTCGAACGTCTCGACGAGCGTGGTGTTGTTGCGTCGCCCGGTCCCTCGAAACCCGTTCGACAGCACGACGTAGCCAGCGGTTAGGTTTATCGGGGGCCCCTCGGTGACCGGAGAGTGGTTGCCGTTGATGTTGGCGACGCTCGCACAGGCGTGCGGCAGGTTCACCCCCCACAACACGAAGTATTGGCCAGGCAATGCTGGTGTCCGCCTGACTATCGGTTTGCCGCCACCAGCGATGACGTTTCCGTTCGCAGCCACGATCGCCCACGCCCGAACAGCCCCGTTGATCAGCTTGTGGTTGAACTTCGCCGGCGTGATCGAGTTGTCACGCAGCTGTCGTGCCCCCACGGACCCTGCGGGCAGCCCGAAGCTGGCATAGCTGGCGCCGGCGAGTGCAAGCAGCGAGCAGATCAGCGCGAGGATCGCGATCGCGTGGTGGCGGACGTATTCAATGGCTGGTCGCATGTACGCCTTTCCGTTATTTGCAGCCGCCACATTCGCCGGGACCGAGAAGCGCATGGCGCCCGCTTGGTCCTGTCGGCGGCGAGGAATGGGTTTCAGAAGTCGTGGTCGCGGTATAGCCGACCGGCTGTCCGCCACCACTGCTGGCCGGTGGTGAGAATTCGGCCGCCTGCTGCGCTTGGCTGACGACTGGTGGGGTTGGGCTCGATTCGGACGTCGGACGCGACACCTGACTCGGGCCTGCCGCAGCCTGCCGACCCCCCGTGACCGAGCGGTGGTGGACGTGAGCGCGATGACGGCCGCCCCCGTGGTTCGACGCAACAGGGTGCTGCCGCGTCGATGCGACCGTCAACAGGCGCCGGAGACCGTTGCTGACCGCGTCGCCATGTCGAATCGCTTCCGATGATGCTTGCGCTGCCGGACGGGTTGCAGATGGGGATCCCCCAAGGTGAGCCACGACCACACCGAGAACCGCCAGCGCGATGGCACCGATGGCCAACAGCTGTGCCGTGCGGACGCTGGCGACACGCCATTCCCACGCGCGCGTGAACCAACTGCGCGGTGAAATGCGCGGCGTGCCGCCACGGGAGTTGGCAGGGGCACCCCAGTCAAATGCGTCTTCATCGGCCGCGTCCTGATCCCGGGTCGGAGCCTCGAGCGGGTGCTGGAGAGCCCACGTGCCCTCGCTCCAGAAGTCATCTGCCGCCGCCGGCCTCTCCAAAGCCCGAGTGTCTCCGTCAGCCGTTTGACTCGTGGGGTCCGAGCCGAACGGAACGAGTTCCTCTTGCGGGGCGATCCAGTCCCGAGGGAATGGAACGACGTTGCCGCGGGGAGAGCTCTCGGCATTGACCTCCTCAGTTCGAGGGCCGTCAGATTCCAAAGCCTTGCAGGTCCTTACAGATCAACCGCGACATGATGGCGTCCTCCAAGCGCGGTATATCCTAGCATCCTTGATTAGATCCAGTTAGACTCAATTGGTAACAAATGAGTGCAAATGCCGGTCAAAATGACTCTTTCCTGACTGTCGCCGAGGTGGCGGACATGCTGAAGCTGAATCAGCAGACGGTTCGCAACTGGATCGACCAGGGTTCGCTGCCCGCTTTGCGAGTCGGACGTCGAGTCAGGATCAAGCGCTCGGACTTCGAGCGGATCCTCGCCGAGAGCTACAGCGGCGGCTCGCCGGCGGCGGGGCAAGCGGGGCCGAGCGCCGAGGACTTCTGGGGCGGCGAACCTGTCGGGCTGCCAGAGACTGACCCCACAACAGCGCCTTCGAACGGGCCCGAGCTCGCCCACCGGCCCTTCCCACCGGACTCCTCCCAAGCAGACGACGATCGCCGATGAGCAGCGGGAACGATCTAGACCGCCAGAGGGCGCATGTCATGCGCCTCGTTCGTCAGGCGAGCGCCGGCTGGGCCGAAGCGATGCGCTCGCACAAGATGGCGCCCCCTGACGCGGACTTTGCATCTCGGCTGCGCACGCTGGCCGAGGCTGCAGCGAACGAACAGATGGCGTGGGAGCACGCCAACACGGCCGGACTGCTTTGGCGTCCGGTTCCGGGCGCTGAACGGGCAGAGCCGCCGTACGAGCTGCGACCCGGGACCGGTCGCCGCGGACCGCAGGAACTCTGGGACAGGTTCGACGCGGCCGTCGCGACCCTGAACCAGGCGATTACAGGCTCGGACTCGGCCGCGGTCGCAGACGCGTTCGGTGAGATGTCAGACGCCGCCGGCACGCTGGCGGATGCGGTCGCCGCCCAGGACGAGGCGGCAGCCCGCGCGCGCGGCGCTGCGTAGCCCTTCGGTCATGCCTCCAGCCCCACGGCTAGCGATGCACCCGGGAGCGCGGCGTGCAGTCGTGGTCGGGGCCGGTTCTTTCGGGACCGCGGTAGCCGTGCTCCTTTCGCGGGGCGGACTGCGCACGACGCTCCAAGCACGCACGACCGAGCAGGCCAAGCGGCTCAGTGCCGATCGCGAGAACCGAATTTACCTCGCCGGCGTCGAGCTCCCTAAGGAGCTCAGAATCGAGTCTGCGACCGCGGGGCTCTCGCGCGCGGACTACGTCTTCCTCGGTGTGCCCTCCACCCATCTGCACGAGGTGATCGACGGTTTGGAGGCGAATGGACTGACCGGTCGGGCCGCGGTGATCTCACTTGCCAAAGGTCTCGTCCCACCCAACGGCTCGCCGCCGACGGTGATCCTCAGGGGGCGCTTCGGCGACAGTCGGACCGCCTGCGTTGGCGGCCCTGCCCACGCGCGCGAGATGGTCAGTGCAGGCGCGGGCCTGGTCGCTGCGTCGACCGAGCGTTCGCTCGCCACCTCGCTGGCCGATGTCTTCATCAGGGCCGGCGTCGTTTGCGAGGAGTCGAACGACCCGATCGGTGTCGAGCTGGCCGGGGCCGCCAAGAATGCCGCCGCGCTTGCCTCCGGTGCGACCGAGGCGCAGGGACTCAACGCAGCCGGCGCGGCCGCGGGTCACATCTTTGCTGAGGTTTGGCGATGGGCGGAAGCACAGGGAGCTCGACCTGAGTCGATGATCGGCTTGGCCGGCACCGGCGATCTCGTCGCGACGGCGCTGGCCCCGGAGAGCCGCAATCGACGAGCCGGTGAGCTGCTCGCTCAGGGCGTCAGCGCAAGCGAGATCCCCGCGCGGGTTGGCCAGGCCGTCGAGTCGCTCGAGTCTGTGCCGCTGCTCGCCGGGGCTCTCAACCGCGCCGGGCTCGAAGCCCCGGTCACAACGGCCCTCGCAAAGCTGATCGCCGGCGAGCTACCGCTCGAGGAATGGGTCGCCGTCGTCCGCACGACGGTCCCGCCCCCAGCGAGGTGGCGACCGACCGTACGGCGCGGGTTCTGGCGGCGTCTACGCGAGCGCCTGCGGGCGTGGTTTAGGAAACGACGAGAAAAAGGCCACGCGACGTTTACCGGGGCGCAAACTTGAAATGCAACCCTTCGCCACGAACGCGATCCGAAAGGGAGGAAGGCGATGCCTCAGATCATCGTGACGGCAGACAAGGCCGAGGGCAGGGAAGACGCGATCATGCTTAAGGAGCGGGTGAACGTGTCTGACTTCGAGACTGACAGCTTCGGCCCACGGCTGGTCGAGCGGCTCGGCTGGGCCGTGAACGACGCCGATCAGGTCGAACGGGACAGCGACAGCCGCAGCAATTGAGCCTTGGGAGGAGACGGGGCCGGCAGATAGGACTGATGCCGGCCCCGGACGCCTTCCTAGCTAGACCCTCCCAACTGAGAACATCCCTGCGGGCGGCTCGAACCGGCCGTCAACGTCACACTCAACCGCGGCAGGCAGCCGAGATGCACGAACACGGCCTCCCACGCCGTGTTCGTAACACTCGCCATCCGGCATCCGTTGAGTGTTACGTTGACGGCCGCCGTGAAGAGACTGGGCCCAAGCCACCTCGAGTCCCAGAGGCACGACCCCGAGTAGGCGCCGGCCGGGCGCACCACAGCATCGGCCGCCACGCACCAGCGCGCCACCGGGTCACGGCGCCGGGCAGCGCCGGGCAGCGCCGGGCAGCGCTGGGCAGCGCCACCGCGCCACCGCCAGCTCACCCCCCAGCCAACGTCGTAACCACAGCCTCGTACACGCCGGCGCCATAGCCCTCCGACGCCACCCGCACCCCCTCCGGAACGGGCAGCGTCGGGTCCCGCTCGAGACCGTTGGCGACGAGCCAGAAGGTCCCGACGACGGTCGCCGCCTCCATGTCCTCGCGCGAGTCGCCCACCGCGATGCAGTCCTCAGCACGAAGCCCGCGAGCCTGCATGTGCCTTGCGACCCCCCGCGCCTTCGACGCGGCCGCCGGGATCAGGTGATACGCGTGCACCACCTCCACGCCCGGGAACCGCCCCGCGTGCTCGCGGATCACGCCGTTGTCGACGAGCCGGAGCCAGCCGAGCCCCTCCCCCTCCAGGAGACGGCCCACCTCAGACAGGTCGACGTAGCCGCGAAACAGGTGTGAGACCTCGCGCCCCCGCGACCACGGCGTGTGGTACTCGAGCTGCCCGGCATACCGCTCGAGCAGCAGCGCCGGCGCCCCCGACGCCCCGATCTGCTCGTAGATCGTGCCGTCAGCAGCAGAGGGCACCACGCCGCCGGTCAGCCACTCGAGCTCGCCGTCGATCACCACCCCGCACCCGAGCTCGAACACGAACGACCCCGACCCGATCATCCGCGCGCTCTCGAACACGCTCGATTGCCGCCGCCCCGAATAGGGCACGACCTCCACACCAGCCCGCGCGCAGGCCTCGAGTGCCCGGACGCCGAGCAGTGAGAAATGGCCGTCGGCCCCCCGCAAAAGCGAGGCGCCCGGACCCAGCAGCGTCCCATCGAGATCGACGTAGAGGCAGCGCACGACGGGCGCGACCGTACCATGACCTCAAGTGGCGACCACGAACAAGACCACGAACCACACCGAGCCGTGGGCGGCGCTGCTCGAGTCCGGCCGGGCCGACCAGCGGCTCGTCCACGAGGACTTCTATAAGGCTCGCCGCGCCCGTACGACGCCCCTCCCGGACGACCTCAACCCGCAGCTGCGAGCCATTCTGAACCGTGCCGGCATCACCGAGCTATTCGACCATCAAGAGGCGGCACGCGAAGCCGCCTACCGCGGACCCACGATCGTCACGACCGGGACTGCATCGGGCAAGTCGCTCTGCTTCCAGCTGCCGACGCTCGAGGTCCTGACCGAGGATCGGACGGCGCGGGCCCTGTATCTCTATCCCACCAAGGCACTCGCCCAGGACCAGGCGCGTGCGATCAACGCGTTCGGTCTCCAAAAACAGGTCAGGCCCGCCATCTACGACGGCGACACCCCCCGCCAGGAACGCAGCGCGATCCGCAAGCGCTCCAACCTCGTCCTGACCAACCCCGACATGCTTCACGTCGGGATCCTGCCGCACCACCCGGCGTGGGCTGATTTGTTCGCGAACCTGGCGTTCGTCGTCGTCGACGAGGCGCACGTGTACCGCGGCGTGTTCGGCTCCCACGTCGCGAACGTGTTACGCCGTCTGAGAAGGATCGCCGCGATTCACGGCACCGCGCCACGCTTCCTGATGACGAGCGCAACGATCGCGAACCCCACAGAGCTGGCCGAGAACCTCACGGGACTCACAGACTTCACCCTGATCGACGACGACTCGGCGCCGAAGGCGGCCAGAAGAATCGCGATGTGGAACCCGCCGCTCCTCGACGAGGACCTGGGTGTGCGCAGCTCAACCCTCTACGAGGCGGCGGAGCTGTTCTCGAACCTCGTAAGTGCGGGGGCGCGCACGATCTGCTTCATGAAGTCACGCAAAGGCGTCGAGTTGATCCTTCGACACTCCGTCGACCGGCTCGAGCCGGAGCTCGCCGACCGCATCGCTCCTTACCGCGCCGGCTACACCCCCGCCCAGCGCCACGAGATCGAGCGCCGGCTCTCAGGAGGCGAGCTGCTCGGCGTCGTCGCCACCGACGCTCTCGAGCTCGGGATCGACATCGGGACGCTCGACGCCGCGATCTGCGTCACGTTCCCCGGAACCGTGGCGAGTCTGCGGCAGATGTGGGGCCGGGCAGGGCGCCGCGGACGCGGCCTGGCCGTGTACATCGCCGGCGAGGATGCGCTCGACCAGTTCTTCTGCCGGCATCCCGACGAGTTCCTGACACGCCCGGTCGAAGCCGCGATCATCGATCCACAGAGCCCCGAGATCTATGCCGAGCACGTGCTGTGTGCCGCGCACGAGGCGCCTCTCACCAGCGAGGACGAGGAGATCCTCGGCCCCCAACTCAGAGACACCGCCCAACAACTCACACAAGCTGGCTGGCTGCGAGAAAGAGCCACGTCCTTCGTCCCGCGCCGCGCGGACGATTACCCGGCGGCACGCGTGGCGCTGCGCTCCGCCTCGGCCGACAGCTTCGTGTTGATCGATGTGGCCTCCGGCGAGGTGCTCGGCTCGGTCGAGGCCGCCCGCGCCTACGGGACTGTCCACGAGGGCGCCATCTACCTCCACCTCGGGCGTGCCTACCACGTGCTCGGCCTCGACCTCGACAGCCGTCGAGCGCTGCTCGAGCCGTTTGACGGGGACTACTTCACCCAGGCCAAGCGCGAGAGCATGACCTACATCGAGCAGCTGCACGAACGCCGTGAGACCCATGGCGTGACGCTCTCATACGGTTCGGTGGTCTACTCGGAGACGGTCCTCGGCTACCAGCGCAAGGGCCTTCAGGATCTCCAGGTGATCGACTTTCAGACCCTCGATCTGCCGACCACGGAGTTCCCGACACGCGCGCTGTGGTACGAGCTCGACGAGCTGATCCGCGCCCAGCCGTTCCCCCCCGAGCACTTGCTCGGCGCCCTGCACGCGCTCGAGCACGGGCAGATCGCGGTCCTTCCGCTGATCGCGATGTGCGACCGCTGGGACATCGGCGGCCTATCGATCAACGCGCACCCCCAGACCGGCGGTCCGACGATCTTCATCTACGACGGGCACCCCGGTGGCGTCGGGATCACGCGGCGCGGGTTCGACCAGTTCGAGCGCCTGGTCGCCGACGCCAGCCGGCTGATCGGCGAGTGCCCTTGCAAGTCTGGGTGCCCGTCGTGCATCCAGTCACCGAAGTGCGGCAACCTGAACGAGCCGCTTTCCAAGCGTGGCGCGCTCGAGCTTCTGGACCGACTTGCCTGCGCCCGAGCGCGCGCCTGACCGCGATCGCGGTTACTTCAGCGCCAGCGTCGCGCTCCCGGTCATGCCGGAGGTCGTCGCTGCCGTCCAACCCGTGATGTCCCCGAGCTGGCCGAGAATCGGCTGGACCGTGCTTGGGAGCGTCGTCTTCAGGGCGAACTGAAGCAGCGTCGGCAGGGCGATCTTGTATGCGAGCGTGCCCTGCGCACCGCTGGCGGGAGTGGTCGGCGCAGACGCGAACGCCTGCAGCTGAGCCGGCGTTGTGCGCTCCCCGAGCACGAGCTGGTTGCCGAGGACTCCGATCGTTGTCAGCGACTTGGGTTCCTTGACCACGTACAGGCCTCCCGGACCGTGGATCACAGCAGTTGCGTGACTCGAGAACGCCTTCGGATCGGTTGCGAGCTTCGACAGCGTGCTCGACGCCGTGCTTGGATCGCTCAGGTCCGCGCGGATCATGACTGCCTTGGTGTCACTCTGCACGACCGCGTTGCCGGTCAGCAGACCGAATAGCGAGGTCAGGTTCGTGCCGGTCTTCGCCTTCGCGGCCGCCTGCCGGGCAAGGAAGTCCTGGTAGCTGGCGGACCCTGTCACCTGCTCCGCGCTCTGGATGAACGAGATCGTCTGCGACGGATTGTGTAGCGCCGCGACGATCGGCAGATCGCCGGCGAAGTTCGGCGGTGTCGAGCCGCTCGCGATCGGCAGCTGCGAGCTGGTCAGCGAGCCGCCAGTCGTGTCCAGGTGGTACTGGAAGCTCAGACCCGCGGTGCTCGCCGAGACGGCAACGCCGTAGCTCTTGAGCGCAGCGACCCACGGGATCTGCTTCGCCTTCGCCGCGCTCGGCGATTGCAGCGCGGTCGTCAAGCTTCCGAACACGTCAACCAGTGCGTCCTGCGATAGCCCGGCGAGCGCGCTCGAGTAATCGCTGCTGGTGACTCCGCCGCCGTGCGCGTGCCGGTCGATCGCGGTCGTAACGATGTCCTGCGATGCGCCGATGATCAGCGTCGCCCCATCGACCGCGACGGTCGCGGAGCCCGCGGGATAGAGCTTTGCACTGCCATGGGTCCCGGAGCTCTGGACGCCTTTCAGGATCTTGCCCAGCAGCGCGTTCAGCTTGCCCTGGTCCTTGGTCACCCAGACCGCCAGGAACTGGCTCTGCGTATTCCCCGAAATCTCGCTGCCGCCGAGCCCGAACGCCACCGGATTGCCGAACAACGGCTTGAGATCGACGTCGTAGTTGATGCCAACCTGCGCCAGCTTCGCCTTTGCCGCCGACTCGCCTAGCCCAGCGATCGGGAAACGGCTGACCAACTGCTGAGCGTCCTTGATCGCGTTCGAGTTGGGATCCGTCTGAATGCTCATCACGAACGGCGAGTTCGACGGGAAATAGGAGAGCTCGGAGTTGAGCGGGCTACTCGAGCCGGATGAACTCGAACCGCAGCCGGCGAGCGCCACGGCTGCGACCGCGATCAGGGGGATTAGTCGACGCATGCACAGGAGGGTATCCGCCCGAGCCCATGTCAGGATGCTTCTTTGGCTCCGCTGTCAGACTAATGCAGCGCTTTGGGGCGAACGTACGCCGTGAGGTGGGCCAGGCCCGGTCCCAGATCGGCCCATGCGCAGTCGAAGGTGAGGGTCGCCAGCGCCGCGGTCGGGAATTTGCGCTGCACTTCTGCGAGGTCCGAGCCGTCCTGCACCCGCCCGTTGCCGCCGGCCAACCGCAGGACGAGCATTTGCATCGCCGGATTGTGGCCGACCACCATCACCGACTGGATCTCCTCGGGCACCTGGCGCAGCCGGTCGAGTATCTCGGCTCCGGACGCGGCGTAGAGTCCCGGCTCGATCAGCCGCTCGCCGGCGGGCGAGACGCCATCGAGCGTCTCGAGGGTGCGACGCGCGGGAGAGCACAGGATTTGAACCGGCTGAATCCCGGACGATCGGATGTGCTCGGAGAGCAGCTGCGCCGCGCGCCGGCCGCGGGGTGCCAGCGGCCGCTCGTGATCGTCGAGCCCTGGGTCATCCCAGCTGGACTTCGCGTGTCGCAGGATGAAGAGCTGATGGGCCATGGCCGGAGCTGGTGTCGCTTGCACGATCATTGTCGCGCGTCGTGCGGCGGCACCTCGTTTCCTGTTAATGGCCGTCGCACCGGCTTCCTACACAACAATTTCACGGGACCTCGCTAGCATCGCCTCGCCAGGGCGAGATAGCTCAGCTGGTAGAGCACACGACTGAAAATCGTGGTGTCCCCGGTTCGAGTCCGGGTCTC
>CAWGQT010000017.1:0-49926 GCA_963824755.1 uncultured Solirubrobacterales bacterium | reverse complement strand
ACCGGCGCATTCAACCGCTCTGCCACCTCTCCGGTCGGGGGACGAGCTTAGCGGCGAGAGCCGAAGAAGGTCCGCAGCAGATCGGCACACTCCTCGCCCAGGAGCCCCGACTCGACCTGCGGGCGGTGGTTCAGTTGTGGGACGTCGAGGACGTTGAGGACGCTCCCGGCGGCCCCCGCCTTGGGATCGAAGGCGCCGAACACGATCCGGGGGACCCGCGCGAGCACGATCGCCCCCGCGCACATCGCGCACGGCTCGAGCGTCACATACATGACCGTATCCAGCACGCGCCAGCTGCCGAGCGCCCGTGCCGCCTCGCGCAGCGCGATCATCTCCGCGTGGGCCGTTGGGTCTGCGCGGAGCTCGCGCTCGTTGTGGCCCGAGCCGATCAGCTCGCCTTCGCGTACGATCACCGCACCGATTGGGACGTCGTCGTGGTCGAGCGCCAGCGTGGCCTCGCGCAGCGCGAGGCGCATGAAATATTCATCGCGTGGGAAAAAGTGCGAGCTCACCGTGGCAGGGAAACTTTTGGCCCCCCGATGATGTCTTAGCAGGGGGCTTCGCTAAATCATGCTCTTGAACATCTCCATCCGTCGTCTGCTGCTCGTGTGCCTTGCGATGCTGGTGCTCGCGAGCACGGCGCGGGCCGCCGACTACGTCCCCGGCCAGGTGGTGATCGGCTACCAGTCGGGGCCAGTCGCCCACGTCGCGAACGATCTCGTCAGGCGGATGGGGATCCGCGTGGCGGCCACGCCGTCGCCGCAACCGAGCGTCCAGGTCATGCAGCTGCCTTCGGGCACCAGCGTCCAGCACGCGATCGCGGCCCTCTCCCACAAGCCCGGGATCGCGTACGTCGTGCCGAACGTCATCGCGCACGAGGTCGGCGCCTTTTACCCGAACGACACCGGTCGCTCGCGCACCCCGCACGGCTGGGAGGCGATGCAGTGGAACTTCCTGCCGGCCGCCGGCGTCGACGCGCCCGAGGCCTGGGCCAATCTGATCGCCGACCGGCGCGACGGCGGGCGTGGCGTGGTCGTCGCGATCCTCGACACGGGGGTGGCGTATCGCAACTGGCGGCAGTTCCGCGAGTCTCCGGACTTCCTCGGGACGAAGTTCGTCTCGCCATACGATTTCGTCGCGAAGAACCGGTACCCGCTCGATCGCGAGGGCCACGGCACGTTCGTCGCGGGAACGGTCGCCGAGACCACCAACAACCGCTTCGGCTTGACCGGGCTCGCCTACGCCGCCTCGATCATGCCGGTGCGGATCCTCGGCGCGGACGGGTCGGGCGACGCCGCGACCATCTCCCGGGGCATCCGCTACGCCGTCGACCACCACGCGCAGGTGATCAATCTCAGCCTCGTGTTCTCGATCGACACGACGCCCGATGAGATCCCGGACATCATCAGCGCGCTGCATTACGCCCACGCGCATGGCGTGTTCGTGGTCGCCGCGGCGGGCAACGATGGTGCCGACGAGCTGGACTATCCGGCGAGAGCGTCCGGCGTGGTCGCGGTCGGCGCCACGACCCGAGATCGCTGCCGCGCGGCGTACTCGAACGGGGGTCAGAATCTGGCGCTCGTGGCGCCCGGCGGCGGGGACGACATGGACCTGCCTGATCCCAACTGCCACCCAGCCCGCAATCTCCCGAACATCTTCCAGATGACCCTCACCAACCCGCCTGCATGGGGCCAGTTCGGCTATCCCGGCGATTTCTTCGGCACCTCGATGGCGTCGCCGCACGTCGCCGCGGCGGCCGCGCTCGTGATCGCCAGCGGCGTGATCGGCCGGCGCCCATCGCCGGCGCAGATCCTGACCCGCCTCGAGCAGACCGCTCGCCCGCTCGGAGGGTCGAAGCCGAACCGCAATTACGGCTATGGACTGGTCGACGCGGCGGCGGCGACGGCCCGGTAGGAGGGGCGGCCGGGGCCCGGTGGGTTGGTCTGCCCGGTATTTGGCTGGGGAAATGGGTCCTGCCCACCCTGGGGCGCCTGGCTACGTCCATTTCGTAGCAAAGGTTCATGCCCGCCTGCGGGCGCCCCGGGGGGATGAAAATGGCCCCGGCGCACCGTAAACCGGGGCAACCTTGTTTACGGGGTGCCACGGCTATTTTCTAACCAAGCGCCTGCCACCGACAGCGACGATGAACGTTTTGGACGTCCCAGCGTCAGCGTCCATTTCGTAGACCGTTGCCCTCCCGCGAAGTCGTTCTGTTACGAAATGGACGTTCGGCCCTCGCAACTCGTGCTTCAGCGGGAGGTTGGTGGTCTGTATGAGGTCCCGCGTGGGCGGGACCCCGATCCCGCCGGCCACGGAAGGCCGGCGGATGGGCACGGACGGGCCGGCACCGCCACAGCGTCCGGCGGCAGCATCAAACAAACCGCCACCGCGGTCCGGACGGGCCCGCCCGGCCCCACGGACGCCGAGCGAAGCGAGGCCCCTAAGTCGTCCGCACGATCAGTACCGAGCAGGGCGCGTGGTGCGAGACCTTGTTCGGGACCGAACCCAGGAGGAACCGCTTGGCGCCGGTCATGCCGCGGTTGCCGACGACGATCAGGTCGGAGCGCTGCTCCTCGGCGACGTCGAGGATCGCGTCGGCGGCGTCGCCCTGGCGCGCGTACGTCTCGACGTCGGCGACGCCCGCCCCGGTCGCCTCGCTCTTTGCCCGCTCGAGCATCTCGAGCACGTCGCCGCGCGGGTTGACCATCCACTGCAGGTCCTCGGGGACCTCGAGTTTCTCGTTGCGCAGGCGCTGGTCAGACACCGGCTCGTAGGCGCTGACGATCAGCAGGCGCGCTCCGAGCTCGCGCGCGAGGTCGATCGCGTAGCGCACCGCGGTCGTGGCGGTGTCGGACCCGTCGGTGCCTACGAGGATCGAGGCAAACACCTACGCGAGCTTCGTGATCGCGATCACCATGCCGGCGACGATGAAGACGAGCAGGACTACCTGCATCCAGATCCAGTGGCGCGGCATGCGCGGAACGGTAGCGGGTCTATCGTCTCAGCCATGGCGCAGCGCGAGAGCTCCACGCTCACAGCGGTCAGCGATGCGGTCCTGGCCGTCACCTCGCAGCTGTCGGTCGACGAGGTGCTGCAGCGGCTGGTGCACGCCGCGCGCGAGCTGGCGGCTGCCCGGTACGCGGCACTCGGGATCCCGGACGGGCAGGGCGGGTTCCGGCGGTTTCTGGTCTCCGGGATGAGCAATGGGCTGATCGCGGCGATGGGCCCACTGCCGCGCACGCACGGGATGCTCGGGGCGATGCTCGAGTCGACGAGTCCCTACCGGACCGAGGACATCCACAAGGATCCGCGATTTCGCGGGTGGTGGCCGCGCCAGCACCCCGACATGCGCTCGTTCCTGGGCGTCCCGATCGTCTCGCGCGGCGAGGTGATCGGCTCCTTCTATCTGACGGAGAAGGAGGGCGCGCCGGTGTTCGACGCCGACGACCAGAAGGCGATCGAGCTGCTCGCGGCGCACGCCGCGATCGCGATTACCAATGCGCGGCTGTATGAGCGCTCGAGCGAGCTCTCGATGCTCTCCGAGCGCAACCGCCTGGCGCTCGAGCTGCACGACGTCGTGAGCCAGAAGCTGTTCAGCATGGTGCTCACCGCCGAGACGGCGGCCACGCAGCTCGAGCGCGATCCGGCCGCGGCTCGGGCCAACGTGGAGCGTCTGCGCGAGCTCGCGCGCGAGGCGCTCGACGAGCTGCGAACGCTGATCCTCGGCCTGCGCCCGCCGGAGCTCGAGCGCGACGGTTTGGCCGGCGCGCTGCGCAAGGAGGCGAACATGCTCGGTCGCGTGCACGGCGTGCAGATCGACGTCCACGCCGAGGAGACCGGCAACGAGTGGGATCCCGCCCACCCCGAGCGCGACCTCGCGGTGCTGCGAATCGCGCACGAGGCGCTCCAGAACGCGCTGCGCCACGCGCGGGCGGAGCGCGTCGCGGTGCGGCTGACCCACGAGCAGGGGATGCTCGTCGTCGAGGTCTCGGACGACGGTCTCGGGTTCGAGCCGCAGGCGGCCGAGCTGCGCTCGCGGCATCTCGGACTTACCTCGATGGAGGAGCGCGCGCAGGAGCTCGGAGGCAGGCTCGAGATCCGTTCGGCTCCCGGCGCGGGTACGACGGTGCGGCTCGAGGTGGCGAGTTGATCAAAGTCCTGATCGTCGATGACCACGCGGTCGTGCGCGAGGGACTTCGGGCGTTCCTCGAGCTGCAGGACGGGATCGAGGTGGTCGGCGAGGCGGCGGACGGCGAGCAGGCCGTGCAGCGAGCCGAGGCCCTGCAGCCGGATGTGATCCTGATGGACCTGGTGATGCCGAAGCTCGACGGCGTCGGCGCGATGCGGGAGCTGCGCAGGCGGCTTGTAAATAGCCGCGTGATCGTGCTCACGAGCTTTCTCGACGACGACCGGTTGCTGCCTGCGATCCGCGCGGGCGCAGCCGGGTACTTGCTCAAGAACGCCGAGCCATCCGAGCTGGCGCGCGCAGTGCGCGCCGCCTATGAGGGGGAGACAATTCTCGACCCGACGGTCGCCTCGCGCCTGGTCCGCGCGATCTCCGAGGGTCCCGCGACCGGAGCAGAGCTCGCCGACCAGCTGACCGGGCGGGAGCGAGAGGTGCTCGAGCTGATCGCGCGCGGCCTGTCGAACAAGCGGATCGCGCTCGAGCTCGGCATTGCCGAGAAGACGGTCAAGACGCACGTCGGTCACCTGCTCGACAAGCTCGGCGTGACCGACCGCACGCAGGCGGCGCTGCTCGCCGTCGAGCAGGGACTCGTGCACAGGTCCTAGGTCTAATTGCGTCTGGAAAGCCGGACCGGGGTGGGCTTACGTTCCCGGCATGCCACTAGCAATCATCACTGGAGCTTCGCGCGGGCTCGGTCTCGCGCTGTCACGCGAGCTGGCGCGCCGCGACTGGTCACTGGTCATCGATGCGAGGGGAGGGCGCGACCTCGAGCGCGTTGCCCGCGAGCTCGGTGCCATCACCGAGGTCGCCGCGATTCCGGGCGACGTCTCGGATCCTCGTCACCGCCTGTCGCTGGTCGATGCCGCCGGCGACCGCGTCGATGCGCTCATCAACAATGCGAGCGTTCTCGGCCCGAGCCCGCAGCCGTCGCTCGCCGAGTATTCGATCGAGGAGTTCGAGCGGGTCTACAGGGTCAATGTGATCGCGCCGCTGGCGATCACGCAGCTCGTGCTGCCGCGGTTGCCTGACGGGGGTCGCGTAATCAACTTGACCTCTGACGCGGCGGTCGAGCCCTACGAAGGGTGGGGTGGGTATGGCTCTTCGAAGGCCGCGCTCGAGCAGCTGACCGCGATCCTTGCGGTCGAGCAGCCGTCCGTCCGCGTGTACACGGTGGATCCCGGCGACATGTGTACGCGGATGCACCAGGAGGCGTTCCCCGGCGAGGACATCTCCGACAGGCCGCCGCCCGAGGCGAGCGTGCCCGGTCTGCTCGAGCTGATCGAGGGCGAGCTTCCAAGCGGCCGCTACCGCGTCAGCGACCTGGTCGGCGCTGAGGTCGGCGGGTGAGGGCGCTCGCGTTTGAGCTGCCCGAGGCGCTCGAGGCGCGCGAGCCGCCGGAGGCACGCGGCGTCGCCCGCGATGCCGTGAAGCTGCTGGTCGCGCATCGCGGCGAGGGGCGGATCGAGCATCGGCGGTTCAGCGATCTGGTTGAGCTGCTGTCACCCGGCGACCTGATTGTGGTGAACGTCTCGGCCACGCTGCCGGCGGCGGTCGATGCTCGCCGCTCGGACGGGAGCCCGGTCCGCGTCCACTTCTCGACCCGCGCGCCCGAGCTCGACCCGGACTGGAGGACGGTGGAGCTGCGCAGCGCGGATGGGAGCCGCCCCGCCCGCGGCCGCGCGGGCGAGCGGATCGCGCTCGACGGCGGCTGCACGCTGGAGCTGGTTGCGCCGTATGCGTCCGGCGCGCGGCTGCTGCTGGGGCTGTTCTACGGACCTGAGTCGCTGGAGGAGTTCCTGGGCGACTTCGGTCGGCCCATCCGGTACGGATATGTCGAGCGCGAGTGGCCGCTCGAGGCGTACCAGAACGTATACGCGACGGTTCCGGGCAGCGCCGAGATGCCAAGCGCCGGCCGGCCGTTCACGCCCGAGCTGATCACGCGCCTAGTCGCGCGCGGAGTGCTGATCGCGCCGATCACCCTGCACACGGGCGTGTCATCGCCCGAGCGGCACGAGCCTCCGTTCGCGGAGCAGTTCGAAGTGCCGGCACCGACCGCACGGCTGGTCGACGCAGTACGTGGCCGGGGTGGGCGCGTGATCGCGGTCGGGACGACCGTCGTCCGCGCGCTCGAGGCGGCGGCCCAACGGGACTCCGGGTGGACCGGGGTCGTGATCACGCCCGAGCGAGGCGTCGAGGTGGTCGACGGGCTCATTACCGGCTGGCACGAGCCCGAGGCCTCGCACCTGCAGATGCTGCAGGCGATCGCGGGTCACGAGCTGCTCGAACGCTCGTACCGCAGCGCGCTCAGCCACGGCTACCTGTGGCACGAGTTCGGTGACAGCCATCTGATCCTGCCGTAGAGTCGTGGAAGGAACGGCGAGGCGCCAGCGTCTCTGACGCCAAACGGCAAAGGAGCAACGATGGACCTGTACGTAATCTTGCGACGCGGCGGCTGGCGTTCGGGCGAGGAGCTCGAGCAGGCGGCCGCCCGATCGTCGAAGACGGCCGACGAGCAGATGCCGAATGATGTGCGCTGGATCCGCAGCTACGTGCTCGAGGAGGACGGTGGTTCGGTGGGGACCGTCTGCATCTACGAGGCGTCAAGTGCGGAGGCGATCCGCGAGCATGCCTCGCGCGCCGACCTGCCCGTCGACGAGATCATCCCGATCGCCGACACGGTGGTGGTCCGGCCCGATCCGGCGCCGGCGGCGGCGTAACCGCCTGATTCAGCGCAGCGCGGACTCGGGCAGCTCGTCGAGCAGTCCGAGCGCCCGAGGCTCCGCGCTGTCCTCGAGCAGCACCGCGCCACCCGGCCAGTAGGGGTGCGGCGGCCTCGCCCGATGCACTAGCAGCGGCTCGTACAGCCACGAGCCGGTGTTCACGATCCGCGGGGCCCCGCCCGGGCCCCGCCACCGCCGGGGGTCATCACCCGGTAGCGGCCCGAGCCGGTGGACGTGACCGAACAGCACCGATTCGGCGTCGACCCCGAGACCGTGGACCACGTGGGCCAGCGCCGGGATGCTCGCGCCCTGCATCTGGGCTCCGAGCAGCAGCGCGTGCAGCGGCGCGATCCGCTCGTGAAAGAGACGTCGCTGGACGCGGGGCGCCCGCGCGGCGCGGACCAGCTCGGAGAGATCGTCGAGTAGGGCCGCCAGCGCGCGGGGCATCCAGCGCGAGGCTCGCGTTAGCGACGGCCGGCGCCGGGACTCGTACTGAATGGGCCGGGCGTAGTCGCGGGGGCGGCGGCCGAGCAGTCCGCGGGCGATCCCGATCGAGGACTCCGGAAACAGGTGGCGGTCCAGGTAGTGCCCGTGCGTTGCCCACACCCGCTCGGTCAGCCAGACGCCGGGGTAGTGTGCGCTGACCTTTACCGGGGCGAGCGCCTGTGCCATGCGCGCGAGCGCTGGCGTGGCACCGAGCGGGACCTGATCGGCGGGGCCCAGGGCAAGGCCTCGGCTGCGGACCCAGCCGCGCACGAGGTCACGATCGTGATTGCCGGGAACGATCAGCACCTCGCTCTCTGGGCCCAGCGCCTCTCCGATCGCGCCGAGCACGGGCGCGGCGATGTGCAGGGCGTGCTGTGGCCGTCCTTCGGCAAGCTCGACGGTGTCGCCGAGCAGCACGAGACGGTCGACGCCGTCGAGTGCGCTCAGCAGGCGCCGAAGGGGCTCGGGTCGGGTGAGCACGTCATGCCCGAGTCGCGAGCCGAGGTGGAGGTCCGAGATGACCAGGGTGCGCACACGCCGCCACGATAGCCGCGGCAGCGTGTGACGCTGGATCGGAGTCAGTCGCGCTTAGTGCTGCTCGCCGTAACTATGGTCGGTAATCAGGCGGCGAGCGTGATTGGTGCGTTGTGGGAGGACTGGCTATCGAGGCGGTCGAGGAGCTCTTCGAGGTCCCGGCGTGTGAAGTTCCAGGCGAACGGCTCGGCGATCTGGTTGTAGTGGTGCTCGAACTCGTTCAGGGCGCGGGCGACCTCGGCGGTGTTCTCGAAGTCGTTCGGGGCGAGCACTTTGCGTTGGATGATCGAGTGGTAGATCTCGACCTGGTTGGCCAGCTGGCGTGGACCGGGGTGTGGACGAGGATCAGGTTCCGCCAGCGCTTCTGCAGTCGCTTGATCGATGCCTTGCCGCGGTGATCGGAGCCGTTGTCGACGATCCAGAACACGCGGCGGGCGGAGCGGTAGGGCTCTTTGGTCATCACCTGCCACACCAGCCGGTCGAATGCAGCGATCCCGCCCGTGCGCTCGGTGCGTCCCATCACTCGGCCGCGGCGCACGTCCCAGGCGTCGAAGTAGGTGACGGCGCCGAGCCGCTCGTACTCGTGCTCGACCAGTTGCCCACCGCCCGGAGCGGGCGGGGCGCTGGGATGGATCCGCCGGCGGGCTTGGATCGAGGGTTTCGCGTCCGCGCAGATCACACAATCGCCGGGCTCCAACAGCTGGCCCTCCCAGCGACCCGCATACAGGTCGAGCACCCGCCCGGCCTTCTCAAGGAAGTCAGGGTCGCGCGGGAAGATCCACGAGCGGTACTGCCACGGCTTGATCGCGTCCTCTGCCAACCAGCGGCCGATCGTCGACGCCGACGCGTCGCTCACGCCACGCTCCACGACGAACCGGTGCAGCTCAGAGCGACTGAAGCGCGAGAGCGGGACGCCCTGCTTCTTGGGCAGCTCGCACGCGATCGCCTTGACCTCGGCGACCTGCTCCGGGGGGAAGCGGCGCGGGCGGCCCGCGCGTTCCCTGTCATCCAATCCATCCAGGCGCTCGTCGTAAAAGCGTCTTCGCCACCGGCCGACAAGCTCGGGCATCATCCCCAACCGGGCGCCGATCTCAACATTGCTCAGCCCCTCAGCCGCATACAGCACGAGCTTGGCTCGCTGCACCTCACGGTGAGGCCGCGAGTAGCACGCCGCGCGATGCTCCAACTCGCGCCGCTCCTCATCGCTCAGATCGATCTGATACCGGCTGCGACCCGCCATCACCAGTCAGATTCGCTCCGGTAGTCATAACTCCTTCAACCCGAACCGAAATTACGGCGGGCACCACTTAGCTGACGCAAATGGGCGCGGCGCCGCTCAGCTGACGTAAATGGGCGCGGCGCCGCTTAGCTGACGTAAATGGGTGCGGCGAAGTGCAGCTCGACCCCGCGGGCCACGACGAGCACCGGAGCCGTCGCGCGCTCGATCTCGTTCTGCGCCTGCGAGCTGAGCATCACGCGACCCTGGGGAGCCTCTGCCCGTGAGCCGACGACGAGCAGGTCGACGTGACGCTCGTCGCGCGTGACCGTAGCGTCGAGGCGCTCGGCGAGTGACCTGGCGGTCTCGATCGCGGCGTCGTCGCCGGGGATCGCGCGGACACCGACCGAAAGGATGCGCGGCTGACGGTCGGCGCGATAGTTCGCCGGGGCGATCGCCACCGCGGCCGGACCACCCTCGAGCAGCGTCTGCGCCGAGCGCTGCGGAGCGACCCGTCCGGGCGGCGTTCGGTAGTCCGAGCCGAATACGACGATGTCGGCCTCTTCCTGCTCGGCCAGCCACTTCAACCCCTCGCCCGTGGAGCCGCTGACGACCACGCGATGATCGACGTCGAGATCGTCGAGCCAGCGCGCGCCGCGCTCGAGCAGCGCCTCGGCCTCGTGCTCCGCGAGCTCCTCGCGCGAGCGCTGCGACTGCGTCGTGTGTCGCACGTAGGCAAGCGTCACGGTCGCGCCGGCCTCCGCCAGCACGCGGCCGAGCATCAGCGCGTCGTGATCGTTGTCCGTGTCGTCATAGGACACGATGGCGTTGAGGGTCATGCTCACTCCAGTCCTAGAGATGAGGGTTCTCGGTCTCGGTTTCGCGTCAGGATCCCATGCACCTTCCATCACTACTAATAAAGTTCGTCATCGAGTGAATAACATTTGCTAATGCTCAACTTGGGTCGTCTTCGGGTCTTGCAGGAAGTCGTGAATCGCGGGTCGTTTTCGGCCGCGGCGGAATCACTGTCCTACACCCAGTCGGCCGTCTCGCAGGCCATCGCGCGGCTCGAGGCGGAGATCGGCGCAATGCTGGTCGTACGCGACAGGCGTGGCGTCCGTCCGACCGCCGCCGGCGCGACGCTGGTCGAGCACGCGGATGCGATCTTCGCCCAGGTCCAAGCGGCCGAGACCGATCTCGCGGCTGTGCTCGGAGTGCGCGGCGGCCGCCTGCGCGTGGCTTCGTTTCCCTCAGCCGGTGCGACGCTAATGCCGCTCGCGGTGGCGACGTTCCGAGAGCGCCATCCTGACGTGACGCTCACGCTGGCGGAAGGAGAGCCCGAAGAGATCGCCCCGCGCCTGCGCGGCGGCGAGTTCGACCTAGCGCTGCTGTTCGAATTCCCGGGGATGCCGGAGCGGCCGGGTGTGGGACTGCGCAACTCGACGCTGCTCGAGGATCCCATGCACGTCGCGCTGCCGGCTGGTCACGAGCTGGCTGCCAAGCCGGCGCTGGCGCTGTCGGACCTGCAGGGGGTCGACTGGGTCCAGACGTCGGAATCGAGCCCATGCGCGCGGCACGTCGTGCGCCTATGCCTCGCGGCCGGATTCGAGCCGAACGTGACCTTCGAGAGCGACGACTACGAAACGGTCCAAGGACTGGTCGCGGCAGGCGTGGGGGTGGCGCTGATCCCGCGGCTGGCGCTCACGCGTGTCCATCCCGGCGTTGTCGTGCGCGAGCTCGCCCCCCGCAGTCCTGCCCGTAGGGTGATCGCCTCGACGATGGCCGGGCCGGGCGTCGTGCCGGCGGCCAGGACGATGATCCGGGTTCTGGCCGAGGTTGCGCGAGGGTACGAGGGTGGGGCGCTCGTGGCGGCGGCGGCTCAGTAGCCGGCGAGGTCAGCGTCGGAGAGCACGCGCTCGGGGCTCGCAAGGCCAGCGCGCTAGGCGTGCGAGGCGACGACGACGAACCAGCGGCCGCGGTGAATGACGGTACCGCCGCCAAGCTCCTCGGCCAGCTCGTCCGGATCGAAGAACCGCTTGAAGACCTTGTAGCTGGAGCCGTCGTTGAGGACGCGCCGCTGGTATTCCTCGCGGTCGTGGTCGGGCCGCGTCGCGCTGTCGACGATCACCAGCTCGGACGCGACCCGGTGGGCTTCGGCGACGAAACGCTCGCGCTCGTGGGGCTGGAGGTGGCCGTAGAAGTGCGCCGTGATCACTCGCTCGAACGCGCTGCCCTCGAACGGGAGTGCGAGCGCATCGCCCTGGACGAAGGTCCCTGCCGGCACGCGCTCGCGCGCGATCGCGAGCATGCCTTTGCTCTGGTCCAGGCCGGTGATCTCTCCGCGCAGCTGGCGGGTGAGGAAGCCGGTGCCGCAGGCGACGTCGAGTGTCTTCTTAGCGGGCAGGTCGTGCAGGGCGCTTTCAAGCGCGGCGACCCCTTCCGCCCAGCCGGGCCGATCCCGCTCGGCGAACTTGCCAAGCCCGAGATACCACTCGTCGTACTCAGGGGCTCTGGCGTCGTAGTACTGCTTCACGGGGTGGACTGATGATTGCATGCGAGCCAGATCGTCCACACTGTGGTCATGAGAGACGAACGACGACTGGCATTCGGCGGTGTCGCAGAGGTGTACGACCTGGCGCGCCCGTCGTACCCGTCCGAGCTCGTGGACGACGTCGTTTCCGGCGCGCCTTCGATCGAAGCGCTCGAGGTCGGGGCCGGCACCGGCAAGGCCACGGTGCTGTTCGCGGCGCGTGGCGTGCGGGTGCTCGCGTTGGAGCCCAGCGGTCCGATGGCCGCGCTCGCGCGGCGCAACTGCGCTGCTTTTCCCGACGTGGTCGTGGAGGAGCGCGAGTTCGAGACCTTCGACAGTCCTGCGGAGGGATTCGGGCTACTGTACTCGGCCCAGGCGTGGCACTGGATCGCTCCGGAGGCCCGCTATGTACGCGCCCATGAGGTTCTGTGCAAGGGCGGCCTGCTCGCGGTGTTCTGGAACCGGGCGCGCTGGCAGGACTCCGATCTGCGCGAGGCGATGCGTGGGGCCTACGAGCGAGCGGCTCCGGGAATCGACATCGGGCCGATGCATCCTGGCCGCGAAGCGCGGCCCGAGCGCTGGCGGGAGCGGGAGCACGAGGTGCACGAGGCGGTCGGGTTCGAGCGCGCGGAGACCCGGTCCTACCGTTGGGAGGAGGAGTACACGACCGAGCAGTACCTCGATCTGCTCCGCAGCCATTCGAGCTACGCCGTGCTCCCCGACGATCGGAGGCAGGCGCTGCTCGCGGAGATCGCTGGTGTGATCGATGGCGCCGGCGGGACCGTGCCGGTCGACTACGAGACGCAGCTGTTCACGGCGTGGCGGGTGTGAGGGGGCGGTAGCCCCGGGCCCGGCCCGCCCGGCATGCCCGGCCCGGCCCGCCCGGCCCGCCCGGCCCGCCCAGACCAGCGCGGCGTAGCCGGGCTGGGATTCGGGGCCGGCGGGCGCGCCGCGCCGGAGGGGGTTCCTGACCCGGAGCTGGTCGAGCAGGCCAAGCGCCGGAAGTTCACGGCGAGGTACAAGGCCGAGATCCTGGCCAAGGCGGACGCGTGCACCAGGCCGGGCGAGGTCGGCGAGCTGCTGCGCCGGGAGGGCCTGTACACGTCGCACTTGACGTACTGGCGCAAGCAGCGCGAGGCAGGCGCGTTGAAGGAGCTCGGCAAGCAGCGCGGGCGCAAGCCGGTCGACCGCCGCGACGAGGAGATCGCGAAGCTCACGCGCAAGCTCGAGCGCTCGGAGGCCGAGCTGGCGAAGATGAAGCGGGTCGTGGAGATCCAGGGAAACGTCTCAGCGCTGCTGGAACAGATGCTCGGCACCGACAGCGCGACCAGGAGCACCGAGCGATGATCGCCGCCACCGTCGAGGAGCTCACGCCGTTGATCGGTACCCGGCCGGCGTGCCGGGCGCTCGGCGCGTCGCCGGCGACGATCTACCGCCGCCGCAGGCCGCCCGAGCCGAGACCGCACCGGCCGCGGCCGACGCCCGTCCGGGCGCTGTCCGAGGCCGAGTGCGGGCGGGTGCTCGAAGTGCTCCACTCGGACCGGTTCGTCGACATCTCGCCGGAGGAGACCTGGGCGACGCTGCTGGACGAGGGCACCTACCTGTGCTCGACGCGGACGATGTACCGGATCCTCGCTTCCCATCACGGCGGGGTCCGGGAGCGGCGCGATCAGCTCACCCACCCGCCGTATGCGAAGCCGGAGCTGCTCGCTGAGCGGCCGAACGAGCTGTGGTCCTGGGACGTGTCGAAGCTCAGGGGCCCCGCCAAGTGGACCTACTACTACCTGTACGTGATCCTCGACGTGTTCAGCCGCTACGTCGTCGGTTGGGCGGTCCAGTACCGGGAGAACGGGCGGCTCGCCAAGGCGCTGATCGAGCAGGCGACCGAGCAGCAGCAGATCACCCCCGGCATGCCCGGAATGCCCGGCCCGCCGCCACCCTACAAAACTCAAAAATCGCGACGGCACTACGGATCGACCCACGTTTTGCGTGCATAGCGCGAGAAACGTGAGCAATCGCGGCCGGGCGCTGCGATTTTTGAGTTTTGTAGGCCCGGGGAGGGGCGGGGGGTCGTCGGTCGGCGATGAATTTCTCGGCCACCGTCGGTCTGTATGGGCGATGGCAGCGACCTTCGACGACGGGAGACTCGATGAGAACTGAAATGGCGAACGAGCGCTCGCGCTGGGTGGCGGTGGTCGTGCTCTGCGTGGGCATGCTGATGATCGTGCTCGATGCGACGGTCGTGAACGTCGCGCTGCCGTCGATCCAGCGGGACCTCGGCTTCTCGTCCTCCGACCTCGCGTGGGTGATGAACGCCTATCTGATCGCTTTCGGAGGACTGCTGCTGCTGGCTGGGCGGCTCGGCGACCTGATCTCCAGGCGAGGCCTGTTCCTGGTCGGTCTGGTGGTGTTCACCGGCGCGTCGCTGGCTTGCGGGCTGGCGCAGAGTCAGGCCATGCTGGTCGGCGCGCGTTTCATCCAGGGCGTAGGCGGCGCGATGACCTCCGCCGTGATCCTCGGGATGATCGTGACGATGTTCCCCGAGCCGGCGGAGCAGGCGAAGGCGATCGGCGTGTTCAGTTTCGTCGCCTCGGCCGGCGGCTCGATCGGGCTGCTCGTCGGCGGGGTGCTGACGCAGTCGATCAACTGGCACTGGATCTTCTTCGTGAACATCCCGATCGGGATCGTGACGCTGATCCTGGCGCGCCGGCTGCTCGCGCCCGACCGCGGCATCGGCTTCGGCGAGGGCGCCGACATCCAGGGAGCACTGCTGATCACCGGCGCGTTGATGCTCGCGGTGTACACGATCGTCAAGCCCGCCGCCGAACACGGATGGGGCGCGAGCCAGACGCTGCTGCTCGGCGGGATCTCGCTGGCGCTGCTGGCGGCGTTCATCACCCGTGAGGCGACCGCGAAGAACCCCCTGATCCCGCTGCGCATCTTCAAATCGCGCAACGTGGCGGGAGCGAACGTGATCCAGGCGCTGACCGTCGCCGGGATGTTCGGCATGTTCTTCCTCGGTGCGCTGTACCTGCGCAAGGTGCTGGGCTACGACCCGCTGCAGATCGGCTTCGCGTTCCTGCCGACGACACTCATGATGGGGACCCTGTCCCTGCGCTACACCGAGCGGCTGATCATGCGCTTCGGCCCGCGCCGCACCCTGCTCCCGGGTTTGGCCCTGATCGCCGCCGGCCTCGGACTGTTCGCCCGCGTTCCCGTGGACGGCAGCTATCTCACCGACGTATTGCCGACCACGATCCTGCTCGGGTGCGGCGTCGGCATCGCGTTCCCGTCGCTGATGACGCTCGCGATGTCGGGCGCGACGACGGCAGATGCGGGTCTCGCGTCCGGGCTGGTCAACACCACGGTGCAGGTCGGCGGAGCGCTCGGGCTGGCGGTGCTCGCCACAGTCTCGGCGACGCGGACGAGCCATCTGCTCGCGCAAGGCCATTCGATGGCGGCGGCGCTCACCGGCGGCTATCGGATCGCGTTCGTGATCGGGACCGCGCTGGTGCTGGCCGCACTGGCAGTCGGCCTGACCGTGCTGCGGGATGTCCGCGCTCCGGCCGTCGCTCAGGCGACGCCCGAGGAGAGCGGACCCTCACTGGCAACCGAGGTCGCCTGATGGTCTTCGCAGAGATCTCGATGTCGGTGGACGGATACGTCGCCGGGCCGAACGATGGTCCCGCGAACGGGCTTGGCGACGGGGGCCACCGCCTCCACGATTGGATGTTCGTGACCTCGGGCTGGCGCGAGGTTCATGGTGTCGCGGGCGGAACGACTGACGAGGACTCCGAAATCGCGACCGCGATGTTCGCGAACACCGGCGCGGTCGTAATGGGCGGGCGGATGTTCGCCAATGGCGAGAGGCCATGGGGAGACGAACCGCCGTTTCGGATGCCGGTGTTCGTTGTCACGCATACGCCTCGCGAGCCGATCAGCAAGCGTGGCGGGACGACCTTCAGCTTCGTGACGAACGGCATCGGCGCTGCGGTGACCGCGGCGCGCGAGGCGGCCGGCGATCGCAACGTCCTGATCGCCGGCGGCGGAAACGCGATCTCGCAGGCGATCGGCGACGGACTCGCCCATGAGCTCCGCATCCACCTCGTTCCGGTTCTGCTCGGAGGCGGCGTGCGTCTGTTTCAGGGCGGCGTGAGCGGCGAGCTCACCGCCGACAGGATCGTGGCGACTCCCGCCGCGACGCACATCTGGTTCAGCGGCGTTCGCTCGCCAGCCTGAGCCCGAGCCCGATCAGCACCACTACCGTGACCCGGTCGATCGTCGCCTTGACGCGGGGCCGCTGGAGCAGTGAGGACGCCTTGGCGGCGACGAGCGCGAAGCTGCACAGCCAGGCCGCCGTCATCGCGACGAACAGCCCGCCCAGCAGCAGGAACGGCACCAGACCGACCGGGTTGGCCCGATGAACTGTGGCAGCAGGCTCGTGAAGAACACGGCGATCTTCGGATTCGCGAGGTTGCTCAAGAGGCCCTGGCGGAAGCCGAGTCGTGCGTCCAGCTGCCTGCGATCGTCGCGTCTGGCGCTGTCCGGTGACCAGTGCCGCCGGGTGCTGAGTAGCGCGTGCAATCCCAGCCAGATCAGATATGCCGCCCCGACCAGCTTGAGGATCGTGAACGCGAGTGCCGAGGCCCGCACCAGCGAGGCCACTCCGAGCGCGGAGGCGACGGTCCACACCGCCAGGCCGGTGTTGACGCCGAGCGAGGTGCCGAGTGCCGCGCGCCGCCCGTGCATGACGGCGTTCTTGGTGACCAGGACCATGTCGGGACCCGGCGTGATGATCACGATCGCGGCGACGCCGACGAAGATGAGCAGATGCCCGCCGATGCGAGCAGTGTTCCACAGCGGCGGCGCAGCATCCAGTCGGCTGAAGTAGAATTTGCGCGCGTCCTCGGCGGGAGGACACACCCGAACTGGCAGGGGAGGGACTTAGTATGTTTGACGTCGCACGCGGGCGCTCGGCGATTTCCGAGGCGACCGAGACGCGAGCACGCGGGATCTCGCGACGGCGCTTCATGGGTTACCTGATCGCTGCGCCGACCGTGGTCGCGGGCGCTCAACTGATGGTCGAGCCGGCGCAAGCCGCGATCCCGACCCATCAGCCGGTCGACGACTACGACCTGACCGATCTTCTTACCGACGCAACGCTCCCGACCTCGGGACTGATCACGGTGACCGTCAACCCTGACGGCTCTGCCTCGTTCGCGCTGCCCCGGGCCGAGGTCGGTCAGGGAATTACAACCGCTGTGGCGATGACGATCGCCGACGAGATGGACCTGCCGCTCGACAAGGTCAACGTGACGCTCGCCGATGCGCGTCCAGAGCTCGTCTGGAACCAGCTCACCGGCGGCTCGAACTCGATGCATTCGATCTTCACCCCTGTTCGTGTGGCGGCCGCGACCGCGCGCGGTCAGCTGTTGCAGGCTGCGGCCGCGCTGCTGGGCGGGTTGCCCTCGGACCTCAGCGTCGCCGGCGGCGCGATCAGGGCGCCGGGCGGCAAAAGCGTCACGTTCGCGCAACTCAGCCGGAAGGCCGCGGTTTCCAAGAATAGGCCCGTTCGCGTCCAGCTCAAGCCGCAGTCGCAGTTCAACCTCGTGGGTACCTCCCAGAAACGAATCGACGCGCTCGACATCGTGACCGGACGCAAGCAGTTTGCGATGGATCTCGACGTGCCCGGCGCGATGCCGACGATGGTCTGCCGGCCGCCGACGATCAACGGCACCGCCCTGGCCGTCACGAACCTCTCGCAGGTCTCCTCGATGCCGGGCGTCACGGACGTCGCGATCATTCCCCACACGGCGTACGTACCGGGGGGAGTCGCGGTCCGCGCGGCGACTTTCGGCCAGTGCATCGATGCGATCCGGGCGCTCGATGTCGTCTGGGGCGGCGGCTCGGTAGACGGCAAGTCAGACGACTCGGTGCTCGCCGATCTGAAGAAGGCCGAGCTGCCGCTGACGCCGGCGCTCCCTCTCGGCAAGTCGCTCGATCAGACGTTCACCTTCTACTTCCGTCCGGGCGACCCACTGGAGACCAACTGCGCGGTGGCCAACGTCCAGGGCGGCAAGGCCGAGATCTGGGCGAGCCTGAAGTCGCCGATCTGGGCCCAGGAGCAGATCGCGACGAACCTCGGACTCGCGCTCGAGAACGTCAAGGTCCACGTCGCGCAGGGTGGCGGCTCGTTCGGGCGCCATCTGTTCGCCGACTACGCGTTCGAGGCAGCCGCGATCTCGCAGAAGCTCGGTAAACCTGTGAAATTGATGTGGCATCGCGCCGACAACTTCCGCCAGGGGCGAGTGCACCCGATGTGCACCTCACGCGTGCGGATGACGTATTCGGGCGGCAACGTGATCGCCTACGACCAGCGCCACACGAGCGTCGCGACCGACTTCACCCACGGATTCGGTGAGCTGATCACCGCGATGGGTGCGACGATCGGAAAGAACAACTCGCTTGGTTACTCGCAGACGATCTTCCTGCTGACGGCGAACGTGCCGTACAACTTCGGTCCAGTCACGCAGCTGCTGAACGAGATCTACGACTACAACACGTTCAACACCAGCAGCGTGCGCAACATTTACAGCCCCGAGGTTTGCACGGCGACCGAGCTGATGGTCGACCAGGTAGCCAAGGCGATGGGGCAGGACCCGTACAAGTTCCGCAGCGCGTTCGTCAGGGACTCGCGGATGAAGGCGGTGCTCGACAAGGTCGCCCAGGTCGGGAACTGGGGGCGCGCGATGCCTCCGGGAACTGCGCAGGGGATCGCGATCCACAACGAGTACAAGGGGCGCGCCGCGTGCCTGGTGGAGATCGATTGCACTTCCGCAACCGTCAATCGGCAAATTGCCAACGCCTACACGGGCCCGCGCGTAACCAAGGTGGTGTACGTGGTGGACGTGGGCTTGCCGATCAACCCGCTGGGCCTCGAGGCCCAGATGATGGGCGGGATCATGGATGGAATCGCGCAGGCGCTGACTTACAGCCTTCACCTGAAGGACGGTTACTTCCTCGAAGGAAGCTGGGATAACGCGTACTACACGCGACAGTGGAACACGCCGCCGGAGCTGCAGATCGTGGTGATGCCGCCGACCACCGGACAGCCCGGTGGCGCGGGCGAATTCGGGGTGGCCGCGTCGATGGCGGCGGTTGCGTGCGCGTACGCTCGGGCGACAGGCAAGCTGCCGACCAGCTTCCCGATCAACCACAACCTGCCGCTGGGGTTCACCCCGTACCCGACCGTGCCTCCCATCCCGCAGTCGCCCACCGACGGGCTGGCGTAGATCGACCAAGGAGCTCTCGTGCCTGTCCACAAGTTCATCCTCAATGGAAAGTCAGCCAGCGTCGAGTGCGACGACGACGTGCGGCTGCTCTGGGTGCTGCGCGATCTGCTCGGCGTGCACGGCCCGAAATACGGCTGTGGCCTCGAGGTGTGTCGCGCCTGCACCTCTCACATCAACGGCAAGGCTTTCAACCCCTGCTCGGTGCCAGTCTCGGATATCAAGGCAACCGATCAGATCACCACGATCGAGGGTCTCGCCGGGAGCGTGGGCAAGGAACTGCACCCGATGCAGCAGGCGTGGCTCGACTACGACGTCGCGCAGTGCGGGTACTGCCAGCCGGGCCAGATCATGACGGCCGTTGCGCTCGTGGAGCAGGTCAAATCAGAAGGGCGGCAGCTGAGCGAGGCCGACTTCGACCAGATTCGCAACGTCTGCCGTTGCGGCACGTATTTCCGGATCCGCGAGGCGATCACCGCGGCTGCGGGCTCGATGTAGCCGGCTACCCGATCCGCCATTCGATCGGGCCGAGTCCGGGGAAGTGGAGGACCTCCGCGGTCGCGCCGGTGAGGTCCCATTCGCGCCCTGCGATGTACGGGCCGCGATCGATCACGGGAACCCGAACCGCGCGGCCGTTGTAGACGAACGTCACCATTGTTCCGCACGGCAAAGTCTTGTTGGCCACTCCGAGCTCCGCCACGTGCTCCACACCGCCGCATGCGACCGGCAGCCCGTAGTCGGTGAACACCGAGGCGATGCTGACGTAGTACTGACCGGGTGGGAGCTGCGACGGACTGAGTAGCGCGTAGGCGAGGTTGAGACGGTCGAGGTGGTATTGCGAGACGGCCAGCTTGAACTTCGCGACCGCCGCGCGCACCTCGGCATCTGAGGGGGCGCCGGCCGCCGGAGCGCTCGTCACGCTCGCCGGCGCATTCGGGCTGCTGTCGTGCAAGGGATTGGACACGGTGGCGAGGGCGCGCGCCTGCGCCGAGGCCGCCGGCTGGTTGACCTGTCCCGCGACTGGGTCGACGGCTTGGGGACGAGCGTGCTGGGTTGCCGTCGCCAGCACGCTCGGCGCCGTCGAGGTGGTGCTGGTGCTCGTCATGCTCGAGCCGCATCCCGCGACCACGAGCGCGACCACCGCTGTCGCTGCTAGCCGTCCGATCGCGTGACTGTAGCCGTCTCGGGACCACTGCGTGCTGGTTGCCCCACTTCCGTTCCCGCCGCGCGCCAGCGATCGACCGTGCGACGGAGCCGCACGTAGGCGACCGCACCCGGAAGCGTTGGCAGCCAAAACGAGACCAGGCGATATGCCAGCACACCGAGGACGGCAACACTGCCAGGGGCGCCGAATGCCAGCAGCGCCCCGATCGTCCCGCCTTCGACGCCACCGATCCCACCGGGAATCGGGAGCGCGTTGGCGAGCTGACCGATGAAGTAGGCCATCACGACCGCTCCGGGCGGCGGGGGACTGCCGAATGCATGCAGCGCTGCCCACAGTGCCCCGATGTCGAAGCCCCAATAAAGAACCGCACCGAGCACTCCGACCCGTCGCCCGCGCACCAGCTCAGCGATGACAGTGGTTGCTTCGCGCAGCATTCGCGGGACAGTCGTCAGACGCGAGCCAAGGCGCAGCGTCCGGCTCCACAGGCTGCGTCCGGTGACCAACCGGCGGCCGACACCGGCGGGCATCGAACGCAGTGCCAGCACGACGATGAACGCCCCCGCCGCGACTGCCGCAGGCATGAGCGTCACGGTCCACGGCGCGCGGCCCGGCAAGACGCCGGTTCGCAGGCCCAAGCCGACGATCAACAGCGCGCCCGCAAACACCGAGTAGAGCAACAGCTCGAAGCTCACCATCCGGCGTGCGATCGCACGCGAGCTCAGTCCCGAAGCCCTCAGGGCCCAAACCGTCAGCGCCACGCCGCCGGCTCCCGCAGTCGCCAGAAACTTCGTCGCGACCGTTCCGGCCAGGTTGATTTCGTAGCTCTCACGCCATCCGATCTTCACGTCATGACACGAGAACACCGTGCGGAACAGGAGCACGTAGCCGGCGAGCGAGGTCGCCTCCAGGACGACGGCAAGTCCGATCCACCAGGGATCCGCATGTCGCAACCGCCGCAACGTCGAGGACAGGCCCCTGATCTGCGGAAGCACGAAGTAGAGGAAGCCCGCGAGCGCAATCAGCACCACGCCCACGACGAGTGCCCGCCTGTGCCGCCGGAAGAACTGCTTGGACATCCTGGAGGATGCCTGTCCGGTCTGCGCCCTCCCGAAACCTCTGAAACCGCTACCCGAGCTGGGGAATTACCTCAGCGGCGAGCCTTTCCATCTGCTGCCTGTCATCGACCAGCGGGTTGAGCAGGATCAGCTCTGCGCCAGCATCCATGACCTCGCGCAGTCCCGCCGCACAGGCGGCGGGCGTTCCGTACACCGCCACGGACGAGAGTCCGCTTCTGCCGTAATGATGGGTGAGCGCCGCGTCGATCTGCTCGAGCGCTCGGTCGCTGTCATCGTCGACGTGGATGTAGACGCGCTTTGCGATCTGGAAGCTTCCGGCGTCCCTGCCGCGCTGGACGAGCTCGTCGCGGACGACACCGACCTGGCCCACGAACTGGGCGGTCGTCTGCGAGCCGGCACCGAAGAACCCGCCACCGATCCGCACTGCACGGCGCAGCGCCGGCTCGGCATTGGCGCCAACCCAGATCGGGGGATGAGGCTGCTGGAGCGGCTTCGGTTCCATCGAGGCGCCTTCGAGTTGCCAGAAACGGCCGTCGAAGTTGATCTCGGCCTCGGTCCAGCACGCCTTCATCAGTGCGATCCCTTCGTTGAACCGCGCCACCAGGCTGGTCGGATCGACCGCGAATGCCGCGAACCGGCGCGAGCGTCCGCCCGTCGACACTCCAACTTCGATGCGTCCGCCACTCAACCAGTCGACGCTGGCGATGCTCTTGGCGAGGTGGATCGGACCGTGCAGCGGCGTTACAAACACCGCGCATCCCAACCTCAGCCGGTCGGTGCAGGCCGCCGCATAGGTCATCGTCTCGAGCGGGCTCAGGGTCCTTGCCGAGCTGAGCGGTTGCTCCTGCGTCCACGCGCCGTCGAATCCAAGCTCCTCGGCCCTCCTCAGATGGCGGCGAAACCCATCGCTGTCGAACTTCTTCTCGCCGACATATTGGGGCATCGAGATCGCGAACCGCATCTCCCGAAACGGTGACATAAACCTGCGCGAAGGGCTCGCTCGTGCCGTGCAGCTCTAGACTCCGCAGTGCCGCGCCGTTTCCGTCAAGTTCGTCAAGGAGGACCTACCTTGCTGAAATCTCGCCGTCTGATCGTCGTCGCCTGCACGATCGCCGTGTTCATGGTGGGCGCCGGCGCGGGTGCGATCGCCGTCCAGGCAATGTCGTCCGCGCCGACGGCCAAGCGTGAGCTGCTCGGCGCGTTCAAGAACCCGCTGGGAGCAAGGGGCCGCACGCTCGGACTCTCCCGGGTCGTGATTCCCGCCGGCGTGAAGCTGCCGCTGCACTACCACGAGGGCACTCAGGTGTCCTACATCGCCACGGGTGCGCTGCGCTATTCGGTCAAGACGGGCTCTGTCACCGTGATGAGGGGCCTCGCGGATCAGAACCCTCGGGTTGTGCGCAAGATCCGGGCGGGGCAGAGCGGGACGCTCACCGCCGGCGATTGGATCGTCGAGCAGCCGAGCGACCACCATTTCGCGCAGGCCAAGACGAGGGTGGTCGTATGGCTGGCCACGCTGCTGCGCAATGGCGCTCCGGCGGCCACGCCGCTCGGCTGACGACTAGGAATAGTGGTCGGGCGCGTGCCGGTGGCGCGAGGAGTCCTCGCTGTCGTGACCGAGGACGACGAGCGCGCCGGTCTCGCCCGCGAGGGCTCGCAGCCGCTCGATCGAGCGCGCGGCCTCCTCGCGTGAGTGCAGTGCCCGTGGACGCGCCCGACCCTGCCATTGATCGCGGTTATCCGCCGCGTCCGCGGTGAGCAGTACACGCCCGGTCTGTTCGAGGTCGAGCAATAGCGAGACGTGACCGGCCGAGTGGCCGGGGGTCTCGATCAAGCGAACGGTCCCATCGCCGAACAGGTCCAGATCCCCTTCGAAAGGCTTCCAGCGCAGCTCGGGACGATCAAAGTCCGCGCGAACGTATCCCGTCGAGACCGGCGACTCGGCGGCACGGGCGGCCTCGAGCTCGCGCGCGTGGACCACGACCGTGGCGTCTGGGAAATGGCCTAACGCACCGGTGTGATCGATGTGCAGATGGGTCTGAGCGACGAAGCGGATTGATTGTGGCTCGACTCCGATCCGCTCCAGCTGGGCAACGCAGTGTTCATCCTGCGCCATGTGCACCTCGAACACGTCCGCGAGCGCGCCCCAATGGGCGCGGGGATCGCGCGCGACCGCTAGCGGGTTGCCGCCGTCGATCAGCACGTCTCCGTCGTCGTGGCGGATCAGATAGAACGGCACAGGTGCCTCGACGCCGCCGAACACGAGCGTGCCGCTCTTGAACAGGTACAACTTGACTGGGCCGGCCACACGGGAATCGTAGACGGGCGACATCGCAGCCTGGGATAACCAAAAACCACGAACGAGGAGGGGCAATGACCGTAGATCCAGAGAACGTCAAGGATCTGGAGACGGTGCAGCTGCGTTCATCTGCGACCGATGACGCCGTCTGGGTCGGTGGCTACTTCAGCTACGGCGGCAGCAAGGCCGAGCAATCGTGCACGATCTACTTTGCGATCCCACCCGGCGACCGGCTTGGCAAGCACGCCGACACCGCCGAGGAGACGCAGTACGTACTCTCGGGCGAAGGCGAACTGCTCACAGACGACGGCTCTCAGCCGATCAAGCAGGGAGACGTATTCGTGCTCACGGAGGGCACCTCCCATGACCTCCACAACAGCGGCAACGAGGATCTGCGGGTGCTCGCGTTCTTCTCAAAGCCTCAAGTCGAGCAGCACTGGGACATCGAGACATGGCCGCCCGACAACTCGAAGGTCACGGGCTCACCCAACCGCGGCTAGTGACTAATCCGAAGCGGACGCTTGCTCGACGTAGGAGCAGAGCGGATTTGCCTCGCTCGGGGTGATCCGGAATGAGAGGGTCGCGTCGCCGGCCTCGTCCTGCGGGAGATGCTCGTCTTCGACGTTCAGTGTCGATTCCCTCGAGATTCCCGAGCTGCCTCGCGCGCGCGAGAAACTGAGCCCCGTGCGTGAGCCCCGTGCGCGCGAGGAGATCGCGATCGAAGCCGACCTTCAGCTGGCCTGCTCGAGGAATCCGGTGATCGACTGCATCCGACCGTCCTGCGCGATCATCGCGAAGTCCGTGCCGTGTGCGACCGGCCGGCCTCCGACTGGAGCCAGCGACCAACCGAACCGAAGCCGGTCGTGGTGTGCGTCCGGTCCAGAGCGCAGCGAGAACACGTGGCCCGGGAACTGCTCCTGGGCGCCGGCGATCATCGTGCTGATGCCGGCGATCCCCTCGCCAGTCATCACCGGATCGATATATGTCGCGTCCTCGGTCACGGTCTGCGCTACGAGTTCGTGACGGCGCTGCGGATCTGTGGCGTTCCACATTGCGATGTAGTTGTTGACGACGTGGTCCGTGTCTGACACCTGAAGCTCCTGTCGTTGCGGGTTGACGTCCACGAAGGTCGCATCAGCACGTGCACGTGTCGATTACTTCCCAGGTAAGCGCGGTGCCCGAGTGCGGGCGAGCTCCTCTCCCCGGCGACCGTCGGCGCGCTCCTCTCCGGGGCGAGCGTCGGGGAGATCCTGTCCGGGCCGCCGTGATGCGACCGGTCCGCGCACAGCCGATTCGCGCGACTTGCTGCCGGGGCCTGTCGTCGTCCCGAGTGATAGGGTCCCGCGGCAACATAACGAGCCGAGTCGCCGAACCTTCCGGGGACGGCGAGCGGGGGACCCACAGCGATCCTGGTGATCGCCGGGGCGAATCGCCGCAACCTTTCGGCGTAGCGCCAACGCGCGAGCCCGTCAGCTAACTCCGCAGGCTCTTGAGACGTTCAAAGGGAGAAACTTGGAGACCGTGCGTGACCTCGGCTCAGCTGAGCCGTGGCGTGAATCACTGGAGCGTTCGCGAGTAAGGCGCCACCAGCCGCCGAAGAGGCGCAGAGGAGTCCGGCGCGCCAACTTCTGGGCGATCGGCGGGGCCGCGGCGCTGGTGGTCGCGGTGCCGAATGTCCTCGCCAATCACGGGACTCGTGCGTCCGCGACGTCCAATGAAGCCGGGCCGCATGAATACGCGAGCTCACCTCGGCCCGCGACGATCCGCCCCATGGCGCTTCCGAGACAACGGGCGACGAGAAAGGTGCGACGCTGTGTTCCCTCGCGGGCGTCGAGCGGCTACGTCAATCCACTTGCTCGCGCCCGAGTAGCGTCGGAGCGAATCGACCAAGGCGTCGACTACGCCGGCACGGGCACGCTCACGGCGATCGGCGAGGCGACGGTGACGAAAGTGGCGACCCTGAACACGGGGTGGCCCGGCAACTTCGTCGAGTACCGGCTCCTCCACGGTCCCGACGCCGGGTGCTCTGTCTATTACGCCGAGGGAGTCGAGCCGGCGTCGAAACTGCGCGTCGGCCAGAGGCTTCACGCCGGCCAGGCGGTCGCGACTCTGATCTCGGGCTGGGCGACCGGGATCGAAATCGGATGGGGCGCGGGCGTCAACACCAAGAGCCTCGCGATGCAGTACGGGAAGTGGAACGCCGAGGACGACGCTGACGACAAGCCGAGCAGCGCCGGCAAGAGCTTCTCGGCGCTGGTCGCGGCCCTGGGGGGTCCTGCGGGGAAGGTCGAGGGCTAGCGTCAACCCGAGGTCGCGGGTCCGTCCGACGGTGGAAGGATCATTTCCCGCCACGAGCCCGCGACGAGTGCGCGACTGAGATCGGTCTGCACGGGTAGTTAGCGAGCGAGAGATCTCGGTTGCGCCTGGCCCAGGAGCCGGGCATGGGCAGCCAGGCGCAACCGAGTGTCCTCCTGCGCAGGCGCTCGTCGCGCACCACCCGCTCTAGGCTGCGAGCGTCAGCGAGCCAGGCGAGCTGCCCGTCGCTCAGCTCGAGCAGCTCCGCCAGGGCGCTCACCGATTCGACCCGGACGACGGGCCGGCCGGGCGCGAGCGATGCCGGCAACAGCGCCCGCGCGGGCATCAAGCGCAGAAGCGTTGGCGGCCTCGCGTCGGCCTCAGATGCCGGATGCTCCGACAGGAACGCCTCGATCACCGCCATGAGCAAACCCGGCTCCTCAACCGGCGGCGCCGGATGCACGACCATGATCCGCATCGCGAGAGCCGTCATCCAGCCCGGCCACCGGTCGAGGCACGAGGCGCCGCTTTCCGCCACGCGGTCCTCTGTCCAACCCCCCGCCAGCATCGCAGGGGCGAGCTCCTGGACGAGGACGTGGCGTTCCAGTGGCGTGTACATGGGGCGAAATATTGCGGCGTCGCGCACCGACTGCTCTATGTCGTGCGATGCCCAATAGTGCTTCCCAACGGACGCACCCATGCGGGCTCGCGATGCACTGGCCTTGGTAAACGACAATCCCCGGGGTGACCCCGGAGAGGGGCACGCCCGAAGGCGTGTAACCCGACTCGTTGCTACGACGCCGCTGCGGCGACGGTACAGCAACCGCATCGGCAGCCGCCACTTTGATGAGCGCCACGGCGTCTGATCGTCTTGCACCACGCCGTCTGGACGGGCCCTTCCGGCCCCACGGACGCTGCGTCAGCAGCCAATCAATCCGACGTCAGTTCAGCTCGAGGTCGAAGTCCCAGGAGACGACCGGCGACGATCCGACTGGCGCCCATCGAAGCTGCCCGTTGCCGACTGGCAGCAGGTCGCGGACGACAAGCGTCACCGCTTGGCCGGGCAGGAGCTCGGTCGGCGCCGGGCCGCCCCCGACTGCGGTCACCTGTGGATGGTGGAGTTCTCCGAGCTCGTCGATCACGGTCAAGCCTGAGGAGTGCAGCGCGGTCGCCCGGGACGCCGCGCGGAACGTGACGATGAAGCTGCTCGGGACCGCGGACGAGCCGGCGCCGTGGCGGACGGTCGGGCCGACCGCCGAGGCCAGGAGCCGCGCGCGGCCAACCGAGACCGGCACCGTGTCGCCCTGAAGCGCGAGCACGGGATGCGCGCTCGTCGCGGTACCGAGCGCATCGAGGACGTCCGGCCGGGGAACACGGCCCCCGCGTGGGCGGTTGAAGACATCGCGGCCGAATGGCGCCAGCCCGCGCTGGGCCGCGTAACCGAGATGGCCCTTGCCGTCGAGCCCGCGCGACACGCGGCTCACGTTGAACAGGTCCTCGATCGTGCGCAGCCAGCTGTAGTGGTTGTAGAACACGGTGCTGACGCTGCCGGGACGGATGTAAGGACTGATCAGAACGCTTCCCGTGTCGCCGCCGCCGTTGGTAGGGCTCGTGGCGTTGAACAGCGGATCGGTCGCGGGCGTGCGAGCACCCAGGACGACGCCACGCACCGCCCCGCTCGTGCGCAACGGGCGTCCGGACGAGTCGACCAGCGTGAACGAGCCTGTATCGACAGACCCGGTGGGCGCCGGCGCCGTCACCGTCACCGGCGTGTTGGTGACCTTGCCGACGAACGCCCCGGCCGGGATTCCGATCCCGGTCACGGTGCGACCCCGATCGGTTACGACCGCCGAGTTGTCAGCGATCGTCGAGCTGCCGGTGCCAGCGGTCGCGCCCGCATCGCTCCGCGCGCCCGGGACGTGGCCCCCGCCGCCGAGGATGCACGTTCCCGCCGGCTGGCGGGGAGTCGTTTGCGGGACGCAGTTGCTCGGCCGATCGACGAACAGGTTGAAGCCTGGTCCGGGGAACAGCTGGCGGCCGCGGCGATCGGTGGCGAGCGGCGTGTTCGGCCCGGTCGGCTCGTAGTGCACGCTGCGCCCGAATAGCGTCTCGCCCGCCGTGTCGTTCGCGATCGACGTGGCCGCATTTGGCGGCACGCGCTTCGAGTTGCGAAAGCTGTTGCCCGTGTAGGTGAACGGCGGGAACGCCTCGTCGAATGTGATGTCGATCAGCCCACCGTCCTTGAATGCCGGCGAGGCCTCGATCTCGGGAACGATGTGCTCCAGGAACAGGTCGGCCGAGTACAGACCCCCGGTGTAGTCGACGGGCTTCCGGTACCTGGTAGGGCTTGAGAACCCTCCGGAGAGGTTGTTGCCGTAACAGACTGCGTCGTGGGCGTCACTGCACATGTTCGGCGTGATCCAGCTGAACGCCGGCGTCCTGCTCTTGCGCTGCAGGTCGTGGTAGAGCCCGTTGGATGGATCGAACAGGCTGGCGATATGCCGCGAGTTGCAGTCGCCGGAGCGCAGGATCGACTCGAACCAGGGGAACGGGAAGTGCTTTGGCAGGTACTGGTTGGTCGCGTTGGCGACGCCGGGGTTCGGTTGCTTCGTGCTACCGGTGGGACCGGGCTTGGGGTACGGAGCGCCGCAGTACTTGACGCCCGCGTCGTGCGGTGGACCGCTGGCGTTCGGATAGCCGAGATCCTGCGCGTAGCCCTTCCAGCTGACCTTCGCCGCGTCGAGCTGCTTGAACAGCGTGGGCACGCTCGGCGGATAGACGCACCCGTTGCTGCCGATCGCCGCATTCGGGCCCTGCGCCGAGGCGAACTGGCCGAAGTTGCGATTGCTGCGCAGCGACCCCGACACGTCGACATGGCCCGAGAAGTGGTCGTAGTAGGGGCAGTCCGACTGCGAGTCGGGCTGCGTCGCCTGGCCGCTGACCAGCGCCAGGTAGTTGTCGAAACTACTGTGCCCGGTGCCGTAATAGTTCTTCAGCAGTGCTCCCTGGGCGGGCAGCATATGCCACAGGTACGTGTTGCGGTTCAGCCCCGTGAACGTCGCGTCATAGGACTTGTTCTCGAGGATGATCAACCACACGTGCTTGATCTTGCCCGGCGCGATGCCGAGGCCGTCCGGGATCGGTTTGCTCCGCACTGCGCCGGCAGACGCGGAGGGCCCTGCGGCCGCGGCGCCGATCGGCGCAAGCGCCACCGAGACAGCAGCCACCGACGCCACCGCCACCGCGAGCAGGGCGAACACCCCGAAACGGCGGCGCGCCCGCCGGGGCCGCCCCTCGCGCCACTTGGAGCTCGTCATCGCTCGTGCCAACGGCCGCAGGCTACTCGACTGAGCGCGGCGACGGCGTGAATGATTGGCAACCGGAGGCTTTTCCCGAGTGAGCTCGGGTACGGTCTAGCCATGGCGACGGATGCAGAGCAAAGCGATCTCGTCGCCTTCGCTCGCGACCTCGTCTCGATTCCGACCGAGAATCCGCCGGGGCGCGCCTACGAGGAGTGCGTCGAGCGCATCTGTGCCGAGCTCGAGCGGCTGGCGCTCTCGTATGAGGTCGTCGAGACCGGCGACGATGCGACGCCGCGCCGCGCGATCCTCGCAACCGCCGGCGAGGGCCGCCGGCTCGTCTATCTCCATGGTCACTACGACGTGGTTCCAGCGTTCGGGCCTGAGCAGTTCGCCCCAGTGCTCGACGACGGAAACCTCATCGGGCGCGGCACAACCGATATGAAGGGCGGCCTCGCTTCGATCATCTACGCGGCGCCTCACGCCGCCGACGCCGGCGCCCGAGTCGACCTCGTGATCGTTCCCGACGAGGAGACCGGTGGTCGTCTCGGCGCCGCGCGGCTCGCACGCCAGGGACGACTCGATCGATCCGCGCGCGGCGCAATCGTCGCGGAACCCACCTGGGGCACGATCTGGCACGCTTGCCGAGGAGCGTTCACGCTGCGGATCCGCGTGCGCGGACGTCCCGCGCACGTTGGCCTGCACTACGACGGCGTCAATGCGTTTACCGCAGCCAACGAGGTCGTCACGAGCCTCGGCGAACTGGAGCGGCGGCTGCGCACACGAAGAAGCAAGCTCGAGTTCTCTTCGCACGATGATCGCGCTCGCGAGTCGATCATGCTGATCGGTGGCGAGGCCGGTGGCGGCACGAACTTCAACATCGTGCCTTCGGAGTTCTCGTTCACCGTCGATCGCAGGCCCAACGCCGAGGAGAACTACGAGCTGGCCAAGCAGGAACTGCTCGACCTGCTCGGGAGGGCACACGCCGACCTCACCTGGGAGGTCTTGCAGGACGCGCCGAGCGCGATCACGCCGACGAACGGCGACCTCGTGCGGACGCTCGCGAACGCGGTCGACTCGGTGACGGGCAGGCGTCCGAGCGTGACCTGCTGTCCGGGCGTGCTCGAAACGCGCGTGTACGACCAGCTTGGCATCCCCGCGGTGGCCTTTGGCCCGGGTCTGATCGAGCAGATGCACGGCCCCGAGGAATTCGTCCCCGTCGAGAACCTGTTTGACGCGGTGGCTGTCTACGTCCAGGTGGCGCGCGCGTTGACCGCAGCCTGACCGGCCGCGTTACCCCGCTGTTACCACCCGTCGGCTACCGATGCCGTCGATGTCACAGCCGCGCGCGAACCCGGCAACTAGAGGGCATATGAATACAGCAGCGCGTCCCAAGCTGGCGATCATCTACAGCGGCGGGAAGCCCGACAGCCTCACTCGCCCGTCTTCGGCGTCAACGAACGTCGCGCGATTCGGTAAGCCGGCGGGGTCGCCGCTCGCGGAGTTCGAGCAGGTGTACCGCAGCAACGTCGATGCGGTGATGGCGTATTTCGCGCGGAGGTGCGCCGAGCCGCAGACGGTCGCCGACATGACCTCGGAGACGTTTGTGCGGGCGGCGGGAACGTTCGCGAGCTTCGACCCTGCTCGGGGTTCGGCGCGTGCGTGGGTGTTCGGGATCGCGGGCCACGTGTTCGCGCGGCACTGTGAGCAGGCGGCAAACGGCCGCGAGGCGACCTCACGACTCGCCGGGCGCAGGACGCTCGAGAACGACGAAATCGAAGAGCTCGCCGGACGGATTGACGCCGAACGGACGGGCCGTGCGCTGCTTGCGCGCTGCTCGCAGCTGCCCGAGCTCGAGCGCGCTGCGGTCGAATTGGTCGACGTGGCGGGACTAACACCAAAGGAGGCCGCGACGGCGCTCGGCGTATCCCGCGTGGTTCTGCGTAAGCGGCTGTCCCGGGCTCGTGCCCGGCTGAGAAAGGAGCACCTGAGCGATGAGTAAATACACGGAGCGGCTCTGGCGGGAGCTCGTGCGCGACCACGGATCTGAGCTCGCCAGGGTCTCGAGGCCGGAGAGGCACGGCCGCGTGGCGCGGCCGCGCCTGCTTGCCGGTACAACCGTCGGCCTCGTGGGCTTGGGCACGGCCCTCGCGCTCGTGCTCGGTGCTGCGAGCAGCTCTCCCGCGTTTGCCGTCACCCAGGGCAACGACGGGACCGTGCACGTCGTGATCCGGCAGATCGACGCGCTGCACAGCGTCAACGTGCGTCTGGCGCAACTCGGTTACAGGGCGAGATTCGTGCCGGCGGCGCCTGGTTGCGCGGCGCCGAGACCGCCGGCGATGCGGCTGTTCGCGCGCCGCCAGTGGGTGCACGTCGGATCGGTCAGCGTCGCGAGTGGGTTCGTGCACGCGCGGTTTGATCCGAAACAGATCCCGATCGGCAAGACGCTCGTCATCACCGCGTGGCGGCAGGGTCAACAGATCAAGGCGGGATCGGGCCACGTCGTCCTTGGCGCCGTTCCGAAGTGTCTGCCTCTCGCAGCTCCCGTGATGGGCGCGATGTTGCACGCAAGCGGCGGATCCGGCGGACCGGTGCAGTGCCTTGTGAGAGGGCTGTTGCGACCCGCAGACAACCCCCCGACGACGACTACAGGAAGCGGCGTCCCGACGACGACTACGGGGAGCGGCGTCCCGACGACGACGACGGGGAGCGGCGTCCCGACGACGACGACGGGGAGCGGCGTCCCGACGACGACTACGAGCACTGGAGCTCCACAGCGCACCATCGTTGCCCCGGCGTGTCCACCGGCGGCGGCAGCGAGGGTGATGAAGGCGATCGCGCTCGCCCGACGCGCCGCCGACAAGCACTAACTTCCGCGGCGCCTGCCGAGGGGCGGTCGTGCGGGTGCGACCGCCCTTCGGGCGCACTGGGACTGCCTGTCAGCGGATAGGTAGGGGGCTCTACTTGCAGGGCTGAGAGCGAGTGGCGCTTTGTATCGCCGGGGCCTCGTGGCGGCGCCGGTGGCCGTGGCGGTCCTCGACCACGATCACGCCACGCTCCTTGAGCGCTCTCTCACACTAATTCTGGGCGGCTTGCGCGACACTGCGTTACCACTGCCCGGCATGGCACCGAGTCACGCGCAGGCGCGCGAGGCGATGGCGCCACGTAAAAGCAGGTGAGAGAGGAGAGCCGTGACGTTCGTAGACGTCGTTCCCGAAGACCAGGCGGAAGGCGCGACCGCCGAGATGTATGCAACCGACGAGGAGGCCTTCGGCTTCTTGCCGAACTTCACACGAGCGTTTTCGCATCGCCCGGCGGTGTACTCGGCGTGGAAGCAGTTGAGCGGATCGATCAAGGGCGGCATGGATCTTCGTCGCTACGAGCTTGCGACTGTCGCGGCCGCCCGCCGGCTTCGCTCGAGCTATTGCATGCTGGCGCACGGGTCGGTCCTGATGGACCAGTTTCTCGACGCCGATGAGCTGACCGCAGTGGTTGCGGATCACCGCAGCGCCGGCCTCAGCGAGGTCGATGTGGCGGTGATGGATCTCGCCGAGAAGGTCGCCGACGACGCGACCGCGGTCCAGCAGGCGGACATCGAGCACCTGCGCTCGCTAGGACTGTCGGACCCCGAGATCGTCGATGTCGTGCTCGCCGCGGCCGCACGGTGTTTCTTCAGCAAGACCTTGGACGCTCTCGGCGTCGAGCCGGACGCCAAATACGGCGGGTTAGATTCGGGCGTGCGCGACGCGCTCACGGTCGGCCGCGCGATCGCGACGAGCTGACGCTGCCCAGTGCGCCGACTCCACCTGTTGGCCTTCGCGGTCCTGGCGACATTCGCACCGGCGACCGCTGCGGCATCGCCGAGTTGGTCGATCCAGCCGACGCCCAGTCCGGCCGGCGCCAGCTCCAGCTTGCTCGCCGGAGTGTCGTGCGCTTCGGCGCGGGAGTGCACGGCGGTCGGGCACTTCACCGATCGTGCCGGCGCTGGATCGCCGCTGGCAGAGCGCTGGGATGGCGCGCGCTGGTCGATCGAGCGGATCGCGAGGCCGGCAGGTGCAAAGAACTCGCTTCTGTTCGAGATCTCGTGCCCTTCCCGTAGCGCATGTATGGCGGTGGGTAGCAGCACGGAACGGACGGGCGTCACGGTTCCGCTGGCTGAGCGCTGGGACGGCAGCCGATGGTCGACTGTTCGCACGCGCGCAGGGGGCACGAGCGTCAGTTACCTGAGTGGGGTGTCGTGTCCGTCGAGGAGCAACTGCATCGCGGTCGGTTACGCGGGCAATGCCGCGGGAACGGCCGGCGCGCTACTCGCGGAGCGGTTCAACGGCGTCTCGTGGGTGGTGCAGCGGACTGCACGGCCTTCCGGCGCGGCCGCCGCGTTTCTCTCGGGCGTCTCATGCATGTCATCGCGGTCGTGTGTCGCGGTCGGATTCTGGGTGGGAGGTGATGAGGTTGCCAGGCCGCTGGCGGAGCGCTGGGATGGGGAGCGGTGGTCGATCGAGCGAGTTCCCAGGCCGCAGGCTGCGACCGAGGTTCAGCTCGCCGGTGTCTCGTGCGCCTTGCGCGGTCCCTGCATGGCCGCGGGATTCTTTGGCATCGACACCGGCATCCAGATCATGCTGGCCGAGCAACGGAGTGGCGGCAGCTGGTCGACCGAGCGCACGCTCTACCCTCGCGGCGCGCGTGGAGTCCAGTTCGCCGGCGTGTCGTGCGCGTCGCCGCGTTCGTGCGCCGCAGTCGGCTCCTTCGTCGATGTGGCCGGCCTCGACGAAGCGCTGGTCGAGCGGTTCAACGGCGTCGACTGGGCGATTCAGCCGGCGCCGTTGCGCCCCGGCGACATGAGCAACTCGCTCAGCGGCGTCTCGTGCACGACAAGTCGGACGTGTACGGCCGTCGGGAGCTCGGTGACCAGCAGAGGCACAGAGGTGACGCTGGCCGAGCGCTACTCATAGAAGCTCGTTCTTCGGGCGACTCTGATCAAGCAGTGCCTCCGCCTGCTGCGCGCCGATGACCGGAAGTCCGCCCGGCTCGAGCAGGCCGGCCTGCACGAGCACCGTGGCCTGGTCCCAGTAGATGTGCTCGTGGTGGACCTTGCCGTTCTGGAAGCCGACGATGACAACCACCGGAACGGCGAGCCGCCGTCCGGTCGGCGCCACTCCGGGCAGCATGATGTCGAGCACGCGGTCGTGCGTAAACGTCATCAACAGCTCGTCGACAACTTGGTCGTCTCCGATCGTGCGCGAGATCGATTGGATCTCCGTGTCGTCCGGCCACTGGCCAATGAAGTGATGGCTGTAGAAGTCGCGCACGCCGGCGACGCCGCTGCCACCGGTGATTGTGGGCACGTGGTGGACGTAGGGGTCGTCGCCGGTCATCGTGATCATCGTCGCCTCGAGATCTAGATCCACGAACTCCGCCTGCACGTGCGCGTCGAACGTCGCCGCCAGATCGCTCATCCGGAACCCTCCATTCCTCCTCGGGGATGCTCTTGAGACGATCCTCTCATCGCGCGGCTGCCGGCGACAAGCCCGGGTGCCGGCAGCCGACGGGAGATGGTCAGCCGGTCCGGCGAACCTGATCAGTGGGGTGCGCGAAAAGTCCCGGTCCCTGCCCGGCGCATGGCCTCCTGCGCCTCGTTCATATCCAGCAGCGGGGTGGCCTCGGTGCTGATCTGTCCGCTGGCGCCGACCGCCATCGACAGGGCGACCACGGCGACATTGTCTGGAGCCTCCAGCAGGAACGCCCCGTCGTACTCGCCTAAGGTCCACCACATGCCGAGCAGCTTGCAGCCCAGCGATTCGGCGGTCTGCGTGGCGGCGGCGCCTCGATCGTGAGGGTTCTCGATCATTGCCTTCGTCGCCTCGGCGGAGTATTTGAAGCGTCCGAAATAGAGCGGCATGTGAGCCTCCAATCATGGGGGAAGTGGTGGGACGATCCTCCTCGATGAGCGCGGCGCTCACAAGCGCGCCTAACCCCGGAAGCGGGTTGCGGCATGGCCCGCTTTCTCTTGATGCCGACAGCATCACCGTGCAGAGCTGATCGCGGCGGGGTACAGCTACGCTGTGGCGATGGCTGACAACGTCCGCATCGAGCGCGGTTGGATCTATATCGACGGGACCCGGCAGGACGACGGCACGATCAAGCTCGGGAGCGGGGGCGAGATGCGCTTAAGCCCGTTCGAGGCGATCTCCCAGCGCCAGGACGCGCAGATCACGTGGGGCAACATCCTCACCGCGTCGGTGCAGCGGCTGGCTTTCTGGCGCCGCTAGGCCAGCGGTGCCCGTGGGCTGCGGGTCGCGAATCCGGCGACTCGCTCACGAGCCTCGTCGGTCGTGGCCGTGCGGAGCATCGCTTGGTGCTCGGCCGCGAGGCCCTCACCAAGCGTGCGTTCGAGCGACTTAGCGAGTAGGGAACGCGTCTCGGCGTAGGCGGTCGGTGGCAGTGCCGCGAGCGTGCGCGCGGCAGCTTTGGCGTCGTCGTCGACGCGGTCGGGCGAAACCGAGCGTGTGACGAGCCCCCAACCGGCTGCCTCGTCACCGCTAATGACTCGCCCCTGCAATAGAAGCTCGCGGGCGCGCTGAAGTCCGATCAGCCGCGGCAGCCACCACGAGCTGCCACCGTCGCCGCTCAGGCCGAGCGCGAGGAACCCGGCGGCGAGCTTTGTGTCGTCGGCGACGATCGAGATATCGGCGACCCAGAGCAGCCCGAGCGCGCCGCCGGCGACTGCGCCCTTCGCGGCGCAAACGACCGGCATCGGGAGCTCGGCGAGGCGGTGCAGCGACTCGTGGTAGAGAGAGACCATCGGCTCGAGCTCTTCTCGGAGGCGGTCCGCCCGCGCACCCAGGTGTCCGAGGTCGCCGCCAACGCTGAACGCCGGACCCTCGGCGCGGATCAGCAGCGCGCGTGCATCACGGTGAGCTGCCACCGCCTTGGTCGCCCGCGCGAGACTCTCGACCATCTCCGGGTCGATCGCGTTGCGGGCGTCCGCGCGCTCGAGCGTGAGGATCGCGAGGCCGTCGTCAGCTAGCACGAGGGACGTGCGGCTCATGGTTCGATCGCGGCGGCCCACGCTGCCGTGTCCGTCAGGTGCCAGAGGTGGACCAGCTTGCCGCCGCGCGCTGTCCAGAGGTGCACGAGGTTCGCTTCGAGCTCGCGCCCCGTCGACCGCGCGCTGCCTTCGTACCGCCCCACGACCAGCAGCCGGCCGCCCGCGCACGGGATCCATTCCGACGGCGCGACGCTGACCCGAAACGCTCGCCCGAGCGGCCACCACGCGTTGTCGATCATCTCTTCAGCGCTACGGATAGGACGAATGGCGACCACCGGCATCCCAGTTGCGAAATCCGCCGCGAAGTCGGCGGCGAGAAGCTCGAGCAGCCTGTCGCGGTCGCCTCGCGCGAGGGCTCCGTAAACCTGTTTGACGAGCTCGGTGATCGAGGGCTCCGCGTGCTCCTCGGTGAAGCGGAGCGCCGAGGGATCGAGCAGCGGGTGAAGCGCACCCTCGGGCAGCCAGGCGAGCGTCTCGAGCTCCAGCGCATCCAGGTAGCCGACGCGGCCGGTCTTCAGGTCCTCGATCCGCAGCCGGGGTCCGTTGGCCTGCTCATCCACGCCGACCTCCACCACCGCGAACTCGCTCTTGATCGACTGCGCCGCCATCTAGATCAGGAACGCGAGCGTGTCGAGCGCCCGGTCGTTGTTGACGAGGAACACGTGCTTGCGCGCCAGCCTCAGGCTCTGGTCCGGCGATCGTCGCAGCCAGTACTCGGTGCGCCCCGCCCACAGCGTTATCCCCCGCTCGCGTGACTCGTAAGCGACGAAATTAGCGCCCACGTGGATCTCCTCCCCGTCGGTCCGGTCGAGCAGCTCAACATTCGACACGACTCGCCTAACCCGCGGCGGCGGCGCGGCCGAGTGGCGCTTGCCCGTCTTGAACTGCTTGATCCGCGTTGCGATCCGCGAGCGATTGTCGAAGATCACCGACATCCGCGTCTCGGGGTCGGACCCGTCTGACCCGAACGGCACCCAGTACACGCCGTCGTCGGTCCACAGCGCCTCCCACTGGTCGTAGGCGTGCTCGTCGGCAAGCCGTGCCTCGCGGTAGAGGAACTGCTCCACCTCGCGCAGGGTGTCGACGGCGATCGCGCTCATCAGCGCATCACCTCTCGATAGTGGCGCCAGATCCCGCGCAGGCTGACCTCGTCGGTCGCGTCCGCGACGATGTAACCGTTGTCCATGCGCTCGCGATGTAAGCCGCGCTTGAGGACGAGCCACTCCGGCGCGAGTGCCTGCACCCCCCGCTGATTGCGCTCGTACATCTCGGAGTCGTCGGCCAGCAGAAGGCCGGCGGGCCCGACCGAGCCAACGGTCTGCTGCAGCAGACGGCGGTTCATATCGAGAGCGCCCTTCAGCTGTACGGCGGTCACGTGCTGGACGGTCTGATCGACGGCGAGCGGCTGCAGCACGAACAGCTGGATCTCGGCGATGAACAGGTTCGGGAACACCATCACGTGCGGCGAGCCATCGATCAGGAGCTCGCGGGCTTCTTCGGCGCCGTACGCCTCCTCCATCGCCTCGACGTACGCCGGCATGCGCTCAGCCGTCGTCCCGAGCCAGCCCAGGGGCTGGCCGCGGCGGCGGAACTCGGGTCGCAGGTCCTCCTCGGTGTGACCACCGCCGAGGTCCACGTTGAGCGCGGACGAGTTCTCGCCGTAAAGATCGCCGATCCCGCTCTGCGCGACGCTGAAGATCGACGCGTGGACGAATTGGGGGTGGTAGCCGTCGGTCTCGTTCTCGAGCAGCATCTTCCAGTTGGCCTTGACGCGGTGCTGGACCCACCCGGCGGTCAGCTCGACTTCTCCTTGGGGGGACAGGCGGGCCAGGCGGTCGAAGGCATCGGCGGCCGCTCCGAGATACTCGGTCAGCGATGGCCCGTCCTCGGCGAACGACCCAAATACGAAGCCCCGGTAGGTGCCGATACGGGGAACGAGCCCAAGGCCTAGCTCGGCCTTCAGGACGGTGCCGCCGTAGCCCGAGTTGAACGGATAGCCCAGCAGTTTGCCGGTGTTCGAGAACGTCCAGCCGTGGTACGAGCATCGGAACGCGCTCGAGTTCCCCCTCGGCGCCTCGCAGACCAGGTTCGCGCGGTGCGCGCAGCGGTTCAGCAGCAGGTGTATCCGGCCCTCGCGGTCGCGGGTCATGATCACCGGCTGCGGACCGATCGACTTGAGCACATAGTCGTTCGGCTCGCGTACCTCGCTCACGTGGCCCACGTAAACCCAGGTCCGGTACCAGATGCGATCGAGCTCCTGCTCGAAGATCGCCTGGTCGGTGTACAGCGAGCCGTGAACGCGGTCGCGCTCGATCAGTTCGGCGACGGCTGTCATCCGGTCGCCTCCTCACGCCCGCCGCTGCCCGCGTTCACTCCGGGCGTGAACTCCACGGGCATCGAGCTCAGCGAGTTGGCCCAGCTCGAGTGCAGCCGCTGCACCGGGCCGGCGAGCCTGATGTCGGGCATCCGCTGAACCAGCTGCTCGAACAGAATCCTCAGCTCGAGACGGGCGAGACCGGCCCCGAGGCAGAAGTGTCGGCCGCCGCCGCCGAACGCCCGGTGGTTGATCTCGGTCCGGGTCACGTCGAAGTCTTGCGGGTCGGGCGTTACCCGTTCGTCGCGCGACGCCGACGTGTACCACATGACGACCTTGTCGCCCCTGGCGATGCGCTGGCCGCCGACCTCGGTGTCGGTCTTCGCGGTCCGCGCAAAGTAGTTGACGACCGACGTGTAGCGAAGTATCTCCTCGACCGCGTTCGTGATGAGCGCGTGGTCCTCGCGGAGCATCCGCCATTGCTCGGGGTGCTCGAGCAGCGCCAGCATCCCGCTCGAGGCCGTGTTGCGGGTGGTGTCGTTGCCCGCGAACACGAGCAGACCGAAGAACACGAGAATCTCGGCGTCGCTCAGCATGTTGCCGTCGACCTGGGCCTCGCGCAGTTTCGTCACCAGCGTGTCGCCGCCCGCCTGCGCCTGGATCTGTATCTGTTCCATGAGGTACTGCGCCATCTCGCCGAACGTCGGTAGCGCGACGGAGCGCTCTCGCGCCAGCTGGGCCGCCTCGATCTCATCGGTCCAGCGCTTGAGCTTCGGGATGTCCCCGTCGGGCAGGCCTAGCAGTTCCGCGAGCACGCCGAGCGGGACCGGGACGGCGATGTCGTTGACGAAATCGCACCGCCCGGCCGGGGTTACCGCGTCGATCACCCTTGTGATCCGCGCGCGGACCCGGTTCTCGAAGGTCCGAACCCTATGCGGGACGAATGACTTCTGGAGGATTTGCCGGTACTTGGTGTGCTCCGGCGGGTCTTTGTAGAGCAGCAGGTTGCGGGTCAGTTCGAGCGGAACGACCTGGTCGGGGTTGAGGAAGATGCCGCCCGCGTGGCTCGAGAAGCTCGCGGGGTCTCGGCTGATCGCGGCCACGTCCTCGTCGCGAGTCACCGACCAGAAGCCAGGCACATGGTCGGCTCCCGTGTCGGGTCTGCAGTTGTTCCAACGCACCGGGGCCTCGTCCCGCATCCGTTTGAACAGCTCGTGTGGAGGCCCGTCTGCGAACAGATCGGAGTTCATCAGGTCGATCTCGTCGAAGCCCATGCTCATCAGCCCCCTAATCCCATGCCGCCCGACACGCCAAGCGTCTCACCGGTGATATACGAAGCCTCCTCGGAGGCGAGAAATGCAACCGCGGCCGCGACCTCGTCGGCCGTGCCCACGCGCTTCAACAGGGTCATGCCCGTGATCGTCTCGATCGACTGTCGTGGCCGCTCATGCAGCTGTGGGGTATCGATCGGTCCGGGCGCCACGTGATTGCACGTGATCCCGTACCTGGCGTTCTCGCGCGCGATCGATTTCGTGAACGCGATCACGCCGCCCTTCGCCGCCGCGTACGCGGCGTTCCCGTGCGAGCCAATCCGTCCGGCTTCGGACCCCACCGTCACGATCCGCCCCTGTCGCTCCCTCTGCATTCCCGGCAGGGCGGCGTGTACGCAGGACATCGCACCGAGGAGGTTGACCGCGAGCATCCGGTGCCAGCGCTCGGGGGTCGTGTCGATGAAGTACGCGAACTCGTCCTCGTAGCCGGCGTTGTTGACGAGCACGGCCAGCGAGTTCAAGGGCTTGATCGCCTCGGCAACCGCCCGCGGGTCCGAGACGTCGAATGCGAGCGCACGGCCACCGATTTCCGTCGCCTTGCGCTTGACCGACGCCTCGTCACGACCGTTGACGATCACCTCATAGCCGTCACGCGCCAGCCGGGATGCGATCGCCGCGCCAATCCCTCTGGTAGAGCCGGTGATGAGCGCGGTGGGACTCATGACGCCGTCCCATCGATTACCGCCCTTAGGCGTGCGAGCGCCTCTGGGGTGCCAGAGAGCTGCGTCACCGCTCGCGACTCGCGCTCGAGACGGGCATCAACGGTTTGTCCGATCCCGTCCCAGATCAGCTGCTTGGTGGCAGCGAGTGCGGCAGTGGGGCCGGCGGCCAGCTCCAGCGCGAGCTCGCGTGCCTCGCCTAGCAGGCGATCGTCGGGGACGACCCGCGTGATGAGGCCGAGCTGCGCCGCCTCGGTGGCGGAGACGACACGGTTGGTTAGCGCGAGGTCCATCGCCCGGCGCAGCCCGATGTGCTGCGCCAGCGTGACGGTCCCGCCCGCGTCGGGCGTCATCCCGACGCGCGTCGCACCGAGCATCATGCGCGCCGATTCCGCCGCGAGGACGAGATCGCTCGCGCAGACGAGCCCGACGCCGCCACCCCCGGTGGCCCAACCCTGTACCGCTGTGACGACCGGTGCGGCGAGCCCGATCAGGATCCTCGTGCAGTCGTTCAGCAGCGCGGTGGCTTGTTGGATGTACGCGGGCAAGCCCTCGCCCTGCGCGGCGAATTCCTTCACATCGCCGCCCCCACAGAAGTTCTTGCCCTCGCCGGTGAGCAGTACCGCGCGCGCCGCCTCGGCACGCGTGAGCGCTTCCCGCAGCTCCGCGAGGAGCTCGAGATTGAGCGCGTTCGAAGCCGCGGGGCGGTTGAGCCGGATGTGCGCCACACGGGTGCCCTCGTCCAGATCGAAGAGGACGACGCTCACACAGTCACCTCGGTGCGCTCGAGGATCTGCTCCACGACCAGCTTCGCCGTCTCCGCGCACGCCTGGACGCCGCCGTTGCCGTAGGTGCGAACACCGTCGCCGACATTCCAGAGGTTCGTGATCGACGTCTCGCGCGGGAGGTCGAGGCCGGCGATCGAGCGCTGCGCCGGCCAGTTGCCGCGCATGACCTCGATCGAGAGGATCTCGGCACGCTCGTCAAATCCATCGAACTCGTCGCGGAGGTCCTCGATCGTCGCGTCGATCTCGGCCTGCTCGTCGAACTCGCCGACGGCCGGCTTGGGGACCCCGTACGCGACGTACAGGTGCCGTCCATCGGGTGAGAGCTCGGGGCACGTCGCGGTCAGGTTCGCCATGTTGCACAGCCGCCGCGTGATCCCGAACGTGATGATCCCCGGCGCTCCGAACAGCGGCTCGGGACTCGCAAGATTGACGACGATGTTCGCGGTCGCGCGCAGATCGCGTTCCATGCGCCCGAGGTAAGCGGGGTCGAAATGCTCGCCCCCGCAGAGGGCGACGGTGGCCTTCGGTCCGGCATTGGAGATCACGAGCTTTGGGCGGATGTCGGTGTCGCCGACCCGCGCGGAGGTCACGATCCCATTCTCGACCCTCAGCCGATCGACGGCTGCGCCGCACCACACCGAGCCGCCGTCGCGGGTCACGGCATCCGCGAGGCCCTGCATCAGGCCCAGCGTGCCGGTCGGCGAGAAGCCGAAGTCGCGAAACGCGCCCTTCGTGAGGAAGTAGGTCATGAACGCTTTCACCGGCAGCTCGTCTGCGTTGACGGCGAAGATCGCTGCGCACAGGTTGCGGAAGATCGCGTGGACCGAGTCGTTGTGCGTGTATCCGTCGAGCCACTGCTTGACGGTCGTGCGCTGGTCGTCGGTGTTCAGCAGGGACGCCCCGCGCCTCAGTGCCGCGTTCACGAGTGTGCCGAGCGGACTCTTTGAGAGCTGGATCTCCCGGTGCTTGATCCGGAACGTCGTCGCCGGCTGGGGCACCCGGATCTCGAACGGAGCACCCACCGTACGGAAGGTCTCCTCGAGCACCCCGCCGTACTCGATCGCGATCGCGCCGGTGTTGATCGTGAAGCCTTCGTGCTCGACCGAGGAGGCGCGGCCACCGACGCGTTCGCGACTCTCGACGAGGAGCGGTTTGTATCCCGCGTGCGCGAGGCGTGCGGCCGCGCACAGCCCACCGGCGCCTGCACCGATCACCAGCACGTCGGCGTTCACGCCGCAACCTCTGAACGATCGTTCAGCCCCAGTGCGCTAAGCCCGAGATCCGTCAGCAACTCCACCAGGCCATCGAACTTGAGCGCGTGGCGGGGCCAAGTAGTTACCGACATCGCCAGCCCGATCACCGCGTGGGCCACGCTCACCAGCTCGTCACGCGGGCGGTCGGGTCGTAGCGCCGCGAGCGCACGGACCCACCGCTCGACGTAGTCGCGCTGTCGCCGGTGAAAGCGCCTGCGAGCATCCGCGTCGAGCGCGCGGTCCTCGCGCGTGTAGACGGTCAAGAGCTGCCGGCGCTCCAGCGCGAATTGCACGGTCGACCGGATGAGGTTCTCGAGCTCGTCGCGCGGGTCCTCCCGCGCCGGTCCGGCGAGGACGAGCATGCGGTCCATTGCCTCGTCGAACAGCGACGCCAGGATGTCGGCCTTGCCACGGAAGTGGGAGTAGATCGCCGGCCCGGTGACGCCGGCCTCGGCGCCGATCAGGTCGACGCCAACCGCGCCGTAGCCGCGCTCGTAGAAGAGCCGCTCAGCGACGCGGAGGATCTCGCGGTCGCGGGTCATGGCGGCGCGAGATACTAAACGATCGTTAAGCTGATGTCCAGGTATTCGCGGCTTTGAGCGTCGGTCACCTCAGCGCCATTGTCGGCGCCGGGACCAAATTCGCCGGGACCTTACGTCCCACCCAGCTGCGTGGTGAGTGGCGTTCCGTGGAAGCAGCCGATGGTGTACGGGAAGGTCAGGGTGGCGTGGTAGACGTACCGCGCGGCCCGGTGCGAGCCGGTCCCGAAGTACTCGAGCCGTCCGTGGCACGCATCGAGCTGGCTGTTGGTGAGCAGATGTCCGGTGCTGTCGTAGGCCGGATAGATCGGATAACCGTCGAGCGCCCAGCCAATCGGCTTGTAGGTACGTGACAGCGTCCAAGCCAGCGGCAGCGCGTGGTAGTGGTACACGTCGGCCTGGTCGGGGTGACCGCCATTCGAGTCCTGCACCTCATGGGCCACCGCATCGCGGTTGCCGGCGTCCAGTGCGCTGAAGATGGCCACACCATTCTTGGCGATCCCAATCGCCCCACCAGGCAGGCAGCTCACGCTCGAGGCTGCGCGCGGGTCGGACGGCAACGTGACCGTATAGGCGTGCGCCGCAATCTGGTTGGGGTTGCGGTCGTACTGGTATGCGGGGTCGCTCGGAGAGATTGGGAATGTGCCGGTGCTCGTATTCACGGGCAGCAAATTGCCCCTGAACTGCACCGTGGCGCCAGTTCGCGTCATCGCAAACGTAGCGCTTGGCCACACCACAACGCCGCTCACTCTGGCCTTGTCAAGGAGGTCAAACGTACTGCCGTGGATCCACGGCTCGCTGGCGATAGCTCCGCCAGCGTTGGGATTCGCGCTCCGACACGCATACACATAGCCTCTCTTCGCTCCGCTGGTACTCACCCTGCCGTCGCCGAGTGGCAGCTTCTCGAGCTGAGAAACGACGCTGGCGGGGAGATCTAGCGTGGCGCTTTTCGAGCTCGTGCGGGCGACCGAGGAGCCGGCGGCGCCGAGGGCCAAGCCGCCGACCGCCACCGCGCCGAGCACCGCGAGCGAAGAGATCAGATGCACCCTTCTCATGCCGCGAGTATTCGCGGCGGATGTAAGCCTTCCGAAAGACAGACATAAGTAAGTCGTCGGAAAGCTGGCCCGTACTGCCCGGGCTGGGCGAGGTAAGGAAGCCGGATGCGGCGAGGAGTTGACAGTGTCCTTTGGGTAGGCCAGCGAGCTGTGGGCGACCGCGGCGAGACCGCTCGCGGACCGGGACCCGCACGGCGTGGGGCCTCAATCGAGCGTGAGAACGTGGGCGGTGTCGGGCTTGACGGGTCCCTCGAGCACATCGAGGTAGGCGCGTTGAACCGCTTCGAACCCGCGGCCGCGGATAACCTGGAGCCATGTGCCCGTCCACTCGCAGAACGGGTGCCAGGCCGCGGAGATCCTCCTCGCAAGCTCGGCGGATCCCCAGTCCTCAGAGCGCTTTGCGTAGCGATCCGGGGCGAAGAACAGGGTGGGTACCGGGCCAGGTAGCCCATCACCACCCGCGCCGATCGCGCCACCGGCGCCGAAGTCCTGCCAGTGCGTCACGCCGACCGTCATGCTGTACGCAAGTTCCTCTCCGTAGTGGGTGTGAACGGCGAGGCGCACGGCTGGGTCTCCCGCGATGTCGACGAACGTGGCCGGTCCTCGATCGAGGGATCCGATCGCGTCGTAGGTCACGGCGCGGGTGTAGATGCCGAGGCGTTCGACGAACTCGAAGTTGCGAGCGGACGTCAGCCCGATCAGCTCGACTTCCTCGCGCCGCGCCAGAAGGTAGGCGGCTCCGATGGCGGTCTTGCTCGAGGCGCTTGAGATCACGATTGGCCCACGCGCGGTGAACCCGTCGTCGACGAGTTGGTCATCGATCAGAAACGCCGTGGTGAACAGCGGACGCAAGAGCGTTTGCAGATCCTCGGTGTCGTCGCGGTAGAGAGGATCGGTGTCCGTCGCCACATAGCGCTGATAGCCCGAAGGCAGCGCCGCTCGATGCGGCGAGCCGTCAACGAAACCGTCCGTACCGGCATCGGCGGGAGTCACGGCAAGGTACGACGTGGGGGGAAGGTATCCGTACAGGCGCATCCCGGGCTCGATCTCCTGGGCCGTGCTCCGCTCCACTTCGGCGAAGCCCCACATGGGGACATGACCCCAGCCGTTCTCGGCTGGGAAAAAGTCCCAGTAGGACAGCATCTCGCCCAACACCGCATAGGTCACGTTGTTCGCGGTCAGGCCAAACGTGTCGACCCGAAGCAGCGCCTGACCAGGGCCAAGCTCGGGCACCGCGGATTCCGTGACCCGGCAGTCGCGTAAGTCGCTGCGCCTGACCACGAAATCGTTCATCCCGGTCGAGCATGCTCCCACACCCGGCATCGGCGCGCACAGCAAGAGCGGCACAAGCATTCGACGAGGTCGATCGCGCAGCTCCACCGCGGACCCGTGTCGTCGCTCGCTTCTCAGTGCCGGCTGGGGGCGATGTTGTGGTTGAGGTGGAAGACGTTGTCGGGGTCGTAGGTGTTCTTGATGGCGGTCAGGCGCCCGCGCTTGGCCTCCGAGTAGGCGCGCCGCACGCCTGCGGCACCCTCATCGCTGAGCGCGTTCACGTACGCGCCCCGGGCGAATGGGTCGAGCTTGCCGGCCGCCCGCCGCGCGGCCCCGATGCGCACCTCGTCCTCGTCGGGATCGGTCCACGTGACGTCCGCGACGTACTCGAAACGGGTTCCGCGGTGGCTGAACGCCGTCGCGTCGTCGTCGATGTCCGCAATCGCGCCGCCATACGCCTGGAGGCTGACCCCGGGCAGGGTGGCGTCGTCCGGGTCGCGATCCACGAGCGCCCCGATCGCCCCGTCGGTGAGCTCGGGGAGGTAATGGCCCTTCCAGTAGCGGCGGTACGAGTGGCCCTCGATGCTGTCGTCCCGTGTCTGGAGCGTCAAATATGAGAGCTCGCGCACGACCTCACCGTCGGGTGCGCCGATTGCGCGCAGCGCCGGCAGCAGTGACCGGCCGGCTTCGGGTTCGCCGACCCATGCGTACCCAAGGGTGACGGTGTCGCCGGAGATCTCGGCGGTGAGCGTGGCTTGGCGCGGCGCCCGGGCGGCGAGGTCGCGCCAGCCGCGCAGTGCACCGGCGGCGCGACCGAGCGGGAAGGTGAGATCCGCGACCAGGGTCCGCGTGCCGACGGGGTGCAGCCGGAACTCGAACTCAACGACGATTCCGAAGTTGCCGCCGCCGCCGCGCAGGCCCCAGAACAGATCGGGGTGCTCGTCGGCGGATGCGTGCACCAGCTCGGCGTTCGCGGTGACGACGGTGAAGGACTCGACGTTGTCGCAGGCGAGGCCGTGCCGGCGGGCCAGCCAGCCCATGCCGCCGCCCAGCGTCAGACCGCCGACGCCGGTGTGCGAAACGTTGCCGGCGGTGGTGGCCAGGCCGAAAGGTTGCGTGGCTCGGTCCAGAGCACCGAGCAGGGCACCGCCCTGGACGCGCGCGCGCTGGGCGACCGGATCGACCCTGACCCGGTCCAATCCGGCGAGGTCGATCATCAGCCCGCCGTTCGGAACCGCAAGGCCGGCGATGTTGTGGCCGCCGCAGCGCACGCCGATCTCCAGGTCGGCTTCGCGCGCCGCTCGGACTGCGGCGAGGACGTCATCGACCGACGCGCAGCGGGCGATCAAGGCCGGGCGGTGGTCGATCATCGCATTCCAGACCGACCGGCTCGAGTCATAACCGGGAGTGCCGGGGACGAGGATCAGACCGTCGAACTCCGAACGGCGAACGATCGCTGGGGGGAACTTCTCGGTGGTGGTCATGGCGAGCAGCATTCCAGGAATCGGTCCCCTTGATAAGGTCCATTTGCATGCCGCGTAAACAGACCAATTTGTCACCGATCTCGGAGCTGGTGATCGACCTGGACCGCCACGGCGCCGACGCGCTGCACCGCCAGATCGAGACGTCGATCCGGGAGCGGATCCGCTCGGGGGCGCTGCCGGCCGGCATCGCACTGCCGCCGACTCGCGCCCTGGCTGTCGAGTTGGGCGTCACGCGCGGGGTGGTCGTCGAGGCCTATGCGCAGCTCGTCGCAGAGGGATATCTCACCAGCCGAAGCGGGGGCTACACGCAAGTGTCGCGCGCGCCGACGGCCGCGCCGCCAACAACCACACCGCCGCCGCAACAGCCGGCTCAGCCGCGCGCGCCTCATCCGGCGATCGACTTCGGCTACGGCCGCGGCAACCTCGCGGCTTTCCCCCGGGCCGCCTGGCTGCGCTCGGTGCGCCGTGTCCTCACCGAGGCACCCGACGAGCGTCTCGGCTACCTCGACGGCCGCGGCGCCATCGAGCTGCGCTCAGCGCTCGTCGCCTACCTGAACCGCGTGCGGGGCACCAACGCCGGCACGGACACGATCGTCATCACCAACGGCTACGCCCAGGCGGCGTCCCTGCTGATCGGAGTGCTAGCCGCCCGGGGCGCCACAACGCTGGCCGTCGAGGACCCATCAGCCTCGGACGACGCCCGCCCCATCGCGCACGCGCTGGGCATGAACGTGGTCGGTGTGCCAGTCGGCGAGGACGGGGTGCAAGTGGACGCCCTGCAGGAACTGGACGCCGACGTCCTAATCCTCACCCCTTCGCACCAGTGGCCGACCGGCGGCGTGCTCTCCCCCGAGGCGCGCGCCGCGGTGCTCGCGTGGTCGCAGCGAACCGGAGCGCTGGTGCTCGAGGACGACTACGACGCCGAATACCGCTACGACCGCGCCCCGGTCGGCGCGATCCAGGGCCTCGATCCCGACCGGGTCGCGTACGCCGGGACCGCAAGCAAGACCCTCGCACCAGGGTTCCGGCTCGGCTGGATCATCCTGCCCCCGCAGCTCGTCGAGCCGTTCGCCGAGGCCAAGCTGCTCGCCGACCGCGGCTCCCCGATCCTGGACCAACTCGCCTTCGCCGACTTCCTCTCTCGCGGCGAGTTCGACCGCCACCTGCGGCGCATGCGCCCCGTCTACCGCTCCCGCCGCGACGCGCTGCTGGCGGCGCTGGCCGAACACCTGCCCGAACTGGAACCGGCCGGGATCGCCGCCGGACTACACCTGGTGGCATGGCTGCCCCCGGATCTCGAGGAGGCAACGCTGATCGCTGCGGCGGCCGAGGAAGGAGTGGCCGTCGCCGGGATCTCGCCATACCGGCTCTCATCGGCGCCGCACGGCGGCCTGATCTTTGGATATTCGAACCTCAATGAACGGCTTATCACAGATGGCGTCATGCGCCTGGCCCGAGCCATTTCCAGCGTCCGCAACCGCACGGCCACCGCGACGACACCAGGCACGTAGCTGTGCGCTCCGGTTAGTCGGGCCGCCCGGCATGCGTTCCCCGGCTTACAAGCCCAGCTTCGTAGGCGAGAATCACCGCCTGGACGCGACTGCTGAGGTCTTCGACCGAGGCGGCAGCGTGTGCCTTCGCACGAGTAGTCGCTGCGGACCCGCACTGGGATACTGCGCTAGTGAAAGCACGGTTCGTGGAGCTTCCGGACGGCCGGAAGCTGGCATACAGCGAGTACGGTGATCCCGCCGGGATGCCACTTGTCAACTGTCATGGGGGCCTGACCAGTCGCCGCGACATAGAGGGTTGTGAGGAGAGCGCGCGTGCTGTCGGCGTGCGAGTAATCTCACCCGATCGTCCCGGCATCGGGCGTTCAGACCCCAGCTCTGGCCGCACGCTGCTCGATTGGCCCGCTGATGTGGTTGCGCTCACCGGCGCGCTCGGTATCGAGCGCTTCGCGGTACTCGGCTGGTCTGCGGGTGGGCCCTACGCGGCGGCCTGCGGGTTCGCTCTGCCCGAGCGTGTTACCGCCGTAGCGCTGGTGGCAAGCGGCATCCCTGGCGACTGGCCCGGGATGGCGCGCGAGATCAACCGCATGGACCGTGTCTTCATCCGTCTCTCCGCTCGCGCACCGCGGGTAGCGCGGTTGGCGCTCCGCTCGATGGGCATGACGGCCGAACGAGCCCCGGCGACCTTTCGCCGACTCTCCGTGTTCTCGCTTGACGAACCATCGCGCAAGCTAGTTATGAGCGCTCCGGCGAGCGCATTCTCGGGCCCGCTCGCCGAGGGGCTACGGAATCCGGTTGGCGTGCTCGACGACTACCGCATCCTCGGTTCGGCATCGGGCTTCGAGCCCGCCGAGATCCGACCCCCGGTGCATATTTGGCAGGGCGACACGGACAAAATGCTTCCATGCAGTTGGGCGGAGCGGCTCGCCGCGAGCATCCCCGACGCCGACCTCAGAATCTGCCCCGGTGAAGGTCATTTCCTGGCGCTGTCGAGGTATCCGGAGATCTTCGCCACGCTAAAGAGCGCAAAGTTGTGAGCCTGCCTCCGCGGGTCGTTTCGCCCTCGAAGGCTGGTTCTCCTCCCTTCACTGCCTCGGGCTATTCGATCTCAGCGCTCAACGGGTTCACCCTGTCTGGCGTCTGCGGCGATGCTCTGGAGCTCTCGCATAGGTCGCGCTGCTCACAGCCGAAGTGGTCGTGCAGACGCACGTAGATCTGGTACGGGCGCTCGTAGGCCTCGGCGCGCTCGCGATCGGGTGAATACGCGTCGCGGCGCAGCCTGCCCATCCGCGCCGCGGCGGCCTCGACGTCGTTATACACGCCGGCGGCGACGGCGGCATGAATCGCGGAGCCCAGCGCCGGGCCCTGAGAGGAGTCGAGCACGCTGATCGGGCGATCGATGACGTCGCTATAGATCTGCATCAGCACCGGGTTTGAGAGCAGGCCGCCCGCGGCGATGAATTCGGTGACCGGGACGCCTGCATCGCAGAATGCCTCGATGATCTTGCGTGTCCCGAACGCAGTTGACTCGATCAGCGCGCGGTAGATCTCCTCGGGACGTGTAGCCAGAGACATCCCGA
>CAWGQT010000016.1:0-33633 GCA_963824755.1 uncultured Solirubrobacterales bacterium | reverse complement strand
GGAGATCCTCCTCGCAAGCTCGGCGGATCCCCAGTCCTCAGAGCGCTTTGCGTAGCGATCCGGGGCGAAGAACAGGGTGGGTACCGGGCCAGGTAGCCCATCACCACCCGCGCCGATCGCGCCACCGGCGCCGAAGTCCTGCCAGTGCGTCACGCCGACCGTCATGCTGTACGCAAGTTCCTCTCCGTAGTGGGTGTGAACGGCGAGGCGCACGGCTGGCTCTCCCGCGATGTCGACGAACGTGGCCGGTCCTCGATCGAGGGATCCGATCGCGTCGTAGGTCACGGCGCGGGTGTAGATGCCGAGGCGTTCGACGAACTCGAAGTTGCGAGCGGACGTCAGCCCGATCAGCTCGACTTCCTCGCGCCGCGCCAGAAGGTAGGCGGCTCCGATGGCGGTCTTGCTCGAGGCGCTTGAGATCACGATTGGCCCACGCGCGGTGAACCCGTCGTCGACGAGTTGGTCATCGATCAGAAACGCCGTGGTGAACAGCGGACGCAAGAGCGTTTGCAGATCCTCGGTGTCGTCGCGGTAGAGAGGATCGGTGTCCGTCGCCACATAGCGCTGATAGCCCGAAGGCAGCGCCGCTCGATGCGGCGAGCCGTCAACGAAACCGTCCGTACCGGCATCGGCGGGAGTCACGGCAAGGTACGACGTGGGGGGAAGGTATCCGTACAGGCGCATCCCGGGCTCGATCTCCTGGGCCGTGCTCCGCTCCACTTCGGCGAAGCCCCACATGGGGACATGACCCCAGCCGTTCTCGGCTGGGAAAAAGTCCCAGTAGGACAGCATCTCGCCCAACACCGCATAGGTCACGTTGTTCGCGGTCAGGCCAAACGTGTCGACCCGAAGCAGCGCCTGACCAGGGCCAAGCTCGGGCACCGCGGATTCCGTGACCCGGCAGTCGCGTAAGTCGCTGCGCCTGACCACGAAATCGTTCATCCCGGTCGAGCATGCTCCCACACCCGGCATCGGCGCGCACAGCAAGAGCGGCACAAGCATTCGACGAGGTCGATCGCGCAGCTCCACCGCGGACCCGTGTCGTCGCTCGCTTCTCAGTGCCGGCTGGGGGCGATGTTGTGGTTGAGGTGGAAGACGTTGTCGGGGTCGTAGGTGTTCTTGATGGCGGTCAGGCGCCCGCGCTTGGCCTCCGAGTAGGCGCGCCGCACGCCTGCGGCACCCTCATCGCTGAGCGCGTTCACGTACGCGCCCCGGGCGAATGGGTCGAGCTTGCCGGCCGCCCGCCGCGCGGCCCCGATGCGCACCTCGTCCTCGTCGGGATCGGTCCACGTGACGTCCGCGACGTACTCGAAACGGGTTCCGCGGTGGCTGAACGCCGTCGCGTCGTCGTCGATGTCCGCAATCGCGCCGCCATACGCCTGGAGGCTGACCCCGGGCAGGGTGGCGTCGTCCGGGTCGCGATCCACGAGCGCCCCGATCGCCCCGTCGGTGAGCTCGGGGAGGTAATGGCCCTTCCAGTAGCGGCGGTACGAGTGGCCCTCGATGCTGTCGTCCCGTGTCTGGAGCGTCAAATATGAGAGCTCGCGCACGACCTCACCGTCGGGTGCGCCGATTGCGCGCAGCGCCGGCAGCAGTGACCGGCCGGCTTCGGGTTCGCCGACCCATACGTACCCAAGGGTGACGGTGTCGCCGGAGATCTCGGCGGTGAGCGTGGCTTGGCGCGGCGCCCGGGCGGCGAGGTCGCGCCAGCCGCGCAGTGCACCGGCGGCGCGACCGAGCGGGAAGGTGAGATCCGCGACCAGGGTCCGCGTGCCGACGGGGTGCAGCCGGAACTCGAACTCAACGACGATTCCGAAGTTGCCGCCGCCGCCGCGCAGGCCCCAGAACAGATCGGGGTGCTCGTCGGCGGATGCGTGCACCAGCTCGGCGTTCGCGGTGACGACGGTGAAGGACTCGACGTTGTCGCAGGCGAGGCCGTGCCGGCGGGCCAGCCAGCCCATGCCGCCGCCCAGCGTCAGACCGCCGACGCCGGTGTGCGAAACGTTGCCGGCGGTGGTGGCCAGGCCGAAAGGTTGCGTGGCTCGGTCCAGAGCACCGAGCAGGGCACCGCCCTGGACGCGCGCGCGCTGGGCGACCGGATCGACCCTGACCCGGTCCAATCCGGCGAGGTCGATCATCAGCCCGCCGTTCGGAACCGCAAGGCCGGCGATGTTGTGGCCGCCGCAGCGCACGCCGATCTCCAGGTCGGCTTCGCGCGCCGCTCGGACTGCGGCGAGGACGTCATCGACCGCCGCGCAGCGGGCGATCAAGGCCGGGCGGTGGTCGATCATCGCATTCCAGACCGACCGGCTCGAGTCATAACCGGGAGTGCCGGGGACGAGGATCAGACCGTCGAACTCCGAAGGGCGAACGATCGCTGGGGGGAACTTCTCGGTGGTGGTCATGGCGAGCAGCATTCCAGGAATCGGTCCCCTTGATAAGGTCCATTTGCATGCCGCGTAAACAGACCAATTTGTCACCGATCTCGGAGCTGGTGATCGACCTGGACCGCCACGGCGCCGACGCGCTGCACCGCCAGATCGAGACGTCGATCCGGGAGCGGATCCGCTCGGGGGCGCTGCCGGCCGGCATCGCACTGCCGCCGACTCGCGCCCTGGCTGTCGAGTTGGGCGTCACGCGCGGGGTGGTCGTCGAGGCCTATGCGCAGCTCGTCGCAGAGGGATATCTCACCAGCCGAAGCGGGGGCTACACGCAAGTGTCGCGCGCGCCGACGGCCGCGCCGCCAACAACCACACCGCCGCCGCAACAGCCGGCTCAGCCGCGCGCGCCTCATCCGGCGATCGACTTCGGCTACGGCCGCGGCAACCTCGCGGCTTTCCCCCGGGCCGCCTGGCTGCGCTCGGTGCGCCGTGTCCTCACCGAGGCACCCGACGAGCGTCTCGGCTACCTCGACGGCCGCGGCGCCATCGAGCTGCGCTCAGCGCTCGTCGCCTACCTGAACCGCGTGCGGGGCACCGGCGCCGGCACGGACACGATCGTCATCACCAACGGCTACGCCCAGGCGGCGTCCCTGCTGATCGGAGTGCTAGCCGCCCGGGGCGCCACAACGCTGGCCGTCGAGGACCCATCAGCCTCGGACGACGCCCGCCCCATCGCGCACGCGCTGGGCATGAACGTGGTCGGTGTGCCAGTCGGCGAGGACGGGGTGCAAGTGGACGCCCTGCAGGAACTGGACGCCGACGTCCTAATCCTCACCCCTTCGCACCAGTGGCCGACCGGCGGCGTGCTCTCCCCCGAGGCGCGCGCCGCGGTGCTCGCGTGGTCGCAGCGAACCGGAGCGCTGGTGCTCGAGGACGACTACGACGCCGAATACCGCTACGACCGCGCCCCGGTCGGCGCGATCCAGGGCCTCGATCCCGACCGGGTCGCGTACGCCGGGACCGCAAGCAAGACCCTCGCACCAGGGTTCCGGCTCGGCTGGATCATCCTGCCCCCGCAGCTCGTCGAGCCGTTCGCCGAGGCCAAGCTGCTCGCCGACCGCGGCTCCCCGATCCTGGACCAACTCGCCTTCGCCGACTTCCTCTCTCGCGGCGAGTTCGACCGCCACCTGCGGCGCATGCGCCCCGTCTACCGCTCCCGCCGCGACGCGCTGCTGGCGGCGCTGGCCGAACACCTGCCCGAACTGGAACCGGCCGGGATCGCCGCCGGACTACACCTGGTGGCATGGCTGCCCCCGGATCTCGAGGAGGCAACGCTGATCGCTGCGGCGGCCGAGGAAGGAGTGGCCGTCGCCGGGATCTCGCCATACCGGCTCTCATCGGCGCCGCACGGCGGCCTGATCTTTGGATATTCGAACCTCAATGAACGGCTTATCACAGATGGCGTCATGCGCCTGGCCCGAGCCATTTCCAGCGTCAGCAACCGCACGGCCACCGCGACGACAGCAGGCACGTAGCTGTGCGCTCCGGTTAGTCGGGCCGCCCGGCATGCGTTCCCGGGCTTACAAGCCCAGCTTCGTAGGCGAGAATCACCGCCTGGACGCGACTGCTGAGGTCTTCGATCGAGGCGGCAGCGTGTGCCTTCGCACGAGTAGTGGCTGCGGACCCGCACTGGGATACTGCGCTAGTGAAAGCACGGTTCGTGGAGCTCCCGGACGGCCGGAAGCTGGCATACAGCGAGTACGGTGATCCCGCCGGGATGCCACTTGTCAACTGTCATGGGGGCCTGACCAGTCGCCGCGACATAGAGGGTTGTGAGGAGAGCGCGCGTGCTGTCGGCGTGCGAGTAATCTCACCCGATCGTCCCGGCATCGGGCGTTCAGACCCCAGCTCTGGCCGCACGCTGCTCGATTGGCCCGCTGATGTGGTTGCGCTCACCGGCGCGCTCGGTATCGAGCGCTTCGCGGTACTCGGCTGGTCTGCGGGTGGGCCCTACGCGGCGGCCTGCGGGTTCGCTCTGCCCGAGCGTGTTACCGCCGTAGCGCTGGTGGCAAGCGGCATCCCTGGCGACTGGCCCGGGATGGCGCGCGAGATCAACCGCATGGACCGTGTCTTCATCCGTCTCTCCGCTCGCGCACCGCGGGTAGCGCGGTTGGCGCTCCGCTCGATGGGCATGACGGCCGAACGAGCCCCGGCGACCTTTCGCCGACTCTCCGTGTTCTCGCTTGACGAACCATCGCGCAAGCTAGTTATGAGCGCTCCGGCGAGCGCATTCTCGGGCCCGCTCGCCGAGGGGCTACGGAATCCGGTTGGCGTGCTCGACGACTACCGCATCCTCGGTTCGGCATGGGGCTTCGAGCCCGCCGAGATCCGACCCCCGGTGCATATTTGGCAGGGCGACACGGACAAAATGCTTCCATGCAGTTGGGCGGAGCGGCTCGCCGCGAGCATCCCCGACGCCGACCTCAGAATCTGCCCCGGTGAAGGTCATTTCCTGGCGCTGTCGAGGTATCCGGAGATCTTCGCCACGCTAAAGAGCGCAAAGTTGTGAGCCTGCCTCCGCGGGTCGTTTCGCCCTCGAAGGCTGGTTCTCCTCCCTTCACTGCCTCGGGCTATTCGATCTCAGCGCTCAACGGGTTCACCCTGTCTGGCGTCTGCGGCGATGCTCTGGAGCTCTCGCATAGGTCGCGCTGCTCACAGCCGAAGTGGTCGTGCAGACGCACGTAGATCTGGTACGGGCGCTCGTAGGCCTCGGCGCGCTCGCGATCGGGTGAATACGCGTCGCGGCGCAGCCTGCCCATCCGCGCCGCGGCGGCCTCGACGTCGTTATACACGCCGGCGGCGACGGCGGCATGAATCGCGGAGCCCAGCGCCGGGCCTGAGAGGAGTCGAGCACGCTGATCGGGCGATCGATGACGTCGCTATAGATCTGCATCAGCACCGGGTTTGAGAGCAGGCCGCCCGCGGCGATGAATTCGGTGACCGGGACGCCTGCATCGCAGAATGCCTCGATGATCTTGCGTGTCCCAACGCAGTTGACTCGATCAGCGCGCGGTAGATCTCCTCGGGACGTGTAGCCAGAGACATCCCGATGAGCACGCCGCGCAGGTCGTGGTCGACGAGGACCGAGCGATTCCCGTTCCACCAGTCGAGCGCGATAAGACGGTGCTCCCCCACCCGCTGCTGGTCGGCCAGTTCCGTCATGCCGGGGACTTCGGCGAGCTGATCTCCGACCATGACATGGCAGGTCGAGGTGCCCATCACCGCCACCATCTGACCCGGCTCGGTCGCCCGGGCTGCTGGTGCGGTGACGTGCGCGTCGACGTTGCCGACCGCGACGGCGATGCCGCGGTTCAGGCCCGTCCACTCCGCCGCCTCGGAGGCCAGAGAATCGGCGCGCGCGCCGAGCTCGGCAAGGACCGATCCGAGTTTCCGCTCGGCAAAATCGGCGAACTGCGGGTTCAGGGCCCGGAAGTAGTCCTTCGACGGATATCGGCCGTCCTGGTAGGTGGCCTTGTAGCCGGCTGGGCAAGCGCTGCGAACCTCCTCGCCGCACAGCTGCCAGACGATCCAATCGGCCGCCTCGACCCACCGGTCCATGGGGTACGCGTGCGGACGGGCTCGAAATTGATCTAGCTGACACAGCGGTGTGCCGTCGCGGCGCGCCGGCAAGATCGTGCAGGAAGTGAAGTCGGTGCCGATGCCAACCACGGTCTCGGGCTCGATGCCGGCCGCTTCGACGGCCGCGGGCACCGCGTGACGCAACACTTCGATGTAGTCCTCAGGGTGCTGGAGGGCCCAATCGGATGGGAGCTGCTCGTCAGTCTCGGCGAACACGCGATCCATGACTGCGTGCGGGAACTCGTACTCGGCGGTCCCGAGGACCTCGCCGTCCCCAGCGCGGACGACCGCACCGTCAGGCTACTGACGGACAGGCCTGCGTCGGACCGGAAATCCAGGCGCCGGGCGTCGCAAGCGCGCGATCCCGACACGCAGATGCCGGCCTGGCAGCTGGCGGGTGGGCGAGCGTCGGCTTTCTCGGTCTTGGCCGTCGTGGGTTAGTTCGGCTCGGCCGCCGCATCGAGTTCCTCGCCACGCTTGATCAAGAACGCACCGAACGCCCCGGCGAGGGAACCGATGACCGTGATGGCATAGATCTCCATCACGATGTCGAGGACCCTTCCCGGGAACGAGATCGGGTTCTGGATATTGGATGACACGGTCAGCATCTGGGTGGTTGTCCAAAAGAATGCGCTGCCGAGGCTCTCGATCTGGGTCTGTTTCTGATGGTGTTCGAACACGAACGCCAGGACGGCGCAGACCAGGTCGAAACCGACCGTCGCGACCCCGATGGCGACCAGCCGATCGCGGAGACGGCCATGGGTCGGCGTCCCGGCGCGCAGCACATCGCGCACCTCGCCGGCCGACGCGCGCAGCACACGCAGCACGTACATCGCCCGCTATTTCGTCGCTCAGGCCTAACGTCCTGTGCGTGGTAACCGGCATCTGGCGATTCGCCACCGAGCCTGAGGGCGACGATCCGGCGCGGGTCGGTGAATTTACCCGGCGAGCGGGGTCGTGGCGTCAACTATCTAGCCGAGAATCAGCTGGCGCAGCTCAGTGAAGTCCACGGGCTTGGTCAGGTAGCCCTCGGCACCCATCGCAAGGGCGCGGTCTCTGTACTCATCGCTGTCGTAGGCGGTGACCAGATACACGTGAAGCTTGGGCCACCGCTCGCCGATTGCCTTCAGCAAGTCGAAGCCGTCCATCCCCTCCATGCGAATGTCCGACAGGATCAGCACCGCGCTCGCGTCGAGTTCGTTCAGGGCCTTAAGCGCCTCGGCTCCGGACCCGGCGAAGACGAACTCCGCCAGTCCGTTGCGTATCTCACGTCTGAAGCGCTGAAGGAACAGCCGACGCACGTCCTCTTCGTCGTCGACGACGAGAACGGTTTTCGCTGTGGTCTGGGTGACTGCTTCGGTCATTGCTCGTTTCTGGGTAGCGAGACGCAGACCTCGGTGAACTCCCCCGGGGTCGAGCGCAAGATGATCGTACCTTCGTGCTGTTCGACGATCTCCTTCGAGATCGCGAGACCCAGCCCGGTTCCCTTGCGGCCCTTGGTGGTGAAGAAGCGCTCGAAGGCAAGCTTACGGATCTCGTCGGGGATCCCCGGTCCGTTGTCATGGACGCGGACCTCGACCGAATTGTCGGTCTGGCCGGTGGACACCGTGACCTTCGGCTTGTAGGCGGGATCACCGAGCTCGTATGCGTAGTCACTCACGGCCTCGCATGCATTTCCAACCAGGTTCAAGACGACGCGGCCAATATCCGCCGCTCGCAGCTGCAAGCGCGGGAGGCTTGGGTTCGTGGCAACGGCGATCTCGCAACTGATTCGACGGTCGCTGGCACGCAGTCCGTGATAGGCCAGCGTCGAGTAGCGCTCGACCAGAGCGTTCAGGTCGACCGCCTCCGAGGCCCCGGTCTCCTGACGGCTCAGTTGCAGCATGCTCATCGCGACGTCGAGCGCTCGACGGCCATGCTTTTGAATCGCGTCGGCGTTCACGCGCAGCTCTCCGACCAGGTCCCGGAGCTCCTTCTCGTCGGCCGTGGGCTCAACCCGGGCCCCACCCAGCACGTCGTCGATCGAGGCGACGAGCTCCTCGTTCGCCTCGGCAAAGTTGATCACGAGGTTCAGAGGGTTCTTCACTTCGTGGGCGACCGCGGCGGCCAATGTGCCGAGCATCGTCTGGCGCTGCTCGTCGTACAGCTCGCCCATGACGCGCGGCAGGGCTCTCTCGGTGATGGCGATGAACGGCATCGCGGAGGGCACCTCGAAGACCGGAAAGTCGAGCGCGTCGGCCTCGTCGATGATGGCGTCGGGTACCCGCTCATGCTCGCGCCCGGTGCCGAAGCCAAGACCGGCGAGCCTCAGCTCGGCGAGACGGCGCACGAACTCCCGCTGCGCGTCCTGATCGCCAAGTCGTATCCCCGTCGTCAAAAGGACCTCCCCGCCTGAAAGCCCTGGCGTCGGGTCCTCGAGCTCGGAGATGTGGACCCAGCGGACCGGGTTTCGCGCCGCGCTCTCACCGGCTACGAGCGCTAGCTCCAGCTCCCTCAACAAGCCCTCGACGGTGAGCACAGCAACTCCTCTCCGTGATCTGACACGCGCCAGCCCACCCCGCTGATCATAAGCCCAAGCGGTAGGCCCCGTTCGGACACACCGTCCCACCCGAGCAGCCGCAACTCGGGGAGCGATTAGAGTGAAACCAGACACCTCCACTCGCGGGTTCGGGCACTCCGGGGATCTCCATCTCCCGCAACCAATCGGCGATGAGGACCCAGAGGCTTAGACCAGAACGCATCCATGCAAAATCGAGTGTGACCACGCTTTCATGGCCCGATCGCCGCAGGACCTAGGGTCCCTAAGGCGGGCCGAACGGGTTGCGCCCCGCGCAGGCGAGGACTAATCTCGCCGCAGTTGGTGTCTGCATGGGCAGACGCCGCGGGCGGTCTGGGCCGCTCGCCACGACCAAGGAGGGCGCAATGTTCCATGACGATCCGCAGAAGGACGGGGACGAGCTGACCGACGAGGCGGTCAAGGACCTCGATAGCCCGGCGGAGGACAGCGAGGGCGTGAGCGGCGGAAAAATGCCACCCACGGGGCTCACGGCGGCTCAGCTCCAGGCGTCGCAGTCAGTGAATCCTGCCGACGCCGCCGCAGCTGCCGCAGCTGAGCGAACGGCTGGCGGTCCCGCATAGCGTCGCGGCGGAACGGAGCAGCTCGGCGATGCGCGCGGCAGCGATCGCGGCCGGGTCGCCGAGCAGCTCCGTGAGCCGCTGCTGATCCGACCGTGAAGGAGGCGGTCTTCCGGCTTCGCCCAGGCGTTGCGTGGGTGTGACGAGGACCTCGGCTTTGTCGGTGGGCGCGGACCGTCGCTTCGTGCTGCACGCGTGCTTACACGGTGGCCTACGCGACGAGCAGCAGCTCGACGACCGCAGGCTCATCGGCGCCCGAACCGAGCCCGGATTGCACGGACGCGCCACCGCCGATCAGTTCCGCGTCCCCATCGAGCACATCGAGATCGTCGGCGGCACCGACGACCGCGGCGAGCCCGTTCCGGCTCTCGATCCCCAGACGCCGGTAGATGCGCGTGAGGTACGCCTCGACCGACTTGACGCTGTAGTAGAGCGATCCGGCGATCTCGCGGTTGGACGCTCCATGCAGTGCGCGCTCGACGATCGCCCGCTCCACAGGCGTAAGGCCGGCGATCCCGTCTAACGCGTCGGTCGGCGCGGGCCCCTCGCCGGGAGTCGCGCTCGCATCGACGAGCACCAGTCCGCGGGCGTCTGCTCCGAGCAATCGCTCCAGCTCCGACGCGCTCTGAAATTCCCGCGGTGCGTGGCGGGGGAGGGTCAAGGTCCCGATCAGCCGACCATCGCGCACGGTGTACTCGATCCGGGCACGGCGTAAGCTGGCCGCTTGCTTGTCGTTGTCCGACGGACGCACACGATCACTCAGATTTCCTCGTGTTTCGTCTCCGATGACCACGCGCACGATGATACCGCCGCCGGCTCCTGACGGATCAGCTTTCCAGCTGCTGTGCCTGGAGGTATGCGTACAGCCCGCGGCGGCGCAACAGCTCCTCGTGGCTGCCCTGCTCAACGAGCCGGCCGCGTTCGAGCACGCAGATGATGTCCGCGTCGCGGATCGTCGACAGACGATGCGCGATCACAAATGCGGTTCGGCCCTCCAGCACTCGGTCCATACTCTGTTTGAAGGCCCGCTCGGCCTCGGTGTCCAGCGCGCTGGTGGCCTCGTCGAAGATCAGTACCGGCGGCTCGTGGTAGAGCGCGCGGGCGATTGCAATCCGTTGGGCCTGCCCGCCGGAGAGCTTGAGCCCGGAGTCGCCGATGCGCGTCTCGTAACCGAGAGGTAGGCGCTCGATGAACTCGGCGGCCTTGGCGATCTCCGCGGCGCGCGCGACCTGCGTGTAGTCTGGCTCCTGCTCGCCGAACGCGATGTTGCCAGCGATCGTCTCGTCGAACAAATACGGCTCCTGTAGCACGAAGCCGATCCGGCGCCGGAGCTCGCGGAGGCGCAGCCGCTGGATGTCGTGATCGTCGTACTCGACGGATCCGGCTGTCGGGATCAGCAGGCCGGCGATGCACTTGGCCAGAGTTGACTTGCCGGAACCCGATCGTCCAACGAGCGCCACGGTCGAGCCCGGCGGTACGTCGAGGTTGATGTCTTCGAGGATCCCGAGGTCCGGTGTGGAAGGGTAGGCGAACGTCACGCGTCGCAGGCGGATGTGACCCTCGAGCGGTGGGACCGCCAGCAGAGCCGAGTGGTCGTGTCCTTGCTCGGGCTCGTTCTCGATCACGTCCTGGAGGCGTCCCATCACTACGGTGACGATCTGGAGGCGGTCCCACATGCCGAGGATCACCATCAGTGGCGCGTTGGCGAGCAGCACGAGGCCGTTGAACGCCACGAACTCCCCGATGGTCAGGTCGTGATGGATCGCCAGGAAGGCCGCAAAGAACAGGAACAGTGCGTAGACGAGGAAGGTCACGGTGGAGACGAGGCCCTCGTAGACCATCCCGACCATGTCGGCGCGGAACAGCTTGTCGCGCAGCTCGGCGAACTCCCTTCCCATGCGATCGCGAAGCGCGTCCTCCGCGCCCATCGCCTTGACCGTTGCGATGCCGCGGATCGCGTCGATCTGCCGGGATTGGTAACGCCCGCGCCCGGCTTCGACGCTGTCGAACGCCGGACGCATCTTGCCCGACGAGTAACGCATCAACAGGGCGTAGAGCGGAGCGCATGCCAAGTACACCAGCCCCAGGATCCACGAGTAGATGAACATGATCACCACCGCCACAACGAGCTGGGTGACGGCCGTCGCGGCAGCAACCCCGTTCTGGATCAAGACCGCACGGACCTGCTGCGTAGCAGCCAGTCTCCGCTCGATGTCGCCCGTGCGCCGGGCTTCGAAGTAGCGCATCGGCAGCTGCAGCAGACGCCCGGAGATGAAGTCGAGACTGTCGGAATCCAAGCGTGAAGCTACACGCGCGACGACCCGGCGCTGGAGGATCGTTACGACCACGGCGAGCGCGACGACGCCGATCATGCCAAGCGTCAGCACGTACAGCAGGCGGTGGTCGTGGTGCGCGATCACGCGGTCGATGATCGCCCCCGAGAAGACCGGAAGCAGCATCTCGAGTCCGGCGGCGATGAGCGCGAGGGCCAGTGACCCGGACAGCGGACGGAAGTGCGGCCTGACGAACGGCCACATCCAGCGGAGATCGAGGCCGCCGCGCGGAGCGTTCGCCAGCCGCTCGGTCGGAGCAGCGAGCGCGGCGTACCCGGACCAGTGCTCTTCGACGTCCGCCCGACCGACGGTGCGCAGGCCGCGTGCCGGATCGGCGATCCGCACACGGTCACCGTCGACGCCATGGATCACGAGCCAGTGATTGCCCTCCCAATGGACGACTGCTGGCAGCAGCAGGTCGTCGAGACGGTCTGCGGAGGACTTGATCGCTCGCATCGCGAGTCCCAGCTCCTCGCCGCCACGCACCAGGCCCGCCAGCGTCGTGCCTCCGGTGCCGGTGCCAACCGCATGGCGGATCGTCGTGATCGACACGTCGTGGCCAAAGCTCCGACACAGCATCGAGATGCACGCCGCGCCGCAGTCCATCTCGTCGATCTGGCGCACGAAGGGGAAGCGACGGCGGCGAGCCGGCCGAGCGCTGCCAAGATCGATCGGCTCGTCCCCTTGCTCGGTCACCGCCAGGCCGGGATCGGTGGCATCCCAAACGATCGGTCTGCCGTCACCCTCGCCCGGCTGAGCGGGCGGACGGTCGCGCGTCTCGTATAGCGCCGTCCGCTCCATGATCCTCCGCGCGAACGGCTCGTAGCGCTCCATCATCCCCTGGAAGTGGGCCTCGTCGAGTCGCAGCAGCCGCACTGCGCCCTCCGCCCGGACGGTGGCGCTGCGCGGCGCGCCGTTCAGCAGCCCCAGCTCGCCGAAGAACTCGCCGCTGTGAAGTGTGCGCAGGCGGCGCGGCGCACCCTCAGGATTGTGCCCCCAGACTCCCAGGCGGCCGTCCGCAACCAGGAACATCGCACCGGCACGGTCGCCTTCGCTGACGACCTCCTCGCCGTCGGCGGCCGAGAGCTCCTCCAGGCTCTCCAACAGCTCGGCGATCGCATCGCTTGATAGCACCGCGAACGCTGAATGGACCCGAAGGAAGTCGTTGATGCGCCGCGCGTGGGCGGCGCCGGCGAAGGCCCGGCCCACCTCTGGGTACCTTGCGGCCAGCGCCCGGAACACCCCGCCATCCAGGCGCGCGACGGTCAGCGGGCTGGAAGCGCGAACCGTGGCGGTGCGCGGCGTTCCCTCGAGTAAGGCCGCTTCGCCGAACGCGTCTCCGCGCGCCAACATGTTCAGTGATACCTCGCTGCCGTCGTCTCCCTCGACCACGACTCGCGCATTCCCCTTTATCACTACGTAGTAGCCGTCCGGCGGGTCGCCGGCCTCGAACACGGTGTCGCCAAAGCTGTACTCCATTGGCACGAACGAGTCGCACACCAGCTCGCGAATGCTGGCTGGTATACCGGCGATCAGCGGCAGCTTCGCCAGGTCGTCATCGGCCGGCTCAGAGTGCACAGTGACTCCGTACGCGGCCGGCGGCGCCCCGCTCGATCAGCTCGCCCAGCAGCTCCTCGATCGCCTGTGCGCGCAACTCGCCGTTCTCGGGCGAGGGTGCGACCTTCGCATCGAGCCTCATCACGTGCCAGCGCTCGTCGTCCTGCCATGGGCCCAATACCTCGCCTTCGACGCGACCTGCGAACGAGGCGCCGATTCCGTGCGGGAACTCCGAGACGTACACCGAACGGGTGATCGCGGGCGCGCCGGCGCGCTGCGCAACGGCATCTGCACTCAATCGATCCTCGATGAACAACAATCTCGCCTCACGCGCAGCGCCCTCGCTCGCGAAGGTTAGCTGTGGGCCGCTGAGCTCGAGCCAGTCGAGCGCATGCTCACTCAGCTTCCGGCGCAGGGCGTCGGGTGAACCGACCTCGACGCGAAGACGCTCCAGCGCACCTCTAAGACTGATCAGACGCCCGAGGCGCGCCCGAAGCTCATCCTCGTCGAGCGCAGCGATGCCGGCCGCCCGGCGAGCTAGCGCGACGTCAACGTCCCGCTGCAGCTGGCCTGGCAGCTCGCCTGCGCTCGAAGCCAGCTGCTCGCGTCGACCGGCTACCAGTAGCCGAACACCCGCTGACGCCAGGCGGGCGAGGATGCCGTCGAACAGCGCCTCAGCGCGCAGCACGCCCGCACGCCCGCATAGATCGATATTGGCCGGCGCCGGCCCGAAGCGTCGACGCAGGAGCGAGCGTCGGAGGCAGCCGGCGAGCTCGGCTACCTTCAGGTTCCGCGCCGTCAGCCATGTGGTGAATTCCCGAGCGCTGATCAGTCCGCGCTCGTAACGGAAAACCGTCGCCTCGTGGCGGACCAGCTCGGCACGGACCTCGTCCCCGTGACGCCGCTCCAGCTCCAAGCCCCAGGCAACCCGGGCCTCGAACTCCAGCCAGTCGCCGGAGAGTACCCCGAGCACGACGAGATCAGCGATGTCCAGCTCCTGTTCATCAATGCTCACCGCGCGTTCGCTCAGCGTGGCCTCAAACGAGGTTGCCTCGGTCACCTTCCTACCGCCAGCGCGAGCATCCCATCGGGGCTCTGGCCATTACGATCGTCAGCTGCCGCTCGCCGACGTGATCCTCTGGCGGTCTCATCCCTGTGCCACCTCGAGCGGGCTCATCCCTGTGCCAATCGTATGCATGACTGAGGCGGACTTCAAAGAGAGCTGCGAGGGCTTGGCACGGCCCGCGCCGGCGATTGAATCACGTTCGGGGATCACCACCCCGCGCTGCCCACCGCCTGCCTTTGGAAGGTTCGAGGCCTGCGAAACGAAGGGCCGACTGCTCGCGTTCGGTGGGTGGCGCGGTTCGCCATCCGAGACGTGGGCTGGTGATTAGCGGCGTGGATGGTCAGACGCCCGGCGCGCCCACAGTGCCCACCAACCTGGCCGACGTGGTAGTTTTTTGAGCGAGAATTCGGTGGAGCCACCAGGAAGGTAGGCCCGCGGTGAGCGGCACGTCCATCATATCTTCGGCGCGACATGTAGCGACCTGGCCGGGCGCTGGTCCTGGTTCGCTCAGTGGGCTGGGACAAGGCGACAACGGCGGCCCCGTGCGGCTGTTGCTGGTCGACGACGAGATGGACGTTAAGAGGCTTTTTGAGCTCAGGTTCCGGCGCGAGATCCGCGATGGCGACCTCGAGATCCAGTTCGCGGCCAACGGGCGCCTGGCGTTGGAGGCGATTAACGCCGACCCGAACTTCGACGTCGTAGTGACGGACCTGAACATGCCCGAGATGGATGGGCTGACCCTGCTCGGCGAGATCAGCGAGCTCAGCCTGCCGTTGAAGACGATCGTGCTCACTGCCTACGATGACATGGCCAACATCCGGGTCGCGATGATGCGCGGCGCCTTTGACTTTCAGGTAAAGCCGCTCGACATCGAGGATCTGCGACATACGCTGGCGAAGGCGGTGGCGATCGTTCGCGAGCTTCGCACCGGTGCGCGCGCCAGGCGCCTCGCCGCGGAGCTCGAAGGCACAAACCGCCATCTCGAGGACATCTTCAGCCGTTACGTCAGCGACGACGTCGTCGCCCATCTGCTCGGTGCTGAGGAGACCCCCGAGCTGGGCGGGGAGCGGCGCGAGCTCACCGTCATGATGGCGGACATCCGCGGCTTCACGCGGCTCTCAGAGGAGTTCTCGCCCGAGGCCGCGGTGTCGGCCCTGAACGACTATCTCGAGCTGGCCACCCAGGCGATCCTGCGGCGCCTGGGGACGATCAACGAGATCCTCGGCGACGGCCTTTTGGTGTTCTTCGGTGCCCCGATTCCCGACGAGCAGGCCGCCGAGCACGCCCTAGCCGCCGCGATCGAGCTCCAGCTGGCGATGGGGAAGCTGAACGAGCGCCATCGCGCTCGGGGCCTGCCCGAGCTCGCGGTCGGGATTGGGATCCACACCGGCGAGGCGATCGTCGGCAGCATCGGCAGCAAGCGCAGGATGAAGTACACCGCCGTGGGGCGAACCGTGAACCTGGCGGCGCGGATCGAGGGCGCCACGATCGGCGGCCAGATCCTGATCTCCGCCGAGACCGCTCGGGCCGTCGGTCCGATCGCCGAGACCGTCCCCGGACCGGAGCTGCGGCTAAAGGGGGTCAGCGAACCGATCCAGGTGCTGGACGTCACCGGGCTCGGCGGCAAGTACGCGCTGCACCTCCCGCGCGAGACCGTGGATCCCGTCGAGCTCCCACGGCCCGTGCCAGTCCAGCTGGCGCAGATGGTCGGCAAGGCGCTTGGGGAGACGCGGGACGCCGAGCTCGTGGCGATCGCTCCCGACTCGGCCCGGCTTCGCACCGAGCTCGTCGTCTCACCACTAGACGACCTCGTTTGCCTGCTCGAAGGAGAGCAGATCTACGGCAAGGCCGGCGAGTGCGACGTGGCCGACGGTGTCTATATGCTGACCTTGATCTTCACCTCGGCGTCGACGAGAGCGAAGGACCTACTTCAACAGACCCTCGCGTCGAGCGAGATCCACGCGGCCGAGGCCGCCGCCGACGGACGGTAAGGGGCAGGGATGCCCGCGCTTGTCGACGATTCCTCACCGGCGCAGCCAGGCCGCGGCTCGGCCCGGGGTAGCGAGTCCTCCCGGCGGGCCTCCCCGAGGTTGCCCACCGCCGCGGAGGTCGTCGAGCGACTCAACCAGCTGCCGGCGCCGCTGATCGGGTTGATCGCCGGGCTTGGTTACTTCGGCGCCGCGTTCCTTGGTTATGCGACGGAATACGCGCCGATCCCGGCGCCGGCGATCTGGCCGGCCGCCGGCATCGCAGCTTGCTTTTACCTCGTGGTTCACAAGCGGGCGATCGGCTGGGTTGCGGCTGGCGTGTTGCTGGCTGAGTTGAGCGCCGACTGCATCCACGGACGTGGTTTCGGGGTGGCGCTGGGGTTCGCACTCGCGACGCTCGCCTACATCCCGGCGGCGATCTGGGTCAGAGGGCAGGGAATCGTCGAGCGGGGACTCATCGGTGAGCCCAAGGACGTCGCGATCGGGAGCGTGGGGACCGCCGCCGCGGCACTCGCAAACGGCGCGCTGGCGCTCGCGGTCGCAGCGCTGGCGGGCTACGGGGATCTCGGCACCTTCTTCTTGGTCTGGACGCTCGGTGTCTATCTCGGGCTGAGCGTGGTGACACCGCTTCTGATCCCGAACCTCGGTCTGAGGAACTCCAGTTCCACGCGTCCCCCCTACCTCTCGGATCACCCGGTGCCGATCGTCTGCGGGCTCCTGGCGCTGCTGCTCGGCTCGGTGGCGCTCTTGTTCGGCGTCGGCCCGCTGGGGACGGGGCTCGTCGGGGTGTTGGCCCCGTTTGTGAGCTTGCCGATCTGCCTGGTGGCGCCCATGTGGCTCGCGCCGCGTCCGGTCGCCGTGCTCTTGTTGGCGGTCGCGCTTGAGATCGTCTTGCTGACGGCCAATGGACTCGGTCCATTCGCGAAGTTCAGCTCCGGGCCCGCGGAGGCGGTCTTTCTGTCTCAGATCGTCGTCGTGATCTTGCTGGTCACGTCGGGAATCTGCGCCACGATCGTGGTCCAGCTGCGGGCGACGGAGGAGCGGTACGAGCATCTACTCCAGGACGCTCCGGGGATGACGATTGCCGTCGAGCCGAACAAGGCGGGCTCGGCGAAGCTCGTCAACTGCAATCGCGCCTTCCTCGAACTCATCGGTCGCGATCGTGAGGAGGCGATCGGCCAAGCGCTCGAAGACCTCGTGCCTCGTGTCTGTTCAGCGGTCTTGTTTACGGCGGCGGACTTTCGCCGCGTCGCCGAGCGACGACCCCCACCCCCCAAGGAGGTCGAGATCGTGGGCGCCGATGGCGCGGCGATCCCGGTGCTGATGCAGGCGGCCCCCTACATCGACGACAGCGCAAACGTCGCCGGCATGCAGGTCACGTATCTCGATCTCTCCGACCGACAGCGCGCCGAGGCGCTTGAGCGCGACAACCAGCTGATCCAGCAGCAGCGCCTCGCGCTACTAGGCACCCTAACCGCCGGGATCGCCCACGAGGTAAAGAACCCGCTGAACTTCGTCGTCAACTTCGCCGAGGCAAACAATGAGATCACGGATTCGATGACCGAGCTGCTCGCGCCCCGCCTGGCGGAGTTTGGCACCGACGCCGCGGAGGTGAGCGAGCTGCTCGATGACCTGCACCACAACGCCGACGCGATCCACAAGCACGCCGATCGTGCTCTGGACATCATGATGAGCATGCTGCAGCTCAGCCGCCCGGGAAGCGGCGAGGCCAAGCCGAGCGACCTGAACACGCTTGCCGAGCGCTACGCAAAGCTCGCCTACCACGGCCTTCGGGCCGAGGGGCGGGAGGCTACGACGCAGATCGAGTTCGACCTCGATCCCGACTTGCCGCAGGCGCGCGTGGTGCAAGCGGACATCGGACGGGTGATCTTGAATCTGGTCGGAAACGCGTGCGAGGCGGCGGGGATGAACGCCCAGCAGCCGGGCAAGGGCGGACAGCCGGTGGTCAGGATCTCGACAGCTGCCCGCGACGAGGCGCTCGAGCTGCGGGTCGCCGACAACGGCCCCGGTATCCCGAAGGACATCCGCGAGAAGATCTTCGAGCCGTTCTTCACCACCAAGGAGATTGGAGCAGGGACCGGCCTTGGTCTGTCGATCTCCAAGGACATCGTCGAACAGCACAACGGTTCGATTGCCGTCCGCTCCTCGCCCGGAGAGCTGACCGAGTTCGTGGTGACTTTGCCGCTGAGCCCCGAGCAGGTGGTCGGGACCCCGGTCGGCGCCCGGGAGGCCGAGACGTAGTTCGAGGGCGATCAATGGTCGTCCTGGACAGGTCAGCTGTCGTCAGCTACGGCACCTCCGGACAGTTCCGAGAGCGATGTCGATCGCTAGCTGGAGTTGTCGATGATCTCGTTCTCGCGGCCGAGTTCATTCATGTGTCTGGCTAGCACCAGCGGCGCTGGCCCAGGTTGAGGGGAGCCGTTCGTTACTCCCGGCTGGTACTCCCTTGCCCTCGACAGGCTGCCGCTCGGCCGGGGAAATGCGCGAGCTGCCGCAGGTCGACCGCCGCACAGATCGCTCTCGCGTGTAAGCCCAATGCGATAGTCGCTCAGTGGTTGGAGGCTGTGACCGTGGCACGAGCGCAAGCTGCGTGCGCAGCGACAGCCTCAGCGGCTCGCTTTACCGGTTGATTGCGCACGCGGGCTACGGTAGGCTCGAAGCAAGCATCCTGGAGCCGGGAAAGAGGGCACAGCGAGACGACGTGGTATTGCTCTGGGCGTAATCGGGCTGCTGGCGCTGGTGCTGGCGCCAGCCGGGCCTGTCGTAGCGTTCCGTCGCCCTGCTTCGCGTGCGGCTGCGCTGACCTCGGCGATCAGCGGGGTGATGCGGCAGGCGTCGATTCCCGGTGCGATAGTCGGCGTGTGGCAGCGGGGTGCGGACCCGTACGTTAAGGCGTTCGGTGTACGCGACAGGGTTACGCGACGACCGATGAGCACCGATCTGTACATGCGGATCGGCAGCGAGACAAAGACGTTCACGGTGACCGCGCTGCTTCAGCTCGTAGACCAGCGAAAGGTCCGCCTGGACGATCCGATCAGCAAGTACGTGGCTGGTGTTCCCGACGGGAACGCGATCACCCTGCGTGAGCTCGCCGAAATGCGCAGCGGGCTGTTCGACTACCTAAGCAACGCCGCCTTTCTCCGTGCCTGGTTCTCCCATCTCCGGCGGGAATGGACACCCCGGCAGTTGCTCGCCTACGGCTTCAGCAGACCCTTGGTGTTCGCGCCGGGCACCCGCTATGACTACGTGAACACGAACACCGTGCTGCTTGGCCTTGTCGTGCAGAAGGTGTCCCATCAGCCAGTGGCCGTCTACATCAAAACACACATCCTGGAGCCCCTGCGCCTCACGCACACCAGCCTCCCGGCCGGCGCGGCGTTCCCGTCCCCCCATGCGCAGGGGTACACCAACCGGTCGCCCGAGTGCGTGCTGGGGGATCGCCAGTGCAACAGGCTCGTCAACACCGCGAGCTGGAACGCCTCATGGGGCTGGGCGGCCGGAGCGATGGTCTCAACGCTCGGTGATCTGCGTGTCTGGGCCCGCGCCGTCGCGACCGGCAAGCTCCTCTCTCGAGCCACCCAGAAACAACGTCTGCGGTTCCTCGCCACCGGCACCAGAAGCTACGGGTATGGCCTCGGACTCATGAAAATCGCCGGGTGGATCGGTCACAGCGGATTACTCCCCGGCTACCAAAGCCTGACCACTTACCTGCCCTCCGAACAAGCCACGATCGTGGTGCTCATCAACACGGGTCCAGGCACTCGCTACCAGCCGGTGCTGCTGCTGGGACAGGCCATCACCAAGATCATCACGCCAAGGCACGTATATATACGGGGGTAGTGGACATGTCGGCCCCAACCCTCCGGATCAAACTCCGCCGGTGGCCCTCCTGCGTGAGACAGGAACACTAGGCGCGAAGACCAACCAGCAGGCGGCGGACATTCTCGGCGCCGCCCCATTCCGCTCTTCGACGCTCGCTCTACGCCGTATTTCCATTCTGTCGCCGGAGTGTTCCCCGACGGCGATTTTCACCAACTCCCCACTGGGCTCGCCTACACCGACCCGACGGTCTTCGACGACGCCCTCGCTACGGCGAGCCCGTTCGAGCCGGTCGCGCTGGTCCGAGACGCCTGGGCGGTCACCTGCAATCCCAGCCACACCTCACCGTTCGATAACCACCTCGAAGATGTGACGGTACCCGTGCTGTATGTGGGCGCGGGCGGCGGCTTCGGACGCGCCGGGCTGTACTCACTGAAGCTGCTCGGTTCCAAACGCGTCAGCACCCACATCGTCAGCTTCTACTCGCCAAATCAGGCGGCACAGGACTTCGGACATGGCGACCTGTTCACCGCGCGGCGCGCGCGTCAGCTTGTCTGGGCACCCATCTACAACTGGCTCGTCCGAGACGCCAAGTAGTTCAGCTCGGCGGTTGCAGCTTTGGGCTACAGGCGATCGTCCGCCTCAGCCGCGCGCTCGCGACTTCGTTTGCCTCAGCCGCCGCGATGAGCGCGCTTGCGCTTAGGCGACGCAAGGCTCGTCGGCCGCCACCGGCGTCTAGCGACCGCTTGCCGACCGAAGGGACCGCCGCGGACTTCGCTTGGGTCGTGGCCCAGGTTGTCCGAGAGCGGCCGCTGGACGTGCCGCCGCCGACGTCGTCGTAGTGGCTCCTGGTCGTCCGAAGCAGAAGCGCTTCAGCCGCACACTAGGCGAATGCCTGAGCTAGTCCAGGATCGTTGAACTGGTCGTAGCTATAGACCTGGCCATCGCGAAGCTTCCAGATGTACACCCACGAGCTGGACGACGTCTTGCCAGTGCTGCGTACCGCGAAGCTGACGTCACCGAGCGCGACGACGGTGTCACCCTGAGCGACGAGCTGGGTGACCGGATGGTCGCTGACGTCGATCGAGCCTCCGGGGGCCTGGAAGAACTTGATCACGTTGTCCTTGCCGGAATACTCGCCTGACCACGGAACGCTCGCATCCAGGTGGGCGACGAACTGGACGTCGTCGGTCAGCTGATCAAGGATGTACGGAATGTCTCCTCGTCCAAACGCTTCGAAGATGGTTTCGATCGCATGGACGTTCTCTTCGGCGCTCATCGGACTCCTCTGGTCGCATAGAGGCCGGGTCCGACTGGACCCGTTCGCCCGCGCCGGCGCAGGCACGGACGTCGGCCAGCATATAAGTCGACTAGACCGCCATGACGGTTCGAACGTCGCACGCCTCCCGCATCCCATGCGGAGGAGCCACGCCCGCCCCGTGGTTGCTCCAGGCGTCAGGCACCAACGCCGTGCTGTTGCCCCTCACGACTGCTTTTCTCAATCAGAGGTCGTCGGAGCGCACGATGGGATCGGCGACGATCCAGTGGTGCGGCGTCGCACCGGACCGGATCGCGCGCGGGACGAGTGCTCGGTCGCCGAAGAGCGCTCGCCCGCTCTGTGCCGACGACAACATGAATGCGATCGTGACGATGAACGCGAGGCTGGCGGTGTGCTGCGTCCGGGCCGCCGTCCTGCTCATGCTGGGGGCGGCCGGGGAAGGGTGCCCTTGTTTGGGCTATGGCTTGACGCGGACTGTCTGGGTCATGGTGTGGCCGCCGGCGGTGGTGATGGCCGCTGTCAGCGTGTGCAGGCGCCGCTGTCGGGCCAGGCGTCTGCCCGTTGCCGTCAGCGCCAGGTGCAGATGCGCCGTACGCCGCGAGGCGATCGCGAACCGGCCGCTGGCGATCAGGCTGGTGCCCGTGCGCAGCGCGATCGATCCGCTGCACCCGCGGGCGACGCCGCGAGGGGCGCCGCATGCGACGTCCATGCTGACCGAGCTGCGGCTGACCATCACGTGGGTGGCCATGTGCACCTCCGGCGGCGGGGTCGCGGGTGCGACCACGCGCCAGGTCGTATTCGAGACGCACAGTAGGTCGAGCGTCGCCGTCTGATCGTTGCCGGTCGTGTTCTGCAAGGAGAACACGCGCGTGATCGGCTGCGGCTCGTTGCCGAGCAGGAACACACCGTCCGGCAGGTCGTAGGAGGCGACGATCCCCTTGCCACCCACCGGACAACTGATCGACGCCGACACGGTCTGACCCGCCGGCACCGTCACATGCCTGACCAGCTCTCCCGATACCAACCGATCGCCGTCGGACGTCGTCGGTGACAGGCACCTGATCGAAAGCACGACGTTCCCCGGGCTGCTTCCTTCGATCGTGAATCTCCAGGCGCTCAGACCGAACACCACAGTCGGCTCCGAGGCGACCACGCGACCTTGGCCGCTCGTGAACCCATATCCGGGATCGACCGCGGTACCGCCCCCGGACTGCGCGGGCGGGCAGACGAGCGTCTCGGTGGTCGTCCCCGAGCCGAATGCGACGGTCTGGGACACCGGCGGGTCTGAGACGGTGATGGCGCCGCCGTCGGTGGTGGTGCGCTTCACGCAGGTCACGAACCCCTTCGCCTGTGCGTTGCCGGAGGTCGGGTTTCGGAGCGTGAACGTGTAGGAGCTCAGGCTCGTGCTCTCGGACTTCACAATCTCAACGAACGACAACAGCCCATGGTCGACCTGCTGCACCAACGGGCTCCCATCCAGCACCTCATAGCCCTGCGGACACGAGACCGACACCGACTTCGTCTCGCCGGGTCCCAGCCCGATGAACTGCTCGGCCTTCTGCACCGTCAGCTGATCGTCGGAGTTCGCAACCGCCAACGGAGCACCGAACACGTACGCCGTGCCACGACTGCTCGCGCGGTTCGGAGCGCCCGCGACCACCGTGGAGCCTTCGAGCGCGACGGAGGCTCCAAGGTGGTCACCCGCCGCGCCGTCGCTCGAGGTCAGCTCCGCCGTCTCGGTCGCGTTGCTCCAGCCAAACGGGGACTCGTCGAACACGTAGACCAAACCGGCGGTGCCAGCGGCGGGGGCACCAGCGACGATCGTCGGCCCTGACACCGCGACCGACGTGATGAAGTCATGCTGTGAGCTCGTGAGCTCGGCCGTCTGGGTCCCGTCCGCCCAGCCGCCCGCCGGCTCGGTGAACTCGTACACGGAACCACCGCCGGTCGCCGCGACGGTCGAGCCCGAAACGGACACCGATCCGCCCAGCTGGCTGGCCGTCGGGCTTGCTGTCAGCTCGGCCGTCTGGTTGGCGTCCACCCACCCTCCGCCGGGCTCGGTGAACTCGTACACGGCGCCTTCGAGGCCGTTGTGCTGGCGGGCGCCGGCGACGATCGTCGACCCCGAGACGGCGACGCTCTGACCGAACTCGTCCACCGGACCGAGATCGTTTGCGGTCAACTCGGCGTTCTGGGTCGCATCGACCCACCCTCCGCCGGGCTTGGTGAACACGTAAACGAAGTTGGTGTGTCCGGTCCCGACCGCGATCGTCGGGCCCGAGATAGCAACGCTATAGCCGAACCAGTCCGCGCCGTTGGTGTGCTCGTCGCTCGCCGTCAGCCGCGCCGTCTCGGTGGCGTTGGTCCATCCGCCGGGGGGCTTCTCGTACACGTAGACGGTGCCCGCCTCCGGATTGCTGTTGGTGCGGAAAGTGTTGTAGGCGCCGACGACGATCGTCGAGCCCTCAATCGCAACGCTGTAGCCGAACTCGTCGCCGCCCGCCCCGTGGGTGCTGGAAGTCAGTTCTGCCGTCTGGGTCGCGTCCGCCCAGCCGCCGGCCGGCTTGGTGAACACGTATGCAGCTCCCGCGTGGCTGTTGCGACCGTATGCGCCGACGACGATCGTCGAGCCGGAGACCGCGACCGATGTGCCGAGCAGGTCGCCTGCGGTGCCGTCGCCGGCGGTCAGCTTGGCCTGCTGGAAGAACGGGTCGACCGTCACCGGGTAGCGAGCGCCGCGGTCATCCACGCGCAGCACCAGCCGGCCTCCGGCTAGCGCCACGGTGGCCGGCAACCGCTTGCCGCCGGCGTCGGTCGCGATCAGGCCGCGGTAGGAGAGCGCAACCCCCGGTCGCGTCAACGAGACCGCGTCCGGACCGTGGGCAAGCGAGCCACGCAGGTTCCCCGAGAGCGACAGCGACAGAGTCAGGGTTCCCGCGACACGAGGCTCCGGCGGCGCCGACAACGTGAACGCTTGCTCGAGTCCGAGCGGCCCGTTCGCGTACGTCTCCCGCACGCCCCCGCGCGGGTACACGACCACGTTCCCACTCGCGTGCGGCCGCACCGAATCGACGGCCGACAGCAGACCTCCGCGGCCGTAACCGGTCAATCGCAAGCCGAGCCAGCCGCTCCCCGAGCCGATCCGCACGCCGGCGGCCGTGAAGCGGGCACTCAACCGCTGGTCAGGGTTGCGCGCGGTCAGCCCGGCAAGCCCCGGCGTGACCAAATAGCGCGAGTCATCCGAGCCGAGCGCGCGGGAAACGACCCCCTGCGCAGCGGCCGGCACCCGCAGCAGGCCCCTCGCAAGATGACGGTCGGCCGACCGCGAGCCGATCGAGCCGATGGACGCGATCGACGCGAGCACCAGCGCCGCGACGAGCAGCACGCCGACGGATGAAAACACGCGACGCAGCCCTCTTGGCACTCGTCTCTCGCTCTCCGTGCGGGGCCCCGGTCCGAGCCCATGAGCTTTGTGACTCTACTCTGCAGAGATCCCCGGCACAACTCGGCGACGGCTCGAGCCGGAAAGACGCGTCGCAAGCCGGACGAGTTCCAGGCTGGCCGTTCGTGGCTTCCGGTCGTAAGGAGAGTGAGCGCGTGGCTGTCGTGACCCTCGCGACCGCTGCTCTCGAGGGCCGAGCGGAACTCCGTGCTGCTTGCTCGTTTGCAACTCCTCCGTACGCTCGCAAGCCGCGAGGCGCCTGCTGCGATCACGCTGCGGCGCTGTCCTCAATGCCTGCGAGCCGCGCTCGCGAGCCTTACGGCCGAGGCCGCACTGCTCCGACACCCCCTATCCGTTGCCGGCGATCGTCCCCTTCGGTCGGCGCAGACGCTCGCATCCATGGCCGAGCACTCGCCCGGCGCCGGCCACCGGCGTGATCCAGATGTCGCCGTTGCGCTCGTCGGCTCCAGAGAGGTCGCGACGATCGCTCTCGAGGAATGCGATCGTCGCGCCGCCGGCCTGGTTCCGCAGAACCGGACGGTGGGATTAGCCAGGATCGAGCAAGCACCCGCCCCTCCTCCCGTGGAAGAGCAGGGCGCGGGATGGGTCGCTCACGGCGCTTGTCGGCCGGCGACGCGGCCGGTTGCGCAAATCGGCGACGAGCAGGTACGTGCCTCGCCATCACGAGGAGACCTCCGTTCCGTGCTGGGAAGGTTTCTATCCCAGGGCCGACGCGATCCCGGCTCCGTGTGTCCGCGATCGGCACCGCGAGGCATGTTCGCGAGGTCCGAAGCGCTCCCTCCCTCCAGGAGGAGGACAGCAGCCGCAGTCTGCGGGCCAATTGGTCGTGTCGGTCTGCGGGCCGGCTGCTGCTGCGGCGTGGCGTTTCGAGGAGCTGCGAAGACGGCCCGCCGAGTGGCGGGCCGTCTTGTACTGCGGTTTCGTGTAGCGCGGGTTAGGTTAGGACGCGCAGGCGGTTCCGAGCGGTCCGCTCCCGTTGGTGCAGGGTTGGATCTTGGGGGCCTGCCAGCCGCTGCCGTCTAGGATCCCTTCCTTGGCGGACCCGGGGTCGTAGAGCCGCCAGATCACCCGGAAGTTGCCGGCGGGTGCGGGTAGCCAGTTCTGCAGCTGTGCAGGGTTTGAGGGCTTGGCCTGCTGTAGGTAGAGGTCGATCGAACCGTCGGCGTTGTGGTGCAGGTTTGAGCGGTCGTTGATGACGTAGCGCCCGAGCGGGTTGGGGACGAAGAATCCGTTCGGGTCGTACATCGTCAGCGACCAGAAGCCCTTCACGGGCGGCAGCGCGCCGGCGGGCATGTGGAGCACGTAGGCCTTAGCGCCGGAGAGCGCCTGGAGGGTCATGTCGGTCTGCGCGAGTGGGTAGATCGCGACGTCGGCGCGCAACGCTCCGAGTCCGATGTTGTCGACGATTGCGCGGAGTTGGTAGTCGGTGCCGTAGGTGCCGGTGCCGAGGACGAGGTAGCCGTTGTGCTTTAGCGCGCTTTGGACGTAGAGCTGGGTGACCTCGGTCTTGAGGTTCGCCGGCCCTTTGGTGATGGCGTCGCGCATGCCGCGGAGCGTGTCGGCGCTCAGGCTCGAGTCCTTGCCTGGGTCCAGGCCTGGTCCAACGCCGATCGCGTTGAGCTGGTGCAGCAGCGGCCGGTCAGCCGCCGGCGGGGCGAAGCGCGTGAGCTCTCGTCCGAGGGCGGCGTAGAACGCAATTGGGTCCTGTCCGGGCTGTGTCCCCGGGATCGTCGCGAGTGTCAGCGTGCGCTTGGGGTGCTGCGGCGAGGCGGGCTTGTAGTTGGTGCCGAATTTCGACAGCGGCGTGATCGTGTACCCGGCCTGGATCTTGTTCACGGCGTTGGTGTCTGACTTGCCGCGGATCAGCGTGCGGCCGATGATCCACACGCGTGTGTACGGCGAGCGGATTCGCTTGACGCCACTGGGCAGCCTGCCATGGAAGCCGGGCGGAACGACCGCGTAGTCGCCCCCGCGGGTGACGCCGTAGTTACCGCCGTCCTTGGGTCCGGTCGTGTCGGAGGTGATGTTGTAGAAGTTCTCGGTGTACGGCGTGTACAGCGGGATCACATAGAAGCGGTCCTTGATCACGGGTACGTGGATCACCTGCGGCTGGCGGCTCAAGTCGAGCCACGCGATCGAGTAGAGCGTGTCCTCGTTTGGCGCCACCACGGTCTTCTGGTTGGGGGACGGGATCACCAGCTTGGCGAAGCTGTTGAACTGGTTGACCGGCCCGTCCCCGGAGCCGTCGGAGACGTTGACGCTTGTCGTCGTCTTGAACACCCGTGCCGTGTCGAGCAGCGGCAGCCCGTACTCGTACGCCTGATGGCCCAACGTGTAGCCGGCGTTGTAGTCGGAGGTCGCGTCGGCTGACGCGGTGGTGGCGCCTGCGGCGCCGAGCAGCGCCAGCGACGCCGCAATGGTGGAGGTGATTCTGAACAGCCGTGTCATGTTTCGTGCCCCTTCTAGGGAGTGGTCCTTGCTGGTGTCGATGTTCTCTGGTGCGCGAGGGCGGCGCTTGGAGCTATCTGACAAACAGGCGATCGCGGTTAGGCGACCTGCGACAGTTGTCCGTGTCCTCCCTGGCTGCATGGGCGTGAACGGAGTCGAGCCGCCGTCGCCCGGGCGGGCAACGGCGGCTCGAGTGAGTTGTCGCGGAGGTGGGCGCTCAGCGATATTCGGTCAAGTCCTGCGGCTCGATCCCGTGCTCACGGCAATAGGCCAGATAGCGCTCCATCGAGGTCAGGTGGTTCTCGCGGGCGATGATGTTGCCGTTCTCGTCAAGGAACAGCAGCTCCCCGACGATCACGAAGAACACCTCGGCTTCCTCATCGCCGCAGCTCTCAGGCGTGTGCGCCGAGCCGGCGGTCTCATACACCGTGCCGCCTGCACGCGAGACCCAGTCGTGCTCGAGGTAGCGCCACGCCCCCTTGATCGTGTGGCCGATCACGATCCCCGTGTGGTAATGGGTGGGCAGCCTCAGACCGGCCGGGAACCGCATCGAGACGAGGATCTCGCCCTGCACCGGGTTGATGTGGTGGTACTTGAGCAGGACCTCGTCGGAGTAGGGCGCGAACGGGACCCACGGAAGCTCGTCGCCGTCGACGCTCTTCGTGGTTACTGGCTTGACTTCGGTGACGCTGCTCATAGCTGCTCCTCGATGTTGTGTTAGATGGTGGTGCCGGCGAATTGCTCGCGCAGCTCGGTCTTCTTGAACTTGCCGGTGGCGGTGCGGGAGATCGTCTGGACGAACTCGAACCGCTGGGGTAGCTGCCACTTCGCCAACTCGCCGGCGAGACGGGCGCGGAGGTCTTCGGCTCGGCGGCGGCGGCGTCGTCTAGTGCGACGACTGCCAGCGGGCGCTCGCCGCAGCCCTCGTCGGGGACTGCAGTCACGGCAGCTAGCGACCCACGGTCCGCAAACTTCGAGCTCGCCGACCTGCTCGTCGTCCCACGCGATCAGCGCGCCGTCGTCGCCCCGACGCCGCACCTCGACCAACGGGACAGCGATGCCGTGGCGCGAGCGGTAGCCGTAGTGCTCGTCCGGCTCGGCCGCGTCGATCTCGCCGGAGAGGCGGCACGCGGTCTCGACCGGCGCAACCTCGGTCATGACCCAGGCCTGCACGACGGTCAGCCTCCGAACGTCGTTCGGTCGACTGCCCTGTGCGGCCGTCATGAGACGACCTCGCGGCCGGCTGTGAGCTACTCCGCCCGCTCCACAATCGTCGTCAACGACAGCGGGAACTCGTCCAATTGTCAGACCCCTGGTGAGCTTCTTCGTCACGGTGATGCTCCTGCGCTTGTTCATCTCGTGGTTTGCGCGAGCTTGTGCGCGGCCCAGCGGCCGAGCGGCGGCGCGAGACGCGTGAGTACGTACGACGCGTGCGCCTCGGGCGTGATCGGCGCGACCGCCAGGTCGCGCTGCACCGCGCGCAACAGCCGTTGAGCAACCTTCTCGGGACCGTAGCCGCGGCGTCGGTAGCGATCGGCAAGGCGCGCCTGTCGGTTCTCCGCGCCGGCACCGCGGACGACGCTGGCGGTTGTGATGCCCGTATTGATGATCCCCGGGCACACGGCGGTGACGCCGATCCCGTGCGGGCGAAGCTCGTCGCGCATCGCCTCCGACAGCCCGAGCACCGCGAACTTGGTGGCGGTGTACGCGACCAGCGCCGGGTTGGCATGAAAGCCAGCCGCCGAGGCGACGTTGACGACGTGACCGCCGCGGCGGCGCTGGACCATCCGCGGCACGAACAGCGCGCAGCCATGGACTACGCCCGTCAGGTTGATCCCCACCAGCCGGTCCCAGTCCTCGGGGGTGGTCTCGAGGAAGCCGGCGACGAGGCCGATGCCAGCGTTGTTGACCAGCAGATCGACGCTCTCGAACCGGCCGTGGACCGCGTCGGCGAACGCGGTCATCTGCTCTCGACTGGAAACGTCAGTCCGTTGTGCAAGCACCTCGGAGCCGAGCGCTTCGGCGTCGCGGGCGGTGCTGTCAAGACCGGCTTGGTTGATGTCGCAGATGACCACGCGTGCGCCGCGTGCAGCACACAGCAGCGCCGTCTCGCGGCCGATCCCCGAGCCCGCCCCGGTGATCACGGCGACGCGTCCGTCGAGGCGGTTGACGTCCATCACGCCCCCCCGGTCGGTTGCAGCTCCGCGGCTCCCTCGCGCGCCGCCAGCAGCAGCTCGGCGAGCGCGTCGCCGAGCGCGTCGAGGAGCGGCCACGGGTCGTCGAGCTGTTCCCGGTCGCAGACGATCCCGAACTCAAGCCGGTCGCGGTAGCTGAACACGGTGATGTTGAGCCCGAGCCCGTCGAGTACTCCGGAGATCGGATACTGCGTGCGTTGCAAGGCGCCGGCGCAGTACAGCGGACGAGCGGAGCCGGGAACGTTCGAGATCGCGACGTTGACCGGCGCCTGGATCCCGCGCAGCGCGGTCAGCCGCATCGTCACCCTGGCCGCGCGCGCGAAGATCGCCGGTGGGATGAAGTGGTTGGCGTCCTGCATCAGCGTCGCGGGCAGCGCGCGGTGGCGCTCCTTGGCCGAGCGCATCGTTTGGTTGATGCGGCGCAGCCGCGTGACGGGGTCGGGTTCGTCTGTCGGGAGCTCGGCGAGCATCACCGATACCCGGTTGCCGAAGGTCCCGGCCTGCTCCGGCGTGCGCACCGATACGGGCACGAACGCGACCAGCGGCTCGGCGGGGAGCTCGTCGCGCTTGGCCAGCCAGCCGCGCAGCGCGGTCGCGCACATCGCCATCACGACATCGTTGACCGAGCACGCGAAGGTGTTCTTGACCTCCTTGACCTCAGCCAGCGAGAGGGAGCCGAACGCGACCCGGCGGTGGGGCGATATCAGCGCCTGAAACCGCGTGCGCGGGGCCTTCAGCTCCCGCCCCTCGAGCACGCCGCCGTCGCTGGTGCGAGGGATGAGCCGCTTGACGCTGCGACTAGCGGCAGCCACTGTCTTGACCCCCGGGACGGCCCGGATCGTGGGGACCGCGTCGAGATGCGGAAGCGTCCGCGGCGCGGCACGCAGCGCCCGCAGCGGCTGACGGCATGCTCCGAGCAGACCCCGCGCGAGCATCTCGAGCTCACCGGGACACCGCTCGAAGCTTGGACGCTCGTGCACGCGCAGGTCGCGTCCTTCCGGTTCGTCGTCCAGCAGCACGCTCATCACCTCCGCGCCCGACACCCCGTCCACGGCCGCGTGATGCATCTTCGTCAACAATGCGACGCCGCCGTCGTGGAGACCCTCGATCACGTACAGCTCCCACAGCGGGCGCGAGCGGTCAAGCGGCCGCGAGATGATCCGCGCGACCTGCTCGGCCAGCTGCCGGGGGTCACCCGGAGCCGGCAGCGCCAGCTCGCGCACGTGGTACTCGACGTCGAAGGTGCCGTCATCCACCCAGTAGGGGTGGTCGAGTCCGAGCGGCACCGGAGCCAGGCGCCAGCGAAACGTCGGCAACAGGTGCAGCCGGCTGCCGACCAGCCTTCGAACGAGCGCCACGTCGAGCGTCTGGCCGGATGCGGTCTGCGGGTCGTAGGCGGCTAGCACGCTCACGTGTCCGTGCGTGCGCCCGTCTTCGAGGGCCAGGAACTGGGCGTCGAGGCTGCTGAGCTGTCTCATGGTCGGATCATCTCGGCGGTGGCACCCGCCGCGCTTGTCGGTATGCGCCAACCGCGGCGTGCTCGCTTGTCGAATTTCCCCTCGCGGCCGAACCACCCAGCAGCCCCCGGCGGCGTGCCTCCGCCACCGTTTGGCGGAGCGTCTCAGCTGCGTCGTGTCTCGCGCGCCAGCCCAGTAGAGCACGGGCCTTGCCGCTATCGACGAGCACCGCAGCCCGCAGCGCATGCATCCAATCCAGTCGCTCGCCAACGATAGGAATCCGGGTCGCGGCTTCCGCGGCCGCGTCGAGTGTCGCTCTGGGCAGGCGGATAGCTCGCCAGTCAAGAGCGGAGGCGAGATCGCTGGAGGTGATCTGACCCGGCGCGGCAAGGTTGTAGACCCCCGGCTCGCCCCTACCCAGCACCGCGGCGCGCAATGCGACCGCAACGTCGTCAGCGTGGACGAGTTGCACCGGGATGCCGAAATCAGGCAGCACCGGCCGCGGCGCGACCGTGCCCAGCACCCGCCTCGCGATCGGCGGCAGTACGCCGGCCGCCCAGACGTACGGAAGCCTTGTGACCAGCTCGAGCGAATCCGTGCCCGCGACGATGCACGGCCGCAGGACGTACGCGTCGACCGCGGTGCCATCGACGATTTCCTGAAGCGTCCCCTCGAGCTCGCCCTTTTGCGCGGAGTACCTCATCCGGCTCGATCCACCAGCCGGCACCTCCTCGCTCAACGGCCCCGTGTCGCCATGCTCGAAGCCGTAGGCGGCGACCGACGAGGTGTACACGACCCTGCTCAGGCCGCCCGCGACCGCCGCCTCGAACACGTTTCGCGAGCCGGCCAAATTCACTCGATGGGCGTGCTCGCGCGAGCCGAACTTCACGAACGCCAGATGCACGACCACGTCCACACCCTCGATCAGCGCCTCGACGTCCGCCGAGCGACAGATGTCGCCGCGCATGTACTCGGTCTTCTGCCATCCCACCGCAGCCGGGTCGAGCGCTCGGCGCCCCATCGCGCGCACCGCGCCCACCTCACGCGAGCGCTCGAGCTCCGCAATCAGCGAACGCCCTATTTCGCCGGCCGGGCCGGTCACAGCCACCATTAGCGCAGCTCGCTCCACGTCAAGGCACCCTACGCTCACCCGCTCGGGCCGAACTCAGCTTCCTGCGCCAAGCCACTCTCCTGCCGTTGTCGCAATCCGACAAACCGCGTCAGCAGAGAGATACGGTTTGGTCCGGGGAGCCGGAGTGGAAACGGGCGCAGGACCCGCCCCGGCGCTCGACATGGTTTGCCGCATGGGCGAACCCGGTCCGGCTTGCGGGCTCGGCGCTGCGGCGCTGAGCGGCGGTGGCGCCCGGGGCGTCGAGGTCAGGTGGTTGCGGTCGCCGGTTCGGGCCGCTCGGCAACGCTACTCGCGATCCGCAGGGCGACCTGGAGCTCGAGCGATCCGGTCGTGAGCTCGCGGCCGAGCAGCTCCTCGGCTTGGCGGATCCGGTAGCGAACCGTGTTCTCGTGGATCCCGAGCCGCTTCGCCGCACGACTGTGGCTCGAGTCCTCCTGGAGGAACGCCCGAAGCGTGCCGGCGATCCGCCGTGTGAGGTCGTCGACCGGCTCGAGCGGGCCGAGCACGTCCCGGACGAACGCGCTCGCTTGATCGAGATCTGCGGTCGCGAGCGACACGAGCGCAACCTGGCGGTATCGAGTGATCGTCCCCGCGGGCCGGTTGCCGAGCAGCGCCACGCGGCGCGCGAGAGTTGCCTGGTGGTAGCTCTCGCGAAAGCCGGGCGGACCATCGAGCGGTGTCCCTAGCGCCATCCGCACCGACCCGTCGGTGCGCGCGTCCAGCCGCAGCTGCTCGATCGCCGCCGCGTCGAACCCGGCAGTCGATCCGACCCAGCCAGCGATGATGTGCGTGCCGCGCGCCTGCACGAGAGGGCGTGTCGGGCTGAGGGCCGCGGCCAGCCGGGCGATCGCATCCTCGAGGAGGCGCAGCGGATCCTGGTCGACGGGCGAGTTCTCGATCCAGGCCAGGAGGGCGAGGTGCGTGCGGCGGAGCTCGTAACGCAGCCGACCGCTCGCCGTGTCAGCGTCGACGTGCGCACCGGCGAGCAACCGATCGATCGCCTCCGCCTGGAGGGCGGATGCGCTGCGCAGCCAGCGCTCGCGCTCAGACTCGTATGCCCGCTCGGCGAGAACGGACAGGGCGTCGACGAGCGCGAAGGACCACGCCGAGGCGAGGTCGACGGCAAGCTCGAGCTGGTCCGCGTCGGCCGTCCGCAGGCGGAGCAGCGGGAGCATGCGGTTCCAAAGCACGGCGTGGCCGAGTCGCAGGCTGCGCAGTGCGCCGGTGAGCGGCATGCCGCGCTCGACCGCAGCGCGGGCGAATGCACCCGATGCGGCTGGGAGATTCGCCTGGTGGGGATCGAGTCCGCGATCGAGGAGCTCGGCGAACAGCGCCAGGTTGGACTCTGTGGCGCGGACGTTCTCTTCGAAGCTGCCCGGCTGCTCGAACAGTTCGGGGAACTCCTCGCGGATCGCCTGCACGACGTCGACGGCCAGCGGACCGACCCCGGCCTGCAGCTCCGCGGCCAGCGGCCGCAGGACCTCTTCCCACACGGCTCGGGCGTGGGGGCTGCGGGCGGGCGCGAACTGGGGTTCCACGGCATAGCTCTACCACACTGCCATGGCGAGTTGTAGGGCTTCTACAACGACGATCCCCACGCATGTGAACCCTCGACGAGCGTCGACGTGCCCGCCGGACATACCTTGGCGGTCATGAACAGCTTGATGATGGATCACTTCCCGCTGACCCTGACGGCAGTCGCCGAGCGCGCCGAACGGTT
>CAWGQT010000015.1:0-134185 GCA_963824755.1 uncultured Solirubrobacterales bacterium | reverse complement strand
CCTGCCGGCTGTCGGCTCAGATGGTCTCGGCGAGCGCGCCGTCCGGGACGAACCACGAATGACGCAGCGTGCTGACCGTGGCGATTCGCTCGTAGTCACGGTCGTAGTGGACGAGCGGCACGTTTGCAAGCTCCGCAGTGACGGCAATCAGCAGGTCTGCCTGCGGCACCCGGCGATGGTCACCGGTGGGAGCCATGGCAAGCTGCACCTCGCGTGCTCGCGACCACACTGACTCAGGCATCGGTATCGCCTCGAACGCGTCGAGACGCTCAGCAAGCGCGCGAGCTCGCTCCTCATTCGGCGCCAACCGCAGCAGCTCCAGCACGACCAGGTCACAGACCAGCACCCGTCCGGACCGTACCTCCGCGTTGAACCAGTCGGCTAGGCCTGGGTACCGCCGGTCCCGCGCCCACGTCCACACCGCCGTGTCGACCAGCGACGGGCGCGCGAGCGCAGCCGGCTCCGGCTTAGTCGGCTTTCGTCCCGCCACGGCTTTCGCGCCCGGACTCCACGTCGGCGGGGGTCCCCTCGATGTCACGCACCACATCGAAGTCCGCAAGGACCGACCGGCGTGCGACCTCGCGCAGCGCGGTATTCACGGTGGCGCTAAGGCCGCGAGTGCCGAGTGCGGCCTGCGCAGCGACAAGCGCGGCATGGTCGACATCTACGGTGGTGCGAGCCATAGCCATCATCGTACCGCATCAAGATGGTCAGCTGTGAGCTCAGATGGCGTTGCCATGCAGAAGGTCGAGGGTTCGAGCCCCTTCAGCCGCTCTCAGGAAAGCCTCGGTAACGAGGGTGTCGCACAAAGCCCGCCGGATCGTGATCCATTGTGGTCGGCTCACGGCAGACGCTGCGACCACGTGCGCTGACGGGGAGGGTGGCCGAGAAACGTCCCGTATGTGCACGTTTCTCGCCCAGCCTGTGTGTGTTAGCAGCGAGACTGCGGTCGAGGACGATCTCGAGCCTCGCCTTGTTGTGAGTCGATCACACCGCCCCGACTTTGCGCGACAGCGTGCCGGGCCGGCTTGTCGGCTACCCCTGAGGATTGAAAATCCGATCCCGACCAGCCGTCACCGCTCCCCTGGTCGATGGCCCGTCACGCGGAGGGGGCTAGGTCCGCCTATCGACCTGCGCAGGAATGGGACCGTTCCAGGGAATCCTGCCACGGACCCACGGCGATTTACAGGTCAGCCTCTAATCCGGGGTTTATTGTTGGGCGGATCCGTCCACTAAATCCTGACTTGAAAATTGGGCATCAGGACACGGTGTTCAGCTTGTCGGTCGGATTCCCCGATTTGACACGAGCGAGGCAGAAGGTTGAGACCGACCGAAGCGGCGGCCCGGGTCCGGTCTGAGCAGAGGCAGAGCGGGGCGAACTCAGTCTCGGGCCGCAGGCGGGCAGCTACGCAGCACGCTGTCGAGTTCTGCGTACCGCTCGAGCGTGATCAGGACCGCGCGCATCTGGTTGCGCTGTGTGAGCACGACCTTCTCAAGGTCACCGTCCTCGAGTGCGGACAGGAGCCGATGCAGCTCGCGCATCGCCTCGCGCACCGTCGCGAGCTCGTCGTTCGAGACCCGCACGCTGTTCATCGGCTCCGCCATCGAGCGGACACGATAGGTCGGTCTGCGGACGGATCGTCGACGGTTGCGTCATCGTTCCGTCCGCACTCTTCGCGACACTGACCCACGTGTCTCCGGTAGCGGCGGTTGATCCTTCGGCGGTGCGGCTCGGTCGCGCGCGGGGGCGCTACTTCCGGGAGAACTTCGCCCAGGGTGGGATCGATCTGGTGCAGATCATCCCGGAGCTGGTGACGAATGCCGACGCGGCGATCGCCCTTTCGGGCCGGGCGTCGGGACGGATCGCGCTCGCCGTCGGGGCGCCCGATCCGGAGTTCGTTGCGCTGTGGCGGGCGCGGATGCGCTCGTTGCGGTCGCCGGCGCTGCTGTCCTGGCGCCACGAATTGCGCTGCACAGATGACGGCGAGGGTGTCGACGCGGCAGTGATCGACAGCCGGCTCGGCGCGCTCGGCGTCGCGCCGCCGCGGGCGGGGCAGCGGGGCCTATTCGGTCGCGGGCTCAGAGACGTATGGCTGGCTCAGGGGGCCGGGCGGATCGAGGGGGTGCGCGGTGGGCGAGCGGTGGAGTCGTGGTTCTTCCCCGCCCCCGGAGATGAGCCCTACGCGTTCCTCCACGTCCGCGACCAGCCGGCAGACGCCGCCGATCTGAAGGCGCTCGGAGTCGCAGTCTCGGGGACGCGCGTGACGGTGCCGCTCGCGGCGGTGCGGCTGCCGGCCGCCGGCCGGTTGCGTGCGCTGGTCTCACAGCTCGTGCAACTGAGGCCGGTGCTCGAAGACCCTGCCCGCGCCTTGTATCTCGAGCAGCCCGGGCAGACGCCTCAGCTGATCACCTACCCGGCACCCGAGCCCGACAGCGAGCGGCCCGTGCTATTCGACGACGAGGTCCACATCTCGGCGAACGTCACGACGAGGATTGTCGTGCGGCGCGCGAAGGATCCGCTCTCGCAGGGGTTCTCGCGCGCGACCCGACGTGGCGGGCTCGTGATCCGCTCCGGGCGGGCGGCGCACGAGACGACGCTCGCCGGGTTCGAGGGCCGCCCCGGCACGCGACACCTCTACGGCGACGTGTTCTGCGACGCCATCGAACAGCTCCAGCGCGACGCGCTCGACAAGCCACGGCCGGAGCTGGTCGTCAAGGTCGACCGCTCCGGGCTCAACGAGCACCACCCGATCGTCGCCCGCCTCTACCAAACGATCGACCGGATACTGCGACCGATCGTCCAGGCCGAGGAGCGACGAGCGTCGTCGCATCTGATCGGCGCTCCCAAGGCGGTGACGGCACGCGACCAGGTGGGTCTGCGCGCACTCAACGACCTGCTGAAAGCCGCGTTCGACCAACCAGGCACCGCGGCATCGGAGCCGGGAACCCACGCGGCCGACACGGCACCAACCCAAACGTCCGCGACGATCCAGGAGCCAGGGACCAGTCAATGGCGAGAGCGAGCGCCCGACGAGCCGAGCGCCCTCGCGCAGGCGCTCTGGTTCAAGCAGTCGCCGCTGCGGCTGCACCCAGGTGAGAAGCGCTCCGTCACGCTGCTCGCCGACCCCGAGCGCGTCCGGGCGGGGAGCGCGGTCGAGATCGAGTCCGACCCCGGGCTGACGGTGCTGCTCCGCACGGGCACGGTACCCGCTCCCACCTCGCGCGGCACCTGCGCGGTGCCGCTGAACATCCGCGCGCGGGTCACTGTCGAGCCGGGGGCGCGCCTGTCGGTGCTCGCGGCCGCCGGCGAGCACACCGCCGAGCTGGAGATCCTGATCGTCCGCCACCGGGCGTCCGGCTGGGTGAGAGAGATCGCCCGCAAGAACGAAGACCAGACGAGCGAAGCGGAGTTCGATCCCGAGACGGGCGTCGTCACCGTATACGAAGGCCGGCGCGAGTTCCGCGAACTCGAACGCGCCGCCCGGCACGCCGGCTACACCAAGAAACGCGCGCCCGAATACGTCCCCTACCGCATGCTCGAGGTCGAAGCCGCCGCCAACGCCGTCTACGCCTGGGCGGCCGAGCAGATCCTCGCCCGCCGGCTTCCCGAAGAGCGCCCATCAGATCTCGCCGAATACGCCGCCGCCGTCCATCACGAGCACCAGGCTCTCCGCCACAAGGCGCACCACCGGCTGATGCAGGCATTCCTCGAACCAGAAGTGTTCGAAGGCGGAGTGACCCTCGCCCGGACCCCGCGGGCCGGGACACCGAGCCAGTTGCGCCTAATCGAAGCCGATCGTGCCTGACCGTCAGACGACCTCGCTGAGCGTCCCGTCAGGCACGAACCACGAATGCGCCTGCTTGGTGACGGTGGCGATTCGCTCGTAGTCGCGGTCGTAGTGCACGAGCGGAACGCCGGCCATTTCCGCCGTGACTGCGATCAACAAGTCGGTCGGTGGCACCCGGCGGTGGTCACCGCTGGTGGCCATAGCGAGTTGCACACCGCGGGCTCGCGACCACAGGGACTGAGGGCACGGGAGGATCTCGAACGCATCGAGACGCTCAGCCAAGGCGCGGGCGCGCGCCTCGTTGGGCGTCAACCGAAGCAGCTCAAGGATGATCAGGTCGCAGACCAGCACTCGCCCGGACCGGACCTCACCGTTGAACCATTCCGCGAGGCTCGGGTACCGTCGGTCTCGCACCCACGTCCACACCGCGGTGTCCACCAGCGAGGGACCTCCGAGCGCCGCAGGCTGGGGTTTACTCGACGTTCTCGCCGCCACGGCGCTCGCGTCCGGCCTTCACATCGGCCGGGGTCCCGTCGATGTCGCGCAGCACGTCGAAATCGGCGAGTGCCGACCGGCGCGCGACCTCGCGCAGCGCGGTGTTCACCGTGGCGCTGAGCCCACGCGTGCCGAGCGCGGCCTGCGCCGCCAAAAGAGCTCCCTCGTCGACGTCTACTGTCGTTCGGGCCATATGCATCATGATAACGCATCGTGATGCGCCATCGCGAGCTCATGGCACGTTGCCATGCAGAAGGTCGAGGGTTCGAGCCCCTTCAGCCGCTTGGAAGGTACCTGCAAATCGGCGGGTTTTGGAAGCCTCGAGGGGTTTAGCGGCCAGCGATCTTGCTAGCGGGCGGGCCAAGCGGTTACTTCATGACCCGGATCGTCTTCAGGCCGGGGTCAACGGGGTCGGGAAGCACCATTCCGGCCCCCAGCCCGGTGAGGAGGTAGTCGATGACCGCTTGGTTGATCCGCTCGCCGGGCACGACGACGGGAACGCCGGGCGGGTATGGCGTGATCTGCTCGGCGGCGATTCGCCCGATCGCATCCCGGGCCTTTATGTCCTCGAACTGGCTGAAGAAGGCATCGCGGGGTCGGTTGACTGTTTCCAGCTCGAGCTCAGACGGGTCGGGAATCTGGACCGGTCGAGGATCCGGGAGCTCGGTGGCAGCGTCGATCAGTTGTCTGAGCGCTCGGAGGAGCCGACTGGCGGTCGCCTCGTCGTCGGCGATCGAGATCGTGGCGAGAATGCGCGCGTGGTCGCTGAGTCCCATATCGGTCCGCTCGTGCTCGCGCAACCAGTCGCTCGCCTGATAGCCGCTGATTCCCAGCCCGGTCACGTCAATCAGGATGTGCAGGCGGTCCAGCTCAGGCGAGGGCTCCTCGCGGATCAGCTCGGCTTCGAGCACGCGTAGGCCGGGCAGCGCGGAGATCTCCCCGCGCAGGCGGCGTGCCAGGTCGAGCGCGATCTGCAGGAGCTCGCTGCCGTGTTCGACCATCTGCCGCCGCCAGCCGTCGATCGCCGCGTACAGCAGGACGTTGGGGCTCGTGGTCATCAGCAAGTCCGCGCACGCCGACAGGTGTGGGAAGTCGATCCGCTCGCCCTGCATGTGGAATACCGACCCCTGTTCGAACCCGGCGCCCATTTTGTGCACGCTGACCACGCAGACGTCCGCGCCGGCGTCCATCGCCCAGGTCGGCAGCTCGTCGTGGAACGGGAGATGCGCGCCCCAGGCCTCGTCGACGATCAGCGGCTTGTCGCGCTCGTGGCAGATCTCGGCCATCGCCTTGATGTCCGCACACGTCCCGTACGGTGTGGGGCTGACGATCAGCGCGGCCGCAGCGCGCGGGTAGCGCTCCCATGATTCCGCCAGCTGCTCCGGCGAGGGTGGGTGAGCCAGATGCAGGCCGGCGTCCCAGTTCGGGCGCAGCCAGCATGGCTGAAGCCCGGAGAAGATCATTCCGGCGACCACCGATTTGTGAGCATCCCGTCCGAGGATCAAGTGCCCGTCGTGACCGGCCGTGGCCAGCATCGCCGCCTTCACCGACAGCGAGCTTCCGCAGGTGGAGAAGAACGCGTGATCGGCACCCACGGCGTCGGCCATCAGCTCCTCAGCCTGCTGCAGGTACCCGTTTGACGAGGAGCGGTCATCGAGCCCCGAGCTGGCCAGCAGATCATCCCGGAACGCATCGAGGCCCATGACATCGCGCACACGCGGGTCGACCCCGCGGCCCTGCCGATGCCCCGGCGGGGTGAAGCCGTACCGGTCCAGCTGGTGATACTCGGCGAGCGCGTCAAGCAGCGGCGCACGACTGTGATCCATCCTCGGGGGCTTCCCCCAACCAGCCTCGGGAATGCAGAGGCGTCCCGCCACTCGACCAGCTGGTCGTGGCGAGACCTCCTTTCGTCGCCCCTCGCCCATCGACCTGGGGTTTGCCAGTGGCCGGCGGATCCTCAGCATGCACCATCTCCATCCGTTCGCGCGGGCCACGTGCGCGGAGGGCGAGGGTGGGTGAGAAACCACCCATATAGGCACGTTTCTCGCCCAGCCTCCGTTTATTAGCCGCGAGACCGCGGTCTACGACGAACTCGAGCCTCGCCCTGTTGTGGGTCGATCACACCGCCCCGACCGGGCGCCCGCCACAGGACCCGCCAGGCGCCTACAGGCGCGTCAGTTGCTGTAGTAGGGAGCGTAGTCCCCGCACAGCGGACCTTCGCGGAGGATCTTCGTGTCCCAGGGCTCGATGCCGACGTCGCAGCCGTTCCAGATTGTCAGCCGCAACGAGCTGGAATCTGACTGAACGCCCGTGGGCGTCGTCGCAGTCACCATGCAGGTCACCTGCCCGTTGAACAACGTCGGCTCTTGGGAATTGGCGGGGCTGAAGTTGAACCGCAGGTTGGGCCCATCGATGGTCTTCGTGAAGGTGTATGGATCGCTGATCGAGACGAAGTCGTTTCCGACCGTGTCGCCGACGATGTCGGTCGCCTGGCCGTTGCTGAACCATCGGGTGGTGAAGCTCAGGCCTGGCCGGTTCCAGGTGCCCGTGTTGCAGCTGAGGTAGATCTTCTCGGCGATCGTCGTGTAGTACGCCCACTCGTTGCTTGTGTAGCCGGGAAGGGTCGCGTGCGTGGACGAAGTCACAACGACCTGATCGCGGTGCGGCTCCTCGGTCGCCATCGTCACGAGCGGTGCGCTTGTTGGCTGGGGCGCCAACACCGGCACGACGTAGCTGTTGCTCGCCGCTGTGCGTCCCCCGGCATCGTTGTAGGCGTCCACGCGACAGGCGATCCGCCTTCCCTCATCGGCGAAGCTCGGTCTGAACGTCTGTTGTCCGTGCTTCAGGAGCTTGACGAACTTCGTCCCCTTTGCGTTCACGACGACAAGCCACCATGAGTACGTGAAACCAGTCGGGAAGTGAGCCCCCGCCATTGCCCAAACTCTCCTGACCGGTGAAAGATGAGGGACCGTCCCTCATGCGAACCAGTCTCGATCGCGCCAGCTTCCACATCGTGACCGCGGCGCGCGTGCTCAGCCTCGAACTCGAGCAATGGCAGGCACGACCCGTCGGCCACATCTCCGATCAGGCCGGGCACACGGTCTCCTTCGACGGTTGGGTGGCGTTGTCGCCGCGCTCGAGAGGCTTTGCGGCAGTGAGGAGGATTGGTTGATTGGCGGCTCCGGACGCCCTGAGGCAGGGGCGTAACGCGCTCGCTCGGCTGTCAGCCCGTGATCCTGATCGTGCGCCGCGCGTACGAGTAGCCGCCGGAGAAGCTCGTGCCCTGCCGTACCGCGACTATCAGGTCGTACTTCCCGGGTGTCGTCTTGATCGAACCGCGGGACGAGCCCGGAAAACCGCTATAGCACGGGATCCGGCTGGGGATTCTGGCGGAGAAGCTGACCGACGTGACCGGACGCGACGCGGTGGCCAGGCGGATCTGGCAGAAGTCGTTCCTGGTCGGCGCCTTGTTGGCGAACAGGGTCAGTGAATACCGGCCGCGCTTCAGGTTGCGGGCGGTCACGTGGACGGTGCGGCCCACCGTGCCGGTCTTGGGCGCGGTCACGGCTGGCTTGGGATGTGCCACGGCCACGCCGGCCACGACCAGCAGCACGCACGTCGAGACCACCATCCCCGCGGGGGGTCGCTTCATCATGGCGACCCTCTTGGGTCCCGGTGCGGCGCCGGACCAGCCACTTAGCCGCTGGCCGCCGACTTCTCCGCGGCGGTCCATGCAGCCCCGGCTGCCTGGTATGCCTGACTGGCCGCCTTAGCCGCGGCAAGGTCCGCCTGGGCAGCCGTGGCGTCGTTGTTCCTCAGATCGGTCGCGACCTTGGTCGCCGTATCGGAAATCTGGTTCAAAGTCGTCGCCAAGGCCTGCTGCTCCGAGTGAAGCGACGCCGGCGCCGTGAGCCCGGTGATCGCGTCCGCGGCCTTCTTTGCCCCCTGCGACAGCTGGTCCCACGAGGCCGGGTCGGTGGCGTTCGTCCCAACAGCAGAGCTCGAGGCCGTGTATCCCTGAACGGCCTTGTTCACCGCCTGAACATCCGTGTTGAGCGTGGAGCCCCCGCCACTGCTCGAGCTGCCGGTGTTGCCGCTGTTGCCAGAGCTACTGCTCGAGCTGCCGGTGTTGCCGCTGTTGCCAGAGCTGCTGCTCGTGCTGCCGGTGTTGCCACTGCTGGCCGCGCTGCTGGTGCTCGAGCTGCTGCTCGAACCGCCGCAGCCTGCGAGCGCGATCACACCCACGATCAGCACGGCAGAAAGCGTGCGCCCCGTCCATCCAGACATTCACTTCTCCTTAGTAGCTTGCAGCGGCTCGCCGCCCGCGCGAGCACCCTTGCAATGCCAGCGTCTCAGCATCGGAGAAGCTTGTCAAGCATCGCTATCCAGGGTTCGTGTTCCACCGCGCCGCGAGCAGCTGCCCCGGGCGAAGGTGGCTGCGCCACAGGACCGTGGTGCCGGCGGCGAGCAGGATCGTTGCGGCGCCGGATGCGGTAAGCGTCGCTGCTGCGCCGGCGGCGCCGACGAGTGGTGCTCCGACGACGGTGCCCAGTGGGGTTGCGACCACGGTGAGCGCGCTGCGGGCCGCCAGCAGCGATGGCAGGTTCTCGGTCGTCGTGGCAGACTGGAAGATCGCGTAGGTCAGCGGGATGAACGGGCCGTAGATCAGCCCGCCGAACGCCAGGCAGGCAACGGTGACGGGGACGGGTGCGAACGTGAACGGGATCAGGCACGCGCCCCAGCCGGCGACGATGAGGAGGATGATCGTGCGGTTGTCCCGCACGCGGCTGATGCCGGTGATCAGGCTCGAGATGAGCGCGCCGACCCCGTAAGCGCCCCAGTAGACGCCCAGCAGACTCGCGTGGGCGTGCGCATCGCGCGCCACGTACACCGGAAGTGCGTCTTCGACGGGACCGTAGAGGAAGAAGAACAGCCACGTCAGCGCGATCAGACTCACCAGCCCCCGCCGGCGCAGTAGCCGGAACCCGGACTCGGCGGCCCGTACAGCCACCGCGTCTCCTGTCGCAATCGCGGCCGGCGGGATGCGCCAGGCCTGAATCCCCAGGTACGCGAACGACGCCGCATCCAGCGCGATCAGCCAGGCCGGGCCTACCCTCGCGAGCAGCAGGCCCGCAATCGCCGGACCCACGATCACCGCGCCAGATGCCTGGGCGCTGGCGAGCGAGTTGGCCGCCAGCCGGCCGCTCGGCCCGCCGAGAGCGGACAGCATCGTGTACTGGCCGGCGTTGCCCCACGCGCTCATCAGCGAGGATCCGGCGAGCAGCAGGACATAGATGTCGGGCGCCAGATCGCCGAGCAGCGCCAGCACCGCGGCAGTCCCCAGCAGGCCAGCTCGTAGCAGACAGTTGATCAGCACCAGCAGGCGCGCCGAGCGGCCGCGCAGGGCCTTCCGGAACAGCAGAGCTCCAATCGCTCCCGGCAGCGTGTAGGCGGCGACCGCGGCGCCCACGAACAGCCCCACCCCGCGGGCAGGAGCGAGCCTCACCGCCAGCCACGCGACCGTGACCACACTCATGCCGTCGCCCAGCGAAGACACCCCCATCCCGATCAGCAGGCGCCGCGTTCGACGATCATCGAGCAGCGCTCGATATGCCCGGGGAATCATCGGATCCAGCTGGAGTTGTCTGTTCGGGCGGCCCTGTGCAGCTCCTCGGCGCGGATCAGGTTCCCTGAGCCACTTGCGATGCCGCAGTAGCGAGCGCCGGCGGCCGGCCGACGCCCGTGGCCTCCCAGACGAACCCGTCGGGGTCGGTGAAGGCGCCCGCATCGCTGGAGATGACGATCCGGTGCGATCCGGCGCCGTCCGGGGCGACGCCGGCGTCCTTGGCCAGGGCACGGCGCTTGTAGAGCCCCAGCTTGATGGCGCTCGACGGAGCCTCGAACTCGACGTACGAACGCGCGAAGCTCCTCGCCACCTCCAGGCCCTGGTCGAGGTAGAAACGCTTGCTCGCGACGATGTCCGCTGCCCCCACCAGAAGTACGATCTGGTCTATCTCCCGAGTGGCCGGGCCGCTGTTCTTCTTCTTCGAGGTGGCGACCTTCCAGATCGTCCCGTCCGGCGCTTGCACTACGCCGCCGTAGCCCCACAGCGACTTCGCGACCGGCTTCAGCGGGGTCGCGCCGGCATCGAGGGCGTCGCCGACGAGTTCGTCGACGGTGGCCGGCTGGGAGACTACGAGCGACAGCGTGAATCCGCGGAAGCCGCTCGTCGGAGCCTCGGAGGCACGCAGGTCAAGCCGAGCGCCCAAATCGAAGGCTCCGGTGTAGAAGCGATGAGCCGCCGTGGGGTCGGGAACTTCGAGAATGATCGAGTCGATGGAGCTCACATCAGGTCCTTTCAAGAGGTGGGATTGCGAGGACGGCGGCACTAGCGGTCCTGAACCAACCCGAGCACGTTGCCGTCGGGGTCGGTGAAACTGGCCACCAGGCGGCCCCCACCCACGTCGCGCGTGGGCTCCTTCACCGTCGCGCCCGCGGCGGTCACCTCGGCCAGCTTTGCCTCGATGTCCGGCACCTGCCAGTAGGCCACCGGCGAGGTCATCTCCTGCGGACCACCCCCCGGCACCAGCCCGATGTGCTGGCCCGCGGCCTCGAACCCGACGTAGTAGGACGAATCGGCCTCCGGCGGCGCACCCAGCAGTGCGGTGTACACCGCCTTCGCGGCGGCGAGGTCGGACACGGGATGCAGCACGATCTTGATCCCCTGTGTGGATGAGTCGGACATGTCACTCCTTGGTTGTGGGCCACATCGACCCTGGTTCGCTATAAGCCGCTCTCAACCGAGCGAGCTCGATGATCCGCCAAGCCGCGGGCGCCCGCATCGTGCGGGCACCCCAATGCACACCGAAGTCTTTTGCGCGCCGGTAGCTATAGAAGACGGATCAGGCGACGGGCTCGCCGCCGAGCGCGGCCGCCAGTTGCGAGCGCGAGCTGATGTCGAGCTTTCTGAAGATGCTCGTGAGATGCACCTCCACCGTCCTCTGCGTGACGAACAGAGCCTGGGCAATCTCTCGGTTGGTCGGGCCTTGGGCAGCGAGCTCGGCGACTCGCAGCTCGCTGGGCGTCAGCGACTCGACGCCGCTCAGGGCGACGCGCCGCGGGCGCGCGCCGCTGGCCAATAGCTCGGTCTCCATGCGCGCCGCGAGCGCTGCCGCGCCGCAGATCGTCGCGAGTTCCACGGCCCGTCGAAGGTGTTCGCGGGCCTGCGCTCGGTTACCGGCTCTGCGCAGGGCCGCTCCCAACTCGCCGCGCGCCTTGGCGTGCTCGAGTTTGGCCGGAGAATCACTCAAGACCTCCACGGCCTCGCCAAGATGCGCGAGCCCGCGTGCGCCCCCCTCGGCCAGTCCCGCCACACGCAGTGCCGCTCCGAGCGCGCGGGGAGCGCCCCAGCTGCGTGTCAGCTCGAGCTCTTCGGCGGCGAGTCGCCTGGCCTCGTCGCGCTCGCCAAGCTGGAGCAGCGCCAGCGCCGCCGATGACCGCCACGCGATCAGCGCCGGATTGCGGCTGTCTACGGCGTCGAAGCGTCGACAAGCGTCAAGCAGCTCGGCAGCGCCGCCGGCCGGGTCCCCGCGGAGGATCCGCAAGCGTGCGCTGCTGTAGCGGAGATACAGCATCCGGGCGCTCTCCGGCAGCGACTGAGCCCGGGACAGGGTGGCCGCCGCATCATCCACCCTGCCCTGCTCCATCAGAGAGTCGACGAGGAACGCAGTCGCGTGTCCCGCGAAGCGAGCAGTTGCTCCCCACGTATCGGCGATGGCCAAAGCCTCGCGGCTCTCGGCTTCGGCCTCGCCCAAATCCCCGCGCCACAACAGGCTCTGCGCGCGAAACGCCTTGATCGCGCCGTAGGTCAGCGCCGAGCCGCGGCGGTGCGCCTCGTCGAGCACATCCTCGAACACGATCAGCACCTCGTCGAGATCGGCCATCCCGAGCACCGTGCAGAGCGGCAGGACGGCGGCCGAAACGTCGGCGCGCACAAGCTCCCCCTCCCCGAGGGCGCGACGCGCCAGCGGAATCACTTCCGCTGCAGCCGCACCCGACAGCACGTCATACATGACAAGCAGCGACAGCAGCAGCTTCTCGCCCACGGTTCGGCCCGCGAGTCCCCGGGCTTGCTCCAGCCGGAGCCTTGTGGACTCATGCCGCCCGGGCACGAACAGACCGGCGTGGATCAGCCCGGCTTCGAGCAGGTGCTCGAGCTCCGCATCCGCTCCGCCCAGTTCCTCCAGCGCCGCCATGTAGATGGCCTCCGCCTCCTCCTCGTGGAGGAAGAAAAGCTGCCTGCCGAGCACGAGCGCGATCTGGGCTCTCCGGATCGGATCCTCGATCAGATCATGTGCCGCTCGCAGGTGCTCGATCGCTGCTTCGCCGTCCACGTGCGCCTCGACGGAGCCGAGTTCCGCCAGCAGCTCGGCGCGCTCGGCGTCGGGCGGCGGCTCGGCCAGCGCGCGACGGAGGTACGTGACCGCGCTCTCAGACGCGCCCCGCGAGCCAGCCCGGCGCGCAGCAGCCCGCAGCGTCGCCACGACTGCTGCGTCCCCAGAAGGCGGACTGCGCAGCATGTGCGCCGCAGCCCGCTCCGGCTCGGCCCCGGTATCGAGCAGCAGCCGCGCCGCCTGAGCGTGTGTGCGCTCGCGCTCGGCAGGCGCCATCGCGTCATACACCGCCGCGCCAATCAGCGGGTGAACGAATCCGAACGGTGCCGAGGGGCCCAGCACCTCGGCGCGGGACAAGGCGCCCGCCGCCTCCGTGACGGCCGGCCCTTCGAGCTGCGCGAGCGCCCCCGCGAGCCGCGGATCGGCGTCATCGCCCAGCACCGCAACCGTCTGCGCCAGCCGCGTCGCCTCCGCTGGGAGTCCGGCAAGGCGAAGGGAGACTGCGCGCGAGCCCGCCCTCGCGGCGATCCCGTGCACGCGCGACGCGTGGGCGGCGCTCGGCTCGACGTCCTCATCGGCGATCGCGCGCACCAGCTCGCGCACCAGCAGCGGATTACCGCCGGTCTCCTGGTGGCATGCCACGACGAACGCGCCCTCAGCGTCGGCCGAGGTGCTGTCTCGCAACAGCCGCTCGGTGGCTCGGACGCTCAGCGCGCCGGGGCGAACGACGGCGGCGAGCGGGTCGGACACGATCTGCGCGACAAGCGCCTGATCCTCGGCCGAGGTCTCCGGGCGCAGCGCGACCACGACCAGCAGCGAGAGACCCTCCATTCGAAGCAGGAGATACGCCAGCCAGCGCAGGGACGCGAGATCGCTCCACTGCAGGTCGTCGATTGCGAGCAGCAGCGGCTGGCGCTCGGCGAGGTTCGCGGTCAGCCAATACAACCCGTGCAGGGTGGCCAGGGACGAGTCTCCCGCAGGATCTCCCGCAACTTGGGCGGGATCGAACACCGACGCTGCGAGCGCGGCAGCCCCGGCCAACAGGCCGGATCGCTCATCCGCACGCTCTGAAGCAAGCAACGGTTCGAACAATTGCCGGACGACGCCATAGGTGAACGATCGTTCGAGCTCAGAGCCACGCGCGGCGAGCACCCGCAACCCCGCCGCCTGCCCCAGCCGCTTGGCCGCCGCAATCAATGCGGTCTTGCCGATGCCGGCCGGTCCTTCGATCGCCAGCAGCCGCCCCCCAAGGCCCGCCGCGGCGATCAGCCCCTCGACCGCTTCCAGCTCGCGCTCGCGCTCGAGGAGCTCAGCCGGGCCGGCGGAAGGCTGCTTGGTGACCCGCATCGCGCTCGGCTACAGGATCCAAAACGCAACGACCGCGTACTGCAGCGCGGCGGCGAGGATCACCAGCAGGTGAAACAGCTCGTGGTAGCCGAACACCCCTGGCACCGGGTCCGGCCGCTTGCGCGCGTAGATCACAGCCCCGACGCTGTAGAGGACGCCGCCGAGCGCCAAGCCCCCGGCAGCCGCGAGGCCCAGACGATCGACCAGCTCGGGCATCGCGATGATCGCGATCCAGCCGATTGAGACATACGTGGCAGCCGCCAGCCAGCCAGGCGCATCGATCCAGATCAGCTTGAAAACCGCTCCGGCGAGCGCCGCGGACCACGCTGCGACCAGGATCACCTCGCCCAACGTGCCATGAAGTACCAGCAGCGCAAACGGCGTGTAGCTGCCGGCAATGAGGACGAAGATCATCGTGTGGTCGAGCCGGCGCATCCAGCGCCGCGCGGCGAAGCTGCGCCAGTTGACGCGGTGGTAGAGCGCGCTCGTGCCGAACAACGCGGCGACGCTGAGCGCGTAGACCGCCACCGCTATCCGGGCTCGGGCGGATCCGGCCTCGAGCACCAGGACGGCGCCAGTCAGCAATGACACGGCGAACGCCCACTGGTGAAGGACCCCCCGTAGGCGTGGCTTGAGGGTTGGATCGAGGGTTGCGGCAGCCATCCCCTGAGCACCCTAGCGGCTCGAGCAGCCGCCCTCTAGCCGCTACCGCCCCTCTACCCGGTACCGCCCCTCTAACCGCTACCGCCTCTCTAGCCGTTACCGCCCCTCTAACCGCTACGGCCTTGCGGCTGAGAAGCCGACCAGCTGGCCGCGCTCCTCGTCATAGAGCTTGAGGCGGAAAGTACGGATTCCCTCCCACAGGCTCAAGGTGGGCACGTCGTGGAACACCGGGTTCTCGTCGTGCGCGCGCTGGAGGTTGTAGTTGGGGATGCGCGGGCTCATGTGATGGACGTGGTGCAGCCCGATGTTGCCGGTGAAGAACTGCAGGATCCTCGGCAGCTTCAGGTACGAGCTGCCGCGCAGAGCAGACTCTGCGTAGGTCCACTCGTCACTGCGTTGCCAGTAGACGCCCTCGAACTGGTGCTGGACGAAGAACAGCCATACGCCGGCGGAGCCGGCCATCATCGCGCTCGGCAGCTGGATCAGCAGGACCGGCACCCATCCGAACAACACGCCGAGCAGGCAGAAGATGGCGACAATCGCCGCGTCGGTCGCGAGGATCTTTCGCCAGAAGCGCTCGCGAGCCCAGCCGGGAATGAGCCGCGGCTCGAGGAACAGCGCCCACAGCGGCCCGAGCACGAGCAGCACGAACGGGTTGCGCATCAGCCGGTAGCCCAGCCGTCCCAGCCACGAGAGCTCGCGGTACTCGGCGACCGTCAGCGTGTCGACGTCGCCCATGCCGCGGTTGTCAAGATCGCCCGCGGTTGCGTGGTGGACGGCGTGCTCGTGGCGCCAGACGTGGAACGGCTGGTAGACGAGCAGCGAACACGCGATACCGACGTAACGGTTGGCGCCGCGCCAGCGGAAGAAGGAGCCGTGCGCGCAGTCGTGAAAGACGATGAACGTGCGCAGCAGGAAGCCCGCGGCGGGCACGGCAAGCAGCAGCACGAGCAGGATCGACACGTCGAAGAGCACGTACATCGCCGCCGTCAATGCCAGATACGGGACAACGGAGGTGGCGAGGTCGAACATGCCGCGCCTCAGGCAGGGCCTGGTGTATGGCGCAAGGCACTCCCGCCAGAAGGCAGGCGAAAGCGTCTCGCTCTCTGTCAGTTCCCCAGCAGGCATCAAAGTTCGCGGCGGAGCGTACTGGCCAGCGCCGCGCGGTGCGCAGTCCTCATGAAATTCTTAGGTTCTTTCAAATACGAGACGAAAGTGATCCATCAGCTCGCGCTCGAAGCAGGTGCTGTTGGAGCTGACTCCTGAGGTGAAGGCGAACCTGAAGTCGGAGCTGGTCAGCCATTTCGGCAGCAGGCGCAGCTTCAGCAGAGCCATGCGCGGGTTCCACGCCTCGGTGCGCTCGTCCCACTGGCGGATCGTCTCGATGTAGTCCAGCCGTCCGCTCTGACTGGAGACCAGCCTGAAGTGGGGCGCAGCGCAGCGAACGACCTGGTCCTGACCGAACGGAAGAAACGACCCGGGGAAGGCGGCGCTCATCATCGCCAGGTACCACGCGTCGGACTCGCGCGGAGCGTTCCGGTCGATCTGGTCGACCGGGATCATGTTCCGCCCGAAGACCATCGTCTGGAGGTAGAAGCGGCCCTTGTCGGGGAGCAGCCCGGCGACGTTCTCGAACAGCCCGCGGTAGATGTCCTCCTGACGCCCCGCCTGATAGTCGTCCAGGGAACAGAAGTGCTCGAACGCACCCAGACTGATGACCGCGTCGAACGGCCCGAACGTGTCGCGCGTCACCTGCCGAGCGTCCTGGATGTGGACGTCGAGGCCGTGGCGCCGGCACGAAGCCATCTGCGCCTCGGACAGCGTCACCCCGACGCCGGTCGCGCCCCGGCTCCGTATGTAGTTAAGGAGAGCTCCCCACCCGCAGCCCAGATCGAGCACACGCTGGCCCGGATGCAGACCGATCTGCTCGGCCACGTATTCGTGCTTTCGCCGCTGCGCCTGCTCGAGCGTCATCGAGAAGTCGCCGTCGTATTTGGCGCCGCTGAAGTCGGCGAGCTCGCCCAGGCTCAACCGGACGACGCGGTCGGTCAGCGAGTAGCTGAAGTCGATGTCTTTGCGATCGGCCATCGGCGCCTCGGCGGGATCCTATTCGTGGACGCCGACGAGATTCTCTGCGGCGCTAGGTTTCTCCGAGGGTCAGCGACGTTGTCCAAGTTACGAATCACCGTGGCCACATCATTCGCGGCGGCGATGACGATCGCCGGTTGCGGGACCACGACCATGTCGGGAAGCATCGGCTCGACGCTGACCGCCGACGGCATCGCCGTGACGCTGCAGCGTGTCGACCTGCACCCGCCGGTACCGCGTTACGACGTCACGGGACTGGGCCGGCCGGCCAAGGGGGAGCGGCTCCTGGGCGCCCGCGCGAAGGTCTGTAGCAGCGTGGGCCCAGCGATCGGCCAATGGCAGTTCACCGCCACCACCTCGGACGGTGGCCAGCTGCACCCGAAGTACGCGGTGTCGAACTACCCGGACTCCTTCGATGTCGTCAGGATCGGCTGCATCAGTGGCTGGATCGTGTTCGAGGCCCCCGTCGAAATCAGGTTCACAGGGATCAGATTCACGTTCGACAACGAGAGCAGTCACCTCGTCGGAGCGCCGCCCGAGGCGCACGTGCGCTTCAGCTGGAGGATCGGCGGCTGACCTAGGCCTTGGCTCGCGCCTTGGACCACTCGGCCTTGTGCGCGCGCTTCGCCGCCTGGTACTCCGCGAGCGCCTCCGGCGAATCGACGTCGCCCAGGGTTGGGTGCCAGGGGACCAGCTCCTTGGCGGCCCTCACGCCATAGCGCTTCGCCAGCACCGCGCCAAGCGCCTTGATCTTCATCTCGCCGAACCCCGGCAGGGCGGCGAGGTTCGCGCGGAGCGTCGCGGCGTCCGGGGCCGTGGTCCACACGCGGGCCGCGTCGCCGCCGTAGTTGTCGCGGACATGGACCGCGAGATCGTGCACCCGCTTGGCCATCGCGCCGGGGAACCGGTGAATCGCGGGGACCTGCCGGAAGACGGGCTCGAGGTCGGCGGAAGCGAGCGCCTCGGGGTCGATCGAGCCGAGCCGCTCGCGCAGCGCGAGCGGCCCGGAGAAGGCCTTCTGCACCGAGACCTGCTGATCGAGCGCGAAACCGATCAGCAGCGCCATCGGATCGGATGCGATCAGCGCGTTGGCCTCGGGAGACTCGGTGAAGTACAGGGCGTCTGGCATCGCGGTTCAGCTGAGCGTCTCGCCGTCGCACAACATCTCGACCGCGCGCACGACCCGGCGGTCGCGGGTCTCTTCACGCTTGGCCTCTTGGACCCAGCGCGCATACTCCTTGCGGTGGGTGTAGGACAGGGACTCCCAGCGCTTCGCCGCGCTCGCGTCACCGGCGAGCGCGCTTGCGAGTGCATCGGGAACCTCTACCTCGCGCGGAGCGCTGTCGAGCTCGACTTCGACATCGAGCCTGTCGCCGGCCTCGACGCCTGCGCCGTCGCGGACCTCGCGATTCAGGCCCAACAGGAACTCCCCGCGCATCCGGATGACGGTCGTGCGCCATTCGTAGCCATTGACCCGAGCGACGACCGGGAAGCGCTTGGCGCCTTCCCCGACCGCGGTGACCTGCTCGTGGTCGAGGATCACGGCGGCGGCAGGCCCGCGCGGCTCGAGCGTTGCGGTCCATTTCAGAGCTCCCATCGAGAAGCGATTCTCGCACGCCGGGATCGCCGCGGCCCGCCCGACGACCGCCGCTAGGCTTCGGCGACGATGGCGAACCGCAAACCGGATCCCGACGCCCCATCTCGACCCGAGCATCTCGCCGCAACGAAGTTCATCGACGCCGAGCATCCTGCCGTCCGCCGGTTCGCCGCGGACGCCGTGGCCGGCGCAACCGACGAGCACGACCGTATCCGCCGGCTGTTCGCCGCGGTCCGCGACGAGATCCGCTACGACCCCTACAGCGCCTCTGCGGAAGCAGATGACTACGTGGCGAGCAACGTGATTGCTCGGGGGTCCGCATATTGCGTGCCGAAGGCCGTCGTTCTCACGGCGACGGCACGTTCCCTCGGGATCCCCGCGCGTCTCGGGTTCGCCGACGTGCGCAACCATCTGCAATCGGATCGGCTCCGCACGTTGATGGGCACGGACGTGTTCGTCTACCACGGGTACTCCGAGCTGTATTTGGGCGGCGCTTGGCGCAAGGCCACACCGGCTTTCAACGCCACGCTGTGCGCCCGCTTCGGTGTCGCGCCGCTCGAGTTCGATGGAACCGGCGACGCCCTGCTGCATCCCTTCAGCGGAGACGGCCGCCGTCACATGGAGTACGTGCGCGACCGCGGTGTGTTTGCCGACCTTCCCCTCCAGGAGTTGCTGGCGGCGCTGAGCTCGGCTTATCCGGGACTGATGGGACGCCACGACTCGGCCGCGGACCCAGCATTCGCGGCGGCGATGACTTTCCGGGCCACCGATTCCCAGGAGTAGTGGGCGGCTACCGTGCGGGCCAACGCCCGACGGACGGCGTCGCGCTGTTCGGGGGGCGTGTGCAGCCAGGCGATCACGCGTGAGGCGATCGCCGTCACGGCGTCCGGTCCAAGCGGAAACGTCATCAGTTCCCCAATGCTCGAGGGCACATCCGCGATCAGGGTTCGGGACACCTCGGCCAGGCCGGAGTGGCCGGCGCTGATCGGCAGCACGCCAGCTGCCGCGGCCTCGGCGGCAACCATCCCGAACGCCTCGGGGAACGTGCTGGGCACCACCATCGCCTGAAACATCGGCAGCACGACCGCGAGCTCGTCGTGCTCCAGGCGGCCGGCGAACGCGACGCGATTGCGCATCGCACTCGCCGCATCGATGTACCCCCGGCGCTGGTCTGACCCCTGCAACGATTCGATGAACGACGCGGCGAAGAGCAGGCTTCCCGGGGCGCCTCCCTCGAGCTCGTGGCCTCGTTCGACGAGACTCGCCACCTCCGCCAGGTCGCCTTCCGACAGCGCGTCCACGAGCTGATGTGCCCCGTCCTCGTACGCGCCGAAGCCGACAACCACGAGCCTGGCTTCGCGTTCGGCGGCCAGCACCAGCGGCCACGCGAGCAACAGCAGGTCGATCCCCTTCGCAAGAATCAGCTTGCCGACGAAAGTGACCAGCGGCTCCTCCGGTGGGATGCGTGAGAGCTCGCGGAGCGTCCGCGCCGTGACCGCGTGGTCGCGGTCGAAAACAGACTCGGGGCGCGCCACACGCTTGACGCGCCCGATCCGCTCGGCCAGCTCGCCGACCGCCGCCGCAGCAGACGCCGGTTCCGCAGGGCGGAACTCGGCGACATCTACCCCGGGGGGACCGAGCCGGGTTCGAGCCGGAAGCGACGGCTCGTCGAGCGCCGCCCAAAGGCTCTCCGCGGTGTGCCGGGATCCGACGAGAACGCCGTTGGCGCCCGCAATTCCCTCGCGCGCATACGGCAGGAAGCGGGGATGCGGCTTGACCGTGTATTCGAGTGCGCTCCCGTGCACTTTCACTGCATAGGGAACGCCTCGACCGGCGAGTGCGCGCGCGAGGATCACGGGACCCATGACCAGGTGGTTGGCCAGCGCAATGTCCGGCCTCACGCGGTCCGCCACCTCGCGGACGGCGTCGACGTTCGCGTCCAGGTACGCATCGAGTTCGCCGTCGCTCAGCTCCGCGAACGGCCGCGCCTCGACATCCTCGTAGTCGTCGGCCACGTAGACCGGCAGGAGGCCGCCGACATCGGGCCGGTAGATGGTGCACGGAACGCTCCGGACCTGTGTGATCACGAGCCGCCCGCCGTCCCAGTCTCCGACGGCGCCGACGAACTCGAGTTCGGCGGCGTGGCGCTCCTGGCAGACGATGTGGACCTCGTGTCCGAGCCGCACCAAGGCGCGCGCCAGCTCGGCGTTGTAGACGTTGGATCCAGTGCCACGCAACAGGTAGCCGTGGAACACCAGGACATTCATCACCCAACCCTAATCTGATGTAGGGTCGGCCGGTGATCCTCGAGCGCCTGGACGAGCCACCTGTCGATCTCGAGGCGCGGACCGGCTGGACGATCAAGCCGCAGGGCGCGTGCCGAGGCGAGATCTGCGTGCCGCTGCCGCCGCCATTCGATTTGCGCACGCTCGCTGACCGGCTCGGCATGGCTCTGGTCGAGGACGACGTACACGGGGTCTGGGCGCTCGGGCCAGAATCGGGCGGTCAGGCGCTGCACGGCGCGGAGCTGCCGGACATCACGCTTCCCGATCGCAATGGCGAAGATTTCGCGCTGCGCTCGCTGCGCGAGACCAAGGTGTTCATGATCGCCTGGGCGTCCTGGTGAGGGTGCCGTCTTGATCTGCCCGGGTGGCGGAAGTTGCGAGACGAGCTTCACCCAGAGGGGCTCGAGGTGGTGAGCGTGGCGCTCGACACCGGTGGGGTAGAGGCCGCGGCGCCCTGGATCGACCGCGCCAAGACGACCCATCCGGCGCTGATCGACGCCGGGCACGTGCTCGATGAGCTGCTCGGCGTGACCAATGTGCCCAGCGGTGTCTGGGTAGACGAGCAGGGCGTGATCGTTCGCCCGCCGGAGCCCGCATTCCCCTGGTACCCGAGGCAGCCGACCGAGGAGCAGCTCGCACAGCTCCCGGCTGCGGTCGCTGAGATGCTGCGCGAGGCGCAGGGCATCAAGATCGATCCCGAGCCCTACCTGAACGCGCTTCGCGATTGGGTCAGGCACGGCCAGCAGTCGCGCTTCGCGCTCTCACCCGAGGAGGTGGTACAGCGCTCCGGGCCACGCGATCTCACCGCCTCGCGCGCGGCCGCCTGCTTCGAGCTCGGCCAGTACCTGCATCGCTCGGGGCACCCGCAGGACGCCGTCCGATGGTTCCGCGAAGCCCACCGCCTGCAGCCCGAGAACTGGACCTACAAACGCCAGGCCTGGTCGCTCGCGGACCCGTTCCAGGGCCCGACCGACGAATACGACTCCGACTGGCTGAGCGAAGTGCGCACGGTCGGGGCGCAGAACTACTACCCACGCGTGCAGCTATGAGCGGCGTGCCCCTCCCTCCCGGCCCGCGCATGCCGATGCCGCTGCAGACCGCGATCTGGTCGCGCAAGGCACAGTGGATGCTGCGGCAATGCGCGGCCCGCTTCGGCGAGACGTTCACGCTGCGCATCCTTCACGAGGGGACCTGGATCATGCTTTCCAACCCCGAGCACGTTCGCCAGGTTTTCACAGGCGACGCTCGCGTGTTCCACGCCGGCGAGGGCAACCGGGTGCTGCTGCCGGTGCTCGGCGAGCACTCTGTGCTGCTGCTCGACGAGGGCAGCCACCTGGAGCACCGCAGACTGCTGCTGCCGCCGTTTCACGGCAAGCGCATGCAGAGCTACCAAGGCCTGATGGAACGCGTCGCGAGCGAGGAGATCGACCGCTGGCCGCATGGCGAGCCGTACCGGCTGCGGCCGCGAATGCAGGCGTTGACGCTCGAGATCATCCTCCGCGCAGTGTTCGGGATGGAGGAGGGCGAGCGGCTCGAGCGCCTTCGGCTGGCGCTGCGGCGCGTGCTGAACCTGCTCTCAGATCCTCGCGTGCTGCTCCTACCGGTCCTGATGGGCCCTGAACGGCTCTCGCGCTCACGCATATTCCAGCGGCTCATGGCCAGCGTCGACCAGCCGATCTACGCCGAGATCGCCGAGCGTCGCCACGCCCCCGACCTCGACCAGCGCTCGGACATCCTCTCGCTGCTGCTCGAGGCCCGCCACCAGGACGGTCAGCAGATCGGCGACCAGGAACTGCGCGACGAGCTTGTCACGCTGCTCGTCGCTGGACACGAGACGACCGCCACCGCGCTGGCGTGGGCCGTCGAGCGACTGGCGCACCATCCGGACAAGCTGCAGCGCCTCACCGAAGAGGTCCGCGCTGATGAGACGGCGTATCTGGACGCGGTGGTGACCGAGACGCTACGCCTGCGGCCCGTCATCTCACTGGTCACCCGGCGCCTGACCGAGCCGGTCCAGATCGGCGACTGGAACCTGCCCGCCGGCGTGACGGTCACGCCGTCGATCTATCTCGTGCATCGACGGCCGGACCTGTACCCGGACCCCGATCGCTTTCTCCCCGAGCGCTTCCTCGACACCCCGCCAGGGACCTACACGTGGATCCCGTTCGGCGGCGGCGTACGGCGTTGCCTCGGTGCGGCGTTCGCTCAGTTCGAGATGCGAACCGTGCTCAGCGAGCTCGTCAAGCGCCGGCAGTTCAATCCCTCACGGGCGGAGCCGGAGCCGACGCTCCGGCGAGCCATCACCGAGACGCCGCGGCGCGACGCCGAAGTGATCCTCACGTAGGCGAGAGCTCGACGTGCAGCCGGATCCGGGTGCCGCCGTCGATCGGCCGCAGCTCGACCAGGTCGCACAGCTCGTTGATCAGCCACACTCCGCGGCCGCCGACGCAGTCCGTCCTCGGACGACGGCGTCCGGTCAACGGATCTTCGAGATGGCCGGCATCCGCGACCTCGCACACGATGCGCTCCCCGTCCTGCCAGATCCGTAGCTCGCGCGGCTCCGCGCCATGGATCAGCGCGTTGGTGACGGCCTCGTTGGCGGCGAGCACGAGATCGTCGCAGCGCGCCTCGCCAAGCCCGAAGGCCCGCGCCCGATCGTGGACGAAATTCCGGGTCGAGAACAGGTCGCGATCGATCGCCACGCGGTCCGCGACCGGCGGCGGGCTCGAAAGTCGCCATTGATCCGCGCGCCAGAAGTGCAGCGGATCGGTGTACTGACCGCTGGCCCACTGGTCGGCCCCGTGCATCAACAGCGGGTGGGTGCGCTCTGCATCGGCGACGACCGCTGGGTCGAGCCCGTTCGTGTCATAGGGGCAGAGGATCGTCGCCGGGGCATCGGCGAACGCCATGTTGATCAACGCCTCGTGCCGCGTCGCCTCGATCGCCTCGAGGTCGGTGCGGCCCGGCCAGATCGGCTCCCCGATGAAGCGGCAGCGGCCGCGCGGCTGGGCATCGACCCATTCGCGCACGGCCGGGATGATCCGCCCGGGATTGCGGCCGAGCTCTCCCATGTCGATGAACTGAACCCGCCGGGCATCGCCGTTCAGGGCGCGTCTGAGTGCCTCGATCTTCTCCGCCCTGACAGCCACCAGGACCGGCTCCCCGAACTCCAGGCCCGTCTCGACGAATTCGCGCGTTCCGGCCGTGAACTCCGTGATGCCGGCATAGAACAGCGCGAAGTGCTCAAAATCTGATTCGGCTGTCAGGAGAGGACCTCCCTGCACGGCGCCCGCCTCACGCCCAGAGTGACAAAGCCTCTATTCCCTTGCGGCCGATGTGGCAAACGTCAGTTTGGCGTCCATTAGGCTGCAATGCAGTGTCGGCAGCCCGCGATCCAGCGTTTTCCACCTCCCAGCCCCCGTGGCAGGATCCGGTTCGGGGCGGTTACCTCACGCCTCAGATAGGCCCGCGGTCGGGTGCGGAAATGTTGCGGGACATGCTCGAAGGCCGCAGGGCGCGGCCGCCGATCTCACACCTGACCGGAATGCAGATAACCGAGGTCGGAGAGGGCACGGCGACCTTCGCGATGCCCCTGAGCGAATGGCTGTGCTCGCCGCAGGGGGCGATCTCGATCGGCCCGCTGACGATTCCGGCTGACGCCGCGATGGGCTGCGCGCTGCAGACGGTGATGCCCGTCGCGGCCCCGTTTGCAACCTCCGAGCTGTCTCTGCGACTGCTGCGTCCGGCTCGCCCCGGTGGCTCGGTCGTCGCGCGCGGACGGGTGATCGAGGCGCGGCGCACGATCGCGCTGACGGACGTTGCCGTGTTCGACGAGAACGAGCGGCTGCTGGCCCACGGCAGCTCGCTGCTGCTGATCCAGCCGAAGCAGGACGGCACCGCGAAAAACCGCGTGGAGCCTGACCCGCCGCAGACGCCGGCCACGCCCGAGCCCCAGCGCGACGATCCCAGTCCCGATCCCTGGGAGCGACCCGTCCAGGGCCAGACTCTCGGCCAGGAGGTGTGGGACCGGCTGAGCGGGATCGAGGTGCTGCGCGCGCAGCTCTCGGGCGAGCTACCGATGCCGCCGGTCCACTACCTGACCGGGCTGAAGATCGCGTCCGTCGATTCCGATGAGGTCGTGTTCGAGATGCCCGCGACGCAGTGGCTGTGCGCGCCCCGCCGCAAGCGTGTCCAGGGTGGCGCGGTCGCAACGCTTGCCGAGACCGCGCTGAGCGCAGCCCTGCAGACCAGGCTGCCCCCGCGCACGGCGCTCGCGCCGATCGACCTGAAGGTCAACTACCTGCGTCCGCTCGGCGCGGACGGCCGCTGCGCGACCGCGCGCGGCAGCGGTGTGCACGCCGGCAGACGGATCGCCGTTGCGAACGCGGAGGTGCTGAACGCCGACGGCAAGCCTGTCGCGGTTGCAACGGGCTCCGCGATGATCCTTCCTGACCGCCCCGCGTCTCTAGGCGCAGTCGAGGGCTAACGGGGTGCGGCGGCGCGCGCTGGCGTTGACGGCGGTCGCGGTAGCGACCGCGCTGTCGGTGATGGCGTGTGGCTCGTCCGTGCGCCAGGGGACGATCCAGACGCGGCCCTCAGCGACGATCCGCCTGGCAGGCGGCCCACCCGGCCACATCGCCGTGATCGTGATGGAGAACGAGGAATATTCCGACGTCATCGGGTCCGCCCAGACACCGTTCATCAACCTGCTCGCCAAGCACTACGCGCTGGCCACCGGGATGTACGCGATCACGCACCCCTCGCTTCCCAACTACCTGGCGCTCACGGGCGGCTCGACATTCGGGATCGACAGCGATTGCACGAGCTGCAGCGTCGGCGCGACCAGCATCGTCGACCAGCTCGAGCAAGCGCACATCTCGTGGAAGGCCTACATGGAGGACCTCCCGCATCCCTGCTTCATGGGATCAGAGTGGGGCGACTACGCCAAGAAGCACGATCCGTTCATGTATTACACACGGATCGCGGACGTGTCTTCGCGCTGCACCAAGGTCGTCCCGATGACGCAGCTGGCGCTCGACGAGCGCGCGAACGCCCTGCCCACGTTCGTCTGGATCACGCCGAACCTCTGCCACGACATGCACGACTGCGACCTGATCACGGGCGATCAGTTCCTCCTCAAGCTCGTGCCGCCGCTGTTGCGCGCGCTCGGCAGCCGCGGTCTGCTGATCATCACCTGGGACGAGGGCTCGAGCGACGACGGCTGCTGCCGCCTGGCCGCCGGCGGCCACATCGTCACGATCCTCGCCGGGGGTCTGGCGCGGGCGGGAGCGCGGATGCGAATGCCGGCGGACCATTACTCGACGCTGCAGGCGATCGAGGACCTGCTGCATCTGCCGCGCCTTCGGGGCGCCTCGTGCCCCTGCACGCCGACGCTGCGGCCGTTGCTGGCGGGTGGGAGCTGAGTCCGGCGGGGGGTAGTTGGGCCTCGCTCCGCTCGCCGGGGATTGGGGTCCCTCCCACCCGTGCGGCCCCGTCCGGACGGTGGTGGCGGTTCAGGTCTTCACGCGGTGGCGGTCGCGGTGTCCACCCCATCCATGCCCATTCCGCCGGCCATCCATGGCCGGCGGGCGACGGGTGGGCGGGACTTCATACACACACGCTCCTTCCCGCTGAAGCACGGGTTGCGAGGGCCGAACGTCCATCCCCTCTTCGAAAGCCCAATGCCGGGCAGATCACACCCGCAAGGCACCCGGCCGAAGGCCCGGAAGCGTGGCGCAAGCCGAAAACCGACCCGCAGCTAGCCGCCCGCCGAGCCCCGCCCATCCAGGCGGTCTGGACGGGCCCGCACGGCCCCATGGACGCCGCGAAGCGGCCCCTCATCGGTACTGGCACCCCTCGATCAACAGCAAAGTAGTCTTATGGGCGGATGAGGAGACATGCTGCTGCACTGGCCAGTGCGATCGCGGTGCTCGTCATGGCGCCGGCCGCCTTCGCACAGGTCCAGCCGTACGGCACGAATGACGCGGGCGGCTTTCGCGATGTCCTTCCAGCCGGCGAAGCCGGGGTCGACAACGCCGTCGAGGGCGCGCTGTTCGAGGCGAACGGCACGATCCCGCCGCACTTCGACGATCAGCTGCCCCTGTACCGCGACCTCGTCTACGGGGACCCGACGCTGACCGACGCGCAGGTCGGCAACTTCTTCAAGGACGCCACGTTCGGCGTGAAGGCCGGCGACCAGACTTCGATCGAGCATCCCAAGGCGGGGCTGACGATCATCCGCGACCAGTACGACGTCCCCCACATCTACGGCGACACCCGTGCCGAGCTGATGTTCGGGGCCGGTTACGCCGGCGCCGAGGACCGGCTGTTCCTGATGGACGTGCTCAGGCACACGGCGCGCGGCGAGCTTTCCTCGTTCGCCGGCGGCTCGCCGTCCAATCGCGCGATGGACGAGACGCAGTGGGCGATCGCGCCGTACACCGAGCAGGACCTCCAGTGGCAGGTCAACGAGGCGCCCCGCTTCTACGGCGCCGCCGGCGTCCAGCTCGTCAACGACGCCCGCAACTACGTCGCCGGCATCAACGCCTACATCCAGGCCGCGAAGCTCAACCCGGCGTTGATGCCGTTCGAGTACGCCGCCTCGCGCCAGACCCCGCAGCCGTGGACGATCGATGACGTGATCGCCGAGGCGTCGTTGATCGGCGGCATCTTCGGGAAGGGCGGCGGCAATGAGCTCAATTCGGCGCTCACGCTCGAAGCTCTGCAGAAGCGCCTCGGCCCGATCGCCGGCCAGCGCGCGTGGAGCGACTTCCGCGAGGCCAACGACCCCGAGGCCGCGGTCACGATCCTCCATCGGCGCTTCCCGTATGAGACGGGCAACGCGTTCTCGACGAAGGGCCTGGCACTGCCGGACCCGGGGTCGGTCACGTTCCCGGCGGTCGGACGGGTGAGCGGTGGCGCTGCCGACGCCACCGGATCGCTTCCCAACCTCGGCGCGACACTGCGCAAGGGACTAAACGGACCCGGTCACGCCTCGAACTGGGAGCTGGTCGCAGCCCGCCATTCCACCAACGGGCACCCGATCGCGGTGATGGGCCCGCAGGTCGGCTACTACGTCCCTGCGATCCTGATGGAGGAGGATCTGCACGGGCCAGGGATCGACGCTCGCGGCGCAGCGTTTCCGGGCGTCAACCAGTACGTCGAGCTCGGCCACGGACGCGACTACGCGTGGAGCGCGACCACCTCGACCTCCGACAACGTCGATACGTTCGCCGAAGTCCTCTGCCGCGACGCCTACCACTACATGTACAAGGGCCACTGTCTCGCGATGCAGAAGCTGGTCCGGGTCAACACCTGGAAGCCGTCGCTGGCGGACTCGACCCCTGCGGGCTCGGAGACGCTGACCGCGTACCGCACCGTCCACGGCATCGTCTACGCGCGGGGGCACGTTCACGGCAAGCCGGTCGCATTCGTCCACGCCCGCTCGACGTACTTCCACGAGGCCGACTCGGCGCTGGGCTTCGCCGAGCTCAACGAGCCGGGCGTTATCCGCAACTACACATCCTTCCAGCACGCGGCGGCGAAGATCAACTTCCTGTTCAACTGGGCGTACGTCGACGCCAACCACATCTCGTACTACATGTCGGGGTGGATGCCGCAGCGCGCAGCCGGGACCTCGCCCGACTTCCCGATCCTCGGCACCGGTCAGTACGACTGGCAGGGGTATGACGCGAGCACGCACACGGCCACCTGGCTGCCGGCCGCCCAGCACCCGCACGTCACCGACCAGGACTACCTGGTGTCGTGGAACAACAAGCAGGCGCCGGGCTGGGCCGCGGCCGATGACCAGTGGGGCTACGGCCCGGTGTTCCGCTCGCAGATGATCGAGGACCGGATCACGGCCGACCTCGCGCACGGCCACAAGATGCACATCTCGCAGCTCGTCCAGGCGATGGATGAGCCGGCGACCGAGGACATCCGCGCGGTCAAGCTGCTGCCGCTCCTGTTCCGTGCGCTCCGCACGCCGCGCTCGCAGAAGCTTCGCAGCGCCCTCCAGGAGCTCCACGCGTGGTACGCCGCCGGCGGCCACCGTCGCGATATGACCCGCTCGGGCCACGATCAGTTCACCCCCGCGATCGAGCTGATGGACGCCTGGTGGCCGAAGCTCCTGAGCGCCGAGTTCGGGCCGACGCTCGGGCCAGCCGCGTTCGAGGACGTCTCGCGCATGATCGGCACCGGAGGCACCGACTTCACGGAGGACTTCTATGGGCAGGTCTCAAAGGACCTGCGCCGCCTGTTCGGGACCGAGCAAGCCCCGTTCAGCCGGCCGTACTGCGGCGCGCTCCCGGGCCATGCCTTCTCGCTCGCGACCCTTCGAAGCCGATGCCGCCAAGCGCTGCAACGCTCGCTTGCCGCGGCGCTGACGGTCACCCCGCAGCAGCTGTACGGCGCGGTCTGCCCGAAGGACCCGGAGCCGGCGTGCAGCGACCAGAACACCTTCACCTACGCGTCGGCGATCGCAATCCCGCCGTTCCCGTATCAGAATAGGCCTGTGTTCCAGCAGGTCGTGACACTCACCCAGCGGCTACCCCGTTGACTTCGTTCAAGAAGGGCTCGCATTCGCTCGCCCTCGGTTTAGCTATCGCACTGTTGCTCTGCACCGGCGCCCGGGCCGCTCCGGCGCTGCCCCTGAGTCACTCCGGGCGCTGGCTCACCGATGCCCGCAGCCGCGTCGTGATCGTCCACGGCATCAACATGGTCTACAAGCTCCCGCCGTACTACCCGGGGGTCGCGGGCTTCGGCAACGACGACGCGGCGTTTCTGGCGCGCATCGGTTTCAACGCGGTGCGAGTCGGCGTGATCTGGAAGGCGGTCGAGCCGACGCCGGGCCATTACAACGACGCCTACCTGCGGCAGATCGCGGGGACGGTGGCGACGCTCGCGCGCCACGGCGTGCTGTCGCTGCTCGACTTCCACCAGGACATGTACAACGAGCTGTTCCAGGGTGAGGGCGCGCCCGACTGGGCGGTGCAGACCGGCGGGCTCCCCAACCCGAAGCTCGGGTTCCCCGGCAACTACACCGGTAACCCGGCGCTCCAGCATGCGCTCGATGCGTTCTTCGACGACGCATCCGGACCGCGCGGCGTTGGCCTCCAGGTCTACTTCGCGCGGGCCTGGGGACACGTCGCCACCCGATTCCGCCACGACCCCTCCGTGCTCGGCTACGAGCAGTTCAACGAGCCGTTCCCCGGCACGGCATGGACCACGTGCTCGATGCCGGCGACCTGCACGTTCGACGCGAAGCTGACAGCGTTCTACCGCCGTGTGAACCACGCGATCCGCGTCGCCGACCCGAGAACACTCGACTTCTACGAGCCCAACGTCCTCTTCAACGACGGCGTCGACACGACGGTCGGGGCGCTGGACGATCCGCATGCGGGCTTCGCGTTTCACGACTACTGCCTGACCGCACCCTCGCACGGCACCTCTCCCGCCTGCGACAAGGCCGACGACATGGTCTTCGCCCACGCGCTCGACCACGTCGCCAAGACGCACGAGGCGCTGCTCGAGACCGAGTTCGGCTCGACCAGCAACGTCCCGTTCCTGCAGGATCAGCTCGCTCGCGCGGACCGCAACATGGTGCCCTGGCTCGAGTGGTCCTACTGCGCCTGCTCCTCCCCAACCGACACCGGCACAACCGGCATCGTCCGCGACCCGAGCAAGCCGCCACGCGGGTCGAACCTGATCGAGGGGACGCTGCGTGCACTCGTCGAGCCGTACCCGCAGGTGATCGCCGGAACACCGCTGTCATGGTCCTTCGACGTTCAGACGAGGACCTTCCATCTCGCGTATTCGACGCGGCGGGTGGGTCGCCGCGGCACCTTCGCCGCCGGCTCGATCACCGAGATCTCGACGCCGGCGCTCGTTTATCGGAGTCGATATCGAGTGAGAGTGAAGGGCGGCGTGGTCACATCCCGGCCGGGCGCGGCGCTGGTGCGGATCCGCTCCCGCGCGCACGCCACGCAGATCACGGTGACCGTGTCGCCGCGCTGACGGAGCCCTCCTCCTCGTCGAGCTCGAGCATCGGTCCGAAGTTGACGCGCAGCACCGCGCCTCCGTCGGGCGCGTTGGCCGCTTCGACGTGACCGCCGTGCGCCTCGGCCGCCTGGCGCACGATCGCCAGCCCCAGACCTGAGCCCGGCTTGTTGCGCGCGTCCTTGGCGCGATGGAAGCGATCGAAGACGTACGGCAGGTCCTCCTCGTGGAAGCCGGGGCCGTGGTCGCGCACCGTCACTGTGCCATCGTGCAGGCTGACCTCGATCAGGCCTCCCGGCGGGCTCCACTTGGAGGCGTTGTCGAGCAGGTTGTTGACGGCCCGCGCGATTCGCTCCCCGTCCCCGCGGACCAGCGCGGGCTCGAGCTTCGCCTCCACGGCCAGCTCCGGCGCTCGCCGCCGCGCCCGCTCGACCGCGTCCGCCGCGATCGCATCGAGGCGCACCTCCCCGGGCTCGCCGGTCGGCTTGCTGCCGCGGGCGAGCTCGACCACGTCCGCAACGAGCGCAGTCAGCTCGTCGAGCTCCTGGATCACGTCCGCCCGCAGGGCCTCGCGATCCTCCTCAGAGAGCTGCTCCTCGTCGCGCATCAATTGGAGGTTCGCCCTGATCGTCGCGATCGGGGTGCGGAGCTCGTGAGATGCATCGGCGACCAGGTTGCGCTGCGCCTGGACCGACTCGTCGAGCGCGTCGAGCGTCGTGTTGAACGTCCGCGCCAGCCGGGCCAGCTCGTCCCGTCCGTGCACATCGAGGCGCTCGTGGTCCAGTCGCTCGGGATGCGCCGCGATCTGTTCGGTCTGCTTGGTGAACCGCGCGATCGGTGCCAGCGCGGTCCGAGCGACGAGCAGACCGAAGAGGGCCGCAAGCGCAATCCCACCGGCGGCGATCAAGGCGAGCAGCAGCAGCTGGCTGGAAAGCGCGTGATCGACGTCGGTGAGCGGCAGCGCGACCGCGAGCGCGCCGTCGCTTCCGATCCCGGTCGCGAGCACCCGGACGTGAGTGCCATCCACGTGCATTTCGGTGTAGTACTGGCCGCTACCGCGGGCCGCGAGCGCCTTCAACCGTGCATCCACCGGGATCTGCTGCGTCTGGCCGGGCGGTACGTAAACCCCGCCGTTGCCGTAGACGAGCGTCACGATTCCCGCCGGGCCGCCGAGTCCCGGGCCCCTGGTGCGGTCGAGTCCGAGGCCTTCGTCGCCAACGCCGGGCGACTCGCCCACGGCATGCCCCTGCGGCCCTGCACCCGGGAAGAAACCGCCTTGCCCTCCCGGAGGTCCCGGCAGCACCTGGTGCGTCAGGTTCTGCAGCGAGTTGTCGACCTGACCGCGAAGCTGGGAGCGGGTCCCGGCGTATGCGGAGACGGCGACCGCGATCACCGCCAGCGCGACCGCCAGGCCCGACGCCAGCGCCATCCGGGCGCGCAGGCTCATTCGCCGTGCTCCCGCAGCGCGTAGCCGACGCCGCGAACGGTGTGGATCACCGGCTCGGCGCCCGCCTCCTCGAGCTTGCGCCGCAGGTATCCGACGTACACGCGCAGCGCGTTCGAGGTCGGGCCGAAGTCGTAGCCCCAGACGCGCTCGTAGATCAGGCTGTGCGGCAGAACCCGCCGCGGGTTGAGCATCAGCAACTCCAGCAGCTGGTACTCGGTGCGGGTCAGCTCGACGAACTTCTCCCCCACCACCACACCGTGGCGCGCCGCATCGAGCTTGAGCCCGTCGAACGACAGCCCGCCCTCGATGTCGCCCTCGCCGCCGGCGCGCCGTAGCAGCGCGCGGATCCGAGCCTTGAGCTCGTCGATGTCGAACGGCTTGACCAGGTAGTCGTCGGCGCCCGCGTCGAGGCCGTCGATCCGGTCGGAGATCGCGTCGCGGGCGGTCAGCATCAGGACCGGCACGCGGTTGCCTTCGCGACGCAGCAGACGGCACACCTCGAGGCCGTCGATGTCGGGCAGGCCGACATCGAGTACCACCGCGTCCGGCACGCCACCCGCGACCTCGGCGAGCGCGGTCGCGCCGCTGTCCGCCAGCCGGACCTCGTAGCCGGCGAGCGTCAGCGCCCGCCGCAGCACGTCGCGCAGCGGACGGTCGTCGTCGACGACAAGCAGTCTCATGTCCGCATTGTGGCTTGCGGAAAGGCGGCCGCGGCACATTCCTACGTAGCGCTTAGCTAGCTTCATGGACGCGATGACGACCGTCGCCTCCTCGAAAGCCGCTGCGCCGGCCTCGCCGACGGCGGTCGCCGGCAAGCCGCCGGCCCGGTGGGTTGCGCCCGTGGTGCTCGCAATCCCGTTCCTGATCGTGGTGGCCGCGCTGCGCGGCATGACCGCGACCCTGCCGATCTTCCACGGCAGCGACGAGACGATCTACCACTTGCCGACGATCCTGCGGTTCGGCGGGCAGCTGCCGTTCCCGGATCTCGCCTCCTACCACGCGGCCCAGACCCCGCTGTTCCACCTCCTGTTCGCGTACGTGGGCAAGGTGATCGGCTATCAGCTGTGGCGGCTGCGGCTGGTCGAGGTGCTGATCTCGTACGGGTTGACGCTGGCGGTGTTCGCGCTGCTCAACCGTCGGCTGCGCCTTCCGTACTGGCCGGCGCTCGCGCTGACACTGCTGTTCGCGCTCTCGCCTTATGTTTTCGGAACATCGTTCCGGCTGCTGACCGACAACCTGGCGACCTTGTTCGTGGTACTGGCCGTCGAGCGCCTCGAGCGCTATCGAGAGGTGAGTCGGCTCGCTCCGTTTCTGGCGGCCTGCGCCTATATCGCGGCGGCGGTCCTGACACGGCAGAGCGCTGCGTTCATGCTGCCGGTGGCTGGCCTCTACGCGCTGCGCGTCTCGGGCCGGGTGTCGCGCGAGAGCATCTTGGCGGTGGGCGCGGTCGGCTTGGCCGCAGTGCCGGCGGCGGCGCTGTTCCTGACGTGGCACGGCCTCGTGCCGCCCGGCGGGGATCCGGGCTCGTGCGGTCTGTGCAGCGGGACGGGGGTGGGCGGTACCGGGCTTACGTCGCTCACGCTCGAGCTGGCGCTCGCCACGATCGGCCTGTACGGCGCCGTGCTGTTCGTGCCGGCGATGGCTTTCAGTCGTCCGGTTGTGATCCCGGAAGCCAGAGGTCCTCTGCTCGCGGCGGCCGCCGGAGTGCTCCTGCTCGTGCTGTGGCCGGCGACACCGAGCCGGCATACCGCCGGCGTCCTGTGGGCGGTCGCCAAGCATCTGCCGATCATCGACGGCACGTCGCTGCTGTTCTGGGTCCTGGTGCCGCTCGCTGGGGCGGTGATCTGGATCCGGCTGCGAGTCGCTCCGCGCCCGTGGCTGGCGATCATCTTCGGTGGCTGCTTCCTGCTCTCGACGCTGGCTGTCCGCTACCCCTGGCAGAAGTACGTCGATCCCTTCGCGCTGCTCGCGCTGCTGGTGACGGTCCGGCCGACCGAGTTCGTCCGTCCGCGCCAGCTGCTCGGCGTGGCGGTGCTGGCGGTCGCGTTCGTGGCCTACGCGCTCAGCTTTGTTTAAGTCGCGCCCTCCCCGCCGGCGCGCTCGCGCTGGACCGCGCCGAGGATGCCGTTGACGAACGCCGGCGCGTCGGCGCCGCAGAAGCGCTTGGCGGTCTCCACCGCCTCGTCGATCGCCCCCTCCGGCGGGATCGCGCGTTCTCCGGGCAGCTCGTCGGCGTGCAGCAGCTCGGCCAGACCGACGCGCAGGATCGACCGCTCGAGCGGCGCGATCCGCTCGAGCGACCATCCACTGGCGTGCGTCGAGATCAACTCGTCGAGCTCCGGCTGGTGCTCGCGCACGAGCACTGCGAGCGTGCGCGTGAAGCCATGCACGTCGCGCGGGAACGTCTCCTCGAGCGGGCGATCCAGAAGATCGCTCTGATACAGCGCCCACACGGCGGCGCGACGCTGCTCGGTCCTACGCATCGATCGTCCGCGCGCCCCTCGAATCAGGCACGCGAGACGTACTCGCCGCTGCGCGTGTCGACCCTCACCGTGTCGCCGATGTTGATGAACAGCGGCACGTGGATCCTCGCACCGGTCTCGAGCACGGCGGGCTTGGTGCCCCCGCCGGACGCGGTGTCGCCGCGGACGCCGGGCTCGGTCTCCGCGACCTCGAGGTCGATCGCGCTCGGAAGCTGCACGTCGGCAGGTTGATCGTCGATGTAGAGCAACTCGAGCTCGTCGGACTCTTTCATCCAGTAAAGCGAGTCGCCCAGCGTGCCCTCCGGGATCGTCAGCTGCTCATAGCTCTCGGAGTCCATGAAGTGAGCGTCGGTGCCGTCCTTGTAGAGGAACTGCATCTTCCGGGTCTCGGTCCGGACCGGGCGGAACTTCTCGCCGGCGCGGAAGGTCCGATCGATGACCGCGCCGTCGCTCGCGCGCCGCAGCTTGGTCCGGACGAAGGCCCCGCCCTTGCCCGGCTTGACGTGCTGAAACTCCACGATCTTGAAGATCGTGCCATCGACGTCGATGTGCGTTCCGTTACGGAATTGATTGGTCGAAATCATCTGTGAGCCAGTTTATTAGGGCCCGCCCCGCCAGCCTCACTGGGAGACGATCAGCCGCTTGTCGATGCCGGTCAGGACCTCGCATCCGTAGCCGATCACGATGACCGTGTCTTCGATCCGAACGCCAAATTGCTCCGGCAGGTAGATCCCCGGCTCGACCGTGACTACGTTGGTCGAGCTGAGCCGATCCTCGGAGCGTTGCGAGAGCCGGGGAGCCTCGTGCACCTCGAGCCCGACGCCGTGGCCGAGCCCGTGGCCGAACTGGTCGCCGTACCCGGCGGCGTCGATGATCCGGCGCGAGACGCCGTCCACGTCTTGGCCGCCAGCACCGGCCCGGACGGCGCGCCGTCCGGCGAGCTGAGCCTCGAGCACCAGCTCGTAGATGTCGATGGCGTGGGCGGATGGCTCACCGGCCGCGAGGGTACGCGTGGCGTCCGAGCAGTAGCCGTCGAGCTCGGCACCCCAGTCGATCACCACCATCTCACCACGACGGATCACGGCATCGCGAGGCTGCGCGTGCGGGAGCGCGCCGTGTGGGCCGCTCGCCACGATCGTCTCGAAGCTCGGCCGCTGCGCCCCGCGCATCCGCATGTCCTGCTCGATCGCAATCGCGATCTCGCGCTCGGTGCGGCCGATCAGGCCGTCGCTGACCACGTGCTGAAACGAAGCATCCGCGAGTGCAACCGCGGCGCGCACCTTCTCAATCTCGCCCGGCTCCTTCAACGCCCTCAGGCGCTCGACCAGCCCATTGACCCCGACCAGCTCGGCCCGGTCGCCGAGCAGCTCCTGCAGGCGTCTGTGCTCACGCACGGTGACGTTGGACTCCTCGAATCCCAGCCGCTTCCTGCCCTCGGGCAGGATGCCCGGGACAGCCTCGAGCAGATCACGCTGCGGCGGCTGGCGCTCGAAGGACGGGTCCACCTCCTCGGCGGCCTGTTCGACGTAGCGAAAGTCGGTGATGAAGCGACGGGTGTCGGTGCCGACCAGGGCGAGTCCGTTGCTGCCGGTGTACCCGGTCAGATAGCGGACGTTGACGAGCTCGGTGACCAGCAGGAGGTCGACTCCGGACTCCGGCAGCAGCTCACTCAAGCGCTCGGCGCGCGGCTTCACAAGGAGAGTTCGGCGCGGAGTTGTTCGAGCGCGTCGCGGTACCCGTCGGGTCCCTTGCCCGACACGCGCCCGATGCACAGCTCACGGATCACCGAGTGGCGCCGCCAGGGTTCGCGCGCGTCGACGTCGGACAGGTGGACCTCGACCGCGGGCAGCCCGGTGAGCTCGAGCGCGTCGCGAATCGCATACGAGTAGTGCGTCCATGCGCCGGGATTGAGCACGAGGCCGTCCGCGAGGCCCTCGATCCGGTGCAGGTGCTCGACGAAATCCCCTTCGTGATTGGTGTTGAAGAAGCGGGTCTCGAGCCCAAGCTCCGCGGCGACGTCGGTGATCTGCCGTTCGAGCTGATCGAGCGAGATCCCGCCGTAGTGCGTCGGGTCGCGGCGGCCGAGCTGGTTGAGGTTGACGCCGTGCATCACCTCGATCCGGTTTCTCACGGTCACGGCGCCGCCAACTCTCGCACGGCGGCGATCAGATCGCGAGCTTCGACGACGCATCCGAGACGGGGATCGCCGGGAGCCTCCAGCAGCACGAACGGCACCGGCCCCTCGCCGAGCCGCTTCTTGTCCCGGGCAGTTGCCATCACGACTGCGTCGGGGTCGACGTCCTCGAGCGTGGTCGGGAGAGCCCTCGCCTTCAACAGCTGTTCCACCTCGTCCCGCAACTGCGGCTGGCCGGACAGCCGCAGCGCCGCGAGCAGGCCTAGCGCCACCGCCTCTCCGTGGCGATAGCGGGCGTAGCCAGTCACGGTTTCGATCGCATGACCGACGGTGTGCCCGAGGTTGAGGACCTGTCTGATCCCCCCATCGCGCTCGTCCTGGGCGACGATCCGCAGCTTGGCCCGCGCGCACGAGGTCACGACGTCTGGATCGTTCGGTGCCGCGCCGCCTCGCACCAGCTCCCAGAGCTCGCCGCCTGCGATCAGTGCCGTCTTGACGACCTCCGCGTAGCCTGCCGCGAGCTCGGGCCCAGGAAGCGATTCGAGCGTGTCGAGATCGGCGATCACCGCGGCGGGCTGGTGATAGGCGCCCACGTAGTTCTTCGCCTCGGAAAGGTCGACCCCGGTCTTGCCTCCGTAAGCGGAGTCGACTTGAGCGACCAGCGTCGTCGGCAACTGCACGTAGGGCACACCACGCTGATAGGTCGCGGCACAGAAGCCGCCGAGATCACCCACGACGCCGCCACCGAGCGCGACCACGAGATCGGAGCGCGTCATCCCGCCGCGTACCAGCTCGGTCCAGACGATCTCCGCGTGGGCGATCGTCTTCGACTGCTCGCCGGGCATGATCGCCACGCGGCCGGCGAGCGGTTCAAGGCGGTCGCCGTACAGCTGCCCAACGCGCCCGTCGGTGACGAGGAAGCGCCGGCCCAAAATGGGCTCCGGCCAGAAGCTACCGAGCAGGCCTCGTCCGATGTAGGCCGGGTAGTCGCGTGACGCATTGGCCGCCCACAGCAGCTTCGTGGTGTCCGGCATCGCCTCGACCCATGAGAGCACCCGCGCGATCTCGTCCATGCGCGAGCTGGGAACGATGACGTCGGCGAGCCCCGAGTAGATCGGCTCGCGCTCGCGAAACAACTGCTCGAACCGACGGCGGTCCTGTGCCAGGGGGCGCGTGCCGCTCGAACAGCGCCTCCACGCCGTCTCGACGTCCACGTCCATCCACACCACGAGATGGTGCTTGAGTGCTTCGCGAACTCGCTCGGACCCGACCGCACCGCCTCCCAGAGAAATCGCGCCTCGGCCCCGGCCGAGCAACTCGAGTGTGATCCGCTCCTCGGCCGCGCGAAAGACCGACTCGCCATCCTCGGCGAAGATCTGCTCGATCGTCTTGCCGAGCCGCTCGACCAGCACGGCGTCGACGTCGAGCGCGGCGTTCCCACTCGCTTCGGCGATGCTCCGGGCCGCGCTCGTCTTGCCCGCGCCCATGAACCCGATGAAGACGGTCGAGCGCGTTACCGGGAGCGCCACCCGATCCGCTCCTCGTACGCGCGCAGGGCGGCTCGGACGTCCTCGATGTGGTCGCCGCCGAACTTCTGCCGGTACGCATCAGCGAGCACGAACGCGACCATCGCCTCCCCCACCACGCCGGCGGCCGGCACCGTGCATGAGTCGGTCCGCTCGCGCAGCGCATCCGCCGGCTCGTGCGTGGCGATGTCGACCGAGCGCAGCGGCTTGGTGAGCGTGGGCAGCGGTTTCATCGAGCCGCGCACCACCAGTGGCGCGCCGGTGGTCATGCCACCTTCGAGCCCGCCGGCGCGATTCGTCTCCCGGTAGTAGCCACGTCGCTCGTCGTAGAAGATCTCGTCGTGGGCCTTCGAGCCCGGCAGTCCGGCGACCTCGATCCCGTCGCCGACCGCAACCGCCTTGATCGCCTGGATCGACATCACCGCCTGCCCGAGCCGACCGTCGAGCCGCTGCTCCCAGGAGACATGTGACCCCAGACCCGGAACGAGGCCGAACGCGCGCACCTCGAACACACCGCCGAGCGACTCGTTCTCCTTTCTGAGCCGGTTGATCTCGGCGACCATCTCCTTGGTTGCCTCGGCGTCCAGGCAGCGCACCGGGGAGTCGTCGACCCCTTCGAAGTCGGCGGGGGTCAGGTCGTCGCGCCGGGGGGCGGTGACACCCGTGATCTGAAGCACGTGCGAGAAGACATGGACCCCGATGGCTCTAAGGAACGCCTTGGCCACCGCCCCACCGGCAACGCGGGCAGCGGTCTCGCGCGCGCTGGCGCGCTCGAGCACATCCCGGACATCGGTGAGACCGTACTTCTGGGTGCCGACGAGGTCCGCATGTCCTGGGCGGGGCAGATGCACCTCGGCCAGTTCGGCCTCGACCGGCCATGGATTCATCCGCTCCTCCCAGTTCGCGTAGTCGCGGTTGACCACCTGCAGCGCGACCGGCCCGCCGAGCGTGCGACCGTGCCGCACCCCCGCCGTGACCTCCGCCCTGTCCTTCTCGATCTTCATCCTCCCGCCGCGACCGTGACCGAGCTGGCGGCGAGCAAGATCGCGATCGATCGCTTCGCGCTCGAGGGCCAGGCCAGCGGGCATCCCCTCGAGAATGCAGGTCAGTCCGGGGCCGTGCGATTCGCCGGCGGTGATCATCTTGAGCGCCATGGGCGCTGAAGGTTACGGGCGTGCAGCTAGCTGGGGATCGTCCCGACGAGATGCCACGTCGCGAACTGGATCGTGAACAGCGCCAGCAGCACGGCAAATCCGATCACCAGTGGTCGCTCGCACCGCCTTCCCGTGGCCCAAGCGCCAAGCCACATGAACAGCGGGAACATCATGCTCGCGTACCGGTCGAGCCCTCTGAGTGGATCGCCGACCGTGGGGCTGGACAGGGGTGCGAGGAGTCCGAGCAGCACGTAGACGCCGTAGGCAGGCGGCAATCGCCGGAACACGCCGACCAGCCCGGCGATCGAGATGCCCAGCACCACGACCTGCAGCGTGGCGGGAGTGCGGTTGTTGGCGGTCAGGTTCCCTGAGATGAGGGCCTTGAGCTGATGCCAGGCCGCCTCCAGGCCTTGCCAGATGCCCGTTAGGGGACCGGTGAAGCGATGCTGCCAGTAGTTGTGCTGGGCGCTGAAGGACGCCGTGAAACCGAATCCGCGCAGCGCCGTGTACGCGCAGAACAGCGCCAGCCCGGCGGGGATCAACAAGGTCCAGGCCAGCTCGCGCACCCGGGGGCTGCCGTGGCGCTGCCTGATCGAGGCGATGTAGAAGAGCAGCACCGGGACGAGCAGCAGAATGCCCGTGACCCGCACCGTCGCCGCAAGGCCGCCCAGAATCCCCGCCAGCGCCCACCGCTCCCGGCGTGCAGCGAGGAACGTTCCCGCGCTGAGCGCCAGGAACAGCCCTTCGGTGTACAGCGCGGAGAGGTAGAAGGCGAACGGCGCGAACGCGATCAGCTTCACCGTCGTGCTCGCCGCCTTGTCCCCCAGCTCGAGCTCGGTGAGGCGGTGCACGATCGTCAGACCGACGAGCGTTGCAACCATCGAGATCAGCACGCCGGCGAGGATCGACGACCCGGTCACCCACGACCCGACATGGGCGACCAGCGGGTAGAGCGGAAAGAACCCGGTGTCCTGCTTGATCCGGTAACCATGGTCGGCGATCCGCAGATACCAGATCGAATCCCAGCGCACGGCCGGCGCGGCCAGCAAGTTCCCAAGCGACCCGAGCGAGTTCGTCACATGCAGCGGGTCGAACGCGTTGCGCGCGGCGACCTGGACGCCGAAGGTCAGATACGCGAGGCACCCCACGACCCAGACCAGCACTCGAGAGCGCCAGAACGCGCCCCACGAATCCTGGAATGCCGGCGTCCGAAAGACCTTTCCGATCCCCTCGCGCTGCCGACCTTGGCCCGCGGCCGCGTGGGTGTGGTCGACGGTCGCGCTCATGGCGCGAAGGTTAAGGCGCCGGCAGCGTTCAGGACCCCGGGTCGGGGCCTCGGTTGATTGCGGTCTCGACGGACGCCCGGTCGTATTAGGACTTTTGGCCAGATTCGGCTGGCGACTGCTGTGCGTCGCGGCCGGGAATCATCCGGCCGGTCCCCTCACACCACGGGCACGACAGCTCGTGAGGCTGCCCGCCGAGTGCCGAGATCACGCGGCCGGTGCCGCGACACGGCCGGCACCGAGTCGCGTCGTTGTCCTTCTCTTCCTCTGCCATCGGCGCCGCGAGCGTAGCGCTCTGCGAGATCGAGGGCTATCGCCGCACCGCCACCAGCACCCCGTCCCCGACCGGCAGGACGGTGCTACTGAGCTGTTCGTGGCCCATCAGCTGCTCGTTGAAGGCGCGGGCGGCCTCGATCTGCTGGACGGTCCAGTTGCCGTCGCTGCGCCCTTCGGCGACTGTCCCATCCATCAGCACGTTGTCGACGGCCAGGACACCGCCCGTGCGCAGCAGCGGCAGCAACTGCTCGAAATAGTCCCCGTACTGCACCTTCACTCCGTCGATGAACGCAAGGTCGAAGGTGCCCGGCTCGAGTGAGGCAAGGCCCTCCCGAGCGTCCTGCAGCCGAAGATCGGCGCGGTCGGCCAGACCAGCCTCGCCGAGATACGACCGAGCAGCTGCGTGACGATGCGCGTCTATTTCGAATGAGATGATCGTCCCGTCCGGCGGGAGTGCCCGCGCGATGTAGAGCGTCGACATCCCGATCGCGGTTCCAACCTCGACCGCTTTCCGGGCGCCGCACCCGAGCGCGAGCACGTTCAGCAGCTGGCCGGTCTCCGGCACGACAACCGGGACGTGCTCCCGAGCCGCGTGCGCCTCCATCTCCGCAAGGACGTGGTCTGGCTGGGTTCTCAGCGCATCGAGGTACGCGCTCACAGCTTCGGTGACGATCACAGCCGCGGCACGATACTGCACCCGCACCGCCGCGCCGCGGTCCTCTTGTCACAATTCGGTCCCGACTCCGGAGGGATGACGTGAGCGAGGGCCACGAAGATCCGCGCAATGATGCGACCGCCGCCACGCGCGCGGCCAACGCGGCGCTGGCGGCGTCGTTGCCGTTTGAGGACCGCCGTGATTTCGAGGAGGCGGCGCGAGGGCTGATCGCCCCGCTGCCGGACGGAGGGGTGATCCGCGCGGCGGACGGCCGCCCGGTGTGGGATCTGTCGCGATTCTCGTTCATCGAGCAAGGGGCGCCGGCTCCCGACACCGTGAACCCGAGCCTTTGGCGCCAGTCGCAACTGGTCGTGCAGGGAGGGCTGTATGAGGTCGTGCCCGGCCTGTACCAGGTGCGCACCGCGGACGTATCCAACATCACGTTCGCCGAGGGCGACGAGGGCATCGTGGTGTTCGATCCGCTCATGAGTGAGGAGACGGCGGCGGCGGCGCTGGCGCTGTATTACGAGCATCGGCCCCGACGGCCGATCGTGGCGGTGGTGCACTCGCACAGTCACGTCGATCACTACGGCGGGATTCGCGGAGTCGTCGATGAGGACGACGTGCGCTCGGGGAAGGTGAAGATCATCGCCCCGGTCGGGTTCCTCGAGGCGGCGATTGCGGAGAACGTGCTGGCCGGGAACGTGATGGGACGCCGCGCGACCTACATGTTCGGCAACCTGCTGGCGGCCGGTCCGAAGGGCCTTGTTGGCGTGGGCTTGGGGATGACGACGCCGTCGGGACGCTTCAGCCTGATCCCGCCCACCGATCTCGTCACGGAGACCGGACAGCGAATGCTGATCGACGGGCTGGAGTTCGAGTTCATGCTCGCCCCCGACAGTGAGGCGCCGGCAGAAATGCATTGGTTCATCGAGAACTTCAAGGCGGTCACGGCCGCAGAAAACTGCTGCCACACGATGCACAACATCTACACGCTCCGGGGCACGAAGATCAGGGATCCGCTGGCGTGGTCGAAGTATCTGGAGCAGACGATCGAGCTGTGGGGCGACCGCGCGGAGGTGATGTACGGGATGCATCACTGGCCGGTGTGGGGTCGCGACCGGTTGGTCGAGATGCTGGAGAAGGGGCGCGACGGGTACCGCTTCATCAACGACGAGACGCTCCGTCTCGCTAACCACGGCTACACGCCGGTGGAGATCGCCGAGCTCGTCAAGTTCCCGGAGGAGCTCGATCGGCACTGGGCGATGCGCGGCTACTACGGAACGCTCAACCACAACGTCAAGGCCACGTACGTCCGCCATCTCGGCTGGTTTGACGGGAATCCGGCCACCCTTCACGGGCTCCCTCCGGAGGACGCTGCGCGGCGCTATGTCGAGTACATGGGTGGTGCCGACGCCGTGCTCGAGCGGGCGCGCGCCTCCTACGAAGGCGGCGAGTACCGCTGGGTCGCAGAGGTCGTCAACAAGGTCGTGCTCGCCGATCCGGAGAACCTCCCGGCCCGCCACCTACAGGCTGACGCGCTCGAGCAGCTCGGCTACCAATCTGAGTCCGGCGTGTGGCGCAACTTCTACCTCACTGCTGCCCAGGAGCTCCGCCAGGGGGTCGCGGAACTCCCGACTCTGCGCCCGGACAGCGTTGAGACGCTCCGGGCGATGAGCCCGGAGCTGCTCTGGGACTTCCTCGCCGTGCGCCTGAACGGCGCCAAGGCCGGGGCACAAAGGATCACGATCAACATGACCTTTCCCGACCTCGGCGAGAGCTACTGCCTGATGGTCCGCAACGGTGGCCTCAGCCATCGCGCCGGACTGGACGCGGGCGCCGACGTGTCATTCACGATCGACCGACGCGACTTCGACATGGTGCTGCTCGGCAAGGCCTCGGCCCCGGAGCTGATCGCCCGCGGAAGCGCGCGGATAGACGGCGACGCAACGGCCCTTCAGAGGTTCGTCGGCCTGCTGGACACTTTCGAGTTCTGGTTCAACATCGTCACTCCGTGACGAGCGGCAACCTCATGCGACACCACCCTCGCCGGGGGTCCAGTCGACCGTGAGGGTCTGGTCCCCTTCGCCGGTGTAGTGACAGGAGCCGGCGAGGTTGCCGTCGCTCACCACCGCCACCCCGTCGTCACAGTCGAGGTTGCCAATCACGTAGTCCTGCCCCTCGAGGTTGGGTTGCCCCGGCGTGATCACCATGTAGTAATCGAAGTACGCGCGCTCCACTGCCCGGCACTGGTTGTCGACCACGTCGCCCTCGAGCCCGCAGCTGATTCCCTCTCCCCCGGGTGCCCCGTTCCCCACTCCTCCGTCCGCCGGGTTCTTGTTGTCGATCGTCAACACGTAAGTCTTGTCGGCGAACACCGCGGTTACCGTCGTGTCGGACGACAGGGTGAGCGTGCACGTCGGGGAGCTACCTGAGCATCCCTTACTCGTGCCCTTGACCTCCCATCCCTGGAAGGTCGAGTCCGCCAGCGCGATCGCGTGCAGCGCTACCTTCGACCCTCCACGCAGGATGTAAAGCCCGGCCCCATTACACGCGGGCTCCGTCGTGCAGCCGACCGTGTCCGTGCTCCCGTCGGGCTTGGTGACGACCACCCCACCGTTTCCCGTCCCGAGATCGCGTTGAAAGCCGTTCTCGTCGGTGGTCTTCATGTCCAAGCCTTGGAGGTAGACGTGAAGGACGTGCGGGGCGGTCGGAGGCGGCGGCCCGGGTTCGCCGCCCGAGATCCGCAGGAACGGGATCGGCGGATGGGTCCGGTGGCTGATCGCGTCGGGGTTATGGACCGGTTGGTAGGCGTACCGCAGTCCCTGCGCAAGGGTGCGGCCGGCACTCGCGACCTTCCTGGGCGATCTCGCCCAATACAGCAGCGTGCGGCCGCCGCCGTAGGTGAACGCGCCAGGAAGCACGAGCCCGCTTCGGGTCACCCCTCCTCCGTAAGACGGTTCGTGCGAATTAGCCGCCGTCGCGATCATCACGACGTTCGGGATCTTCTTCAGCGGGCCGTACCAGGTGCCGGAATAGCAGGCATCGATCAGGACCTTGAACTTGACGCTGGGAAAGGCCCGCAGCACACGGGTAAGTTGGACGGAATCGAACAGCGGCAGGCGGACGCTGACCTGCACGGACCGCGAGGTGACGCTCGTTTCCACCAACTCAGGTCCGTTAAGCGTGATCGCCGGCGAGCCCCAGTGGTAACCGGAGAAGCTGGCTCCGGACCTGAGCTTCCCGACGTCCAGCCCGTGCGCGTTCATGAACAGCGCCACGTCGTTGCATGCCGTGCTCCCGCGTGCAGGCGAAGTCAGGCTCTGGAGAGTGGCCTTCAGCGTGGTCTCGTCCACCGCGTCGCGCGTGGTCACGCCGAGCTGCTCGCCGAGGGCATGGATGTATTCGAAATCGGGCTCGAACTGGGGATCGACGCGATCTCCGATCGTGACAAAGCAGTCGTGGCTCAGGTTGACGCCCGGCGCCAGGGCTGCGGCCGGGCCGAAGGCCGAGTCGCCGATCGACGGCGGTGCACTCGCGAAGGAGCCGTCGGCACGGATGCCCGCGCTCGCCCCCTTCTCCAACACGCGGTATTGCGGCAGGCCGTACCCCGGCGGCCGCGCGAACGCGGGCGTGCTGCCGTCGACGAGCGGCCACCAAGCCAGCGTGCGACGCTCCACCACCCTGCCAGTCCGAGCATCCACGAGTACCGCGACGCTCGTGTGCTCGAAGTACGCATTGGGGTACTCGTCGACCCACATCAGCCATGCGCGGGCGGTGAGGCGGGGTACCCGTTTGGTCGCCTCGACGACGATGTTCGAGGCGTCGCCCGAAACGCGTGCGGAGCTCTGGTCGGCCGCGTCAGGGCCGGCGTCAGCCACCCACGACCCGGCCCCAAGCGGAGTCGTCGGACCGAGAACGAGTACCGGCCGCAGGTGCTCGGCGCCGGCAGCACGCAGCGCGATCTCTCCCGCACGTGCGCGCGAGACCGCAGCTGCAGCGGCGGTCGCGAGTGCGAGCAGGGCCAAGACCGCACACAACGCCGTCACACCCCGGGTGCTCGCCCTGGACATCATCGCTCCTCGCCCGCAGCGTAGTCCGTGGCGATCGGCGCCGTCAAGACGGGCAAACCCAACCTGATCGTGGAGCTTGCGGGCCGCGACGGGCAGCCGATCCCCGGCTGTTAGCGGCCTGACCGTCGCGATCGGAAGCCCCAAACCACGGCGCGGCAGGAGCTAAGCTAACGCCATGGGGCGAGTGATCCGAGGACTGCCGGTGCTGGGAGCAAGCCTGTTGCTGGCCCCCAAGGCTCTCGCGCTTGCCGGCGGCGGCTCCTCGCACTTCGGGGGCGGCGGTGGCGGCTTCGGCGGTGGCGGCGGCTTCAGCGGCGGCGGATATCACGGCGGCGGCTATTACGGCGGCGGCAGCCACCTGAGCGGGGGTGCCTTGATTGCAATCCTCGTCGTCGCAGGGATCGTCGGTTTCTGGTTCTTTGGGGCCATGCTGCTCGGCTGGTGGGCCGCGCGCCGCCGCGGGGAGAGCCCGACTGTCGGCGCCTCGCTGAAGGAGGGTTTCAGCAGGACCGCGATCTGGCGCAAGGGCGCGGAGCGCGAGAAGAAGGTGGAGCTCGCGAGCGCGGAGGCGGCCGACGACGACGACGCGTTCGCAGCCGACGTGGTCAAGCCGGCGGCAGCCAAGCTGTTCGCCGAGATCCAGACTGCCTGGTCAGAGAACAACGTGCACGAGTTGCAGGCGCTCGTCGACGACGAGTTGTTCGTCGAGTGGGAGCGCCGGCTGAGCGACTTCAAACGGAAGGGATGGCGCAACAGGGTCGACATCCTCAACGGGCCCCAAGTCGAGTACGTGGGGTTGCACAACGTCTCAGACGACAGCGGCGACCGCGTGGTCGTGCTGATTCGCGCCACGGTTCAGGACTACGTCCTCGACAAGCACGGCAGCCACATCTCGCGGACCGACGATCCCGCAGGGAACAACCAGCAGGTGCAGGAGTTCTGGACGCTCAGCAAGCGCAACGGTCACTGGATCCTGCATTCGATCGAGCAAGAGCTCGAGGGCCAGCACGAGCTCACCGACGAGATCGTCGCCACGCCCTGGGCCGATGAGAAGGCGATGCACGACGAGGCGATGATCCAGGACGCGGTCGCGGACGCGGCGCCATCGGTCGCCGAGGTCGCGGACCTCGACTACGAAGGCGACGCGCGCGCAGCGGCGATGGATCTCTCGCTTGCCGATGGGCGGTTCGCGCCGGACGTGCTGGAGATCGCGGCGAGACGCGCAGTGTCGGGCTGGGCCGAGGCGGTCGATGGCAAAGACGACGCGCTCCTGTCGATCGCTCACGCCGATGTGGCTCGCGAACTGCTGCACCCCGGCGACCCGAGTGAGAGCACCAGGGTCGTCGTGCGCGGCCTCGAGGTCAGGCAGATCAGGATCGTCGCGCTCGACGCTGCCGCGACGCCGCCGACGATGACGATCGAGCTCCACCTCAAGGGGCGACGCTACATCGAGAACCGTGACACGCTGTCGCTCGTCTCCGGTAGCCAGTCGAAGGCCACGAACTTCACCGAGCGCTGGATTCTCGCGCTCGACGGACCGGCCGAACAGCCGTGGCGGATCGCCGCCATCGCGACGGCTGCCGCTGGCACGCGCGGCTGAGCGTCCGCCGTCCGGACGGCTTTCGCTGGGCGTCGCCGGCAGGGTCTGTCGCTTCGGGCGTCGGCATTCGCGGTGCCGGCCCCGTCCGTGCCCGATGTGGAGGGCGGGTTGTCAAGGGGTGCGTTGGTCGTGAGCAGTGCTTTGCATGGTGAGTCGGGGGGATGGGGTTGCGGTTGGCGGGGCGGTCCGGGCGTGCGCGGGTGTCGCGACGGTGGTCAGCCTCATATGCGGGGGCTGGGTACCCCAAGACCTTGGTTTCGTCGCACGTCCGCTGTCTATTCTCGAGCGCGCCCGCCGGGTTGGCGGTTGCTCATGGGCACGCCGCGGACTGGTGTGCGCGATGCCGGGAAGCGTCCGGGCCGCCTCGCCAGCCGCAACGGATTGTCGGTCGGGTGGTTAGAGCGAGGCGGTGATCCTCCTAGCGGCGGTTGAGGTCTGCTTGTGCGGGACGCAGGAGGCTTGCGTGAGGGGGTCGCCCGCCGGCACGGGCGCCGGCGCAGTGCGCTGGGGATCAGAAGTGGTGGTGGTGGTGATCTCCCAGCAGTAGCCGGCGAGCACGCGGGCGATCGCGACGGCGACGACGCCGTTGGGTCTGTGGCGGGCGTCTTTGAGCTGGCGCCAGCGGGCGTTGAGGCGTCGCTGCGCTGACCAGGCGATGTTGATGATCTGTGGTGGCTGGTCGCGTTGGCGGCGCTCGAGCTTGAGACCGACACCGGGCTGGCGGCGGTAGTGGTAGGCGGCCTCGATGTCAGGATCGGCAGCCGCCGCGCCAGCCTTGTGCAGATGCGATTGGCTCAGGTTCCGCGTGCTGCATGTCTCATCACGTCGATTGGAGCGCTGCGGCCGGTGAACTGCTCGAAGCTGAGCGCTCCCTGATGGACGAGCACCTCGAGCCCATTGACGACGGCAGCGCCGGACGCTCTTGCGGCTTGCACGAGAGCGGTCTCGCTGTCGGTGTAGACGAGATCAACCACACACCGATATCCGTCGAGCTGATCGGCCCGCACCGGCAGCTCCTTGAAAGTCGAGGTCGATCCGTCGAGTCCGATGGACGTGCAGTTGACGAGGATGTCGGCTGGGGCTGCGCTGGTTACCGGCGACCCGCCGATCTCCGAGCACAGCCGCTGCGCTCGCTCGGGGGTCCGGTTCCAGACGCGCACATCCCGCGCGCCGGCGTCGAGCAGCGCCCAGACGACGGCCCGCGCGCTCCCGCCCGCACCAAGCACGAGCGCGGAGAGACCGGCCGCGTCGAGCGGCAGCGCGGCGATCAGCCCCGGCGCATCCGTGTTGTCGGCCTCGATCGTGCCGCTCGGATCGAACAGAAGCGTGTTCGCCGCACCGATCGCCCTCGCGCGCTCAGTCGCGACCGCGGCGACGGCAAGCGCGGCCTCCTTGTGCGGGATCGTCACGTTCGCTCCGCGGAACCCGGCAGCGCCCAGCGCACCGACGGTCTCCGCGAACAGCTCCCGCGGTACGGGTAGCAGCTGGTAGCGCCATCCGTCCAAGCCCACCGCCGCCAGGGCCGCGTTCTGCATCGCCGGCGAGCGGCTGTGTGCCACCGGCCAGCCGAGGACCCCCAGACGTGCGGCCGCGCTCAACAGTGGCTGGGCAGCCGCCCGCCGTGCTGAGCGCGCACGTTCTGGTAGTAGGCGGAGTCGCGGAGGAACTGCTGGTAGTTCGAAGAGAACTTGCTCGAGCCGCCGCAAGGATTCGCGACGAAGTAGTAGTAGTTGGTGCTCGCAGGATGTGCGGCGGCCTCGATGTCCGCCAGGCTCGGATTGCCAATTGGGGTCGGCGGGAGGCCAGTGTTCAGTCGCGTGTTATACGGCGAGTGTGCGGCGAGCTGCGACTGCGTCAACGGCTTCGTGTAGTCGTTGAACTCGTAGCGCGTCGTCGAGTCCATGCCGAGCGTCATATGCGCCTTGAGGCGGTTGTAGATCACCGAGGACACGAGCGGCAGGTCATGCGTCGTCGCCGCCTCCTTCTCGATGATCGAGGCGATGATGAGCACGTCGTAAGCACTGAGGTGCTTGCTGCGCGCATAGCTGAGGTTCACCTTCGGGAACTCCTGGCGGAAGCGCGTCAGCTGGTCATTGACGAGTTTCGAGATGCTCACCGGCTTGACGAGCTGGTAGGTGTCGGGCCATAGGAAGCCCTCGAGCGTGTCGGTCCCGCGCGGCGCGCCGTACCTGGCGGGATTGACCAGCGGCGAATGGCGGGTCGCCGCCAGGTAGCTGCCGTGAATCCCCTCGGCGCGAAGCAGCGCGTCGATCTGCACTCGTGTCCGGCCCGGCACGATCGTGAGCTGCGTCGTGGGCACGGGTGGCGGCGGCGTCGTGAGGATCTTGAGCACGTCGCTGTAGTTCATATCGAGCTTGAGGTGGTAGGTGCCCGACCGCAGGTCACTTCGCTGGCCCGACAGCGTCGCGCGCAACTCGAAGAAGAACGCGGAGGAGATCACGCCGTCGCGCTCGAGCAGGTCGCCGATCTGGCTCGAGGTGGAGCGCGGCGGGATCCTGACGATCACGCTGCCGTGCCCGGAACCGTGGAATGGCTGGAACAGCTGCACGAGGAACCAGATCGCGGCGATGCCGAGGACGAGCGCAACCAGCGCGAGAATCCTCCCTCGCCACCGATGATGCCGTGGCTCCTTCTCAGCCCTCGCCCGGCCACCGCTTCCATTCCCGTCCGTCGCGACCCCCTGCATGCGCTCCATCCGAGAGATGCGCCGGGTCCCGGCGGCGGGCTCAAAGTCCTTCTCCTCCTCCTGTCGTAGTCATGATCGTCGAAATCATGCTCCTCGAAGTCATCGGGCTCTTCGTCCTGGTCGTCGTAGACCTCTGGCTCCGGTGCCGACGAATCGACGTCGCCGAATCGTTGCGAGCGGCGGCGCTCGCGCTCGAGACGCGCCGCCTCGCGCTCGGCAGCGGTCCGCTCCTGCCCGTCAGCCATGGCCCACCCCCACATGCGCGGCGAGCCAGCTCTCGAGCATATGCGCGGCCGCGCGCGAGTCCTCGCTGGCGCGGCCGGGATAGCGCTCTGCAAGCTTCGTCGTGAACCGCTCGTCCCAAACCTCGACCGGCACTGACAGTTGCCGCTCGAGCCGTGCTGCAAAGGCGCGTGTCTCCTCGGTCTGCGCCGAGTCGCCGCCCGACAGGGACACGGGCAACCCCACGACCACCCGCTCCACGCTCAACTCCGATACGAGCCCGCGCAGGCGGCTCAGGCCACGGCGGGTAGCCGGGGCGAGGACCGGCTCGATCGGGGTCGCGAGCACGCCTGTCGGGTCGCTGACCGCGCAGCCGCAACGGGCGCTTCCATAGTCGAGCCCGAGGATCCTCACGATCCTGTGAGCGCCGCCTCGATCGCTTTCCGTGCTACCTGGATCGCCTCCGGCAGCTTCGCCGGGTCCCTCCCGCCGGCGCGTGCCAGCGTGTCGCGACCGCCGCCACCGCCGCCGACGATCGACGCCGCAGCGGCGACGATCTCGTTCGCGCGCACCCCGCGGTCGACCAGGGCCGGCGCCACGCTTGCCACCAGATGGACCCGGCCGGGCTCGCTGCTCCCGAGCACTATCGCGGCGTCCCCGAGCTTCGCCTTGAGCCTGTCGGCCACCTGCAGCAGCGCCTTGCCGTCGGGCACCGACACGGCCGCGGCCAGCACGCGCGCGCCGTCGATCTCGGCGGCCTCGGCGGCCAGGCCGTCCACATCGATCGAGCCATTCCCGCCGCCACCACGGCCGGCGCCGCCGGCTCGCTCGAGCTCCCGGACGCGCGCACGCAGCTCGGCGACTAGCTCGGGGACGCGCTCGGGCGTCGCGCGCAGCACATCGGCCGCCTCACCGAGCCAGCGATCTTGGTTTCGCATCAGCTCTACCGCCGCTGGGCCCGTGATCGCCTCGATCCGGCGCACGTTGGCCGCGCTAGAGGCCTCGCGAGTGATCTTGAACAGACCGATCTCCGCGGTGTTGTGCACGTGCGTGCCGCCGCACAGCTCGCGCGAGAACGAACCATCACCGACCTCGACCATGCGCACGATGTCGCCGTAGCTCTCGCCGAACAGCGCCATCGCGCCGAGTCGCCGCGCCTCGTCGAGGCTCGTGGTAAGCGCCCGCACCGGCTGGCTCTCGAGGATCCAGTCGTTGACCGCGTTCTCGACATCGAGCAGCTCGTCGGGCGTCAGCGCACCGGTGTGACTGAAGTCGAACCGCAGCCGGTCAGGACCGACGTAGGACCCGGCCTGATGGACATGGTCGCCTAGCCGCTGGCGTAGCGCGGCGTGCAGCAGGTGCGTGGCGGTGTGGTTGCACTCGGTCGCGTGCCTGGCAGCGCGATCGACGTGAGCGCGGACCCGTTCGCCGGGCGTGACCTCGCCTCGCTCCACCACAACCGCGATGACCTGGTCCGCGCCGAGCCGGACCACGTCGTCGACCCTGGCCAGGCAATCGCCGTCGAAGCACTCGACGTAGCCGCTATCGGCGATCTGGCCGCCGCCGGTGGCGTAGAACGGCGACTCGACGAGCTTCAGCAGCACGCGGCCGTTCTCCGGCATCGCCGCGCCGATGGTCGTCTCTTGTTCGGTTGTCTGGTAGCCGACGAAGTCAGTCGAGAAGCCGGCCTCGGCCGCGAATTCCTGGGCACGGTCCTTGGGTCCTTCGCCCTCGCGCTCGCGGACTAAGCGTCCGCGCTGGCGCTGGTCCTCCATCAGCGCCTCGAAGCCCTCCTCGTCGACGCCGAGATCGTGCTCGGCGAGGAGCTCTAGAGTGAGGTCGAACGGGAATCCGTGCGTGTCGTGCAGACGGAACGCGTCCTCCGCTGAGATCCCCTCGGCCCCGCTCTCCTTGGCGCGAGCGATCAGCTCGTCGAGCAGCCTGCTGCCCTGCTCGAGCGTCCGGCCGAAGCTCTGCTCCTCTGAGTCGAGCCACTTGCGGACCGTGTCCTGCTGCGCGCCGAGCTCCGGATACGCCGAACCCATCAGCTCCGTCACCAGCGCCGAGTAGCGCGCGAGGAAACCGGGGTCGAGCTCGAGCGTGTGGCTCCCCTGGAGGATTGCGCGACGGATGATGCGACGCAGCACGTAGCCGCGGTCCTCGTTAGAGGGCACCACGCCATCGCCGATCAGGAACGTCATCGCGCGGCCGTGGTCGGCCAGGATCCGCAGGGCACGGTCGGTCGGGAAATCGTGGCCGTACTTGCGGCCCGAGAGCTCCTCGCCGAGCTCGATCAGCGGCGCGAACTGGTCGGTCTCGAACACCGTCGTCTTGTCCTGCAGGATCGCCGCAAGCCGGTTGAGGCCCAGGCCGGTGTCGATGTTCTTGGCGGGCAGCGGGGTGAGGGCGTTGATCGGGTTCTGGTCGAACTCCATGAACACGAGGTTCCAGTACTCGAGGAACCGCTCGTTCTCGCCGCCTGGGAGATCCTCCGGCTTGCCGAACTCGAGGCCACGGTCGAAGTACAGCTCCGAGCATGGACCGCACGGGCCGGTCGGACCCGCCTGCCAGAAGTTCTCAGAGCGCGGGCACTCCACGATCCGCTCGCGCGGAACGCCGACCTCCAGCCACGCCTCGATCGCCTCCTCGTCCGGACCGAGACCGAGTTCGTCGTCGCCGGCGAAAACCGTGATCCAGACGTCCTCCTCGCGAAACCCGAAGCCCTCGAGCGACAGCTCCCAGGCATAGCGCACGGCCTCGCGCTTGAAGTAGTCGGCGAACGAGAAGTTCCCGAGCATCTCGAAGAACGTCAGATGCCGGGTGGTCGTCCCAATGATCTCGATGTCGGCGGTCCGGAAGGTCTTCTGGCAGGAGGTCGCGCGCGGATGGGGCGGGCGCTCGGCGCCCTGAAAATACGGCTTCAACGGATGCATGCCTGCGATCGTGAACAGCGCCGAGGGATCGAGCTGTGCAGGGATCAGCGACGCCGAGGGCAGGCGCAGATGATCGCGCTGTTCGAAGAACTCGAGGTACGTGCGCCTGATCTCGTCCGAAGTCATGGACTCCGGAGTGTAGGTGGAGCTACCGCGTGATAGTGCCCCACCCCACCACCAGCTCCCCGTCCATCAGGCAGGCCAGCTGTCCGGGTGCGGCGCCATGCACGGGCTCTGCGAGCTCGATGCTCAGCGAGCGGTGGTGCCCGGCATCGAGATCCCCGCTGACGCGGGCTCCAACCGGGCGCGAGCGGTAGCGGAGCTTGACACGGTCGACGCGCGCCGCGGGGCGTCGCAGTCGCACGGCGCGGGTATGGACATGGGTGGTCCGCAGCGACTCGCGCGGCCCCACGACCACGCGATTGGAGCGTGCGTCCTTGTCGAGCACGTACAGCGGCGCGCCGTTCGCCACGCCGAGGCCGCGCCGCTGTCCGATGGTGAACGTGTGCTGCCCGCGATGACGAGCCAGAACCCGTCCCGCCTCATCGACGACGTCGCCTGGCCGCCCGCCGAGTCCACCGTGTATGGCAATGAATCTGGCGCGGTCAGTGCCCGCCAGGAAGCACAGGTCCTGGGAGTCGGCCTTCGCCGCGACGGGCAGGCCGGCATCGGCGGCGATCCTGCGGACCTCTGGCTTGGTCAGCTCGCCGAGCGGAAAACGGATCCGCGCCAGGGAGCGCGGAGAGAGCGCCGCGAGCATGTAGGTCTGGTCCTTGGCAAGGTCGGCGGCGACCCGCAGAAGCGGTCCGTCCCGATCGTCCTCCTCCGCGATCCGTGCGTAGTGTCCGGTTGCGAGCCAGTCGCACCCCAGGCGCTCAGCGAGCTCGAGCATCGCGTCGAGACGCACGTGCCCGTTGCACCCGACGCACGGATTCGGGGTCTCGCCGTCTCGATAGCCGGCGATGAACGGCTCGACCACGCCGGCGCGGAACTCGCGCCGCAGATCGAGTGTGAAGTGCGGCATCTCCATCGAGTGCGCGAGCCTGCGCGCCTGGGAGACGGCCGAGGCAGAGCAGCAGCTGCGCTGTGCGTCGTTCTCAGCATCGGCCCACAGCTCGAGCGTGACCGCGACGGCGGATCCCGTTTGTGCGCACCGCAGGGCCGCTACCGCGCTGTCGACGCCACCGCTCATCGCGACGAGCGTGCGGCCGCCGGGTGGGGCCCTGAGTGCGCCCCGTTCACGGACGCTCGCACCGAGCCCGCGCGCGAGCGCGTCGGCCGCCAGCTCGGCGGCGTGCAGCTTGCCCGGACTGAGCCCACCGAGCTCCGCCGCGATCTCCTCTGCTCCGATCCGCGCCACCTCGAGCACGGAGCGCCCTCGCGCCAAGGTCACGGCGGCGCTTCCCGCCGCCGTCGTCGCGCCGCACCCCGAGGCCTCGAAGCCGGCGTCGTCGACCACGTCACGATCGACGCTGACCGAAAACTGCATCTGGTCGCGGCACGCACCGCCTTCGACAGTCACAGGAATGCCGCCCGCGGGCAGGCGGCTGTGCCCCTGCGGGGAAGTCAGGTGGTGCTCGAAAGCGACTGCGTCCATCCGCTCCGAGGATAATCGCGAAGCGGCGAAGCCAGCCCAGCGCGTCTAGATCAGCCGGAGCCCGAGCTCGCGCAGCTGACCTGGCTCGACCGGCGCCGGCGCGCCCGTGAGCGGGTCGGCGCCACTGGCGGCCTTGGGGAACGCGATCACCTCGCGGATGTTGTCCGCATCAACAAGCGCCTGCACGATCCGGTCGATCCCCATCGCGATCCCGCCGTGCGGCGGCGCTCCATAGCGAAGGGCGTCGAGCAGGAAGCCGAACCGCGCCTGCGCCTCCTGCTCGCCGATGCCGAGCAGTTCGAGCACCTTCTTCTGGACGTCGAGGCGGTTGATACGGATCGAGCCGCCGCCGATCTCGGCGCCGTCGAGCACCACGTCATACGCACGCGAGGTCAGCGCACCCGGGTCGTCGAGATCGCCGGTCGGCGCGGTGAACGGATGGTGCAGCGGATCCCAGCGCTGCTCGTCTGGATGCCACAGGAACATCGGGAATTCGACCACCCACAGAATGTCGTGGCGGTCCGCCGGGATCAGGTCGAAGCGCTGCGCCAGCTCCATACGCAGCGCGCTCAGCGCTTGGCCGACGGTCGTGAGCTCGTCGGCGACGATCAGCAGCAGATCGCCGGGCGACGCGTCGAGCCGTTCGCCGACCGCGGCGATCTCCTCGGGCGAGAGGAACTTCGCGATCGGGGAGCGCCAGCCTTCGCCGGGACCTTGCACGAACGCCCACACCAGCCCCTTGGCACCGTGCTTGACCGCGAGCTCGGTCAGTGCGTCGAGCTCCGAGCGCGGCAGCTCGCGCTTGCCGGCGTTGATACCTCGTACGACGCCGCCCGAGGCGAGCACGTCGGCAAACACCTTGAACTGCGAGGCGCTCAGCGCCTCGCCGAGGTCCCGGAGCTCGAGCCCGAACCGCGTGTCGGGCCGATCGATCCCGAACCTCGAGACGGCTTCCGCGAACGTCATCCGCGGCCACGGTGGCGCAGCAACGTCGAACCCGGCGCTTTCGAACACGGTGCCCAACACCGCCTCCATGCAGTCGATCACGTCGTCTTCGGCCACGAACGACATCTCGAGGTCGAGCTGCGTGAACTCCGGCTGGCGGTCCGCGCGTGTGTCCTCGTCGCGGAAGCAGCGAGCGATCTGGTAGTACCGCTCGAAGCCGGCGATCATCAGCAGTTGCTTGAACAGCTGCGGCGACTGCGGCAGCGCGTAGAACGATCCCGGTTGCACGCGTGCCGGAACGAGATAGTCGCGCGCGCCCTCGGGAGTCGAGCGCGTCATGTATGGCGTCTCGATCTCGAGGAACCCGCCGTCGTTGAGAACTTCGCGCATCGTCGAGACGACGCGGTGGCGCATCGCGATGTGCGTTTGCATACGCGCGCGGCGCAGGTCGAGCGCGCGGTGCCTGAGTCGCAGCAGCTCGTCGACCGCGACCTCCTCGTCGAGCGGAAACGGGGGCGTCTCGGAGTCGGCGAGGATCTCCAGCTGCGCCACCGACAGCTCGATCTCGCCGGTGGAGATGTTCGGGTTGACGTTCTGGGGCTCGCGCCGCATCACGGTTCCGTGCACGGTGATCACGTCCTCGGGGCGAAGCGCGTGTGCAGCATCGTGCGCGGCGGACGCGGTCTCCGGGTGGAAAACGAGCTGCACGATGCCCGAGCGGTCGCGGAGATCGATGAAGATCAGCCCGCCGTGATCGCGGCGGCGGTGAACCCAGCCGGCGACCCGCGCCTGCGTCTCAGCGCGCTCCGCGGTGAGCTGGCCGCACCAGGCATCGCGATATTCATTCGGCCGCAGCGAGCTCGTCATGAGAGGCGGCTTCCCCGCAGGATCGTGGGGATCACATCTGTAGGCGAGAGCGAGCGCTGCTCGCCGGACTGCATGTCCTTGAGGCTCGTCTCCTCACCGACGATCGCCACGTACCGCGCGCCGATCCGGTCGGCGTGCTTGAGCTGGCCCTTCAGCGAGCGGCCCGCCAGCTCGAGCTGAGCACTGAGGCCGGCGCGCCTCGCGTCGTGCGCCAGATCGAAGGCGACCCGGCTCTCTTGGGGTGAGGCGACCGCGACGAACAGGTCCGTGATCTCGGGGGCCACCGGAAGCTCTGGTGACGCCAGAAGCATCCGCTCGACGCCCGCCGCCCAACCCACGGCCGGCGTCGGCGGTCCGTCGAGTTCGGCCATCAGCCTGTCATAGCGGCCGCCGCCGCCGACGCCGGACTGCGCGCCGAGCGCGTCGCTTGCGAACTCGAACAGCGTGCGCGTGTAGTAGTCCAGGCCCCGGACGAGCGTAGGGTCGAGCTCGTAGTGGATACCGGCGCCGTCGAGCAGCTCCCGGACTCTGGCGAAGTGCTCGGCGTCGTCTGGCGCGAGGCGGTCGAGGAGCTTCGGTGCGTTGCCCATGACCTCCCGGGTTCCCCGATCCGTCGCGTCGAACGCCCGCATCGGGTTGAGATCGATGCGCTCGCGGACGTCGGCCGACAGCTGCTGCTCGTGCGCGCGCAGGTAGCTCTTCAGCTCCTCGCGGTACTCCGCGCGCGTCTCCGGGTTTCCCAAGCTCGAAAGCCTCAACCGCGTATCGCGAGCCCCGATCGCCTCGAGGATCTCGGTGAGCAGGACGATCAGCTCCGCGTCGGTCTCGGGCGCCTGCGATCCGATCGCCTCGGCGCCGACCTGCCAGAACTGGCGATAGCGGCCGCGCTGCGGCGCCTCAGCGCGATAAAAGCTGCTCAGATACCAGAGCTTCACCGGCTGGGGCTGCTTGTGCATGCCGTGCTCGATATACGCGCGGCAGATCGGGGCGGTCCCCTCGGGGCGCAGGGTCAATGAGCGCCCGCCGCCGTCGTCGAAGGTGTACATCTCCTTGCGCACGATGTCGGTGGCCTCGCCGACCCCGCGCGCGAACAGCTCGGTTGCCTCGAACGTGGGGGTCTCGATCCGGCGGTAGCCGGCCGCTTCGAGCACCTTCTTGGCGCGCGCCTCAAGCACCTCGCGCCGGGCAGCGTCGGGCGGAAGCACGTCGAACGTGCCCTTCGGGATTTGAATCACTGCGTTTCGGCGAGCTCCTGCAGGAATGGGTTTGTGGCGCGCTCGTGGCCGAGCGTCGTCAACCCCATGTGCCCCGGGTAGACCGTCGTCTCGGGCGCAAAGGCGTCGAGCAGCGACTCGATCGACCTCGCCAGCGTCGGCCAGTCGCCACCTGGAAGGTCGACCCGGCCCACGGATCCCTGGAACAGCACGTCGCCCGAGAACAGCGCGCTTTCGTCGCGGATCGCGTAGGTCACGTGACCGGGACTGTGCCCAGGTGTGAACAGCACCTCGATCGCGAGTCCCGCGAGCTCGAGCTTCTCGCCGCCCTTGACCAGGTAGTCGGCGTCGTAGCTCTCAAACGGCCCGAACCCTGGCCACGGTACGTAGTCCATGATGTTCGCGAGGACCTTTTGCTCGATCTCGGGGCAGTAGACCGGCGCGCCGGTCGCCTTCGCGACGGGCGCCACCGCGCCGATGTGATCGAAGTGGGTGTGCGTGACCAGGATCGCGTCGACGGTCTGGATCTCGAGCGCATCGATCGCTGCCAGCAGCCGCGCGGCTTCGTCGCCGGGATCGACGATCAGTCCGGTGTCTGAGCCCTCGGCACGGATGATGAAGCAGTTCTCCTGGACCGGCCCGACGGTGAACATCCGCACGTCGATCATCGGGGGGCCGCCTTGCGGCGCTGCCTGCGACGGTAAAGGAACAGCTCGAAGTAGTAACCGGCCGGGACGTAGAGCAGGAAGGCCACAACCGCGAAACTCGCGGCGACCGCGATTCCATTCTTCTTGGTGGTGACCGCGAGGAACACGAACATGACCGCGGCGGCGAACCCGGCGCGCGTGAACGAGGACTTCCAGGTCGGCGGCTTGTTGAGTCGGTCCTCGCGCGCCTGCATCCGCGCCGCCTTCTTGCGCTCCTCCGGGGTCGGCGGCCGGCCCGTGCGACCACGCGCCTCGATCGTGCCCGCGGCGGTACCGCGGTGCTTGCTACGACGTTTGCGCTTCGTCTGGGCCACGTTGTATGGGAGCTTAGTCGCTCGCGAGGAGGGCGTCTTCGATCGTCGCGCGGTTGCGGACGTTGAGCTCGTCCGGGAATCCGTCGAAAGCGGACTTTGGTGCAAGTCCCACGAGTTCGGCTTCACTGGGCGTGGCATGCTGCGCGATCGCCTCGATTACTCGCGCGAGGGGCGTCGCGTGGTGATCCTCGATGTTCATCGACACCTGGGCGCGGTCGCGATCCTCGAGCCACAGGCCGATCGCGCGCACCGAGTGGAGACCGTCCGAGCCGCCTTCCCGAATCGCTCTTGCGATCGCCCTAGCATCGTCCACCGTTGCGGGGGGCGCCAGCTCCACATTGAACGCGACAAGTGGCGGGCGGGCGCCTACAAGCACAGCGCCAGCGGTTGGGTGAAGGGTGCGTGGACCGAAGTCGGGGCGCAGCTCGCCGGCCGCAAGCCTGCGGGCGAGTTCATCCGGCCCTCCGCGTCTGAGATGTGCCCGCGTGCGGCCCTCAGCGAGCATTCCGTAGAGGAACACGGGCAGGTCGAGCTCGGTGGCGAGCAGGTCCGCCAGGACGAGCGCCTCGGCGCAGGCCGCGCCGCGGTCAGCGCCGTCGAGGTAGACGATCGGAGCGACGTCGATCGCCCCCACCCGCGGGTGGACGCCGCGATGCTCGTTGATGTTTATGCGGCGCTGCGCTTCGCGCGCGCCGCCGGATGTGGCCTTCGCGAGGGCACCGGGGTCGCCCGCCAGCGTGAACACGCTGCGGTTGTGGTCGGGGTCGCAGTGCACGTCGAGGAGCCTCGCATCGAACGCTTCGGCGATTGCCCCGATCGCGCCCTGATCGCGTCCTTCGGAGACGTTCGGGACCGCGAGCAGCGTGCTCACGCGACGGCTTGCGGCAGCCACCGGCCGCGCTCGAGCACGCGCCGGCCGCCGATTTCGAGCGTCGCGTCGGCAATCACGACGTCGAGGTGGATCGGTACCGAGACTGTGCCGCCGATTCCCGCGCTTGCACCAAAGGCGACGTGGACCGTGCCGAGGATCTTCTCGTCCTCCAAGACGTTTCCTGTCAGCTGCGCGCGGTCGTTGGTGCCGACGCCGAGCTCGGCGATGTTCGTGCCCTTGGAGCCATGCTTCTGGAGCAACTCGAGGTACTGCGGGCCGAGCCCGCCTTGGGCGCTCACGAGCTGTCCGTCCTGGATCGCGAGCATGGCGGGCTCGTCGCTGATTCCCAGCGGCGCGAGGCTCAGCGCAGCAACCGTTCCGGATGCGCTCAGCGGTACGATGAACCCCTCCCCGCACGGAAGGTTGCCGAATGCACCGTTGGCGGTGAGATCGCCGTCGTCGGCAATTCCGTGCCGGCCTGTCAGGTCGAGCCTAAGGTCCGAGCCGTTCGCACAGGTGACGTGGGCGGAGTCGGCCGCATCGAGCATGGCGGCGACCGCGCGTGAGCGATCGGCCATCAGATCGAAGTCGACCCTCATCACGCGCGCGAGCATGTCTTCGGTGACGCCCGGCATCGTCGCCCCGCGCGCGCCGGCCTCGCTCGCGCGCTTGCGCGCCATCGTGTGGCTGAGTGACCGAGACGTGGGCGCGATGAACACGTCGCAGTCCTTGAGCGCGGCGGCCAGGGTCCTTGGAGGCTCACTGCCATCGGTCGCCCGCTCGTCCATTACGGCGAGGACCGCGTCGCCGCCGGCGGCTGCAGCGTCCTCGCGCAGTGCCTCGCCGATCCTCCGCGTGGCCGGGTCGATGATCACCAGCACCTCCTCGCCGGGCTGGACCGCGAGGCATTGGCGAACGACGGTGGCGACGGCGGGAGCGAGGTCGGGCATCTACCGCGGATGTTATGTGGCCGCCCTCCGAGCGCGATCAGTCGGCGCTGCGACCTCGGCTAGACTCGGCACCCGCGCCGGAGTAGCTCAGTCGGTTAGAGCAGCGGAATCATAATCCGCGTGTCGGGGGTTCGAGTCCCTCCTCCGGCATTCAGCAAATTCGGGCAAATCCCTGGAAATGTGGCAGATTTAGATCGTAGGGACGGGATGGCATCGGTGCCGAACGATCCCCTACGGATATCAGCGGCGCTGACAGTCCTGTCCATATTCCTGTCCACATTTCACGGCTCTAAGTGACCGATCTCGGCGGCGAGGTAGGCCTCCAGCTTCTCGCGTGCGGTGGTGCCGCGTGGAACCGGCAGATTCTTGATGTAGCGGCCGGTCGTCACGAGATCCGCGTGCCCCAGGTACTCCTGGATCTGCTTGAGGTTGTAGCCGGCCGCCATCAAGAAGCTGGCGTACGTGTGACGGGCCTCGTGCAGCGTCACGCGGGCGAGCCCGGCTCGCTCCCAGGCGGCGTCCGCGCGGGCCTGCCACTTGCCCGAAAGCACCGAACGCTTGACGATCCGCCCCGTCTCTGGACGGCCCGCGCGCATCCACTCCTCACGCAGGATCTTCTTCAGCGGACCGACCATCGGGACGCGCCGCCCTTCGCCTGCGTCGCTCTTCGATCTCGCGCGAGCGCCGGCCATCAGGTGTCTTGTAGAGCTCCCCGCGCCTGACTTTCCCAACAAGCGCGTCGCTCACGCCGAAGTGCCGTCCGAGCGCAACGGCGCTCTGGCTTGACGCCCGGATCTCATTGACGGACTCCCAGCTCAGCGCGCCGGCAGTGTCGCTCACCGGAAGCGCCTCGATCAGATTCGCCGCCTCGTCGGCGGTCGCGACCCGCTCCCGCGCCTTCCCGTCGTTCGCCGGCATCTCGAGCTCGCGCGTCGGGTCGTTCGTGACAACCCTCAGATTCGGACGCCTCGCGTACGCGTAGATGTGCCGGATCACCGCAAGGTACGTGGCGATCCGCGAGTGCGACTTGCCGTCCCGGACGAGCTCGTCGATGATCGACTGCCAATAGGAATCGTTGAGGGCCGCGATCGGCCGCCGCCCGCATCGATGGATCAACGCCATTGATCGAGGAGCGGCTAGTGTGTCGCGCCCACCCGCGCCGCCGAACAGGACACGTCGGTAGTCGGCGATCGTGGTCTCCGACAGCTGCCTGCTGCGGCCGCGACGCCGTGCATAGGTACCGGCCTCGACGAGCGCCCACCACTCCGTCGCGACATCCCCGAAGGTCCGCCCGTCGCGCCGGCTCCTGCGCACCGAGCGCTCAGCTCTAGCTTCGTGCCCGTCCCAGCTGACCGCCGAGGCGCGATCCTTGAACACGGAGCTCCAGCGAGCTTTGCCATCGATCCAGCGGCGCGTGCGGTAGGACGGCTCGCATCGGCACCGCCGCGCCTCATCGTCGTAAGCCGGGCAGCTTCGACTGTGGCGGACATAGAGGCCGGTGGTGCGAGTCTTGCGGTATTCGTCAGGCATCGAGTGGCTGGGCGGTTGGCTGGACACGTCGTCGTCACACCCGAGCCGCACAGCCGATGATCCCGCGCGAGCGGCCCCAGAGCAAGCGCCGACCGCGTGGAGCGGTGCTCACGCGAGGGCGCTGGCGAAGCGAGCGTGCTCGTTTACCCAGCGATCGAGCGAGCCCGGCTCGATCAGCAGTAGTTGGCCGCACGGCACAACCTTCACAAAAGGCTGCACGTAGCGCTCAAAGTGCGCCACGCTCATTCCCAAGGACGCGGCCGCCTCGGCCCTTGTGAGTAGGCGGCGCGACACCGTCTCGATCGGACGATCCCGAGAGCGCCTAGGCACCCCGGTAACCTCCTCGGTCGCCAAACGACACGGCAAGCATCAGCGCTGGTGAAGGGGAGGATCGACCGAGTGCGCGAGTGCCCGGCCGCAGACAGACAAGCGTTGCCGGCGAGGTCGGGCTACTCCCAGCTCTCGAGCCCTGCTTCACCGACGCCCGCTTTCGCGCAACCCGAAGAGGTGGACGAACCTCTTGCACGAAGTACACCCCACTGCCGACGAGCGAGGCGCACACTTCCTGCTGCGTCAACGCGATCCGCGGCACCGGCGCCACCAACGTCAATGCTGCTGGAGCCGGCTTGGAAGGTTGGCTCAACAGCCGCTGGTGCGCCGGACCAAGTCTTCGAGCAATCTCGCTCATTGTTCCTGGCCCGCGGGGATCATCATCACGATCAGCATGATCCGGTCGATGACCCGAAACAGATGCTGCGGAGCGCGCTGAGAGCCGAACACCATCAGCCCTGGAGCCGGGCCTCGGTCAGATCCTCGTCTGCCAAGGCGTCTGCAAGCTCGGTGGTGATCGTCGAGAGCTGTTCGAATGAGTGGGCGAGTTGCTTCATGCTGTCGCCCTCGAGCGCGAGGCCGAGCTGTCTGACGGAATCGTCGAACTGACGCCAGGTCGCGGTGGGGCCGGGGCGGCCGCTTTCGGCGCGGACCTCGAAGGGAAATCTGAGCTTGCCGGCGCCCGGCCGTGGCTTCCACTGGACGTTGGCGAGGTGCGCGAGCGTCAGTGCGCGGCTCTGCTGTTCGGCCGCGTCGGCGAGCCTGCGTAGCCGGGCGGGGTAGCTGGCAAGGCCGCCGAGCGCCGCTCTCCAGTGCACGTCGGCTTCGCGCACCTGATCGATCGCCTGGCTTGGAGGGACCAGCGCTCGGGACGCCGAGGTCTCCCAAGGAGCGAGGCGCATTTTCCCGAGGTCGGCCATCGCCTCTTCGGGCTGCTCGCTCCAATCCTCGGGAGCCGCGTCGATCGCCGCGACGGCGGCTTTGCCCGCAGCGCTCTTGGGGTGCCCCAGATGGGGATTGGCGGCGAGGAACCGCTCCAGATCCCCCCGGCGGACCATCCATCGATGCCGGACCTTCTCGGCCGGTAGCCGCTGGTCGTGGACCCAGACGCGAACCGTCGCGAGGCTCAAGCTCATGCTGTCTGCGATTTGCTGGAGACTCAGCAGCTGATCGTCGGGCATATCCGCATTGTAGCGCTACTTCTCTTAGTTATGCTGGGCGGGCGGTTTCTCCGACAGCCGCGCGGGCGGCGATCGCCTGCCCGAGCAGCGCTCACGACCTCGGTGCCGGCGCCCACGCCAGCGACACCACCTCCAGAGCGACACCTTGAGCCCCGCACGGTGGCGTAGAACAGCAAACCGCTGCCGTCGGTCGTCGGGCACCACGCCGCCCAGCCCTGCTCCACCAGGCGCTCCGAATAAGCCACGCTCGGCGTCCACACGCTCGCCGTCCGCCACGCATCATCTGGGTCCCCGCTCCGCAAACCAACCACGACAGCCTCAGTAACGACCTCGACCCCGGCCTAAGCCCGGCCTCACCCCCCCACCCCCACACTCGCCCATCCGCCTCCGAACCCCTGGTGTTACCTAGCCAACGTCGACCCTAACCGCCACGGACCTCGCCCCGACCAACTGCGTCTCGTTGACTTGATGTTGCCCTTCCGCCCCCTCATCCGCCACCCGCCGCCCAAGCCCTCCCATCTCCGGGTTGCCCCTCACTTCGCGCCTGCCGCCAAACGAAGCACAAGTCCCCGAGACTGACTACCCGAACGAAACAACGTGGAGGGCGGGTAGTCAGTCTCGGGGACGGCCCGAAAAGCCTTTGGCGGCGGGCGCGGAAGCCGTGTCTGCTACAGAGCCGCACTCTGGAGAACACTCTGGAGAACACTCTGTAGCACTTCACCATATGTAGCGCCACATCTGCTACTCAGTAATAGCCCCAAGGGCTGCAGCCGGCTCCACCTCCATGCTCGGTGGCGAGCGACTGAACTACCCCGCAGCGCCTGCGCGGTGCGCGATCACGGGGCGATTGGACGGCGGCGTCCGGCTCGCCTTATTCTCTTCGTAGCCGGCGAACGCTTGCTGTTTGGTCGTGGCGAGTAACTCGACCCGCAGCCAACCGCTCTCCCAGATCGTCGGATGCTTCTCGCAAGGCATGTGACCGCGGGGTTCGATCGCGACGCGCTCGCGTCCACGAGCCACGCGTGATAGCTGGACCCGTTCTTATTCCGCAACCATCGCAAAGCCGGCTGGATCTTCGACAGTTCAATTTCCCAGCTGCTTACGGAACGCGCAGACATCTTGTCGTGAGGCCCATGCCCGTTGAGCTCCCGTTCCAGGACATATTGCGCCCAGCCGAGCGCGTTGTCGCGGTTGAAGTCGTTTCGCCGGTCGATGTCGGCGCCGGCGGCGACCAGGAGCCGAACACAGTCGATCGCCCCGAAAGCTGCGGCAAGGTGCAGCGCGCCGCAGCCTTGCCGCGCATTGCGGGGTGCACGTCATCGGGGCGACTCGCGCGATGACGTTCGCCCCCCCACCCCCCACAACGCCCGATCCCTCCGCAACTCCCTCGACTCATCGCGGGCGGGATACTGCGCACGCGCCTGTACCGGTCATGCCGGTGTCGCGACTGCTTCGCACCGCGGGTGGCGCGGCCGCGCAGATCATCCGCTTGGCCGATGCTGGTGGAGCTGAGTGATCTCATCCTTTTTGGCCGATGCGCTGCCTCGCTCTGCGGCATAGCCTGTTGCCATGGCACTAAGCAGAACCCTCGACGTATCAAGGCGTCCCGGTCGTCGCGCCCCGATCCGCACCGCGGTCGCGGCGGTAGCCGCCGGCACGCTGATCGCGCTCGCCGGGTGTGGCAGCAGCAAGCCGGCGTACTGCACTGATCGCACCAACCTCGAGAACTCCATCAAAGGCCTGACGAGCCTGAACGCCAGCAGCGTCAGCACCGGCGTCAGCGCCCTGAAGTCACAGGTCAAGACGATCGAGAGTGATGCCACGGCGGTTGTCAACTCTGCCAAGAGCGACTTCCCGAGTCAGACCAGCGCCGTCAAGACGTCGGTCGACGCGCTCCAGAGCGCCGTCAAGGCGCTCCCGTCCAGCCCTTCGGCGACACAGGTCGCGGGAATCGCGACTGCGGCGGCGAGCGTTGTGAGCTCGGTCAACAGCTTCACGGATGCGAGCAAGTCGAAGTGCAGCTGACACGTCAGTCCGCCACAGCGGGTCGGAGTGTTTGCCGACTCGCTGTGGCGTGAGGTGCTTTCGGTGCTGGAGCCGTGCGGCGAGAAGCCGGGCAACACGCCGACTGTGATGCCGGGCCTTCCGGGCCGCGGCTGCTCAGGCCGCTTCCTGGGCCGGGCGGTGTGACGTGCCGGGAATGAAACGGCCGAGGACGATCGAGCGCCGTATGAATCGGTTCCTGCGCGAGCCGATTTCGGTACGCAACGCCGCGAGCGTGATCGTGGCGGCGACGTTCATCATGGTGGTCGCCGGCGGGATCGCGGTCAGGGCGATCGACCATCGCGAGTACTCGAGCATCTGGCAGGGCATGTGGTGGTCCCTGCAGACCGTCACGACAGTCGGGTACGGAGACGTGACGCCCAAAGACACGGCCGGCAAGATCGTCGGTGCGGTCGTGATGCTCGAGGGGATCGCGTTCCTGGCGATCGTCACCGCAGCGATCACCTCGACGTTCGTTACACGCGCGCAGCGCGAGCAGCAATCCGGAGAACCGGCCGAGGCGACCGTCGCCGAACCCGAAAGCGACCCGCAGCTTCAACAAATCGACGCGCGGCTCGAGCGAGTCGAATCGCTACTGCTGGAGTTGACGAGACCGTGAGTCACATCGCGACCTGGCCCCAATCCGCCACGCACCCGGCGCGATCGCCGACGTCGGGCCCTGCCTCGGGGACGTGCAACTCCTCCTCCGAAACGGGTGATACCAAACGCGCGGCTTGCACGATTTTGGTCTGGATGCCCCGGGTGGCGAAGACTGTTCGAGTCGCACCCGGAAGCGCTCAACGTGTCGCGGCGGCTCAGACATGAGTGCTCATCCCGACGATCCAAGCCTGCCGCCGGCTGCTGACACCTCGCCGGACAGCGCCCCTGCGCGGCCGAGAAGGCGGATCGGGCACACGCTGTCAGAAGGGTGGCATCTCGCGGTGATTGCCTATCGCGACCCCGAGCATGTCGCCGAGCGGATCGCGCTGCACAGTACGCAGAGTCTCGGCGAGCCGTCGCGGGAGTGGGCGCAGCGTGTCCGCCAGGAGCGTGAGGGTGTTCCGCGTGCGGTCATCGCCGAGCAGTTGCGCACTGATAGCGCGAAGGTCGCGGCCATCGACGGAGCGATCGCCGGAACGCCGTTCCTGATCGCGCTGATCCCCGGCTACCTGCTGTATCTCAGGCAGGACGCGCGGATGCTGCTCCGCACCGCAGCCCTGTACGGGCGAGATCCGCGGGAGCTCGAGACCGCCGCCGAGATGCTGGCGCTGCGGGGCGTGCACCCGACGGTCGACGCCGCCCGCTCGGCCCTGCTCCCCGTGCGAGACACACCGCTGCCCGAGAAGCCCGCCGCGCGCCGCCCATGGCGTACGTGGGTCCGCAGCATCTACGTTGTGCTGATCTACGGCGGGTTCCTCTCCGCCCCCTCCGACAAGAGCAAGGAGGGGGCCCACCCGTGGGTGAAGACCGCGATCGGTGCCCTGTTCGGAGCCACGATCTGGGTGGTCACGTGGGTGTTCCCGCTCAGCTTCATGATCGCGATGGGCTGGGGCTGCGACAGCACCTCGCGAGCCCTCGGGCGGCGAGCGCTGATCTTCTACGACGGCGAGCCCGACAGCGCGCAAGCAGCGATCGCCGCCGCCAAAGAGCAAAGGGAGCCCGGACATAACAAGCGCCGGATCCTTCGCACCACGCTGCTGGTTCTCTCCTTCGCGATCCCGATCGCGTTCATCGCGTTCGTCGACCAGCAGCGCCAGAGCACCGGCATCACCCCGCTCACCGCCGTCGGGGGCCTAGTCGCGCTGTCACTCGTGATCGCCGTCGCCGTCATCGCCACCCGCCGCTAAGCCCCGCCGTCGAGGGTTCCGCGTCTGGCCCACAAGAGTTCGCCTTGTCAGGAGAGGTTCTGTCAAAGGCCCGTTTCGGCGGTGATCCTGCCGGATTTGACCGCCGCGGCGAGATCCTGATAGTCGCTGTCGTTTTGTTCGGCGTACGCCTTGGAGAACTCCACGATTGCACGAGCGAAGCTGTCGCCGTTGCCGAGGTACGCGGCGATCGCGATCCGGTCGCCGCTGCGCGCGTGCGCACGAGCGAGCGTCCACCCGCACAGCTTTCCGTAGGTGGCCATGGCTTGAGGGATCATCTGCTCAATCTCTGCCGATCCCTTCCAGTCCTTCAGCTGACGGCCGTAGAAGTCGCGAGGCTTGCCGTCCAGCCCTGAGTCGATGTGCAGCCAGCCGAGGAAGATGTCGCTGGCGGCCTGCATCAATCGCTGGCCGACTACCACCCGCTCGCCGTGGTTTGAGAACTCGCTCGGGCTGAGGAACTCCTCCAGTACCGACGCCTCGGCCTCCTTCATCTGCAGGAACAACGGGTCCTGCCCGTCACGGCCGAGCAGCAATGCGATATACGCGCGGGTGCCGACGCTCCCGACCCCGACCACCTTGCGCGCGAAGTCCATCAGCTGGAACTCCTCCAGCAGCACCCGCCGATCGAACTCGAGCGTCTCCCGATAGCCGCGCAACAACTGGCGAAGCGCCTCGAACATCTCATCGCGCTCTCTGCCTTGCGCAAGCTGCTCGATCGGCACGATCAGCGGCGACTGATCGGTGATCCGTGGCTTCCCGTCGACGACTTCCGTCAGCTTCGAGAACGCCGTCATGCTGTCCTTCGTCCGGGCCTTCGCGACATTCTTCTCGGTTCGCTTGACCGTCTTCGGCTTGAACTGCGAGGCGAACTCTTGTATGGCGCTCTCGACGTCCAGGTGCGAGTACCACACTTCGAGGTTCTTCATGCCGGCGAAGTTGGCCATCGCGGTGCGGTACTGGCCGACCGTGTCAAGCACGATCCGCTCCTGCTCCTTCGCGCGAAAACCGTTATCGCGCGCCGCGATCAGCATGCTCACCGCGAGCCGCTTGACATCCCACTCCCACGGACCCGGAAGCGTCTCGTCAAAATCGTTGACGTCGAACATCAAGCGCCGCTCCGGCGAGGCGAACACCCCGAAGTTCGACAGGTGCGCATCCCCGCAGCACTGCACCATCAACCCCGACTGTGGCGTCGAGGCGAGGTCATTGGCCATGATCAGCGCCGCCCCGCGATAGAACGTAAACGGCGAGACCAGCATCCGCCCGTAGCGGATCGGCACGAGCTCCGGCACCCGCGTCTTCGCCTGCCGCTCCAACAACGCGACCGGATCAGCGCGACTTGGCGGCGGCTCGAACTTCGCGTGATCCGCGCGCGGCACCTCACTCCGCGCGGCCTTACCACGCGCAACCCGCTCAGCCACCGACAAATGCGGAACGGCCGCGGGCTCCGATTTCTTCCCAGGCGCCGCTGTCCCGCGTCTCGCAGCCGTCGTCCGTTTCCTCGCAGTTGTGGTCGCCATCGCCTTTCGTTCCTTCCCTCAATCCGTTTTCGCGCCTGCGCGTTTCACAGCCACCGACATTTCACAATTGCTGTCGCACCAGGCTATGCCGCAGAGCGAGGCTGCGCATCAGCCAAAAAGGTTGAGATCACGGCGTCGACGACGATTTGCGGCCAAGGCTCCGCGGGATCAGTCTCCCCGCGGACGGATTCGTCATCCGTCTAATTTGGAGGTGTCGTCGGCCGCCTTCGATCGCGAATCGGTCGCCGCCGACGCCGGCGTCAGGTGGTGATCGGTTGAGGCGATTTCGGGGTCGCCGTGGCGGCGTGCTTTTGCAGCCGGTCCGCCAGGAACATGACGATGACGGCGATCCCGACGCCGGCGAACGTGAACAGGATCCTGCGTCCCTCATCGGCAAAGCTCGACGGGTGGGGCACGTCCATGGCGATCAGGAGCGCTCCGGCCATGGCCGCGGTGTACCAGGCGTAGTTGACGAAGCGGATCGACGACGCCACCGCGAACAGGACGACGATGATCACTTCGAGGGCGGTTCTGTTGTCGACGGCCACAAGGACGAGGGCGGCCACCACGGCGCCCAGTATCGTCCCGGCCACGCGCTGTACGGCAATGAAGGTGGATTGCTGCAGGTCGGGCTTGATGGCGATGATGACGGCGAACGGCATCCAGTAGGCGTTGGGCAGCTGCAGCCCGAAGGCGATCGCGACAGCGATCGACACCGCGGCGGCCCGGATCACCGCGAACAGGACAAGTGGCCGGGTGAGCGGCCTCGGCGAGATATCCCCTGGGATCTCGGCGACGGGCTGGGGCTGCGCGACCCGCCCGCGCGCCAGCCACATGATGAAGGTGTAAGCGACCCATAATGCCGATCCGGTGAGCCAGGCCAGCGCCTGCTTCCACGGTTCGGTGTGGATCAGGCCGGAGTGGAAGGCGTTCGGAAGACCGAAGGAGAGGAGCGTCGGGAGGCCGAGGGCGATGATGAACCAGATGTTGAGGAGATAGGCCGCGACGAATCTGTGCAGGCCGTATTTCACCGCCATCCCGCCCAGCAGTGTGGCCACGAAAGCGGCCAGCACCACGAACCCCCAGGGACCGCCGCCGATGCCGAATCCCAGGGCCGTCAGTAGCGCGCCGGCCCCGGCCATCTCGGCCATCCGGAGCACCCGGGGACGGTATTTGCCGCCGGGGTCGCTGAGCGCCACGAACAGCGCCCCGAAGATCGCGCTGAGGAAGTACCTCCGCTCGTGAGGGAGCACGCCCACGACGAGCAGCAGTCCCAGCACGACCGCCAGCACGACGCCTCTACGCAGGTTGAATCCCTGCCACTTGACTTCGAACACTTTCTTTGGCCGAGTCATGGTGCTCCTCTACCCGGGTTGCTGCCGCGCCTGCTGCTGTGTGGCAGCCTCGTTCCGATCCCGATATGACCAAGCGACGTGTCGGCGGACGTATTCGCGTCGCTGCGAGCTCCTGGTGTGACGGGCCGTTTCAGGGGTCCAAGGACCACAGTCGCTTCTTGCGTCGCTGCGGCGGGAGCCGTGGCGCTCTCACGCCGCCGAGCCAAGGGCGGTGCGAGAGCGCGCCGGCCAGGACGAAGATGCTGCTACGCAGGTAGCGCGTTGAGCTCCTTCGCGAGCTCCTTGCCATCGGCGTCGATTTCCTTCTCCTGGGTCTTCTCCGCGTGCGTGAGCGCCTTGTCGAGCTGCTCCTGCATGCGCGACTTGCCGATCACCACCAGCGCCGCCTGACCCGTATCGAGGTAATCGCCGAGCTCCTTGGCATCGCCGCGCGACATGCCACCCATGGCATGCCCGATCCCCCCGCCCGCCGCAGCGCCGACGAGCGCCGAACCGAGGATCGCCGGCGGGAAGACGATCCCCACAAGCGCGCCGACAGCAGCACCCGTCCACGCGCCGTGCTGGGTCGGCTTCTCATGCTTGGTTACATGCACCTTGCCCTCGTCGTCCTTGTACACCAGCGCGACGTCATAGCTGCCCACCAGATCGGCCGAATGCAGGTCAAGCAGCGTGTCGTAATCGGCATCAGCATCGTCACGATCCGCGTACACCGCCCCATACACAAACACAGGGTCGTCTTTGCTCATCGTCTGCTCCTTCTTATGTTCGTTAGGTCGGGGCGACGGCGACAGCCATCACGGCAGGATGCGACCCACCCGGCTCGGGCCTTCCCCGACGACGCGGCCATTACCGCCATAAACACGAGCCTACGGTCCCCAACCCCACCCCGCATCGGCCAAAAAGGATGAACTGCGGGGCCGCGATACCCACTCTCCCTCATCGAAGCCGACTGGACCCTCACCACACTCGACCCAATGCCATTAGCGCTGCGGAAAGCGCCTACGACGCACAACCCCAAGCTCTTCTGCCCAGCCCTCAGGCGGCTACATCTGGGGTGTCGGCCGGCGGGCGACGCATGGTGGGCGCACTACCCTCGGACGAACCCCACGCACCGCCTGATCCGTCAGCCAGCGGCGATTCGGCATCGCGACGCGAATCGAGATTCAGGCCAGGTATCGCGACCCTGGCTTCTGTCGATTCGAGGCCGGCCTGCTCGATGACCTCGACAGCGTCGGATCGGCCGGTGACGCCGAGCTTGACGTAGATCGAGGCGACGTGTGTCTTGACGGTGGGGCGTGCGAGTTGAAGACGATCGGCGATCTCCTGGAGCGAGAGATGCGTCCGCAGCAAAGGGACGAGCCGGAGCTCGGCAGGTGTGAGTCCGTAGTCCTGTCCCCGCTTGATCCGCGCTTCGAGACGCTGCAACCGGGCCGGGAGCGTTCCGGCATCGGGATATCCCTGTAGTGCGTCGCCGGCAACCTGCGCGAGTTCGAGCGCGCCGGCGACGTCGCCGATGTCGAGGCCGATGTCGGCACAGCGCAGCGCGAGATCTGCGTTGAGCCATGGGCCCGCGCGCAGCAGCGGGCGGAGCCGCCGGACGTGCTCGAGCTGGCGCGCGACCTCCGTCTGATCACCGCGTTGGTTGTGCGCGAGCGCCCCTGCCGTGTGCGCGATGGCGCCGTAGATCGTGTCGCGGAGGTGTTGCTGAGCGGCCAACCAGTCCGCTTGGACCGCCCACCGTTGCGCGTCTCGCCGATCGCCTAGCTCGGCGGCCGCGAAGACCAGATAGCCGAGAGCGAAGACCCGAGTGTGGGCGAGACCGGGTCGGTCTCCCGAAAGCGCGAGTGACTCGCGCAGCACGGCGATCGCCTCCTGCGGACGGCCCAGGAGAACGTACGCCGCACCCATGGCGCAACGCGTGCCGAGAGGACATTCGGTGCCCGTCTTCTTCTCACACGCGTAGCTGAGCTCGGCATCGCTCAGCATCTGCGCGATGCCGTCCGGAGCCATCGCGCTTCGGAGGTTCGCGAGTGCAGAGCGAAGCGAAGATGCCCCGTCGGCGGATCCCAAGCCGACCAGAGCCTGCTCGGCCGCTGCCAAGAACCGCCTGGCCCGGGCCGCATCGCCGAGATACCCGAACGCCCACGCGGCCGCGAGCGACAGCTGCGGGGCTGACTCGATCTCCGTGTCGGTGCAGCGGTCCAGCCAGAGGCGCAGGGTCTCGACCTGCCCGCGGCTTGCAAACTCGTCCCGACACGCAAGCGCGATGCGGCCGGCGTGAGCGAGGTCGCCGGCTTCCTGCGCGTAAGCGAACGCCTCGGCGGGCAGGCCGTGGCGCTCGCACCAACCTGCCGCCCGTCGGAGGTACACGGGGAGCAGTTCCGGGTGGCGCCGGTTGAGCTCCGCACGGAGGAGATCGCGGAACAGATGGTGGTAGCGATACCACTCGCGGCGATCGTCGAGCGCCACCACGAAGGCATTGGAACGCGCGAGCTCCTCGAGCGAACCAGCCGCGTTGTCTGTGCCGAGCACTGCATCGCACAGCGGCGCGGTCATCTGATCGACGATCGACGTCCCGAGCAGGAAACACTTGAGATGATCCGGCTGGCGATCCAGCACCTCTTCCAGGAGGTAGTCGGCGATCTGCTGCTGATCGCCGGACAGACCGGCAGCCCTCACAGCGGCATCGTCACGGCCGCGCAGCGCCAGCGTAGCCAGCGCAACCGCGGCGGCCCAACCCTCCGTCCGCTCGCACAGGGCCCCGGCCGCCGCCTCCGACAACTCCAGTCCTGCGCTCGCGGCAACATCACGGGTCTCCATCGGGTCCAGGGCGAGGAGCGCGGTCCCGATCTCGATCAGATCCCGACTTGCCCGCAGGCGGCCGAGCGGCACCCCCGGATCGCCGCGGGTGACCAACACCAACTGACAGCCGGGTCGAACCTCCTCGACGAGAAACGCGAGAATCGCGCGGCTCTTCTCAGCGGTTATGACATCAACGTCGTCCAGCACCAGGACGAACGGGTCGCGCTCGCCAAGCTCGGCCGCTAGCAGCGGAAGGGCGACCTCATCGATCCTGGGCATTCGTTGTGAGAGCTCCTCGAGGAGCTCACCGCAAACCGGGCCAGTGCGCTCAAGAGCCGCCACGACGTGGGCGAGCAGCGCGACGCAGTCGTTGTCGCCGGGGCCGAGCTGCACCCACCCGCCGGCCCTCGGATCCAGCTCACTCCACTGCGCGACAAGAGTCGACTTCCCGTAACCCGCCGGCGCGGAAACCAGCACCACCCGGCTGCGCTCGGCGGCCTTCTGTAAGGCAGAAAGGCGAGGTCGCCCCACCACCCACGGCGGAACAGTCGGAACTCGACGCTTCGACTCCGGCAACAGCGGCCTCGTCCGGAAAGGAGCGACGCTACTCATCGCTCGGCCCTCCAGGCCCCCCGGTTAGCCGTCCCAGCGCGAGTTCGACGCAGGCGCGCGACCCGCCAGTCTGAGAAACGAACGCGCGTGTAGCCGCCGCCCCACTCACCGTAGGGCGCGACCACGTCGACATCTCGGACAAGTCTCTAGCTCCCTTTGCGCAAACCAGATCGGATTTACCTAACGCTCAACAAAAGCCGGTCGGCCGCATCAGGAGATGCCACTTCGCGGTGCCCAATTGAATGGACAGCGTGGACGGTACCTCGGCCTGCTGGGCGTGGCATCCGCGAAAACCACGGAGAGGAATCCGGTGGAAGCTGGGATACCAACGGCGCGTCACAGCGCGGACAAACGCTGCGGCGTGATCGCGCCAGAGCCCCGCTCAGCACGAGCAACCGTCGGTCGCGGACGAACGCCGCGCAAGCCCACGCTCAGCACAGCGATATCAGCCAGATTGGCCGATAACGAACCGTCCGCCCGCGACGTACGGTGACGGGACCATCACCAGCCAGCCCAAGCCGCAGAACAAGAACAAGTCCCACAAGACTGTTTCGCTGACGCCTGCCGAGACACGCGTCCTGGCGCTCCTCACGACGTATCAAACGCTCGCTGGCATCGGCGGCCAGCTCGGCATCGCGCGTCCCACCGTGAAAACGCACGTTCAAAACATCTACAAGAAACTCGGGGCCACCAAACGAGCCGAAGCTGTGAAGCTCGCTGAGAGCGCGGGCCTCTTGCCTGATGGCGCCGTGCTGACGAGCCGGAAGAATCTCGGGATGGCGTTAGGTCAGCAACGTGTGCTGGACGATCCGCGGAAGCCTCGCGGGCAGGTCGAACTCAAGCGGGAGACGGGCGAGTTTCACCGCTCATCGGTGGAGAAGGGTCGGGTGCCGAGATGAGTTCCCACGCGCATGCTGAACCGTCCGTGGGCGCAGGAGCCGCGGCGAAGAGCGCCAGCGCTGCGAAGATCGCGTTGATCACGCTGGCGGCCGGACAGTTCGTGATGGCGCTGGACACGACGGTCATGAACACGGCGATCGCGACGGTCGCGAAGGATGTGGGAACGACCGTGACCGGGATCCAGACCGCGATCACGCTGTACACGCTCGTGATGGCGTCGCTGATGATCACCGGCGGGAAAGTCGGTCAGATGATCGGGCGCAAGCGCGCATTCGCGATCGGATGCGTCATCTACGCCTGCGGCTCGTTGACCACCGCGCTGTCTCATAGCTTGGCGGTGCTGATGTTCGGCTGGTCGTTCCTCGAGGGCTTGGGGGCGGTGCTGATCATGCCGGCGATCGTGGCCCTGGTGGCGTCGAACTTCGCAAAACCCGAGCGTCCCCGCGCCTACGGGCTGGTCGCCGCTTCCGCCGCGATCGCCGCGGCACTCGGTCCGCTGATCGGCGGCATCTTCACCACCTACGCCTCGTGGCGATGGGTGTTCGTCGGCGAGGTGCTGATCGTGCTCGTGATCCTCGCACTGGCTCGCCGCATGAACGACACGCCAGCGGAGGACGGAGCCAGGCTGGACCTGGTGGGCACAGCCTTGTCCGCGCTCGGACTCGGTGCGATCGTGTTTGGGATCCTGAAGTCCGGGACCTGGGGCTTCATCAGACCGAAGCCTGACGCTCCGCAGTGGCTTGGGCTCTCCCCCGTGATCTGGCTGATCTTCGCCGGGGCGCTGGTGCTCGTCGGGTTCGTGTGGTGGGAGGGCCGGCGCATCAAGCGCGGACAGGGCGCGCTGGTCGAACCCGCGATGCTGCGCAGCCTCCAGCTCCGCAGCGGGGTCATGTCGTTCCTCTTCATGTTCCTGATCCAAGCCGGCATCTTCTTCACCGTCGCGCTGTTCCTGTCGGTCGCGCTCGGAATCTCGGCGGTCCAAACCGGCGTCCGGCTGCTGCCGCTCTCGCTGTCCCTGCTCGTGTTCGCCATCGGCGTCCCCAAGCTGCGCCCCAACGCGAACCCGCGGCGGGTCGTCCGTGTCGGCTTCATGCTGCTGTTCGCGGGTCTCGTGCTGCTGGTTGCGTTGCTTAACGTTGGCGTCGGCCCGGAGATCGTGACCTGGCCGCTGCTGCTCGCCGGCGCCGGCCTCGGCGCGATGGCCTCGCAGCTCGGCAGCGTGACCGTCTCAGCGGAGCCCGACGAGAAGAGCGGTGAGGTCGGAGGGCTCCAGAACACCGGCACCCAGCTCGGCGCCTCGATCGGCACCGCCCTCGCAGGCGCCGTGCTCATCTCCGCGATGACAGCGGCGTTCTTCACCGGCATCCAGAACAACCCCAACGTTCCCTCGAGCGTCGTCTCGAAGGCAAAGACGGAGCTCGCAAGCGGGGTGCCGTTCATGTCCGAGGCCGACGTCAAGACCGCACTCTCAAAGGCGAACGTGCCCACCGCAACCGCCAACGAGATCATCAAGGTAAACAAGCAGAGCCAGATCGACGGACTACGCACCTCGGAGGCCATCCTCGCACTCCTGGCGCTCATCGCCCTCCCGTTCACTCGAGGGATTCCGACCGTGCAACCCGGCGCCCAACCCAAGGCCGCAGTACCCAGATAGAGAAGACGCTCGCCTCACGAGACGAACACGCGATCTGCCCGCGCGCCACCGATTCATTCGCGCAACTATCAATGGCGCAAACCGCGCTCGCGTTCGCCTCTGCCCGCCACGAGGGTTTTGCCGAACGACTACTTCTTGGCCTGCTCGAAGTACGGGTTGGTGCCGGAGGCGTGGTCGGTGACGTCGATGACGCGGTTGATCTCGGGCACGGCCTGGGTGATCGCCACTTCGATGCCCTGGCTGAGGGTGACTGTGGCCATGCCGCAGCCCTGGCAGCCGCCGCCCAGGCGTAGGTAGGCGGTGGCGCCTTCGATGCCCGCCAGCTCGGCGTGTCCGCCGTGGCTGGCGATGCTCGGGTTGACGTCACGGTCGAGCACGGCCGTGATGCGACGGGCGAGCTGGGTGTCCAGGCCGCCCCCAGGCATTGAAGGCGGACCCGGAGGGCGGACAACGGGACCCGTCTCCCGGGCTCATCGGGAGGGTGGGAAGGGCGAGCGGCGGGGGCGCCGGCTTGTTCGGGTTGACGACCACGAAGCCGCTGTGCAGCGGGTCCTCGCTCCAGTCGACCGTCGCGCCGCGCAGCTTCGCGGCGCTGTCGTTGGCCACCACGATGGCGAGATCCCCCTCGTGCTGCACGGTGTCGCTCGCGCGGACGTTGGCCAGCGGCTCGAGCGACAGCGCGCAGACGTACTCGCCGTCGGCCGCGCCGGTGACCCGCACGGACAGCACGCGACCGCTCGGGTCGGGCGCGGCGGCGCGGAAGTCGCGCACGCGCTCGAGGGCCGATGCCGTGATCGCGAGCAGGGCGGAGGCTGGGTCGGCCACCGATCTACGATAGCGCCGTGGACCGTCTTCTCCTGATCCTGCCGTCGGCCACCTACCGGGCGCCGGACTTCTTGACGGCGGCGCGGGAGCTCGGCGTCGCGGTCACGGTGGCGTCCGAGCGCCGGGCGGCGATGTCAGCGGCGATGGGCGACCGTGCGCTCACCCTCCGCCTGTCGGACCCGGTAGTGGCGGCCGAGCAGATCGCCGAGCGTGCCCTGCAGACCCCGTTCGCCGCGGTCGTCGGCGTCGATGATCAGGGCGTGATGGCCGCCGCGCTGGGCGCCGAGCGCCTCGGGCTGCCCCACAACCCGCCGGGAGCCGTCGCCCGCACGCGCGACAAGGCGGCGATGCGCCGGGCGCTCGCGGAGGCCGGCGTCCCGCAGCCGCGCTTCGCGCTGCTGCCGGTTGGAGCCGACGTCGCGGCCGTGGCGCGCGAGGTGGGTCTTCCCTGCGTCGTCAAGCCGCTGGGGCTGTCGGGCAGCCGGGGAGTGATCCGGGCCGATGATGCCGGGCAGGCGCGCTTGACCGCCGAGCGCGTCCGGGGGATTCTGGCCGCCGCTCGGGAGCCGCCCGGGGCGCCGCTGCTGCTGGAGAGCTACCTGCCCGGCGCGGAGGTGGCGGTCGAGGGGCTGCTGCGCGGAGGCGGTCTGGAGGTGCTGGCGGTGTTTGACAAGCCAGACTCGCTCGAGGGGCCGTACTTCGAGGAGACGCTGTACGTGACGCCGTCGCGGCTGCCGGCCGCGGTCCTGGCCGAGGTCGAGGCGGTTACTGCGCGGGCGGCGGGTGCGCTGGGCTTGCGGGAGGGGCCGATCCACGCCGAGCTGCGCGTGGACGGCGAGCGGGTGAGCGTTCTCGAGCTAGCGGCCCGGTCGATCGGCGGGCTGTGCTCGCGCGCGCTGCGCTTCGGCGCCGGCGTGAGCCTGGAGCAGGTGATCCTGCGCCACGCGCTGGGCCTCGGGCTCGAGGACCTGGCGCGGGAGCCGGCGGCGGCCGGCGTGATGATGATCCCGATCCCCGGGGCTGGCGTCTTGCGCGCGGTCGAGGGGCAGCAGGAGGCCCGGGCGGTGGAGGGGATCGGCGGGCTGGAGATCACGATCGCCCGCGGCCGCCCCGTGGTGCCGCTGCCCGACGGCGACCGCTACCTGGGCTTCCTGTTCGCACGTGCGGCGAGCGCCGACGCGGTCGAGCGCTCGCTGCGCGCCGCGCACGCCCGCCTGCGGATCCGGATCGAGCCGCACGCGCCCGAGCCGGTCGACGCGCGCTAGCGTAGGTCACCCGTGCGTGTCCTGCTGATCTCGACCTACGAGCTGGGCCACCAGCCGTTGCACGTCGCCTCGCCGGCGGCCGCGCTGCGCCGCGCCGGCCACGAGGTGCGCTGCCTTGATCTGAGCGTGCAGCCGTGGGACCACGGCGCGCTGGAGTGGACCCAGGCGGTCGGCTTCTCGGTGCCGATGCACACCGCCATGCGCCTGGCGCTCAGCGCCGGCCGGCGAGTGCGCCGCGAGCACCCCGGGCTGCCGATCTGCTTCTACGGGCTCTATGCCACGGTCAGCCGCGAGCTTGTAGAGCGTGAGCTCGCCGCGCGCGCGATCGCGGGCGAGTACGAGCCGGCGCTCACGGCCTGGGTGGACGAGCTGGCAGCCCCGCGCCCGCCGGCCGCGGCCGCCGAGCGGCCGATCATCCACCTGCAGCGCGGCAGCTTCGACCCGCCGGCGCGCGAGCTGTTGCCCGGACTCGAGCGCTACGCCCGCCTGGCGGTGGGCGGGGAGGAGCGGCTGGTCGGGTACGTGGAGGCTAGCCACGGGTGCGTGCATCGCTGCCGGCATTGCCCGGTCCCCGCCGTCTACGACGGGCGCATCCGCGTCGTGCAGGCCGAGACCGTCCTGCGCGACGTCGAGCGCCTGGCGGGCATCGGCGCGCGCCATATCACGTTCGGCGACCCCGACTTCCTCAACGGCTGGCGCCACTCTCTGGCGATCGTGCGCACGCTCCACGAGCGGCTCCCGGAGCTGACCTTCGACTGCACGACGAAGGTCGAGCACGTGCTCGAGCACGCCGACGTGTGGGAGGAGATGGCCCACTCGGGCTGCCTGTTCGTCGTCTGCGCGCTGGAAACCGTTAACGACGAGATCCTCGCCCGCCTCGACAAGGGCCACACCACCGCCGAGGCCGTGCAAGCCCTCGAACTACTGCGCGCGCACGGAATCGAGACCCGGCCCTCGTTCATGCCCTTCACTCCGTGGACGACTCCGCGTGACGTGCTGGAGATCGTCGACTTCGTCGCCGCACAGGACCTGGTGCCCAACGTCGACCCGGTGCAGTACACGATCCGGCTGCTCGTGCCCGAGGGCTCGCTGCTGCTAGAGCGCAAGGACCTGCGCGAGCATCTCGGCCCCTACGAAGCCGAACGCCTCAGCTACCCGTGGCGCTCAGCGGACCCGGCAGCCGACCGGCTGCAGGGCCGCCTCAGCGCACTGGTCCAGCAGAGCGCCGCCGCGCACGAAGCGGCGGCCCTGACGTTCGCGCGTATCCGCGCGGCGGTGCGCGAGGCGAACGGCGAGCCGGCCGGTCCGGAGCCGGAGGCAATCCCGATGGGATCGACAGAGGGGAGGCCACGGCTCACCGAGCCGTGGTTCTGCTGAGCGGAGCCCACCGAGGACCAGTTCGGTCCTCTCACAGCGTGACGACATAATCGCAGTGAGCCCGGTTGTCGCTGGATCGAGATTTCTGCGTTCGCGGATGTAAGGCTCGACCGAACCCGCGACGCTAGCGCTCGGCAAGTACGGCCCCGAGCCATGACACCTAATGTCATCCGTTTGGGCGGGGTCACCGGACCGTCCTCGACGGAGTGACTACTGAGTCAAACCGCCGGATTCACCCGTTGGATATCGCGATCGCGGGTGAAGCCTCGGTATGCAAACACTTGCACAACAAACCCGGGGCTCAGCGACGTCCCTGGTGCTGATCTCGAAGGCGGTGAATCACATGACTTTTCTGTGGATTCTGTTGGGCATCATCTACGTGGCGTGCTGGGTCTATTTCGGACTGTCAACGTTGCAAAGGGCACTACTGGATGTTCTGGATCGGATTCTTCCTCCCGTTCCTGCGGATCGTTGGCGCATTGATCGGCCCGACTCCACGTGCAGCCGGTATGGCATAGCCGCGACCGCATCTGTCAAATGCTGTCGGTTGCTTGAGCGCTCATTAGACGGCTAGCCAGCGTCCCTGTTGGTTTGATCGGGAGGCGGCCGATGTGTGGCGGATGCGACCGGGCAGGGGTTCCGGCGACTCGTCACAGTTTCGGGCGTATCTCGCACGCTGCACATGTTGTCGACGGGCTCAGATTGCGCGAGCTCGAGGCTTGCCCGTCTTCGCGCGTGCGTGCGGGCTTGTGGATGCGCCGTCTGCGCGGGTGCCGGTGACCGCAGGTGCGCCGAGCTTGTTGAGCTCGGCGTCAAGAAGATCCACGAGGGCGCTGTTCCCGGCAACTCTGCGGAGCATCTTGAGGCTCGCCCGGTAATGCGCGAGCTTGGCCCGGGTCGTGGTTTCGTCCAGGTGCGACGTTGGTAGCAGCCCCAGCTCCCGGACCTTGGCGGTCTTGTCCGCGGCGAAGATCGCGACCGTGTTGGAGCCGGCGTGCGCTACGCGATCGCGCAGCTCGCGCTTGCGCGACTCGTAATCGTCGATCGATGGATCGTCTGAGACCGACTCGACGAGCCCGGCAATGCAGGCTCCGAACCGGCGTTGAAGCTCCGCGCGGGTGGTTCGGGTCTTCTCGAGCACGTCATGAAGCAGGCCGGCGGCGATGACTTCGTCTGGCTGCCCATCCCAGTGCAGTAGCGACCCGACCTCGATCGGATGGTGAATGAAGGGCGCGTGGTCGACCTCCCGGCACTGACCGGCGTGGCGTGCGGACGCGAACTTGAGCGCGGCCCATGCGGTTGGCAGGCCGCGGAACGAGTTGGTGGCGCGACGCGACCGCACGGTGGCGCTGCCCGAGACCTCATCGTTCACGACGCCGTGGCTCTCTTCAGCGTTCACGCACATGAGGTGGCGGCTGTCTCGGGTTACGAGCCCCCGGGTGCGCTCGTCTGATCGAGCCCGGGCGGCGCGACCTTGCCGTCGTCGATCTGCTGCGAGAGCTTGTTTTTCTCCGCCAAGCTGCCGGGGGTCAGCACACCGGACCCAGCGGCGTGGGAGATCGGGTCACCGCCACGGCCGCGCAGGATGATCGCGCAGCCGACTGCGATCGCCGCGCCGATCAGCGGCCCGGCGACGTACACCCAGTAGGCGGTCCAGTCGCCGCTGACCAGCGCCGGGCCGAACGACCGCGCCGGGTTCATCGAGGTGCCGCTCACCGGCGCCGCCCACAGACCGGCCAGGGCGATATAGCCGCCGACGCCGAGCGCGCCGATCCTGCCGACGTTCTGCGCCCCGGAGGCGGTGCCGAGGATCACGCTGAGCAGTCCGGCGGTCAGCGCGATCTCCATCAGGAACGCCTGCCAGTTGTGGTAGCCGGGTCCGGGCAGCGTTGCGCCGAGATGCTCGACGTTGCCGAACACGGCGAGTAGAAACAGGCACGCCAGCGTCGCGCCGACAAGCTGGACGACGATGTACCCCGGCACCCGCCTCCAGCGGAAATCACCACGCACCGCGAACGCCAGCGACACGGCCGGGTTGAGGTGCGCGCCAGAGACCGCGCCCATGAACAGGATGATCGCCAGCACCATCAAACCTGGCGCGACCACCGCGGCCGCGAGGCTGATCTGCCCCTTGGCGTGAAGGATGCCGCCGCCGGCGGCGACCAGCACGAGCATGAACGTGCCCAGCAGCTCTGAGAACAACCTACGGTACTGGAGCTTCGGATTATCGAACTCGGTCCGCGACCCGAACTCGAGCATCAACAGTTGCCTGGCCCGCGGCAAGTCGTGATTCGAGAGATCTGGGGGTCCTTGCACCGGCATGAGTTGTGAACTCGAAGTGAAGGAATGATCGCCGAACGCACCGGGGATTCCAATCATCCAAATCGGATGAGTGGAATCGAGACGCTGACGCGGACCACAGCCCCGTCTGCGCTCTGACACGCCCGGTGTTGACGGCGGCGCTCAGCGCGGCGCGGTCCATTTCGGTTCTGATCGGCGTAGAGCTCGGCGAAGTCCGCCAGCGCCTGTCCAGCGCGTCGCTTGAGCCGAGGTAGGCGCTGACCGTACCAGCATCCCCGGAGCGGCCGTGCGCGCGACCCAGCGTACGACCGCAGATCTCGGCGTAGGCGCCCCCCGTCCCTAGGTTCCATGCCTTCGATGAGAGCCGAGCCCTTCTCGTCCCAGAGCTGGCTGGAAGTAGAAGTCGCGCTCGAGGTCGTCGATGCCGGTCACGCGGTACCAGCCGAGCATCATGTCGCTGGCGGCCTGCATCAGCCACTGGCCCTCGACGACGCGGTGGCCCTGGTTTGCGTACTGGTTTCTTACCGAGGAACGGCTCGAGCACCGACGCCTCCATCTGCTTGAGCACAGATACAGAGGCTCGTCGCCGCGACCGACCATGAGCTTGAGGCCCCATGCAACGGCGTTGCGAGCGGACGGGTCGTGTGGCAACGAACTCCGTTAGCACCGGCGACGCGGACGGTGGTCCACGGTCAGCTGCTCGACAGCGTGGCGGGCCCACGCGTTCGGTGCTCGTGCATCGGTGTGCTCTCCATCACACTGGGGCGCTTGGCCGCCGCGGTTCGGTACCAGTGGGCGTAACGACTCACCAGCGGCGCCGCCGAGAGCCCGTGCACCAGCACGGAGAGGCCGACGGTCAGGTAGGTGGCCGCGACGATCGTTGGGGCGTGAGCGAGGTGAGCATCCTCGACCATCACCGCGAATACGATCGACGCGAGCCCGCGTGGGCCGAACCAGCCCATGAACGCCACCGTCGGACCCAGCGCGTGGGTGCCCCAAAGCGAGATTGCCACCGGCAGCATCCGCACGATCGTCAAGCTGAGCACGGCATAGAGCGCGATCTGCCAGCTCACGTGCTCGAACACCGGGCCGAGCAGCACGGCACCGAAGACCAGGAAAGTGACGCTGTCAAGCGCCGACCCGGTCTCGTCGGTGAACCGCATCATCGATGCAAGGTCCTCGCGGGCGATCAGGCCGAACAGCGATCCTGCCACGAACGCGGCGATGAACCCCGACCCCCCCAGGTCGACCGCGATTCCGTACGCGAGCACCGCGGCGGCCACCGGGATGATCTGCCGCCAGGCATCGTCGATCAGATGCCGGCCTTCGGCCACGTTCACGACCACCGCGGCGAGGACTCCCGCGGCGATGCCGCCGAGCAGTCCGTAGCCGATCTCCTCGACCACCACGCGCAGCGGGTGAGACTCGCCGCCGGCGCCGGAGACGGTCGCCAGCGCGATCAACAACAGGGGGACGCAGATCCCGTCGTTGAGGCCGCTCTCGACGTTGAGCGACTGACGCACAACCTGCGGGAGTCTCGCGTCAGTGACGACCGCGCTGCCAAGCCCGGCGTCGGTCGGCGCGAGGATCACCCCCAGGATCACGGCGTCGCTGACCGAGAACGACCCAAACAGGAGCGCCGCGACCAGCCCTCCGAGCACGACCGTTAGCGGCAGACCCAAGCCAAGCAGCCGTACCGGCATCGAAGCTTCGCGCCGCAGCGCCCGCAGATCCACCCGCGAGGAATCCGAGAACAGCACCACCGCGAGCGTCGCCTCGGCCAAAGTCCGCACCGTCGAACTCGTGGGACGCACAGAAAGGTCATCAAGCACCAGCGGGCCGACGAGCACACCGACCGCGGTCACCACCATCGCCGGGGTGACCGGCGTGCTCGACAGACGCCGCGACACCGCCGCCACGAGCAGCAACGTAAGGCCGATGATCGCAAGCCCGGAATTCACCGCTCGTCCTTCTCGGCGGACGTTTCCTGGCGCGTCATGCGCTGCCGCGCATGCACGCAGTGTGCCGGGCTTTCGCGGGGAGAGGGTTGAGAGCCCATTGATGGCCACCACCCGAGAAGCGTTCGCAGCTGAAAGCGACGATTCCGTGCCCCGATGGCGGCCGAGTGACCCGCCCTATGCTGCCAGCAGAGCCACGACCGCGGCAGCGCCTCAACGATCGCGACCCGGCGGTCACGCCGAGCGTGCTCGGCTGCCGTGTGCTCACGATGCTCGGCGATCTCCTTGCCGACCTCGCTTGTCGACGGGCCTTCAAGCACAGGAATACGCCATTTCTGTCGATGACGATTTGATGCGCTGATCTGCCAAGCGGAGACCCAGCAGCTCATCCCACCGGGGGAGAGTGGCAGGCGGCACCGCCGAGTTGCATCAGCCAAAAGGGATGATTCGTTTGCAGCCATCCGGTTGCGGATGCGATCGCGCACCTGGCGCGGGTCTCCTGGCCGGCGCTGAAAGGCTCGGCAACATCCGGTTCACATCAGTTCACCCGATTTGGCCGATGTCGGCAGCACGCACCGGCGGTAGAGATTGAGCGAGACGTCCCCGCGTCTTCATCCACATAACTGTCCAAGCGAAAGTCATGAGTCTCATGAGCGATCCACGAAGCACCAACGGCGCGCGCGCGCAGACCCCCGAGCACAAGCGGCTGGAGGAGGCGCGGACCGGCGCGGTTCCGTGGAAGGCGTGGGGACCGTATTTGAGTGAGCGGCAGTGGGGAACGGTGCGCGAGGACTACAGCGGCGGTGGAGATGCGTGGGACTACTTCCCCCACGACCAGGCGCGGTCGCGTGCTTACCGCTGGGGCGAGGATGGGATCGCCGGCATCTGTGACGATCGCCAGCGGCTGTGCCTGGCGCTGGCTTTGTGGAACGGCGCCGACCCGATTCTCAAGGAGCGGATGTTCGGCCTGACCAATAGCGAGGGCAACCACGGCGAGGACGTCAAGGAGTACTGGTTCTACCTGGACAGCACCCCGACGCACTCATACTTGAAGTGCCAGTACAAGTATCCGCAGCGGGCGTTCCCCTACGACGACCTCCTATCCACCAACGGCCGCCGCAGCAAACAGGAGATGGAGTACGAGCTGCTGGACACTGGGATCTTTGACGACGACCGGTATTTCGACGTGGTCGTGGAGTATGCCAAGGCCGGTCCCGACGACATCCTGATGCTGGTCACGGCGCACAATCGCGGACCGGACGCGGCGACGCTGCATCTGCTGCCGACACTGTGGTTCCGCAACACCTGGTCGTGGGGCGACGAGGTCACCAAGCCGACGCTTGAGGCCGACGAGCAGCGGGGTATCGCCGCCGTTCGTGCTTCTCACCCGGAGCTGGGTGAGTGGGTGCTGAGCGCCGACACGTCAGCGCAGTTGCTGTTCTGCGAGAACGAGACCAATAACGAGCGCTTGTTCGGGGTTGCCAATCCCTCGCCGTATGTCAAGGACGGCATCAACGAGGTCGTCGTGAACGGCGTGGCCGATGCGGTCAACCCGGAGCGGACGGGGACCAAGGTCGCGGCCGACCACGTGCTGGAGGTGCCGGCGGACGAGAGCGCCTCGATTCGTCTGCGCTTGACGGCGTCGAGCGGCCCGCGGACGGACGCGCCGGGCAAGGGAAAGCCGCTGGGCGCGGAGTTCGATCGCGTGTTGAAAACGCGGCGCAAGGAAGCGGACGATTTCTACGCGAAGGTGATCCCCTCGACGCTGCACGCGGACGGGGCCATGGTGATGCGCCAGGCGCTCGCGGGGCTGTTGTGGGGCAAGCAGTACTACGAGTACAACGTGCACCGGTGGCTGCGCGAGCACGGCGTCGACCCGTGGGACTCGAACGCCAAGGCCAGCTCGATCCGGAACGTGCCCTGGTTTCACATGGTCGCCGGCGACGTGATCTCGATGCCGGACAAGTGGGAGTACCCGTGGTTCGCGGCGTGGGATCTGGCGTTTCACTGCGCGCCGCTGTCGCTGGTCGACGTCGACTTCGCCAAGGCGCAGGTCGAGCTGCTGCTCGACACGCGGTATCTGCACCCCAACGGCCAGATCCCGGCGTACGAGTGGAACTTCTCAGACGTCAACCCGCCGGTGACCGCGTGGGCGGCCCTGTACGTCTACGAGCGCGAGTCCGAGATCCGGGGCGAAGGCGACCGCGAGTTCCTGGCGCGCGTGTTCGACCGGCTGTTGACGAACTTCACCTGGTGGGTCAACCGCAAGGACGCCGACGACCGCAACCTGTTCCAAGGAGGGTTCCTCGGCCTGGACAACATCGGGATCTTCGACCGCTCGGCGCCGCTGCCCGGGGGTGGCACCCTCGAGCAGGCGGACGGCACCTCGTGGATGGCGCTCTACTGCCAGTGGATGCTCCAGATCGCCGCCGAGCTCGCCAAGCAGGAGCCCGCCTACGGCGACATGGCGCTCAAGTTCGCGACCCATTTCGAGTGGATCTCGATCGCGATGAACCCGCCGGACGCCGACACCGTGAACTGGGACGATGAGGATGGCTTCTACTACGACGTGATGCGGATGCCCGACGGCGCCGCGATCCAGCTCAAAACGCGCTCGCTCGTCGGATTGCTGCCGATGTGCGCCGCGACCGTGTTCGACGGCCAGCTGCTGAAGCGCTACCCGATGTTGATGGAGCGCGCCCAGGAGTTCGTTCGCGACTTCTCAGACGCGTTGCCGTCGCTGGCGCACCTGCCCGGTCCCAACCCGCAGGGCCGGCGGATCCTGTCGCTCGTCGACGAGCTGCGGCTGCGGCGGATCCTCGAGACCATGCTCGACGAGGACGAGTTCCTCGGCCCGCACGGAATCCGCGCGATCTCGCGCCGCCATCTCGACCAGCCGTGCATCTTCGACTGGGACGGGCAGGAGTACAACGTCCACTACCTCCCGGCCGAGTCCGACACCGGCATGTTCGGCGGCAACTCGAATTGGCGCGGCCCGGTTTGGTTCCCGATGAACGTCGTCATCCTGCGCGGACTAGCTCAGCTGCACGGCTACTACGGCGACGAGCTCAAGGTCGAGTGCCCCACCGGCTCCGGGCAGGAGATGAACCTGCTCGAGGTCGCCACCGAAATCGCCACGCGCCTGGCGACGACGTTCATCAACGACGAGAACGGACGCCGGCCGGTGTACGGCGGAATCGAGAAGTTCCAGACCGACCCGCACTGGCACGACCTGATCCCGTTCCACGAGTACTTCCACGGCGACAACGGCGCCGGGATCGGCGCGAGCCACCAGACCGGCTGGACCGGCACCGTCGCGCTGCTGTTCATGCTCGGCGGCGGCGCGCTGCACTCCGAACCGGAATCGGCCGCCGCGGTGGGCCACTGAACGGCCGCACGAATGTCGTTCACGTGGGTCGTGTCGTGAGCAGGAATCCTTCTGGATGGATGGAATCTTGCGGTCGTGGATCGAGGCGAGGCGGAAGTGATCGCGCTGGCTGGCGGGGAGCCCGCCCGCGAGTTGGTGCTGCGGCTGCTTGATGCGTTGGACCGGGCGGCCGAGGCGGTGGAGGCGGTGGCCGGGTTGCAGGAGCGGATCGAGGAGCTCGAGCGGCAGCTGAACCGGACCTCGCGCAACAGTTCGGTGGCGCCGTCCTCGGATCCGCCGCTGACACGTCAGCAGCGTCGTCAGCTCGCGCGCGAGCGTGCGAAGAAGCAGTTGGAGCGTGAGCGCCGCGAGGCGCGCGAGCAGGGCGGGCAGCCTGGTCATGAGGGTTCCAGCCGGCCGCCGGCTGAGCCTGAGCAGCTGACTGGCGCCCCGGTGGAGTGCCTGCCTGAGCGGTGCGGGTGCGGGCACTGGTTCACCGGCGGCGAGGAGCAGGTCGGTGAGCCGGTCTGCCATCAGCAGTGGGAACTGCCTCGGATCGTGCCCGATGTGCGCGAGTGGCGGCGGCTGCGGCTTGTGTGTCCGGGGTGCGGCAAGCCGACGTTGGCCGAGCTGCCGCAGGGCGTATCGCTGAGCGCGTTCGGGCCGAGGTTGCACGCACATGTTGCGGTGCTGGCCGGCGTGTGCCGGCTCTCGCGCGAGAAGATCGTCGAGCTGCTCGGCGAGTGCTACGGGATCGAGCTCAGCACTGGCGCGGTGGACATGATGCTGCGGCGCGTCAGCCGCGTGCTGCACGACCCGTGGCGCGAGTTGCACGAGGCGATCAAGCTCGCGCAGGCGGTGCACGCGGATGAGACGACGTGGCTGTGCAAGGCCGACCCGTGCTGGCTGTGGACGGCGACCACCGCGGTCCTGGTGTGCTACCGGATCGACCCCAGGCGCACCCAGGAGGCCGCGAAGAAGCTGTTGGGCGAGAACTTCGGCGGGTTCGTCACCTCGGACCGCTACGTCGGCTACCACTGGCTCGATGTCCTGCAACAGCAGCTGTGCTGGGCTCATTTGGTCCGCCAGCTGACCGAGATCTCCGAGCGTCCGGGCGCGCCCGGCAAGCTCGGCGCGCGACTGCTCGAGATCGCCGGCCAAGTCTTCACCGTCCATCGCGAGCACGTCGGCGCGCTCGCCAGCGCCGACGCTCCCGAGCACCCGGCGCTGCTCGCGCTGCGCGAGCAACTCCAACCGCTGCGCAAAACCTTCCAAGACCTGCTCGAGCAGGGCGCCCGCAGCCGCCACCCGAAGACCGCCCGCTTCTGCGCCGGGCTGCTCGAGGAGCAAGCGGCGCTCTGGACGTTCTGCGAAGTGCCCGGCATCACCCCGACGAACAATGACGCGGAAAGGGCGATGCGCGGCCCGGTGATCCTGCGCCGGATCTCCGGCGGCACCCAATCCGAGCGCGGCAATCGCTGGATCGAACGGATCCTCTCGATCATCGAGACCTGCCGCCGCCAACGCCGCTCCGCATCCAAGTATCTACACGACGCGATCGACGCCAGCCTCCACTCCCGGCCGATCCCCACCCTCGTTCCCGGCTGACGCAGCACCGTCATCCGAACCGGGCATAACGAGTTACAGAAGGAACCCGCGCCCACCCACCGACACCACGTGAACGGCTACGCACGAATCCGGTGTGTCATGACCTCGTCAAAGTCATATTGAAGGAGCGACCAGATGTCTCTTAAGACCGAAAGCCGAACGCTTGCATCTCCGACCGTAACGCGGCTGGGCGCCCATCACGACGGCAGCGGCGCGAGCTTCGGGTTGTTCAGCAGCGTGGCCGACGCGGTCGAGCTGTGTGTGTTTGACGCTTCGGGCCAGGAGACGCGGTGGGGTCTTGAGCAGGGCGAGGGGTTTGTCTGGCAGGGGTATCTCCCCGACGCAAGGCCGGGACAGCACTACGGCTTTCGTGTGCACGGGCCGTGGGACCCGGCGGCGGGAGTGCGCTGTAACCCGGCGAAGCTGCTGTTGGACCCGTATGCCCGCGCGATCGCGGGCGAGGTGCGCTGGGACCCGGCGGTCTACGGACATGCGGCCGGGGACCCGAACCAGGCGGACGACAGCGACTCGGCGCCGTATGTGCCGCGCTCGGTGCTGGTGAGCGAGGAGTTCGATTGGGGCCAGGAGCACCGTCCGAGTCGCGCGATGGCCGACTCGATTTTTTATGAGGTTCACGTGAAGGGCTTCACCCAGGTGCACCCGGATGTGCCCGAGCCGTTGCGCGGCACCTACGCCGGGCTGGCGCATCCGGCTGCGGTCGCGCACCTGCAGCGGCTCGGCGTGACCGCGGTGGAGCTGCTGCCGGTGCACACGTTCGTGCACGACCAACAGTTAGTGGCGCGCGGGCTGCGCAACTACTGGGGCTATCAGTCGATCGGCTATTTCGCGCCCCACAACGAGTACGCGTCCGCGGGCGACGCCGGTGGCCAGGTCGACGAGTTTCGCCAGATGGTCCGCGCGCTGCACGCCGCCGGCCTTGAGGTGATCATCGATGTGGTGTTCAACCACACCGCCGAGGGCAGCGAGTGGGGCCCGACGCTGTGCTTCCGCGGGATCGACAACGCCGCCTACTACCGGCTCCAGGACGACCGCTCCCACTATGTCGACGACACCGGCTGCGGCAACACCATGGACCTCTACCTCCCCCAGCCGCTGCGCCTGGTGATGGACTCACTGCGCTACTGGGTGCAGGAGATGCACGTCGACGGTTTTCGGTTTGATCTCGCGGCCAGCCTCGGCCGCGCAGCAAACGATTTCTCGCCCTATTCCTCGTTCTTGGAGGCGACCGTCCAGGACCCGGTCCTCTCGCAGGCGAAGCTGATCGCCGAGCCTTGGGACATCGGCGCTTACGATGTCGGCGAGTTCCCCGCCGGCTGGAGCGAATGGAACGGCAAGTACCGCGACACCGTCCGCGACTTCTGGCGCTCCACCCCGGGCACTCTGCCCGATTTCGCCACCCGCCTCAGCGGCTCGCGAGATCTGTACGGCCATGGCGGGCGTCGCCCGAGCGCCTCGGTGAACATCATCACCGTGCACGACGGGTTCACGCTCGCGGACCTCGTCAGCTACAACACCAAACACAACGAGGCCAACGGCGAGGACAACCGGGATGGCACCGACGACAACCGCAGCTGGAACTGCGGCGTTGAGGGGCCGACCGACGACCCCGCCGTGCTCGAGCTGCGCGCCCGCCAGCAGCGCAACTTCATCGCCACCCTGATGCTCTCAGAAGGCGTGCCGCTGCTGCTCGGCGGCGATGAGTTCGGCCGCAGCCAGGCCGGTAACAACAACGCCTACTGCCAGGACAATGAACTCACCTGGTTTGACTGGAAAGCCGCTGGGCAGCACGCCCTCCTAATCGCCTTCACCGCCTCGCTCTGCCGTCTGCGCGAGCAGCATCCCGTGTTCCGGCGCCACCAGTTCTTCAGCGGCACGCCGGCACACGGGAGCGGTCGCGACGATCTTGATTGGTACCGCCCCGACGGCACGCTGATGTCGCCGACCGACTGGCAGGCGTCCTACTCTCGGGCCGTCACCATGGCCTTCGGTGGCGCCACCGGCGAGGACGCCCACGCCGACGATCCGTTTCTGGCGATGTTCAACGCCTGGTGGGAGCAGCTGGACTTCACCGTTCCCGAATCGCTGCGGAACCTAGGCTGGCAGATCGAGATCGACACGGCCGATCCGGCAACGAGCGGTCGCGCCGTCGACCCATCCTCCGCCATCACGCGGCCAGGACGGTCGCTGATGCTCGTGCGCGGCACGCAATCCGCGCACTGACGGGCCGACCAGTGCGTCCAACCTCGACCAAGTACACAGGCCCCCAGAGTGCCAGGTGGATGTGACCGAGCACGAGGAGCCCACACAGCATGCGACGTTGTTCGCCTCGACGCTACCGGCCGAAACAATGTACGACGATGAGGCCAGACCGGGGCCCGGTGGCGCGGCACGCAGCCACATATGAGCGGTCTCGGCGCTGTGGCTGAGCAGGGTGGGTCGTGTTCGTCGTAATGGTGGCCGCTGAGTGCGCGCCAGTCGCGCAGGCTGGGGGCCTTGGTGATGTCGTGTTCGGGCTCAGCCGGGAGCTTGAGCTCCGAGGCAACGCGGTTGAGATCATCCTGCCCAAGTACGACTGCGTGCGCTACGAGCGGATCTACGGGCTGACGGTCGCCTACGAGCATCTCTGGGTTCCGTGGTTCACGGCGGCGGTGCATTGCGCGGTGTGGTTTGGCTGGGTCGACGGGCGCAAGTGCTTTTTCATCGAGCCCGATTCGGAGGACCACTTCTTTGAGCGTGGGACTCTGTATGGCTGTGATGATGATGTTGCGCGGTTTGCGTTCTTCAGCAGAGCGGCGCTGGAATTCATGTTGAGATCCGGCAAGCGGCCGGAGGTCATCCACTGCCACGACTGGCACACGGCTCTGGTCCCGGTCCTGCTTTTCGAGCTCTATCAGTCGCAGGGCATGGCCGATCAGCGCGTCTGTCTCACGATTCACAACTTCCGACACCAGGGCATCACGTCGGAGTGGGTCCTGCCCGCGGTCGGACTGAGCGATGCAGCGCGCCTATCCGACCCGTCTCGGTTGCAAGACGACTCTGATCCGGGGGCACTCAATCTGCTCAAGGGCGGAATCGTGTACTCGAACTTCGTGACCACGGTGTCGCCGCACTACGCGTGGGAGGCGTGCTACACCGATCAGGGCGCCGGGCTTGGACACACGCTCTACGTGCATAGCGCCAAGTTTGGCGGGATCCTCAACGGCGTTGACCATGACACGTGGAACCCGGAAGTCGATCGCTGGATCCCGCACCGATATGCGGCGGCGACGATCGACCAGAAGCGTGTCAACACGCGGGCGCTACGCGAGCGCTTCATGTTGCGTGAGGAGCCCAAGCCGATCGTCGCACTCGACGACCGTGCGGCCGCGCGACGCCGTCGATGGGGTCCAGGACGTGTGCGAAGCCGCGGTGTGCATCACGCAGAGGCCACGAGGACGTGACGGGCCCATTGGTCGATCGCCGCGGCGCCACGTCCATCTGCGGTCTTGAGTTCTAAGTCCAGCGCCTTAGTCCTGATGAGCTAGCCGGCTTGTCTGTTCGGACAGCTGCTTGACCCAGCTTGCCCACGGATGCGCGCCGGTGGGCGATCCATTGTGGGTCCCGGCACCATCGGCCATCGTCGAACCGCTATCCGCTGATCTCCGCCAGTCGCTCGGCCAGGATGATCCTCGAGGCAGCCTCGACCAGCGCGAGGTGCGAGAACGCCTGCGGAAAGTTGCCGAGGTCCCGGGCTGTGTCGACGTCGAACTCCTCGGCATACAGGCCTAGTGGCGATGCGATGTGAACGAGCTTCTCCATCAGGTCGCGCGCGCGCTGCATCTCGCCGATGATCGCCAGCGCCGAGACGAGCCAGAAGGAGCAGATCACGAAGGTGCCCTCTTTGCCGGACATCCCGTCATCCGTCTGGCCTGTCCGATAGCGCAGCACGAACCCGTTCTCGGTCAGCTCATCGGCGATCGCCAACACCGTGGCCCGAAGCCGCTCGTCGTTGCCGGGCACGAAGCCGAAGATGGCGGCCAGCAGCGTGGAGGCGTCGAGTTCGTCGGTGGCGTAGTGCTGGCGCAGCACCCCGCGCTTGTCGACTCCGTGCTCGAGAATGTCGGACTTGATCTCCGCCGCTGTCGCCCCCCAACGCTCGACGAGGTCCGGCTCTCCGCGGATCTCCGCGAGCTTGGCGGCACGATCTAGCGCGACCCAGCACATCAGCTTCGAGGAGACATACTGCTGCGGCTTGCCGCGCGCTTCCCAGATGCCCTGGTCAGGTTGGCGCCATACAGCCGTGGCGCACTCGGCCTGCGCCTGCACGAGCGGCCACAGCCGTCGCGGCAGCCGTTGGCTGCGCCGCGTGTGCAGCAGCAGCGAGTCCAGCGCGGCGCCGAAGACGTCGTTCTGGCGCTGGTTGAAGGCGCCGTTGCCAATCCGCACCGGGTGGGCGCCGGCGTAGCCCGACAGCTCCTCGCGGAGCGTCTCCGTCAGATCGCGCCGCCCATCGATCCCGTACATGATCTGCAGCGCACCGTCGTCGTTGCACTGGAGGTCGGCAATGAACTGCATGAACTCGTCGGCCTCCCAGTCGAGGTTGAGGTAGTGCAGCGCCTGGAGCGTGAACGTCGAGTCGCGGATCCACGTGTAGCGGTAGTCCCAGTTGCGCTCCCCGCCCGGCGTCTCCGGCAACGAGGTCGTCAACGCGGCGACGGTTGCGCCCGTCGGCATGTAGGTCAGGCCCTTGATCGTGAGAGCCGAACGTTGGATCAGCGGCCCCAGGTCGTGGTCCGGGATCCGTGCCCTCGCCAGCCAGTCGCGCCAGAACCGGGTGGTGGCGGCCAGCTGCTCTTGGGCCTCCTCGACCGTCGTCGGCACGTGAGCCTCGGCGGCCCACGAGACCGCACAGAAACACTGTTCCCCGGCATGCAGGACGTGTCGCGCCCGAGCGACCCCGGCCTCGACTCCAATCAGCATGTCGGTCTGGAGTGCGATCGCCTGACCCGAGCCGGTCGCTTCGGCACGGTGACGATCCGGCGTGAGCGACCACTCAGCGCCTTGGCGGCCGTAATCGAAGACCGGCTCACAGGCCAGGTCGATCTGCACGTCGCCCTCTATGCACTCGACCGTCCGAACGAGCACATGCTCGGCATCCTCGTCCGCGGGCGGTCGCGTGTGCGGGGTCGTCGCGTCTTCGCCACGGCGTGGTCCCATCGTGAGCGCGTCACGCACGACAACCCAGCCGGTCGTCGTCTTCCACGACGTGACCAGCGTGTTCGTTCCGGGCTCGTAGATCCGGTCGCTCGGAACGTTGATCCCGAACGGACCGAATCGGAAGCTCCCCGCTCCGCGATCGAGCAGGCTCCCGAACACGCTGGGCGAGTCAAACCGTGGGACGCAGAGCCAGTCGATAGTCCCGTCGGGCGCGACAAGGGCGCCGGTATGGCAGTTGGACAGGAACGCGTACTTAGCGATCGGGGTAAACGGCGACGGCGCCGCCGCGCTCCGCGGCATCGTGGCCGCCTGCTTCTCATTCTCAACCGCGGGCTGGGCACCGTTACCATGCCCGCGCTTGCTCTTCGTTGCCGTTGTGCTCATCAAGCCCTCCAAAGTTCATGCCAACAGCAGGCCCGATCACTCGCCGTCTGCGGCTCTCGCACCGCCACGGGCGTGCGAGAGCGTGCCGGCCAGGACGAGACGCTGCTACGCAGGTAGCGCGTTGAGCTCCTTCGCGAGCTCCTTGCCGTCGGCGTCGATTTCCTTCTCTTGGCTTTTCTCCGCATGTGTGAGCGCCTTATCGAGCTGCTCCTGCACGCGCGACTTGCCGATCACCACCAGCGCCGCCTGACCCGTATCGAGGTAATCGCCGAGCTCCTTGGCATCGCCGCGCGACATGCCACCCATGGCATGCCCGATCCCCCCACCCGCCGCGGCGCCGACGAGCGCCGAACCGAGGATCGCCGGCGGAAAGACGATCCCCACCAACGCGCCGACAGCAGCACCCGTCCACGCGCCGTGCTGGGTCGGCTTCTCATGCTTGGTCACATGCACCTTGCCGTCGTCGTCCTTGTACACCAGCGCGACGTCATAGCTGCCCACCAGATCGGCCGAATGCAGGTCAAGCAGCGTGTCGTAATCGGCATCGGCGTCTGCACGATCCGCGTACACCGCCCCATACACAAACACAGGGTCGTCTTTGCTCATCGTCCTGCTCCTTCTTATGTTCGTTCGGTCGCGACGGCGGCGAGACCCATCACATCGGGATGCAACCCAGCTCGGGCCTTCCCCGACGACGCGGCCATTGCCGTCACAAACACCAGCCTACGGCGCCCAACCCCTACCCCGCATCGGCCGAAAAGGATGAACTGCGCGATCAAGTGTGCAGCGTCGGCTGCTCGGCGACATTGCTCCGAATCACGGGTACACAATTCCCCCGAGCCTCCCCGCGTCGGAAGAGCGCGTCGATCATCCTTTTTGGCCGATGCGGGGTGACGGCCTCGGATGTGAGCCTTTACGTGACACGGATATGTGGAATCGGCGAAAGTGCTCGTGGCGATAGACGCCGGAATTCGTCGCCGCCGATTCTCGGGCCGCAGATCGGAGGCAAGAGATGGCCGATATCAGGATTGACGGGTCGCGATGAGCTCTCCCATGGCACCGAACGTGAGCGGTGTTGAAACTCCGGGTCGGCGCACCGTCCACAGCATGTGCGGGATGTGTGCGGTGCGTTGCCCGATGGAGGTGACGGTCGAGGACGGTCGGGTGACGTGGCTGCAGGGCAATACGCACGACCCGGTGCTCGGCGCCAGCCTGTGCGCGAAGGGCGCGGCGGGGCTGTTTCTGGAGTCTGACGACGAGCGGCCGCAGACGCCGCTGATCCGGGCTGGCGAGCGTGGCGGCGGCCAGTGGCGGCGGGTGTCCTGGGACGAGGCCCTGGACTACATCGCCGAGAAGCTGAGGGAGACGATCGATGTCTTCGGCGGGCGCGGTATCGCGCTTTCCGATCGTGGCGGGCCGTTTGTCGACCTGACGCAGACGTTCGTCAAGGCGCTCGGCTCGCCGAACTATTTCAATCACGATGCCGCTTGTGCCGGCAATGTCCACAACGCGATGCGTTCGCTGTACGGGTTCGGCGTCGCTGGGCTCATTTTCGATTACTCGCATTGCAAGCACCTTGTGCTCTACGGCCGCAACGTCGTCGAGTCGCTGATGGTCAAGGAGGCGAAGGTGTTCATGGCCGCGGTGTCGAGGGGGATGCGCTGCACCTATATCGATCCGCGCGCGACGATCACGGCGTGCAAGGCCACGCGCTACTGGCAGGTGCGACCGAAGAGCGACTACGCGCTGAACCTCGCGATCATCCATGAGGTCTTGCAGCAAGAGGCCTACGACAAGGACTTCGTGGCCCGCTTCGTCTCCGGCGTGGACTATCTGCGCCACGCGGTCAAGGACACGACACCCGAGTGGCAGGAGCCGCATACGGGGGTTTCCGCCGGCGAGCTGCGCGCGTTCGTCACCGAGATCGCCGCGGACGCACCACACGTGATCTTCCATCCGGGGTGGATGTCGGCTCGACACAAGCAGTCGTTCTATGTGAGCCGCTCGGCGATGATCCTGAACGCGCTGATGGGCAACATCGAGGTTCCGGGCGGATGCGTGCTCGCGAAGGCGCCCGAGCATTACGGGCGCAAGGGACTCAACCATCTGGCGGACCGCGTCCCGGAGGTCACGGAGCCACGCGTGGATGGTGCCGGCGGCGAGCGGCCGCAGTGGGATCCGGCCACCGGCGTGGTGCACCGGGCATTTGCCGCGATGGAGACTGAGCAGCCCTACGGGATCGGCGCGTACTTCGCCTATCGCCACGACCCGTTCACCGGCCTGCCCGATCCGGAGGCGGCGCAGCGTGCAATCGAGAAGCTGAAGCTGCTGGTCTCGATCGACGTGCGCTACTCGGAGCTGGGCTGGTTCGCCGACGTGATCCTCCCCGAGTCGACCTACCTGGAGCGCGCGAACATCCTGTGCCAGATGAACGGCCCGGTGCCGGTGTTCGCGATGCGCGACCAGGCGATCGCGCCGCGCTTTGACAGCCGTCCGGCGTGGTGGATCTTCCGGGAGATCCTGCACCGGATGGGGATCAAGGAGGCGCTTGACTTCGAGACGATCGAGGAGCTGTGGAACTACCAGCTCGACGGCACCGGTGTCACCGTCTCGGAGATGCGCGAGACCGGCATCGTCGGCTTGGCGGCCGCGCCGACATTGATCCCACGCGACGACCTCAGGTTCCCCACGCGCTCGGGGAAGATCGAGATCGAGAGCGAGGCCCTCAAGCAGGCGGGGCTTGAGAGCCTGCCGGTGTACGTCCCCAAGGACGCGCCGACGGGCGAGGAGTTCACGCTGCTGTTCGCGAAGACCGCGACGCTCGCGCAGGGTCAGTCGCTCAACAATCCTCTGCTCAACGAGCGAGCGCCCAAACAGGTGCTCTGGATCCACCCCGAGCGTGCCGCAGCGCTCGGGATCGTCGACGGCGACGAGGTCGAGGTAAGCGGCGGTGGCCGCTACACCGGCTGTCTGCCGGCGAAGGTCACGCGTTGGATCCATCCCGAGGCGGTGTTCATGTTGCACGGCTACGGCGCGACGGTGCCGCTCGCCACGCGCGCGCTGGGCCTGGGCGTCGCCGATCAGCGGCTGCAGCACGGCAAGCTCTACGACTTCGATCCCGCCGGCGGTGGCTGTGCGCTGACCGAGGCGGTCGTGCGGGTGAAGCCTCGGACCCCGGAAGGAGTTGCAGGATGAGCAAGTACGAGCTTCGCCACGACGAGGCTAACTGCATCGGCTGCCTGGCCTGTGAGGTCCACTGCAAGACGAATAAGCAGTTGGGTCCCGGTCCCGATCCGTGCCGGGTGATCGCGCTGGATCCGGTCGAGGTCGACGGACTGCCTCGGTCGCACTTCGTGTTCATGCCGTGCTTTCACTGCGAGGACCCGTGGTGTGTGCGGGCGTGTCCGACCGGCGCGATGCAGAAGCGGGAGAAGGACGGCATCGTGTTCGTCGAGGACAGCCTGTGCATCGGCTGCAAGAGCTGTATCGCGGCCTGTCCGTGGGGCACTCCGCAGTGGGACCCCGCCACGAACAAGGTGGTCAAGTGCGATTACTGCATGGACCGGATCGACGTCGGGCTGGAACCCGCCTGCGTCACCAAGTGCGTCACGGGCTGCCTGTCCTTCGGCGAGGCCAACGAGGTGCCGGACCCGCGCCGCGAGCGGTACGCCCGTCACCTCCTCGCCGAGCCCTCAGGCGGCGACGACACGTCGGCATGAGCGCGCTTGGGACGCTGCCGAGTTGGCTTGACGAAGGCGCCGCTGCCGTGGCGGGTGCTACGCCGCCCACGCTCGCCGGCGCGTTGCCGGGCCTCGCCCAGGCGAGGGAGCTGGCGCCGTTGCAGCGGTTGCAGCGCCTGCAGGAGTCGGGCCTCGCGGAGAGCAGCGGTGCGGGCGACCCGATCTATCTGGCCTGGCGGCGGTTCTTGCGCAGCCGCGGCCCCTCGGTGCTGGTGATCGACGCGACCGACCTCGATGTGCGGGCCCGCGGCACAGCCGCGGTCCTCGATGGCGCTCCCCGGTTGCTGGTCGAGGGGGTGCTGATCGCCGCCGGCCTGCGCGACAGCCGCGAGGTCCAGTTGCGCCTCCCGGCCGAGCTGACCGGGCACGAAGCCGCGCTCCTGAACGCCGTCGACGCGATCCGTTCGCTCGCCCACGTCAGCACGCCCCGCATGCAGCTTGAGGTCCAGCGCGACAGCCGCCCCGGCCCGTGGACAGAGCAACCGGGCGCCGACGCATCACGGCTCAGCCACACGCCTGAGACCTGGTGTCGGATCGCCCTGCTGTTCGCGGGCGCGTCGGGTCTCGATGCGTCGTTGCTGACGCTGCGGCGCGGCGTCAAGCAGCGCGGCCTGGTCGAGCTCGCCCATTCACAGAGCCTGCGGGCGCAGATCGACGGTTGGGGTGGCGGCGTTGAGGTGGAAGGCGAGGACCCGGTGCTGGTCTTCGACGACGGCCTGGGCGGGTTCATGCCGCTCTCCGCGGCCGATGTCTCGTGCCGACCGCTGTCGCTCGCTGCCGCCGGCGTCATGCCGGTCCCGTCCACGCTGATGGTGATGGCCGAGGGCGCGTGCCTTGTGCGCCAGACGCGCCGCGCGCTTTACCGGCATTGGCAGCTCGCGGACAACCCGGAGGGCGATCCGGTGCGCCCGCTGCTCGCCCGCGCGGGGCGTCTGGTGGCCGAGCTGACGCTCGGCCGCGGTGATGTCGCGCATCTCCGAGCGCTCGACGAAGTCGCGCTCGAGCTGGGCGCGCAGGGGCTGGCGGCGGCGTGGCCGCTGGGGAGCTCGCTGCGCTACTACCGCGAGCAGTGGGAGAGTCACGCCCGGCACGAGTCCTGCCCTGAGGGGCTGTGCTTCGAGCACCAGGCCGCGCCCTGCCACGGCACATGTCCGGCCAACATCGACATCCCGAGCTTCGTCGCGCACGTCGGTCACGGCGACTACCGGGCGGCGATCGAGGTCATGAGGCGCGATAACCCGTTGCCGCTGACCTGCGGTCTGGTCTGCCCCGCGCCGTGCGAGTCGGCGTGCGTGCGCGGCGGCGGCAACGGCGCCGTGTTCATCCGGCCGCTCAAGGCCAAGGCGGCCGAGCACTGCCTCGCCGACGGCGGCTACCCGAAACCCGAGATCGCGCCGGCCACCGGCAAGCGGATCGGGATCGTCGGCTCCGGTCCGGCCGGTCTCACCGCGGCCTACTACCTGCGTACGTTCGGTCACGAGGTCGAGATCCGCGAGGAGCAGGAGAAGGCCGGTGGCATGCTGCGCTACGGGATTCCGGCCTACCGCCTGCCGCCCGACCTGCTCGACCAGGAGCTCGACGAGATCCGGGCGCTGGGAATCTCGATCCGCACCAGCACGGAGGTCGGCAGCCTCGACGCCTTGCGCAAGAACTACGACGCCGTGTTCCTTGGCCTCGGCACCCAGCGCTCGCGCCTGATCCCGATCGAAGGCGTCCATCAGTCCTTCGTGCTCGGCGGCATCGATTTCCTGCGCGACGTGCGCAGCGGCGAGCCGGTCCGGGTCGGGCCGCGGGTGATCGTCATCGGCGGCGGCAACGTCGCGATCGACGTCGCCCTGACGGCATTGCGCCAAGGCGCAACCCACGTCGACATGGTCTCCCTCGAGAACCGCCGCGAGATGCCGGCCAGCCCCCACGAGATCGAGAACGCCGTCGGGGAAGGCGTGCAGCTGCACCCGGGCTGGGGTCCCGTGAGCATCGGGGAGGACGGCGAGACCAACTTCCAGTTCTGCGAGCAGGTCCACGACGAGACCGGAAAGTTCGATCCGAAGTTCGACGCCGCCCGCGTGCTGACGCTCGAGGGCGACCACGTGATCCTCGCCACCGGCCAGGGCACCGACCTGACGATCCTCGACGGCAGCGCGGTCGAGACCACCCACGGCTTCATCCTCACCGACCCCAAGAGCCTGATGACCAAGGTGCCGGGCGTCTACGCCGGGGGCGACGTCGAGCACGGCCCGCGGACGGTCGTGGAGGCGATCCGCTCCGGGAAGATCGCCGCGAGCGCGATCGACGCCTGGCTGCGCGGGACGCCCATGGACCCTGCCGCCGGCACGCCGGTGCGCCGGGACGACGTGGTCCCCCTGCACGTCGTGGCGGGCGAGCGCACGCATCTCCCTCGTGCCGTGATGCCCGAACGGACCGTCGAAGAAGTCCTCGGCCAGGGCAACTACGTCCAGATCGAGGAGGGTCTGACCGACGCGATGGCCCATGAGGAGGCGCGTCGCTGCCTGCGCTGCGACGTCTGCATCGGCTGTGGTCTGTGCATGGCCGCCTGCAGCGAGATGGGCGTCGACGCGCTGCGCATGGCCGACACCAACGCCGGCCGGCTCGCCTACTTCGACTTCACCCGCCCAGCCGAGCTGTGCATCGGCTGCGGCGCCTGCAGCCAGGTCTGCCCGACCGGCGCTATCCGGATCGAGGATCAGGTCGGCCTGTTCGCCGGCGCCACGCTCGGCGGCGGCACGCCGGACCTCGTGCGCCGCACGATCATCACCGGAACCGTCGTGTGCGAACAGCCGTTGCTGAGCTGCAGCGAATGCGGAGCGCCGACCCAGACGCCCGCGCACCGGGAATTCATCCGCAACCGCCTGCCCGATCACATGGCCGCCCTCCTGGACCGCGAGCTCTGCCCATCGTGCGCACGGCTACGGGCCGATCGTCCCGCAGAAAGCGCCGCCGGGCGAGGAACGCCGCCGGCGCTCCCGCGCGCGGGAGACCAGATCTCGGTGATCTCGGTCGCGCCCATCGGGCCCCAAGTAAGGCTAGATGAGGAGGAGTCATGAAGGCCGTCACAGTTCAGCCGGGGGTTGCGGGGTCCGTTCGCTTCGAAGAGGTCCCCGAACCGGACGAGAGCACCGGATCGATCCTCGTCGAAGCGGTCGCCGTCGGCATCTGCGGAACCGACGAGGAGATCACCTCCGGCGCGTACGGCTGGGCGCCCCCCGGCCGGGAGCGACTCACCCTCGGGCACGAGTCGCTGGGCAAGGTCCTCGACCCCGGCCCCAACGCGGGCAACCTGCAAAAGGGTGACCTGATCGTCGGGATCGTTCGCCGACCCGACCCCGTGCCATGCCCCAACTGCGCCGTCGGGGAGTGGGACATGTGCCGCAACGGCCAGTACACCGAGCGCGGCATCAAACAGCTCGACGGGTTCATGTCCGAGCGATGGCGAATCGAGCCGGGCTTCTACACCAAGATGGACCCGTCACTCGGCCTCCACGCGGTCCTGCTCGAGCCGACCACCGTGGTGGCGAAGGCCTGGGAGCTGGTCTCGGTCATGCGAGCCCGGGCGTTCTGGGTGCCGCATACGGTGCTGATCACCGGAGCCGGCCCGATCGGCATGCTCGCCGCCATGATCGCCGTCCAGCACGATCTCGACGTCCACGTCCTGGACCGCGTCACCGAGGGCGCCAAGCCACAACTCGTGCACGACGTCGGCGCCACCTACCACTCCTGCGCGATCGCCGACATCGGCTTCGACCCCGATGTCATCATCGAGTGCACCGGCGTCGGCTCGGTGATCATCGACTCGATCCGCCACGTCGGCGCCGGCGGCGTGGTCTGCCTCACCGGCGTGGGCGGCGGCGGACAGGCCAGCGGACTCTTACCCGCCGACGTGGCCAAAGCGCTGGTCCTGGCCAACAACGTGGTCGTCGGCTCGGTCAACGCCAACCGCCGACACTTCTACCGCGCGGCCGAGGCGCTCGCCGCCGCCGACCATGCGTGGCTCGGCAAGCTGATCTCGCGTCGAGTGCCGCCCCAGAACATCGCTGACGCGCTCAAGCGCAGCCCCGACGACATCAAGGTCGTCGTCGACTTCGGAGGTTAATGATGGCAACCAGGGAACACGAGCAGGAAACCGGCGCCGTCGCCTGCTCCAGCAAGCAGACCCGGCTCGGTGAAGGCGTTCGCTGGGACGCCCGTCGCGGCGAGATGCTCGGGGTCGACATCCTGGCCGGGCGGGTCGCTCGAGCCCGAATCGCCAGCGACGGTTCGCTGGCCTACGTCCGCGAATACCAGCTGCCCTGGACCGTCGGGATGATCGCGCCCGTCGAGGGCCGCGACGGTGGCTGGCTGCTCGGCGCCGGGCGAGGATTCGTCTACCTGGCGCCCGACGGCACCCACCGGACCATCGCCGAGCTTTCCCCCGCCGGGACGCGGATGAACGACGGCGCCTGCGACCCACAGGGCCGTTTCTGGGGCGGCACCCTGGCCAACGACCACCACGCGGGAGGCGGCGCGCTCTACCGGCTGGACTGGACCGGCCAGACCGAGACCGTGCTCAGTGATCTCACGATCTCCAACGGAATCGGCTGGAGCACCGACGGCCTGACGATGTACCTGGTCGACAGCGGCCCGCGGGTGATTCACGCGTTCGAGTTCGACCCCGACCACGGCACCATCTCTGGTGGCCGGATCCTCGTTACCGTGCCCGCGGACGTCGGGGCACCGGACGGGATGACGGTGGACGCAGCCGGTGACCTGTGGGTGGCGATCTACGGCGGTGGGCGGGTCAACCGCTATGCCCCCGACGGCTCGCTGCGCAAGGCCTACCCCATCCCGGCCCAGGAATGCACGTGCTGCGCGTTCGGTGGACCTGGCCTGAACCGGCTGTTCGTCACGACCGCGACCGAGGGCTGGACCGACGAGCAACGCCGCGCCGACCCCGCCGCCGGGCTCGTGTACCGCTACGACACCGACGCCACCGGCCTCCCGGCCGCGCCGTTCCGCCCCGACCCCGACTGGTGGCAGGAGCTGACCCAGTAACGGTGTCGCAAGCGCGGGAGCCCTCCCAGTTGGGCCTCGTTCATGCTGGAGGATCCCGACCTGGGGAGGACGCACGCAGACCGATCCCCGGATCAGCTCCGAGAGCCGCGTCATGCTCGGCACCAGCGCCGCGCGTCCCAGTCGCGCGTGCCGCATGGCCGGCGAAAATCTCACGTGCGAAGGACACGTCCTGGTCCCGCAGCGAGATGACTGATGCCGTGCGGTCGTGACTTCATCCGATCCGGGTGATGCGACCCCCGAACCTTGTAACGACGATCGGAATCGACCCTGCCCACAATCCAAGGGAACGCAATGACAGACGTACCGCCCGAGACACCCCTCCTTGACACGCTTGCCGCCATGACCGCGGAGTCGGTCGCGCGGTGCGGACTGGACGCCAATTCGCTCGTTGCCGCTCGGATCGCCGCCTTGGCGGCCGTCGGTGCGCCTGCGGCGTCGTATCTCCTCCACGTCGGCCCTGCGATGGACGCTGGGGTCACGGCCGAGCAGATCCAGGACATCCTGATCGCCGTCGCTCCGATCGTCGGCACGCCGCGGACGATGGACGCTGCCCTGAACCTCGCCGAGGCGCTCGGGATCGTCATCGCCGTGCTTGAGGACGAGCTCGAAGCCGAGGAGGAGGCGCAGTAACGCACAGGCCATCGTGACGTGGCTCACAGCCGATCAGCACAAGCGACAAGGGGGAGCGAGGGTTCGCTGCCAAGGCGTGGTGGTGACCGCGCCGATCTCCCAGTGGTCACTCCTGTGCTGGAGGATGCTCGAAGTGTGCCTCCGCGCAACCCCGCCGGCGGGGCGGTTGATTGCTAGCGGGTGTCACGCGTGGGCAATTAGCGTCGGCGGTCACGTCGCCGCTCGCGCCGTCTCATCCCGCATACAGATACGGGCGAGAGCGGCCGCCCGAATGGGTCGATGAACAGCGTGACAGGCCCGGTCCGCGTGGGAACCGTCCCGTCGAGAGTCTCGATCGAGTAGGAGAGCTCGCCGTTCTCGAGACGCGGTTGCCGGATCACGACGACCGCGTCTTGGGGCGCTTTATCGCCGGCCTCGAGGAACGCCAGCACCGCGTTGGGCGGGTCCTCCTCGAAGCTGTTGTCTCCTTCGGCCCAGAGGTCGACGAAGGACACGGTAGTCATGTGTCCCACAACCCGTTTCGGGCGATCGGAGAAGTACAGCGTCGATGGTGTGACCTCCTTGAGTGTCAGGGTCGTACCGTCGCTTGTCATAGCATTCGCGGTCTGCACGAACATCGACTGCTCGGCCTCGAGCTCTTCGATCATCCGCTCGTCCGTCATCTGCGCGTCAGTCATTTCAACCTTCCTTCGTCGTCTTAGGGACCTGTGCGACCGCCGTTGGTCTTTGATCGCTCGGCATGTTGTGGACCATGGAGCGCATATGGCTAACGCTCTTGCGGCCGGACCAGTCAGCTCGTTCGCTTCGGCGAACCGATACTTCCGATCATCTCGTCGGGACCCCGGATCGTTCGATCGAGAATCACACGAGATTACGTGATCGTAGCCGCGTGCTGATCGCCTGTAATCGGCCGAAAAGGATGATCAGACGGGCGCAATCCTCTCCGATCGCAAGCTGCTCGCCGCTCTCGCGAGTCCCCTGCAGCGCGCGGTCTGGCTCGTTGGCGTGGACGCCGGTTGCCCAAGCAATGAGCGCTCAAGCAACCGGCTGTATTTGGCGAGTACGGTCGCGCCTACGCCACGCCGGCGGCGCGTGGAGTCGGGCCGATCAATGCGCCAATGATCCAGAGGAACGGAAAGAAGAATCCGATCCAGAACATCCAGTAGTGCCCCTTGCGGAACGTTGTCAGCCCGAAATAGATCCAGCACACCACGTAAATGATGCCCAACAGAACCCAGAGGATTGTCATCTGGTCCACCGCCTTCGAGATAGGTCCCAGGACTGTCACGAATCCCTGGGTACGTCTTGGGTGTGTCTTCCTGCCAAGACTTGCACCTGCGATCGCTACCTGCATCGCGGGAAACCGTCGGCGTGACTCAGTAGTTATCCGTCGAAGGCGGTCTGCTGACCACCCCGCCGATCAACCGCTCCCAGGAATCAGTGCGCTAGCAATCCACCTCCGCGATCCGACCTAGGATTGAGGGCCACATTCGTGCTCACACGCGCCAGATGCTCGCTGCCCTCCCGGGCGCAGGGGCCAACGGACCGGCGAAGCGTCCCTACGCGCATGCTCTTGGTGGATTCCGACAGCCTCAGCGGGCCTTGCGGACCCACTGCTAAGAATCTGGTCGAAGCGGCAGGCTGCCGTCACAACGGTTGCAGGACCGTGCGTACACGCGCGAGCACGATCGCAGGTCCCGCGTCGGTGACGGCATGGGTCTCGGTCGCCAACCGCAGAGCCCGGGCCGTGCTGGGCCCGGCTCGCCCGGCGGTGCCGTACGAACCGCCACCGTGCACAACGGACCTCTCAACGCCGAGCGTGAGCACGGGCCGTGGCAAACGTGTCCACATTCATGTCCACATCGACCCGGAGGTCCTCAAATCGCCCGTGTTCACGGCGGATTGTCGGTGTCGACACGCGGAATCATAATCCGCGTGTCGGGGGTTCGAGTCCCTCCTCCGGCATCGCGTCGTTTGCAGGAACTTCCCGTGGTTATTGAGGATTGGGCGGGTTAAGCCGCTCGGGTATCGACCGCTCCGAACCGCTCCGAACCGCTCGCTGGCTGACAAAACAGTCCAACGAACAGTCCAACGTCAGTCCAGCGCGTCGGGCGAGAAAGCGCAGCAGCGAGGGAGACGCGCCGGGGGCGGCGCGATGCGAGCCGCCAGCGCTCTCGGAGGATGGTTGGCTGAGGCCGAGTTCGCCGCCGCCGGCCTCGTTCAGCATCGCGCGGACCAGGCGAACCCGCTTGTGGCGAGGAGCAGGTGTTTCGGCACGTGCTGGCCGGGACCCGCTTTGCTCACGCGACGGTACTTCGCGACCGTCAGCGGGAACCGCGGCTGTAAAACCTGCTTGACACTCTCTTCCTGTCAAGCTACCTTTCCACCATCAAGCAAACTTGACAAGAGAAGGGTAGGTGCAGGATATGGGCAGGAGACCTAGCCGGATCTACATGGCCGCGACGTTGGTAATCGCCGGTGTGGTCGCGGGCGCTGCGATCGCGCAGGCGATCAGGGAGCCCAGCTGGGAGCCGATCTTGTCGGTCGCGTGGCTGCCCGCGGTGCTTGTCGTCTCGTTCCGCCGGTCGGCGGACGCGCGCGAATGTTTGCCACGGCTGCCTCGGCGCGGGCGCTCATAGCCCTGCAGCCCCGGGATGCGGAATTCGGTGAGGGAGCTTCGAACGGAACGAGGCCTGTCCCAAGGGCAGCTCGCCTCCGAGATGGGCGTCTCGCGACAGACGATCAACTCGATCGAGCAAGACCGCTACACGCCGTCGCTTCCACTCGCGTTAGCGCTGGCACGATTCTTCAACACGACGGTGGAGGCGATCTTCGATGCGCGTGATTAGGTCGAAATGGTTCGTTCCGCTCCTGTCGGTCGCGCTCGGGATCGTCGTCTTCGCCGCGCAGTGGGTCGGCGGCGACCCCGGAAGCGGGCTCGTGTCACTCGCGATCATGACCGGCTTCGGCGCGCTGATCCTGCTCGGAGGCCGCAGCGAGACCATCCGCGGGCTACGCGGCGATGGTCGCGACGAACGCTTCCGCAAGATCGACATCCATGCCACCGCGCTCGCGGGCCTCGCGGTAATCACGGCGATCATCGTCGCGTTCGTGATCGAGCTTGCGCGAGGACACAGCGGTGCCCCATACGGCTGGCTAGGCGGAATCGGCGGACTCACCTACGTCGTCGCGATCATCGTGTTCAGGATCCGCGGCTAGACTTAACGAGCGAGCGTCATACCGCCGAGCGGTGGTGCGGGCGGCCTGGCTGATCTGAGCGCGTGGCTGGGGTTCGGCATGAGCCTCGCTCGGGGGAGCGTCCCTTTCGGGACGCTGGGTGGTGGCCCGAGGTACCTTCCGATCTAGATCGCGGGCGACGGGCGCCCGCTTGGAGCCCCCGCGGGGGGTTTGCACCTTGCGGTTGCTGGAGGTACCGCCGTGGCCACCTTCTCAAGCCTACTCTCGGAGAACGTGAGCCTCCAGGTCCGCTCCGTGGATCGGATCTTCCTCGCCGGGTACGTCCCGCGGTTGCAGTGCGACGGACAGCTGGTGCGGTTCCTGAACAAGCGGGCGGGCGGGACGATCCCTTCGCCGGCGGTGCTGGGGAAGATCGGCCGCTCCTACGTTGAGCAGATCAACCGGTTCGCGAAGGCCAACGAGATCCCGGTCGTGCGATTCCACCAAGGACATGGTCAAGGAGGACGTCGCCCGCCCGCGCATGCAGCAGGCCGAACGCGACGGACGGTCTGGGGTGGTGATGCTCGGGGTCGCGCAGGAGAAGGCGTGGGCGTGGCGCGGCTGGCGCGATGGCGGCCATGACGCGCACCCGCACTTCGAGTTCGCCCGCCAAGCGATCTTCGTCAACCACCACTACTGGTACATCCTCGATCCCGAGTGGAAGCCGTCTTTTGTGCGACCAACGCGTACGCGCCGTACCCGGTGTGGATCTACCTCAATGGCCATGAGTGGGCCAAACGCCAAGCCGCCCGGGAGGGGATCGAGTTCGCGCCGTTGGACAACGGGTTCCGTGCCTGCGAGCAGCCCGCGCGGCTCGCCGAGATCTGCGACTCGCTGTCCGAGCAGGACATCTTTCAGTTCGCGGATCGGTGGATGCGTCAGCTGCCCTCGCCATTCACCAAGGCAGAGCGCGGCCGCTACGGCTACCGCTACTCGGTCCGCCAGATCGCAATGTCCGACACCCGCGTGTTCGACAAACCCGCCGCGGGCCGCGCGTGGTTCGAGCAGACGATCCGCGATCAACTCGACCTCGGCCGCCCCGACAAGGTCCAGATCATCGTCGACCGCAAAGTGGCGAGCCGGACCCCCGACCGCTTCCAGACCAAGGTGATCACCACAGGCGTGGAGCCGGTGATCCAGGCGCACTACAAGCACTCCAAGGTCAAGCAGTACTTCAAAGAGGGCCGCGCCCTGCGAACCGAGACGACCGTCAACGACACCCACGACTTCGGCATCGGACGGCTGCTCACCGACGAGAACTGGAACGCGCTGATCGACATCGGCCACCAGATCAACCAGCGGCTGCTCGACCACCAACTTGACGCGTGCCAATGCGCACCAGACGCCACGCTCCTCGAGCGCGTGGTGCTGCCTATGCCTCACCTCCCCTGGTGGCAGGACACGCTGCGCCACGCCGTCAATGCATACGACGCGCTCGTCCTCCCGTTCGCGTCCGTCGACTCCCCCCGCTTCGGTGGCGAGACCTCGCACGCACGCCTTGTGGACGCCGTCCGCACACAGTGGCCCGAACTGTTCAACTAGGCGTAGACCCCACGCGCAAAGTTGCGCTCTGTGCATCGACCCTGCGAAGCGATCGTCAGCCTGCTGATCAAACGCTGCTGAGCGCGGGGCCGTCTAGACGTTTTAGCTCACGCATCGATCGCGCCCGGTTTGACGAGCCCTTCCTCGTAGGCGAGGACGACCGCCTGGACGCGGTCTCGCAGATCGAGCTTTGCGAGGATCCGGCTGACGTGGGTCTTGACGGTCGCGTCACTGAGGAACATCTCGGCGGCGATCTCGGAGTTGCTGAGACCGCGGGCGACCTGGGTGAGCACTTCCAGCTCCCGTGGGGTGAGTTCCGCGAGCTTGCTGGTCGCGCGCGCACCAGGCGGTGCGTAGCGCTCGACCAGCCGCCGGGTGATCGTCGGGTCGAGTAGCGCGTCTCCCTCGCCGGCTGAGCGGACGTATGCGAGCAGGCGCTCGGGCGGCGTGTCCTTGCGCAGAAATCCACTCGCGCCGGCCTTCAGCGCGTCGTAGACGTACTGGTCGAGGTCGAAGGTGGTGAGCATGATCACCCGCGCGCGGTTAGATCCCGAGGCGAGGATCTGGCGCGCGGCCTCGAGCCCGTCGAGGTTTGGCATTCGGATGTCCAGCAGCACGACGTCGGGAAGCACGCGGGCAGCGTGCTCGACTGCTTGCAGACCGTCGGTCGCCTCGGCGACGAGCTCGATGTCGTCGTGGGCGTCGATGATCGTGCGCAGCGCGGCGCGTGCGAGCGCGTCGTCGTCAGCGATCACCACACGCAGGGTCACGCGCCGGTCGCCTCCAAGGGGATACTCGCGCGGACTGAGTAGCCGTGGTCGCGGCCGGGACCCGCCTCGAGAGTCCCGCCGTACATCGCAGCCCGCTCGCGCATCCCGATGATTCCACGGCCGGCTTGCCCGTCGGGCGCGGCTCCATCGTGTGGCGGTCCGTCGTCAAGGATCTCAAGCTCAAGCACGAGATCAGACCACCGCAACACGACCTGGGTCGGCGCGCCGCCAGCGTGCTTGAGCACATTCGTGAGTGCCTCCTGAACGATCCGGTAGGCGGCAACCGTGGCCCCGCCGGAAACGGCGCGTGGCTGTCCTTTCACGCATAGCTCGACGGGCTGGCCCGCCTGACGGACCTGCTCGACCAGCGATGGGATCTCGCTCACTCCCGGCTGCGGGGACAGTGGCGCCGCGCCAGTTTGGTCTGAGAGCAAACCGAGCAAACGACGGAGCTCCTCGAGCGCCGAGCGACCGCTCGCCTCCACGGACTCGAGCAACGCCTGCGAGCGCTGCTCGTCCTTGCTCATGATCTGCCGCGCGGCGCCCGTTTGAAGCACCATCACGCTGACCGAGTGGGTGACCACGTCGTGCAGCTCGCGCGCGATTCGCGCTCGCTCGGCTTGCAGCGCTGCCTCGCGCTCTCGCTCGAGCCGCTCGGCGCGCGCCGTCGACGCGTCGGCGCGCCGCTCGCGCCGACGCATCGCGGTTCCCGCAAGCCACATCGGGACCACCAACAGCAGAGGGACGAGGCCACTGGGGATCCTCACCTGGCCGCCGAACGCCCATAGGCTCGCCGACATCAGCAGAAGCAGCGCACCAATCACGAAGCGCCTGTCGCTGTAGAAGGCGGCGGAGTAAGCGGCGATCAGCACTGCGACTCCCTGTGGCCAATCGAGGCTGGCGGGCAGCAGCGCTACGCCGCTGGTTTCCACCAACAAGACCGCGAGCGGCCAGGTTCGGTACCACGCGATCGCGACCGTCATCGCCAGCAGTACGACTGCCCGATCTGGGTCGTTGAGTGTTGTCCGGGGCTCAGCGAGCGCCCAGGCGGTCAGGCCCAGCGCAAGCCCGGCGTCGAGGAGTCGCGGATCCAGCGCTCGGGCTGCGGCCAGGATCCGTTGCAGCAGTCTCACGTGCTGAATGTACGCCCGTCGCCAAGCGAGGTCATCGGCCTTCGGGACGACCTGCCTACATCTCACGACGGACGTGTGTACGAGTACTGGCTCGGTGGTCGAACGATCGTCGGAGCGAGATCGCCAGCGACGCCGACGACACGGGCCGGGTGTGAGCCTAGCTTCGGCTCAAACCCAGATGAGGGGAGCCCGATGGACCGTTCACACCGAGGCGAGATCGACGTGGCCGTTGTGGTGCCGACGCACAACGAGCGCGAGAACATCGCGCCGCTGTTGCGGCGTCTGGACAAGGTAAGACCCGCCCTCCGACTCGAGGTGCTGTTCACCGACGACAGCTCGGATGACACCTCCCGTGTGATCGAAGCTGAGGCTCGGAGGTTTTTCCCGAACGGTGTCTGTCATTCATCGTCTCAAGGGCGAACGCGCGGGCGGCCTTGGCGGGGCGGTCCAGGCTGGGCTCCTGGCCGCCAGGTCGGATCTGGTGTGGGTGATGGATGCCGACCTCCAACACCCACCCGAGCTGCTCGGGGCGCTGATCGATGAAGCCTGCCGCTCACAAGCCGACGTCGTGGTGGCCAGTCGCTACTGTGATCGAGGCGACGCCGACGGGCTGTCGGCGCTCCGGCTTGCCGTCTCCCGGGGTTCGGCAAAGCTCGCCAAGGCGCTGTTCCCGCGCCGGCTGCGTTTCGTCTCTGACCCGATGAGCGGCTTCTTCCTCGTGCGGCGGTCGGCAATCGACGCACGCGCGCTGACACCGAGCGGCTTCAAGATCCTGCTGGAGATCCTGCTCTCCGGCGCGGGACTGGTCACCGGAGAGGTTCCGTATCGCTTCGGCAAGCGACTCTCCGGCAACAGCAAGGCCTCGTGGCGCGAGGGCCTGACCTACCTGCGTCGGCTACTAGGGCTCAGGATCGAGACACGCTGGCGTCGGTTCGCCGGCTTCGCCGCGGTCGGCGCTCTTGGAGCGGCCGTGAACACCGGAGTCTTGGCCTTGCTCACGCGGGAGGTGCACGTCTGGTACCTGATCGCGACCATTCTGGCCACTCAGATCGCCATGCTTTCCAACTTCGCGCTGAGTGAGTGGCTCGTCTTCAGGGGCAGGAAGAGCCACAAGTCGGTCACGGTTCGCCTTGCGGGCTACCTGCTGATCAGCAACGCCTCGCTGCTGATCAGCGGACCATTGCTCCTCACGTTTGTCTCGGCGCTCGGAATGGACGTGCTGGTCGCAAACCTGCTGGCTCGCACTCCTCTGTCTAGGTCGGTTTGCCATCTCCGATGCCTATATCTGGGGCAGTAAGTCGCTTCATCGGAGGCGGCCCACTCTCCCTCCCACTCTCCCTCGGCCGCCCGTACGCACAGAGACCGACGGCCTACATCTCGCGACTGATTAGTCGCACGGAAGTCGAAGCGAAATCGGCCGCGACGCCGACGACGCGGCCCGGATCCGAGCGTAGCTTCGCCGCACCGAGATGGGCGAAGCCACATGAGCAACTCCGAGCGTCGACACTCGATCCGCACCTGGCGTGGTCATGCGTGGCTGGCGTTCGTAGCCTCGTGTGCCGCCTACTTGGTGATCTCGCTGGCTCACCACCAGGCGTTTCACCCCTGGGGCCGGCTGGGCTTCTTTGACCTGCGGGTGTACCGCGGCGCCGGGCAGCTGGTCCTCGGCGGCAAGCCGCTCTACCACGGACCGATCGTGGCGTGGGCGCCGTTCACCTATCCGACCTTTGCCGCGCTCGTCTTCGCGCCGTTGGCGCTGATGCCGTTGGCGATCGATGAGGTCCTCGTCACCGTCTTGGGCGTCGTCGCATTGTTCGCGATCGTTGCGCTGGCACTGCGGCTGCCGATGGGCGGCGGTGACGAAGCTGGGGCGACGCAGCGCTGGCGGCCGGTCCTGATCCCGGTCGCGGTGGCTGCGGCGCTCTGGCTGGAGCCGATCACCACGACGTTGGGCTACGGCCAGATCAACCTCCTGGTCGCTCTTCTCATCGTCGGGGATCTGTGTCGCCGCGATGCGGTCAGGAGCAAGGGTGTGCTGATCGGGCTCGCAGCGGGACTGAAGCTAACGCCGATGATCTTCGTCCCCTACCTGCTCTTCTCGGGGCGACGGCGCTCCGCGATGGTCGCGTTGGGGACCTTTGCGACGACGGTTGCGCTCGGATTCGCGGCTCTTCCGGGCGATGCGCAGCGGTTCTGGGGCGGTGGGCTGTTCCTTGACCCGCGGCGAGTCGGTGGCTGCTGCGCCCCCGCCAACCAGTCGCTGCGCGGTGCGATCCTCGGGCTCGATCCATCGTTCGGAACCGGGCGTCTGATCGGTGTCGCCGTGGTCGTCGCGATAGTCGGGGTCCTTCTCGCCGTGCTCGCCAGCCGCCGCGGCGATGAGGCGATGGGGTACTCGCTCGGCGCGCTCACCGGTCTGCTCGTCAGCCCGGTGTCGTGGACGCATCACTGGACTCTTGTGGTCCCAGCGCTGCTGCTCCTTGGCGTCCGGGTCGTTCAGCGGCGCTCGACGATCCAGATCACCGGGTCCGTGGCGATCCTGCTGCTCGGCTACGCCTATCTGCCGAAGCTGATGGCCAAGCCCGGCTTCGCGCCCAGCCACGGCCTCTGGTGGACGTTCGCCTCGGCGCCTTACGTCCTGATTGGCCTACTGGCGCTGGCCCTCGCAGGTGGCCACGAGATCCGCAGAGCTGCAGGGGCGCTGCCCACAAGAGCACCGACGTAGCGGAGTGGCATCGCCTTGCCCGCCATCGCACCCGACCTGAAAGGAACCAGTTGAAAGTCTCGCTTCCCCTCATAACCGTGTCCGCGGTCGCGGCGGTCACGCTCGCGGCGTGTGGATCGTCGAGCAAACACGCGACCGCCCCGCGTCCCGAGGGCGGCACATACGTCCATGCGGCCGCTGGGCACCGCTCCGGGATCGTGCTCTACGTAGGTCGCTGGCCCGGCCTTCACCACACGTACCGAACGATCCAGGCCGCGGTGAACGCGGCGCACCCCGGTGACCGCATCCTGATCGCTGCCGGCGACTACCACGAGAGCCCCGACTTCAGCGTCGGTGTCCGCGTCACTACCCCGGACATCGTGATCGAGGGTGTGGACCGCAACGCGGTGATCGTCGACGGGACGAAGCCGGATGCACCCTCACCGTGCGACCCCGATCCCCGCTTCCAAAACCTCGGCCCCATCATCCACCAAGCAAACGGGGTGCTGCTCAACGGCCGCAACGGGATCGTGATCGCCCGCGTGAGCGGCGTCACGGTCGAGAACCTGACGGTGTGCAACTTCGTGGGGACCGCCAGCGCGAACGAGTTCGGCAACGAGCTGTGGTTCAACGGAGGAGCAGGAACCGGGAGGACCGGCCTCGGGGCCTATCACGTCGCCAACGTGACCGCGACGTCGACCTACATTCCGACGGTCAGCCACCAGGGGCCGCAGCCGCCGCCGATGGCCGCCTATGCCGGGGTCCTGATCTCGAATGCGGTCGGTCCGGGCCAGCTCATCAACAGCTTCGCCTCGAACATGGCCGACTCGGGATTTCACATCGCCGGATGCCCGGACTGCAACGCTGCCTTCGACCATGACACCGCGCTCCACAACGTCATCGGCTTCTCGGCGACCGACGCGGGCGGACGCCTCATCCTGAAGAACTCTCTCTTTGAGCACAACGGGGCCGGCGTCAATCTCGCATCGGAGAACAACGAAGACGCCCCACCGCCTCAAGACGGGACCTGCCCCTCCGGGGTCTCCGGACCGGAGTCGATCGCTCCGAGCATCTGCACTGTGATCGAACACAACACGGTGCGGGCCAACAACAACGCCGACGTGTCCCCCGAGGCAGCCCAGGTATTCCTGGGGGCCGGCATCGACATCGCCGGGGGAAGGCACGACCTCGTGTTCAGCAACGACATCTCCGACCAGGGCTCCTACGGCATCGTGACGACGATCTTCGTGAGCGCCGGCTCGGGCGGATTCCCGAATGCCGACTGCCAGAAAGGCCGCGTCCTCACGGCGGGCACGTGCTTCTACAACGCCTCCGGCAATCTGATCGCCGATAACAAGCTGCAGCAGGACGGGACGTTCGCGAATCCGACAAACGGCGACCTCGCCGAAGCCACCGTGGCCGACAGTGCGCCAAATTGCTACCGCGGCAACACGGATCGCTCCCGGCGGCCCACAAGCGTCCCGGCCAGTCTGCAGGCAGCCCAAACGTGTCCGTCTGGTGACAATCTATTCGGCGTGGTCGGTGTGCAGGTGCTGTGCGCCGTTCGAGCATTCGGCGACTGTCATGGGGGCAACGGCAACGCAGTCCTAAGCCGCCTCGCCGCTCTCAGTCAGCTCCTCCACACAAACTTCGACGCCTCGGCAGTTCGAGACACACGAGCCATCTATCCGTCGCCGGGGCACTACACCGCTCCTCGGCCGAGCTCACAAGCCTCGCTGCACCTCGGTGACGGGTCGCGTCACACGGCGAGCCGATGACCGCGCCTGAAACGCCGCGTCCACGCCCACGCTGCCAGGCCGGCCTCGCAGTCGGCTCGCGAGTCGATTGGGCGATGCGGCTCAGCGCTCGACGCGGAATCCCGGCACGACCAGCCCCGACTCGTAGGCGGCGACGACGGCCTGGGTGCGGTCGCGTAGCCCGAGCTTGTTGAAGATTCGGCTGACGTGGGTCTTGACGGTTTCTTCGTGCTATGCGGACGTCCGCATAGGGGAGATTAAGTCCCCCGGCTTGGTTGGTGTCCATGACGTCCATGACGGGGTGGTTTTGGCGTCCGAGAGGGCCGTTATGTTCCCCGCGTCTTGGGCGCTCACGACGTCAAGGAATGCGAGCCGCGCTTGACCGTCCGCCGGGTGTTCCTGCCGGCGCGCGCAATCGAGTCGTTCACGGTCATCGGTCCGGATCTACGACCAGTCGAGCTGGTCGACGAGTACCTGGCCTGGCTGACCGACTGCGAGCGCTCGCCGAACACGGTCGAGGCCTACGCGTATGACCTGCGCGCGTTCTGGACGTTTCTGACCGAGCGCGGGCTTGCTTGGGATCGGGTCGGGGTGATGGAGCTGGGCGAGTTTGCCGCGTGGGCCAGGCGGCCGGCGGCGAACGTTGTGGTGCTGGCGGAGGAGTCGGCGCGCCTGTCGGCGCGGACGGTCAATCGGATGCTGAGCGGGGTGGTCGGCTTCTACGAGTTTCAGGCCAGGCGCGGCTCGACGCTGGCGAAGGACCTGGTGGTGAAGACGCGCTCGGGCCGGGGCGGCTACAAGCCGTTTCTGCATGGGATCGCGCGCGCCCGCCCGCGTGGCCGCGCGGTGCGCCTGCCCGAGCGCCGGTCGCTGCCCCAGACGCTGTCGCTCGAGCAGGTGGCGGCGGTGATCGACTGCCAGCAGCGGCTGCGCGACCGGTTCCTGTTCGCGCTGCTTGCCTCGACGGGGATGAGGATCGGCCAGGCGCTGGGTTTGCGTCACGAGGACGTGGTGGCGTGGGAGCGGCGGATCGTGATTCGCGCGCGCGAGGACGCGTCGCGGCGGGCGCGCAGCAAGGGCGGCGCGGAGGGTGGGGTGCCGGTGCCGGCGGAGTTGATGCGGCTGTGGAACGACTACATGCACGAGGAGTACGGCGATCTGGACTGCGATTTTGTGTTCGTGAACCTGTGGGGCGGCCAGCTGGGGCGGCCGCTGACCTACAAGATGGTCGACAAGATCGTGGAGCGCACGCGGCGGATGGTCGGCTTTCACTTCACGGCGCACGAGCTGCGCCATACCTACGCGACGTTGGCTTATCGTGATGGCGTTCAGCTTGAGGTGATCGGCGCGCTGCTCACGCACCGCTCGCCTCACTCGACGCTGATCTACACGCATCCGACCGCCGAGGATCTGCGCGCCGTGCTGGCCGAGCGCGGCGTGCTGAATAGGGTGGCGGATCTCGTCTGATGGGCGCCGAGCCGCTGCGTGTGATCGAGGGTGGCGGGCCGCCGCGCGGCTGGGAGGCGCTGTGGCGAAAGGACGTCTGGGGCCAGTTGGACCTCCCGCACGGCGATCTAGCCTCGATGTATCGCGGCGAGGAGTTCATCCGTTTTGAGCGGATCGGCCAGCCGTGGCTGAAGGAGGCCGCCAAGCGCTGGGCCCGTGCGCGGCTGTTGGCGGACACCGCGCCGCGGACGATGAGCAGCTATGTGGTCGGCATTTGCCATTTCAGCGAGTGGCTGACGCAGCACGTTCCCGAGGTGAGCGCGCCCTCCTCGCTCTCGCGCTCGGTGCTCGAGGACTACATGCTGTGGGTCAGGCATGAGTCGCCGTGGAAGCCGGCGACGCGCAACCAGCGGCTGTTGGCGGTGCGACTGCTGTTGGAGGAGCAGCGGGAGGACGGTCTGGCCGGGCTGCCGGCCGGTGCGGTGATCCACGCCGCCGAGCTACCGCGTGTTGACCCGGGACTGCCCAAGACCATTCCGGGTGAGGTGTTCGCGCAGTGGATCGATCCGGCGAAGCTGGCGCTGTTTGATGAGCAGGACCGCACGATCGTGCTGGTGCTGGCGTTCACCGGCTTCAGGGTCTCGAGCGTGGTCACGCTGATGCGCAAGTGCTTGGAGCTTGGGTCCGACGGGCATCCGTATCTGCGCTATTTCAGCGTCAAGGGCAGCCGCGAGGCGATGCTGTCGATCCCGCCGCTGCTCGCCGAGCAGTTGAGGCGCCAGGAGGCATTTCTGGCGCAGCGTTACCCGGACACGGGGTGGCTCTTTCCCTCGCGGCTGAGGCGCGCGGCCGAGCGCGGCGCGTTTCACATCCACCCGAGCTCGGTGGCCAAGACGATCGAGCGCTATGTGCGCCGGGCGGAGATCCGCACTGCCGATGGCGAGCTGGCGCTTCGCGTGCACCCGCACCTGTTCCGCCACAACGTCGGCGCGAGCATGGTCAACGACAACATCCCGTTGACGGTGATCGAGGACGTGCTGGATCACGGCTCGATCGAGATGACCGCCCGCTACGCCCGGATGCGCGATGAGACGGTCAGGCGGGCGGTCCGGCGCTGGCATGAGCGGGTCAACATCCGTGGCGATCGGATTGCGCTGCCGACAGACGGGCCGCTGGAGCAGGCGGCGTGGATGAAGGAGCGGATCGCGCGCGCTAAGCAGGCGCTGCCCAACGGCTACTGCGGCTTGCCGCTGGTGCAGACCTGCCCGCACCCGAACGCGTGCCTGAGCTGCGAGAGCTTCCTCACCGACGGCTCGTTCCGCGCCGTGCACCAGCAGCACCAGGCCGAGACGCGCAGGTTGCTCGAGAAGGCGCGCGAGAACAACAACATGCGGCTGGTCGAGGTGCTCGAGCGCGACGAGCAGAGCCTCACCAGGATCCTCGAAGGGATCGATCAGATCGAGGCGGACCACGCCGACGACAGTGAGGACGAGCTCGACCTCCGTGACCTCGCACGGGGCGAGCGTGAGGACGCCTGATGTCAGCCGACGAAGCACGCCGCCCGCTCGCCGACGCTGCCGCCAGGCGCACGCTCGATGCCGAGCAGCGCGTGCGCGGCGCGCTGCGCGAGCTGGACTGGCTCGGCGCGACGATCACGTTCGCCGCCGTCGCCGAGCGCGCGCGGGTGAGCCGCGCGTTTCTCTACCAGCACGCGCAGCTGCGCTCACAGATTGACGAGCTGCGCAAGGCGCAGGCCGCCGCTCCGGCGGGCGTGCCGGTCCGCCAGCGCGCCAGCGACGCGTCGCTGCGCGCCCGGCTACGCGCCGCGCTGGATGAGAGCCAGCGCCAGCGCGAGGAGATCGCCCGGCTGCGCGATGAGCTGGCGCTCGCGCACGGCCGCGTGCGCGAGCTGGAGCTCGACCGACGCCTGCGCCGCACGTGATCTCCACGGCGTCGTCCCCGCCGCGCGCTGCGCCGAGCCTGTCGATATTGGAGGCGGTCCTGGAGCGGATCACCTACGCCAATGAGGAGACCGGCTACACGATCGCGCGGGTGGCGACCGAGCGGACCGGTCCGGATCTGCTGACGGTCGTGGGGCCGCTGCTGGGCGCCCAGATCGGGGAAAGCCTGCGCCTGACCGGCCGCTGGAGCAGCCATCCCAAATACGGCAGGCAGTTCCAGGTGGACTCCTACACGACGGTGCTGCCGGCGACGATCCAGGGCATCCGCCGCTACCTGGGCTCGGGGCTGATCAAGGGGATCGGGCCGATGATGGCCGAGCGGATGGTGGCGCATTTCGGCACCGACATCCTGACCATCATCGAAGAGGAGCCCGGCCGGCTGGTCGAGGTGCACGGGCTGGGCCCCAAACGGACCCAGCGGATCGCCGACGCGTGGGAGGAGCAGAAGGCGATCAAGGAAGTGATGGTGTTCCTGGCCGGCGTCGGGGTGTCCACGTCGCTGGCGGTGCGGATCTACAAGCGCTACGGCGGGGACTCGATCGCGGTGGTGCGCTCAGAGCCTTACCGGCTGGCCTCAGAGGTGTGGGGGATCGGTTTTCGGACCGCCGACACGATCGCCCAGGCGGTCGGGATCCCGCACGACTCCCCGCAGCGGATCAAAGCCGGGCTGCAGTACACCCTCTCCCAAGCTGCCGATAACGGGCACTGCTATCTCCCCGAGCCCGACGTGATCCGCGAGGCCGCGAAGATCCTGGAGGTCGATCGGGAGCTGATCGACCCGTGCCTGGATGAGCTCGTCACCGACGAGGGTGTCGTCCGCGAAGGCGTCCCCGACAGCCGCGATCCCGCCGCCAGCACAATCGCGGCGGTGTATCTGGTGCCGTTTCACCGCGCCGAGCGCTCCCTGGCGGGCGGGCTTGTGGATCTGCTGAACTCCCGCGAGGAGCGACTGCCGGCGTTCGCCGAGGTGGACTGGCCCAAGGCGCTGGGCTGGCTGCGAACCCGGACCGGCCAGGACCTCGCGGCCGGCCAGGTCGACGCGGTCAAGCTCGCGCTCACCAGCAAGGTCGCGGTGCTGACCGGCGGGCCGGGCTGCGGCAAGAGCTTCACCGTCCGCTCCATCGTCACGCTCGCGACGGCCAAGAACGCCGCCGTGGTGCTGGTCGCGCCCACCGGCCGGGCGGCCAAGCGGCTGGCCGAGCTGACCGGCCACGACGCCTGCACCGTTCACCGGCTGCTGGAGCTGCAGCCCGGCGGCGAGGCCAAATACGACCGCGACCACCCCCTCGACGCCGACCTGGTCGTGGTCGACGAGGCCTCGATGATGGACGTGATCCTGGCCAACAAGCTGATCAAGGCGATCCCCGAGGGAGCGCATCTGCTGCTCGTCGGCGATGTCGATCAGCTCCCCTCCGTCGGCGCTGGCGAAGTCCTGCGCGACCTGCTCGCCGCCAACAGCATCCCGCGGGTGCGCCTCACCGAGATCTTCCGCCAAGCCCAACAGTCCGGGATCGTCGTCAACGCCCACCGCATCAACCACGGCCAGGCCCCGCAGCTCACCGGCTTTCGCGACTTCTACTGGTTCGGCTGCGATCCTGCCGAGGACTCCGGCCTGCACCCCGCCGAGGAGACCGCCAAACTCGTCGTGGACATCGTCGCCCACCGCATCCCCGCCAAGTTCGGGCTCGACCCGGTCCGCGATATCCAAGTGCTCACCCCGATGCACCGCGGACCCGCCGGCGCCGGCAACCTCAACGGCGTCTTACAGGAAGCACTCATTCCCGAGCGCGACCGGACGCCGGAGAAGCGCTACGGCGGGCGCGTGTTCCGCGTTGGAGACAAGGTCACCCAGCTGCGCAACAACTACAACAAGGGCAAGGCCGGGATCTTCAACGGCACCATCGGGGTCGTCACGAGCCTGTCACTCCAACAGCAGACCCTCACCGTGCTCACCGACGAAGACGAGCCAGTCGACTACGACTTCGCCGAACTCGATGAACTCGCCCACGCCTACGCCGTCACCATCCACCGCTCCCAAGGCAGCGAATACCCCGCCGTCGTCATCCCACTGACGACCTCATCCTGGATGATGCTGCAACGCAACCTCCTCTACACCGGCGTCACCCGGGCCAAGCAACTCATCGTCCTCGCCGGATCCCGACCGCGCGCTCGCCCAAGCCGTCCGCACCCCCGGAGCCGGCCGCCGCCACACCGCACTCACCCACCGGCTCCATCCCAAGAAGTAGCTGTCGTTTACATGTCAACCACAGCAATCGCCAATACCGGCGCGTCGTTGACACCAAGGGGGGGACTTAATCGCGGCTATGCGGACTTCGCGCCTATGCCGATGCGCCGCCGGCGACGGCTAGGAGGAAGGCGGCCCCGTCGATGGAACCACCCCGCAGCGCGACCTGCTCGTGGCGAATTGCAGGTCTCGCGGCCCGTTCGGGTTGCGTCCCTTTGCCGCTGTAAATTCGCGCGCGGTTCAGGTTCCCGCTGGTGAGTCTATGCGGCGGTCACCTCCTCGTCGAGCGTGTCTGGGTCGGCTTGCTGGTACTTGATTCGGTAGAGGTGTTGTCGGTCGAGGGCGGTGAAGGTCGCGCCGTTGCTGGCGTGGCTGAAGAACAGGTCGAGGACCGCCCAGACGAGTGAGAGGCAGCTGGTCTCGCCGGGGAAGCGACCCATCACCTTGGTGCGCCGGCGAACCTCGCCGAGCGATCGTTCGAGGAGGTTGGTAGACCGCCACCGTTCGCGGTGTCTGAGCGGGTAGCGCAGGTGCGCGACGAGCGCGTCGAGGTCGTCTGAGAGGCAGCGGGCGGCGGACTCGTAGCCGCCGTGCTCGAGCTCTGAGATGACGACCTTGAGGCGGAGCTTGCCGTCCTTGACACTGGTCGCGTCGGTGAGCGCTGACCAGTAGTTGAACCGGATCCGGTCCTGCTCTGACTTCGGCAGCTTCGCCAGCAGGTTGCGCAGGCGGTGGACAGCGCAGTGCTGACGATCGGCACGCGGCCAGATCTCCTCGACCGCTGAGATCAGCCCGGGCGCGCCGTCGGCCACGACAAGCCTGGGTGCGGCGAGTCCGCGGCTGATGAGATCGCGGCCGAGCTCAAGCCAGTCCTCCTTGGCCTCGCGCGCTCCCAACCGCACGGAAACCAGCTCTCTGCTGCCGGTTTCGGTGATTCCCCAGGCGCAGATCACGCCCTCCTTCGGGCCGCTCGGGCGGACCGGGAGATAGATCGCGTCGAGGAACAGCACGACTAGGTTGACGTCGTAGAGCGAGCGGCGACAGAACGCATCGAACCGCTCGTGCAGCTCCGCGCACACCCGGGACACGGTCGACTTCGACGTCTTCGCGAGCCCGGCCTCTTCGCACAGCGACTCGACGTCGCGCATCGACAGGCCGCGGACGAACCCGCCGATGATCAGCGCCTTCAACGGATCGGTCCGCAGTAACCGCTTGCAGTGCCACTTCGGGAACAGCTTCGAGACGAACGGCCGGACCGCTTCCCGGACCTGCGGGATCTCGATCCGCAGCTCACCTTCAGCCGTCTGCAGATGCCGAGGTCGGAACCCGTTGCGCTTCCCCGACTCCGCCTCGGGCCGACGCTCATAGCGGGCCCGGCCCAACCAGGTGTCGAACTCCTCCTCGACCGCCCGCTGGATGATCAACCGAGCGCCGAGCCGGGCGAGCTCGGACAACATCTTCTGCGGATCATCGACGCCGCCCTTCGACAGCAGCTTGTCGATGCTCGCTTGTATCTCCGCCGACGCGAGGGAGCAGCGCGCAGCGAGACTAGGCGGAGCACGACTTTATCAGAGACGATGACACGAGGCGGTACGGTGCGTCTCACGGCGTAGGCCTCCTTCATCGTCTGCCAGGACTTGAGGGAACCTACGCCGTCGCTCTGACAGCACCCGGCGCGCATTTACAGCAGTTGTGGGACGCAACCCCGTTCGGGCAGGCACCCGCTTTCCCGCTGCGGAGCAATTCTCGCCCCGCGGCTGGCGGAGCTGCTCCCGTTCGTTCCCATACCTGCAGTCTTGCGGTGGCCGGATCGGGTCGAGGAGACCGCTGCTGCAAGGAAGCCCTAGGGCGAAGCCGAGCCCACGTCCTGCGTTTGGGGCGACGTGCAGGTCTCGGGGCGCTCGCTCCCGGCGTGCCGGGAGGAGCGCCCCGATCTGTGTTGCGGCTTATGCCGGTGCGCCAGCCGTTTCAGGCAAGACGCCCAGCTGCTGCAGCAAGGCGGCGGCGTTCCAGTAGTTACCGGCGCGGTGGATCAACCCGTCCTCGCCGAATTCGGCCGTCCCGCAACCGTACGTGGTCGCGCCCTTGCCGGTCGGTGGGATACCAAACAGCTCGCCATCGTTTGTCCCTGTGACCTTCCACTCCTGGGCCGCTCGGTTGCCCGAGACAACCAGCTCGCCCATGCTGACGTGAAAATCCGAGAAGGCGGCGAGGTAACCCGCTACTGAGTCGCGGATCGCCGCGCGGCCGCGCAGGGACTCAGGAAGCCCGACGTCGTACAGCACCGCGTCCTCGGCGTAGCAGGCAGCGACGCGATCAGCGTCGTGCGCGTTCCAGGCTTCGGTCTCGCGTTTTAGTGCCTGAGTGATCTCAGGAATTCCCATTGGATGCTCCTATCCGTAGACCGCAGATTCTAGCATAGAAATTCTAGAAATGTGTATCATGTATAAGGTGACTAGCGACGAGAGCGCACCCAGATGGTCGTTTCTCACCAAGCACGCCGCGGCGCTGCTCTGCATCGCACAAGACCCGGGCATCCGCCTACGCGAGATCGGCGAAACGATCGGGATCACCGAACGCGCCGCACACCGCATCGTCGACGAACTCGCCGACGCCGGCTACATCACGCGCGAACGCAACGGCCGCCGCAACCAATATGAGATCCAGACCCACGCGCGCCTGCCTGACCCCCTCGCCCGCGGCAAGGACGTCGGCGACCTCCTCGCCATCCTTGCCGACCAGACCTAGCCGCGATCCACCCGGCGAGACCCCCCCACGACCCGGACAGTGACAACACTCTCGGGCCGCTCAAGGCGTTAAGCGACAACGCCGCGTCGGGCCCGCTTGGACGGAAGGATCGGGACCTGCTCTGCACCCACGACCAGAACCTTGGCCGCGGCGCCGGCTTCCCCGCAATGCGCGGCAAGCGCGCACGAACCCGCGCCTGCGTTCACAGGATCTCAGCAAGCGGGCGCGGCGGGATGGCGCCCGCGAAGTTGCCGGCCGCGGGCAACGAGCCTGTTTGCATCCTCGCGCGCGCGTGACCGCTTCATCGCCGAACGAGCCACGCCATCCTCGTGACTGCTCCACGCGTGAACGAGCAGTCTCGCTGGCAGCTCGACCCGAGCTGATCGCCGTTCGCGGCGGCTTCTCGGCCTGAGCCGGAGCCTGACGTTGCTGACATGTCATCGACGCGGAGCTTCCGGATTCGCAGGTGTTCCTGCGCCAGGCTCGACATAGCTGCATTTCCCACACGGGTCCATGTCCGCCTCGCTCCGACACACACGGCTCGACCGGTCGGGAAACGCTCGCCAAAAGGAGCCGGTTCGGACAGGCTCTGGAGTGAGTTGCACGTCGAGCTCCTGACCGGGCAGGTGCCGCCATCCACAGCCGCGAACGCGAACGCCTTCCCCTTTACGCCTGGAGCAGCAGTCAGCTGGTCGGCTCGCTGGTGGCTGCTTTCGTGGCAGAGGGCTATCCATTTAGGTCAGGTAACGGCGTGTTCCCTTGGGTTTGCCTCCAGGGGCGGTAGACGGCGGGTACGCGGGCGACGCGGCCTGGTCGCGATGGTGGGGTGTGGTGTCGGCCTGTCGCTTTCGGGTTCGCGATCAGGCTGCTGTAGGTGATCGGGTCGGCCGCGATCGACTGCTCGAGCAGGCGGTAGAACAGCATCCCGCGGCGCTGTGAGTGGCGCCGGTTGAAGCGGAACGTGAATTCGTTGAGGTGGGCGTCGAGGTGCTCGGGTCCGACCGAGCCTTGGTGGGTGCCAAGCAGCCAGCGCTTGAGCAGGCTCGCGACGCGATGGACGCCCGGCATCAGAACGTGGGCAGGATCGTGCTCGCCGCGCATGATGGTCCGCTCGTGCTCGTAGCCGTGGTCGCTCACGGTCCAATACGCCTGCCACCCGTCGGTGTGGACAGTCGCTCCCGCCTCGACCGCGTTTTCGATGAACGGAATCAAGCTGTCCTTGGAGACGTCGTCGACGCGTTGCAGTCGAACCCGCCCGAAACCCTTGGGGTTCTTGATCTCGACCGCGATCGCGACGATCGCCTTCGTGTCGGTCTGCCGGCCGAACACGCCCCCTTCAACCCCGCCCAGGTATGCCTCGTCGACCTCGACCCAGCCAGCAAGGCGCTCACGGCCGGGACGGACCATCGCCTTGCGGTAGCGGTGCAGCATCGCCCACGCCGTCTGGTAGGAGCCAAGCCCCAGCGATCGCTGGATCCCGAGCGCCGAGACGCCGTGCTTCTGGCTGGTCATCTCCCACGCCGCCGCGAACCACAACCGCAGCGGCGTCCGAGTGCGGTGGAAGATCGTCCCCGCCGTGACCGACACCTGACGCCCGCACACCGCACACTCCCAACGACCGCTGCTCAACCGCCACCCAGCTCGCCCCACGCACCGCGGGCAGCGGAACCCGTCCGGCCAGCGCAGCCACTCAAGGTAGTCCAGGCAGGCAGGCTCGTCCGGAAACCACGTCAAGAGCTCCGCGTACGAGCCCGGGTAGTCCTTGTCGGCCTGCGGCACATTCGTAGGCTACCTGAGTTAGATAGATACCCCCCTTCGTGGCAAAGGAGCTATCCATTTGAGTCAGGTAGGCTCGGGTTTGTGCCGACAGCCGGCCGCGACTATCCGGGCTCGTACGGCGAGCTGTTGGCGTGGTTCCCGGATGATCACGCGTGCATCGACTACTTGGAGTGGTTGCGCTGGCCGGACGGCTTCCGCTGTCCACGTTGTGTCAGTCGTGCCGGCTGGCGATTGAGCAGCGGTCGCTGGGAGTGCATCGTGTGTGGGCGTCAGACCTCGGTGACGGCGGGAACGATCTTCCATCGCACGCGCACGCCGCTGCCGACGTGGTTCGCGGCGGCGTGGCTGATGACCGGCCACAAGCAAGGAGTCTCGGCGCTCGGGCTGCAGCGGGCGCTGGGGCTCGGGTCCTACCAGACGGCGTGGGCGATGCTGCACCGGTTTCGGCTGGCGATGGTCCGCCCGGACCGCGAGCGTCTGAGCGGGTGGGTCGAGGTCGACGAGGCGTACGTCGGGGGTGTCGAGGGTGCCGTGCACGGGCGGGAAACGGCCACGAAGTCGATCGTCGCGATCGCCGTTGAGATCAAGTCCCCCAAGGGTTTCGGGCGGATCCGCCTGCGGTCGGTCCCCGACGTCACGCAAGAGAGTCTGATCCCGTTCATCGAGGCGGTCGTGGAGCCCGGCTCGACTGTCCACACCGACGGGTGGCAGGCGTACTGGACCGTGCCCGAGCACGGCTACACGCACGAGCGGACCGTGATGCGCAAGCAGAACGACCCCGCGCACGTCGTGATGCCGGGTGTCCACCGCGTCGCGAGCCTGCTCCAGCGCTGGCTGCTGGGCACCCACCAGGGCGCGGTCGGTGCCGAGCACCTCGACGCGTACCTCAACGAGTTCACGTTCCGCTTCAACCGGCGCCACTCACAGCGCCGCGGGACGCTGTTCTACCGCCTGCTCGAGCAGTCGATCGCGGCCGACCCGATCACCTACAGCAGCCTGATCGCGAACCCGAAAGCGACAGGCCGACACCACACCCCACCATCACGACCAGGCCGCGTCGCCCGCGTACCCGCCGTCTACCGCCCCTGGAGACAAACCCCAGGGAAACCCCCCACCTGACCTAAATGGATAGCCCACTCGTGGCAAAGGAATGACGCGGCTGCCGCCGGGTCTGGCGACTCAGTCGTCGCCATTGCGATGGCCCGCTGTAAAGCGACAGGACGACAAAAGCGATCGCGGCACGTCGGCAGCCGAACTCTCAAGAGTAGGCAACGGAGAAGTCGGCCGGCGCCGGCTCTCGCCTTCACGCGAACCGAGCACCCCCGCCGGCCGACTCCCTTCGGTGTTCTACCCGAGCGGGCAAACGAGATCGTCGACGGCGCCTCCCAGCACTAACTCGACGCCGTCGCCTGGAGCAACGACAAGGGCAAGCAGTTGATCGGCTGAGCCCGATCGATCGTTCGCTGCGTCGCGTCCGACCCTGATCAGCGTTTGAAGGTGATCTCCTTGCTGATGGCGGTGAGGGCGTAGCCGCCGTACGTCGGCGTTAGCGTCAAGACCGCGGGGATCCGCCCGAACCTGGAGAGAAGAGTCCTGCCCGTACGGTTGATCGCGATCGCGACCTGGGCCGTGTTGTTGGGCTTGACGCTCCAGCCGACGTTCGCCAGCACTACTGGCGTGCCTTTGCTGGAGGGCTTGCCGGCAAGGCCGGTGATCGTCTTGCCGTCCGCCCCGCGCTTGGCAAACGTGATGATCTGCGCTCTTCCTGTGCAGACCTGGAGGGCGAGTCCGTGGCAGCGCAGGGTGAAGGTCACGATCGCGGGTTTCGTCGCAGGGGTGCCGACGATTCTGGCGCTCGGGGGGTCGGGTCCGAAGATGACCTTGGCGGTCCTGATCGCGGTCCTCTTGCCGGCGGTCGCGCTCGCGTTGACGTCCGCGGGCAGTTTCTTGAAGCGGGAGCGCAGCATCAAACCGGTCGGGTTCAAGTGGACCCCGACATCGGTGGTTTGACCGCCCGACGCGCTGAGCTTGCTATCCAGCACGACCACTACCCGATAGTGCCCTGTGCGTGGCTTGGCGGGGAGCACGCCGATGATCCTCTTCCCGTCGGATGACAGCTTCTCGATCGCACTCGCTCTGACCTGACCCTGGCAGCTCTGCACAGCCACCCCCGCGCAGACGAAGGTGAGCTTCAGCAGCGAGCCCAGCGTTCCGATCCGACCCCGGAAGCTTGGCACCGCCGGCGGCAGCGGGGGGGTGGTGAATGTGCGAACCGCCCCGTAGCTGGTGCCATCCTGATTGGTCGCGACCAGGCGGAAGTGATAGGTCGTGTCGGGGGCGAGCCCGGTCATCTTCGCAAACACGGTGACCGGCGCCGCTCCGGCCCCCGGGGGCGGGAAGCACGGGACGGTAATGCCGTAAGCCGTGGTCAGCCCTCCCTCGAAGTGACAGTCGGTGACATCCAGACCATTGGGATTCGCTGTCCCGTTGACGGTCGCCGCCATCGGCGAGACGTCGGCCGCAGTCCCGGTGCTCACAACCGGCGTGCCAGGCGGGGTCAGCGCCCCGATCGCGAATATGTGCATCGCGACCCTGCCTTGCGTCGGCGACTGGCCCATGTCCGGGAGCGTCACGTACTGGACAGCCTTGCCTGGCTGAAGCGGCACGGATGCGTAGTAGATGCTCGCGCTCTGCTGGCGTTGGCCAGTTGCGGAGTTGATGTAAGGCGCGGTCGCGACGATCTCGCCTCCCGGCGCCGCCTTGCCCGCCCACCAGTTCGCGAAGGAGAGAATGAACGGTTGCGTGGTGCCGTCGGTGTAGACGACCGTCCCGTTCCCGGACGCCGACCCGTGATCGCTCGTCCCGAGAAAGCCGAGCGTCGGACCGTAGCCGGCGAGTGCGATCGTCTGCCCGCGGGCGGTCACGTTGTCAGGCGTGCCCGACGCGACATTCGGCCAGGCGAAGCTCACCCCGTCGTGGGTGATGGTGGCACCTGGTGTCAACCCCACGCCGGCCAGCGCTTGGGCCGAGTAGCTGAGGCCACCGCCGTCCAGGTTGCCGGAGGCGGGGCTTGAGTCGTCGCTGATCCCCGGGTTGTCGTAGGCGCTGGCGAATGACGGGTAGGGCACCGACACGTGTGAGATGTCGCTGGCCGAACGTTCGCCCACTGGGGAGCTGAATGTCGCCTGTGTGCTGAGCTGGTAGCTCGCGGGGCTGGCGGTGGCCGGCACCGTCACCCGCCACGTTGTCTGGACGATCTGACCGCCGGGGACGGTCCCAAACCGGGAGGGCGAGACGGCGGTGACGGTCCAGCCGCCCGGCGCTGTGAGCGTGAGCTGGACGCTATTCAAGGACGTCGATCCAGGGTTCGGGAGGGTCGACGTGGCGGTGAATGTCGAGCCGGGTGGAGCGGCGGCCGGCGCGTGCAGCGCGAGCGGCTGCTTGACAACCACCGCCGCCGATCCGGTTATGCCGTTGACGGTCACGAAGATCGTCGCGACGCCCGGAGCGACCGCCGTCAGAATGCCGGAACTGCTGACCGTGGCGACGCTGCTATCGCTGCTCGCGTAACTCACCTGGGCGTGGCTCAGATCGACGAATGAGCCGTCGGTCCTGACCGCCTCGACAATGTTGTCCGCTTGCACGCCGAGATTGCGCTGCTCGAGGGCGTGATTGGTGTCATCCGCGATCCAGCGGTTCTTGCCGGTGAGGTCGACTTTTTCGCCAGGCTCGTAAGTAACGTCTTCTGGCTGAACGGTGACGTACTTCACCTGCGGCGTGGGACCAGCTGCGATGTTGACCGTTTGCGACGCGGCGATATCGCCATCCCCCGCATCGAAGGCGAGCTGGAACTGGTAAGGGCCGCCATAGACGACGGACCTCGCGCTCGCCTGGTCCCAGAAGGCGAGGTCAGCAATGTTGATCGTCAAAGTGATCGACTGCGTCTGCCCAGGCTGGAGCAGCTCCGTCTTCTGAAATCCCTCGAGTCGCTTCCTTGGGAGATCCTTGCCCGGGACGGTGAACGGCGTTGCGACGTAGAGCTGTGGAACCGCTGCTCCTGGCGCCGACCCCGTGTTCTTGACGACGAAGCTCACGTTGACGGTGCCGCCAGCCGGCTGCGGTGTCACGACCAGGTTCGAGAAGCTGAACTGGGTGTAGCTGAGCCCGTAGCCGAAGGGGTAGGTCGGAGTGCCGGTGAAGTACATATAGGTCCGGCCCAGACCCCCCGTCGCCGAGGGGGTGAGGCCGTAGTTCGACATGTCCGGCAGCTGCGAGTCGTCGCGGTACCAGGTGAAGTTGAGGTGGCCGCTTGGATCTTGCGCGCCGAATAGCACCTGCGCCAGTGCGGCACCCTGGCTCTCGCCGTTGTACCCGCTGAACAGCACCGCCGGGAACTTGCCCTGTTCACCTTCGATCGCCAGCGGACCGTCGGACTGGACGACCAGCACCATCCGCGGGTTGCCCAGCGCGGCCACCTGGTCGATCAGCGCGTTGTAGTTGCCGGGCATCGCGAGGGTGCTTCGGTCGTGGCCCTCGCCGGCAATTGCCCGGTCGGTTCCGACGAACACGAGAACCAGGTCGGCAGCCTGAATGTCGGCCTGCGTCTGAGCGGAAAGCACCGGCTGGGCCGATGTGGTCGTCGAAGTGCCCGCGGCGTCGAACACCACGCTCGCGTTGGGGTTCGCTGCCCTGACCGCGGCGGTGATGCCCTGCACCGCGCTCACGCGCAGCGACGGCGAGCCCGAATAGCCGCCAAGGGTGACCTTGTTGGCGAGGTCGCCGACGACCACGACCTTGTTGAGACTGGATGCGTTCGCCGGCAGCAGGGGCGCGGAGGTCCCCGGGATGAGCGTGTTCTTGAGCAATACGAGCGAGTTCGCCGCGACTTGCTCCGCCAGGGCCTGGTGCGCCGGACTCTGGATCACATCTTTGGTGATGTGGGTGTAGGCGACCTGGCTGGGGGGGTCGAACTCGCCGGTCATCATCCGCGTCGTGAAGATCCTGACCAGCGCGCTATCAATCACGCCCTCGCTCAGGATCCCGGCGCCGATCGCCTGCTCGATGTTCGAGAGGGTGGCCTCCGTGCCGGTGCAGTTGAGATTGGTTCCGGCGCGGAGCGCGAACGCCTCCGCCCCGGCTGCGCCGCTCACCTGCGTGCTGCTGGCGGTGTTCGTCCAGATCGCGTTCGTGTCACCGCCGTCGCTTTTCCACCCCGGCGGCGCCCAGCGGTGTCCATATGGAGCGGCTCTGTAGATGGCGCCAAGCGAGCAATCGGACGTCGTATATCCCTGAAAGCCGTAAGTCCGTTGGGCGACCTGGTTGTCCGTGTAGGTGTCCGCCATCGCCGGTGTGCCATTGACGGCGTTCACCGAGGTCATGATTCCGGAGACGTGCGCGTTCTCGGTCAGGCTTCTGAACGGCGCCGTGTAGTAGTCGTGCAGATCGGTGTCGTTGGTGTTCGAGCTGATTGATTGCCGGCTGTTCTCGACGTTGTTCAGCGCGTAATGCTTGGCGGTGGCCGCGACCTTGAGGTAGGGAGTCTCGGGCTGTCCGCTGGTCGTCTCGCCCTGGTAGCCGTCGACGAACGCATTCGCCAGCTGCGAGGTCAGGTATGGGTCCTCGCCGAACGCCTCGTCGGTCCTGCCCCACCGAGGGTCGCGGTCCATGTTCACCGTCGGTGCCCAGAACGTCAGCGACCCGTAGTCGTTCTGCGAAGGGCCGATGTTGTTCTGGCCCACGCCCCAAAGGGACTTGTCCAGAAACCCCCGCGCCTCGTCAGAGATCGCCGTTGTCTCCGAGTAGATGAGCGCCGGGTCCCAGGACATCGCCAAGGCGAAGTTGGTCGGAAAGCTCGTCGCGTGCACCCCACCGCTGACGCTGCCGGGGTTGGTGTTCGCGCCAAGCGCATCAATCCCGTGCTGGCCCTCGCTCCAATAGGTGTACTGCTGCACACCAAGGCGCGGGATCGCCGGGGCGCTGTTCGTGCGCAGTTGCGCGACCTTCTCCGCAAGCGTCATGCGCGAGACCAGGTCGGCGGCGCGCTCCTCGAAGGAGTAGGCGGTGTTCTTGTTATCGGCGTGCCCGGCGCTCTTTGACGAGGCGCGGACGGGCCGAGGGCGCCGGAGAGCAGGAGCGAAGCTCCAGCGCGAGCAGCAACACCACCCACCGCGGAGGGCGCCCGTCCTGGGTATGGATCCGGGACGGCGGCGCAGGCGCCTCAGCGTTTGATCTTGAACGTTGCAGTGGCCGGGCTGGCGTCGGTGGCGATCGCCGACAGTGGCTGTTAACGCGTAACTACAGGGGACGACTTGCCGGTTCCGCTGGGCCGCCGAGCGTGATCGTATCGTGTTCCCGTTTTGCTTCGGCTGCTGATGCGCCCTGGAAGCGCGATCAGACGGGTGCGCCTGCGGTTGCGGCGGTTGCGGGTGACGGTTGGCCGGCCGCGGCCGTTGACGAGCCGGCCGGTGGTGGCGCGGCTGAGCGTGAGCGTGACCTGGGCGGGAGGTTCAGCCTGAAGGTGACGTGCAGAGCGATCCGTCGCGGGCAAGGAAGGTTGCCACGGTTGGCCGTGCTGGTCGGCAGGCGGCGACCGTTGACGAGCCGTCCGGTGAGCGTGAAGGTGCGCGGGGCAACGACAGCAGGGTGACCGCCGGGACTCCCAGCACGTTACTGCGAAGGTGGCGGTGGCGGTGTTCCCGGCGTGGTGGGAGGCCGTGCACGTGACGATCGTTGTGCCGATCGGGAATCGCTGGCCGAGGCGGGCGCGCGGCGCGGCCTCATCGCGCCGTCGACATTCGATCGCGCGGGCGCTGTAGGGGGCGGTCGGCCCGGCGGGGTTCTTGGTCCGCACGACAGTGCCGGCGGCGCGCTCAACACAGGCCGCGAGGTATCGGAGACTGTCACCTCGAGAGAGGCGCTGCCGACCCTGCCACCGCTATCGCTCGCAGAGCAAGTGACCGTCGTCGTGGCAATCGGAAAAACGCCTCCGGACGCCGGCGAGCATTGCCGGTAACGCCTGACCGCGATATTCAAATGCACTTGCCTGAGATCGAACCATCGCCACGGCTGCGCTCGTCGCCTCAGCCGCCGCCCCTCCGGAAGTCGACACCACCGGCCTCAGATCGCGCCCTGCTGGCCCCTGACCGTGACCGTGCCGTCAGGCCTCCGGAGTCCGGGATCGATGAACAGCTCCCGTGGCTGGCCATAGCCGCCAAGGCGCGCGTGGTAGATGATTCAGTCCCCGCCGTCTGGGCCGATCCCCGTAGACCCCCCCAGGCTGTAGACCTCGTCGTGCACGAGGGATCGGGTTGCCGGGCGCCTCGGTGGGGGGGCCGAAGGCGAGGGCATGGTGGCGTAACCCATTATAGGGCCGGTGTACGCGCCGCCCGAGTAGAAGAGGTAATAGACGCCGTTGTGAGCTCCACCCACGGGCCCTGGGCGACCCTGCCCAGGGGGTCCTTCCCACTGTTGACCTCCGCTGAACAGAAGGACTGCGCCCCCGAGGCCTGGAGCCGACTTGCTCCCAGTGGTACTACCGAGATCGTCGGCTTCGCCGTACTGTTCGCGGAGGTGCACGGCGCAGAGCCCCCTGGGCACGCCCGCTCGGTTGAGACGTAGAGGTAAGCGTTCCCGCCCGTGTCGAGGAAAGGAGCGGGGTCGATGTTGCCGTAGCCGGCGTCATCGCCACACCCGATCGGCCGGCCGCTGCTGTCGAGGGTCCCGTTCGAAAGCGGTCCCGTGTCGGCGAAGGGCCCGCCGGGCGTCGGTGAGGTTGCCACCGCAACGCAGTTGGTTCCGAACTGGGCGCTGAGGCCGACGTAGTACAGGTACCTGGTCCCCGGGCAAGGATGGCCGTCCTGCAGGACGCTCGGCGCCCACGGATGCCAGTCACCGCTCTGCACAACCCACGATGGTCGCTGCGCAAGCGCGGTGCCTGCACTGGTCCAATGCACCAGGTCAGTGGAGTGCTGAACCAGGAACAGAGTGCCCGTCGAATAGCTGTAGTAGTCCGAGCCGGTCGCGTCGTTACTCAGGGCAGATGGGTCAGCCGCAGGCCCCGAGACGGGATTCTGGTACCACCACGGCTGTGGCTGAGCCGCGTCGGAAGGCAGCGCCTGTGGGCATCCTGCGCGCGCGGCGGATCGCGCTCTGGACGTGCGGTCGGCATACGAGCACGACTTCAGGAGCGCGGAGTGCGGCACTCGCAGCACCGCACCGCTGGCGGCTTTCGGATAGACGACCATGACGCCGCCCAGCGGCGTAGCAAGCATCAAGAGCCGCTGGCACAGTTACGAACCGCGCTCGCGGCCGCCCCAGGGTCGTCATGGTCGCGATGATCTCCCCCTCTTCACGAAAAGGCAAGCGCGTGAGGCCGCAGTACCGGCTCGTAGAAACCCGCACCGCCGAAGTGCGGCTGCGTCGCGGCGCGTGAAACCAGCCGATCAAGTTCGCGCTCCACGCCGGGAACGGGTTTCCGCTTCGGCCTCTCTAGCACCCGAGGCGGAAGTATCGAATCGGTGGCCGGGGCGGCCATGAGGCGGTAGCCGGCGGCAGCTCAAAGTGCCGTTACGCCGCCGCCCGAGCTGCCGACGATCGCGACCGGGTCGCCGAGCCCGACGTCATCGAGCAGCTGCTCAACGTCGTCGGCGCGCGCCTGCGGGAATGAACGGCGTTGAACCGAGATCGGCGGCCCTCCACGGCTGTCTGGCAGTGTCGG
>CAWGQT010000014.1:0-536034 GCA_963824755.1 uncultured Solirubrobacterales bacterium | reverse complement strand
CAGGCCGGTGCACTGCTCGGTGCTGGAGGTCGAACGCTGCCTGTTCCGGTTCACCGTCGGCGCGGCGGGGGACAGCGCCAACACGGTGCACAACGTGCTCGGAATCGGCATCTACGCAGGCAGCGAGTGCTGGGGGATGCGCGTCGAGCGCTGCCGCTTTCTGCACGACGCCGAGCACGTGCGGGCACGACCTTGGTCGAGCCGCGGCCGCGTCAACTCCGGTGCCGCCGCCGGGCGCCAGCGGCGGGTCGGCCTCGAGTGGCTCGGCCACCCAGGCGCTGGAGGTGTACACCCGGGTCGCCGTTGAGCGGCGGGCGGCCGCAGCCGCGACCCAGCCTGCGCACGAGCTCGTCGGGATCGTGCTTGCGCCTAACCTGCTCTACCGCGGACAAAGGCAGGCACCGATCGGCGAGCCGGGCGCTGAAACCACTCCGGCCGAGCAGCCGCGCCTGACAGCGGCCGGGGACAGGCAGCCGGGGCGGCCAAGCACCTGGTTCCGTTGCCGACCGGCGCCCTCCTGCGAGCGCTGATCACCCGTGGGCGAATCGTCGACAACGAGTTCTCCGGCCTGCGCATCGGCGTCTACATCGTCGCGCAGGTCGGCGATCTGCGGATCGAGAACAACACGATCCGCAGCTGTTTGAGGGCATCCTGATCTCCTCGACCAAGGCCCAGGCGTACGCCGATGTGGCCGGCAACTACACCGCCGTTGCCGATGTGGCGGCGCAGCAGCTGGAGCGGGCAGGCATCACCACCAGGTCGCTCGCGGCCGACGACAACCTGATGACCCTGTCCGTGCTGACCCGGACCTACCCGCTGCCCGACGGGTTCAGCCCATCCGGGAAGGACAGGATGATCGCCGCCCACGTCACCCAGGAGGAGCACAAGGCAAACCAAATGGCGTGGATGCAGCAGTTCGTGTTGAAGGCACTGGCACCGTTCCGCGCGGCTCAGAACCAGTCCGCTGAGGCGAAACCGGCGAGCGACGCCGGCGGTCAAGGTGCGGGCGACGTCGGCGAGCAGCCCGCTCCTGCCCAGCCAGCCAAGGCGGCGAAGGCGACGAAGAAGACGAAGCAATCAACGGTCCAGCAGTTGCACACGTTGCTCAGCCAGTACGAGATCGGCGCGGCGTTCCGGAGCAGTCGGGCTGGTTCGAGCTCCGGGTCGCCGGCAACGACATCGAGTGCGTTGCCCCGTTCCAGCAGGCCGCCGGACGGGCGCTGACGATCTGGGAGAGCGAGCAGCTGGCCGGTTCGGTGCTGATCAACGAGAACCGTTTGACGACCACTGGATCGCAAGCGGCGGCCGTGCTCGGCGTCCCGCTTGTGATCTGCACCGCGAACCTGATCTGGGCCTCGGAGGATGAGGAGGTGTTGACGGTGTCCGCGAGCGAGCAGATCAGCGTGATGGCCAACATCTCCGGGCAGATGCCGTCGCTCCCGCCTCGGCCGCAGCCGGCGCCGATCGACACATGGCCACCACTCAACACAGTGGTCTGAGCAGCTCACCCGCTGAAGCGGGGCCCGCCGCAAAGCCGGCGTCTCCTCGCAAGCTGGCGGCGCGGCGCACGCCCACGCCAGGGGTGGACGCCGACGCCCCGACCCCCGGAATCGCGTTGCTGGTTTCCGCGCTCGCTCCGGCGCTTGGCCTGGACCCGGCCGCGGTCATGATCGAGCAAGACGCGACCGACGAGCATGGCGCCGGGGCGCTCGGGCCGACGACGATCAGCTTGGGCGCATCGGTCCGCCCGAGCCGCTCGTTGGTGGCGCACGAACTGACGCACGTCGCCCAGCATCGCAACCGAGCGTTGCCGGACAGCCGGCCGGACGTGACCGCCGCGGAGGCCGAGGCGAACGCGCTGGCGGGCGCGGCGGCACGATCGGCGCCGCTGTGGGCGCCCCGCGCGACCCTGCCCGGCGGCAGGGTCGCGAGGCTGAAGGACGGAACCGGGGTTGGCGCGTCGCCGGCACCGGTCCAGACCAAGCCCGAGCATCCGACGATCGATCAGCTCGATCAGCTCGTGCAGAGCACCCGGCCGGATGAATTGACGCTGATCAAGGGTTATCTGGGCGACTCGTCGCCGTCGATCGACAAGGCCCTCGCCGTGCTCGACGGGCTGGATTTCACGATCGCCCGGTCGGTCGCCCGGTCGCTGGGGTCGGCCGACCTCGCGAAGCTCGCCCGGGTGGCCGACGGCGACCACAAGCGCCATCCTGTGTCCGCGGCCGCCGTGCTCGGCGCGTTGTCGGTGCTGACCGACCCCGACCTCGTGGCGCTCGCTGGCGGTACCGACGGCCCGCTGCGCAAAGCGCTGCGCGGCATCGTCGCCGCTCGCCTACCACCAGAGGCCGTCGACGGGATCCGGCTGTCGCTGGCGACCGTGTTCGGCCGCCGGACGAGCGAGCAGAAGCCCGTGATCGCCGGCCAGCAGATCATCGAGAAGCTCGAAGCTGACCGGCGCGATGAGTTCCAAGCGCTGTTCGGCACCGTACCCTCCGGCGAGAACCAGGACCGGCTCGACGCCGCCTACAAGGTCGAGTACGAGCGGACCAAGCCCGCGCAGGGCACGGGCGCCGTTACCGGCGACAAGCCGGTGCCGGGCGGTGGTGGTCGGATCGCCCAGGTCGCGGCCGCTGCCCAGGCTGCCTACAACGCGCCGCGCGGGATGGACCGGGCGTCGGCTGCACTGAAGGCGCTCGCCGTGCCCGAGCTCCTCGCCGAACCGATCACCGCACCGAGCAAGTCCAAGCCTGCGGCGGGCACCCCGGCCAACCCGCCCGAGGCGAACAAGAGCCCGTCGAACGCGCCCCCGACGCCGACTCCGTTCGCGACCGCGCTGGCCACCGAACTGGACAGCCGGGGGCTGTTCGACAAGCTCCTCGACGACCTTCCAAAGCCGGGGCGATGGACGCTCGACTACAAGGCGCCGCTGATGCGGCTGCTGGCGGGCCGCAAGCCGGGCCTGACGCTGCCTCGGATCGAGCGCAAGCTGTCGTACGGGATCCTCAACTGGTGGTGGGTCACCGACGACGACGCCCGGACCGCGTACACGCTGATCCGTAGCCTGCCGCTGGACGTCCAGGATGCGTGGCGGCTGCGGGACACCGGCAAGTGGTTCGAACGGCTTGAGCACAACTACCCGTTCGGTGACCGCGACGCAGAGGCCGTGTACACCGGCGTCGGCAGCGAGTTCCGCGTCGGCGGCGTGGCAGCGGGCGCCGACCCGAAGGATGTCGAGAAGCTGTTCGGAGAGCTGAAGCCGAAGCTGCGGAGTCCGTCCGCGCAGACAGCGAAGCAGATCCTGCGGCGGCTGACCGGCCGCAACCCGGACAGCGGCGCCGAAGGGGCGGGCAAGGAGAGCGCGCCGGTCCGGACCGTTGTCGTCCGCAAGCTCGACGCGGAGGGCCTGCTGGTCAAGCTGTACGACACGCTCCCCGACGATTACCTGTTCGGTGAGGGCGGTCGCCAGGAGGTGCTCGACCTGTCATCGATGCGGGACCCGCTCAACCTCGAGCGCCATGCCACCAAGCTGTTGACCACCGGGATCCTCCACTGGTGGGTGAGCTCGCGCTCGGCGTGGCTCGCCTACCAGCTGCTTCGCTCGCTACCCGGTGGGATGCAGACCCAGTGGAGCAGCGACCACCCGGACATGTGGTCGGCGATGTTGAAGGCGATGACGCCCGAGATGCGCGCATCGCTGGCGACGAGCGCGCTGACCGGACGCGGAGCGTTCCCCGGCCGCGAGAAGATCCGCGAGCGACTGAAGGATCCGGCGCTATGGGAACCCGGCAGCGAACGCCAGCTACGCGCCGTGATGGACCTCGCCCGGGCGAGCGACGACGCCGACTTCGTGTTCGAGCAGTCGAGGCTACGACGGGCGTTCGATAAGGACCACCTGAAGGGCCTGGTCCGGTGGTTCTCGCTGTACGACCCGAACGCGAGCCCGCCGCGAACCGCGTTCAAGCCCGAGGACATCAAGCCGCTCGGGTTCGGCTCCGAGCTGGTGCGCTTCACCGGCCTGGACACGATCGTCCGCTTCATCTACTTCGGCGGCGAGCTGATCTGGTTGCACCAGATCGGCCTCGGCTACACGATCAAGCTGACCAACGTCGACCTTCAGGAGCTGCAGTGGGCGATGGGCGGCGACCTCGGCCCGGCCGCCGTTTCGAGGGATGCCAAGTCCGGCGCCTCGCTGCCGGCGACGCCGGCGCGCGAGGACGGCCACCAGGCGGCCAACCGGGTCACGCTGGAGCTTGACCAGGGGATCGGGGCGTTCCGGCTGGCGGTGCCCGAGCTTCGACTGGAGCGCGTCAACATCGTCAAGCCGGGCGCCACCTACCGCACCAGCACGATCGTGATGAAGGGCTTGAACATCAAGGCGGCGTTTGGCGATGCCGGCTACAAGAAGTACAAGCCCCTCGGGGTCGACCTGGGTACCGAACGGCTTGACATCGACGACCTCGTGCTGGCGGACTCGTCGGTTCCGGCAGGGGCAGCCGCCGCCGGCCACGTCCAGACCCACCCGTTCCACCTGCGGGCGAGCGCCACCGGGACCGAGAACCTCGACAAGGACCTCGGCGCCAACGTGCCGCGCGAGGGGTCGGTTCTGCCGATCTGGGGGATCGGGCCGCTGCTCAGTACGTTCGCCAACATCGTCGCCCTGAAGGGAGGAATCCCGTTCAGCCCGACGCTGATCGACCTGGCGCTGTACGCGCCGCCGCTCAACGTCAACCTGTTCACCGGGGGCGCGCTGGCCAAGGCCGGCAACTGGGCGGTCAACGAGGGGATCGAGTTAGCAGCCGACAAGGCGGTCCCGACACCGAAGCCGCTCGACTACCTTTGGGGTTACGCCACCGACGGCGTGTTCCGGCCACCGAGGTCCGTGGCCGATCGCGTTCAGGACGCCGCCAGGATGATGCGGGCGTTCGACGTGTCGTTCGACGAGCTGGCGATCGACGGCCTGACGGTCGGCGCGGACACCCAGCTCAGCAACATCGTGATGAAGGACGTCTCGCTCAGCCTCAACACGCGCGGGAAGCTGGACCAGCTGCGGCTGTTGCAGACGTCGCTGAAGACGTCGCTCGCCAAGACGCAGGACGACAACGAGAAGGCCGCGCTACAGGCACGCCTATCGCAGGTCGACGCGGAACTGAAAACCGCGCTTGAGGAGACCGGCAAGGACAACTTCCAGAAGCAACGGTCGCGGTTGCTCGAGCTCGAGGAAAAGGACCGCTGGCACCCCGGCTCGCTGACCAAGGAGGAGTCCGCCGAGCTGCGCCGGCTGTCGGAGCTGATCGGCCATGACACCAGCTTCAAGGCGCACATCGGCTCGATCGAAGTCGGGGCGATCAGCGGCAAGGTAGCCGCCGGCGGCGCCTCGATCACCGGGATCAACCTGGAAGGCTCCGTGCCGGTTGATCTGGGCGGGTATTACGACGATCGCTCGATCGCCCAGCGATTCGTTGCCGGCGCCGCAACCACCAAGCAGACGGGACAGCTCGCGGCGGGCGCGACGCTGTCGCTGACGATCGACTCCGCCAAGGTGACGCCGACGAAGGACGGACCCGCGCTGGTGATCGCGGCCGACACCGTCCCACCATCGTTCGATCTGATGAGCCGGCTGTCGTCGCTGCCCGCCGACGCGGACCCGCGCCTGCGGCAGCGGCTCTTCGACGCGCTCGAGGTGGTGGAGAAGCTCGAGCAGGTCCGCACGGCAGCGGGCTTCAACCCCACCCCCGCACAGCAGGACGAGATCCGGACACTGACCGACAAAGCCCGGGCGATCCTCGGCACTTCAGTCGGCTCGATCGACCTCGGCCGGATCGAGGGCGGTCTCGACGCCGCCGGCCGCCTGACCGTCGCAGCCAAGGGCTTCACCGTCGCCGACATCCGCACCGACACGCTGGCGGTGACAAAGGTCACCGGCACCGTCGGGTTCGGGCTGTCGGGACTTCCCGGGCTCACTGGAGACATAAGTTCGATCGCCAAGCCGGCCGGGCTCGACCAGGCCAAGAAGGCGCTCGGCCTGCACCTCGACCTCGACGTCACCGCCGAAGGCATCGGGCTCGAACGCGGCAAGCTCGACAAGGCGACGATCGCCGGACTGTCCGGCGACCTGCGGATGCCGGATCCCGGCACCTACGTACTCGACAACGTGGCGGCGAAAAGCCTGTCGGTCGAGGGGGTCAACATCGGACCCGACAGCTCGCGGATCAAGGCCGGAAAGGCGAGCGTCGACGGGGTTCGTCTCGCGGCGACCGTCAAGACGTTGAAGGACGGCGGCTACGCCGTCACGGTGCCGCAGCTGCACATCGACAAGATCTCCGGCAACGAGCTCGACTATCACCTGGATGCAGGTACCGAATCGTCAGACGTGCACATCACTTCGGGCGCGCTCGGTCAGATCGACGCGACCGACGTCGCCGTGACGCTGCCAAAGGACGGCCCGACCTCGTTCAAAGGCGGGCTCACCCTCGGCGGGATCGACGATCTTCGCTACTCCGTCGTGCAGCGGGCGCTGAACTGGCAGACGTTCGAGCAGGACGAGCAACTGTCGGTCTCCGGCACGGTCAAGGGCGGCTCGCTCGAGCAGCCTGTTCCCGGTGCCGAGGGCGCACCGAAGCCGGTGCTGAAGGTCGGCTTCGCGTCCGACGGGACGAACCACGACTACTCCCTGGCCATCGCCGGGCTGAAGCTGCTCGGAACCAGGTTCCGCAGCCCCGACGGGCACCTCACGGTCACCAAGACGGAGATCAGCGGATCGCTGCGTGACGTCCTCGACAAGGAGCACCCGGACAAGCCCCAAGGCGCGACGGTCGATCTCACGCTGACCGGCACCGAGCTCCGCGATGTCGGCTTCGCGGCCGGCACCGGCTACATCACCAACGAAGGCGGTAAGGGCGGCAAGAGCGGCGTGATCAAAGCGGAGTCGCTGCACATCGTCGCCGGCCGCGAGACCGACGCCGAAGGCAAGCCCACGCGGATCAAGGTCGACCTGGTGGAACTTCTCAACCTGGACGCGGACAAGCTGGCCTACAGCGACGGCCCGGTCCAGTTCCACCTCGGAAAGGACCCCGACGCACAGGGCGAGCCGGGCGCTGCCCAGGTCGACCGGATCAGGCTGACCAACTTCGTGATCCCGTACAAGGCGGACGGGACCCTCGGCTCGCTGAAATCTGGTCGCGTGGCGGTCAAGGGCGCCCACCTCGAGTTCGGCGGCTACATCACGGACTCAGTGGAGTCGCTGAAGGGCCGGATCGATGTCGGCTCGCTGACCGTCGAGCTGACCGAGAATAGCCAGAAGATCACGCTCAAGGGCGTGTCGGCCGACGCTGAAGTGCAGGCCGGGACACTGATGGCGACGGCGGGCCTCAGCGGCTTGGGGGTGACGATCACGCACACCAAGGACGCCTGGCTGATCGACGGGCTGCACCTCGATGAGGTTCACCTCGACTCGCTGTACGTCGGCGACGGTTGGGCGGTATGGACCTACGGCGGCAAGGGCGCGAAGATCACCAACGTCGATGCCAAGGCGCGGCTCGAGCTCGCCCCGGGCGGGAAGCCGCAGCGGGTCGTGGTCGACCAGTTCACGATCGAAAAGATCGAGTCCTCGGGACTGACCGTGTACATCCCGGGCACGGGGTCGATCGAGATCCCGGCCGCGCCGTCCGGGCCCACCGCCGTGATCAACAAGATCGAGCTGGTTGGTCCGAAGGAGGGCGCCGACGGCACGCCGTTCCAGTACGTGTTCGGCGACGGCGGCGGGCCGAGCGGCTTCCTCAAGATCAACTCGACAAACATCTCCAAGCTCAGCAGCAACATCTTCGGCAAGTTCAAGGGCGACCTCGGGCTGAAGACAGGCGCGATCAAGCTCGGCACGGTCGGCGACGGGAAGTACACGGTCGACGTCAGCGATCCGGAGGCCAAGCTGCTGGCGGACGCGGAGCTCGGAGCTCCGGACCGGCGGATCTTCTTCCGCAAGCTCGGGGCGGGCAAGGTCAACGTCACCTACAACCAGGTGACCAAGAAGTGGGACGCGACCGTCTCAGGAGCGTTCCTTGATGGCTTCACGTACCGGCAGCCCGAGGTGGTCGTCCGGCTCGGCCACGTGAAGCTGCCCGGCGACGTTACCTTCAACAAGGGCGTCGGCAAGATCCCCGAGCTAAAGATCGAGGACGCCAACATCTGGCTCGATCTCAAAGCCCTTTTGGCTGGCCCGTCCACCCCGGCGGGAACCCCGCCGCTTGTCGACAAGCCGACCATCTACAACCTGCTCGACACGCTCGACGGCCACATCGCGATGCGGCTCAAGGTCGGCGGTCTGCTCGACCGCAGACTGCGGCTTGACGTGACCACCGGACGCATCGACTACGCGCAGGTCGCCGCGCTGACCGGCAACGCCCTGGACTTCGACCTCGTGGGCGACAGCCTCAGACTCAACATCACTGTCGCGGATGTGGGGATCCTGATCGGTCACTGGAATCTGACTCCCGCCGAGACGGCGGAGGCGAAGAAATCTCACACGATCAGGCTCCGGCGCCTGCCGGACTTCAATCTTGACGTGCCGACGTTCGGTCTCGGCGGCGGGTCCTCGTCGTCGTCCTCGGGATCGGTCAAGCCGGTGTTCATCGAGGACATCGACGTCGATATCTCATCGAAGAACGACCCCATAACGATCCCGTTCGTGAAGGGGACCGTCAAGGGCGAGGCGCGGCTTGCCAAGGACGGGCTCTCCCACGCCCGCGCAACCGGCACTCTGATGCCAGTTGGCGGCTCGGGCATCGTCGGGCTGACGCTCGAAGGGCTCAGCTTCGACAGAGTCCACTTGACGATCGGCACCTCGGCGACGGTTGACGTCAACGACGGGATCACGATCGGCAAGATGGACAGCGGCATGCTCTTCTTCAGCGGCGGCACCGACCCGACCGCGCTGAGCGCTCACATCACCGAGGCGATCGCCCGGAACATCACCTGGACGCTCCCCTAGACCGAAGTGGTGCGCGGCCGTTCAACAAGCTCGCAGCGCCCGCGCAGTTGCTCGGTCTCAGCTGTCGGCCAGACGCCAAGCTGCTCGCGTAGGAGCTTGCGGCAGAGCAGGTACTGGCGAAGTGCCTCGCTGCGGTTGCCCTGCGCGAGATGCGCCCGCATCAGCGCGCGATGCGTGCTCTCGCGTAGCGGTTCCCCGGCGACCGCGCTGAGCCCGGCGTCCACCGCCTCGGCGTAGCGCCCCTGGCGCGTGCGCGATTCGCACAGAGCCTCCAGCGCGTTCAGCCGCCGCTGCCGGAAGCGCTCCCGCTCGATCACGACCCAGTCCTCATACCAGTCGGGGAGAAGCTCGCCGACCTCCAGCAGCTCATCAACGGCGTCCTCGTCGACAACGCCCGCGGCCAGATTATGAGCAGCCGCCGACATCCGGTGCAGATCGACTGAAACGGACGGCACCAGCGACACGTGCGAGCTGGAGGCCTCGATCAGCGCAAACGGCCGGCGCATGCGCCACAGTGCGGTCCGCAGGCTGGCGTTGGCCGCCTCCTGCGTGTGATCGGTCCACAACACGCCGGACACGTATGCACGCAGCATCCTGCGGCGATGTAACGCGACGAATGCCAGCACGCGCTCCGCTGAGTGCGGGAGGTAAACGGGGGCGCCTTCATGCTCGAGCTCGAAGCCCCTCAGCAATGACAGCCTGGTCTCGCTCACCGGCTACTGCACGCCCTCAGGTATCGACTACACCATCACAATGAACCAGCCGTCGCTGCTCTGACCCGGAGCGCGACCGTGTATCCGAGTCCGACCGCAGGGCAGGTTGAGGGGACGGGCACCTTGCCTCCTGGCGCTACGACGCCGGTCGCGGCGTTGGATCGGGGAGGGGCAGCTCAAACGGCACGGCCGTGGCAGCGACCGCCGCGCGGAGCGTCGCAGCCGACAGCTCGCCGATCACGCGCCGCACGGGCCGCAGCTCGTAGAGCACGCCGGAGCGGCCGTCTGCTGAGACCGCCAGCGCCCGCGTCCGCGGCATCCGCTTGAGCAGCGAGTCGACGGCGTGCCAGGCGGCGTCGCGATCGCAGGCGATCACCAGGTCGGCGCCGGTGCGCACAGCGGCGTCGTCGATCCCGGTGGCGTCGTCGGGGCATCCGACCAGCTCGACCTCTTCGACGTCGGAGGCAAGGGTGTAGAGAATGTCTTGGAGCAGACGCGGCATCGGGTAGATCAGGACGCGGGTCGGTGGCACGTAGGCCTCGGGCGAAGCATGGATCTCCGGACGTCCCGCTGGAATGGTCCGCACGATCCATCTTGGATCCATCAGGGATCCAGAGCCCACCCGCCCCCACGCGCCCCAGCCGACCCCAGGAACCGGTTCCTAGGGTTCAGATCGCTGTGATCGCGACCGGCGGTTCGGCGCGAGAGGTGACCGCGACCGCCTGCGTCCGTGAGTCGACCCCGAGCTTCTCGAGGATGTTGTGGACGTGGTTCTTGACGGTCGGGAGCTCGATTGAGAGCCGGAAAGCGATCTGCTTGTTGGTGAGCCCGTCGGCGACGAGCGAGAGGATCTCTGCCTCACGGCGAGTGAGGTGGACGTGGCGGCATTCGCCACGCTCCCCCTCGCCCGCCAGCTGGGCGACGTGGCGCAGCAGGATTCCGACGATCCGCGGCGTGCAGCGTGCCTCCCCTCGTGCGACGCCGACGATCGCGGCAATCAAGGCATCGAGTGGCTGCTCTCGGGTCACATACGCCGAGACCCCTGCTGCCGCAAACGCGAGCACCTCGGGCTCGGTCTCGGCGATCCCGAGCGCGATCACACAGGTCGAGCTGCCGCGTACCGAGCGGGCGACCGACAGCGCTTCGTCCGCAAGCGCGTCCAGGACCAGTACCGACGGTGTCAGCCGCGCGAGGGCCTCACGGCAGGACGGCGCGTCCGCGACGGCCGCGACATTCGCGATCCTGGGATCGCTGCCGAGCGCCGAGCACAGTCCCTCGCGGTAGATCCGGACAGAAGCCCAGAGGAGGACTGAAGGCTCTTGACCGACCCTCGTATTCCCCGACATGCGCCCCGCTACACGCTCCGGTTGGACGGCTCGAATGTGGGTCGACTTCTACCGAAGGGTGTGGCCGATTGCAAGGCTGAGTGCGGGTCTGTACACGATCATCCGCCGGACCGGCGCACAGCGACACAGAAGGGGTCAGATGCCAGGAGGAAAGGTGCTTGCTCGCGGGCAGCTGGAGCAGCTGCTCGCTGCGGGCACCATGCCGATGACATTGCCGTCGGCGTCGAGTCGTACCGCGTGGTCCAACCGCGGGTTTCGACGTCCTTCTCGACAGAGATGATCAAGCTTGCCCACGGCTGCCGGATCGTCAACGCGCGCATTCACGCAGCTGGGCAAGACGCCACCGTGAGCCACAGGCACGATCGGATCGCTTTCCAACCACCGCCTCCGCCGCATCCAGCGTCTACCGGTCAGGGAGTACCGACGACGAACGGCACAATCGGCGGCACCTGGAGGAGGCGGAAACGGCGTGTCTTGCTCGCCCGTTCAAGCGCGAGACCGTCTAACAAACCATCTAACAAGACAAGCAAATTCAGCCTCATCCAGGTTGAGGCAAGATCGCAAAAGTCCTGCAAATCGATGGGTAGCTGAACCCCCTGAAGCCTCCCTCATAACCCGAAGGTCGCGGGTTCGAATCCCGCCCCCGCTACTAAGAAATAGCTGGAAATCGAGACCTCCGAGAGATCGGGGGTTTCGCGTTTAGCGGGTTTGACGGCGTTTGATTCTCAAGCGGGATGGACGGTTTGGGGGCGAAAACGGCCGGTTCAGCGGCTCTTGGTGGTGTGACCGAAAACCACAAACTCCGTTAGCTCGAGCGATGCGCTCGACGGGTCAGTTCCTTTGGTCGCCCGCGATCGTGTCGTTGTTGGCAGACAAGTTCCGGCATCCGCCGACGGACGAGGTCAGGCTGCCCGATCGCGTTCGAGCAACTCGACCGGCGTCGTTCAGGGGCTCCACCGGCGCACCGGCTCGTCGCGCTTCCAGGCGTATCGCGGCGGTCCCACCGGCTGTTGGGGCCGCTCGCGGACTTGGTGGACGACGGGTGACTTAGCGGGACCTGCTCAGCTGTAGACCACGAGAACGCCAAGGTCGTGTGCCAACTCGAGGCAGCGCCGGCGACCGAAAGCGCCGAGGGCGCGACACGCGACCTCACCGCTCGGTCGGATCAGCGACCAGCCATCTTCGGTCGGCAGCAGACGCCAGTGATCGTTGCTGATGTCAGCCGCATGGATCTCGAAAGCTTGATGTGTGTGAGCCAGGGCAGTCATCGAGAATCACTCTGAGGCTTGTGTGTAAGCGATCGCGCAGGCCAGCGTGTGAGATCGATAAGACTGCCCGGCGCTTCTCCTTGAGCAGTGGTGTCGGCCGGAGGCCTGGAGTCGTGAGTGAGATCTAGCCGGCTTGGCCGGTAATGAATAGCTCGACACGGGCGACATGGCCCGGGGCTTCGCGCAGATGCACGTCACACGTCACCAACGCGACATCGAGTGTCTCTGCGAGCGCCACGTAGGCAGCGTCGTAGGCCGTCAGATTGTGGCGCAGTTCCCAGATCCTGTCGGCGAGTCCGACGTGTGGATAGCGCACCAGCGCGAGGTCCTGGAAATCTGCGCGCGCATCCGATGCGCGCTCGTCGCTGAGCTGACCAAGCGCATTCAGACGCCGCAATGCGTGAAGCACCTCGATGTCAAGCAGGTGGGGCACATGCAGGTCTCCGTCCTGTGCCAGACGCTCGATCAGGTCCGGCGCCGGATCAAGAGCGACGAGTGCCTCGAGTACTACGGACGCGTCGACTACGAGCACTGCTAGGAACGGTCACGCCCGGACCGTACGGCCGCCACGATCGCGTCCGCTTGCGCCCCGCCGGCGCGGCTTCGCGCACGCGCAAGAACATCCGCGACCGGCGGATGTTCGGCCACCCGTTCGAGTTCCTGGAGGGCATAGTCCGACAGCGAGACCCCGGCGGCCGCAGCCCGCGTACGCAGAACGCGGTGGACGTTCTCAGGGACGTTGCGGATTTGGATTGTCTTCATTCGTCCTCACGCTAGCAGGCAGAGTGGGTGTAGCACATGTGATTCGCATGCACATTCATTCCGATTCCGGCTCAGCGTTGGTGCACGACGGGATTCGAGTCGGCGCGTCGATCACCACGTTCTTTGGTTTGGTGCCGCCGGTTGGCCGGGCGATATCCGTGGTCCGGCAGCGGATTGTTGTCCTCGTCCCACGAGAACGTGAACAGGTCCAGTTCCTCGTCGCTGTCCTCGTCGATCACAGCTCGGTCTCCGAGCGGCTCGTCGAGCCAGACGCGGACTGGCCAGACGACGGCCTCCCGGGAAGCCAGCGGACGGTCGTCCTCCGGTTCGTCGTAACAGACGAGGACTCGCACGAAGACCTCATCCGCTTGCTCGTCGACGATGACCGCGCAAGCACCATGCTCGCCTTCCGCGAGCACGACCCGCAGCTCGAGTTCGCATTCGTTTCGCTCCCGGAACCCAAGGGCTCGTCGGAGCCGTTGTGGCTTACCGTCTGGGCAGCGCGGGCACCACTTCTCGCACCATTCGGCGTGACGCACGTCGTCGAACGCGACTATGGGCTCGCCGTCCCAGTCGGTTGTCCAGTACTCCCAGCGGCCCAGCTCGCGCCGGTCGTGGGTCGGCCCGTTCTCAGGTGCAGTTGCCATTGACAGCATTGTGCGCGCGGCGATGGCACAGTCGGGCCACTTCGCGCCAATTGGCACAGAGTTGGTACGGAGTTGGAACACGCCTGACACATATGCCGGTCCTGGCGCCGCGGCTCTTGACGGGAATGGGCGAACGACCTGCACGCGGCGGTCTTTGGGGTTGGGTGTGCGATTTCCTGAGCTCGCGCGACGGGCGCGCCGCCGCGCTCGTCGCTGAGGGCGGCTTTGGCGGTCGGTACCGTCAGCTTATGACGCGTATCGAGCTGGCGGGCATCGACAGAGTGGACGAGGTCAGGAGCCTGTGGCTTGAGACCTGCACCGACACCACCGGGCAGTGGTTGGCTCGGTGCCGCTGGTTGACGATGATGAGCTCTCCTGGCAGCGCCGACGGGCGACGTATCTGGACAGGCTCCGCTCCAAGGCCGGCTTCCTCGTGCTGGCTAGCGAGGCGGACATCGTGGTCGGCTACGCCCTGGTGTGCATCGAGCCTGGTCCGGATGACACGTTTCCGCTGGGGGACCGGTACGCCGAGGTCTACTCGCTGTCCGTGTCACCCGATCTGCGGGGCCAAGGGATCGGGACGCGTCTGCTCGATTTCGTGGACGAGGAACTTGCGCGGCGCTCGATCGAGGACCTGAAGGTCGCAGTGATGGCTGGCAACACTGACGCCCAGCGGCTCTATGAGCGCCGCGGGCTGCTTCCGGCTGAGCTGGTCCTGTACCGGTTTCGCTCGCCGGCGAGAGGCTGAGGGAAGCCAATGGCGGCTCGCCGGCCGCGTCGGGAACCGGCGTGCACGCGTCGCGTGGCTCACGGGGAGATCGCGCGCGAGCTGCTCGACCGTCTATCGCTTGCAGGGACGGCGCGACAGCCTCTTCCGGGCTCATAACCCGACGATCCTCGGGCCGAAACCCGAAGCTCAGCGGTGCTCCGCCATCTTCGAAGGTGCGTCGCCGACAAGAGTCAGTCTCCACGGCCCCGGAGGCGGGCTCAGGAGATTGCGAGGCTGAGTTCCTGCATCGACTCGGCGCTGACGTAATTCATTTCCTTGTAGGCACGAAGCCGCTTCGCGTACATGCGCCGCAGCACCGGCACATCGGAGTCGACGTAGTCGTAGATTCGGATGTCTCGCTTGGCGGCGTGGGCGCGGTGTAGTCGGCCGGCGTACTGGACGACCGTTCCCTTCCAGGCGATCGGCATGGTGAGCAGGAGAGTGTCGAGGCGTGGGTCGTCGAACCCCTCTCCGAGGTAGCGTCCGGTTGAAAGGATGAGCCTGGGCTCGTCATGTGACTGCTCGGCGAGTTGCGCCATGGCGGCACGTCTCGCCTTGGGCTTGATGCCGCCGTGGAGCACGACGGGGTTTGGTATGTCAGCGCGCAGACGCTCGGCGATGCGATCGAGGTGATCGCGGCGTTCGGTGAGTACGACCAAAGCGCGGCCGTCATCGACGAGTTGACGGATGTCCGCCCGTACCAGGCTCAGTCGGTCTAGGTCGTTGGCGAGGGCCGTGTAGATCTCCTGAATCGTCGCCTCTGGCGGGAGGATGCTCGGATCGAAGCCCGTGTCTCTCCTTATCACCCGACGCTCCAAAGCGTCTGCTGGACGAACCGCGGGGCCACTGACTATGTGGCGCACGGGGCCGCACTGCATCGTGATGATGGGTTGATGACCGTCGCGTCGGTACGGGGTTGCCGTGAGGCCTGTGATGTACCGCGCCGGAATGGCCGCGAGCACGCGCTCGACCTGCACGGCTGGCACGTGGTGGCACTCGTCGATTACGACATGACCGTAGGCACGGACCAGATCGTGAAGATCGTCGCGGCGTGCGAGTGTCTGGACCATCGCAATGTCGATCCGCTGCGTCAGACGCCGTCGGCCACCGCCGAGTCTCCCGATCGAGTTCGGTGTGATGTCGAGGAACTCGGATAGCCGTGCGGCCCATTGTTCGACGAGCGGCTTGCGGTGGACGAGGACAAGCGTGGACCGCCCACGGCTGGCGATTAGATTTGAGGCGAGCACGGTCTTGCCCCAACCTGGGGGTGCGCAGAGAACACCGGTGTCGTGCTGAAGGACTACGCGCGCGGCGGAGTGTTGAGGCTCGCTGAGCTCGCCGGAAAAGGCGAGTTCGAGGGCCTCACCATCGACGCGCTCGTCGTGCAACTCGAGGCTGATGCTGAGCTCCCTAAGCAGCGAAGCAAGCTCGCTAAGACAGCCACGCGGAAGAGCCAGGTAACCATCAAGATCCTCGAAGCATCCGATGACGCGGGGCGTGCGCGCGACCGGCAGCCGCATTCGCTGCAGCTCGGTGAACATCGGGTTGGAGAAAGTCGCGAGTCGCCTGATCGCGTGAGCGAGAGTCGCCGGAACTGTCGATCGAGCTACGTAGACGCGATCCGCCAGCGTGGCTTCGATCGACTCGGGCAGTCGTGTCTCGCTCAGTCGCACTCGCAAGGTGCGTGGCGGGCGCCATGGTGGGTCGCCCGGATCCCTGGCTGGGCGAACGGCGAGCACGCCATCCTCTTCGCTGTCCGCGATCAGTTCGGTCACGCGCTGCGGCGTGATCTTCGGGATGGAAGCGAGGTACGACCACTGATCGCGATGAGGCTCGAGCCTGTCATCGAGGAACTCGGTGTTGCCGGCGTTGCGGGCCGCACGCTGGAGAGGTAGCGCAATGAGGTTTCCGAATCCCCCGCTCGGAAGGACGTCCTGGCTTGGGAAAAGCCGGTCGTAGGAGTCGATGCCGAGCGCCGCACCCTGGGCCATGGTGGCCGTGAGGATGGTGAAGCCGAGCCGTCGTGCTTCAGCGGCTGGGACGGGGTCGGTGAAGAAGAACCAGATATGGGCGCCGTTGCCAGATCTGGATCGCTCAATTCCCGGGTGAATGCCAACCGAGCGGCACGTCCGGGTCAGCGCTTGCACGTCAGCGCGCCACGATCCACGGTCGAGATCGATCGCGAGCAGCCAGCAACGGTCATCGGGTAGCAGCGGATAGATCCCGACGACGTGACGCCCCTGAAGATGGGCCAGCAGCTGACGGTCGTCGAGCCCGACGAACGCATGGTGGGCGCATTCGCCGCAGCGCACCTTGGGCTTGCCGCACACGCCGCGCTGCCACTCGTTCGCACACCGCGGTGAGTAGCCCGATCGACTGCGACCGTAGTTCTCCCAGCGGACCGCGAACACGTCCTCGCGACCCCGGAACAAATCGCGAAAGAGGCGGAGCTTGGAAGCCGCTGGCCAGTCACTGCTATCTGCGCCATCTGTGGTGCGTACGCCTCGGAGGCGGTCCAACTGGGTCAGGCGAGCCGCAGCGAGCTCTCGCAGACGATCAAGCTCCGCGAGCTTCTGCCGGGCCGTTTCGATCTCGGCGTCGAGGTCGACGACCATTCCGCCATTCTGAAGACTGGACCGGTCTGACCGAGTCCACTCACAAGGTGATGCAGTCAGCCAACTCGACGCCGACGCACGGCATCATCGAACAGCAGCGCACGGAGACCCGCTTCAAACTCGTTCCCGGGCTGAGCCCGACAGAACCCAAAGATCCCTGCACTCGTGTGTTGCGCGCGCTGGGGCGTGCCACGCGAACCGGCCGCTTCCGGCTCATAGCGGGTGTCACCTCCGACCGCGCCATCCGGAGAGAGCCAGAGGGAGCACTCGCTGCAAGAGGAGATTCGAGACGCGACGCGTCTCCGATTGAGATGTCTATCATCTCGACTTAGGATGACTGACATCACGAGCCGCGACCGTGCGAAGGAGCTGCTCGCCGCGCTTTCCGAGCAGCTCGCTGCCCGTGGCCAATACTACGAGTTGGTCGTGGTCGGAGGCTCGGGGCTGCTCGCTCTGGGCTTCATTAATCGGCCAACGCGCGATGTCGACGTGGTTGCACTCTGGGACGGTCGGGCGCTGCGCAAGGCAGAGCCACTGCCGCAAGGGCTCGTCGATGCCCGCAATCGAGTCGCACACGACTTTGGCCTCTCAGAGAACTGGCTCAATCCTGGACCGGCAGACCTGCTGGACTTCGGGCTGCCGAAGGGGTTCTTGGATCGCGTCCAGACGGAAAAATTCGGCGATGGTCTGACGGTCCATTTCGCGTCGCGGTTGGACCAGATCCACTTCAAGCTCTATGCGCTCGTGGATCAGGGAGCCGGTAAGCACGAGCAGGATCTTCGTGCGCTGACCCCAACCGCAGACGAGCTCATTCAGGCTGCTCGGTGGACGCGAACCCACGATCCCTCCGAGGGGTTCCGGGAAATGCTCGAGCGGGCCTTGCGGTATCTCGGAGTTGAGAATGCAGATCTCGGACCTTAGGCGACAAGTACGCGCTCGCCTTCTAGCGTTCGCTTGGGATCAGTGGGCGCAGATGGGCGTATCCGGGACGGCGCGGCGCTCAGATCGATGGGCAGCCGATCCCGAGGCTCTGCTGCTCTTCACGCTTGAGGTCGCTCGTGCGGACGCGCGGCTGTTCGACGAGGTGCTCGACTGGCTCGCCCTGAACGAGCGTGTGGTGAGTGTGCAGCGGCTTCGCAATCTGTGTCGCGACGACACGGATCGGACCCTGGCGGAAGCTGCGCTTGCCTGGGTTGGGCAATTGAGGTACCCGAGCGGACGCGGATCTCGGCGGCCGGCGAGTGACTCGTCACGTGCGGTACAGCTGTTCCGGGACGTGAGCGTTGACGCCCGAAGGGCTGACAAGACATTCCGTGCGTATGGATGGCTGAAGCCGCCCACCGAGCGCAGCGGCAAGTCGATGCCGCCGAACCTGTTCGCGCCGATCAACTTCGCGTTTCGGCTCCGTCAGATCCTTGGCATTGGCGCTCGTGCGGAGGTAGCCAGGTTCTTGCTCACCGTGCAGGCACCGAGCGTTACCGCGCAGGTCGTCAGTGCGTCCGCCGCCTACGCCAAGCGTAACGTCCACGAGGCGCTCAGCACTCTGCATTCCGCTGGGGTGATCGACGCGGTGAGGGTGGGTAACGAGCAGCGTTATAGCATCGATCGCGAGAGGTGGGCGACGCTGCTCGGACTAACAGAGGACAGCCTCCCGAGCGAGCGGGACTGGCCGCAACTCTTCCGCTCACTGCGGATGCTGGTCCGATGGCTGGACGACGAGCAGCACGACAAGCTCTCGGACTACATGCTCGCCAGCGAGGCACGCACCCTCGCCGACGAGATCGTCCCCGAACTCCGCTACGCCGGCGTGCGCGTTCCGATCGACGGGCGTCATGGCGCCGAGTATTGGCAGGAGTTCGTCGAACTGGCCGACGCCGCCGTCGGCGCTCTCGAATAGCGCATCGCGTCAAACATTTTGTCAAACGAATTGCGCCGAACAGGCGGATATCGGACATCACGACGAACCGTCTGACGCCCCGAATCCCCTGTATTCGCGGGTATTCCCAGACGTCAGTCCGTACGACTCGAACAACCCAAATCTGGCTCATAACCAGAAGGTCGCGGGTTCGAATCCCGCACCCGCTACTTGAGAAAGGCCCAGAAATCCGGGCCTTATCTTTGGGCCAGGTGCTTCGGAAAGGAAAGCGGGTACTACGGTACCAAGAATTGCAGTGCGATTGCACCGCGGCCTCAGACTCCTCCGAGCGCTTTCGCGGACGCCACTGTGCCGGCGGGCGCGACCCCGAAGCCGCGGTCACGCACCCCGGTCTCGCCGAGCGCCCACAAGAGCTCGGCTCGCCCTCACCTCGGCCCACCGGATCGGTGTTCAAGCTCGAGAAGGCTCGCGGCCCCTCGTGGTGGGCCAAGTACCGGCTCCCCGACGGCACTCACGTCAAGCGCAAGATCGGTCCGGCCTGGACAGGCCGCGGGCGCCCTTCCGCCCGCTTCTATGCCAAGCGCCTGGCCGAGGACTGTCTCTACGACACGCTGGAGGGTCCGGCGCCAGTGGGCCGGCGGGGGATCTACGGAGCCTCAGTCGCCCGGTTCGGACGTGCCGAGCAGCGTCACCTTTGCCGAGCCAGCGGCCGAGTACCTCCGCTTCTCGGAGGAGGACCGCAACTGCAAGCCGTCAACGATCCGCGGATATCGGAACCCGATCAACGTGCATCTGCTGCCGTATCCAACGGGACCGCCACCCGAGCCGGATTGAGCCCGCCCAGGATCCCTGACAAAAAGGTCATCTCGCGCGCCGCAGCGTCGGACGTCTGCCAAGCCGCGCGGACTCGACGCGCAGCCACCTGCGAACCCCCGGCGGATCGCTAGCCGGGGAGTGACCGGGACGCTCGCGCCGGGCGCAGTCCTCCCGCCGCTGCTTCCACGCGGAAGCCCCATCCGATGCGCCATTATCGGTCCACATCGAACACAAGCCGCCGAGCGTCCATGCGTGGATTGTCGAGGAGCACGGATCGGGTGCTGTTGGTCCGTGTGAGGTGGTGGTCGAGGGTGGTAGCGCGGGTGCCGGGCTCCGTCTCGGACGGTGCGGTGGCGCTAACGTCAGTTGTGCCGTGACGTCGCGTGGCGATCATCGGGGCGCTTGTACGTCGGGCCGCGTTCGGCGCGGCTCTGTCGCTGAGGCCGCGCTAGCCGAACGCGCGACCCGGACGGCGATCTCAAGTGGGCGCCGACGATCTTCGGTTCCCGTCGAGCGGATGGTTGACAATCGTGAGGTGAGCACGGCCGATCTGCACGAGGAGGAGCTGGAGTCCAGGTACGAGGCTGCGTTTGCCGTCGTGCTGGTGATCGGGTTGCAGGTCACGCTGGCGGTCGTGAGTCTCGGAGCCGGCTGGAAGCTGATCGGGTTCCCGGGGTGGGTTTGGCTGATCCCGGCCGTTCCCGAGGCGGTGCTGTTGCTCGCGCTCGCATGGTCTTTGCCTCGGCATCGGCTCGAGCAGATGGGTCATCGCCGGACGGTCGCCCTCGTACTTGTCGGCGTGATCACTGCTGGAAACGTGCTCGCGCTTGTCGCCTTGATCGCGTCGCTGTTGAGTGCGCAGGAGAAGAGCGGCGGCGAGCTCCTGCTGAAGGGCGTCACGATCTGGAGCACGAACGTAATCACGTTCGGGCTCCTGTTCTGGGAGTTCGATCGCGGCGGGCCGATACGGCGCCTCGCGCCTGACGCACCGCCGCGCGACTTTCAGTTCCCGCAGGATGAGAATCCGGTGCTCGCCGAGCCGGGCTGGCACCCGCGACTGGCTGACTACGTGTACATCGCGTATACCAATGCAATCGCGTTCAGCCCGACGGACGCGATGCCGCTAACGCGACGGGTGAAGATGATGATGCTGGCCGAGTCGGCGATCTCGGCGATGACCGTGCTCCTCGTGGCTGCGCGGGCCGTGAATATTCTGCGCTAACTCGGATCGCGGTGAAGACAGCCGAACCGAGATTGGTCCTGCTGCGCGCGAACGCGAGCAGTCGGGTCAGTCGATCAGCAGCGAGTCCTCAGTGCGGTGGCAGCGAGAGGGCGGTCAGCGAGCGAGCGGCCTGCCACTGAGGCCTCGCCCAGCGCGCGGCCCCGGACGCCCGCGAACCACCAACGGGCACCGCAGCTTCGGCGGCGGAGTAGCGCATGCCGTACAGGCGCGCCTCCGGCCCACGCGGCGGGAATCGTCAAAGCTCTAGCCCTCGACGATGTGCCAGATGGATCCAAGAACGTCTCTAGCTCATCGCCCGTGGCCATCATCTTGTTACCGGCGAACCGCTCCGGCGAATGCCGGGAGTCCACTAGGTCTAGCCGCGTGCCCGTGAGCGGACAGTCGCGCCGGGCCGCCCCGTACGTATCCAGCGCGCTCATTACAGACGGGTTCGAGCCTGCGATCAGATTACGGATTTCATGCCAGAGCGGAGTGACGTCAGGTCGCCCTTGAAACCCGAAGCTAGAGACGGGTCAGCGCGCTTTGGTTTCGCTCACCGTCGTGTCGCCGGCGTGGTCGCCGGCGGCGCTCCAGCTGCCGAGGATGCGCAGCGACTCCTCGGACTTGGTCCCGGGCTCGGCGCTGTAGATGTTCATGAGCAGGCCGGGGTCGGCGGTGAGCTCCATCGCTTCGAAGTTGAGTTCGAGGTCGCCGACGAGTGGGTGGTGCATTTGCTTGACCCCGGAGCGGTGAAAGCGCACGTTGTGCGCTCCCCAGCGCACTCGGAACTCATCTGAGCGGGTGGAGAGCTCGCCGATGAGGTTGGCGAGCTCGCGGTCGTAGGGGTTGCGTCCTGCTTCGGAGCGCAGGAAAGCGACGGTGTCGTCCGCGGCTTTGGTCCAGTCGGTGAAGTAGTCGGCTCCTGCTGGGTCGAGGAAGAGGAAGCGGGCGGTGTTGGCCGGCTGCTCCTGGCTCTCGAAGATGGGTGCGTACAGGGCGCGACCGAGGCGGTTCGCGCCCAGGATGTCGAAGCGCCCGTTGCGGACCATGGCCGGCGTATCGAGCGCGTCGAGGATGCGCTGGACAACTGGACGAACGCGCTTCGGCGCCGGCCGGCTCCGACGCGGCGCGCCGGGCGTGGCGGCGCGGGCGAGGTCGAACAGATGGGCACGCTCGGCGTCGTCGAGCTGCAGGGCGCGAGCGAGCGCCTCGAGGACCATGTCGGAGACGCCGGCGAGGTTGCCGCGTTCCAGGCGCTTGTAGTAGTCGGCGCTCACGCCGGCCAGCGACGCGACTTCCTCTCGGCGCAAGCCCTTGACCCGCCGGGTGCCCAAGCTGGGCAACCCGACCTGCTCGGGGGTGAGCCGCGCGCGACGCGAGGTGAGGAACTCCGAGATGTCGTTCGCCATGTCCATGACCACCACTCTAGGTCACCGACGGTCGGCCTGGGGGGTACTGCCAACCCCCCTCTTACAAGGCCTCACACCCCCGCGATAGCGGTGCTTTAGTGGGTGGAGCCAAGGGCAGGAGCACCTCAGCGCCCCGCCCCATCACCCCCCCGGCTGGAACTTCTCGGTGGCGCTTGAGCCGTAGCTGTCCTTGGCATTGACTTCGACGAAGGGAACACCCATGCGAGCCACAATCATTCACGGCGCCCACGACATCCGAGTTGAGGACGTCCCCGACGCCAGCCTGCGCGAGCCGACCGACGCGCTGGTCCGCGTCTCCCGCGCCTGCATCTGCGGCTCAGACCTCTGGCCCTACGGTTCGATGCCGCACTCCGACGAGGGTGCGCGCATCGGCCACGAGTTCATCGGTGTCGTCGAGGACATCGGCGGCGGCGTGACCAACTTCAAGCGCGGCGACCTCGTCGTCGCCCCGTTTGTTTGGTCAGACGGAAGCTGCGACTTCTGCAACGAGGGGCTGCAGACCTCTTGCCGTCACGGCGGACTTTGGGCCCGCGACGACATCGACGGTGGCCAGGGCGAGGCCGTGCGCGTCCCCCAGGCCGACGGCACGCTCGTCAAGCTTCCTGTCGGTGAGGATGACGCGCTGCTGCCCTCGCTGCTGACCCTGTCCGACGTCTTCCCGACCGGGCATCACTGCGCGGCCACGGCCGGCGTCTCGCCCCGCACGACCGTGACGATCATCGGGGACGGCGCCGTCGGCCTCTCCGCGGTCCTGGCCGCCAAGCGCTTGGGTGCTGAGCGCATCATCCTCATGGGTCGCCACGAGGAGCGCACGAGCATCGGCCGTGAATTCGGCGCCACCGACATCGTGGCCGAACGCGGCGAGGAAGGCGTCGAGCGTGTGCGGGAGCTCACCGGCGGTGACGGCACCCACACAGTCCTGGAGTGCGTCGGGCTCAAGCCCGCCATCGAGACCGCGTTCGCGGTCGTCCGTGACGGCGGCACCGTCAGCCGCGTCGGGGCTCCGCAGTACGCGGAGGTGCCGATGGACTTCTCGGTCTTCATGCGCAACATCACCCTCACCGGCGGTGTCGCGCCCGCGCGCGCCTACATCGAGGAGCTGATGCCAGACGTGCTCGACGGGAAGCTCCAGCCCGGCAAGGTGCTCGACCGGACCCTGGGACTGGAAGACATCGCCTCCGGCTATCAGGCGATGGCCGACCGCGAGGCCATCAAGGTCATGGTGACCCCGTGAGCGCCTGGACTCCAGAGCAGCTGAGCGCCGTGGGCAGCGCGGAGGAGCTTGAGGTCGCCTCGCTGCGACCCGACGGCACGTTGCGGAACCCCGTCACCATTTGGGTCGTCCGCAGCGGCGATGACCTCTACGTGCGCTCTGTCAACGGTCCGGAGTCGGCGTGGTATCGCGGCACGCTCGCGGAGCACGCTGGGCGCATCCGGGCTGGAGGTGTTGAGAAGGAAGTGGCGTTCGAGGATGCCGACCATGGGATTGATGACCGCCTGGATGCCGAGTACCGCCGCAAGTACGGCCGGTACTCCGAGGCCACGCTCGACCGCATCACCGGTGAGCAAGCCCGCTCCACGACCTATCGGCTTGTCCCACGCACCGCGGAAGGTGCCGCAGCCTGATGCCCGCCGTCAAACCGGTCGGCAAGACCCCGGTGCTGGTCATCATCCTCGCCAGCTACCTGATGATTGTGCTGGACATCTCCATCACAATCACGGCGCTCCCGCACATTCACCAGGACCTGCACTTCTCGCTAGCAGCGCTCTCGTGGGTGCAGACCGCCTACACGCTCGCCTTCGGTGGACTGCTGTTGCTCGGCGCCCGGGCCGGCGACATCCTCGGCCGGCGGCGAGTGTTCGTCGCCGGCATCGCGCTCTTCACCGTTGCCTCCGCGCTCGTCGGCGCGGCGCAGTCCAGCGGCTGGCTCATCGCCGCCCGCGGACTTCAGGGCGTCGGCGCGGCGCTGCTCGCGCCCTCGACGCTGGCGCTGCTGCAGGCCAGCTTCGCGGAAGGCCCAGAACGCACCCGCGCGGTCGCCTACTACGGCGCGGTCGCCGGCATCGGCGCCAGCCTCGGCCTGGTGCTCGGTGGCATCGTGACCAGCGCCCTGACCTGGAGGGTCGGCTTCTTCATCAACGTCCCCATCGGCATCGCCATGGCTGTCGCCGCTCCCAGGTTCCTGCCGGAGACCGAGCGCCACTCCGGTGCGTTCGACCTCGCGGGCGCCATCACATCCACGCTCGGCATGACCGGTCTGGTCTACGGTCTGGTGCGAGCGGCCGAGACGAGCTGGAGCGATACCGGGACCGTCGTCTCACTGGCGGCGGGGCTTGTCCTGCTCGCCGTGTTCGTCGCCAACGAGCGTCGGGCGGCGCAACCGATCATGCCGCTGCGCCTGTTCGCCAGCGCCGAGCGCTCGGCTGCCTACGCCGGACGGGTGCTGTTTCTGGGGGCGATGATGGGGTTCTGGTTCTTCATCACTCAGTACCTGCAGACCGTCCACGGCTACTCGCCCCTCGAGGCCGGACTCGGGTTTCTCCCCATGACTATCGTGAACTTCGTGGTCGCCGTCGCGGTGCCGCAGCTGACCAAGCGCTACGGCAACGGCCTCCTACTCGCCAGTGGCCTCGCGGTCACCGCGGTCGGCATGTTCTGGCTGAGCCGCCTGACCGCCAGCACCGACTACCTCACCGGAGTCGCTCTGCCGATGGTGCTCATCGGCGCCGGCCAGGGCGCCGCCCTGGGCCCGTTTACCGCTGCCGGCATCGCTGGGGTGACCGCCAAGGATGCCGGCGCCGCCTCCGGACTGGTCAATGTCGCTCATCAGCTCGGCGGGTCCCTGGGCCTCAGCGTGCTCGTCACCGTGTTCGCCGCGGCGGGGGCCAGCGGGCTGACCGCCAACGCGCTGCTCGCGCATCGGGCGTCGGTGGCGCTGACCGTCGGCACCGGAATGCTCGTCCTCGCGTTCGGCCTCGTCGTCGCGCTCATCGTGCGTCCCTTCGCAGGCGCAGGGGTGCCCGTAGCGCAGCGGCCGGTGGCGGTGAGCGAAACCCCGGCCACTGTGATCGAGCGGGCGCGTCGGGCCCGCGCGAGGCAGTAATCACGCACACCAACGAAAGGGACAAACATGCACATCACCCGCAGCAGCATCGACACCCAGAAGGGGCCGGCGGATTGGTTCACCGGGGACGTCTACATCGACGCGATTGCCGCACCTGCCGGCACGTCGACCTTCGCGGCGGCGGCCGTCCACTTCACCCCCGGTGCCCGCACCGCCTGGCACACCCACCCGCACGGGCAAACGATCTTCGTCACCGAGGGTGTCGGTCTCTGCCAGCACGAGGACGGACCCGTTGAGGTCATCCGGCCTGGCGACCGCGTCTTCTTCGAGCCCGGCGAGAATCACTGGCACGGCGCCGCGCCGAACCGCTTCATGGTCCACGTCGCCATGCAGCAGAACGACGAGTCCGGCAGTCCCGTCAGCTGGGGCCGGCACGTCACCGACGAGGAGTACGCCGCAGATTAGAAAGCCGCAGACTAGAAGAGCCCGGAGATCCGGGCTCTTTCTTTTGGGTGACCGCGCTGCGTCCAGGCGGGAACGAGGTCAAAGCGGAGACCGCCAGCCGCTGTCACAGGACCGGGACATGTCTCGTCTTAGAGCCCCGCAAGCGAGATCCGAGAGGAGCTTTGGATGAAGCGCAGACAAGCCGAGCGGGTTGTAGTGCTGGGCAGCGGGTCCGCCGGGATGATTGCGGCGCATCGATAATCGCCATGAGCACATTTACCCCCAGTGATCCTTTCCGAGCTGCAGCCGAGGCCGGTGACGTCGAGGCGCTCGTCGCCACGCTCGCACCCGACGTCGTGCTGCACAGCCCGGTGACCTTCCATCCCTATGTCGGTCGTGAGACCGTCGGCGGGATCTTACGATTCGTCTCAGAGGCGTTGGAGGGCTGGCGCTGCATCGACGAGCTCCGCGCTCCGGGGGGTCTTCATGGGCTCGTTTTCGCGGCGCGCGTCGGTGACCGCGAGATCGAGGGTCTAGACCTCCTGAATACCGGTGCGGGCGGGCTCATCACCGAGTTGACCGTGATGATCCGGCCGTTGTCTGGTCTCATCGCGCTGGCGGAGGCCATCGGCCCCAGGGTCGAGGCGGCCGGGGTGACGCCATCGCCCGACGTCTAGAAGACTGATTAGCGACGTCATTCATCGATCGCCACGTCACGGCGAGTCGAAGGCGGACGCACGCGTCGGGGCCGGGACGATTTGTCGTGGTCGCTAACGGTAAGGATCTTTCGTGTGTCCGCTGTTGTTGGATCCCTCGTTGAGCGCATGGATGCGCGAGTGGGGGACACGATCGAGGCCGTTGTGCGGACCAAGCACCGGCGGCGTCTGGAGCGCCTAGGCTGGAGTCATGCGCTGACGCCGCCTGATGACGGGCGGTGGGCATCGGGCGATCCGCCGCCGCGCGATGGGTGCGAGCTTCAAGTGCTGATTGACGGCGCCGACGCTTTCGCCGCCATCACCGAGGCGATCGAGCAGGCGCAGGAATCCGTCTCCGTCACCGGCTGGCACGTTGAGCCGAGTTTCGAGCCGACGCGGAACGGGCGTCCGACCGCGATCGGTGAGCTGCTGGCCGAGACCGCCGAGCGTGTCGATGTCCGGGTGCTGGTCTGGGCTGGAGCGCCCGTGCCGGCATTCCACCCGACGCGCAAGGAGGTCGCAGCCGCGGTTGCGGGCCTCACCCGCCGGACGCGGATCAGATGCGAGCCAGACCCGCGAGAGCACCCCTTCCACTGTCATCACGAGAAGACCCTGATCATCGACGGACAGGTGGCGTTCGTGAACGGCATCGATATCACCAATTTCGCCGGCGACCGATGGGACACACACGAGCATCCAGCGCGCCGCAAGCTGGGCTGGCACGACGTCGGCACGCGCTTGCGCGGACCGGCTGTGGCGGACGTGCACGATCACTTCGCGCTGCGCTGGCGGGAGCTGACCGGGGAGCAACTCGGGCCTGTAAAGAGAGGTGAGGTCGTGCCCGCGGGAGCCAGCAAGGTCCAGGTAGTGCGGACGATTGCCGAGGGCATGTACGAGGGTGTGCCTCGGGGCGAGTTCCGGATCCTCGAGAGCTACGTTCGAGCTATCCGCGGCGCCCGCAGGTTCATCTACCTCGAGAACCAGTTCCTGTGGTCCCCGGAGATAGTCGCGCTACTGGCCGAAAAGTTGCGCCATCCGCCCTCGGATGAATTCCGGCTCGTCGTCCTCCTGCCCGCCCGGGCCAACAACGGACAGGACGACACCTCTGGTCAACTGGGCGTTCTGACAACTGCGGACGGGGGCGAGGGCCGTCTGCTCGCCGCGACGATCAGATCGCGTACGGGATCACGCGAGGACCGCCTGTACGTACACGCGAAGGTGTGCATCGTTGACGACCAGTGGCTGACCGTCGGCTCCGCGAATCTGAACGCGCACTCGCTGCTGAACGACACCGAGATGAATGTCCTCACCGACGATGCCAATCTCGCTCGCGAGACTCGCCTGCGGCTGTGGGCGGAGCATCTGGAGATCGAGCCGGAATCGATCGCCGGCGATGAACCGCATACCGTCGTCGACGAACGCTGGCGTCCGATCGCATTCGAGCAACTCGACCGGCTTCGCGCGGGCGCTGCACCGACGCACAGGCTGGTCGCGCTTCCAGGCGTATCGCGCCGGTCTCGCCGGCTGCTGGGGCCGCTGGTCGGATTGGTGGACGACGGATGACTTAGCGAAGGCGGTCAGGTTGTCGCGCACTTGCGAGCACGCGGAACAGTGCGTCCACAGAGCCGAACCTGATCATCTCGCCATCCTTGAGCGCTTGCGGTTGGCCGCTGAGGAGGAGCTGCCCGCGCAGCCTTGTGTGGTTCAGGCTCCCGAGGTCCTCGACCTCGAACAAGCGGTTTACGCGCCGGATCCGGGCGTGCCGGCGGGAGACGGTCTGGTCGGCGTCGAACGGCTCCAGGTCGATGTCTGGTGCGGCGCCGGTCAACCCACCCGACCGTCCCACGACCTGCTCGTCTGTGAGCTCGAAGTGGCCCACCACCTGCTTGTCCTCGAGCACATATAGGAACGCGTGCGTCCGCGGGTGTAGGTCCCCGATCGAGATCGTTCTCGTGGCACCGGCGGGTTCCGGGCGCAGCTGCTCGGGGATCTCGCTGACGCGGGTGATCGCCGGCATGAACCCGGACAGGCTCTCGCCGGGCGATCGCTCCCGCATCTGGCTGAGCTCCCTGTCGGCCCGCGCGGGATCGGGGGCGGGCGGCAGGGCGTTCATCACCGCGACCAGGCTGAGCTCTCGCCCGGAACGCAGCAGCGGATGCTCGGACTCGAGCTCGGGAAGCTCCGAGATCACCTTGCCGTTGTGGACGAACAGCCGCCGCCAATCCGAGGGGTTGAGCGGTACCAGCGCGTGGCGCTGCCGCCGCGCGGCTTCGATCGCCTGCGCGCGCTCGTTTGGGTCAGCGCCGCTGGCCGCACTGATCAATCCGGCGCGCTCGGCGCCGAAGTTGATCGGGAGCGCCTCGCTGTATTCCTTCGCGCTCACGTGCAGCCAGGCGTGGGTGTCTTTCTTGATCGCGTCGGCGAGCTTGCGGATCGCCCACGATGCTGTCGCGCCGGCGGCCCGCGCCTGCCAGTAGCCGAGCACTCGCAAGGCGTGCCCGACCATGCCGGTCATCGCGCCACCGCTGGTCAGGAAGTGGCCGTTGCCGAACGAGTCGCCGGCGACGACGCCGTTCGTCGCGACCAGCGGATCGTCTCCGACGCGCTCGATCAGGCTGAACAGCTTCGGTCCGTAGATCATCTGGACCTGTTTGAGCTCGTGGCGGGGAACGTCGAGGACATCCGCCGCGTGCTTGACGTAGTACTCGTAGAGCAGATGCTGCATGGCGGCGTAGAACTCGGGTGAGTCATGCGCGGTGCCGGCTGGGATGAGCTCCTCCGCGACCGGATCGAACGTCTTGAAGTCAGGCACCTGAACCAGGACCCAGCCGGCCTCCGGGTCGTTCTCGTGCCCGATCGCGATCTGCCGCACCCAGTACTCCTGGCCATCCTCGTCGAACTCGGAGGAGATGCGTCTGCGCAAGCGGCCGCCGACCAGCACTTCAACGAGTGCGGCGAGGAAGTCCGCCTGCGCGACGACTGGTCCGCGGCCGTCATCGTGATCGACCTCGACGTCGTGCTGCTCGAAGCCGAGGCGGCTTGCGTCCTTGCTGCTGAAGCCCTCGGCGATCATGAACAGCTCGGGCACCCCGAGGTCGAGCACCTCGCTGCCGGGCTCCCGGGTGCGGACGAACTGTCCCTTGAAGTCGAACTCTCGCAGCGCCTCGATCCGGATCCCCTTGCAGCCGTCGGGACCGTCGTAGAAGCCGTCGCCGTCGACCAGCGCGCGATGGTGTGTGTACAGCTGGACACGAGGCTCGACACCGGCCTCGACATCCATCTCTTCGAGCAGCTCGAGGTAGCGGCGCAGGAGCCTCTGGACCGAGGCGGCTTCCGCCTGAAAGGTGGATGGGCTCTCGAGTACGTCGAGCATCGAGTCGTGGATCTTGGCCGGATCGGGATGAGCGGGCGGGACGGGTGGCGGCAGTACGGTGATCACCCTGTTCGGCAAGCCGTTGCGGAAGCGATCGTCGATGAACTCGATGTCGCGGATCGTCCCGACGATGTGCTTGTCGGTGTCGAAGCCGTCGATGACTGAGTCAGCGACGATGTCGCCGCCGGTCGTGTACGGGCTGTAGAAGACCTCGGCCAGACGGAACAGCTTGCCGTTGCCGCGGTGCGGAACGCGCTCTTCACCGTAGCGCTCGAGCATCATCCGATCGATCAGGCCGAGCTGGTGATACAGGTCCTCACGGATGTTCCAGTGCACGCCGAGGAATGGATCGCCACGCAACTCGACGCCGACGGCTTGACGGCCGCTGGCGACGGTCCAGAGCATCGCCATCATGTTCGTGCCACCCAGGCCGAGCGCGAGAAAGTCTGGGTTGACGATCACGTCGAGATCCGCCTTCATCTCTCCTTCTCGCGGGCGCAATGCCCCGGCGCCCCACCTGGAATCGCAAGAATACACGCCGCATCCGAGGCCCCTCCAGTTGCGCCGTAGTCCGAGGCTTGCGGGGACCCGAATGCTTGGTTATGCTCGTCTCCGCAGCGGGATCGTCAACCGTGGAAGCGACACTAATCGGGGTTCAAGGCTCCTTGAAAGGGGAGCGGTTTCCACTCGGGAGCCAATCGATCACGTTTGGTCGCAGCCCCGAAAACGCCGTTGTTCTCTCCGGCGACCTGGCCTCGCGTGTCCATGCCGAGCTCAGCAACGAGGATGGCGTCTACGTCCTGAAGGACCGCGGGAGCAGAAACGGAACCTGGGTGAACGGCACGCGCGTGACCGTGCACCAGCTCCAGCCCGGCGATGAGATCCGAATCGGCGACGAGCTCTTCCGCTTCGAATCCGTCGATTCCGTCGAATCCGTCGAGTCCCTCACGGACCCCAGCACCAAATTGGCATTGACGCAGCCAGTCGCTGCAGACGTGTTGCGCGTCACCGTGAGCGGTGGCGGGCCGGTCGGCCTGAGTTTTGCCCTGCTCCTGGAGCATCTGATGGGTCCGCGAGTGGAGATCACGGTGTTCGACGCCCGGTGGACGAGAGTCGGTGCCGACGTCGTATGGAAGACCCCTGAGCAGGGCAATGTGCGCCGGCAGCAGGTCGTGACGGTCCAGAGCCGCCAGTACCTGAGGCTCCCTCCCGAGGTGCAGGAGCGCCTCTTCACTGCCGACGCATACTGCGAGATGTGGCCCAAGGGGCCGGATTCGATCGAGGACTGCGGACCGCGCAATATCCGGATCGTCCACATCGAGGATCAGCTGCTGGCGCTGGCGAACGAGAAGCGGGACCGCATACATCTCATTCCGGAGCGCTTCGACGCCGAAGCCGCGCAGGACGAGGTCGCCAGGCAGCACGTGCTCGCGATTTGCGAGGGCAGCCGGTCTAAGACGGTGACGCTCTTTGCCGACAAGTTCGGCGCTGGAGACCCGGCGGTCTTCGCCCTTGGTGGTAAGCACGTGCAGGACATGGTTCTGGGCCTGCGGGTGAAGTCCGAGCTGACGGACCCCATGTCAGTGCTGCTGACTGTCGTGCAGAACCGCTTCCTACTGAACTCCCTGCATGGCGAGGGCTTTCTCAATATGCGATTGACCGATCTCGAGACACAGGAAGCGGTTGGCATCAACCCAGCCAAGCGAGAGTTCACGCCCTGCATCCAGTCCGAGCCCTGCGTGCTGGAGCTGGGGGCAAACAACCAGTTCTACTGCGCTGAACATCACGCTCTCTTTCTGCCGGCTCTGTTGAACGGATCTCCGCTCTGGGCGCGGGTGCAGGAAGGACTGCGATTGTTCGGCGTTCGTCCGGAGAACCTGACCGCGGTGACCGGCTTTCGGTTGGATATGGTGCAGCGGCCCCGCTTCACGGCCCAGCTGTATCACGGGACGGCGACAACACCTGGGGCATTCGGGTTCCTGCTCGGCGACGCGGCAAATGCGATTCACTTCTGGCCGGGGCGGGGACTCAATAGCGGCCTGGCCTCAGCGATCTCGCTGGCGCGGTGTCTGGCGGCCCGGAAGGGTAGTCGGTTGCGAGATGCCGATTTCCTGCGCCACGAAGCGGTGATGGCGATGCTGCAGTATCGGCATAAGAGCCGAGCCTGGCGACAGATGGTGACGACGGACGCCGTGGGGAACGCGCAGGCCATCAAGGACAAGATCGCGCTGGGGATCGCGGAAGGTGACCGTGAAGCGTTTGACCGCAAGGCGGACATCGACACGATGATCCAGCGGCTGGGTCAGATCCGCGGGAGGCTGGAATCACGTCTGGATGGCCTTCCGGATGACACGACCCTCCGGGCTCACCTGGAGCAGCTGTCGGGGCCGATGTTGCACACGCTCGTGGTGAGCGAGCCCTGGGACACCGGCGGCGTCGGCGGAGAAGAGGTCGACGTCGAGTTGCTCCTCAAGGCGGCGGCGGCCGTCGAACTGGTCTAGAGGGTCACGTAACGAAAGGACTGTGTGATGAAGGCGTTCGCGCGGCATACGACCGGGGTCTATACGCATCGGATCGAGATCCGGGGTCATCGGCTTACCGCCGACGAGACCGCGGACGTGGGCGGTGCGGACGAGGGCCCGAGCCCACTGGAGCTGCTGGCCGCGAGCGTCGCATCCTGCACTGCGGTCACCATGGAGATGTATGCCAACCGCAAGGGATGGGATATCGGTCACCTCGAGGTCGAGTGCGAGTACACAACACCCGAGCGTGGCGCCGCCACCCACTTCAACCTCGTGCTGCGCCTGCCTGACAACTGCAGCCAGGAGCAGATCGAAAAGCTGCATGTGATCGCGGCCAAGTGTCCGGTCCATCGCATCCTCGAAGGCGAGTCAACCTTTGGGGAACGGATCGAGCTCGTTGCGCCAGCACAAACATGAGGGCCCGTGGCGCCGCCGCATCTCTCCCGTATTGAGGACAGATCCTGACCTGAAGCGTGCGTAGTGTCGTTGTCGATGACGACGGCAAACCACGAGAGGAGCCTCAATGGCAGACCGAGAGCGGTACATCGCGGGCGTTCCATGCTGGGTCGACACGAGCCAGCCTGATCCTGCGGCTGCGGCCCAGTTCTACAGCCGCCTATTCGGGTGGGAGTTCGTCGATGTGATGGAGGACAATCCAGACAGCGAATACTTCGTCGCGCGGCTGCGTGGCGGCGACGTCGCAGCGGTCGCGTCGGTCGCGCCCGGCGCGCCCCCGATCGCCACGTGGAACACCTACATCTGGGTCGACAGCGCGGACGGAGTTGCCGGGAAGGCGCGTGCCGCCGGGGGGAACGTCGGGGTGGAGCCATTTGATGTCGGGGACGCGGGTCGGATGGCAATCCTGTCCGATCGCGAGGGCGCGGTGTTCTGCGTCTGGGAGCCGAAGCAGCACCGGGGCGCGGAGATCGTCAACGAGCCGGGCTCGCTGAACTTCAACGGGCTGGGCACACGCAACGTTGCCGCGGCGAAGGAGTTCTACGGAGCCGTCTTCGGGTGGGAGACGATCTCGCTCGGCGACGCCGGCGCCGAGATGTGGACGCTGACCGCCTACGGCGATCACCTGGAGACTGGCGATCCGGGCCTGCGCCAGCGGATGGCCGAGGTCGGCGCGCCGGCTGGGTTCGAGAACGTAGTCGCGAGCATGACCACGATTCCCGATGACCAGCCGAGCACCCCGGCGCATTGGAACGTCACCTTTGCCGTGGAGGACGCCGACGCGATCGCGGCGCAGGCGACCGAGCTCGGTGGCAAGGTCGTAATCCCGCCGTTCAACGCTCCCTGGGTCCGGATGACGATCATCGAGGACCCGCAGGGCGCGGTTTTCATCGCGAGCAAGTTCGTGCCCGAGAACCGCGATCCGACAGCGCAGGGCGCAGACACGACCGCCAGCGCCGCGTAGACACCATCCGACTCCGGAGGCCGCCGGCTGTCGAGGCCGCCGGCGGCCAACCGGCGCCTTGTCACCCGCTCGAGACGGTTGGCTCGGTTGGGAGGGTGAAGTGGAAGATCGAGCCGCGGGGTTCGTTAGGTTCGACCCAGATGCGCCCACCGTGCAGCTCGATGATGCGGCGGCAAGTCGCAAGTCCGATTCCCCGCCCCGACGCTGAGCTGCGGCTCCGTGCGAACAGGTCGAAGATGTGCGCGCGATCAGCCTCCGGCACGCCGATGCCTTCGTCGCTGACAGAGATCCACCACATGCGCTGCTGACGGTGCGCCGTGACAGAGATGCGGGGCGGGCGCTCGCCGGCGAACTTCAGGGCATTCGAGACGAGGTTCAGTAGCACCCGTTCAAGCTGCTGCTCATCTCCCGGTACGGTCGGCAGCTCGCTCGCGGTGATGTTTGCCCGCCGCCCTGCAACCTCTTCGGCGAGGACGTCGAGAACGTGCGCGAGCACATCGTCGAGATCGACCGGCGCTCGTGCCGGAGCGGCCTCGAGACTTTGCGCGTATCCCATCACGCTGTCGACCATTCCACGCATCCGGCTGATCCCGGATCGAATCGCACCGACGGTCGGGGCGTACTCAGGGTCCTCGCCGCGACCTGAGAGGAGCTCGACCAGACGGGAGAGGGCCAGGAGCGGCGCGCTCAGGTCATGAGCGGTGATGCGCGCGAACTCGGCGAGCTCGTGATTGGTCCGCTCCAAGCGATCAACGGCCGCCGAAAGCTCCGCCACCAGTCGCAGCTGCTCGGTGATGTCACGCACGCATAGGATCAGCTCTTGCAGCTCGGTCTCGTCGGGATTGACTCTGACGGTGATCTCCGCGCGTCGCCCGCTACCGAGCGAGTGCTTGAGCGCGACCTCGAGCACGTACGGCTCGCTGCGGTCCCCGATCGCATCGAGAGCACTGAGCAGGCGAGCGGCGTCTGCGTCGGCCACCAGCGAGCTGAGGGGGGAGCCGATCAGCTGTCCGGTGCTTGTTCCGACGATCCGGCCAAATCGCCCATTTGCCTCGAGCACGATGCCGAGCATGTCGCTCGCGCCCGAAACAATTGCCACTCCGCAATCGGCTGCGTCCGCCAGCGCCCTCTGACGGTGGGCAGCCGCGATCAGCTCGGCGGGTCCAGTCCACGGCCTCGGCAGTGGTTGCAGCGCCACAACCAGGGCGCCGACGAGCGGACCGCGACGCTCGCCGCTCGTTCGGATCCTCGCCTCCACCGTTGCATGCCCGCCGTCCTCTCTACGCCAGCGGAGGTCGATCGTGCCGGCTCGCGCGCCGCGCGCGATCCGGTCCTGCAGATGCCCTAGCCGCTCCCGGTCATCGGGATGCACGTAGTGCATCAGTCGATTTCCTACAAGCCCGCCCGCTCGGTAGCCGAAGTCGCGCATAAACGCGGACGCGTAGGCGATGACGCCGTCGCGATCGACCAGCATCAGCGGCACCGGTGTGTGCTCTACGAGCGTCCGGGTCAGAAGCCCCGCCTCCGCGACATCGCACGTGTGCGGCGTCACATCTTCCGGACCGTCTTGCGGCTCGCGGTCTGCCTCGAGCTGGCTGTCATCTAGCCCCACGATTCCGCTCAGTGCTGGGCGCCGATCCTCGGGCACCCCCGCCAAGACGGCTAGACCTCCACGCCGGTTGCGGACCAGTAGGTCGGTCGGACGACCGTCGTGGTCGCACACGGCAAGAATCAACGGCCGCTCCGACGGAAGCTCGGCGGCCACGCGGTCGAGCGCCTCGGCTGCCACAGCGACCAGTCGATCCTCACCGGCGGCCGGTAGCTCGCTACGCATACGTCATATCCGGTTCTGGAACCATCGGGGATCCCGATTCGCGACCATCCGCGCTCGATACCCCGCCCGTGGCTGTCTCTCGAAGGCCAGCGCGGTCAACCCGATTCAGCTCCGCGCTGAGGAGATGTCCACCCTTGCTCGTCAGCGGCATCCTGCGGCGCAGCGTCTTGCCCAGATCGGGCACGTAAACCTCTGGGGCTACTGATCGCCGCCCGCGCCCCCAGATCACCTCGGCGCAGCCGCTGGACCAGATCGACCACGTCCGTGCGCGAGTGCAAGTCGAGTTTGCGCAGGATGTTCTTGATGTGCGTACGGACGGTCTCGGTCGAGAGCACCAGCGCCTGGGCGATCTCCTCCGTCGATTGACCCAGGCAGAGCTGATCGACAACCTCCCATTCGCGGCTCGTGAGCACGCTCTGGATTGGCCGCATCCCGATGCCGCCCTTCGGAAGTTCGCGCAACTGTCGGGCCAGATCGGCCGTGAAGCTCCTCGAGACCGCCGCGCCGCCCTCCGCGACATCTCTCAGGACCCGTGGCAACACGCCCAGATCGAGGTCCTTGTTGAGGTAGCCGACCGCACCCATACGGAGCGCCACGTAGCCCAGATCATGCTCGCCACGCACCGAGAGGATCACCACCTTCGCCTCGACTTTGCGGTCAGCCATGATCCGCTCGAGCGCCGTGAGACCATCAACACCCGGCATCACCACATCGAGCAGGATGACGTCCGGGTTGTAGTAGCGGGCCGCGCGGACGGCGTCTCGTCCATCTTGTGCCTCGCCGACGACGAGAATGCCCGCCGGCATCAGAACGTCTCGGATCATCCGACGTACGAGCGGGTCATCGTCAACGACGAGCACCCGCAAGCGCTCCGCCGCGTCCTCACCCTGTCTCTGGACTTCAGCCAAGAGCCTGCCTCCCTTGGTGCCGCGCAATTAGATTGTCCGCGACTCCCACTTGAGTTTACAAAGCACGATTAAGGTTCGGGAGCAATGGGCAGGTAACTACCCCAACCGCGAGGAAATGAATCCCTCCCGCTGCGGGTCGCGCGCCGCTCCAGGCCGCCAGATGGGTAGGGAAGTCCTCTTCGAGTCGACATAAGAGGTAGCGCCGCACCGCGTGCTCGCGGTGAGGCAACCCCCCCGAACGGGGCTCGATGTCACCTTGCCTCGCGCCTGACATACGGACAGCCTGCGTACATGCAGCAGAGCCAGTGGGTGCAAGCGCCAGCACGTCGACGACCAGCGGCAACCTCTGCCGTCGCCGCACAGTGAGCGCGGTCTTGGCAGAAAGCATGCTCCGAGTTGCGGCATTGCCGCGCGATCAGGGACAACGCCCCTCCCGTGACGGAGCACACAAGGCCAAACAAGGGCCGCCGCGCAACCACTCGCGCGCGGCAAAGCCGAAGGTGGACGTGCTGGTCGTCTCGGATGATCCGTTCACGAGGAGGGCATTCAGCTCCGGAGCGAGGGCGCCCGATATCGCGGTGATCGCCAAAGCGACCCTCGCGGATGCGGTGGAGGTGATCGGCGGCGAGGTCGAGCCGGACATCGTGCTGCTCGACGTGCAGGTCGCCGCCGGCCGCGCGCTGCTGACCATCCAGCAGCTGCACGAGCAGGCGCCAGGCGCCCGGATCCTGGCGTGTGACACGCCGACCGGGACCGAATTTGGATTGCTGTGCCTGATCGCCGGAGCGCTTGGATACGTCTCGAAGGAGATCGACCTCGTCGCGCTGCCGCGTTTGGTGCGCAGTCTCGCTGCGGGCGAGGCGGTCATATCACGCGCGCTTGCTACCGAGCTCGCGGAACGATTCGTATCGGTCAGCAGCCGTGCCGGGACCATGCCCAGCCGCCGACTCAGCGGGCCCGAAAGCCAGGTGCTCGAGCTGTTGCGCGGCCGGCTGACGCTCCCGGAGGTGGCCGCCGAACTGAATCTCAGCCTCGCGACCGTGCAGCGCCACCTGGGGAGCGCGCGGCGCAAGTTGTCGGCGCAGCGGACGGCACCAGGTGGCGAAACAGCAGCCGCCGCCCAGACACGCCACACCAAGGACCCGCAGGAGGGCCAATGACTTCTCGACGGTGCGTTACGACATTGTTGATCGCCGGTGCCAGCGCGTACGTGCTCTTATCGCTGGTCGTTGCAGGTGCTGCACGCGCGGCGGGCGAGTGCGGAGCGGCACAGAGCTCGGCGGCGTCTGCCTACGGGGGACAGGGCACGCAGATCACACAGGGATGTCCGTCTGGATCCACGCTTCCCTTCACCGGCCTGGACCTCGGCTTGCTGGTGGCGGCTGGTGCGGTCCTGGTGCTCGCCGGGATCGTGATCCGCTGGCGGTTGCGCCACGGAGAGGGTTAATTTGTCAGACGCCGGCGCCGCAGGACTGAACGAACCGGCAGCGCTGACCGGAAAGCCGATGGGCACCCTCCCGGTTGGCGGCCGGGCGCCCGTCGGTCTGGTGAAGCCGCAGTCTGCGGCCGTCGTTTCTCGCCCAGCGGGGTGGCGCCGGCCTCGCCTGCGCTCCGGAGCCGATCCTGCCGCGGCCGTGCTCGGATCCTTTCTGGCTCTCAGAGGTCATTGGGGAGCGGGCCCGATCGCCGGCCTCGTATTCGCCGCCGGGTATCCGAGCGCCGTTTTGCTGTTGGTGCGGGAACCGCGGCCGTGGGAGGACGGCTCGATGATCGACGAGCTGCGACGGATCTTCGCTGCAACGGTGCTCGCCGCGTTCATACTGCTCGGCGTCGACGCTTTTCTCGGGCATGGCGGCGAAACCACCCTGGCCGTCCGGGCATGGGTCTTCTGCCTCGCATTGCTGTTTGTCGAGCGCGTCGTCATCCGGCGCGTTGACGCCGCAAGCGGCGCAGCCGGCCTGCGCCCGGTATTGATCGTCGGCGCCGGGCGGGTGGGAGCCGATCTGGCGAGGCAGCTCGCGAAGGAGCGCCGGCATCGGCTGAAGCCGGTCGGCTTCTTGGACTACGCCGGTTCCTGGCACCGGCGGGAAGCCACGCAGCCCTTACTGGATGAGGACCCGGCACGCTCGCTGCCGCTGCTGGGAGCTCCCGAGGAGCTCTCGGACGCGATCGCGCAAACCGGTGCGGACTGCGTCGCGTTTGCGTTCACCGCCGGTGGTGACGACCGGCTGGTGCCGCTGGTCCAGGAGTGTGAGCGGCTCGGCGTGACAGCGCTCCTCGTCCCGAGGCTCTTCGAAGCAGTGGGCTGGCGCTCGCGGCATCGACAGGTGGGGCCGGTGACGCTCAACGAGCTCCGTCCCGTCTGTCCGGACGATCTACGGTTCGCCGTCAAATACCTGCTCGATCGCCTGGTCGCGGCGCTGTCGTTGGTCGTGCTGGCACCGCTGATGCTGATGCTCGCAGCGTGTGTGAAGGCCAGTTCTCCCGGGCCGGTGCTGTTCCGCCAGCGCCGCGTGGGGCGGGACGGGAGGGAGTTCACGATGCTCAAGTTCCGCACGATGCGCGACACGGCTGCCGGCACGCTCGTGTTCGTGCCCGCGCAAGGTTGCGCTCCTGGGGGAGTCGAGCACGAGGATCGTCGAACGCGAGTGGGTATGTGGCTTCGACGGGCCTCACTCGACGAGCTCCCGCAGCTGCTCAACGTGCTACGCGGCGAGATGACCCTGATCGGTCCCCGTCCCGAGCGGCCCGAGTACGTCACGCGCTTCGCGCTCGAACTGCCGCGCTATGACCGCCGCCACCGGGTCAAGTCCGGGATCACCGGACTTGCGCAGGTGAGCGGTCTGAGGGGTCAGACCTCGATCGTCGAGCGTGCCGAGTACGACAACTTCTACGTGCACAACTGGTCGTTCTGGCTGGATTTCAAGATCGCGATCAGGACGGTACGCACGGTGCTGGCGCTGAGCGGCGAATGAGCGCTGCCCTCGCTGACAGCGTCGCGCTAGAGCGGCGTCACGCACACGCGGCGCCGATCGTGCCCGGCCGGCTGCGGGGCCGGCCGCTGGGCCGGCTGCCGGGCCGCGCAACGGACCGACCGGCCGAAGCCGGTCGCCTGGTCCTGTGCGCGAGCGCCGTCGTCGCGCTCCTCCTTGCGTGGAGTGCGCGAGGCGGCGGCTACGCGACGCTCTCCTGGGTTCCGGCGACGATCGGTTTGATCGTGCTCATCGGCTGGTCGCGGCTGGCGTTTGGTCCCGGATGCAGCCGGGGACGGTACGGATGCTTTGCCTTGATCGCGCTCGCCCTGTACGTGGCGTGGTCGTTTGCGTCGATCGCGTGGGCCGTCGATAAGGGGGCGGCGGTCACGGGATCTGAGCGGGTGCTCCTCTATCTGCTGCTGTTTGCGCTGTTCTCGAGTCTCGAATGGACGCGCAAGAGGCTCGAACTGGCGCTGGTCGTGTACATGCTCGGGGTGGGCGGCGTCGCCATGTGGATCCTGGTAGAGCTCGCGGTGAGGCCGGCGCCGCAGCTGTTGCAGCTCGGCACACTCGTGGCCGGGCTCGGCTACCACAACGCGCTTGCCGCGCTGGGGACGATCGGGGCCGCGGGTTCGATCCTGCTCGGCTGCTCGCGGAGGCGTAGCGCCGGGACGCGCGCGGCGTTGACCGGCGGTGCGACGGCATGTCTGGTGATCTCGCTGCTTGCCGAGAGCCGCGGCTGGCTGCTGACGCTTCCGGTGATTGCTTTGATGCTGCTGGCGATCGTGCCGGGTCGCGGGCGGGTCGCGGCGTGGGGACTCATCCCGTTGGGCGCGGCGGCAGCGACGCTGCCGTGGGTGCTACACGGCTGGGCGCTTGCCGACGCCGGCCGGCCAGCCGCCTCCGTGTCCCATGCCGACGTGCTGACCAGTCGCGCCGGGTTGCTGGCGGCGCTGGCAGCTGCGCTAGTGGCCTGGCTGCTGGCGCGCATCCAGCGCAGCTTCGGGCTAGCACCGCATGTGCGCGAGGCCGCGAGGCGAGGCTCCAGGCTCACCGTCACCTTGATGGCCGAGCTCGCCGCAGGCGGCGCGGCGATCCTGATCGGCAGCGGCGCTGTTGCGCGCGCCTGGCACCAGTTCGTCACCGACGCGCCGCTGCGGGCGGGTGTCTCGCGGTTCGCGGAGCTTGGCAGCGGTCGATTCGACTTCTGGCGGGTCGCGTTGCAGAGCTTCATCAGCCATCCGCTGGGTGGGCTGGGGCAAGACAACTTCGCGCAGGCGTATGTCGCCAGCCGCCACACGGGGGAGGAGCCGCTGTGGGTGCACAGCCTCGAGCTGCGCCTGCTGGCACACACCGGTGCGGTGGGTTTCGTCCTGTTCGGGGCGTTCCTGGTGTGTGCGCTTGTCGCCCTGACCCGTGCCGCAGGTCAGGGGAGCCGAACCGTCCGCGCAGCGGTCGCGGTCGCGATCGTGCCGCTGGCCGTTTGGACCGTTCAGGGGTCGGTCGACTGGTTCTGGGAGTTCCCTGCGCTGAGTGGCGCGGCGCTTGCCTTCTTAGGCGCAGCGGTCGCGCTGGAACCCGGTCGCGGGATCGCGCGCGCGAGCGGCGGCGCGGCAGCGCGCCGAGTAGGCGCCGTGCTCACCGTCGCGCTCACAACCGCGGCACTTGCGCTGCTCGTGAGCACGTACATCGGCGAGCACGCCGTTCAGCAGGCACGCACGCGGGCGGCCACAAACCCCACGCAGGCCCTGCGTAACGTGCGCCTCGCGGCGAGAGTCGAGCCGCTCTCGAGCGCTCCCCAGGCCCTTGCGGCGGCAATCGAGCTGCGGGCCGGCAACCGCGGCGAGGCGATGCGCTACGCGTCGGAAGGGCTGAGCCGGAACGGCGGTGACTGGGTGTTGTGGCTTGAGCAGGGGATGGCGGCGCGGGCCGCGGGCGATCCGGCGCTCGAGCGCGCCGCATTGCATCGCGCGACCGTGCTCGATCCCCGCGAGCCCGCGATCGTGCTCGCCGAGCGCGACGCCCGCAGCGCTCACCCCCTGACGATCGCCGAGGCCGCGTCGATTTTCTCGGCACGCGCCAATGGCAGGGTGGCGCCATGAGCGCGAAGTCATCAGCCCGCGATGAAGCGCGCTGCCGCCGCGGCCTGGACCTCGAGCGTGGCGCGCTCGGCGCGGCGGAAGCCGGCGGCGATCAGCCGCTCGCGCAGCGTGACATCGCCGACGAGCCGCTGCACGCCGGCGGCGGCAGCGGCCGCGTCCCCCGGGCGGATCAGCAGCGAGCTGTCCCCGAGCGAGCGAACGCCGCCGACTGCGGTCGCGACCGACGGCAGACCGCTGGCGTAGGACTCGATCAGGACTTGGGGGAGCCCCTCGGTCCGCGCGATGTGCAGGAACACGTTCGCGCTGCGGTAGAGCTCGAGCAGCCGGTCGAAGGGGACGTAGCCGCGGAGCTCGCAGTGCTCGGAGAGACCGAGCTCGCGGATGCGATCCTCGAGCGCGCTGGCCAGGTCTCCTTCACCGCAGACGAGCAGCCGCCAGCGCGGGTCGAGCTTCCGCAGCCTCAGCAGCACATCGGCGAGCAACAGCGGGTCCTTCTCGGCGTCGAGCCTGCCGACCGTCAGCAGCGTCAGCGTCGGGCCCTCGTAGGAGCGCGCGGCGGCGCGTCTGCCGGCCGCGATGTCGGGAGTGCTGATGAGCGAGATCGTGGTCGCCAGGACGCGCCGGGAGCGTCGGTAGCGCCGCGCGAGATCGGGACCGACCGCGACGACGGGGCTCCACAAGGCGAGCGTCCGCCACACGCCCTCGAGGATCAAAGCGGCGATGGCCAGGCGTCGCTTGCCGGGATGCCTGTAGCGGATGTAGGACGGGAAGTCCTGCCGGACGCCGAGCAGCAGCCGCCGGCGGCGCAGGCGCGCGATCAGCGCGAGCGCGATGGCATAGGGCTGGGGTCCGAGCGCGAAGACGGCATCCGCGTCATCGAGCGCTCGCCACATGTGCCGGGCGGTTCCGGGAAGCGAACGGATGACGTCCCGCAGATCCGTCAGCCGGCGGTAGTGGGGAAGGCCAACGAACTCGATCGCGGGATCGAGCGGGTAGTAGGCGGCGCCGGGATCCGGATCGAGCCGGCCCAGCAGCCGCAGCCCGCCGAGCTCGCGCGCGAGCGCTCCGACGAACATCACGAAGGCGCGCTCGCCGAACACAAGTCCGCGGCGCTCGCGGTAGAGGTAATCGGTGTAGACGAGAAGCCTCACCGGGCCGATCGCGTGACCGTGAGCATCCTGATCCCGGTACGGGGCGAGGGCGCGCACCTCGAGCGCAGCGTGCCCTCGATGCTCGCGCAGCGATTCGATGGCGAGCTGGAGTTCATCTTCGCCGAGGGTGCCTCCGCCGATGACTCCCGCACGCGGCTGGAGCGATTCGCGGCGCTCGACCCGCGAGCGCGGATCCTCGATAACCCGTCAGGGCGCACACCGGACGGATTGAACATCGCCCTGGGCCACGCGCGAGGCCAGTTCATCGCGCGGATGGACGCCCACGCAATCTACCCGCCGACCTACATCGCGCAGGGAGTCGCGCGGCTGGAGCAAGGCGGTGCCGGGTGGGTCGCCGGGCCGAAGCTGCCCCGCGCCCACGGAGGTGCATCTGGCGCAGTGGCGCTGGCCCTGTCCTCCCCACTCGGGCAGGGACCATCCGGGCGGCTGGCCCGCAGCGGCCCGGCCGCCCAACGCGAACGTGAACTCGACACGGGTGTCTTCACAGGAGTGTGGCGCCGCGATTCGCTCGAGCGCCACGGCGGATGGGATCCCCGCTGGCTGCGCAATCAGGACTCTGAGCTGGCCGCGCGGTTCCTGGCAGCAGGAGAGCGGATCGTCTCGCTCCCCGGCATGACCGCCGACTACCTCCCGCGACACACGCTCAGGGGGTTTTGGCGCCAGTACCACGAGTACGGACGCTATCGCGCCTTCACGCTGCTGCGCCATCCGATCGCGCGGCGTCGCTCGCACGCGTTCGCCCCGGCACTCGTAGCGGCGGTGCCGGCGGCGTGCGTCGCCCCCCGGCTATTGCGAGTACCCGCACGGGCGGCGCTCGCCGCGTACGGCTCCGCCGTGACGATCGAGACGGTTCGAGCCGCCCTGCGAGCCCCTTTGCGCGACGTGGTGCGTCTGCCGGCCGCGTTCGCGGCGATGCACATCGCTTTCGGAGCGGGGATGTGGCGCGGCCTCGCCGAGGGTGCGCTGTCGCCTGTGGCCCGATCAACCGTACGTCAACGATCCCCCGCGTAGGAGGAGCATGGAACAGTCAACGCAGAGATCCATTCGACCGCGCCAGCCGTGGCTTGCGGAGCGGCCGCCGCGGGCGGAGCTGTCGCGATACCTGGCGGCGGTGCGATCGCACCTACCGTTGATCATCGCGTTCATCGCTGCGGGCGTCATCGCGGCGTTTGCCTACGTGTCGCTCTCGCCCAAGCGCTACACGGCGGAATCGGACCTGCTGGTGACGCCGGTCTCCGACACGGATCCGAATCTCGTCGGTCTGCCGCTTGTACGCGGCACCAGCGACCCCACCGCCGACGTGCTGACCGTCGCCAAGCTGGTGAGCTCCCCGAGCGTCGTGTCCCTCGTGGCTGCCCGGCTGGGCGGCGGTGCGGGCGCGCTGCTCCCGGAGATCAATGCGACGCCCGTGACCCAGAGCGAGATCATCGCCGTGCAGGCGACGGACTCCAGCCCCGCGCGAGCGGCGCAGCTCGCCAACGCGTTCGCCCAGGAGACGGTGCAGGCGCGTACGAACGCGTTGCACGCGCAGCTGGCGACGTTGATTCCGCCGGTGAGGGCCAGCATGCGTGGACTGACGCCCTCCGAGCAGACGGGCATCGCATCACAGCTGGCGATCTACGAGACGCTGCTGCACAGCCCTGATCCGACGCTGCGGGTATCGAGCACGGCGACCGCCCCATCGGCCCCGTCGTCGCCCAACCGAACGCTGAGCCTCGGGGCTGGGGGCTTCGCGGGCCTGGTCATCGGGCTGCTGGCGGTGCTCGCGCTGCAGGGGGTGGATCGCAAACTCCGCGATGAGGAGCAGTTGCGGACGATCTACAACCTCCCGCTGCTCTCGCGCATCCCGCGTCAGCGTGCCGGTAAGGCACCGCTGACCCCCGACCAGCTCAGCGCCCCGGTGGCGGAGGCCTTCCGGCGGCTTCGGTCGGGCTTCGCGGTCAAGCAAAGCGAGGCGGAGCGAGGCGACTCGATCCTCGTCACCGGGGACGAAGCGGGCGAGGGGAAGACGACGGTCGCGCTGAACCTCGCCGCCTCCCTGGTCGCGGCGGGCAACCAGGTGATGCTGATCGAGTCCGACATGCGCCGGCCGACGATCGGGCAGGCGCTGCGGTTGCGCGCGCGGCACGGGCTCGCAGACGTGCTGCTGGGGCGGGTCGACTTGGTCGACGCACTGGTGTGGATGCGGCCCTACGGACCTCAGCTCGAATTCCTGCTAGCGGGAGGCGCGCAGCCAAACGAGCTCGACCGGATCACGCCCGACAGCGTCCGCCGGCTGATCCAGGAGGCCTGCGAAATCTGCGACTTCGTGGTGATCGATGCGCCCCCGCTGACCGAGGTCGCCGACGCGCTGCCGTTCGCCAGGCAAGCCGAGGACGTCGTGCTGGTCGCGCGGCCCGGCAAGAGCCATGTGCGCAAGATGAGAGACCTGGGCGAGCTGCTGACCCGCCAGGAGATCGTCCCGGCGGGGATCGTTCTGGTCGGCGCCGCCGAGCAGCGCAGCGGTTACTACTACGGCGACGGCGGCGAAGCGCCAGTCCTGTGGGGCTTGGTTCAGCGGCGCGGTCGCCAGCAGAGCGCGGACGATGCGCCGGATGTCGAGCTCTCCGTGCCCCAGAACGGAGGTGGGAGAACCTGAGGTACGCCACGCTTCGAGCGGCCCAGGGCCATGCCCTGGCAGTACTCGGCTCAGGGCTACTGGCCGTAGTCGCACTCGGTGCGCTCGCAGGCCGCTCGCCGCTGATCGCGATCGCGGCGGCGTGCGCGATCGCGCTTATGGTAGTCATGGTCCGCGATCTCGCCGTTGCGATCGTCATGTTCACGGTCGCCTCCTACGCAGGGGTGCTGTCGTCGGGCAGCGCGTCGGCAGCGAAGCTGGTGGGTGCGCTGCTGGTGCTGGCATGGGTCGCCGCGCTGGCCACGCGCCCGCGCAGCGCAGAGCGGAGCTTGCTGGCCATGAACCGGCCTGTGGTCGCGTGTGCCTCGGGGCTCCTCGCCTGGAGTCTCATCAGCGGTGCCTGGGCGCTCAGCCCGCACGTCGCGGTCGCCGGGGCCGGACGCTGGCTGCAGGACCTGATCCTGCTGCCGATCGTGTTCGCTGGAGTCACTCGCTTCGGGCACGTGCGCTGGGTCATGATCGCGTTCGTCGCCGGCGCGCTGCTGGCGGTGCTCTACGGGCTCGCGTCCGGCGCGACGGTCGACGGATCGCGGCTTGCCAGCGCGCTTGACGACCCGAACGAGACGGCAGCCGTGCTAGTCGCGGCGGCGGTTCTCGCAGTCGCGCTTGGTGCTAGCGAACGGCGACCGTTTCGCCGCCTGGTCGCATATATGGCAGCGCTGGCGGCGGTGTTGGGGGTGGCCGCGACCGCCTCGCGCGGCGGGCTTGTGGCCCTCGGTGTAGCCGCGGTCGCGGCGGTGTTGTTCGGCGGTCGCTGGCGTGGCCGGGTCGCGGTACTGGCCGCGGCCGGCGCCTTGCTGGTCGCCGGATGGTTTGTGCTGCTTGCGCCGGCGGGCTCGCGGGCCCACGTCTCGAACCTCCAGACCGGCCGCACGACGCTCTGGACCGTGGCCGAGCGAGCGATCGAGGCGAACCCGGTCATCGGCGTGGGCAACAACAACTACACGATCGCCGCCAAGGACTATCTGGTGAGACCCGGCGCCACGACGGACGCGCAGCAGGTGGTGATCGACCCCAAGGTCGCACACGACATGTATCTGGAGCTGTGGGCCGACCTCGGCATCGTGGGGTTGTTGATCTTTGCCGGACTTGTGCTGTTCACATTGCGTGCGGCGCTCACGGCGATCAAGGCGCTGTCCAGAGCGGGCCGGCGAAACGACGAGGTGCTCGCCAGGGCGGTCGTGGTCGCGATCATCGCGATGCTCGGGGCCGACTTCTTCATCTCGGACCTCTACAGCAAGCAGCTGTTTCTGTTGCTGGCGCTGGCGGCTTCGCTCGGCTCGGCCGCGCTCGGCTCGGCCGCGCTCGGCTCGGGCGCGCTCGGCTCGGGTGCGCTCGCCTCGGCCCCGCTCGGCTCGGGAGCGCGGCGCGGGGTCGAGCAGTGAGTCTGCGCGTGCTGTTCTTGATCAATCGCGTTGGCGTGGTGGGTGGCGCTGAGCGATTGGCCACCGCGCTGGCTTTGCACATGCCACGAGACCGGATCGAGCCATGGGTGTGTTCGACCCGCGAAGGAGATCCTCGTGCGATCCGCTCGCTCGCCGCCGCCGGCGTGCCGCACATCAACCTCGGCCGGACCGCGAAGTGGCAGCTTCACCGCCTCGCGGATCTGATCGCCTTGGTGCGGCGCCAGCACTTCGACGTGTTGCACGCGCACATGTTCGGCTCGAACTTCTGGGGGACCTTGATCGGCCGTGGATGTCGCGTACCTGTCGTGCTGGCGCACGAGCACACGTGGTCCTACTCCGACGACCCGTGGCGCTCCTGGATCGACGGGCGCGTGATCGGAAGGCTCGCCACGCGCTTTCTCGCGGTGTCCAGCGCCGATCGAGAGAGGATGATCACGCTCGAGGGAATCAACCCCGAGAAGGCGATCGTGATGCCCGTGCCGTACATCCCGCACGGCGGCTCCCGGACATCCGACATCCGCGCAGAGCTCGGGCTCGACGCCGGCACCCCACTGATCGGGGTGGCGGCCTACATGCGCAGGCAGAAGGCGCTCGACGTGATGGTCGAGGCACACGCTCGGCTCCTTGCCACGATTCCCGACGCGCACCTGGTCCTCGCGGGGGATGGACCCTGCCGTGCCGAGCTCGAAGGGCAGATCCGGCGACTGGGCCTGACGCGGTCGGTTCATCTGCTCGGCATCCGCGACGACGTGGATTCGATCCTTCGCAAGCTCGACGTGGCGGCGATGTCGTCGGATTTCGAGGGCACGCCGCTGTTCGCGCTCGAATGCATGGCCGCGGGCACACCGCTGGTGGCAACCGCGGTCGGTGGGCTCCGCGAGATCATCACCGACGGCGAAACCGGACTGCTCGTGCCGCCGCGCGATCCCGACGCGCTCGCCAGCGCAATCTCTCGCCTGCTGACGGACCGCTCGCTCGCGGCGCGCGTTGCGTCACGGGCGGCCGAGCGCTGTTCGGGGTTCAAGATCGCTGCTGTCGCAAGCCGGTATGCCGACCTCTATGAACAGCTCCTGTCGGAGGCGCGGCGATGAATCCGGCGTGCGAGGACTTGGTCGTAGACCTCGAGCAGCCGGTCGGTCCACGCGCCGACGCTCGCGTGAAGCTCCAGATAGGAGCGGCTTCTCGCGGCACGCGCGGCGCGGTCACCCTGATCGGCCGTCAGCTCGGCTTCGATTGCGTCAGCGAACGCGCTGGGGTCGAGCGCCGTCAGGCGCATCGCCGGGAGCTGGGCGCCGTAGTAGCGGTGGCCGGGAACGTCGCTGACGACGGCCGGCGTGCCGCAGCAAACGGCCTCATGCGGCGCGAACCCGAACGCCTCGGCCGGGCTCGGCGCAACGAACACCTCAGCGGCGGCGAACAGCACCTGCGGATCCTCGCGGGGGGCCACGATGCACGCCTGGCCCTCGAGCCCCGAGCGCTGAAGAGCCTGCTGCGCCTCCGCGCCGCCCCCGACCAGCAGCAATCTGAAATGCCTGCCGCGGCGGAGCAGCTCGCGAGCCGCCGCCAGCAGCAGCGGTCCGCCCTTGTCCTGCCAGTCCCAGGTGAAGGCAACGAGGAGCGCGACGTCGGGTTCGATGCCCAGTTCGCGGCGTGCACGTATCCGTTCGTGTGGCTCGGCCACCGGGAAGCGACGCACGTCGACCGGGTTCGGGAACAGCAGCGTGCGGCTGGGGGGCGCTCGGAAAGCCAGCTGCTGCGCGTGCGTGCCGGGTCCCACACACAGGTGCGCGTCGACGGCGCGTCCCGCCAGGCCGAAGCGAGCAACATCCCGCGGGTTCGGGCGGCGTTCGAGGACTCCATGGCGGTGCCAGACCACGCCGGTCGGATCCCCTGGACGCGGCCAGCGCGCGGCGAGCGACGCGAGGTCCCAGCCGGCGAAATGCGTGTGCAGGATCGTGGGGCTCGTTCGTTCGGCGAGCAGCGCGCGGACCCAGCGCAGGCGCGCTCGGCGCGTGAGCTGGGGCCTGGATCGGACGAGCATCCCGTCGCGCTGGATGGCTGTGTACCAGTCGCGATCCTGCGCGCCGGGAGCGAACACCGCCTCAAAGGACCAGCCCCGGGCGCTCACGGCCCTCGCCGTCGCTTGCAGCAGTGGGACGAACGAGCCCGGGTAAGCGCTCGCGTAGTCGCAGAGGTGAACGACGCGCACCGCCGATCCCGCGTGGTTGGATGCGCGGGCGATCTCCGCCCGTCCGGCCACTGGCCTCACCGCCCGCGAGTCTACCGCCATGCGTTGGGGGCAAAACGCCAGCACCGGGGAGCGACGGGATGATCCGAGCGCACGCCGGCAGGCCCGGGCCCGCTCGCCCGATCTGCACCGTCGTGATCGCGGCCTATAACGCAGCCGCGACGATCTGCCAGGCGCTTGACTCTGTGCTGGCGCAGAGCCGCCAAGACTTCGAGGCGATCGTCGTCGACGATGGCTCGACCGACGGCACGGCCGAGCGCGCTGCGCGCCACCTGACCGATCCCCGGTTCCGCATTCATCGCCAGCGCAACGCCGGACCGGCGGCCGCCCGCAATGCGGGCATCGGCTTGGCTCGCGGCCGTTACGTGGCGATGCTCGACAGCGACGATCTGTGGCTGCCCCACTATCTCGAGCGGATGGTGGAGGCCCTGGAGCATTCCGAGGGTGCGGGATTCGCGTTCACGAGAGCATGGGTGCTGGACCGTGCCACGACCAGGTTTCGCAAGCAGCCGTGGTCGCCGAGAGCGCGGCCGACCACCGATCCGCAAGCGCTGCTGGGAGCCCTCATCGAGGCGAACTTCGTCTTCAACTCGGTCACGATCCGCCGGACAGTCCTGCGGGCAGTCGGTGGCTATGACCCGGCGATCCTCGCAAGCGAGGACTACGAGCTGTGGCTACGACTCGCCGCATGCGGCCATGGGGCTGCGTACGTCCCGGGCCCACTGTGCATCTGCAGCGACCGCCCCGGCTCGCTCTCGCACGACCCCCGGCGGATGGCCGCCGGCCTTTGCGACACGTACCGCAAGCTGCTCGCTCATGAGCGCTTGGCGCCCGATGCTCACGCGCGCGCACGCGCGAGACTGGTGAGTGCTCAGCTCGATCTCGATCGGCTCTGCGATCCGGCGCGCCCAACGCTCTCTGCCACAGCTCGTGCGCGGCTGGCAGATGCCACGCGGGGGTGGCGTCAGCGACGTAAGAGCTTCGATCGGCTCCCGGCCGAGCTGGCAGCGGTGTCCCGCAGCCTTCAGGTGAGGAGCCGATGAGCGAGACGGCCGCGCCCGGTGGGCTGGCGCGGGTCGTCCTGCGTGGCGCTGGCGTCGCGGGAGCCGGCTACGCCGTCACTCAGGCGATCTCGCTCGCGAGCTACCTGGTGCTCGCCAGGCTGCTGCAGCCGGCCGACCTGGGCACGTTCGCGGCGGCGACCATCCCTCTGACGGTCGGACTGGTCCTGGGAGAGTCCGGATTGCTGGGCGCGCTGATCCAGCGACACGACCGAGTCGAGGAGGCGTTTGACTCCGCATTCGTGGCGAGCTTGGCGGCGGGGGTGGCGCTGACGATCGTGGCGATCGCTGCGGCGCCTCTCCTGGGGCTGCTCTTCGACAGCTCGCGAGTCGCCGCGGTGGCCGCGGTGATGGCCGGTTCGATGTTCATCCGGATGGCCTTGATCACCCCGAATGCCCGGCTCGCGCGCAGCTTCTCCTTCGCCCGCCGGGGCGTGGTCGATCCGCTCGGGACGCTCGCGTTCGCGGTTGGCGCCGTTGGCGGCGCGGCCGCCGGGCTTGGGCCGTGGGCGCTGGTGATCGGAACATACGCGCAGCTCGTCCTCGATGCACCACTCGCTTGGGGGTTGGCCCATTGGCGACCGCGCCCGCGGCTGGCGACGGTGTCGATGTGGCGTGAGCTCGCGCGGTTTGGCAGGCCGGTGTTCATCGGCAACCTGATCAGAAACGCAACTATCCAGGTGCCCGTCGTACTCGTCGGGCGTGTGCTCGGGAGCGCGGCTCTCGGGCAGTTCTCCTACGCCTTTCGGGTGGCGTCGCAGCCGCTGGCCGCGGTCATCGATGTCGGCGCGTATGCGCTGCTTCCCGCCTTCGCGCGGATCGCTCCCGATCCCGCCCGCTTTCGCGCCAGTGTCCTGCGGGGACTGCGCTGGACGAGTGCGATCGCATTCCCCCTCGGCCTGCTGCTGATCCCGCTCGGAACCCCGGCCGTGGTGCTCGTGTTCGGCGCCCGGTGGCGTACTGCCGGGGAGGCGACAGCTGCACTCGGCGTCTACTGCGCGGCGCTCACGCTCGACTCGATCGCCAGCGAGGTGTGGAAGGCAGCGGCAAGGCCCGGGCTGCTGCCGAGAATGCACGGTTTGTCGCTGGCTCTGAGCCTGATCTTCGTGGCAGCGTTTCTCCCGCTGGGTGTCGTCGGGGTCACTATCGGGATGGCTGTCAGTGCCGTTGGCGTAGGGATCTACGCGGTGCGCGGGATCAGCGAGGTGGTGGCGATTCCGATTGGTCGTCTCGTGCGGGAGCTGTGGGCGCCGGCCTGCGCCTCGTGCGTGATGGCGGCGGTGCTGTTCGTTGCCGAGCACGGGTTCGTGCACTCCGACCAGCACGGCGTCGCAGCGGGCGTGACGATCCTGGCGCTGGAGGCGATCGCCGGGGCGGGCATCTATGTGGCCTGTCTATCGATCCTGGCGCCCGCGTTGCGCCGCGAGCTGCTCGGCATCCTGAGCCCCGGGCGCGGACGCAGGCGCGCGGCGCGCTCGGAAGCCCTAGGCTCGCCGGCCGCGGGCAGCGCCCGTTGAGCGATGGCTGGGCTGATCGCGGTCATCGGCAACGGGCCTTCGGTCGCGAGTGAGATCTCGGGCTTGTCCGGCGCCTACTGTGAGCTGCGCGGCGAGCGGCGGGACGTTGCGCTTGCGGGCGGATCCTGCGGAGCGGTCGCGTTGGCGGCGGGTGAGCACGAGCCGCGTGCGTGCGTTGAGAGGCTTGGCTCGGCGTGGAGTGTTTCGATTGGCGCGGCGCACGGGCCGCCTCGGGTCCTGGGTGCACAGGGCTCCGAAATGGATGGCCAATTCGCGCTGGTTCGGTATGAGCCGGCTGGTCAACTGCTGGAGGCGATCACCGACCCGTTCGGAATGCAGGCGCTGTACCTCGCCCAGCGCGGCGGGCTGACATATCTCTCGACCTCGGCGCTTGCCCTCGCCAAGCACTTGAGGGCGAGGCCGAGCCGGCTTGGCGTCGAGATGTTTCTGCGCAGCGGCCCGCATTTCGGCGAGCTGACGAGCTGGGAGGGGATCCGTCGCGTCCCTCCCGCGACCCGACTTTCATTCGTTCGAGGATCGCAAGCAGCGTCGGAGGTCTACTGGCAACCGAGGGTGGATGAGCGCGTTGCGCGGCTCGGGCTTGCTGAGGCCGCGGAGTGCTGCATGGAGGTCGCGATCGAGGTCTTGCGCGCCCGCTACGCGAACCTGAGCCGAGGCTGGTGTGACATCACCGGCGGCTTCGACAGCAGGCTGCTGTCGCTGTTGCTGCGAGACGCGGGCGCCGGGTTTGCCACCAACACGGTCGGGGAGTGGGACTCCGAAGACGTCGTGCTCGGTCGACGGGTTGCCAACCTCGCCGGCCTGCCGTGGGTATGCGGCGAACCCAATGCGCACGCCGCCGATAGGGCACGTGAGGCGATTCGCGAGGCCGTGGCGTGGGGCGACGGACAGATGGACGCGGTCCAGCTGGCCGGGGTGCTGGCGTGGCACCGGCGTCTGGCCGGGTCCGGCAAGACGCTGTTTGCGGGAGGGGGAGGAGGAGTGTGGCGCGACTACGCCTGGCAGCAGGAGGGCCCGTTGGGCGGGCGCACCCGGAGGGTGAACTTCGATCGGTGGGTGGCAACGCGCTTCCTGCATGCGCTCGACCTGTCGGCCTTCCGGAGCGACCCGACCCCGCGGGTCCGTGAAGTGCTGATCGAGCGTTGCCGGTCGTACGCGGCGCCATACGCCGCCGAGTGCAACAGCGCGCAGCTGGACATGCTGCTGGCCCACAAGTGCATTGGCCACGATGGCGCCTATCAGACCGCGACTCGGGGCGTTCTGTCGATGGAGCTTCCGTACTTCACCAAGACGGTCTTTGAGACCCCGTTCTCGGTGGCGCCGAAGCACCGAAACCTCCATCGTCTGATGCGGCATGCGATCTGGCGCCTGGATCGTGCGGTGGCGGCCGTTCCGACGACCAGCGGCGGCCCCGCGGAGCCGTTGCAGGTCGGTAATGCCACCCGGTTTGTTCCGTACCTTGTCCACAGGGGTCGAGGCGCGGCGCGCAAGCTCACCCAGAACCTCCCTGGTCCGACGATTGGCCGCCTACCAGACGAGACCGATCCGAAGGAGCTCGCGGTGCGGCGTCTCGCGCTCGACGACGTGATGGAGCGCACCGGGCTTCATCCGGCGAGAATGCGATCGGGCGCGCTTTACGATCAGGGCAGACTGCGGGCGGTCGCCAACTCGCCGTCCGCGCTCGCTCGGAACTGGCCGCTGCTCGGCCGGATCATCACGGTCGAGCTGGCGCTAGAGATGGTCGGTGCCGAGATCGATTAGCGGTCCGGCGCTTCCGGGGGGGCCGGCCGCCTCTTCCGGCGCCTGCCGGCGCGCTCATAGCGCTCGGCGGAGCATCGCCCGCCCTTTTGGACGGCTCGCGAGCGACCCGGCCAGGATGACGGCGCCGCGCCCACGCGTACTCCGGGGGATCGCGATCGTGAGCACCCGTCTGACCGCGGTGGCGTATCTGAGCTTGTACTGCTCATCGCCGCGCAGCAGCCGGAACTCGCGCATGCCGTCGGCGAACGCCGCACGGATTGCGTGTTCCTGCATGCCGGCGCCAACCCCGCTGCGCTCCCATGCCGGGTCGCGGCCGAGCTGATAGCCGTACTCCACGTTCCCGAAGCGCCAGCCGTAGCTCGCCGCCACGGGTCGACCGCCGGCTTCGGCAATCCAGAGGCGCAGCCAGCCACGCTCGAGCGCGACCCCGGCGAACTCGCGGTGAAACGCGCCGCGCGGGCCACCGAAAGCGTGCGACTGCGAATCCCACCGCAGCGAGTGCAGGCCAATCAGCGCATCCATGTCGCGCTCGATGCTCGAAGCGTCCTCGGTCAGGCGGAACGAGATCCCCGATTGGGGCAATCGCCGCGCCCGGCGCCGAACGCTGGCGCGAAACTTCGCGCTGCGCGAGGCCAGGAACGTCTCCCAGTCCCCGAGCTGGGCGACCTCGATCGTCGGCATCGGCTCATCGCGCAGCACCTGACCCTGCAGGTTCTGCCAGCCGCGTTCGGTCGGCATCCGCTCGGCAAGCAGGATGTCGCTGCCGGCGGCATTTGTTATCTGTTGCAGGGCCGTATCACTGTCGCCGGGTGCGCAGATGGGTCCGAGCTGATCGGCCACCGTATGCCCGACGAACCGCGTGAGCCGCAGCGCGTTGCGTCTCTCGGTGTAGGTCGGCAGCAGCGCGAGCGGTCGCCCTGCTTCGTTCTCCATGCAGGTGATGCTCAGGCTGTGGCCCGAGCCGAAATGCCGCCACCAAGCCTGCGCCCACTCCCAGGTCGAGAAGATGTTGTCGCTGGTCTCGGCGAGCGCTCGCCATGGGCGCTCGGCGGCGCTCATGTCCGCCAGGTGGCGGCGAGATGCTTCCACCGCGACGTCCGGCATGCCCCGATCGTATTGCGCGAGCCTCTGTGACCCGGGGGTAGATTGCCAACCCCGGGGGTTAGCTCGCGCACCGCCAAGGACGGGGCCGGGAGCCCGAAAATGTCTAGTGGTGCAGTCCGAAAACCGCTGCGCGCGCGATCCCGTTCAGCGACCGCGGTTCGACCGCGACGTGATCGCGCTCTGCTATCACGCGGTGAGCCCGAGCTGGCGGTGCTCGCTCGCCGTCACCCCGAGCCAGCTGCAGCGGCAACTGTCGCTGCTGGTCGGTCGAGGCTGGGTGGGGGCGACGTTCTCCCAGGCGGTTCTGAATCCTCCCGCGCGCCGTACGCTCGCCGTCACGTTCGATGATGCGTTCGCCTCGGTGATCGAGTTGGCGTTTCCGATCCTCTCCGCGCTCGGCCTTCCCGGCACGGTCTTTGCGCCAACGTCATTCATGAACGAGCGTCAGCCGCTGTCGTGGCCCGGAATCGAGCATTGGCATGACAGTGCGGACGCCGACGAGCTGGCCTCGATGGACTGGAACGACCTGAAGGCACTGGCGACGGCCGGCTGGGAGATCGGATCGCATACCCGCACGCATCCCCGCCTCACGCTGCTCGATGATGAACGCCTCACCGACGAGCTTTCCAGCTCTCGGGTTGAGTGCGAGGAGCGGCTGGGGCGCGAGTGCACTTCGATCGCCTACCCATATGGCGATGCGGACCCGAGAGTGTGGGCTCGAGCCCGGGGCGCCGGCTACCACACCGGCGCGATGCTCGGCAGGAGCCTGGCGCGACTGCACCCGTACCGGGAGCCGCGAATCGGGATCTACAACATCGACGCCGGCTGGCGCTATCGGCTCAAGGTGATGGCGTCGAGCAGGCGGTTGCGCGGGGCCCCGGCGTCTTGAAACCAGCCGCGGCCGTAGTCGGGACGCCTACTGGGCCTCGGGGAGGTTTCGGCCGATGTCGTGAAGATGTCGCAGCGACTGCTCGAGCATCGACGCCGCGGACTGGAACTCATCCACCGCGTCCTCCACGTCGGGCACGGGGGATTCTGGCGCCTCCTCGGGGGCGGCCTCCGCCTCAGGCTCGGCTTGCTGGAGGTCTGAGACCGGAGCGCCGCCGGCGATCGCGTCGATCGCGCCGCGCGCTGCCGCCGACAGATCTTCGGCGAGACGCGCGCAGGCATGCTCCACCTCCGTGCGCAGCTGGATGAGCAGCTGCTCCCGCGTCCGCGACGCGTCTGCGTATGCCTCCGCACGAATCCGCGTCGCATCGGCCTGAGCTTCTCCACGGATGCGGTCCGCCTCCGCCTGCGCCTCGGCTCGAAGCTGCTCACGGAGCGCCGCTCCTTCCTCATGCGCGTGCGCGGCGATGCCCGCGGCGGACTCCTCCGCGGCCTGAACGATCGCCGCAACCCGCTCGCCGGCCTGGATGGCGAGAACCTCCGAGCGGCGCGTGGTCAGCTCCTCGACCTGGTGCTGAAGCTCCCGCACCTGCGTCGTCAGCTGTTCGAGCTGATCCTTGTTCACGGCGTCTGACGGACGAGCGTGCGCGTCGGTGCGCTCCGCGTCGGTGCGCTCCGCGTCCTCCGCAGCGTTCCCGTCGGCTGTCGCGGCAGCTGGCTCTGCCGGTGCCACGCCGGCTTCCTGCGGCGAAGGTGCCACGTCGTCGTCGCTGCGGCCTTCACGCCGAGCACGCCCGAGCATGCTCGGCTCTCCTTCGATTAGCTCATCGCGATTCCGGCGGGCACGAAACCCCATGCTGAAAGCAGTCTATTGGAGGGGATTCTGGTCCGCAACGCGCAACCGCTCACCAGCCGCGCGGCTGGTCATCGCATGCGCGGTCGGTCTCGCCTCTCCGGTCGGTCTCGCCTCTCCGGTCGGTCTCGCCTCAGCGGTCGGCGCGAACCAGCCTCGCCTGCGGTGCGTGCTGTTTGATCAGCCGCTCGACGGTGCTCGCCGAGACCCCTGCCAGGTCGCCGCACACGATCACCGCTCCGCTCCTCGTGGCGCAGCGGAGAAGCGCCTGAACGTCGCCGACTGCGATCGGAGCCGACATACTCACGATCTCGCGGTTCGCGTCTTGCGCCGCGATGCGGTGCAGCTCGCTGCCGCCGCAGAAGACCACGAGATGGTCGCTTGCGCACGTGAGTGATTCCACGCGTTGCTCCATTTTGCCGTCTATTATCTCATGTTGGTTGAAGCCCGCGCCGGGTCTTTGGTGACATCCGTGTCGTCCGAAACGGGCAGTCAGGCGTTATGGTCCCCCGCGTGAGTGCGCCGAGCCGGCCGATCACGACCGTGATCACCGACGATCATGCGATCGTGCGCGAGGGGTTGCGGACGCTGCTCGAACGGCACTCCGGAGAATTCGAGGTGGTCGCCGAGGCGACCGATGCGCCGTCAACGGTTCAGGCGGTGCGGGAGCATCGCCCGCGGCTCCTGATCCTGGACATAACGCTCCCGAGCGGTTCCAGCCTGAGCATCGTCCCAACGTTGCGTTCGGCGCACCCCGAGCTTGCGATCACGGTGCTGACCATGCATGCCGATCCAGGCTACGCCCAGGCGGCTATGGCGGCCGGTGCCCAGGGCTTCGTGCTCAAGCAGGCTGAACCCGACGAGCTGCTGCGTGCCTTTCGGATGGCCGTGACAAACGGCTCCTACGTCGATCCGAGAGTGGGGGCCGGACTCGCCGGCACATCGAGCGATACTCCCCTGAGCGGCCGGGAGCGGGAGATCGTGCGCCTGATTGCGCTTGGCTTCACGAATGCCGAGATTGCGGCACAGCTGTATCTGTCCGAGAGGACGGTCAAGACCTACCGGGCGCGCGCACTGCAGAAGCTGTCCTGCTCGACGCGTGCGGAGCTGACCCAATATGCACGCACTCACGGATTGATCGATTGACCTAAGCGCCGCTGCGGCACGGGCACCGTCACGCGGACCGTGGTGCCGGTCCCTGGATGCGAGCTGATCACGAGCTCGGCGCCCACGAGCTCAGCGCGCTCGTGAATACCCGCAAGGCCGACGCCGCCCGCGCCCAACCGGTCGTTGTCCTCGAGCGCAAACCCGCTCCCGTCGTCACTGACGATCGCCGTCAGGCGGTCGTGCTCGAGTTGCAGGACCAGGCGCGCATGAGAGGCGCCGGAGTGCTTGGCGGAGTTGGTAAGCGTCTCTTGGGCGATCCGGTAGATCGCGTTCTCCACTTCGGCCTCAAGCCGGGCACCTCGCCGTCCAGCGCGATTTCCGTGCGCACTGGAATCCCGTCGATGGCCTCTGCGCGACGCGCCAGCGCTTTCAGCGCCGCGACGAGCCCGAGATCGTCGAGCGCCGCCGGCCGAAGCGCCGTGATCAGGTGGCGAAGCGCCTCGACCTCGTGATCGACGCGATCGAGAGCGTCTTCAATCGCACGCTGCAGCTCGCGAGCGTCGTGCTGATCGCGCGCTCCTGCCAGCAGCAGGCGCAGCGCGCCCAGGCTCTGCACCGTTTCGTCGTGCAGCTCTCGTGCCCAGCGCGCCCGCTCGAGCTCGCGTGCCTGCACGCCGTGCCGCAGCCGTTCGCGCTCCGCGGAGCGCTCGGCCTGCGCTCGCTCCGACACGCTGCGCGCGAGGGCCTTCGCCGCCGCGCGGTCCTGGCCGCCGAACGGAGGCTCGGTTGCTCGGAATACGAGCAGCAAGCCCGGCTCATCGTCAAATGGCACCGGCTCGACGAGCACGGCAAGCGGGTTGAGTCCGAGCTCTCCCAGCCACGGAGCCTCGCGCACCGTCGGTCGCTCCAGCACCAGCGCCGGCTGCTTGCCGTAGAGCACGCCCATCGTGGTCGTACTCAGCGGAAGTGTGCGCGCCCGTGGCTGCGCGTTACCGGCATGCGCCACGATCTCGAGTGCGGGCCCGCGGCGCATGACGATCATCACGTCAGAGGCGTCGAGCAGCCTCAGGCCTCGCTCGGCCATCAGCCGCAGCAGCCACAGCTCGGAGCCGGAGGTGACCCGCACGTCAGGACGATGGTGTTACCGAGTGCACGAGCCGCCGGGACACGTCCTCCGCCTCGATCCTTGCAAAGTCGCCGCCCGCAAGCACGGCAGCTGGATCGCGCTGCACCATCACGATCAATCGGTCTACGAGGTCCGCATCGAGCTGGCGCCCGGCGACTCGTCGCAGTTCCGCGAAAGCATCGACCGGTGTCATCGTCCGCCCGTAACTGTCTCGGGCAGTGAGCGCGTCGTAGGTCTCGCACACTGCGATGAGGCGGGCAAGCCGCGGGATCTCGCGCCCGATGAGCCCCGCCGGGTATCCGGTACCGTCGATCCTCTCGTGATGATGGAGGATGATCTCGGCCACGGGGCCGTAGCCGTTGAGGCGGCCGACCATGCGCGCGCCATCCTCGCTGTGACGCATGACGATCGCCAGCTCGGCATCGCTCAGCCGGTCCGCGTGCAGGAGCCGGTCAGAGAGAGCGAACTTGCCGATGTCGTGCAGCAGACCAGCGGTTGCAATCAGATCCTGCTCGTTTTCGGGCAGCGCGAGGTCAATCGCGAGCTGCCGGGCGAGGGATGCCACGGCCGCGCCGTGGCGGGCGGTGGCTGGATCGCGCAGCGCAAGCGTCTGGAACAGAGTCGAGAGCACGCCCGTCTGTAGCTGAGCGAGCTGACTGGATCTGGCCGCGAGCTCGTTCGCCCGCTCCTCGGATCGGACGAGTGCGCGAACGAGCGCCGTGAACACGCCGAGCACGATCACCAGGCCCACCAGCACCGTTCTCCCGTCGTCCAGCTCGACATATGCTGTGGCGGCGGCAGCGGTCAGGACTGCTGCCGCGGCCTCGCTGGGGAGCATCGGCACCAGCATCGTGCGCGCCTGTCGCAGGAGGCCACGCCCGTTGGTGACCCGGTAATGGATCACGATCAGCGCGAAGTTGAGCAGGTTGACCGCCATGTACAGGAGCCAGATTGAGAGCGCGACCCACCAGCCGCTCAGCTCCGATGCGGCGTCCACATGCAACTGTTGGCCGAGCAGCAGCCGTGCGAGCAGCGATCGGCCAGTGGGAACACCGCGTACGTCGCCAGGTCGGTCAGAAGCGGCAGACCGCGCTTGCGGGTCCGCAGCCCATCCGCCACCACGGTCAGGATGCCGATCGCGCACGCCGGCGCCGGGCCGAGCACGACCATCGCGATCACGAGCGCGATGAACGCTCCGGACAGTCGCAGGTGACCAAGTCGGATCAGGAACGCGATCGCGAGGATCGCCAGCGAGGCGAGCACGACGGCCGCCCACACCGGTCGCCAGTCGGCGCTCGTGGACGTGGCCGCCGCGGCCCCGAGCGCAGCGGCAAGCAACCCCACCTGGCAGGCGGCGTAAACCTCCACTGCAGTAGGCCGGCGGACATGCAGGCGCATCCCGTCCTGCATCATGCCGAACTGCTCGGGCGCCGGCAATTTTGATGCTCAAGTCCTTGAGCTGTGGCGTTGCCTTATCGACCGGTATGCCAGCCCACTGCGTCCTCCTCTCGCGCGGCAGATGCCTTCTGCAGACTCAGCAGAACTTAGGTGCGCGCGGGGTCACCGGGCGGGGGATATTTCTGCCCCACAACCGTGGCGTGCTTTTGCTTGGCGCGGCGCGCGTTACTCGAACGCGTCGGCGATTACGACGCTGGCACCAGGGCCCCGCTGTGCGCGCAGATGCTCGCGAATCTCCTCGCGGGAGCGGCCCGCGAGCGCAAGTTCAGCGGCCATGAAAAGCTCGCTTGGAGATCCTCCGCCGACGGCCGGCAATGTCTCGTCCGCGGCGGCGGTTTGTGGCGCTTGAATCTGCTCTGATCTTTCGACCCGGCCTGGCTTTGCGGCCTCGGGGGTCGGCGTTTGCGGTGCGAACACGCTTGGCCCTCTGCCTTTGATGATGTAGATCGACTGCTCGCGACGTCGTGGACGACCGCCGGCGCGGCGTTCGATCGCGGCATGTAGCTCGGGGACTAGCGCCTGCATCCGCGCGGCGCACTCACGGAGGCGTTCGAGCACCGCATCGAACGCGACGTCTTCGTCGACGCCAACCTCCTTACTCGATCCCGTCGCTGCGTCCCTGCTGCTTACCACGCGAACATCATATCCACGCCAAGATTCCTCTAATCCTGGACTGCTCACGCGATCAGCCTCGCGATCTCGGCGGCCGGCTTCGGAAAGCCGAAGAAGCCGTATCCCTGTGCCGAATCGCAGCCCAACTCTCGCGCAGTCTGCAGGCGCCGCTCGTTATCGACCCCTTCGGCGACGACCGACAGCCCTAGAGAACGAGCAAGTGCGACGCTGCTTCGCACGGCTGAAGCCGCCTCTGCGTCATCGGCGCTCAGCTGAATCGTCGAGCCGTCGAGTTTCATTCCGGCGATCCCAAGTTCGGAAAGCCGCTCGATGTCGGCCTCCTGGCCGACGACGTCGTCAACGAACAGTTCGCAGTTGAGGTCGCGCAGCGAAGCGATGGCAGACTCCAGCCATGGGGGGTCGGCGGCGATCACGGCGTGCGCGATATCGAAGCTCAGCGCGGAGGGGTCGATCCCCTGCGCATCGGCGATCTCGAGCAGCTTCGGCGCCAGCGCGGTGTCAGCAAGCTGTGCCTGTGAGAGATTGACTGCCACCGGCAGCCGCGTCCCGATGGCATTGAGCAGCACGCGCGAGACCTGCGCTGCCTCGCCGAGCAGCCACTCGTCGAACCGGTTCAGGAGCCTCGTATGCGCGATCAGGTCGAGCAGCTGCTGGGGCGAGCGGTCCGAGAGCTCAGGGTGCCTGCACCGCAAGAGCCCCTCGACCGCCGTCGCCCGTCCGCTGTCGAGTGCGACGACCGGCAAGCAGCCAAGCCATAGCCCACCCTGCTCGACGGCTTCGCGAAGAGCGCGTGCACCCTGAGCTCGCCGCGACGCCTCGATCGGCCTGCCCTGCACCGCGATCTCGCGGCGCGAGCCGGTGCGCTTGGCCGTGTACATCAACCCGTCTGCTCGGTCGATCAGTCCGCGCGGGTCGGCGTCATGCCACCACTCGAGCACCGCGCCCAGACTCGTCGTCAACATGACCACACCCCGCTCCAATCGGAACGGCGCCTCGAGGCCGCCCTGGACGCGCGCGCAGATGTTGGTGAGTGCGGCCTCGGATTCGATCCCGTCGCACACCACGACGAACTCATCGCCTCCGATCCTGCCGACGCTGTCCGCGTCCCTGAGCTCGAGCTGAAGCCGCCGCCCGACCTCGACGAGAACCCGGTCTCCGGCCCCGTGGCCGTGCCGATCGTTGACCTCCTTGAACCCATCCAGGTCGATGAACACGACGCCCACGCCCCCGCCCTCGCGCGCCTGCCGGCTCATTGCCAGGTCGAGCCGGTCGAGCAGCAGATCCCGGTTCGGCAATGCGGTCAGCGGGTCGTGGAACGCGCGGTGCTCGAGTTCTTCCAGCTCCCGCCGCTCGAGTGTGGTTTCTCGGAAGGCGAGCAGACGGCAGTCATCCGGCGCGTCGAGCGTCAGCATCCTGACGTTGCACAGCACCGTTCGGTCGCCGGCGAGCTCGAGCGTCGTCGACGTTGCTTGCGATGCGAACAGCGCTTGCAGCTCGGCTTCATCCAGTCCAGCTCCGAGCGCCGCAAATGCGGCTCGCACATCCGTCTTCTCGGAGTGTGAGGCGCCAGGGAGCTGTGCCAGCTCATCGAAGCGGCTGTTGCGAAGGAGGATCGTGCCCTGATCGTCGACCACTAGCAGGGCCTCGCCAATGCCATCGATTATCGAGCGCAGCAGCCGTGCGTACACGACGAGCGCCCGCCGGGAAAGGTCGCTGCCGGGGGAGCGGGTAGGCGAAGTCTCCGCATGTTCGTCGGACGCCATTCGAGTCCTACCTGGCCAGGACGAGCGCGCACGTGTCGTAAGCACAACTGATCGCAATCCGACGTTAGGGAGGAGGCGTTATGACGCCTAGGTGAAGTCCGTACCTCCACGCGTCGATGCTCTGCACCGCGGTGAGATCGCGACCAGGGCATGCGCGTCAGGGGGGCGAAAATGTCCGGCTCGTGACTCTTAGTGGGATGACCGAAACCACCGACTCCGTTAGCTCCAACGACGCGCTCGACGAGCTCGCGTTCCAACTTCTCGGCTGCGGCGCTGTTCTGAGCCAGATGGTCAGCGGCATGATCCGCTGTGAGGCCGCCGGGCGGTCCGCCCCGGATGCGGCGCCGATCCCAACCGTCGCTCAGTCGCTCATCCGCGGTGTTCTCGGCGACCTCAAGCGTCGCTATTCTCGTCGCGACCTGAACGTCGCGGCCGCGGTCGTGCAGCGGGCCACGGACGCGATCTGCGAGAACATCTTCTTCGTCCCACTCGAGGAGCTCCCGATGCAGGAGGGCGGCGAACGGCAGTAGCTAGCCCGACTGACCTTCAGCCTGCTGAGCGCTGCTGATACCTCGATCCGGCCGAGCCTAGCCTTCCACGACACCTGGTGGGCCGCCGAGCGAGGCGATCAGCGCCGAGAAGCTCTTGCCCGCCCCGGTCGCGACGTTGTTTGCGTCGTCATCTGGAGTCCAGCCGGTTGTCTGTGCGGCGTATGTCGTGGTGCCGGTCCCGACACCCCAGCCGAGTTCGATCCCGGTCGAGTAGCCGGGGATGAGCGTGGCGAGTCGCTGGCCTGCGGCCACCTTGTACCCGGCGGCTAGGCCGGGCTCGGGAACCACACCCTCGGCATAGAACACGTAACAACCGGCGTCGGGGCCGGTTAGGAGCTCGTACTCGATGAACGAGCCCGGCCATCCTGTGTTCGACGTCCCCACGTAGGTGAGCCTCGCTGGGCCGATGGCGGTGAGGATGCCAGCGCCGGCGTAATCGACTCCCTGGTCGATTCGCTCGGGTCTCACAGACGCACGCGCGAGCGGGTCGACATAGCCGCTGGATCTCTTGACCGGACCGCAGCGTTCCAAGGCTGCAACCGCCGCCGCGTGCCAATAGCTTGCGGAGCGTCCGCCTGCTGTATGAGCCTGGCCGCCAGCGGTCCCGAGGCGCGTGGCGGAGGCTCGGATGCTGTCGCCGCCAGCCGTCATCGAGGCGGTCGCCGCGACCACCAGCACGACGAGCCCGGCCAACACCAGTCCGGGCACCGCTGACGGCCGCCTCGCCGCCCGGCGCGATGCGTTTGCAGCAGACCTGCCTCTTCGCGCACGGGATCGCTCGAGCGATTCACGCCACGGGTCAGCGCTCCGAAAGTCGCGCGCAAGGTCCACGACCCCTCCTCTTGTGAAACGACTCGAAAGCCTGCGGAGTTAGCTGACGGGCTCGCGCTATGCGCTACGCCGGATGGTGCGGCGATTCGCCCCGGCGATCGAGGTCGATCGCACTGGGTCCCCCGCTCGCCGGTCACGGATGGCCAGCGACTCGGCTTGTATGTTGGCCGGGCAACGTACCACTGGATCCGGCGGAAGACCAGAGCTGGCTACTTGCAGCGGGCGGTCGCCGTTCCGCCGGCCGCGTCGACCACCGAGAGCGTCCGGCCGTGCCGCGTCCGCCGCGATTGCCGGCGGAGGATCGTGCCTTCGCCGCCGTGCACGCGACCAGAACAGCTCACGGCAAGCCGCGGGAACACCCGGACGGTAATCGTCCACGAGACCTTGTTGCCCCGGGTGTCCTGACCGAACGCGCGGACGCGGTAGGTCCCCGGGCGGAATGAGTGGGTGAACATCACTGGGTTGCCGTGAGGACCCTGGCCGGTCTGTCCGAAGTCCTGGCCGACCGACAGATAACCGGTGGCAGCGCGGCTGCCGTCGCCAAAGTCCCAGTGGATCTGACCCGCGAGCGGCGCGTCGATCTGGGCGGCGGGCATGTAGATCGCCTGAAGCGTGGTCGTGAACGTGCCGGAGCGGTTGGCGTCGCCGGTCGGCGGTGAGGCCAGCGTTTGCAGCCCGGGAAGCTTCTTCTGGCCGTAGTTGTTGTCCAGTGGCGTCGCCGCCAGGCTGCGCGTCGGGAACCCGATCCCCGAGAGCAGTGTCTCGTCGGCGCCGATGATCTGGTCGCCCAGCTGCGGCGAGACGTTGAACGTCGCGTGGTCGGAGTTGTAGAGCGGGGGGTAGGGCGCGTCGAAGGCTGGATAGAAGTAGCCGAAGTCGTCCTGCCCCTTGGACAGCGCCACCACGGTCTGCGCGCTGCTCGCCTTGGCGAGCGTCAGGCGGACCTCGGGGAACGGCTCTCCGGGCATCGACAGGAACGCCTCCTGCCCGATCCGGAAGGCCGTCAGCCAGCTCCCGAATGTGTCTCCGGTGCGGAACGGCGACCGCATTGCCCGATCAATCGGATAGATGCCGGTGGTTGCCGCCAGTTGCTGCTTCTTGGCGTCCGGGAGCGACCACGCGTTGTTGAGGCCGAGCAGCGCCGCGTTTGTCACCAGGAACCGGATCGTCGATTCATGCGCCTCCAGCTTCGAGCTCCTGATCCAGTGGGCGTGCCCGAGCGCTTCGAGCAGATCGTTGGCGATCACCCGGCTGATCCACTCCATGTTCGTGAAGCCGGTCGTCTCGACCGGGCTCTCCAGCCGCCCGAGCGAGGCAGGACCGACCACGCTGACGCCCCCGAGCAGCCGGTCGAGCTCGGCCCGCACCGCGCCGAAATAGTCCGCGCTGAGGATGCGCAGACACTGCCCGCACACGTGCGCGCCATGTGTGGGAACGCTCGCGAACAGGCCGATCGTGGCGCCGCTGGAAGGAGCGACGGCCCGAAGAATCGAGATCTGGGTGTCGTTTACCCACCCCTGGTAGTTGTCCTGGTTGATGTTGACGCCCGCGATGTTGGGGTCATCGAGCGTTGCGAACTGCATGTAGGCGGGGCGGGCCGAGCGGGCGGCTGCGGCGATCGCGGACACGACCTGGTTGTGAACGAGCTTCAGGTAGGAGACTGGGACCGGTCCCCAGATTCCCTCGAGCGTCGGGCCGGCGTGCGTATGGGTTGCCTGCACGATCACGTCGGCCTGCGATATATGGACCCGACCCGCTGCACTCGCCGCCCGCGCCGCGTCGACACGATCGGCCAGCGCACCGAAGTCCGGCCCCTCCTCGTAGCCAGAGAAGTAGCCCTGGGCGTCGATCGTCGCGAACGCGAGCGCCGTGCGGCCGTTGCTCACGTAGAAGGCGCGAACCTGGAGCGGATCGTGGACCCGTTTGATCGGAGGGCTGAGCGAGAACCCACCCGAGTAGACCGGCACCGAGGGGTCGATGCCGCGGACCGCCGCTCCAGCCCGAAACAGCGCTGGCCTTGCGGCAGCCTGAGCGACGCCACTGCCGCAGATCGTGATCGCGATTGCGAGCGCTGCGACGTACCGAAACCTCACTCCCACTGTCGCCAGCCTACTGCGGCGCGGCCATGGTTGCTTCGCAACACACGGAGTCGGCGTACGGCGTTCTACCGATGACCGGCGAATGGCCGGCGTTTACAACTCGTGCACATCCAATGAGTCGCGGCAAGCGCGTGGCTAGATCACGACGGAACGCACCGACACAAGCAAGAACGTCGAAGACTGCCGCCCGCCTGCCGCGCTCGTGAGGAGAGGAGTAGATCGCGGCACGGTGGTCCGCCGAGCCCGACAACGTCGCCCATCGTTCACGGTTGAACAAGTGCTCGCGTGCGAACGGCGGCGGCGCCCGGCGGACCGCTGCGACGAGCGGTCAGCCGCCTATATGGAACGGCTTGGTGCCACACCGGAAGAAGAACGGCAGCCGGTCCAGGGGCGCGCTGATGAGAGCTGTGCGCGGTCCTCGTTCGGTGACGCTCGTCTGCAGGTCCCGCCAGCAGCCCACGGGGAAGTACACGCTGCGGCTCGTCGCGCTCTGAATGACCACCGGAGCGACCAGCACGTCGTCGCCGAGCGTCCACTCCTGTTGCTGGGCCGCGGCGCGCGGGTCTCCGGGGAACTCGAGCCATAGCGGCCGGGTGGGAGGAATGCCGGTGCGATCGGCGGTCTTCCAGAGCTTCATGATCAACGGTGCCGCCTGCTCGTGGAGCTTGGAGAGCGCGTTATAGATCCGCACCGTCTGAAGATCGAACGACCAGGGGGTGTGAGTGCCCGTGCGGCCGGCTCCGTGCAGGCGGAAGATCGGGCTCAGTACCGCCCACTCCGACCACCGCAGGAACAGCTCCTTGGTCGTCGGCGGGGTCGTGTAGTCGTAGTAGCCGCCGATGTCGGTGGTGTAACCGTAGGCGCCACCGACCGCACGGTTGAGCATGTCCTCGCTCAGTGACTGCAGCCCGGACCCCTGGCCCCAGTAGGTCGCCTCGTCACCGGGGACATTGCCGCCCTCGTAGGCCGCGGAGCCGGGCGTGCCGGTGTAGCCGGAGCGGTTGTAGAACCAGGTCTGCCTGCTGGGGTGGGCGCGGTTGTATGCGTCGATCGCCTCGCGCGTGGCCTTCGCGTAGAGGATCGGGTACTCGTTGTGCATCGCGGCGCCGGTCTGGCCGCTGTGGAAGTGCATGTCGGCGATGACCTCTTCGCCGAAGTCCGCCATGAATCCGTCGAAGCCGAGGTTGAGGACCTTGGCGACCTCGCCCTTCCACCACTGCACGGCCGCAGGGTTGGTGAAGTCGAGCAGCGCGATCTTCTGTCCGAGCGTTCCGGTCGTCGTGTAGGTCTGGCCGCTGGCTGTGCGCGCCGTGTAACCCTTGCGGTCCGGAAACGAGCCCGGCGTAATAAACGGCCTCAGGTAGGCGAGCGGATGGATGTGGCGCGCCCTGAGCTCGCTGACGATCTTCGACTGAAGCGCGAAACTGACGACCGGCGGGTTGTAGAGCACGATGCCGTCGTTGTCCGGGTTCGGCATCCGCCAGCCTTCGATCCGATAGGAGGTCAGCGGCAGGTGGTAGCGGTCGATGTTCGCGATGTCCTGCTGGAGATTCGTCTCGTAATCGGACAGGGTCTCGGTGCTGTTGCGGACGAGCCGGTCGAGCGTCGGTCCGAGTGCCCAGCTTGGTGGCGCCGGCTGGCGGCCGGTCAGCGCGGTCATGTCGCCGACCGCCTGCATCGGCGTTCCGGGCGCGACGACGTAGGTGAGCGACCGCGCTGCCGCGCTCACGCTCCAGGCGTTGGGACGGTCGGAATCGAGCCGGAACCAGGCGAGCTGTGTTTGATCCAGCAGGAATCCGTAGTCGTGGGAGGAGATGAACTCCGCCTGGGGGTAGAACGCCGCGGCCGGGCCGTTCGGATACAGAATCCCGGAGGGAGTTCCCGGTGTCCCGATCCCGGGGATGTTCTCCTCGTTGACCCAGCTCGAGAGCGCCAGCCCGTGCTGGTTCAGCGCGTTGTGGCGGCCGCCGAATCCGTAAAACGCCTCACTCGGCGAGGATGAGAACGAATCGCTCATCATCGCCACTCCCGTGGCGGGGTGGGGCGCGACGGAAACTCGGATCAAGCCTCGTGCTTCCGGGAGGATCGCGACGCTCAGCGTCCGTCCGGAAGGGTCGTTGGTCGAGACGGTGAGGATCGCACCGGCGCCGAGCCGGTGAGCCGCGGTCACTTTGCGCGCGGAGTACTGAACGCCCGAGCTCGTCCCGCTCTTCAAATTGCCGCTCCAGATGCCCCCGATGTACTGCGTGAAGGATTGCCGGCCGACGAGGAACGACAGCGGGGAGTACAGCTGGTTGCTCTTCTGCAGGTCGGTCCCGGGGGCGACCGGATCCATCGTGGGCGGGACGACCTTGGGTCCCGGCCGGACGTTGGCCACCTCGTTCAGCGCCCCCGCCCCGGAGACGATTCGTAGCCGGAACGGGTTGCGCGTCACAACCACGGTGTCCGAACCGACCCGAACGACCACCTGGCGCCCTGTGATCGTCACCGTGGAGCGAGCATTCGGAGCGGCTGCTTGAGCGCTCGCGGCAGGCGCCAGCGCGATCATCAGGGTCGCTGCGGCCAAGCGCAGTAGGTGTGCAGGGTGCCCTCTCAGGGTTCCGACAACCGTGTCGTTCATAGCCTTCCTCCACGCTCAAATGGTGTTACATTTAGACGTAGTATGTCACTTTCTATCACAAATCCGACAGACGCGATCGATTCGCGGATCCTCGATGCCGCCTACAGGCAGGTGATGACGGTCGGATTCCGCCGCACGACCCTGACCGACGTGGCCGAAGGGGCGGGCCTGAGCCGGATGACCGTCTACCGCCGCTACCCGGACGTCACGAGCATTCTGCAGGCGCTGATGTCGAGGGAGTTCGGCGCGGTGATCGCCCGGGCCGCGGAGGAGGCGGCGGACGAGGCCGAACCCAGGCGCCGAATCACCGCCTATGTGATTCGCAGCCTCGAGCTTCTGACGAGCCACGAGCTGATGCTCCGCCTGATCGACGTCGATCCGGAAATGCTGCTGCCGTACATGACGCAGCGCCTCGGCCGGATCCCCGCAGCGTTCGTCGCCAGCCTGCGCGAGCAATTGAAAGACGCAATGAGCGAGGGCGCGGTTCGGCAAGACGACCCGGGCCGCCTGGCCCTCTCGATCCTGACGGCGATCCGTGGGTTTGTCCTCTCGGCGCGCGATGGGACAAGCCGCAGGCAGCGCACCCAGATGCTAGGAGACCTGGCGATGATGCTTGACGGCCTGCTGCGACCGGACGCACGATGACCGCCTCGCCGAGCCCCGGACGTGCAGGCTCCGCAACGCGGTCCCCGCACCTCGATGCGCGTCGGCGAGAGCGAGAGCTCGCGCAGCTTGCGGAGGGCGAGAGCGTCGATGTGCTCGTGATCGGGGGAGGGATCACCGGTTGCGGCGTGGCACTCGACGCCGCGACGCGAGGACTGTCGGTGGCACTTATCGAGCGCGGCGATCTCGCGAACGGCACGAGCCGATTCAGCTCAAAGCTCGTACACGGCGGCCTGCGCTACATCGCCCAGGGGCAACTTGGCGTGGCCGCCGAGTCGGCCCGGGAACGCCACGTGCTGATGACGCGTACGGCGACGCATCTCTGCCGGCCGATGGCGTCGGTCGTAGCGCTCAATGAACAGGTCTCGCGTAGCTCCGCGGCGCTGATCGAGGCCAGCTACCGAGTCGGGGATCTGCTGCGCATCGCCGCGGGGACGAGCCGCCGCTCGCTGCCCTCCCCGCGCAGGGTCGCCGTCCCAGAGGCGGTGGCGCTATTTCCCGCGCTGCAGACCGACGGGCTGCGCGGTGCGCTGGTCGGGTGGGACACGCGACTGGAGGACGACGCTCGGCTCGTGGTGGCGGTCGCGCGCACTGCCGCCGCGCACGGAGCGAGGATCATCACGCGCTGCGGCGTCACGGCGCTCGAGCGCGGGCGCGCCCACGCAGTCGACCAGCTGACGGCGCAGCCAGTCGAGCTCCGTGCGCGCCACATCGTCAACGCTGCCGGGGCATGGGCGGGCGCGCTGGCGCCGAGTGTGCGTTTGCGCCCCAGCAAGGGATCGCACGTAATCGTCCCCGCCAGCCGCCTCGGCCATCCCCGCAGCGCATTGACGGTCCCCGCGCACGGCGGCAGCGCCCAATACGTGTTCGCAGTCCCGCTTGCCGACGAGCGCGTGGCGATCGGGCTGACCGACGAGGAGCTGCACGGCCCGATACCCGAGGAGCCGACGGTCGATGCCGCGGAGGAGCGGTTCCTGCTGCGGGCGATCTCAACCGCACTGCGGGTACCGCTCACCAGCGAAGATGTGATCGGCCGCTACGCCGGCGTGCGGCCGCTGCTCGACACCGGTCATGGCAACACGACTGATCTCTCCCGCCGCCACACGGTGACCGAAGACCCGGAGACCGGCGTGCTCACGATTGTCGGAGGGAAGCTCACCACCTACCGAAAGATGGCGCGGGACACGGTCGACCGGATCGCGGCGCGCGCGGGGGTGGACTGCCGAGCGTGCGTGACTGCGCGGCGGGCGCTGATCGGCGCACTGCCAACCAATCTCGACCCAGCGCGAGACGTGCCGGCGCGCTTGCTGCGGCGCTACGGCGCGGAGGCAGCCGCCGTTGCTGCGCTGGCCGCAGACGATCCAGGGCTCCTTGAACCGGTCGCCGAGGGCCTGCCCGTACTGCGCGTCGAGTTCGTGTTCGGCGTGCGCAGCGAGCTGGCGATGCGACCGGAGGACCTGCTCGACCGCCGCACGCGGCTCGGACTGGTCGAGAGCGAGCGCCGGCTCGCGCTCGACGCGGCATGCGATGCTCTGGCCACGCCGATAACGGCATGAACGCAGCCGGGCCACGCCACGTGCACACGTCAGAAGCCGCCACGGTCGCGGTCACCGCGCGGACCGAGATCAGCTGCCGCGAGAAGATCCCGTCGCGACGGGACGGCTCATCCTCAGCTGAGCGTCAGGGTCGCACTCCAGCGTCTGGTGGCGACGAGCTTGCCCGTAAGCGTCGCCGAAGTCAAGCTGCCTGGGCATCATCGAGTCATCACCCTCACCAGCGATGGGTGACGGGCAACCACAAATCATGCAACCGTCATCGCCCCGTTTGACGTAGAACTTCGCACCATGCCGAAGTCCCCCGAAACGATCGTCGACGCTGGTGGGCGGGATCTTAGGGTCTCGAACCCCGACCGCGTGATCTTCCCGCCGACCGAACGCTCGGGGGCGGTCACAAAGCTCGACATCGTCAGCTACTACCTCGCGGTGCAGGACGGGATCATGCGAGCGCTGGAGCGCCGGCCGACGACGCTCGAGCGCTGGCCCAAGGGGGTCCATCCGGGGATCGTGCTCTCGACGCGGGATAGAGGCGGGGGCGATGCGTTCTTTCAGAAGCGGATCCCGAAAGGCGCTCCCGACTACGTGGAGACGGCTGAGATCCAATTCCCATCCGGACGACACGCGGACGAGGTCTGCCCGACCGAGATCGCGGTCGTGGGGTGGGCGGCGCAGATGGGGACGATCACGTTTCATCCGTGGCCGGTACGCCGGCAAGACGTCGACCATCCCGACGAACTGCGGCTCGACCTGGATCCGCAGCCAGGCACGGATTTCGCAGACGCCGCACTGGTAGCGGCCGAGGCGAAACAGCTGCTCGACGAACTCGGGTTCACCGGGTTCCCGAAGACGTCGGGTGGTCGAGGCGTCCACATCTACCTGAGGATCGAGCCGCGCTGGACGTTCACGGATGTCCGCCATGCTGCGATCGCGTTCGGTCGTGAGCTGGAGCGGCGCCAACCGGCGCACGTGACGACCAAGTGGTGGAAGGAGGAGCGCGGGGAGCGAATCTTCATCGACTACAACCAAAACGCTCGCGACAGGACGATCGCTTCCGCTTACAGCGTGAGGCCGAAGCCCGGTGCGCCCGTGTCCGCACCGCTGACGTGGGACGAGCTGCCAAACGTCGCGCCCGAGGACTTCTCCGTCGCGACGATGCCCGCGCGGTTCGCGGAGGTGGGCGATCGCCATGCGGCGATCAACGACACGCTGCACTCGCTCGAGCCGCTCCTGAAGATGTACGAATCCCAGGGTGAGGGCGATATGCCCTATCCGCCGGACTATCCGAAGATGCCCGGCGAGCCAAAGCGCGTCCAGCCATCGCGCGATCGCGACCGCAAACACGACTGATCCGAAGCCGCGACGCACAAGCGGCCCGGCACCCGGACAGCGCAGATCTACCGCGACTGCGGCAGCTTGACCGTGCCCCTCCGCTTCGCCGGCGCTGACGGCGGCGGCACCACGGGCCCGATGTCACCGTCGGGCGCCTCGTCTAGGTCGACGATCACTGGGGCATGATCACTCGGCCCAGTGCCCTTGCGCGCGTGCCGGTCGACCCACGCGGCCTTCACTCGCTCGGCGACCACACCGCTCGCCAGCACGAGATCGATGCGCATGCCGAGGTCCTGGTGGAACATGCCCGCGCGGTAATCCCAGTAGGTGAAGACGCGCTCGGTCGGCCAGCGGTCGCGCACGACGTCGTGCAGGCCCAGATCCATGAGCGCCGCGAGGGCCGCGCGCTCCGGCGGCGTCACGTGGGTCTGTCCCACGTACGCCTCAGGGTCAAAGACGTCGTCGTCGGTGGGCGCGATGTTCATATCGCCGCAGACGATCGCCGCCTCGGGCCCGCGCGCGATCGCGCCGCGCAAAGAAGCAAACCACGCGAGCTTGTACTGGTAGTGCTCGGAGCCAGGGGAGCGCCCGTTGGGCGCGTAGACCGAGACGATCCGAATCCCCCCGCACGTGGCCGACACGGCCCGTGCCTCTGGATGCGGGAATCCCGGCCCTCCCTCGATTCCGCGCACGACATCCCCGAGGCCGACACGCGAGAAGATCGCCACCCCGTTCCAGGTAGCCTCGCCGTAAGCCGCCGCCTCGTAGTCGCGCGCGGCGAGCTCGTCCTGGCACAGCTCAGCGAACGCGGCGTCGGCGAGCTTCGTCTCCTGCAGGCACACCACATCCGGCTGGCGCTGATCGAGCCAGGGGAGCAGTCGCGGCAGCCGCTGCTTGAGGGAGTTCACGTTCCAGGTGGCGATCCGCACCGAGGCCTACGGTAGCGGCAGCGGCTAGAGCGTCGTCGAGCAGGACGCGCCGCCGACGCGCGCGGTGACTGTCTCTCCGGCCGCGTCGCCCGTGGGGTGGAAGTACACGTCCGCGGAGCCACCGGCGTTGGTGTGCCAGCTGTCGGTGTGGCCGGCGGAGTCGGTGACGGTCACCGCCTGGTCGGGCTGGTTTGAATGCACGTACACGTCGTAGTCGTGGTAGGTGCTGCTGTAGGCGGCGATGATGCTGCACTGTGCGCTGGCGGCGGCCGGAGCCGAGGCGCTGCGTGGCGGCGGCCGGGATGCAGCCAGGGCGATCCAGTTGCCGGCGATCGCGCGCTGGGCGGCAGCGAGCGTCATCTGCCCGTCGCACACCTGCCGGTTGAGGCCGTCTTCGACGGTGTCCTTGGGATTCGGCGAGGGGCCGGGCTCCGGCCAAAGGTTGCGCGGGTCGTTGACGGCGCCGCCCAGCTCGAGCGGCACGAAGTGGTCGTACTCGTAGCCCTGAAGCGATCCGCCATCGGCGTAGGCGGCCATGCTGGCCCGCTTCTCGGGCTCGGTGATGCTCTCGGGCGGACGAACAGTCGACGTCCATCCGGACGCGCAGATCGTCTGACCGATCGTCGCCTGCGTGACCGCGGGGTTCAGCGCGCCCGGAGTGCAGCGCGGATCGGGGCGCGAAAAGGGGCCTGTTCCGAGCGCGTGGCAGGAGCCGGCGGCGGGTTGGGCCTGGACGATCTGTGCCGAGGCAGCGGAATAGGCAAGGCCACTCGGAGTGAGCCGACCGGCGCCCGCGCGGTGCCGTGGGCGGGCCCGGACATGAGTCGCAACCGCGCCGGAACCCGTAGACCTGCTCGGAGGACCCGTAGACGTGCTCGGAGGACTCGTGGTCGTGCCGGTGGCGCTCTGCCCGCAGCCCGCCAGCATCACCACGGCAAGGACTGCTGTGACGCCCCTCATGGGGTGAAGATAGCCGCACGCGGTGATATGAAAGGGGGGCGATGTCTGCGCACCGTGAACAAACGACCACGAGGCGCACGTTCCTGCGGCGCGCCGGCGGATCGGTCCTCGCTGCCTCCCTGGCCGGGCAGCTCGAGCTGCTCGCCGGTTCGGTCTCGGCAGCGAGCGCGTCCCGCCCGCGCTGGAACGAGCTGGCGGCCAAGCTGGGGCACAAGCTGGTCCGGCCGGGGGACCCCCGCTACGCACGGATCACCCCTCCGCTGAACCTCCGCTACGCCCAAATTCGTCCCGGCGGCGTCGCGGTCTGCTCGAGCGTCAGAGACGTGCAGACGGCAGTGACGTGGGCACATGAGAACGGCGTTCCGGTCGCGGTTCGCTCCGGCGGCCACAACTACGCCGGCTACTGCACGGGGCCGGGCCTGGTCGTCAACGTCGGCGGCATGCGGGCGGTTTCCGTTGACGATGGGAGGGGCACCGTGACGGCGCAGCCGGGCGCCCGGAACACGACGATCTACGCCGCACTTCAGCCGCACCAGGTCGCGATCTCCGCGGGGCGGTGCCCGACGGTGGCAATCGGCGGGCTCGTTCTCGGCGGGGGGATCGGATTCAGCTCGCGCAAGATGGGCCTGACGTGCGACCACCTCGTCGAGGCGCGGGTGGTCACCCCCGACGGTCGACTCAGAACGTGCAGCGAGCACCGCAACTCGGATCTGTTCTGGGCGCTGCGCGGCGGTGGCGGCGGCAACTTCGGTGTGTGCACCTCGTACACGTTTGCGACGAACCCTGTCAATGACGTCACCCTGTACGACATCGCGTGGGAGTGGGCGGACGCGGAGGCCGTCTTCGAGGCCTTCCAGGAGGTCATTGGGCGGGCGCCCGACGATTTCTCGGCGCGGATCGGCGTCGGCAGGGCCGGTAACCCGCGGACGGGCGGCAAGGGGCCGCCGACGATCTCGGCGCTCGGGCAGTACTTCGGCCCGAAGCACGAGCTCGTTGACCTGCTCGCGCCGGCGCTCAACGCCGGCCGGATCAAGAAGCAGCTGATCGCCCGCCGGACCTTCTGGCAGGCCAAGGACTACTTCTTCCACACGACCCCCGCGATCGCGTACGAGGTGAAGTCCGCGTATCTCGCGCGGCGTCTCGACGGCTCGGGCGTCCAAACCCTGGTGCGCGCCGTCGAGCGGTGGCCGGGCAGCCACAACCCGGACGGCGCTGGCGCGGCGATGTTTGCCTCGGGTGGCGCGATCAACCGGGTGCCCGCCTCCGCCACCGCGTTCGTGCACCGCAACGACTTCGCGGTGCTCGCCACCGAAACGGAGTGGACGCCGCGGGACTCGCGCAGCACGATCGCGCGCGGGCTCGCCTGGATCGACCAGCTCGCCCACGACCTTCGACCGCACACGACCGGAGCGGCGTACCAGAACTTCATCGACCGCTCGCAACCCCACTGGCAAGCGGCTTACTACGGCAGGAATTTCAAACGCCTGACGAGGATCAAGCGGCGCTACGACCCCGACAACGTCTTCAGCTTCGAGCAGAGCATTCCGCGCGCCGCCTGAGTCGCCAGAATTACGTGAAGTGGCGGGACCGCAGCACGTGAGGCCGAACGCAGATGCTGCACGTCCATAGATCAGAGCGAGCCGACCGGCTGGCCGACGGACTCGCCGAAACACTGAGGAGTCCGCTCGACGATCCGTTCATGTCCGATGTGGTCTCGGTGCCGACGCGCGGGATCGAGCGATGGCTTGCACAGCGGCTCTCGACGTCGCTGGGCGCGACGGCTGGGCGGGCCGACGGCGTCTGCGCCAACATCGAGTTTCCGTTTCCGGGCCGGCTGATCATCGGCACTTTGGCCGAGGCCATGGGGATCGATCCCGATCGCGATCCCTGGCGGCCGGAGCGCTCGGTGTGGCCGCTGATCGAGCTCGTCGACGACTGCATCGAGGAGCCATGGCTGGAAACGCTCAAGGCGCATTTCGAGGGTGCGCGGCCGGAGCCGGATGATCCGGTCCGGCGGTTCGGCGTCGTTCGCCACATCGCTGATCTGTTCGACCACTACGGCGTTCACCGGCCGGAGATGATTCGTCGCTGGGCGGCGGGCGAGGACGCCGGTGCGGGCGAGGCCGGCTGGCAGCCCGAGCTGTGGCGCCGGCTGCGCGCCCTACTCGCTGAGCCGAGCCCCGCCGAGCGGATCGAGGCGGCGTGCGTCGCGATCCGCAACACGCCAAAGGGCATTTCACTACCACCGCGGATCAGCCTGTTCGGGCTGACCCGGATGCCTCGCAGCTACCTCGAGGTGCTGGCAGCAATCGCGGGGGAGAGAGAGGTCCACCTGTTCATCCTTCACCCGTCGCCGGCCCTGTGGCAGCAGATCGCACGGCGACAGCCAAGTGTCAACCGGCGCGACGAGGATCCAACCGCCGATCTGCCGGCGAACCGGCTGCTCGCCTCCTGGGGCCGAGACGCCCGCGAACTTCAGCTCGTACTGACGAGCTCCACGACGCCTAGGCAGGACCATCACCACCAACTACAGGACACGACACGGGACACGCTTCTGTCCCGCATCCAGGCGGCGATCCGCGCAGACCGGCCGCCACCGGACGAACCGCTCCCAAACAACCCGGACTCGAGGCCGTCATTCCCGGAGGGGGACCGGAGCCTGCAGGTTCATTCCTGTCACGGGCGCGCACGCCAGGTCGAGGTGCTGCGCGACGCGATCCTCCACCTCCTAGAAGAGGACCCGACGCTCGAGCCGCGAGACATCGTCGTGATGTGTCCCGACATCGAGAATTTCGCGCCGCTGATCGAGGCGACGTTCGGCTCAGCAGCCGCGAATGATCAGGACCTGCGCGTCAGACTCGCGGATCGCTCGCTGCGCCAGACCAACCCGCTACTGAACGTCGTCTCGCAACTGTTGAATCTCGCCGAGCAGCGCGTAACGGCCTCACAGCTGCTCGACCTCGCCGACAAAGAGCCCGTAAGACGGCGGTTCGGCTTCGATGACGACGCCGTCACGCGGATGCAGGATTGGGTGGTCGAGAGCGGGATCCGCTGGGGCTTTGACGGACCCCACCGTCAGCGGTTCAAGCTGGCCGCGCTCGAGGCCAACACGTGGCGCGCGGGACTCGATCGAATTCTGCTCGGCGTGGCGATGACCGAGCACGACCGGCGCCGGCTCGCGGACAAAGTGCTCCCGCTGGACGATGTCGAAAGCGGCGTGATCGAGCTGGCGGGCCGGTTTGCGGAGTTCGTCGACCGCGCCCGATCGGCCGTTGACCAGCTCCAGCGGGCCAAGCCGATCGCCGACTGGGGTCACGCGCTCACCGATGCCGCCGACTCGCTGACGAGGACGACCGATCGCGACTCGTGGCAGCGGATCGAACTCCAGCGCGTCGTCGACGATCTCTCCCACCAGGCCAACCACAGTGACGCCGTGCTCGAACCGGCTGACATCCGCGCCCTCCTGGCGGAGCGGCTGCGCGGGCGACCCACCAGAGCCAACTTCCGGACCGGCAATCTGACGATCTGCACGCTCGTGCCGATGCGCTCGGTCCCGCACCGGGTGATCTGCGTCCTCGGCCTCGACGACGGCGCGTTCCCGCGCAAGGCGCCGCGCGATGGGGATGACCTGATCCTGCGCGAGCCACACGTCGGCGACCGAGATCCTCGCACCGAGGACCGCCAGATGCTGCTCGATGCCCTGCTCGCCGCGACCGAGCAACTCCTGATCACGTACACCGGCAACGACGAGCGGACCAATCTGCCCCGCCCGCCGGCGGTTCCGGTCGGTGAGCTGCTGGACGTCATCGATCGAACCGTCAAGTCCGACAACGACACTCCGCCTCGGGAACGAGTTCTGACACGGCATCCGCTCCAACCCTTTGACCCCCGCAACTTCGAACCCGGATCGCTCGCAGCAAAACCGAACCAGCGCTGGAGCTTTGATCGAACCTCGCTGGCGGGTGCCCGAGCGCTCGCCGGCGAGCGGACGGATCGCCCAAGGTTCCTCGCAAGCCCGCTGGAACCCGCGACGAGCGAGGTGCTCGAACTGCAGCGCCTGGTCCGGTTCGTCGAGCACCCCGCGAAGGCGTTCCTGCGCGACCGCCTCGGCGTCAGCGTCGCCGACTACTCCGATGAGGTGGAGGATTCGTTGCCCGTCGAGCTCGACGGCCTCGAGGAGTGGCAGGTCGGACAGCGGCTGCTCGAGGGCGTCCTTGAGGGTCAGGAGCTGAAGCGTTGCGTACAGGCTGAGTTCGCGCGCGGGTCACTTCCGCCCGGAACACTCGCCAATCCGGTAATCCGGTCCGTCGCCGGCCGAGTGCAGCGGATCGTGGCGGCGATCCCGCAGGAGCTGACTGCGCCCGCCGCATCGCTCGACGTGAATCTCGAGCTGCCCGACGGACGGAGGCTGACGGGCACCGTCCCGGGCGTCTGCGGCAACACGATCCGGATCGCCTCGTACTCGCGCGTGAAGCCTAAGGACCGGCTGCGGGCCTGGGTGTGGCTGCTTGCCCTGGGCGCGTCGAGGCCCGAGACCGCCTACGACACGCTCGTCGTCGGCCGTGCACGCTCACGGGCAGCCGAGGTCGCGGTCTCGCGGATTCCGCCGCTGGAAGACGACGAGAACGCGCGCAAGAGCGAAGCGCTCGACGCACTCACAAAGATCATCGACCTCTACGACCGCGGCATGCGCGAGCCGGTCCCGCTCACGGGCGCCGCCTCTGCGGCGTATGCCGAAGCCGCGTTCGCCGGAGAGGACGGCGAGGATGCTGCACGGTCCGCCTGGGAAAGCGCCTTCAACTTCCCCAAGGAGGACCGCGACCCCGAGCACATCGCGGTGCACAACGGCGCGCTGCGGTTCTCCGAGCTGATCGAGCAGCCGCCGCGTGACGACGAGCATGGTCCCGGCTGGGACCAGAGCGACCCGACCAGGTTCGGACGATTTGCGCGTCGCCTCTGGGATCCGCTGCTGGAACGCGAGGTCCTCACCGACCAATGACGACCGCCGTCCAACCAGCCGAGTTCGATATCTGCGGGCCGCTGCCGTCCGGCGTGACGGTACTCGAGGCGAGCGCCGGCACCGGCAAGACCTACACGATCGCGGCGCTGGCGGCGCGCTACGTCGCGGAGGGCATGCCGCTCGAGCGACTGCTGCTGATCACGTTCACGCGGATGGCGACCGGTGAGCTGCGCGACCGTGTCCGCGAGCGGCTGGTGAACACCGAGCACGAGCTGTCGCGGATTCTGAGCGGAGCTCCGGACCGAGGTCTCGACCCGATCGCGACCCTGCTCACAAACGGTCCGGCGGACGAGATACGCGCCAGGCGCGAGAGACTGGAGCGGGCAGTCGCCGACTTCGACGCCGCGACGATCGCGACCACGCACGGCTTCTGCCAGGAGGTTCTCGCCGAGCTGGGGACGATCGGCGACCTGGAGCCAGGGACCGTGTTCGTCGAGGACGTAGCCGAGCTCGTCGAAGAGGCGCTCGATGACTTCTACGTGAGGCGCTTCTACAGCGGGCATCCGGTCGCGTTCGACCGCGTGCAGGCGCTGAAGATCGCCCGGGCCTCGATCTTCAATCCGATGGCCGAGCTCGAACCGCGGGATCAGGCCGAGGAGTCGATCCCGGCGATGCGCTACCGGCTGGCGTCGCGGATCCGCGGTGAGGTCGAGGGGCGCAAGCGACGGCTCGCATTGATGACCTACGACGACCTGCTAACGCGCCTGAGAGGGACGCTCGACAGCCCGAACGGCGATGCCGCCAAGGAGCGACTCCGCTCCCGGTTCCGGGTCGTTCTCGTCGACGAGTTTCAGGACACCGACCCGATCCAGTGGCAGATCCTCCACCGCGCATTTGTCGCCGAGGGCATCACCCTGGTCCTGATCGCCGATCCCAAGCAGGCGATCTACTCGTTCCGCGGCGCCGACGTCTATGCCTACCTCGTGGCGGCCGCCACGGCAGACGCGCAATCGACCCTGAGGGTCAACCGGCGCAGCGACCAACCCCTGCTCGACGCGTTCGACGCGTTGTTCGACGGGGCGACGCTCGGCCACGCCGGAATCGTCTACCGCCAAGTGAGAGCCGCTCCCGGACATCAGACAACGCGACTGAGCGGCGCCCCGAGCGATGCCGCCCTGCGCGTGCGGGTCGTGCGCAGAGACCAGCCCTCGATCGTCCAGACCAACTACGGGTTCGCCGGCGCCCCGTCCGCCCGCGACCACATCGCCCGCGACGTCGCCGCAGACGTCGTTGCTCTGCTGTCGTCGGGCGCCGAGATCGAGCATCGCTCGCCCCGCGGCGACGTCCTGGACCGGAGGGAGGTCTGCCCGGGCGACATCGCCGTGCTCGTCAGAACGCACGCGAACGCCGAACTCGTGCGCGAGGCGCTCCAGCAGGCTCGCGTCCCGGCCGTGATCAACGGTGCCGGCAGCGTGTTCGAGAGCGCCTCGGCGAGTGATTGGCTGCGTCTGCTCGAGGCGATCGAGCGGCCGTCCTCGACGCTGCGGGCGAAGACGGCCGCGCTCGGGGCATTCTTCGGATGGAGCGCGTATCGCATCGCATCGGCGTCGGAGCACGAGTGGGAGGAGATCCACCGGCGCCTGCACCGCTGGAATCGGATTCTTCGCGATAGCGGCGTCGCGGCGCTCACGCAGGCGGTCGTGGTCGACGAGGATCTGCCTGCACGGCTGCTGTCGGTGACCGACGGGGAGCGGCGCCTGACCGATCTGCGCCACCTCGGCCAGCTACTGCACCGCGCGTCGCGCGCCGAGCAGCTGGGCGTCACCGCGCTGCGCGGCTGGCTGTCGCAGCGGATTGCCGAGGCGGAGGCCGAGACGCAGGAGGAGGAGCTGACGCGGCGCATCGAGTCCGACAGCGAGGCCGTGCAGGTCCTGACGATCCACCGCAGCAAGGGGCTCGAGTTCCCGATCGTGTACTGCCCGTTCCTGTGGGACACCTACGTGCCCCGCGGGGATGACCCAGTGCTTTACCACGACCCGGACGCCGGCGACCGGTGCACGCTTGATGTCGGTCTCGAGCAGCCGTCCTACCGAAAGCACAAGCGTCAGAACCTGATCGAGCGGCGCGGCGAGGAGCTGCGGATGGCATACGTCGCGCTGACGAGAGCCAAGCACCAAGCGGTGATCTGGTGGGCGGGGTCATACGACAGCCGTCATGCACCGCTCAGCCGGCTGCTGTTCGCGCGCGATGACAGCGGCAAAGTCGCGCCAGACGGTGGTTCGACACCGACCGACGACCGAGCGCTGCAGCGCTTCCAGGAGCTCGCTGCCCACGCGCCGGGGCGGATCGCGGTCGAGCAGTCGGTGCTCGGCGTGCCCGCGTCGTGGAGTCCGCCGCTCCCAGGGACGCCGGATCTCGATGCGGCGCGATTCGATCGCCGCCTCGACGTCGGCTGGCGGCGCACGTCCTACAGCGACATCACCGCCGAGAGTCACGACGCGCTCGTGAGCAGCGAACCGGACGAGCCGGTTCTCGTCGACGAGCCAGAGAGTGCCGTCGCGCCGATCGATGCAGACACTCCGGCAGATGCGGCGCCGGCGATGCGGCGCCCGTCGCCGCTGGCGAACATGCCGGTCGGTGTGAAGTTCGGGACGTTCGTGCATCGGGTGCTGGAGCGGACCGACTTCGCGGCCGCTGACCTCGAGAGGGAGATCGGCGAACACGCCGCGGCGGTCCAGGCGCGGGGTGGCCTGATCCTGGCTGAGCCGGCCGAAGCCGTGAGCGGACTGCGGCTTGCGATCGAGACGCCGCTGGGTCCACTCATCGACGGCAGACGGCTGCGCGATGTCGCGCGGCAGGACCGTCTCGACGAACTCGAATTCGAGCTGCCGCTGGTGGGTGGCGATGACCCGACCGCGCGCCTGACGCTCCATGCGATTGCGAGCGTCCTGCGTACCCACGCCGCACCTGACGACCCGATGATCGCGTACGCGGAGCGCCTCGAGGATCCGATGCTGCGCTCCAGCGTGCGCGGCTTTCTCACCGGGAGCATCGACCTGGTGCTCCGCGTCGACGGGCCGCGGTTCGCGATCATCGATTACAAGACCAACTGGCTCGGTCCGCCGGATCAGGAGCTCACGCTCGCCCAATATGACCTGCGGGCGACGAGCGAGGAGATGGCCCGCGCGCACTACGGCCTGCAGGCGCTCCTCTACACAGTCGCGCTGCACAGATATCTCCGCTGGCGGCTGCCGGCCTACGAGGCAGATGCACATCTCGCTGGAGTGCTCTATCTGTTCGTCCGCGGCATGGCCGGGGCCGACACGCCCACGATCGCGGGTAACCCGTGCGGCGTGTTCGCCTGGCGCCCGCCGGGCCCACTGGTGGAGGCGCTCAGCGATGTCCTCGACAGAGGTGCCGGATGATTGAGGCCGAGCCCCAATTGCAGGAGGACCCGTTCGCCGCGCGTCTCGTCCGCAGCGCGGACGGTCTGCTCGCGACGTTCAACGCGGTCGGGGTTCTGTCGCCCGCCGACGTCCACGTCGCCACACGACTCGCGCAACTCGTGCAGGAGAAGGACGAAGCCGTGAGGCTTGCGGTCGCACTCGCGGTGCGAGCGCCACGCCTCGGGCACGTGTTCGTCGACCTCGCCTCGATCCATGCGACCGCGAATCTGGAGTCCGAGGAGGCAATCGACGTCGGTGATCTCCCATGGCCCGAGCCAGGCGGCTGGACCGAGGCGGTCCGCACGAGCGTGCTCGTCGCAGCAGGCGAAGACGCGCCTGACGTCGACCGGCCGCTGCGGCTGATCGGGACGCGGCTGTATCTGGATCGCTACTGGCACGAGGAGCGCGACGTCGCCGGGGATCTGCTGGCCCTGGCAGGTGCTGCGGACCCCCCAGTCGACGAAGCCGCTCTGAACGAAGGCCTCGAGCGTCTGTTCCCGGCCGACGGTGACGGTCGACAGCGGCTCGCTGCCGCTGCGGCGGTCTTCCGGCCGTTCGCGGTCGTGGCCGGCGGACCCGGCACCGGGAAGACGACGACCGTCGCCCGGATCGTCGCGCTGCTGGCAGAGCAGGCCGCCGCGACTGGAGCCCGGCCACCGCTGGTGGCGCTGTGCGCGCCGACGGGCAAGGCGGCCGCGCGGCTGCAAGAGGCGGTTCACGACGAGGCCGAGCGCCTGACCGTCACCGACCCGATCCGGCGGCAGCTGCTGGGCCTGAAGGCATCGACGATCCACCGACTGCTCGGATGGAGGCGCGCAAGCCACAGCCGCTTCGCGCACGACCGCCACAACCGGCTGCCCCACGACGTCGTGGTCGTCGATGAGACCTCGATGGTGTCGTTGTCGATCATGGCCCGTCTCGTCGAAGCTGTGCGAGCAGACGCGCGCCTGATCCTCGTTGGCGACCCCGGGCAGCTGCGATCAATCGAAGCAGGCGTGGTGCTCGCGGACATCGTCGGCCCGGCGGCAACAGCAGACGACATCACGGTCAAAGCGACCGCGCCGATCGGTGGGGGCATCGTCGTTCTCGATCGGGTCCACCGCTACGGGCGCGGGATCGCGACCCTCGCTGAGGCGATCCGCCACGGCGACGGCGACCGGACGCTGCTGGCCCTCGCCGAAGCACCCGGTGAGATCACGTGGCTGCCCTTCGACGTCGAGGACGCGGGTGCGGACGAAGCGATGGAGGCGGTGCGTGCTGAAGCCGTGGGGGCGGGGGGCTCGATGTTCGAGGCTGCCGCCGCCGGCGCGGTCCAGGAGGCGCTCGACGCGCTCGGCGCCTTCCGGCTGCTGTGCGCGCATCGGCGCGGGCCGCACGGGGTGAGCGCTTGGACCTCTCGAGTCGAATCATGGCTCCGGGCCGCGGTGGACGGGCTGGAGCTCGGCGAGCGCGACTACGTGGGCCGTCCGCTGCTGATCACGCGCAACGACTACGAGCTAGGCCTGTACAACGGCGATGCCGGCGTGATCGTCGCGGATCCGGACCGTGAGATGAGCGCGGTGTTCGACACCGGGGGCCAGCTGGTCGGCGTCAGCCCGCTGCGCCTCGATGCCGTCGAGACGGTGTACGCGATGACGATCCACAAGAGCCAGGGGTCGCAGTTTCTGACCGCGGCGGTGATCCTACCGGCGGTTGACTCGAGGATCCTGACGCGTGAGCTGCTCTACACGGCCGTGACGCGAGCGCGAAACCGGCTGATACTCGTCGGCGATGAGGCGGCGATCCGTGCGGCCGTGTCGCGACCGGTGGCACGGGCATCGGGACTCAGGGAACGGTTGTGGGGCGATCTGTGAGCGCCGACTCAGTCCGGTCGCCACCCGCGCGCGTCGACGAACTCGGTATCCGAGGTTGCCTCGGCGGCCTGGACCGCCTCGCGTAGTTCGGCCATCTCCGACTCCGCTTCGGCGAGCTGCGCCACGAGCTTCTGATTCTGGGTGTGAAGGTTGTCGCGCTCGATCTCCGAGGCCATCAGACGGGCCACTGCCTTGAGCACGAGCACGTCGCGATCGGAAAGATCGGAGTGCGCCCGATGGCTCACCGCGCACACGGTGCCGTAAACGCGCCCGTCCGCGAGCGTAATCGGCACGCCGATATAGGAGCCGATCTCGCCGAGCTTGGTGATCGCCAGGTCACGGACCTTCTCGTTCTCTGCGGAGTCCGTCACCGCGTTAGCGGCCGAGCCGGGCAGCCAGGTCGCGGGCGCCTACCTTTTCCTCCCGCAGAAGGATGCGGGCGGGGTGGCGCCGGGAATGAGCGTCGACCTCAACGTCTCAACGGCACCCGAGCAGCAGTACGGCTCGCTGAAGGGACGCGTGTCGTCGATCTCGTCGCGATTCAGCAGGGCAACCAGCGGGTGCTGGATCTGATCCTCGGTAAGCAGTGACGGCGGTCGGTGATCAGCCCAAGGAGGGGGCCGCCGCACCGCCGCCCCATCCGCTGCTCTCGCGTCACGGCGACGGCAGCCGCCGCGTGCGCACGCCGACGCGGTTGAAGATGGAGGCGGTCGAATACTGTGCCGCTGCACTTGCGATCGTGCTTGCCCATCGGGGCCGCCACGTTCCGCTGGAGCAGCTCCGCATCGAGTGCGGCGTATCCCACGACGGGACGAACGCCGGCAACCTGCTGCGCGCTGCTCGGGCCCACGGGCTCGAGGCGAAGGGCTTCCAACTCGAGGCCGACGTTCTGCGCAGGGCACCTCTGCCGGCGATCGTGTTCTGGAATTTCGACCACTTCCTCGTGGTCGAGGGCTTCAGGGGCAACACGGTGTACATCAACGACCCGGCCACCGGACCTCGGAAGATCAGCTGGGAGGAGTTCGATGGCGCGTTCACCGGGATCGCGATCCTGCTCGATCCCGACGTAGGGATCGAGACAACCACAAAACCCCCGGGGACGCTCCGCCGGCTGTGGGCGCGCATGGACCAGGGCCGCTCGGGTCTGGCGCTTGTCTTCCTGTGGACTAAGTGTTCTCGATGCAGCCAGCCGCTCGGCTGGGACCGGTGCAGTGAAAGGAGCGGGAAGATGCCGGTGCTGATCAAGGCGGCATATCCGGCGCTGTTGCAGTTCGTGGCGATGGCTGGTGGAGCATTTGCCGGATCGATGATCGATGGGAGCACGATCAAACCCCGGACCTTGCCGGCCGATCGCCTGAAGCTCCACTCGGTGGCGAGAGCGAGCTCCGCATTCCGAGCGAGCGGCTAGCGGGTGCTTCGGGTCAGCCGGCGTTCGGCTCGGGCTGGAAGAACGCGGGAGGGGGTTACCAGGTAGCAGGCTTCTACCGCGACGACGAGGGTGTCGTCCACCTGCGCGGCGTTGTCGATCTGGGCGGCTCGACCACGATCTTCACACTGCCGCCCGCCTACCGACCGGCCGCGACGGAGGCGTTCACGGCACTGCTGGGCGACACCAACATCGCGTCGGTGTTCGTCGTCGCCTCGGGCGACGTGGACCTCGAGTTCCTAGGCGGCTCCGCCACGACGCTCAGCCTGTCGCAGATCTCTTTCAGAGCGGGCGTCTAGCTGGTCAAGCCCCCGAGAGAGTTCCCGCACGAAACCGGGTAGTCCGACGGGGTGAGAGATGCCCACGTGGCGCCTGGCGTTAGCGCCAACGTAAGCGCAGCACGCCGCGAAACGCAGACGGCTGAGCGGTCGCGGCCGGTCCAGTGGCTCGTGCGCGCGGGTTTCGTCGGGCGGGGCGTCACCTACGGCATGATCGGAGCGTTGGCGTTGGCGCTGGCGTTGGGAGCGGGGACGCTGGGAGCTGCCCCCAACCAGCAGGGCGCGCTTTCGGTGATCGCGCGGTCGATCATGGGACGGGTCGCGCTGGTTGTGATCGCTGCCGGATTACTCGCCTACGCGCTTTGGAAGCTCTCCCAGGGGATCTTCGGCCACGGTCCCGAGGGCGGCGGCGGAAGCGGGCTCAAGGACCGCGTGGCGAACCTCGCCGGCGGCCTCGTGTACATCGGCTTCTTCCTCGTCGCGGTGCGCGTGCTGACGGGCAGCCAGGGCAACTCGTCGAGCGAGCCCAGCCACGCCGCCGCCGGCGTCCTCGGCTGGCCAGGCGGTCAAGTCCTGGTCGCAGTAGCGGGAGTGGTGCTTATCGCGGTCAGCGCCTATCAGCTCTACGACGCGCTTACCGGCAGGTTCGCCGACGATCAGAAGACCGGAGAGATGGGCGTCCGTGGGCGGCAGCTGTTCATGGTGGTTGGACGGGTTGGGCTCGTCGCCCGCACGCTGGTATTCGCACTGGTCGGCTACTTCGTGGTGCGCACGGCGGTCGACTTCAATCCCCGCAACGCTGTCGGGATCGACGGGGCGCTGTCGCGGTTGCATCATCAGCCCGAGGGGCCGTGGCTCGTCGGGGTCGTCGCGCTCGGACTGATCAGCTTCGCCGCATTCTCGCTGCTCGAGGCTCGTTACAGGCGGCTGTAGGTCTCGGCGTGCCCGGCACCTCATGTTGCACCGGCTCGCGTGAATTGGAACAGTGCCGTGACGGATGCGCGCTCCACGGCCGAACCTCCTCTTGGCAGCCGCGGCCACCCTCGCTCTCGCCGGCTGTGGCTCGAGTTCGCATGCGGCCACGAGCTCGACCCTCGCGACCGCGACCCAAACCGGCGAGACCGTCCACGTCGTCATGAAGAGTCTCGCGTTCAGCCCGACCTCCATCCACGCCGCGGTTGGACAGCAGGTCCTGTGGTCCAACATTGATAACGCTCCGCACAACGTCACCTACGTGAGCGGCCCGCGGTTCGCCTCCTCCAAGACGCTGAATCCGGGTCACCACTACGAGATCACGTTGACCACGCCGGGCACGATCCATTACTACTGCTCGATCCACCCCTGGATGAAGGCGACGATCGTCGTGACGCCGTAGCCGGACGCTCAGGCGACGCCGGCGCGGGGATCGGTGGCGGCCAGTGCGACCGCCGCGGAGTGGCACAGCAGCCAGTACGAGTATCCGCTCGCCGCCGGCACGGGCTTGTGCAGGACCGCCGCGTACGCCGTCCCGCCGGCGGAGGCGATGTTGGTGGGCGCGTTGACGAGCGTGCCGCACAGCGCCGGCGCGGTGGCCTCCCCTGGCAGGCTGGCGTTGAGCTCGCTGCGATCGAGGACGTCGTCGTAGATGCCGTTGCCGTTGTAGTCGATGCCGTGCACGACGATGACCGCGTTGCCGGCCCGAATCGCGTCCGCGATCCCGGGGGGCAGCTTGATCGTTCGCTGATAGCGGATGTTCCCGGTCGTGGGATAGCGCGAGAAGTCGACGATGCTCTTGACGCTGGTGTCGCCGAAAGTCGTCAGCGAGGTCTGGGGGGGGCCGTACCAGTGGATCCCGTCGGTCGTGCTGATCGACAGGTGCCCGTTGTGCAGGCGCGCCGCGGATGCGGGCGGGCACAGGCCCTGGCCACCGGCGTGGATGTGCATCGCGTGCGCCGCGCCGTTGAGGAGCCCGTTTATGTCGAGGGTCACGATTGCGGTGTTGCCGTTCAGCCGGATCGTCGCGGTCCCGGACCCGGTGACCCGGTTCGTCGGCACAGGCCGGGCCGTAGTCGCGAACGGCTGGCCCTTGGGGGCCGACGAGCCGCCTGAACCGGACACGATCACGATCACGACGACCGCCACCACGATCAGAGCCACTCCGCCGAGCACGGGCCACAGCCAGCGACGGCGTGGCGCGGGAGCGTCGCGGGCACCCGTTGGTGCGGGTGGCGGCGCCGGCGGGGCCGTGGCCGCCGCTGACGAAGCCGCGACTGCCTGGGCCTCGGAGGGCGCCGGCGCCGCGGCGGTCGGCGGTTGGGCATCGGGGGGCGCCGGCGCCGACGACGCCGCGACTGCCTGGGCCTCGGAGGGCGCCGGCGGAGAGGCGGTCGGCGGTTGGACCTCGGGGGGCGCCGGCGGAGAGGCGGCCGGCGGTTGGACCTCGGAGGGCGCCGGCGGAGAGGCGGCCGGCGCCGGCGGAGCCTCCGCCTCGGACACGCTCGTCTCGGCCCCCGCCCGCTCCACCAGCTCCGCATCGTGCGTGCCGCCGCCTGCATCGCTATCCAGCGGCTGCGCCTCTCCCGTGGCCACGACCACGGGCGGCGCCGAATACCTCAGTCCCTTCAGCGCCGCTGCCGCATCGCGCGCGAAGTCGCCGGCGGAGAAGTAACGGTCGGCGGGCTCCTTGGCCATCGCCTTGTCGAGCACCTCTTCGAAGGCCGGGTACATGTCGGCGATGTCGTGCTCCAGCGGTGGCGGCGGGTCGTTTACGTGGGCGAACAGCGTCGCGATCGAGTTCTCGCGCTCGTAGGGAACCTTGCCGGTGAGCATCTGGTAGAAGACGCACCCGAGCGCGTAGATGTCGGTTCGGGCGTCGGTGCGCGAGCCGGTGATCTGCTCGGGAGCCATGTAGTCGACGGTCCCGACCACGACTCCCTTGGCGGTGATCGCCGACGCGTTGTCGAACCGCTTCGCCAGCCCGAAGTCCGTGAGGTAGGCGTGCTCCTCACCGTCCTTGACCGTGATCAGGATGTTCGCCGGCTTGACGTCTCGGTGCACCAGTCCGCGGCGGTGGGCGGCATCGAGTGCCGAGGCGAACTGCTCGAGCAGGTCAACGGAGCGCTCCGGCTCCAGGGCGCCGGTCTTGAGCAGCACCTGGCGCAGGTCGGTGCCGGTGACGTAGTCCATCACGAAGAACAGCAGGCCCTCGTGCTCCCCGGCGTAGTGGATCGCGACGATGTTCGGGTGATGCAGCGAGGAGGCGATCCGCATCTCGCGCTTGAAGCGATCGCGGAACTGCTCGTCCTCAGCGATCTCGGGCGCGAGAACCTTGAGCGCGTAGATGCGACGCAATGCGACGTTCGTCACGCGGTACACGAGCCCCATGCCGCCGCGACTGATCAGCTCGTCGATCCGGTAGCCCGCGATGATGGAGCCGCTTTCCAGCCGATCCCCTCTTACCGACACTCGACGGTCCTCCCAGAAGTGCTCCGTATCAATCGGGGAGCCGCTGCATCAAACAACGCGCCCCCGCAAGCCACCCAAGCTTATCGGGGGCTTATACAGAGTCAAGACGGCCGGGCGCCGAGAGTCCTTCCACGCTCAGCTGACTGAACGGATCGTCCAGAAGTCGCTCGAGAGCGTCTGCTGCAGCAGATAGGGGTACGGCAACGTGAAGTAGCCCTGCATGCCCCAGCCCGGGCCCCATGAGTTACGCACGGTGAAGCGCTGCTCGCTCTCGTCGTAGCCGACGGCGAGCACGGCGTGCCCGCCGAGCTGCTTCTCTCCTGCCTGCGGCATCTGAGCTTGGCCGCTCGAAGCGACCTGCTGGCTCTCGAAGCTCTCGTACACGACGAACCCGAACACGAACGGATAGCCCGAGGCCAGGCAGCCCTTCAGCTGATTCAGCGTCTGCGTCAGCCGCTGATACAGAATCGCCTTGTGCTGCGCGGCATCGGCGTAGGCCTGCTCCGGCGGCTTCTCGCTGAACTTGGTGATGTCGTATGGCCAGTCGGTCTCGGGCGGTGCCCCCTGCTGGTTGACCGACTTCACGCCGTCGCGGATCTGCGCTCCGGAGTCGGAGCTGACGGTGCCCTCGATCTCACGCTCGTTGTAGTAGATGAACAGCCGCGACGGCGTGAACGACTGCTGCCCTTCCTTGATCTGATCGAACTCCAGCGCGCCGGCGATCGAGTTCGCGGTGCAACTTCCGAGCTGGCCCTGGTCGTAGACCGGCGGGCACTGTGGCCGCAGGTCGACCTGGGTCGGAAGCTGCGCGACGACTTCCGGCGGAGCCGCGTACATGAGGTCGCGGCCATCGGGAATGTCCGGATTCCAGCCGTAACCCTGGATCTTGCGCGCCATGAGATCTCCCCCCTGTGACTATTGAGCGACCGGAACGGCGAACTTACGTCGGTGCGCAACTGCCGGTCAAGCGGCGCACAGGTTTGTCATCCAATAACTGTCTAATCCGCTGACAAAACTCAAAAATCGGGACGCGCCGGCGGATCGGCGCACGTTTCTCGGCCTAGGCGCGAGTTTTGTGCACGGATCCGCCAGGACTGGGCGATTTTTGAGTTTTGGGGGAGCGGAGGGAGGGACGGGGAAGGGACGAACGGACGGGAGGGAGGGACGGATGGGAGGGAGGCAGGGACGCAGGGAGGGAGCAGGGACGCAGGGAGGGACGGGACGGGCTAGCGCCGCCGGCCCCGCACGATCGCCGAGGCCGTCGCCGTCGCCACGACATCGCCGGCGGCGTTGCGCAGTTCGCCGGCCAGAAACGCGACATCCCGGCCGCGCCGCACCACCCGGCCCTCCCCGATCAGCTCGCCCGGCTTTGCCGGCCGCAGGAACTGCACGTTGAGCTGGATCGTGGGCGCCCACTCGCCCTCACCGAGCGTCGCGACTAGCGCCGGCCCGAGCGTGTCGTCGAGCATCGCGGCGAGAAACCCGCCCTGCACGTCCCCCGCCGGGTTGAGGAACTGCTCGGTCGCGGTGAAGGACACCTCGATCATGCCCGCGTCGGGATCGATCGAGACGAGCTTCCAGCCCAGCAGGACCGCGGCGGCTGGCGGCTCGCGCCGACCGCTCAAGACGTCCCAGAACGGACCACGGCGATCGGCACTCGGTGCTGGCGTACTCACTGCGGGCGTGATCTTACGTGAGGCCCGGGCGCGGATTTCGCCTCAAGATGCGCTACCAATGGAAGTGTGAATCGTCAGCTCGAGCAATGGTCGATGCAAGCACTAACCGCAGCGACGGCTCGCTCGAACATGCGCGCCTCCGACGAGGACCGCGACCGCACGGCGCGCGCGCTGCGCGATCACTACGCGGCAGGACGAATCACTCACCCCGAGCTCGAAGATCGCATCGACAAGACGTACGCCGCGCGAACGAGACGTGATCTCGCGCGCCTCACCGCGGACCTCCCGGCCGACCGAGTCGGTCGCGCCGCGCGCGGCCTGTACTGGGGTCAGCGCACCGCGCTCCGGTACCACACCGCCGCCTACGTCGGAGTCAACACCGCGATGGTCGGCGTCTGGGAGGTGACCGGGCAGGGTCTCTTCTGGCCGGCGATCGTGCTCGCGCCAACGACCGCGATCTTCGGCATGCACGCCGCCTCCTCGCGCTGGTTGCGGCGACGCCTGAACATCCGCGGCGGTTATCGCAGCGGCACCCGGTGAGCTGCAGCCAGCATGAGCTCACCCGGGCCGGGCTCGGTCCCCGCGCGGGCCGGCGCGGTTGCGTCCGCGCTACGCCAGCGGGAGCTCGTATACCCGGAAGCGTTTGACGATCCGTCCGCCGAGCGCCTCCATCGCACGGTTCATCGCGTGGTTGGTCTCGAGGATCCAGCCCATCTCGCCGCCCTTCTGCGGCGTTCGCTCGCCCGACCGGTACTGCGCGAGGTACAGGGCGACGCCCGCGCCAGTGTGCTGATACTCGGGGATCACGCCGAGGAACCCGACCCTCACTTGGTCGATGATGCTCCCTCGCCGCAGGTAGTACCACCAGCCGAACGGCAGCAGCCGGCCGTTCATCTTCTTCAGAACCTGGTTGATGTCCGGGATTGTGATCGCCATGCCCGCGGTCTGCCCGTCGACCTCGGCGATCATGAACCAGTCACGCGCGTAGACCAGCTGGAGGTCGAGGGCGTACGCGTCAAGGTCCTCCTTGGAGTACGGGACGAAGCCCCAGTTCCGCGACCACGCGGAGTTGTAGACCTTGGCGAACTCGTCGAGCTCGCGGCGGAGGTGGCGCCTCGACATCGAGCGGATCCGGACGCCGTAGCGCTCCTTCGCGCGCGCTGCGATCCGCAAGAGCCGCGGATCGACCTCGGCGGTGTCGAACGTGTGCCGCTCCCACATCAGCAGATCCATCGCCTTGACCAGCCCCGCCGCTTCGCACTTCTGCCGGTAGTACGGCGGGTGCCACGGCTGCTTGATCATCGGCTCACGGTCGAACCCCTCGATCAGCACGCCGCTCTCGTCGTTCATCTGGAAATCCATCGGCCCGACCATCCGGTCGCAGCCGCGTTCCCGCAGCCAGTCGGCGGCGACGGACAGCAAGGCGTCGAGCACCTCCTGGTCCTCCTCGAACTCCAGGAACCCGAACATCCCCCAGGCATACCCGTGGAACTCGTTGAACGCATGGTCGATCTGGGCGCTAACGCGGCCCACGACGCGACCGTCGCGCACAGCCAGGAAGTACTCCGCCGCTCCGTGCCCGAAGAAGGCGTTCAGCCGGCGGCTGAGGAACAGGTAGCGTTCGAGCTTCAGCGGCGGGATCCACGGCGTGCCGGCGTGAAGCCTGAACGGCAGCGCGACGAACGCGCGAAGATCGCCAAACCCACGCACCGGCCGGACATCGACGCTCATCGAGCAGGAACGTATCGAATCGCCGCAGCTACGCTTCGAGCCGTGAGCGCATCGGTCCAGGAACGCCGGAAGGCGATCGAGGCCGCCTATCCCGCGTGGCGAGCGATGACCCTCTCCCAGGCGCTCGACGACGCCGCCGCCCGTCACCCCGACCGGCCGTTCGTGATCACTGATGAGCGCACCTATAGCTACGCCGAGATGCGTGACTGGTCGTCGCGGCTCGCCGGCGGTCTGATCGCGAACGGCGTCGAGCCAAACGACCACGTCGCGCTGCTGCTCGCAAATTACCCGGAGTTCGTCGCGCTGAAGTTCGCGATCGCGCGCGCCGGCGCCGTAGCCGTGCCGATCAACTTCCTGCTCCGCTCGGCCGAGCTCGGCTACGTCCTCAGGCAATGCGACGCGAAGCTGCTCGTGAGCATGACCGGCTTTCGCGGCCTCGACCACGCGGCGATGCTCGACGAGCTGGCACGTGGTGAGGCGTTCCCGCGACTGCAGCAGATCGTGCTGTTGGAAGACATCAAGACCCTCGAGCACCAAGACCTTTCGCCGGACCGAGGCACTGACCCCGACTCGAACGCCGATGTGATCTACACCTCCGGGACCAGCGGCATGCCCAAGGGCGTGATGCTCTCCCACGACCAGCTGCTGCGCAGCGCCTACGGCTCGGTGTGGACGCGCGCGGTGCAGGACGGCCAGCGGATCCTGTTCGCGCTGCCGCTCTACCACGTGTTCGCCTACGTCGAGGGACTCCTCACCGCGCTGCTCTCGGGCGGTGCGATCATCCCGCAGACCGCCTTCGATGCGGTCAACACACTCGACGCGATCGAGCGCCACCAAGCAAACGAGGCGCTGTTCGTCCCCACGATGACGATCGCCGTGCTCGAGGCGGCGCGCGCCCACCGCACCGATCTGACCAGCCTGCATGCGGTGATGTCCGCCGCCGCGCCGGCACCCGTCCGCCTGTGGCGCGCCGCGCGCGAGGAGCTCGGCGTCCGCAAGGTCGTAACCGCATACGGGATGACGGAGACCAGCGCCGCGACGACGATGACCCAGCCCGACGGGCCGCTCGAGCTCGTCTCGAACACGGTTGGCGCCCCCAAGTTTGGCGGCGTCGCGGGCGACCCCGAGCTAGGCGGCCTGCTCGCCACCTACAAGACGATCGACCCGATCACCGGCGAGGACCTCCCGCCCGGCAGCGAGGGTGAACTCGCGGCGAAGGGCCCGATCATCACGCGCGGCTACTACAAGAAGCCCGCGGAGACAGCGGCCGCGCTCGACGCGGACGGCTGGCTGCGCTCCGGCGATCTGGGCCGGATCGAGAACCGCCACCTGATGCTCACCGGGCGCAGCAAGGAGCTGTACAAGTGCGGCGGCGAGCTGGTCGCTCCGAAGGAGGTCGAGGAGGTCCTCTCGGGCCACCCGGCGGTGGCCCAGGCGTACGTCGTCGGCCTGCCCGACGAGCGGATGGGGGAGATCGGCTGCGCGTGGGTCGTCCCCGAAGCAGACCCGCCCGAACCCGAGGAACTGATCGATTACTGCCGCGCGAATCTCGCGCGCTTCAAGGTCCCGGCGCACGTGGTCTATGTCAGCGCCGAGGACCTGCCCATGACCGCGACCGGCAAGGTGCAGAAGTTCCGACTGATCGAGCGGGCGAAGGCGCAGCTGGAAGGCGCCGTCCGGTAGGGGCCGCTTCGCGGCATCCATGGGGCCATGCAGCCCCGTCCTGACGGCTGAGCTACAAGATCCGCGAGGCGACCGGGAACGCGTCGACGATCACGTACGCCCGCATGTGTGCCGGCAGCACGGTGCCCGCCGGCAGCCGCAGATCGACCTGGCCCAGCCGCGGCTTTGAGAGCGTGGTGAGCGTGCGGTAGTCGAGCGACACTGGCGACCCGGTCGAAGCGTTCGTCAGCAGGACCGCGGCGACGTGATGGGCCGAGGACGGAACTCCCGGTCCGACCAACCGTGCAACGACCGATCCATCGGCAGCGGCGCTCGGCCGCACCAGGCGTACGGACAATACGCTCACGCCGCGCGGTCGCACCGCGGCGGACCCCGAGTAGGCCTGCGAGAGGAACGTGCCGCTGGCGGCGAGCAGCCCGTCCGGGTTGCAGATACCCGTGAAGGCGAGCTCGGGACCGTAGTTGGGAACGGTTTTACACACGGTCTCGGCATACAGCGATGCGCCGGGCGCGAAGCTGAGGTTTCGTTGCAGCGTGCCGCGCATGTAGAACCGCTGCAGCGGCACGAGCCCGAAGCTGAAGGTCAGCGCCACATTCGGGCTCGAGAGATTCAGCGCGCGTCCCGTGGACCGTCCGTCGAGTGGGAAGGCGAAGGCGCTCTGCGGGTCGACACGCTCGACGCCGTTGCGGTCCTTGAACGCGCCGATCACCCACATCAGGACGTGCGAGCCGGTGCGCGAGATCGTCGAGGCGATCCAGTCGTAGCTGTCGAAACCGATCTGGTTGACCGATGCAAGGAAGGCCGGCATCGGTACCGCGAGGCGGCGGATCGTGATCGCGGTCACGGCGCTGCGGCCCGCCACGAGCGGCAGCGGCCCGGCGGAATCACCCGCGGTCCGCTCGACGAGCGTCGTGTCGAAGCGTCCGGCCACCGGGCCGTGGGGGTTGAAGTTGCCCATGTGCACGCCGTTGTCGGTGTATGTCCCGGCGACGCGCACTCGGTAGGCGACGCCCCGGGACAGGATCCCGCGCGGGATTACGAACAGGAAATGTCCATCGCCGGACTCGACCGTCCTGAACGCGACGCGAGGCGAGACGCTCACGACCCGCGACGGATTGAGGATCGCGGCGTTCACGGTCCGGCCGTGCCGCCGGACGATGAGCCGGAGGTTCAGGATCGTGGACGGCGAGACGCCGGTTACGTCCGTCGTGTTCATCGTGCTCCCGCCGGCGCTCACCGGGAACACTCGATTGACGTTCGTGCCGAACTCCTGTCGAGGATCGGTCGAGCAGCGCGGGTCGCGGCGGTGCAGGCAGTAGTCGTACGGCACGTAGTCGACGTATCCGTCCTCGCCGGCGATGTACACGCCGGTGCGACCGAGCGCCGGGGAGGCATTCAGATCGTTGCGATCACGCAACGCCGGGTCGCGGGGCGTCGTGTCGAATGACCAGCGGCGCCGTCCCGTGCCCGCATCCAGCGCGTAGAGCTTGCCGTTCGAGGACCCGACGTACAGGATCTCGTGATGGCCCGGGCCCGGTGCCGCGCCGAGCGCCGGGGAGGAGCGGATCGGATCGCCCGTGTCATAGCGCCAGAGCATCTTGCCGGTCGGGGAGAGCCGGTACACCGAGCCGTTGGTCGAAGCGATGTAGATCGCGTTGGTGTGGCCGGCACCGTCCTGCCCGAGCGCAGGCGAGGAGTAGATGTGATCGGAGGTCGCGAACGTCCATCGCGGCTTGCCGGTCGAGGGGTCGAGCGCATACAGCTTGGAATCGAACGAGCCGATGTACACGGTGCCGTCCGAGCCGATCGCCGGCGAGGAGACCACGAACCCGGGCGTGAACGTGTGCCACACCGGCCGCCCTATCGCGTTCAGCTTGTAGATGTTGAGGTCGAGCGAGCCCCAGTAGCTCGAGCTGCCCGCAAATGCCGGCGTCGTCCACAGCGAGCCACCGGCCGTGAACGTCCACAGCGGCTTGCCGTCGGGCTTGATCGCGTACGCCGTACCGCCGGTGTTGCCCGCGTACAGGACGCCGCCGGGTCCGACCGCAACCGGGCCCTCCCACCAGTCGACCTGCTGACCCTTGACCGGGGGCACGCTCGCGCGAAAGCGCCACAGGATCCGCGGCGCGCCACGCGCCGGCGTGGTCACGTGGTACAGGTGGTCGTCGCCTGAGCCGAATGTCAACGGCGCCGATCCGAGGCCCGGCTCGAAGGGCGACAGGGCGCCGCCCGCGTCGATTATGCCGCCGGTCTTGATCTTCCAGCGGAGACTTCCGTCGGGTGCGATCGCGTAGAAGTAGGTATCGGCAGAGCCGATGTAGACGGTGCCGTCGGCTCCTAGCACCGGAGTCGAGAACACGCCGCGGTCGGTCCGGAACTCCCACGGCCGGTCGCCGCGGTAGCGCCCGACGATCGTGCTCCGGCCGGTGTTGTGCTGGTCGTGGCGCATCTCTGACCACGGCGATCCTGCCGCTGCCGCACTGGCGGTCGCGGAGCCACTGCTCGTGGGGCAGCTGCGGCGCGGCTGCTCGAAGCCGAGCGGGATACACAAGGTCGTCCGCGGTGGAACGACCGTCCGCCCGACGACCCAGCGCCACACGACGCCGTTGAACGCGTGTGCGGAGACGGCGACCTCCAGAGCGCGTACCCCAGAGATACGGCCAACTCTCAACGTGTGCGTCTGCGGCCGGTGGACGACAACGCCGGACGGGCAACCCGGCCCCGAGCACCGGACGCTGACGACCGCGTGCGCCGGTAGGTCCGTGACGCGCAGCGACTGCAGGACGCTTCGCGACCACCGCGCCGAAACGCGCGCCGGATTGGGCGGCGAGAGCTGATAGAGGCCCCAAGGCGGGTTCGCGTTGATCACGCGCCCCGGCCGGCAGGTGGCATCGAAGCTCGCAAACGAGCTTCGCGGATCGTGGGCGGTGATCGTGTAGACGCCGGTCGGCACGCCGGTCCAGACAACGCCGCCGTCGACGGAGGACGACTTCTGCTTGGGGTCGGGGAGCACGTTCTTGTTGAAGTAGGTCGGCGTACCCAGCGACGGCCGCGCGGTGGCCGTCGCACCCGCGACGCCGTGCGCCCCGTAGGCGATGAACTTCGCGTAGCTCAGGTCGCGAACGTTCCTCGTGCTGAATGTGGACACGATCGCGCACGCACGCAGGTTGCCCTGCGCGTCGACCGGAACCTTCAGCAACGCGACCAGCCCCCGATAGACCGCGTCGGTCGGCGTCTGGAAGTTGACGTTGACGAGGTCCTCGCCGTCGGTCGTGAACGTCTGAAGGTAGATCGTGTGGTAGCCGCGCGCGACGATGTATGGAGTAACCCTCGCGTGATCGGGCACGACCAGGTCGTAGCTCCCGTCGCGACGGACGACAGAGCGCAGCCGTGGGAACTCCGCGACCCGGATCGTCGCGCCCGCGAGCGTTGTCTGCGTCTGGTTGAACTCGTAGGCGGTGCCGCGCAGATGCACCGTCCGCGGCGAGGCCACAGCGCCGCTCGCGCTCACGCCGAGCGCAAGCACGATCCCGGCCGCGATCGCACCAACAACACGGGCCGGCTGCGATCTGCCACGATCCCCTGCTCTAGCCCGGGGCCGGCAAAACAAATGAAAGAGGAGGCTAGTCATGGGGTTCTTGGATCGGTTGAAGGGCGCTGCCGAATCAGCGCAGGCCGCCACCAGCAAGGTCGGCGTGGGTGCGTCGGCGGGTCAGATGGCGCTCGCCAATCGGGCGCAGAAGCTGATCAAGGTGGGTGTCGACACGCCGGCGCACATCGACACGATGACGCCGACCGGCAACACGGACAAGCCCGGCGGCACTGAATACGACATCACGCTGACGGTCACGCCGTCCGCGGGCGATGCCTACGAGGTCACGACCAACCAGTACATCTATCCGTCGAATCCGTTCACGGCAGGCGAGAACGTGACCGTCAAGGTCGATCCCGGCGACCCGAACGTCGTCATGATCTTCGGGCACGCCTGAGCCGCACGTGCACGACGGGGAAAGGACACCGCAATGGGGTTTCTCGACAAGCTGAAGGGCACGGCGAAGCAGGCCGTGAGCCCGGGCGCGATGGCGGGCGAGCGCGACAAGATCATGCGCATCAACAAGGTCGGAGTTCAGCAGCGCGCGACCGTCAACTCGATGAAGGAGGTCGGCACGCAGCTCGGTGGCGGGCACCAGATCGAGTTTGACTTGACCGTTCATCCGGAGGGCGGCGCGGACTACCAGGCGCACATCTCGCAGTCGCTGCACGACGCGACGCTACAGGGTGTCAGCGAGGGCGCGGAGATCATCGTCAAGGTTGATCCTGAAGATCCGCAGTCGCTGCTGGTCTGGGGCGCGGCGGCCTGACCGGCCCTATCGCGCGCAAGCCACGCCACTGGACGTCGATCCCGACGCGACGCACGGCAGTACGACCGGCGGCTGCCAGCTGCTGCCGCTCAAGATCCCAGCGACGTTCACCGGCTTGTAGAGGCGCATCACAAGCCTGAACGCCTTGCCCGCGGGGGACGGCAGCCAGTTGGCTCGCTGCCGCGCGTTGGTCGGCGCGTTCGGCTGGATGTAGAGGTCCAGCGAGCCGTCGCTGTTGTAGCGCACGTTCGAGCGGTTGTTGATCAGGTACACGTGCGCGCTGTTCGGCACGAAGAAGCCGGTCGAGTCGTACATCGTCAGCGACCAGAAAGACTTCACGGGGAACGGAAGATCCTTAGTCGCAAAATGCGCCACGTAGCGAGCGGCGCCGCTGAGCGGATGCAACTGGCTGTCGGTGATCGTGAACGGGTAGATCGCCATCTTCGACAGGGGCGCGCCGAGTCCGACCCTGTCGGTGACTGCGCGTCCCGAGTAGTCGGTGCCGTACGTTCCGGTGCGCGCGACCAGCCACCCGTTGTGCTTCGGGGCGGTCGAGGCGAACAGCTTCTGGAGGTCGGCCGTCACCTGGGCGGCCCCGGCGGCGACAGCGTCGTGCAGGCCGCGCAGCGTGTCCGCAGAGAGCGACGAGTTGCTGCTCGGGTGCATGCCCGGTCCGATCCCCACCGCTCGCAGCTGTGCAAGCAGCGGAGCATCGGCCGCCGGCGGCGGGAACATCTTGAGCTGGTCGCCGAGCGCGTCGAAGAACGCGAGCGGGTTGGCCCCGGGCGCTGTCCCGGGAACGGTGTATTCATGCTGGTTGAGGTCGACGTGCTTCGGTCGTGGTGGCTTGTAGTTCGTGCCCCATTTGTCCAGCGGCGTAATCAAGTACTGGTTCTGGATGCGCACCACGTTGGGCGTGTCGGCAGCGTTCTTGATGTAGGTCCGCCCGATCACCCACACACGCTTGTACGGCGAGGCGATCCGCTTCACGCCGCGGGGCAGCTTGCCATGCCAGCCGGGCGGAACAATCGCGTAGTCACCGGGACCGAAGCCGACCGAGCCGATCAGCGAGAAGTTCGTGGTGTACGGGTCGACGAGCTCGAACATGACGAAGCGGTGTTTGACGACCGGCATGTGAAGCACCATCGGTTGACGGGAGAGGTCGAGCCAGGCCATCGAGTAGAGCGTGTCGTGGTTCGGCGCCACCACTGTCTTGTCCGACGGGTTCGTCAGGCGGCGGAAGTGGCTGAACTCGTTGACCGGCCCGCCGCCTTTGCCGTTTGGCACGTTCACGCTCGTGCTCGTCAGGAACACCCGGTTCATGTCGAGCAGCGGATAGCCGTAGACGTATGCCTGCACGCCGAGCCTGAGTGCGCGTTGATACTCCGGCGACTGCGTGCCACTCACACCTGCACTGGCGCTGGGCAGCGCCACCACCAGCGCGATGACCATGGTCACCGCGCCGAACAACCCGGTCCGTCTAATCATCGATTCCCTCCACCGGACGTCCGATCCGGATCCAAACTGTCTCCAGCGTAGCGAGTGCCACGTCTCGGTCGGCAGACGGCTCACGGCCAAACTCCGCGAGCAGGTAGGCCTCGTTCATGAGCGTCATTGCGCGCGCCAGCGCACGCGTGTCGGGGACGTCGAGCCGTCCCTCTGCAGACAGCCGGTCGAGCGCGATCGTCGTGATCTGGATGAAGCCCTCGAGTGCGCCGCGATAGGCGGCCTCGATCCGCTCGTCTGCCGTGGCCGCCTCAGCGATCGCGCGCACCAACGGTCCGTGCTTGACGAAGAAGTCGACGATCCCGGCAAGACCCTCCCGCGCAGGCCCCGGGTAGCTCTGGCCGGCGGAGCCTGCCCACGTCTCGCCGACTTCTCGCAGCTCCTGCCCCACCTCCATGAACACGTGCAGCACGAGGTCGGGGATGTCGTCGAAGTGCCGGTAGAAGACGGTCCGCGAAAGCGCCGTCTGGCCCATCACCATCTCGACCGTCAGATCGCGATACGGACGGTCTCGCAGAAGACGATCGGCGGCGCCGAGGATCTCGCGACGGGTCGCCTCGCGGTGCTCGCGGTGGCGGGCGCGCTGCGTGCCGGTACTCACAAAAGCAGATCGTATCAGCATGTGTGACGGCGTGTTTGACACAGCGTCAAGATTCGGGTATAAACTCGCGCCATGTTGTCAGACAGCGTGTCACAGACGACGCTCGCCGGGCGCAAGGTTGGGCCCGTTGGCCGCACGGAGGCGATCACCGACGTGTCCATGAGATTGCCCGTCCCACGCATGGAGGCCTTTGTCGGGCGCACGGAAGTGCCCGTGGGCGCATGGACGCGCCCGCCGAGCGCATGGAGGCGCTCGCTGGTTTGACAGCTGCGATCGCGATTTCACGCATCGCGGTCGCTGGTCGGGCGGCGGCGGTCGCGGCTCTCCTTGCGGCGATCGCCGCCCTGGCCATACCCAATACGGCCGGGGCGGCGCTCGCACGCGACGCGACCGCCGCGCCCCCCGATCCCGCACCTGCTGCCGACCGACCCCCCTCAAATCAGCAGCCGCTGACGATCTCGCCGGCGGCGGGCACCCCCGACGCCTCGCCGCAAACGCAGATCAGCATGCTCGGCGTCGCACCGGGTCAGATCAAATCAGTCACCGTGCGAGGCTCGAGCAGCGGTGCGCACGCCGGCTCGCTGCGCGCCTACTCGGGCAATCGAGGCGCGAGCTTCGTCCCCGCGACGGCGTTTACCCAGGGCGAGCGAGTCGCCGTGATCGTGCGGATCGCCGGCCGCAAGCCGATCCGCTTCTCGTTCACGGTTGCGCGGCTTGCGCCGACCCCGCCGATCCTCAACGACCCCAAGACTCAACCCGACAAGCTCGACCATTTCATCTCCGAGCCGCTGCTGCTCCCGCCACGTATCGATGTGCTCCGCGGCGCGGGGAGCCTCAAGGGCGATGTGTTCCTGACGCCGCTGCCCTCGCCCGAAGTTCATCCGGGCAGCAACAACGCGATCACCATCAACCCCGTCGGCCCGGGCGGCCCGATGATCATCGACAGCCGTGGCAGGCTGGTGTGGTTCAAGCAGCTCACACCGCCGACGGTCGCGGCCAACTTCCGCCCGCAGGTCTTCCACGGCAAGACCGTGCTGACGTGGTGGCAGGGCCAGGTAACGATCGCCGCCTACGGACTCGGCGAGGGCGTGATCGCGGACACCTCGTACCGGACGATCAAGACAGTCAGCGCCGGCAACGGCTACGCCGCCGACATCCACGAGTTCAAGTTGACGCCCGACGGAGACGCTCTGTTCACGGTCAACTCACTCGTGATGGTGCATCTGCCGGGCACAGCGCCCGGAGCGCTGTCGCCGTTCCTCGATTCGATTCTCCAGGAGGTCGACGTCCGCACCGGCCTGGTCGTCTGGGAATGGCACGGCCTCGGGCACATCCCAATCGCGGACTCGTATGCGACCACCAAGACGAGCCCCTACTTCGATGCCTACCACTTCAACTCGATCCAGCAGCTGCCCGGCAATCGCGTGCTCGCCTCGGCTCGCGATACCTGCGCGGTCTACGAGATCGACCGCGCGAGCGGCCGCATCCTGTGGACGCTCGGCGGCAAGGTGAGCGGCTTCCGGATGGGCAGGAACACCCGCTTCTACTTCCAGCACGATGCGCAGCTCGCCGGCAACCGGCTGACCCTGTTCGACGATCAGGGCGGGCCGCCGTTCTACGCGCCCTCCTCCCGCGGTCTCGTGCTCACGCTCGATATGCGCCGGCACACCGCGAAGCTCGTCGCGCAGTACCGCAGGCCCCAGAACACGCTCGCCGACAGCGAGGGCAGCTTCCAGACACTCGCCGGAGGCGCCAAGTTCCTCGGTTTCGGCTCCGAGCCGTTCTTCTCGGCGTTCTCGCCGACAGGTGCGCTCACCTTCGACGCCACGTTGCCCAAGGATGACGGCAGCTACCGCGCGTTCACCTATCCGTGGAGTGCGACCCCCCCGACCCGGCCGGCGCTGGTCGCGAAGCGCGACGCATCGAGCGGCACCGATCTGTATGCGAGCTGGAACGGCGCCACGACCGTCGCGCGATGGCAGGTGCTGGCAGGCAGCAGCGCGAGTTCGCTGAAGCCTCTCACCGTCTCCCGGAGTCGGGGCTTCGAGACGCACATCGGCGTGTCCAGCACGGCGGCCATGTTCGCGGTGCGGGCGATGAGCTCAGCTGGACGGACCCTCGCTCAGTCCCCGGCCGTGGCGGCCTCGTGAAACGCCTCGCCAGAGCGCTCGCCGCGACGATGCTCGTGGCCCTCGCAATCGCCGCACCCGCTGTGGCGGACTCTGGCATTCACAAGGTCAAGCACATCGTGATCATCATGCAGGAGAACCGATCGTTCGATAACTACTTCGGCACGTTCCCTGGGGCGGACGGGATTCCGGGGCTGGCGGGAAATCCGGGCAAGGTGCCTTGCATACCGGACCCGGTGCTGAAGCGCTGCATCCGCCCCTTCCACGATTCGCACGATGTCAACTACGGCGGCCCGCACGAGGCGCAGGCGTTCGTCACCGACCTCGACAACGGTCGCATGGACGGTTTCATCCGCTCTCGCCAGACGTGCACCAATGCCCTCGACCCCGCCGACTGCATCGCCGGACTCTCGGTCGACATGGTCGGCTACCACGACCAGCGCGAGATCCCCAACTACTGGGCGTACGCCAAGCAGTTCGTGCTCCAGGACCACATGTTCGAGCCGAACTCTTCGTGGAGCCTGCCGGCGCACCTGTTCCTGGTGTCCGGGTGGTCGGCGCTCTGCACCAAGCCGCACGATCCAATGAGCTGCCAGAACAACATCGAGCTCCCAGGGCTGCCGACCGACATCGGGCCGCCGCACTCAGCACCCGACTACGCCTGGACGGACCTCACGTACCTGATGGATCGCCACCACGTCAGCTGGGGTTACTACGTCAAGCAGGGCCCGGAGCCCGATTGCGAGACCGCTCAGCAGTTCTGCACCTACCAGCCCCAGAGCCCGAGGACTCCCGGGATCTGGAACCCGCTGCCAAGCTTCGACACGGTCCAGCAGGATCACCAGCTGGGCAACGTCCGCGACACGAGCCAGTTCTACACCGATCTGCAAGGCGGACATCTGCCGCAGGTCTCCTGGGTGATCCCGAGCGGAATCGTCAGCGAGCATCCGACGTCCTCGATCAAGGCCGGACAGGCGTACGTCACGAGCCTGATCGACGCGATTGGACGCAGCAAGGCTTGGAAGAGCACCGCGATCTTCCTCGCCTGGGACGACTGGGGCGGGTTCTACGACAACGTCGTGCCGCCGGTGGTCGACCAGAACGGTTACGGGTTCCGGGTGCCGGCGCTCGTGATCAGCCCGTATGCGCGCCGGCATTTCATCGACCATCAGCAGCTGAGCTTCGACGCGTTCAACAAGTTCATCGAGGACGACTTCCTCGGCGGTCAGCGGCTCAATCCGAAGACCGACGGACGCCCCGACCCACGGCCGACGGTACGCGAGACCGTTCGCGGCCTCGGCAACCTGGTCAATGACTTCAACTTCAACCAGCGGCCGCGCCCACCGCTGATCCTGCCCACGCACCCCAGGACGGATTCATGAGCCATCAAGCCGCGATTGAACCGACACCGGAACAGTTCCAGCGGCTGGCCGGCTCCGACGACGAGGGTCCCGTGGTGATGGTCAACCTGCTGCGCTTCAAGCACCGCGCGGACGGGATCGATGCCGGCGACGGGATCTCCGGTCTGGAGGCATACTCACGCTACGGCGCCGCGGTGATGCCACATCTCGCGCGCGTCGGGGGCCGCATCCTGATGACGCTCGCTGCAACCGAATCGGTGATCGGGCCGGTCGACGGCGAGTGGGACATGGTGATCGCCGCCGAGTACCCCTCGCGTCAGGCGTTTCTCGAGATGACGAGCGACCCGGACTATCTCGCGATCCACGGCCACCGCGCGGCGGCGCTCGCCGACTCGCGGCTGATTGCCTGCACGCCAGCGGGGGCGTGAGCCAAGCTCTCTGGCCGAGCCGGTGGCCCGCGGAGGACGGTGGGCCGCGACGTCAGCAGACGCCTTCGGGAAGCTCTGGGCTGCGCATCAAGAAGGGCGAGCGACTGTCGCTTGCCGCGGTTCGCGACGCCTTCGCGACGACGATGGTGGTCCTCCGCGCTCCGGGCGAGGCGTTCGTGCTGCGGCACTCGATCGGGCGCAGGCCGCAGCGCGACGAAAGCGTTTCCTGGGTTGAGCGGATCGATCCCCGCACGCTCGAGCCGATCGCACGATCGGAGGATCTGCCCGGCGGCCCGTTCTGGCCGGGCGGCCTTGCGGCGCACGCGAACGGCTCCCTGTACGTCGTCCATGGCCGTCACGCGCACCGACTCTCCCCGGACCTGGCGCTGCTGGCGTCGCGCGAGCTGACGCGTCCTCGTCCGTATAACTCGTTCGTCGTGCTCGCCGACGGGACGCTCGCGATGAAGGACATCGACCGCGAGCTGCGCGAGTCGGCAGGGGTGACGCTGCTGGACCCCGAGACGCTGTCGCTGCGGCATCCCGAGCTGCAGCTTCCGGAGCCCTCGATCGCGAGGCTCAGCGCCGACGGCGACGCTCTGTACGCCGTGGGTGCAAGCACCGTGTGGCGCTACTGGTGGGATGGGCGGCGGCTCGAGCGCGACGACAGCTGGCGGGCGAAATACCACGGCGGCGCCGGTCACAGCTACGGATGGGACCCCGTGATCGCGGGCGGCAACCTGTGGTTGCTCGACAATGGCGCGCACCGCTATGCGACCACGATGCGTGGTGCCGGCGTCGCGTCCGGGGCCGTCCGGCTGATCCGCATTTCGCTGAAGGATGCCGGCGACCGCGAAGAGGTCGATGTCTGCGGTGCTGCGCGGGGCACGGTGACCAATCCGCCGCTCTACGACCCGTCACGCCGCATCGCGATCGCCTACGACTCCGGCAACGGCGTGGTGCAGGCGTTCCGCTTCAACGGCGCGCTCCGGCCGCTGTGGAAGCGCGAGCTCGCGCACTCGGCGCACATGATCCAGTTTCCGGACACCGGTGAGCTCGTGCTGCACGACTTCGCTGGTCCGGCGATTGCCCGGACACGAATCGCCCAGTCGGTCGGCGAGCACTTCACGGCCCCGGCACGCTCATCGACGATTCGCAGGTCGATCGGCAACCGCTCCGGCGACGACGTCGTGGTGGTGGACATCGAGACCGGCGAGGAGCGCGCGCGTGCCCGCGTCCCGAGCATGTTCCAGTCGGTCCTGTTCCCGGCCCCCGGGTTCGGCCGCGACCTCTACTGGTGCACGTTCTCAACGCTGGCCCGGCTCGAAGTCCACTAGGCTGATGGCGCCCGGGCGGTGCGGCCCGCGGCGCGAACCAATGGTGCGATTTCGCAAGGAGAGGACTCGCGATGGCGACCCACGTAACTGACTCCGCCCAGGACGCCCTCGAGGGCAAGGTGATCTTCCCGGAGGACGACCGATATGACGAGGCACGTCTGGCCTGGAACCTTGCGCTCGACCAGCGCCCTGCGGCGGTCGTGTTCCCGGAGTCGAGGCAGGAGATCGCGTCCGCACTGGCGTTTGCGGCGCGGCGCGGGTTGCGCGTGGCTGCGCAAGGGACCGGGCACGGAGGGAGCCCACTCGGCGCCCTGCAGGACACGCTGCTGCTCAAGACCGAGCGCCTGGGCGGCGTCAAGATCGACCCCGCTCAGCGGGTCGCGCGCGTACAGGCTGGCACGCCATGGATCGATGTCGTGCAGGCCGCGGCCGAGCACGGGCTCGCGGCGCTCGCCGGCTCCTCGCCCAACGTCGGTGTCATCGGCTACACGCTCGGCGGCGGGCTCAGCTTCCTCTCGCGCAGGTACGGGCTGGCCGCGAACAATGTCCGGGCGATCGAGCTGCTCACCGCCGACGGCACGCTCGTGCGGACCGATCACGACCACGAACCCGACCTCTTCTGGGCGCTGCGCGGCGGCGGCGGCAGCTTCGGTGTGATCACCGCTATCGAACTCGATCTGTTCCCGGTCGCCGAGGTCTACGCGGGCGTCCTGTGGTATCCGATCGAGCGTGGCGACGAGGTGCTTCAGGGCTGGCGCGAGCTCACCGAGCGCGAGGTGCCGGACGAGCTGACGACGATCGGGCGTTTCCTCAACCTGCCGCCGATTCCGGACATCCCCGAGCCGATCCGCGGCAAGTCGTTCGCGATCGTGGAGGTGATTCATCTCGGCGATCAGGCCGAGGCCGATCGGCTGCTCGAGCCGCTGCGCGCGCTCGGCCCGGTCAACGACACGGTCGGACCGATACCGCTCCCCGCGCTGAGCCAGCTGCACATGGATCCGGAGCACCCGGTGCCCGGGATCGGAGACGGGATCAACCTGGCGCAGCTGCCGAGCGAAGCCGTCGAGGAGATCGTCAAGACCGCCGGCGCCGGCACGGGATCTGCGCTGCTGTCGGTCGAGGTCAGGCAGCTGGGCGGAGAGCTCGGACGCGCCCGCCCGCAGAACGGCGCGCAGGCCTCGATCGACGCGCCGTACGCGATGTACGGAGTCGGCATGGCGCCGTCGCCCGAGGTCGAGCTGATCGTGCGCAGTCAGGTCGACGCGCTGATGGGCGCGATGTCGCCGTGGACCGCCTCGCACAAGTACTGCAACTTCACCGAGACCACGCAACCGGGCGAGACGCTCTGGAGCGAGTCGTCGATCCAGCGGCTGCGACAAATCAAGGCGGCCGTCGACCCCGAGGACCGGATCCGGGCAAACCATCCAGTCGCCGCATAGGCGGGCGCACCTGGCATCAGGGCGGCATGCGCGCTCGGGACGCTCGAGCGGTCAGCGTCAGGAGACTGACGGCGCGAGCGGTCAGCCTCCTGACGCGGGAACCCGCTAGCATCGGCGTGGAGGGAGTGCCGTCGATGGTTGACGACAAGGAGGTTGGGATGGACTTCAGGCGCTGGGCAGTAATCGTTGGCGTTGCCGCGCTGATCACCTGTGGGGTCGCCGCCGCGAGCAGCTCCGCCAAGACGGTCTGGCTGTGCAAACCGGGACAGAAGCCCGATCCGTGCACGCCGGGGCTTTCGACGACGGTCTACTCGCCGTCGCGTCAGAAGCTGCGCGTCGAGCAGCCTAAGCAGGTGCGCCATCCCGCGATCGACTGCTTCTACGTCTATCCCACCGTCAGCGACCAGAAGACCGGCAACGCGAACCTCCACGTCGACCCGGAGGAGAACTCGATCGCGCTGTACCAGACCGCGCGTTACTCCCAGTACTGCGATGTCTACGCGCCGATGTACCGGCAGGTGACGTTGGACGGGATCGGGCTCGGCAAGCCCACGACCAAGCCCAATCCGGCGCTCGCCCTCTCCGACGTCGAGAACGCCTTCGAGACGTACCTGAACAAGTACAACCACGGTCGCGGGTTCGTCCTGATCGGCCACTCGCAGGGTTCGTTCGTGCTGCGCCAGCTGATTCATGACAAGGTCGACGGCAACCCGTCCGTGCGCAAGCGGCTCGTGTCGGCGATCCTCATGGGTGGCAACGTGCTGGTCAAGAAGGGGAAGCTGGTCGGCGGCGACTTCCAGAACATCCCCGGCTGCACCAAGGCGAGGCAGATCGGTTGCGTGATCGCATTCTCGACGTTCGACCAGCCGGTCCCGAACCCGAGCCTGTTCGGGCGGCCATCGAACGTGCTCGGCACCAAGAGCGCCAAGGGCGATGTCGTGCTCTGCACCAACCCTGCCGCGCTCGGGGGCGGCGGCGCGCTCGTCGATCCGATCTTCCCGAGCCAGCCGTTCGATCCGCAGAGCACGCTGGCGGCGGGCATCAAGCTGCTCGGACTCACGCAGCCGCACCCGCCCACGGTCTGGGTGAGCAGTCCGGGCTCCTACCGGGCAGCCTGCTCCTCGGCGAACGACGCCAACGTGCTTCAGATTCGTGCGGTGGGTGGCGCCCAGACGCCGAAGCCGAGTCCGACCCCGGAGTGGGGCTTGCACCTGGTCGATGCGAACATCGAGCTCGGCAACCTGATTCAGGTGGTCAAGACCCAGGCCGCGGTGTTCGTGGCCAGTGGACGGGGATGATCACACGCCTCTGGCGTGGCTGGACAGCAACGGAGAACGCTGACGGGTACCAACAGTTCCTGCTCGAGAAGCTGTTTCCTTCGATGGGGGCAATACCCGGCTTCCGGGGCGCCGACGTGCTGCGGCGCCCCGACGCCGGCGAGGTCGCGTTCGTCACCCTGACTCGCTTCGACTCGCTCGAGGCGATCAGGGCGTTCGCCGGCGAGGACTACGAAGTCCCAGTGCTCGAGCCTGAGGCGCGCGAGCTGCTCTCACGCTACGAGCAGCGTGCCGAGCACTTCGACACCGCCGCGTACCCTTAGGCGCATGGCCGAGCCCAGGGTCGTCGTCGCGAACCGTGAGGACCTGTGGTGGCTGCTGGCGGAAGCGTCGCAGCTGGAGCACATGATCATGTGCCAGTACCTGTTTGCGGAGTTCAGCCTCAAACAGGGAACGGAGGAGGGGCTGACGAGCGGGCAAGCCGAAGCCGTGGAGCGGTGGCGCAAGCTGTTGCGTGGGATTGCCGTCGAGGAGATGCTGCACATGGCGCTGGTAGCGAACGTGATGGCCTCGATCGGCGCGGCGCCGACTTTCGGCCGCCCGAACTTCCCGCAACGCTCCGGCTACTTCCCTGCCGGCGTGCAGCTCGACCTGCTGCCGTTCGGCCGCGAGGCGTTGCTGCACTTCCTGTATCTCGAGCGGCCCGAGGGGATGGAGCGCCAGGACGCCGCAGAGTTCGTCCCGAGCGCGCCGCCCCGGCAGCCGCTGTCCGAAGAGGAGGCGATGCCGCGCGGCCAGGAGTTCCTGACCGTCGGACATCTTTACCGCGGGATCGAGGACGGTCTGCGTCACCTGGTCGATCAATTCGGCGAGCGGGCGGTATTCGTCGGCTCGCCGCGGGCTCAGGCCACGCCCGAGCTGATGCGCTGGCCGCAGCTGATCGCCGTGACCGACCTCGATTCGGCGCTGGCCGCGATCGGGGAGATCATCGAGCAGGGGGAAGGGGCGCGCGGCCATTGGCAGGACGCGCACTACGGGCGCTTCTTGAAGATATGGGAGGAGTACCACGTGCTCAAGGAGCACGATCCATCGTTCGAGCCGGCGCGTCCGGTGATCGCGGCTTACCTGCGCCAGCCGTTCGATATTCAGACTGAGGTGCCGCTGATCACGGACCCGCTCACGCATCGGGTCGCCGAGCTCGGGACGATCGCGTATGAGCTCGTCCTGCATCTTCTGACGCGCTTCTTCACCCACACCGATGAGAGCGACGAGCAGCTCGAGGGACTGACCAGCACCGCGATCGAGCTGATGGCGGGTGTGATCCGTCCGCTCGGGACGGCTGTCACGCGGCTGCCCGCGGGGCCCGAACATCCGGGCCGGACGGCGGGGCTGACCTTCCAGATGCACTACGCGATGAGCAACTTTGTTCCCTGGCGCGAGCCCGCTTGGGCCCTGCTGCACGAGCGGATGACATTCCTGGCGACCCGCTGCGACGCGGCATGCGGACACGACGACGCGCCGCCCGTCGTCAACGACGCGGGCCAGCGCGTCCGGGTGTTCACGGAGCGGCTGGCCGCCCACGTACCAGCCGAGCTCAGGGGCGCGGACTAGGCGCCGGCGACAACCAGCTTGCCGAGTGCCTCGCGGCGCTCCATGACCCTGTGCGCCTCGGCGATCTCCTCGAACGAGAACACTCGCGAGGGCGAGGCGCTGTAGGCGCCCGCCTCGACCTTGCCGACGATCTCCTGCAGCGGGATCGCTGACAGCGGGAGGCCTCGCTGCCCAATTCGAAACTGCCGAAGAAGCTCAGCTGCACGCCGCTGGGCAGATCGAACACGGGCTGAAACCCGTCGACCGGGCCGAGTCCTCCGAGGAATCCCGCCTGGCAGACCCGGCCGCCGGTCCGAACGGCCCGCAGCGAGTCGCGCAGGACGCTGTTGCCGACGAGATCGAACACGCGATCGACGCCGTCAGGCGCCAGCTCTCGCACCGCGGCGGAGATCTCACCGCTGTCGATCAACACCTCCGCGGCCCCGAGCGAGCGCAGCAGCTCCGCGCGGTCCTCGCGGCGAGTCGTGGCGATCACCGTCGCGCCCAGATCGGCGGCGATGTTGACCGCGGCCTGACCGAGCGCGGATGTCGCCCCGCGCACGAGCAGCGTGTGCCCAGGCTCGAGTTCGAGATTGCCGTGCAGCGCGCTCCACGCCGTTGCATAACTCTCGGGGATCGCGGCCAGATCCGTCCGGCTGACGGCGCTGTCGATCGGGACGACGTTGCTCGCTTGCGCGCTGACGAGCTCCGCATAGCTGCCGTTGCGGGTGCGGCCGAGGCCGCCCATCACGGTCGCCACCTTCACCCCCTCGGCGAGCGCTCCCGACGGGTCGCGCACGACGGTGCCGACCGCCTCGATCCCGCTCACCGGCGTCCACTCTGGCCATTCGCCCTTGCGCATGTGGGTCTCGGCGTGGTTGACACCGAACGCCTTGACCCGGATCAGTACCTCTCCGTCCCCGGGCGCCGGGTCAGGGAGGTCCCGGACCTTCAGCACCTCAGGTCCGCCGTTCTCAGTGATCACGATTGCCTTCATGACTTCCTCTATTTGAATGATCGTTCAACAACTTGTGAAAAAAAATCAGTTCAGATCGGCAAATGCGCTGTTCACGATCGTCTGTAGCACCTCCCTTCCCGGATTTGTCTTGCCGACGACCATCAGCCCCATTCCGGTCGCCATCAACTGCGTTGCCTTCGCCTTGGGGTTGATGTCGGAGCGGATCTCGCCTCGCCGCTTGGCCGTGCGCAGCGCGCGTGCCGCGTTGCTCTCGAGACGCTCCATGTGCCCCCGAACAACCTTTGCGACCGCGGAGTCCTCAGCCGCGAGCTCGACCGTGGAGTTGACCATCAGGCACCCCATCCGTCCCTCTTCGCTCATCAGGTCATCGACCAGCCCATCGAAATACGCCCGCACCTCGGCCACCGCCGCCCCCGGCCGCTCGAGCCCCCCCAACTTCTCGGGGACGACGAGCTTTGAGTAGCGGTCGAGCGAGCCCATGAGCAGCTCGTGCTTGCCGCCCTGGAACGTGTTGTACAGACTCCCGGGCAGCACGCCCGTGGCCTCGACGAGGTCGTCGATCGACGTGTCCCGGTAACCGCGCCGCCAGAACTCGTGCATCGACTTGTCGAGCACTTCCTCGGGGTCGAACTTTCGGGGCCTGGCCATCGCCGGCAGCATAACCGAGTGATCGCTCAAAAACCATTACGGCGAGATGAACCCCACCTGGTGCCGCCGCACCGGCGGTCGAGGGCGAGGCGAACGTCCATTTCGTAACAAAGGTTCATGCCCGCAGGCGGGCATGAACCTTTGAGAGGAAATGGACGCTCATTACCATGGCGCTGCGCCCGCTCCCGTCCTACCCTGGGTGTCATGAGCGAACAGGGCTATTCAGTCTTCGTGGTAACAGATGATGATGTTGTGCGGCTGAGCCTTGACGGCTCAGGCGCGGCCAGCGCCGGCGGCGTCCTCCCGGGCGTTGGCGCTTGCTGCGTGGCGGTCGATCCGCGCGATCCCGCCCGCGTGTACGTGGGGACATTCGACCGCGGGCTCTACTTCACCTCGGACGGTGGTGAGCGCTGGCGCCAGCCGGACGGCGCCCCGCCCGAGACGCGCGTGATGTCGGTCGCTGTCTCGCCGTCGCACCGGGAGGCCGGAGTGTCGGTCGCGTACGCCGGGACCGAGCCCAGCAACCTCTACCGCTCCGCGGACGGGGGACGGCGCTGGCAACCGCTGCCCGCGCTTCGCGAGATACCGAGCGAGCCGCGGTGGTCATTCCCCCCGCGGCCGTGGACGCACCACGTCCGCACGATCGCGCTCCATCCAGAGGACCCCCACTTCCTAACCGTCGGGATCGAGCTCGGTGGCGTGATGCGCTCATCCGACGCCGGCGTCTCGTGGCACGACCACAACCAGCAGGCGCATAGCGACGCGCACCAGCTCCTCACCCATGCCGCCGCCCCCGATCGGCTCTACGAGGCCGCGGGCCAGGGGATCGCGCTCTCCGAGGATCGCGGCGAGTCTTGGAACCGGCCCGAGGAGGGCCTCGACCGCCACTACGCCTGGGCGACCGCGGTTGACCCCGCCGATCCCAACCTCTGGTACGTGTCGGTCAGCCGCTCGCCGTTCGCTGCCCACGGCGCGGGCAACGGTCAGTCGCGGCTGGTGCGCTCGACCGGCAACGGGTGGTCCGCCGTCGATAACTGGGGCGATTCGCCGGAGCTGCGCCGGATGCCCTACGCGCTCGCCACCCTTGCCGGCGATCCGGGCCATCTGCTCGCCGGCCTGCGCGGGGGCGCCGTGCTGCTCACCGAAGACGCCGGCGAGAGCTGGAAGAAGATCGAGGTCGAACTGCCCGGCGTGATCGACCTGGCAATCGCCCCCGCCAGGACGCAACGAGCCTAGCTCTCCCGCTCCAGCCTTCGAATCATCTCCTCGTCGAGGACCGCATCCGAGTGGACCTCGATTCTCGGCGGCAGCTCGACGTGCAGGTCCGTGACGTCGTCGATCCACGCCGTTGCATCGAGCAGCGTGTAGCTGAGCACGTGGCCGCCGCGGGTGCGGTCGTCGGTGGCGAAGTGCAGATGCCAGCCAACCATCTCGATCCCGTCGAGCACGTCGGGAAAGCAGAAGCCGACCATCGTGCCCGTGACGTCGCTCAGCTCGGCAACGTGCTGGCTGGAGATCGCGTCCGCGAGCGGCGGGAACGGACGCTGCTGCTTGGGGACCGAGCGCACGTGAACCTCCTGAAAGCGTCCGTCGATGCGGATCGCCAGCGGACCCGAGCGAAGGCGGTGGCCGACGTGCGGGTCGAGATCCGAGTCCCCGTACGGCCCGTGCAGCAGGATCCCTTCGCCCGGTGCGAAGCGGACAACGACCGCGTACGGAGTCCGCGAGTCGTCGGCCACCGGGACCAGCGTGCAGTCGAGCTCCGCCTTCCACGCCTGGCCGTCGATCAGGATCAGCTCGCCGTCGAGGCCGTTGAGCGTGCCCAGCCCGTGGTCGCCGTGCTCGAGCACCTCGCCGATCGTCACGTCTCCCTCGTACGCGCCGCCCAGCAGAGCCTCGACCGTCGAGGTCTGGAACACGTCGTGGTCGTGGCGGGCATAGTGCACGTCGCGATGGCGAAGCAGCTCGACGTGCAGCGCCCCTAGAAACTCGAGCTCGCTCACGGGCCATAATTGTCGCCGATGTCCGAACCACTGTTCACCGGAGTCGCGGTCCCGATCGTCTCGCTGTTCGACGAGGAGGATCGGCTGTTGGCCGACGAGACGGGCGAGCTTGCCGGCAAGCTGGCGGCGCGCGGCGTCCGCGCGATCGTGGTCGCCGGCACCACCGGCGAGGCCGCGTCGCTCACGGCCGAGGACAGGGTCGCGCTCGTCAAGGCCTGCAAGCGTGAGCTCCCCGAAACCGTGCCCGTGCTCGTCGGCACCGGCGCCGCCACGAAGGATGAGGCAATCCGCCTGACCGAGGCGGTGCTCGACAGCGGAGCCGACGCGACGCTCACGCTTTCGCCGGCGGGGGTGTCCGACTGCCGTCCCTACTACGAGGCCGTCGTCAACGCCGCAAAGGAGCTGCCGGTACTCGGCTACCACTTTCCGGCGGTCTCGTCCCCCGGGATCGCGCTCGAGTACCTGAACGAGTTGCCAATCGTGGGGCTCAAGGATTCCTCCGGCGATGCCGATCGGCTGGTCCAGACGCTGGCGACGTTCGATCGTCCGCTCTACGTGGGATCCGCGACGTATCTGTCGCTCGCCGGGCCGCTCGGCGCGACCGGAGCGATCCTGGCGCTGGCAAACGTCGAGCCCGAGCAGTGCGCCGCCGCCTTCGCCGGTGACATCGCGGCACAGCGGGGGCTGGTCGACCTGCACCTGCGCTCACTCGAGGACTTCCCGCTTGGGGTCAAGGTGATGGTCGCTGAGCGTTACCGCACCCCGGCCAAGCTGCGGGCCGGAGCCGGCTCGGGTTCGCGTGTGGCCGGCTCGTCGACGTGGTGATAGCGGCCGCCGCGCAATAGCGACGCCGCGGCGGCGATCAGGCACGCGATGATCGCGAACACGAACGCCTCGTGCAGACCGGTACGGAACGGTCCAGAGATCAGGTGGGGGAAGAACGACCGCCCGGTGAGCATCGCCTGGTTCGAGGCACTGAGGCTCCCCAGCGCGTGTGCGCCGAGCATGTGCGCGACCGGGTTGTAACCGAGGAACGCCGCAAACAGGATGGAGACGGGTGGAAGCTGGGCTGCGTGGTTGGCGAGCGAGGCGCTGACGCCGTGGGCCTCGAGTCCGCTGCGTATCGCGTCGGGCAGGGTCGCGGCCAGCCCGGCGATCATCAGCGTGAAGAAGACCCCGATCGAGACGACCTGCGCGGAGTTCTGGAAGGTCTGGTTCATCCCGCCGCCGGCGCCGCGATCGCCGCGTGGCAGGCTGTTCATCACGCCCGCGCGGTTGGGCGAGGCGAACATGCCCATCGAGATGCCGCACAGCGCGAGCACGGCGGCGAACGCGGGATAGGAGAAGTCAGTCGGGAGCAACAGCAGCAGCCCGAAGCTGATCGCGGTCCCGATCATCCCGCCCGTGGCGAACGGGCGCGCGCCGAAGCGGTCCGACAGGTAGCCGGAGGTCGGTCCTGCCACCAGCATGCCGACGGTCAAGGGCAGCATGTAGATCCCGGCCCACAGCGGCGTGTCGGTGAAGTCGTAGCCGTGCTGTGGAAGCCAGATGCCCTGGAGCCAGATGATCAGCATGAACATCAGGCCACCCCGGGCGACGGCAGACAGGAACGTCGACAGGGTGCCGAACGTGAACGCGCGGATCCGGAACAGCGGCAGACGGAACATCGGGTCCTTGACGCGCCGCTCGATCAACCCGAACGCGATCAGAAGCAGGATCCCGACGCCGAACAGCGCGAGCACGCGCGGGCTCGTCCAGCCGGTGGCGTGGCCACCGTATGGCCTGATCCCATACGTGACGGCCACCATCAGGCAAATCAGCCCGACCGCGAACGTCACGTTTCCCCACCAGTCGACCCGGCTGCGCTTATGGACCCCGACTTCCCTCAGACTGACATACGCCCAGACCGTTCCGAACAGTCCGACCGGCACCGAGATCAGGAACACCATCCGCCAGCTGATCGGCGCCAGCAGCCCGCCGAGCACGAGACCGACGAACATCCCGCTGACACCGACGATGTTGTTGATGCCGAGCGCCATGCCGCGCTGGTTCTCCGGGAAGGCGTCGGTGATGATCGCCGCGGCGTTGGCCATCAGGCAGGCGCCGCCGATTCCCTGCACGATCCGGAACACGATCAGGTAGTCGGCGCCCGCACGACCGGTCAGCCAGTCGATCGTCAGCAGCAGCGACGCCGCCGTGTAGATGACGAAGCCGAGGTTGTAGATGCGGACCCGTCCGAAGATGTCGCCCAGCCGACCGAGGCTCACGATCAGGACGCTGCCGACGATCATGTAGCCGAGAATCATCCACAGCAGGTAGAAGCTGTTGGAAGGCACTAGCGGGTCGAGGTGGATGCCACGGAAGATGTTCGGCATCGCGATCAGCGTGATCGAGACGTCGAGCGTCGCGAGCAGCACCGCGAGCGTCGTATTCGAGAGGGCGATCCACTTGTAGCGATCGTTCACGTTTACAAAATTATACAGGTAACCTGCGCAGTTTGCCTGTATAGTTCAAAACGTGCCCACGTCGACCGATTCTGCCCTGATGGCGAGTGAGCTACGCGTGGTGCTCGGACAGCTGATCCGCCGGCTCCGCGCGGAGAACTCGTTCCCGCTCTCGCACGGCTCCGTGCTCGGACGGCTCGACCGCCAGGGCGCGCAGAGCGTCTCGGATCTCGCCCAGGCTGAGCGGGTCAGGCCACAGTCGATGGCGCAGACCGTCAGCGAGCTCGAGTCCGATGGTCTCGTGGCGCGAACCCCCGACCCCAACGACCGCCGCCGGGCGATCGTCGAGCTGACAGAGCTGGGGCGCGAGGTTCTGAGAACCGACCGCCGCCGTCGCGAGGGTTGGCTTGCCAAGGCGATCGCGGAGGACCTGACCCTCGAGGAGCAGGCGCTGCTCGGCAGGGCCGTCGATCTCCTGCACCGTCTGGCCGAGAGCTAGCCGTCGGATATCGTCTGCCGCGATGCCAAGCGTGCTCGTCACCGGGGCCGCGCGTGGAATCGGACGCGCGACGGCCTTGCGTCTTGCGGCCAGCGGCTGGGACGTCATCGCCGGCCTACGCAAGCTGGAAGACGGTCGCTCTCTTGCCACGGTCCACCCGCAGCGGATCACGCCGATCGCGCTCGACATCACCGACGAGGCTCAGGTCGCGGCGCTCGAAAACGAGTTACCCGCCCACCTCAACGCCGTGGTCAACAACGCCGGCGTGGTCGTTCCCGGACCGATCGAAGCCACGCCGATCCCCGAGTTCCGCCGCCAGCTCGAGGTCAACGTCATTGGCCAGGCCGCGGTGACGCAGGCCGTACTTCCGAGGCTGCGCAAGTGCCGCGGTCGCGCCATATTCGTCTCCTCGCTCAGCGGTCGTGTCGCGACGCCACCGACCGGCGCCTACAACGCCTCCAAGTTCGCGCTCGAGGGGATGGTCGATTCGCTGCGGCTGGAGCTGGCGCCGTGGGGTATCAAGGTCGTGCTGGTCGAACCCGCACAGACGGATACCGATATCTGGCGCAACGCTGGGGCCGACCTGGAGGACGCTGTCGCCGGTCTCTCGCCCGAGCACCGGGAGCTCTACGCCAAGCACATCGAGGGCTTTCGCAAGTCGATCCCGCGCTCGCAGCGGATGGCATCACCCGTCGACGGCGTCGCGGCGACGATCGAGAAGGCCCTGAACGCGAAGCGACCGCGGGCCCGGTACGTGGTGGGGACGAGCGCGAAGGCGCAAGCGATGATGGCGCAGCTCACGCCGACGCCGATGCTCGACGTGGCGCTGCGCGCCGGGACGGGCGTACCCCGCCGCCCGTAGGCAGTTGCGGGCGGATCGGCGGGATCAAGGCCGGGGGCGGGTGGGCGGGATCAAGTCCGGGAGCGGACGTAGTCGTCCGCCAGGCGCTTTGGCGCGCGTGCGAGCCAAGCGTCGACGATCAGCTGCTCGAGCTCGTCGACCGAGATCTTCTCGAGCCGCACGAGGACGGCGGGATAGCCGTCGAAGTGCGGGGTGGTGAAATAGACATCCGGGTCCTCGGCGAGCAAGGCCTCCTTCGCCCCCAGGTGCTCGACCCGAGCTCCCAGGATCGGACCGGTCGGCGCCGCGTCGCCCAGCGCGCGCAGGTCGGAGTTACGAAGTGGGCGCTCCCACACAAACCCCTTGTCCCGTACCCGCCACGAGGCGTTGCCCCACTGCGGCCGTTCATTGGTTTCCGGTAGCGCAAGTGCGATCCGCCGTACGTCGTCCCAGCTGGCCATGCGATCAATCTAGCGACGCCTCGGTGAGGACCGCGAGCTCGGCCTCGCTCAGCGGCCTCTTGTCCCTCCTGACCGGATCCCAGGCAACCATCACGGTCTTGCCCGATGCGGCCACGGTGCCATCGGGCAACCGCACCTCGTGCTCGAGCCGCAGGCTAGAGGTCCCAAGGCCCGCCAGGCGCACCACGATCTCGACCTCGCCGTGGTCCTTGCGGACCTCCCTGTGGTAATCGAGATCGACGTGCACAAGGACGTAACTGCCGTGCGAGTGGTCGCTGCCGACCCGGCGGAGGATCTCGGTCATCACAGCCGCCCGTCCCTCCTCGAGCAGCTCGTGGTAGACGGACTGATTCAAGTGGCCGAGCAGATCCATGTCTCGCCACCTCAGCTGAACCTTGACGCTGCGCTCGAGTCCGGGCATCAGGACCCGAGAGCATATGGATCGACCTCAGATGGGACCCAAGCGGTAGGCCGCCACGCGGCCTTCGTAGCCCTTGAGCTCGAGGGCCTGGACCGCCTCGAAGCTGACCGAACGGCTGCCGGCAGCGAACAGCGCCTCGGAAACGAGTACCTCGCCGGGCGCGGCCAACTTCACCAGGCGAGCCGCGAGGTTGACCGTGTCGCCGTAGTAGTCGCCGCTGCGCGAAACGACCGGACCTGCGGCGACACCGATCCGCACCGGCGGGAGCTCGGGGTCCGCGCTCAGGGTCGAGCCCAGCTCGAGCGCGAGCTCGCATCCCCTGGCGGGATCGCTGACGACGAACATCGCCTCGTCGCCGATCAGCTTCACGACCCGGCCCTCGAATCGGGCTACCACGTCACCCACCTGCGACTCGAAGCGGCCGAGTGCGTGCGCGAGCGCGGTCGGCGAAAGCACCCGCGCCCTGGGCGTGAAGTCGACGAGGTCCGCGAACCCCACCGTTCGCTCGCGCGTGATCGTGGCGCGCTCGGAGTCGAGTGCCCAGTTCGTTCGCGACACCGCGACAAGCTGCGCCCGGAGCGTCTGGGCGATGACCGAACCGAGCTCGGGCACGAGCTCCGCGGCCATCCGGACGTTTTCCTGAACGGCTTCCGGGTACGCCTGACCAGCATGTCTTCTCGGCATCTCCTCGTGGATCCGGAACACGTCGACCGTCGCCTCGGCGATCTGGGCAGTCGATCCACCGATCACGCGCGCAAGCTGGGTCGTCGCCTCCAGCCCCATGCTTCCGTTCGCCATTCGTCCCATGAAGGCCAGCGCGCTCACCTCGGACGGGGTCAGCATCGCCCCCGCCGCGACGGGATCCGGGAAGCCCAGCGCCCGCCACAGCCGCGCGGCCTGCTCGGCGGTGAGGGCCGCCTCGGCGGCGGCCGCGGAGAATGGGATCGTGGTGCGCTCCGACCGCAGCGCGATGTCCAGCGCCAGCGTGCCGAGCGTTCCCGACGCGACCGCATCGTGCAGCTCCTCGGCGTCGGCGCCCTGGTCGATCAGAAAGCCAATCAGCCGCTTCTGCTCCGCTGCACCATCGCCGGAGGGATCTATCCCGAGCAGCTCGAGATCATGGTCGCTGGGGTCCATGACGCCGGCTGATTATCGCGGCATGCGACAAGATAGGTCCGTGCTCGAGGTACGGCGCTTTCAGGACGCCGACGCGAATGCCATCAGGGAACTTCACCGTTCGGCGCGCGACGACATCCCGCTCAAGAACGGTCCAGGCGACGAGGATCTGCGCTCGATCCGTGCGTTCTACCTCGATGATGGCGGCGAATTCCTGATCGGTGAGCTGGAGGGCCGGCTCGTTGCGATGGGGGCGCTGCGCCACGTCACCGGCTCGGTGGCGGAGCTCAAGCGGATCGCTGTTCATCCCGCCTTCCGTCGCCGAGGCTTCGGCAGGTTGCTCGTCGACCGCCTCGAGCAGCGCGCCAGGGAGCTTGGCTATCGCAAGCTGAGGCTCGATAGCCCCGTCAAGCAGACCTCGGCCCACGACCTGTTCCTCTCGGGCGGTTACCGCGAGGTGGGGCGTGGCCAGTTCGGCGGGATCGAAGTCATCTACTTCGAGAAGCGGATTCACGAAAAAGTCTCGTAGCGTGACTTTCGCGATGAGTTATGCTCCGCTTTGGTGAGTGGGGCGCAAATCGCCTGAGGAGAGGCAGCTCCGTACAGACGGTCCAAGCTGCGACCCGGCTTTGCGCGCGGCCTGACACCCCGGCCGGACCCTGGCTTGCGCGCGGGCCGGGTCGCGCCCTGCCCGAAAGCCCGAAAGCCCGAACGGTCCGGACGGGCCCTCCCGGCCGGGTGGGCGGGACCCGGCTGGGCGGGACTCCAATCCCCGCCGAGCGAAGCGAGGCCCCACCTGTTCAACCTCGCGAACATCCGCCGTTGGGCCTTGTACAGCTTCGGGAACTCGGAATACAGCCGGTCGTAGACCGCGCGATTGCGCGGGTCGGGGGTGAACCGTGCGCTCGACGCGGACGAGCGCTCGGATCTCCTCGCGGCGAACCCTCCCGAGCGCAAGTCCCGCGAACAGGGCGGCCCCGCGCAGGTTCGCGTGCATCGGGTCTGCGACCCGCTCGATCGTGCGGTCGAGCACGTCGGCGTGGATCTGGCACCAAAGGTCCGACAGCGCCCCGCCACCGAACATGCGCAGCGGGTCGAGCCGGCGCTTGGCGAACCGCTCGACGGCTTCGTTCAACCAGCGGGCGTTGTAGGCGACGCCCTCGAGCACGGCGCGGATCAGGTCCGCTCCGTTCGTGTGCACCGAGAGGTTGTGCCAGCCGCCGCGGGCGTGGCGGTCGTCAACCGGCGAGCGCTCCCCGGCGATCCACGGCGTGAAGATGATGCCGCCGCTGCCAGGCGGCGCCGTGGCGGCCTCGTCGGTGAGCTCCTCGAAGGTGTGATCGCCCGGCAGCGCGTCGCGCAGCCAACGCAGGCAGAGCCCGGCCGCCTCGTGGTTGTTGGCGACCAGGTAGCCGTTCGAGTCGAGTCCGGGAACCGTGGCGATCGAATGAATCGCGTCGGTCTTCTTTCGCGCCACCGGCAACGAGATCCAGGAGGTCGTGCTGATCGTGATGTGCGCCTGGCCCTCCTCGGCGGTGCCGGCGCCGATCGCGGCCGAATGGAGGTCCGGGGTGCCGGTGACGACCTGGACATCGGGCCTCAGGCCGAGCTCGGTGGCGAGCGCCGGGATCAGTGGTCCGACCACCGAACCGGTCGCGACCAGCGGAGGCAGCTTCTCCGCGGTCAACCCCACCCGGCGCAGCAGCTCGGCGTCGTACTGCAGGTGATCCAGCCTGCGGTTGTCGGTAAGCCAGGCCGCGCTCATCGAGGCGAGCGTCGCCGCCGCGCGGCCGGTGAAGTGCATGCTCAGATAGTCGACGGGTTCGAGGTACCAGCGGGCGGCGGCCGCGATCCGCGGCTCGTCGCGCTCCAGGTAGAGGAGGTGGCCGACGGGATCGCCGCCGAACGTCGACGGGATGCCCGCGGTCCGTCGCGGCCAGGCGATGAGCGCGCTCGGCGAGTAGCCCATCAGCGGCCCGCCGATCGCCCGACGGGTGTAGTCGGCGCCCCGCGTGTCGAGCCACATCAGGCACGGGGCCACGGGCTCGCCGGTCTCGTCGACCGGGATCGTGCTCGCCCACTGCCCCGTGCAGGAGACCGCCAGCACTCGTTCGGCGTCGACCCGATCGAGGACGTCACGGGCAAGCGCGCGCACCATCTCCCACCAGGCGGCGGCATCCTGAGTCGCGCCGCCGCCGGGCAGCCGCTCCGTCGCGAGCGCTCGCTGCCGCACCGCGATCACCTCGCCGTCCAGCGACACGATCCCGACCTTCAGCGCGCCGGTGCCGAGATCGACCGCGAGCGCGAGCTGCCCTGAGCGGTCGGTGAGGCTCACGCCGGCGCCGGAACGCTCTGCTGGGCGTCGAGCAGCTGGGCCATGACGCTCTCGACGAACTGCTGGGTCTCGGGGGTCAGGCCGCCGGGCACGCCGCCGTAGACGGCCGCCGACTCCGCCGGCTCGTCCCGGTGCTCGCGCGCGTACGCCACCGCGGCGTCGAGGTCGCCGGCGAACTTCTCCGTGACACCGGGTTGCAGCTGCGGGCGCGTGACCGCCATGTGCAGCGCGTTCGGGTACTGCAGGCCGTTGAAGCGCCATCCGCGGCGCTTCATCTCGTCATTGACGTGGTAGATGTCGAACTGCTCGGAGGTGAACGCGAACAGGAACGTCGGTTCTCCGAGCATTCTCAGCTCGGGATGCGAGCGGACCGCCGCCTGCATCTTGGCCGAAGCCTCGAGGATCCCGCGCGCGTACTCCCGGTAGCCATCGCGGCCGATCGACACCATCGATGCCCATGTGGCGGCGAGCAACCCGTCCGATCGCGACCCCTCCAGCCCGGGCGAGAAGTACTTGCCACCGCTCCAGTCGGGCATGAAGAAGTAGCAGCGGTTGCGCAGCGCCCGGTCGCGGCACAGCAAGGTCGAGGTGCCCTTCAGCCCATAGCCGTACTTGTGCGTATCGGCGGAGATGCTCGTGACCCCCGGCACACGAAAGTCGAACGGCCGGATCGGGTAGCCGAGCTCCTCGCCGAACGGCAGCAGGAACGCGCCGAGGCAGCCGTCGACGTGCATTCCGATGTCGCGATCGGAGGCAAGCTGGGCGAGCTCGGCGATCGGGTCGATCGTGCCGTAGCCGTAGTTGCCTGCCGAGCCGACGATTGCAACCGTGTTCTCGTCGAGGCGGTCGGCGACCGCTTCGGGGGTCACGAGCGTAGTCGAGCGGTCGACGGGGGCGCGTCGCAACTCGATCCCGAACAGCTGGCAGGCCTTGTCGAATGCTGGGTGGGCGGTCTCGGGCTTGACCAAGTTCGGACGCTCGATCCCGCGGACCTCGCGTCCGTGCTCCCGATAGGCGAGGACCGCGTGGGCGATGCTCGCGGTCCCGCCAGAGGTGACCATCCCGGCGGGCTCTGAACCGACGGCGGCGTGGGCGTGGAACAGGTCGAGCGCCATCGCGATGATCTCGCCCTCGAAGCGGGTCGCGCTCGGGCACATGTCGCGCTGGAGCGCGTTCTGATGCGCAAACAGGCCGAACGCCTCCTTGAGGAACGCGTAGTGCGCGTGATCGCCGCAGTACATCGTCCCCGAGCAACCGCCGCTCTCCCAGACCGCGTCCTCCTCGCGGGCAATCGCTCGCAGCTCGGTGAGGATCTCCTCGCGGGAGCGGCCACTCTTGGGAAGTGCGCGGTTGACCCCGAAGCGCTCGGCGTATGGGTAGAAGTCGAACAGGTCGCTCATCGCCCTCCCTCTCCAGGTCGTGCTTCGGGTTCCGGGGGTTGAACTATGGCGTTTCGGTTCCGAGGGGTGGAACCAAAACGCCAAAGTTCGTAAGCGGGCCGCTACGGCCGCGCTTCGAGCACCAGGTTGAACGGCGTCTCGGTCGCGCGGCGGAAGCGGGTGAAGCCGCCGCCGGTGACGACCTCGCGTAGACGCCGCTCGCCGGCCTGCGCGCCGAGCGCGAGACCGACCTCCTGGTCGCGCGATGCCGGCGTGCAGACGAGCGTCGAGGCGCCGTAGAACACCCGGCCGACCGGAGTGAGGTTGTCCTCGAGCCGGTCGCCGGCGTAGGGCTCAACGATCATCCATGTCCCATCGGGCGCGAGCGTCCGGAGGACGTGGGCGGCGGCGCCAACCGGGTCGCCCATGTCGTGCAGGCAGTCGAACATCGTGACGAGGTCGTAGCCCGTGTCCGGATACTCCTTGGCGGCCGCCACCTCGAAGCTGACGCGGCCATCCACGCCTGCGTCGGCTGCGGCCTTGCGGGCATGCTCGATCGACGCCCCGTGGTAATCGAAGCCGACGAACGTCGACTGCGGGAACGCCTGAGCCATCAGGATGGTGGAGGCGCCGTGTCCGCAGCCCACGTCCGCGACCCGCGCTCCCGCGGAGAGCTTGTCCTGCACGCCGTCGAGGGACGGGATCCACGAGGGCAGCAGGTTCGCGGCGTAGCCGGGGCGGAAGAAGCGCTCCGTGCCCGCGAACAGGTCGTGGTGGTGTTCGTGCCAGCCGACACCGTTGCCGGCGCGGAACGCCTGCGCGATCTTCTCCTCGTCCTTGGTCAGCGCGGTCGCGACCTGGAACGCGCCGGGGATGAACGCGGGGCTGTCTTCCTGCGCCAGGGCGAGCGACTGCTCGGGCGTCAGAAAGAACGCATCGCGGCCGCTGTCGTAGCTGACGTATCCGCCGGCGGCCTGGTTCGAGAGCCATTCGCGGACATAGCGCGGGTCAGTTCCGGTGCGACCAGCGAGTTCCTCCGCCGTCAGCGGCTCCTCGCCGGCAAGCGTGCGGTACAGGCCGAGGCGGTCGCCGATCACGACCAGCGCCGCGCTCATCGCGGCGCCGAGGTCGCCGACGAAGCGGCCCATGAACTCGTTGAGCTTGACCTCGTCGATTGCTTGTTGTGTTGCTGACATGCTTGGTGCTCCTTTCCGCGGCGCGGTGGCCGCGCGGTTGTTAATGCGTTTCGCTGCCGACCTTGATCGCAGTGATTCGGGCCCTCTCCTCGGCCGTGTCGCTGGCACTGGGGTTCCTTGGGTCCGCGAAGCACTGGATCGTGATCGTGGCCTGGCTTGCGAACGTCTCGGTCAGCTGCATTGCCACCGTCTGGATCTCCGAGTCGGCCCCGACGACGGCGGCGGCGCTATCGCCGTTCGCCGTGCTGTCGATCGGGGTGCAGTCGACGTTCACGCTGTCGCCGGGCCCCGCAGGCCCGCAGGCCCCGCTGAGCGGGCCTGCTCGTGTATGCCTCCGCAACATGCTCGTCGCCCCTAGCTCTCGTCCCAGACCTGCACGACGGTCTGACCCGTGATCAGGTCGTCCTTCAGCTCGATCACGGTCGCGCACAGGACGCTCGTGCCGTCTGGATAGCGGCAGGACTGGGTGTACGCGGCGCCGCTGTCGTCCTTGACCGTGTGGTTGACCGCGTGGGTCATGCCGCGGCCGTACATGTCTTCCAGCCAGGGCTTGATCTCGTCGCGGCCACGCAAGGTTCGCGGGGCGCCCGGTTGTGAGATCTTGTCGGCGATCGTGACGGTCGCCTCCGGGCTGTACATCGACAGCTGCGTGCTTGCGTCGCGCTCCTCGGCGGCGCGAGCGAAGCGGTCGAGATCGAACGTTGTGACGGTGCTCATGGCTTCCTCCTTGGTCGGTGATGTGTGGGCCATGTGGGCGCCAGAGTCGCGCGGGGCCGTCTGAGCGGCGTCAAATTGGCGTCAAACGCGCGCCGGGGTACCCTTTGACGTCGTGCTGCGTGCACGCCTGCTTGGGGCGCTCGAAGTTGAGCTCGACGGGACCGTGATCGACTCCCCGGCAGCGCAGCGGCCATGGGCAGTGTTCGCGTACCTCGCGCTTGCGCCCGACGGGGCCTCGCGGGCGGAGATCGCGAACCAGTTCTGGCCCGACGTGCTCGACCAGAGCGCTCGAGCCAGTTTGCGTAGCGCGCTGTGGGCGCTCCGGCGGCAGCTGGGCGAACGGCTCCTGGTCGAGGGCGACAGGGTTTCGCTGCGGGACGCCGACGGCGTGTGGATCGACGTGCGGGAGTTCGAGCGGCTCGCGGGGCGCGGTGACGCCGAGGCGGCTCTGGCGCTGTGCAGGGGCGAGTTGCTCGAGGGGATCGAGGCGGAGTGGGCTCTGTCCGCCCGCGAGCGCCACCGGGAGCGGGTGATCGAGCTGCTTGAGGAGCTGGCAGCCGCCGCGGCGCGGGCTTCTGCCTGGCGCGAGGCGATCGACCTGACGCGGCGGCAGGTCGAACGGGATCCGTTCGACGAGGAGGCCCACCGCCGGCTGATGCGACGGCTCGACGACGGGGGGGACCGAGCCGGCGCGATCCGCGCCTATCGCGGTCTCGCTGAGCGACTTGCGCGGGAGCTCGGCGTGGCACCGTCGGCGAAGACGCGGGAGCTGGCCCAGACGCTTCGAGCGGGCTCGCCGGGACCGGCGCCGGCTCGTGCCGTTGCGCCGGTGGCGGGCGTTCTGCCGCTCGTGGGTCGCGACGCGGAACTCGCCGATCTGGCACGGGCGTGGGATGGTGCGGTGGGTGGAACCGGTGTCGCGGCGGTGATTGCGGGCGAGGCGGGCATCGGCAAGACCCGGCTGGTGACCGAACTGCGACGGCGCGCCACCGCGGCTGGCGGGCTGAGCGCCTCCTGTGCTGCGCTCGATCTGGGTGGCAGCGCGCCGCTGAGCCTGTGGGCGGAGCTGATCCGGGAGCTGCTGCCCTCGCTTCCGGCGCCGCCGGCCGAGGCCGCGTGGCCCGACGATCTCGCGGTCCTCGCATCGGAGCTACCCGCGCATTTCGCGCGCGATGGTTCGCTCGCGATCACCGTCGCACCCGACCTGCAGCGCGCGAGGCTGTTCGAGGCCGTCGTGGCCCTGCTCGGCTGGGCTGCACGGGACGCGCCATTACTGCTCGTGATCGAGGATGCGCACAGCGCCGACGGCCCGAGCCTCGAGCTTGCCGCGTACGCCGCGCGCCGCCTCGCGTCACTGCGCGTGATGATGGTGATCACCCGGCGCGAGCTGCCGCACAGCGCCGAAGCCGACCGGCTCGAGCACGCGCTCCGCGGACGCGGGCTGCTTGCCTGCCAGCTCGAGCTCGGGCCGCTGAGCACCGACGGTGTGGCCGCGCTGGCGCGCTCCGCGGCCGGGCTGAGCGAGCGCGACGTGCGGCGGGTGGTCGAGCGCGCGGAGGGGAACGCGCTGCTGGCGGTCGAGACGGCGCGGGCGCTCGGGCGCGGGGGCGAGAGCGTGGCGCCGAGCCTGCGCGGGCTGGTCCGCGCGACCCTCGGGCCGCTGACCGGGGATGCACGAGCGCTCGTGGAGATCGCTGCGGTGGCGACACGCAGCATGAGTGCGCGGGAGCTCGGTCAGCTCGGCCTCGCGGACCTCGAGGGAGCTGCGACGCAAGCGCTCGAAAGCGGGATCCTGACCGGCGCCGATGGGAGCCTCGGGTTTCGCCATGCGCTTCTGCGCGATGCCGTCTACGAGGAGATCCCAGACCCCCGGCGCCGCGGTCTGCATCACCGCTGGGCGGAGGTGCTGCTCGCCTCCGAGCGGGCGGGCGCCATCGCCCGGCCGGCGGAGGTGGCTCGGCAATTGCGCCTCGCCGGAGCCGATACCGAGGCCGTCCCGCAGCTCGAGCGCGCCGCGGCCGAGGCGCGCGGGGTTGCCGCGCTCGAGCAGTGCGCGGCCTACCTGCGGGAGGCTCTGGGGATCGCGCCGGACCGTGCCGAGTTGTGGCTCGAGCTGGGGGAGATCGAGGCGTGGCTTGGGGATCGCGAGCGTGCCGAGGAGGCGTTCGACCGTGCGCTGTCGCTGCTGCAGGATCGAGAGCCGGTGATGCTCGCGCGCGGCTGGCTGCGGCGGGCGCGGGCGTATCACGGGCCGATCTGCGTTCCGCGTGCGGTGCTCGAAAGCGCGGCTAACGCGATCGGCGCGCTCGGGCGCGATCGGGTTGCGGTGCGAGAGGAGCGCAGCGAGGCGCTCGCCGCCTGGGCATGGGCGGAGGCAGTCGCCGGCGACGTGGAGGAGGCAGAGCGGCTGCTCGCCGAGCTGGGCGCCGCCGGGCAACCTGCTGACGACCTCCAGGTCTACGACATCGGCCATGCTCGCGCGCTCGCGCTGATGCGCCGGGAGCGGTTCGTCGAGTCCTACGGCCCCTCGATCGCTGCCGGTGAGGCGATCGTGCGCGCCGGCCGGCCCGATCTGGCTTACGGGTGCTGGGCAAATGCGGCGGCGGCAGCGAGCGCCGCCGGCGAGCATGAGCGCGCGCTCGAGTTCATCGACCGCGGTTTCGCGGCGGTCGCGAGCTACGGGCTGCAGGGGCTCGAGGTGCACCTGCTGGCCGCCCGGGCGTACGTGCTTTCGCGGCTCGAGTGGCTCGAGCAGGCGCGGTCGGCGGCTGACGACGAGCAGGCGCTCGCGGAGCGGCTGGGACAGCCGGAGCTCGTCGCGATGGCCCGCAACGACCGTGGGATGGTCGCGCTGCAGGAGCATGACTTCGAGTTGGCTTGCGGGCTGCTCGAGGCCTCGCTGGTCGAGGGCGCGCCGATCAGTCGCCCGTTGACGCGATTGGTGCTGGCGGAGGCGCTGGCCTGGAGCGGCCGGCCGGATCGAGCTGCCGAGCAGGTTCGCGAGACCGTGCTCGAGCCCGTTGGTCCCAGCGACTTCCCGGATGCACTTGTGCCACGGCTCGCGCGCGTGCAGGGCCTGATCGCGTTTGCGCGCGAGGATTACGAGGAGGCCGTGCGGCGGCTCGGGGAGGCGATCAGCGGCTGGGAGCGGCTTGTCCGTCGCGCGATGCGCGCGGAGAGCATCACTACGGTGCTCGCCGATCTCGGTCGGCCGGTCGTCGGCCTGATCGAACCTGAACGCGAGCTCGCCCGAGCGCGAGCGGACCTCCGCTCGGTTGAAAGGAGAGCCAATGCCGTCGTTCCATGACACGGCGATCTCGCCGGCTTCGCCCGAGGAGGTGTGGAAGCTGCTCTACGACGCGTCGCGCTTCCCGGACTGGTGGGCCGGGATCGGCTCGGTCGAGATCCAGGGGGAGGGGGAGTACACGATGTATCCCGATGGATATCCCGACTTTCCGATGGCCCAGCTGCTCGAGAGCCGCCGCGAGCAGAATCGTGTGACGGTGTCGTGCCTGGTCTCGGATCTGCGCTTCGAGTGGCGGCTGGCGCCTGCGGGCGACGGCACGCTGATCACCGTCGACGTGGAGATCCCGGAGGCGGAGGCGCACCGGCTCGACTCGCAGCGCGAGGTGATCAGCGCTTCGATGAAGCGGCTGGCGGCGGTGGCGGCGGAGAGTTCTTAGGGGCCTCGCTTCGCTCGGCGTCCATGGGGCCGCGCGGGCCCGTCCGGACGGCCCCGGGAGCCAATCCTGGCGACCGCGCTCGCTGGCGGTCGCGCGGCGGATCACGAGGCTCTGAACAACACAACCATCCCGCGGCGCGTGGCCTTCGCCCGGTACACGGCTGTGTCGGCGTTTGCCAGCAGCGTGTCGGGCTCAGCGCGACCGAGCGCGACGCCGATGCTCGCCGACAGCCAGTGATTGACGCCGTTGACGGTGAGCGGGAGGCTGATCGCCTGCTGGAGGCGCTCGCCGAGGGCGAGCGCGGACTCGTCGTCGACCTCTTCGCAGACGACGACGAACTCATCGCCTCCGACGCGCGCGACGGTGTCCGCCGGGCGGACCGCTCCCCGCAGGCGCTTGCCGAGCTCTGCGAGCACCGCGTCGCCGGTCGCGTGACCGTACTGGTCGTTGACCTGCTTGAAGTTGTCGAGATCGATGAACAGCACGCCGGTTGCGACTCCCTCGCGTTCTGAGCGCGCGAGCGCGTGCTCGAGCCGGTCGTGGAGCAGCGTGCGGTTGGCGAGTCCGGTCAGGGGGTCGTGCACGGCCTCGTGGCGAACGCGCTCTTCGCCCCGCAGCCTTGCCAGGGCAGTGGCGAGGGTGTTCCCGACGGCGCGCACGAAATCCATCTCCTCGCCGATGAGCTCCTTCGCCGGCCAGATCAACAGCTCATCATCGCCCCCGACCTGCAGGTGCACCTCCTGATCGGACTTCTCGCCCTCAGAGGCGAGGATCGCCCCGCTGGCCAGCCGCACCTCGGCGGCGGCGATCGGGAGCGTGCTGCGGACGAGCTCGACGGCCTCGGTCGCGAGATCGCCCGGGTCGGCACCCGCCAGCGCGCGCTCGCCCATCGCCGCGACGGCGCGCAGCCGGACCTCCGCAGCATGGCGCTCGGACACGTCCCGACCGATCGCCAGGAGCAGGGGACCGGCCGAGGTCTCGGCGATTCCCCAGCTCATCTCGCCGACGAACTCGGACCCGTCTCGCCGTCGCCCCCAGGCTTCGCTCGAGAACCGCAGCGGGTGCTCGGTGGCGAAGTACAGCTCCATGTTGCGGATGTAGCGTTCGCGTACGCGCTCGGGCCACAGGGTCCAGACGGGCTTGCCCAGGACCTCCTCGCGCGGGTAGCCGAACAGCTCCTCGGCCAGCGCGTTGACGTACACGATCGTTCCGTCGCGATTCGCGGCGACGACCGCGTCCGGAAGGCCCTCGAGGATTGCGGCGGGCGCGAGCAGCACCTCGTCGGGCGCGCCGTCGGTCACGCGCCCCTCCCCGTTTGCTGCGTCATCCGTGGGGTCCATGACCCGATTTCGAGCCTACCGCAAGGGGCGGGCGGCAAACCTCCTGCAATCAGTTCGCACCGGAAAAGTGGGGCAGCCCGCGCCGAGGCCGGAGCTCGGTGTGGGAGATAAGGGCTCAATACCGACCCTTATCTCCCACGCCACCTGGGTAGTCTCAGCGACGTGAGCTTGGATCTGGGCGGCAGGGTGGCGATCGTGACCGGCGGCGGGCGCGGAATCGGCCGCGCGATCGCGCTGGCGTATGCGCAGGCGGGGGCCGAGGTGTTCATCAGCGCCGCGCGCAATCTCGACGAGGCAGAGCGGGTCGCCGAGCAGAGCGCGGATCTGGCGGGGAACGTGCGCGCTCTGCGAGCCGACGTGACGCGCGAGGCGGATGTCGGGCGGCTCGTGGCAGCGGCGCTCGAGCCGAGCGGCCGGATCGACGTGCTCGTAAACAACGCCGCTCGGGGCATGAAGTTCGTCAACCCGCGCTTCACCGTGGAGCCGCGCCCGTTCTGGGAGGCCGAACCCGATGCGTGGCGGCTCGTCATCGATACGAACATCATCGGCGTGTTCGTGATGTCGCGGGCCGTGGTGAGGCACATGCTCAGCGCCGGACGCGGAAGCATCATCAACGTGACCGTCAACCATCAGACGATGACCCGCCGGGGGTTCTCGCCGTACGGCCCCTCGAAGGCGGCGCTCGAGGCAATGACGCACGTGTGGGCCGCCGAGCTCGAGGGCACCGGGGTCGTGATCAACATGCTGTTGCCCGGCGGCGCGACCGCCACCGGCATGATCCCGGAGGATGCACCGCTGCCGGGGCAGCTGCTCGACCCGGAGATCGTCGTTCTGGGTGCGCTTCATCTCGCAGTCACCGAACAGAGCGATCAGCGGATCATTGGGACGGAGTTCGAGGCGGGGTAGCGGGCCCGCTCGGGCTACTGCCGTGCCGGGGATTGCGTCTCCCAACGGGAGCGCAGCCGGTCGAACAGATCCCAGTCGATCCCATCGTTGTCGGGCCCGGGGGGTCCGTCGTCCGGCGGCGGGTCCCAGCGGCCCCAGCGGCCGTCGTCGGAGCCGTCCTCTCCATCCTCGTGTTGCAGGAAGAACGAGAAACCGCCGAGAGTGCCGCCGAGCAGCACCGCCAGTAGCGCCCAGGATCTCGGGACGAGGCCGACCAGGCCGGCGATGAATGCGCCGAGCCCCATCAGGCCGACCAGGAATGTGAGGTGATTGTGGCTTGTGCTCAGGTTCCGGAGCGGGCCGAAGTTCGCGATCACCGCGGAGGAGATGAACGGCAGGATCAGTAGCAGCCAGACAAACGGGAACAGATCCGACACAAGCTCGCAAGCTAATGCCCGCATCTCGCCGAGACATCCGAGTCCGGCCGCCGCTTTCGTCCGTAGAAATCCGCACTCGGGGGCATGGCGCTGAGGGATCACCTTTCCCGTTCGGCTGGTGTCAACATGCCGTGACGATTGGCGGACCACGAAAGGAGCGCCATGCCCAGACACAAGGCTGAAGTCTTAGAGGCGCCGGACCAGGCGCGCGGCATCAACCTCCGCGTCCCCTGCCTGACGGAGGTCGACATCCAGAGGATCCGCTCCCATATCGAGCACGATCAGTTCTTCTGGCTCGACCTCGACAATCCCAGCCATGAGGATGTCCACCGGCTGGGCGAGCTCATGGACTTCCATCCGCTGGCGATCAAGGACACCTTGCAGTACGGGCAGCGCCCGAAGCTCGATGACTATGACGCCTATGCCTTCATGGTGTTCTACGGAATGCGGGAGGAGCACCAGCCGCGCGAGGACCCTCTTTGCGAAGTGCACATGTTCCTGTCGGGCAAATTCCTGATCACGGTCCACCGGGCGCCGCTCCCGGCGCTCGACGCGCAACGCACGCAAATTCACGGCCGCGTGATCCACAGCGAGCAGTTCGTGTTCTACCGAGTGCTGGACGCGCTGACGGACACGTTCTTTCCGCCGCTCTCGCAGATGGACGATGAGATCGATGAGCTCGAGGACGGAATCATCGCCCAGCCCAGCGACGAGCAACTTCAGCGGATCTTCGCGCTCAAGCGCGACCTCGTCGCGATGCGGAAGGTCATCACCCCGCAACGTGATCTACTCGCTCGCGGAATCGACACGCTGGCGGACATGCCCGGCCTCCAGCTAGACGAACGCGACTACTTCCGCGACGTCTACGACCATCTGATCCGGATCTCAGATCTGATCGACTCCTACCGCGATCTGCTGGCCGGCGCGATGGACGCGTACCTCTCGACGGTCGCCAACCGTCAGAACGAGGTGATGAAGCAGCTCACCGTGATCGCCACGATCTTCCTCCCGCTGACGGCCCTGACCGGGTTCTTCGGCATGAACTTCGCGTGGATGGTGATTCACGTCGAGCACTCATTGGCGGGGTTTCTGCTGCTCGGCGTCGGCGGCTGCCTCGCCTCGGTCGTCGGCCTGTACGTCTTCTTCAGGAGAAAGCGTTGGACCTAGCGGCGCCGAGCAGTCCAGCCTGCTCGAGTGCTGCGCGTAGCGCCGGCGGCGAGCTGAACAGCACGGTTTGCATCCCGAGGCTGCGCGCCGTCCGGCGGTTCAGCGGGGAGTCGTCGATCATCAGCGTGGTGGCGGGCTGGCGCCCGAAGCGCTCGAGCAGCAGCTCGAAGATCCCCGCGTCCGGCTTCGAGATCCCCTCGAAGCCCGACACCACGGTGCCTTCGAACCAGCGCATGAACGGGTAGCGCTCGAGGCGGCGGGGGTACGTCTCGCGCTCCATGTTGGTCAGCGCGAAGCAGCGCACCCCAGCGTCGAGCAGCTCGCGCAGGATCTCCACCGTCCCGTCGATCGGGCCGGAGATCATCTCCTCGCTGCGATGCGCCCACGCCCAGATCTCCTCGGCGTGCTCGGGGTGTCGGGCTGCGAGCTCCGCGCACGAGCGCTCGGTCGGATAGCCGCGATCGTGCTTGGCATGCCACTGCAGCGTGCAGATCTCCTCGAGGAAGCGGTCCATCTCCTCCTGTTCCTCGAACAGCTTGCGGTAAAGGTGGCGGGGGTTCCAGTCGAGCAGGACTCCTCCCACGTCGAACACGACAGCCTCGATTGCGGCTTCTCCCATGCCTCAAGCGTACGTTGCCTGCAACGCACAGGTGTCGTGTAAGCGCTAGCTTGGTGCCGCGTGAGACCGACACGGATTGCGCTCGCGCTCGCCGCGCTGCTCGCACTCGCCGCCGCGGCCTCTGGCTGCAGCGCCGGCGGGGGATCGACCGCCGCGGCCGCACAGCCCTTCGCGAAGCTCGCGCGGAAACTCCCGTCCGGCGCGGCCATTGTGGACGTCGGCGCCGCGGCCCGGTCACGCCCGATCGCGAGCGGATTCCTGGGACTCTCGCTCGAGTTCCCGGCGGTGACGGCGTACGCGGGACACGATCCCGCCCATCTCGATCCGGTCTTTCTGCAGCTTGTTCGCAACCTCACTCCCGGGCAATCGCCGAGCATCAGGATCGGCGGTGACAGCACCGACTGGACGTGGTGGCCGGCGCCCGGCATCAGCCGACCCGCCGGCGCCCCGATCCGGCTGAATCCAGGGTGGGCAGCGGTGACCCGTGCCGTCGCCACCGCGTTGCGGGCGCGGCTGATTCTTGGACTTCAGCTCGAGGCAGACAGCGTTCCGGTGGTGGTCGCCGAGGCTCACGCATACCTCAACGACATCGGAAGCACCGCGATCGACTCGCTCGAGCCCGGTAACGAGCCCGAGCTGTACGGCAGCTTCATCTGGGACGGCTCGGGGCGCACCGGCCGGCCGCACGACTACGACTTCAACGGCTTCCTTGGCGACTTCTCGAGAGTGGCCCGCGCCCTGCCGCACGCGTTGCCCCTCGCCGGCCCCAGTAGCGGCTCCCCGAAGTGGTATGGGCAGCTGAATAGGTTCCTGAACGCGGAGCCACGGGTTCGGGTGGCGACCCTGCATCGCTATCCGCTTCAGGTGTGCGGAGTCAATCCGGACAAGCCGCGCTACCCGACGATCGCGAACCTCATGTCGCAGCAAGCCTCGAGGAGCCTCGCGGACAGCGTCGCGCGCTACCCGGCGATCGCCCACGCCCATGGAGTCGCGATCCGGATCGGCGAGATGAACACGATCTCGTGCGGGGCCGGCCCAGCCGTGAACGCCGTAGGGAAGTCGTTCGCCGCGGCGCTGTGGGCGCTGGATGCGCTGTTCGAGATGGCCCGGGTCGGCGTCGACGGGGTCAACATGCACAGCTACCCGAAGGCGCCATACGAGCTGTTCACCTTCTCGCAGCGGGGGTCCACCTGGAGCGCCAGCGTCAAGCCCGAGTACTACGGGATGCTGATGTTCGCGCAGGCCGCGCCGCCCGGCGCACGGCTGTTGCGGACCGCCACCACCCGCCAGGGCGATCTGCGCACGTGGGCGACACGGGCTACAGATGGGACGATCCGGGTCGTGGTCATCAACGACGGCTCCGGGCTGCGGACGGTCGCGGTCCGGATGCCCTCGGCGCTCGGCACGGGAACGATCGAGCGGCTGCTCGCGCCGAGCCCTACCGCGCAGGGCGGCGTGACGATCGGCCGCCGGACCTTTGGGTCGTCGACGACCACTGGCGCGCTCGGCCCCCCGCGCACCTCGACGGTCACGCCCTCGGGACGCACGTACACGTTTAACGTGCCGGCCGGGTCGGCGGCGCTGCTGACGCTGGCGCCGGCGGGTTGATGTTGCGATTGGGTTGCGAGGCGGGCGAAGGATTCAAGGCCGCAGTGTCGAAGCCGATATCAAGAACATGGCGACACACGATTTGCAGCCATGGTGGGAGCGGCCCGCGAAGTCGCCGACGGAGGACGAGTTCGAGCCCGAACGCGAGCGTCTGCGTGCAGAGCTTGCTCGCGCGTGGAAGGCACGGCTCGACGATCGCCAGCGACGGCTTGCGACAACCACCGCCGGGCCCTCGGGTCCAACGCTCGCCGCCTGAGATCGGCCTAGACTTCGGCCGGTGACGCCGCCCAGCGGTGCGGACATCGACCGCCTCTACTCGTCGCCGCTCGAGCGCTTCACGTCTGCGCGCGACGCGCTGTCACGGACGCTCCGCCAGGACGGGGACCGCGATGCAGCCGCCGAAGTCAAGAAGCTGCGCAAGCCCAGCGTCACGGCCTGGGCGCTCAATCAGGTGACCTTCTCCGAACCGGAGGCCGTCGAGCGACTGATCGCCGCGGGTCAGGGGTTGCGCGAAGCTCAGCAGCGCTTGCTCGAGCAGGGTGAGCGGGGCGCGCTGCGCGAGGCCGTCACCCGCGAGCGCGACGCGGTCGAAGAAGTCGTGGCACTCGCTGAGCAGCATCTGCGCGAAGCGGGGCACCCGCTGGGAGCGACGGTCGAGGGAAAGCTCCGAGATACGGCTCACGCCGGAGCGCTCGACGACGAGGTCGCTGGGGAGCTGCGCTCGGGTCGGCTAGTGCATGAGCGTGTCGTCAGCGACCTGGGCCTCGCCGGGGCGCAGGCCCCGGGCCAACGGCCGGCGCCACGTCGCACGCCACGGCCGGCACGGCCGCCACGGCTGTCGGCGCGAGAAACGCGCAAGCTCGAGGCGCTGCGCCGGCGGGTGGAACAGGCTCAGGGGGCCCGCGACGAGGCGCGGGCGGACGTTCGTGATGCGGAGCGTGAGGCGAAGGAAGCGCGCCACGCGGCGGAGCGTGCCGAGCGGAAGCTGGAGCGCGCGAGGGCGAAGGCGGAGCAGGCGATCAGAAGGGCCGAGGAGCTCGAGGCCGAGCTCGAGTCACAGTAGTCGTAGCCGGGTCGCAGCCGTCGCAGCCGGGTCCTAGCGGTGGCCTGGTTGGATGGCGTATTTGCTGGGGGCGATTGGTACGACTGGTTCGGGGATTTGGCTGATGCGGTTGATCAGTTGGATCCATTGGCCGGGTTGGAGGATGCTTTTGATTTGGGTGGAGAGTTTGTTGTTGGGGCCGTAGTTGGGGGTGTAGGTGACTTGGATGCGGTTTTTGTGGTCGGGGAGGGCGAGGGTGGTGGGTTGGCCTTTGTAGCTGATGGTGCTGATGATTTGGTCTGGTTTGTAGATGCCTTGGAGGGTGAGTAGGCGGCGGATGGTGATGTCGGTGATGGAGCCTGGTTGTTGGTGGCCGGCGACGGGGATGTGGTTGACGGCTGAGATGTCCATGCTGTTGCCGGTGGCGCCGGCGGGGTCGATGCCGTTAGCGCCGGTGGCGCTGTGGCCGCAGTCGAGTCCTGAGATCGTGGGGTACAGGCTCGAGGCGGAGAGGAATTCGATGTCGGCGAGGATTCGGCGGTCGATCAGTCCGGCTTGGATGTCTCGGCGTCCGCAGGCGTAGATCGCGATGTGGGGGTCTTCCAGGACGCGGTTTGTGAGCTGCGTCTTGCTCTCCAGCAGGATCTGGCCGATCGTGGCGTTCTTTGAGCCGGGTCCGTAGAACGGGTCTACGCCGGCCGCGCGGTAGACGGCGGTCGCCTCGAGCAGCTTCCAGCCGTCGAGGATGGGTTTGGGGTCGATCTGGGGGGCGCCCGCGCCGGCGGGGCGGATCATGAACAACAGGTGGCTTGAGAGCTTCGGGGTGGGGGCGGCGAGCCGGCCGAGGATCGTGCCCGCGACGACGACCGCCCCGGCCTTCAACGGCGCCAGCGTGTACTGGTTCTTCGCGAGATGAAGGACGTCTGAGAAATAGTTCTGAAAGCTCGAGATCTGAGCTTGGGTGTTCTGGATCTGTAGCTTCCCGCCCGCCGCATAGGACGCCGGGCGGTGCGGGTCCGCGAACAGTCTTTCCTTCGCCAACGGCGCCGAGACGGTCGCCGAATCCTGAGCGGTCTGGGTGGGGGCCGGGGTCACCGGCAGGCTGATCGGCGCGCCCTTGGAGGCCTTGGTGGTCTTCGACGCCTGCGTGGTGGTCGGGGTCGGGGCGCTCTGCTGCGACCCCGCCGTCGCCGGCGAGGACACCCGCGGCGACGCCGACCCAGACGACGGGGCCGAGAGCTCCTGCGCGAGCTGCCTAGCGGTCAACCTGACCGGCTTGGGCACCGGATACTGCGCCGGGATCGACCCCAAGTTCGCGTACGTGTACACGTTCCCCGTCGCGTCCTGCAACTCCAGATAGTTCCCCAACCGCGGATCGTCACGCCCGACCTTCAAGACCCGCCCGTCATTGACCGCGATCACCGGCGAGCCCTGCTTAGCGAACACATTCACACCCTGACTCGACGGGTCAGAGCCGACCGGCACCGCCGCATTCCCCGACCTGACCCGCTGCTTAGTGACCGCAACCCAACTATCCGCGTACTTGCTCGGCGCCGCGACCGGGAAATGCCCCTCCACCAACCCCGTCAACGCCCCGATCAACTTATCCGGCATCCCCCCGATCAACTGCGCCCGCAACAACACCGACTGCACATACCAAGACGCATGGTTATAAGCAAAGATCGCCTGGCCAAGATTCTTCGACGCCCCCGCCGCATGCAAATACCGCGCCGCCGTGAAAATCGCATCCACCGGGTTATACGGATCCGCGACCCCATCCCCATTCGCATCCACCCCCCACGTCTTCCACGTCGAAGGCAAAAACTGCATCCACCCCACAGCCCCCGCCGAGCTCACGCTCAAATCACGACCGTAATCCGTCTCAATCTCATTAATCGCCGCCAACACCTGCCACGGCACGTCGTACTGAATCCCAGCCGCCTGATAAATCGGCAACAAAAACGGCGGAATCCGAAAACTATCGATAAAGAAATTCGGCACCCCCAACGGCGCCGGCCCCGGCACCGCAAACGAAAACGTCGGATTCGCCACCGACGGCACCCCACCAGCACCAACCGGCTTCGGCGGCGTGGGTGAGGAATGCGAGCTCGTCGTGCTGGATGAGGACGAGCTCGAGGACGAGCTACTGCTGCTCGTGTGGTTCGAGCCCGATCCGGACCCGCCGTGGTTGGACGATGGCTGGGGCGACCCAGAGCCGTGAGGCTTTGGCGATCCGGATCCGGACCCGCCGCCGCCGTTTCCGCCGCCGCCGCCACCTCCACCCCCGTTTCCGCCGCCACCGCTACCTCCACCGCCATTGCCTGAGGGTGAAGTCGAGGTTGAGGTTGAGGTTGAGGATGTCGTCGTGGACGACGAGGACGATGACGTGCACGACTGCGACACCGACACGACCGGCAGGTGAGGCAGCGGGAGGGACGACACGGGCGTACCCGCCGGGACGGTGAACGTGAAGGTCTGCCCTCCGAGGACGGTCACAGTGATCACGCACGTGTCGGCGGAGGCGGCCGAGGGCAGCAGCGAAAGTCCCAGCAGCACCGTCACGAATCCAGCGGCCAGGGCGGCCCACCGGCATGCGCGCGACCACACAGAACCTGTCTCCCTCACTGCAGCTTGCCTCCCGACCTCACGTTGACACGTGCGAAATACCCGGATTCGAGTGCTTCAAGTCCCGCAACTTACCCAACTCGTGGGTCGGTCTGCGCCGGTTCCCGACGCCGCACTCGTCAACCGATCAGGCGCTAGCGCCTCGACCCAATCCGGCGGCAGCATCAGCGCGCCGTCAGGTGCGCTTCGGAGGCCAGGGTGCGTGGGCGTCTCGTGCCAGATCGTGCCGGATCGAGTCGGCCTCCGAAAAACTCAAAAACTGCGCGAGCCGTGCGGAGGGAGCTACGAAACTCGTGCTATGGCTGAGAAACGTGAAGTTGTTGGTGGCCGCCCCGCGATTTCCGACGTTTCTCGGGGCCGAGCGGGCCCGTCCGGAGCCGCAGGCGCGCGGGCCGGCGCCTAGCGCGTCACAAGCACGATCTTGCCGAGCGTGTGGCGTTGCTCGAGCTCGCGATAGGCGTCCTGCACCTGCTCGAGCGGATACACGCGCGCGATCGGCACTTCGAGCCTCCCGGACGCGATCAGCTGGGCCAGCTCGGCGAGCACGGCGGCGCTCGCGCCCACCATGCTCCCGTCGGTCTTGGCGCCAACGCGTTGTGCCGCCTCGTAGTCGATGATCGTGTTGATGCGCTCGGGCCTGACCCCCAGGTCGATCGCGAGGTCGACGTACCCGCCGCCGAACGTGTCGATGAACGCGTCGACCGAGCCGCTGGAGGCGTCCCGGATCCGCTCAGCCACACCGTCTCCGTAAGTCAGGGGGATCACGCCATGGTCGGAGAGCCACGCGTGGTGGCGCTCGCTCGCCAGCCCGATCACGGTGGCCCCGGCGATGCGGGCGAGCTGAACGGCGAGCGAGCCGACGCCACCAGCCGCTCCGGAGACGACGACCGTGTCCCCGGCATTCGGGGCCACGGCGCGGACCGCCGCCCAGGCCGTCGCGCCGACAACGAACAGCCCACCCGCTGCCTCCCACGGAACGTCGGGCGGGCGGGGGGTCAAGTCGTCGGCGTCGACGACGACGAACTCGGCGTGGCTGGCGCGTTCATGGGTGAATCCGATCACCTCGTCGCCGGTGTCGAACCGCTGTACCCCTTGGCCGACCTCCTCGACCACCCCGGCCAGGTCGCTGCCCTCTCCGGACGGGAACGTCGCGGGCCACCGCTCGTGCAGGAGGCCCTTGCGGATTGACGCCTCGCCCGGATTGATCCCCGCCGCCTTGACCTTGACCAGCACCTGGCCGGCGCCCGGCACCGGTCGCTCGACCTCGCGGACCTCGAGCACATCGATATCGCCGTAGCGATCGAATCGGACTGCGCGTGGCATCAGCACCACAGTCTGACCGCGCGGAGCCGACCGTAATCGTGCGCCGGTTGGCTCGAGGCGCTCAGCGCCGTGACCCGGACTCCTCGACGAGGAACGCGCCGATCGCGGCGTGAGTCTCCTTGGGGCGTTCGACCTGCGGCACATGGCCGCAGTCGAGCTCGAGATGGCGCGCCTTGGGGAGCGCCTGCTCGACGTGGCGAGCGAATGAGATCGGCACGAGCGTGTCGTGCCGTCCCCAGATGAACAGCGATTCAGGGCTGAGTGCGCGCAGCCGGGTCCAGAATCCTGTCTCGCCGTGCGGCTCATCCAGGTAGATCTGCCTTGCCGCGGCGTAGAACGCGGCCCGTCCCGACGGCGTCAGGTACGCACGCAGGAACTCGTCGACGCCGGCCGCCGTCCAGCCCCGGTCGGCGCCGGGTATCAGCCGCTGAACGATCGCCTGCACGACGGGCCGTGGCGCGAGTTGAACGAGGCCGAGCTCTGGCCGGGTGAGGCGCAGCAGCGGCACCCACGGCCGGCTGCGCCGCCACGCAAGCGATGGCGCGAGCAGCACGAGATGTCCGGCCCGACCAGGCTGGCGCAACGCCAGCTCCAGCACGACCCTGCCGCCGAGGCTGTTGCCGATCAGGTGAGCGCGCTGCAGCCCGAGCGCGTCGAGCAACGCGACCATCGCGTCCGCAAAGAATCTGGCGTCATAGGCGGCCCCGATCGGCTTGTCGGAATCGCCGAAGCCGGGGAGATCGCCGGCGATCACGTGGAAGCGATCGGCAAGGGCGGCGATCGTCGGCAGGAAGGACCCCTTGGTGCCGCCCAGACCGTGCACCGCCAGCACGGGGGTGCCGGTGCCGGCTTCCATGATCGAGATCCTGCCGCGGGAGGTGGTGACCGAGCGGAAGCGAAGCCGGCCGGGATCCGTCGAGCCGCTCGTCGCCGCGAGGAACCCGACCCCGACATGCAGGTTGTTGCGGACCGACAGGCGTCCTGCCTTGAACCAGTCCATCCCGCTGCGCAGATCGGTCGCGATGCGCCCCCAGGTCTCGGCATCGGCGGTGAGCACGGCATCCGGAGTGCCGTTCGGTGAGACAAAGCTCGCCGCCGTTCCGTTCTCGATCTGTACATCCCAGGCGGCGTCATCTCTAAGCGCCAATCTGACCCTCACGCGTCGGGCCCGCGCGTCGAAGCTCTCGGCGTCGAAGCGAGAGACGAGCGTCCGAAGCGAGTCGGGGATGCTTGCGAGCGCGCTCACTTGCAACACTCTGCCACGTGCGGCGTGCGCAGCATGTGCGAGTTGCGTCACACGGCGCCACGCAAGGCACCCCGAGAGGAGCGAAAATGGCAAAGAAGGACTCGAGTTTCTTCAACCGTCTCCGCGAAGCCGGACTTCGTAAGTCGGTCGCCCGGCAGCTCAGCGACGCCGGAGATGACGCGGGCAAGAAGTTGCAGCAAGCGGCTCGCGCCACAGCGAAGGAGCTACGTTCGGTCGCCGATGAAATCGAGCGACGGCTTCCGGCATCGGAGGGCTCTGCGAGGTCCGGCGCACGGCACCGGACCTCGACGGGTTCCTCGCGCGCGAGCAGCTCACCGCGGACGGCTCGCTCCGCCGGCGCCGGCACGCGGAGCACCCGGTCGACTGCAAGCAAGCCGGCTTCGTCGAGGACCGCGAGCAAGCCTGCGACGTCGCGGGCCGCTGGCTCTCGGGCCGCTGGCTCCCGGGCCTCCGGCTCCCGGCCATCTGGCTCCCGGGCATCTGGCTCGGGCACGACCAGGCGCACCACGGGCCAGTCAAAGCCGACTTCCTGACCACCCGATTGCTCTAGGACTTCGCGCCCGGCGGCGCCGGTGGCGTACTGAAACGGCGCGGATACAGATACTGGCCGATGCCGTTGAGCGGCTCGCCGGGATCGCGCGGCGAGAAGCGCCGCATCTCGTTGTTGAGGCTGTAACGCGGACCGAGCAACACTTGCCCGTCGCGGATCAGTGTGTAGAACGATCCAGAGGCCGGGGCGGAGGTCCGCCCACGCGCTGTCCGCGAAAGTCGTAGACGCCGCCGTGACACGGGCACACGAATGACCGTGCGGCCGCGACGTAGCGAACCGGGCACCCCACGTGGACGCATCGCGACGAGATCGCGATTATCCGGTCGTACGCGTCTCTGAGCGGGCCATCGACACGAACGTCGTGCCTGCGAACGTATGCAAGAGACTTGCCGGCCTCGCCGACGCCAGGGACGATAGTGATCACGACCGGCCTGTAGTCGCTGTCGCTGAAGTGCGACACCGGCCCGATGTCCTGCCAGCTATCGGGAATCGACTTGAACACCGGAGCGATGGCGAAGCCAAGCGCCGGCAGCGTGAACGCTGCGACCGCGACGGCGCCGGCCGCGTTGGCGCTCACGTTCATGAACCTGCGGCGCGACACGGTCTCGCCTTCGAAGCTGCCGGGGACGTCCGAGTCTGCGGCGTAACGAGACATCTACTATGCAGCATAATACTATGCTGCATCGGAGTGCATGCCCATGCTCATGCACTAGCCGACCGCAGCGCAGCTCCTCGCTACGATCCGATGCCCCAATGGACACGGCCTCGGACACCGGCTCGGTGCGGGTCGCCGCGGGACCTGGACGGCGACCGGCATCCGTCGCATCGGCACGCCTGTCGCGCGCGGCGCTGACGCTCGGCGCCTTGGGGGTCGTCTCCTCGCTGTTCGTGATCGCCCGGCTGGCCGAAGCGTGGCGCATCACCGGAGCGGCGGCGACCCACCAGATCTCGACCTTCGGTCACACGCTCACCCATCCGAGTGCAAACGTCGATGCGATCGTGGTGCTCGCGCTCGCGCTGATCGGACTCGTGGTCACCGCGATGGTGCTGACAGGCGTGGTGCGCGAGTTGGCTCGCGCCGCACGGGTCGGCCGACAGCTCGCCAAGCATGCCTCGTGCGGGCCGTATGGCACGCTGCTGCTCGAGGACGAGCGGCCGAGAGCATTTTGTGCCGGCCTGCTGCGCCCGCGGGTCTTCCTCACTACGGCCGCGGTTGCCGAGCTCGACGAGGCCGCGCTCAGAGCGGTGCTCGCGCACGAGCGCTATCACGTCAAGCGCCATGATCCACTGCGCTTCGCCGCCGAGCATGTGCTGGGCAGCTCGCTGTTCTTCGTTCCCGGAGTGCGCGAGATCGTCCGCCGGCACCGCAGAATGGCCGAGCTGAGCGCCGACGAGAGCGCGGTGAACGCTGCGCCCGCCAACCGCATTGCGCTTGCGCGCGCGATGCTGAGATTCTCCGACGACGGCGACGCGACGACCGGGATCGACGCTGCCCGCGTCGACCACCTTCTCGGAGAGCTCCCCTCGTGGCGCTTCCCGATCCTCCTTTCACTAGCCGGCGGCGCCCTGCTCGCGCTCGTCGTGGCGATCTCGCTGCTGGCTGGTCGTGTGGCGACCGGTTCGGCGACGCTGTCGCTTCCCGTCTTCTCGCGGCAGCCCTGCGTGGTCGTGCTGGCGACGATCCCGATTACGCTCGGGGCGCTCGCGATCAGTTTCACGAGGCGCGCGAGGCGCTAGCAGCTGCAGCGAGGCCGTCAGTCTTTGCCGTCGGCGAGCCGGCGTAGCTGTCGACGCCTGGCCGGATCGAGCGTCGAGAGGCTCTGCGCGAAGTGCGCGAGTGCCACGTCGCCATACTCATCGACCAGTTCGCGGACCTCCGCTCCGGCGCGCTCCTGGAGGTACTGCTCACGGGTCAGCCGCGCCACGTAGGTGTCGTGTCGACCGCTTCGGGTGCGCTCGAGCAGGCCCTTCTCGTCGAGCCGGCGCATCACCGTCATGTACGTCGTATAAGCCCGCGCCGGCCTGGTCTTGGCGTTGAGCGCCTCCATCACCAACCTGACGGTTGTCTCGCCCTGGCGCCACACCTCTTCCATGATCTCCGACTCGAGCTCGTAGAGACGGGGAGGAGCGTCCTTCAGGTGCGCGCGCGGCATCGCCGAGAGCATAACCGGAGGCTCACGGGGCCCGGCCGACGCGCCGCATGATTTGCTCGAACGCCGCGTAGGACGCCGTCAGCTCAGGTGAATCCCAAGTCTTCTGCGCGATCACTCGTAGACGTGGGAACAGCCCCTCAGCAATCTGACCGAGGGTCAGCTCGTGGTCGTCCCAGGCGTTGATCGTCGAGCCGAGGTCGCGGCGCTCGCTCGGGGAGATCGCGTAGCACGATGCCATCCTCCCCGCGATGGTGGGGCCGCAGAACTTGCTGACATCCCAGTTCTGGTAGGCGCTCTGCATGTCGGGCTTGCCCTCGATCGGCCCGATGCTCTCCGTGAAGTAAGTGGGAAACCACCCCTCGTTGATGATCTCGTGACCAGCGCCAAGGAGCTGAGCCGGCGTCGGGGGCTGGGGCTCCGACAGAGGTGAGAAATTGATCCACCAGCCCGCGGTGATGTCCGGATTTGCTGTAAGTGGGGACGTGGAAGATCCTTTTCCCAGCTCGTCGTGCCATGCCCACAGTGTCTTGCCGTGGGCACGCACAATCCGATCGACCCAGTTGATGAATCCGAGAATCGCATCCTTCGCGGTCGCCCTCGGCCCGTAATGCGCGCGTGCGTATGTGAGCAGCTGCGGGTACATCGCCTCCTCCGCGGGAGTCAGATACTCATCCGCACCAACGTCCCAGTAGGGACCCGGAAACAGCGCCAGGTACTCATCGAGTAACTGGCGCACGATTGCAAGCGCGCGTGAATTGGTGATATCGAGCTTGCCGCTGTCGGGGCTCGGTGGAGCCTTCACCGTGTTCTCGATGCGCAATTCGAGGTCGGGATGCTTTGCCAGAAACGCGCCGAAGTGGCCGGGCATGTCGATCTCCGGCACGACCACGACGTGATAGCGAGCGGCGGTCTGCAGGATCCGTTCTACCTGTGGTTTGGTGAGGGCGTGCGGCGAGACCACTTCCGGGTGTGTGCTGCTGGCCATTCCCCAACGCTGGTCATCGGTGAGGTGCAGGTGCAAGATATTCAGCTTCAAGTAGGCCATCTGCCTGATTTCCGTCTCGATCCATGCGGCGGGGTACGTGCGGCGGCCGAGATCGAGCATCAGGCCGCGATCTGGGTAGCGCGGCCAGTCCTCAGCCACCCCCCGCGGAACCCGCCGTGCATCTGTCAGTAGCTGCAGCAACGCGCGCGTGCCGTAGAACACACCTGTGACACTAGGGGCGGAAATCGTCACCACTCGCCCGATGCGCAACTCGTAGCCCTCCGTGCCGAGCCGCTGCGGGCCCCGGGTCAGCTTCAGCACGATATCTCCACGCGTGGCGGTCGTACGGCGGCCGCCAACATCGAGCCGACGTCCATTCAGTGCGTGGAGCTCGCCTCGCAGAAGGCGAGCTGTGCCGAGCAATGAATTGTCGGCTACCACGATGCGCGACTGATGCGAGAAGCCGAAATACCCGCTCGACCCGTGCCACACGCGCAGCGCAGGGATCGTCGCGGGGCGCGCGTTAACGGTCTGTGCGTGCGCGGCCGTGACCATGCTGGTTGACAACGCGGTTACCGCACAACCGATTGTCAACCGCCGCCGCACGGCGTCATCCTATTCGGACAATCTTCGTGCAGCGACACGGCTCGGATTGGTCGCGGCGGCTACGATCACAGATCCACACACAAACGAGGATCGGGAGAAGTCGATGATCGAGCAACTGCGACGCGATATCCAACAGCGCATCGACCAGCTACTAAGCGAGCTCGATCGCCTGCGCAAGGCGCTTAGCGCGCTGGGCTCTCACAGCAGCGATTCGAGCGCCGGCAGCGGCAAGGCTGCGGTGACGAAATCGCGGTCGCGGACTGCCGCGGCGAATCCGAGCCGCACTCGGGCGACGGCCACCAAGGCCAAGAGCTCGAGTTCAACCGCATCGCGGACTCGGCGCGCGGCCTCGGGCGGCACCAAGAGCGCCGTCCTTGCAGCGCTCGCCGGTGGCAAGGCGATGACGGCCGGCGAGGTTGCCAACGCCACGGGGCTCGGCCGGGCGAGTGTGAGCACAACCCTCTCCAAGCTCGCGAAGAGCGGTGAGGTCACAAAGGCGGAGCGCGGTTACCGCCTGCCGGCCGCGGCGCCAACGGCGTAGCAAGCGCTGACCCGCCGGCGCCCCGCGCCGGCGGCGTAGCAACCGGTGACCCGCCGGCGCCCCGCGCCGGCGGCCGGGCCCGCGCCGGCGCAGCCAGGTCCGTCCGAACCTCATGCGAACATATGTTCGTGTGTGCTGATGCGACGATCCTGCACGCTGACCTCGACGCGTTCTACGCGTCCGTCGAGCAGCGTGACAATCCTCGCCTCCGGGGGCGCCCAGTAATCGTGGGCGCCGGCGTGGTGCTGGCGGCCAGCTACGAAGCCAAGGCGCGCGGCGTCCGCACCGCGATGGGCGGGCGCCAGGCGCGAGCTCTGTGCCCGGAGGCGTGCGTCGTGTCGCCGCGCATGTCCGCGTACAGCGAGGCCAGCAAAGCCGTGTTCGCGGTGTTCGAGGACACCGCCCCGCTCGTCGAAGGGCTGTCAATCGATGAGGCGTTTCTCGACGTTCGTGGCCTCGGACATATCTCTGGCACGCCGACCGAGATCGCGGTACGCCTGCGCCGCGTCGTGCGCGAGCAAGTGGGCCTGCCGATCACGGTCGGCGTCGCGCGGACGAAGTTCCTCGCGAAGGTCGCCAGTGCGGTCGCGAAACCTGACGGGCTGCTCGTGGTTTCGCCCGATGCCGAGCTCGAGTTTCTCCATCCGTTGCCGGTGGAGCGGCTCTGGGGCGTGGGTGCGGTCACGGCCGCGAAGCTTCACCGGCGAGGGATCAGGACGGTTGCGCAAGTCGCGCAGGTCGGCGAGGAAACACTCGTGTCGATGCTCGGTCGCGCGTCGGGGCGTCATCTCTACGCGCTTGCGAACAATCGTGATCCGCGTCGCGTCGTCGTCGGTCGCCGGCGGCGCTCGATCGGCTCACAGCGCGCGCTTGGCACCCGCCCTCGACCTCCGGCAGAGATCGCGGCGTCGCTGATCGCGCTCGTCGATCGCGTGGCCCGGCGCCTGCGCGCGGCGCGGCGCGTCTGTCGCACGGTCGTGCTGCGACTACGCTTCCGCGATTTCTCCCGTGCAACACGCTCGCACACGATGGCCGAGCCCACGGCACACACCCAGACGATCCTGCGGATAGCCGCCGGGCTGTTAGAGCTCTCGATGCCGATCATCGACATGCGTGGCCTGACGTTAATCGGCGTGGCGCTCGCCAATCTCGCGGACGAAGGCGCGGTCCAGCTCGCGTTCCCGTTTGATCGCGGGCGCCAGCTCGACGCAACGCTCGACCGCGTGCGGGAGCGCTTCGGATCCTCCGCGATCACTCGTGGCGTGCTGCTCGGGCGCGACCCCGGGATCTCGGTTCCGCTGCTCCCTGATTAGCCGTGCGGGCTGTTCTCCGATCAGCCGAGTGGGCTGCTCCCGATTAGTTCGATGCCGCGCCGGTCGTCCCGCTGAGCCGCCGCCGTGCTAGCTTCACACTGTCTGCGGATCCCTCAAGGGGTGGGCGCGCATCAAATGTGACGGACGGAACCGGACGCAAGGAGGAGAGGGATGAAACGGATCTGTGTGACCGCGACGTTTATGTTCGCGCTGGCTGTCTGCGCGCCGGCTGCTCTCGCGAGCGGCGCACTCGACGTCCACGGCAGCGTGCAGCAGGTCTACGTGACCGGCGCGACTCCGGGGGAGAAACTTCAGCTGCTCGATCGACATGGCACGATCGTCGCCACGCAGTCCGCCGGCTCCTTTGGCGGCGATCTGTTCCGCAACGTGACGCCGGGTGCGGGTTACCGGGTCCGACCGGCGCAAGGTGGCGCGGCGTCACGCTCGGTGGTGGTGCTTCCCGACCAGTCGGCGCCGCCGAGCACTGCGATCTACAACCAGCGGATTCCTTCGTCCGGGTACGGCTACCTGACCACTCGTGACGGAACCAAGCTTGCGATCGACGTTCACCTGCCGTCCGGGAAAGGTCCTTATCCGACGCTCATCGAGTACGCCGGTTACGGCTACGCGGATCCGGCGGGCCCGCAGAGCGGGATCGCTCCGATCGCGAACCTGCTCGGGTTCGCAGTTGTCGATGTGAACATGCGGGGTACCGGCTGCTCGGGTGGCGCTTTCGATTACTTCGAAGCGCTCCAGAGCCTCGACGGATATGACGTGATCGAGACCGTGGCGCGGCAGCCGTGGGTGTTGCATCACGCAGTAGGGATGATGGGCATCTCGTACGGCGGGATCAGCCAGCTGTTCGTCGGCGCGACCGATCCTCCGCACCTAGCAGCGATCGCGCCGCTGTCGGTGATCGACAACAGCGCCACGACCCTGTATCCGGGCGGGATCCTCAACACCGGGTTCGCGCTTGCCTGGTCCGAGGATCGGGTCCATGACGCGCTGCCCGCATCGGCGACGGGCGGACAGCCCTGGGCGCTGAAGCGGATCCAGGAGGGTGACCAGACCTGCAAGTCGAACCAGGTCCTGCACACCGAGGCGGTGAATCTGATCGCGAAGATCCGGGCCAACAACTACTACGTCCCGTCGGTGGCGGATCCGGTATCGCCGATCACGTTCGTGAACAAGATCAAAGCACCGGTGTATCTGGCATGCCAGTTCGCCGACGAGCAGACGGGGCCACACTGTCCCGATCTGGCAGAGCACTTCACGGGCACCAGCAACAAATGGTTCACGTTCACCAATGGGTTGCACATCGACTCGCTCGATCCGGCGACGTTCACTCGCTGGTATGACTTCCTGAAGTTATTCGTTGCGCGGCAGGCACCGCATCTCTCAGACGCGGTGAAAGCCGAGGCGCCGACGATCTATGACGCCGCTATGGGCATTCCGGGGGTGACTCTCCCGAGCGACCCGATCCAATCCGAGCCGACCTACGCGGCAGCGATGGCCGCGTTCGAGCGGATTCCGCAGGTGCGGGTTCTGTTCGACAACGGAGCCGGGACCTCGAGCGCCGGCTTGCCGTATGCCGCGTTCGAGCGCTCTTTCTCTCGCTTCCCGCTACCGGGCACGCGTCCCGGCTTCTGGTACCTGGGAGCGCACGGCGCGCTGGGCTCGGGCAAGCCGGTCACGGGCGGGCAGGACAGCTTCACGTGGAACAAGGCCGCACGGCCCGCGACCGACTTCAGCGGTAACACGGGAGGCGGCGGCTTGTGGGCTGCGCTGCCGGACTTCAACTGGACGCAGAATCCGCCGGGTACGGCGCTCTCCTACGTGAGCTCGCCGCTGAGGTCCAACACGGTGATCGTGGGTGCCGGTGCGCTGCATGCCTGGATCAAGGCCACGAAGCCCGACGTCGATCTCCAGGTCGTGATCTCGGAGGTTCGCCCGGATGGCAACGAGACATACGTGCAGGACGGGTGGATTCGAGCGAGCGAGCGCAAGCTCGATCCGGCCAAGAGCACACTGCTCGAGCCGGTGCCGAGTTTCCGCAAGGCGGACGCGGCGCCGCTGCCCGCGGGCAGGTTCACCGAGGTCACGGTGCCGCTGTATTACGAAGGTCATGTGTACCGGGCCGGGTCACGGATCCGCGTCACGATCACGGCTCCCAGCGGCGACCAGCCAGTGTGGTCATTCGCCGAGACGGTGCCGAGCGGAACCGCGAAGGTGACGCTTGCGCACTCGCCGAGCATGCCATCGGCGATCGTGCTGCCGGTCGTCCCGGGCGTGAGCGTCCCGACCGCACTGCCGCCGTGCCCGTCGCTTCGCGGCGAGCCGTGCCGGCCGTACGTGCCGTTCACCAACCAGTAGGGGCGTAGGGCGCCCGGGCGACCGGGCGCCCTCACAATCCTTAGGTGAGCGCCGGCGCCTTCGGCAGCGCCTCGAGCGCCGACTGCATGTCCTGCTCTGAGAACTCCGGGTCCTCGAGCTTGCCGGCCAGGTAAGCGTCGTATGCGCCGAGGTCGAAGTGACCGTGCCCGCATAGGCCGAACAGGATCACGCGGGCTTCTCCGGCCTCCCGCGCGGCGTTGGCCTCGTCGATCACAGCGCGGATCGCGTGCGCCGGCTCGGGCGCTGGGATCAATCCCTCCGTGCGGGCGAATTGCACGGCCACATCGAATGTCTCGTTCTGGCGGTATGCCCGCGGCTCCACAAGCCCCGCCTTGACCAGTCCGCACACGAGCGGCGAATCGCCGTGGTAGCGGAGCCCGCCGGCGTGCACCGGTGGAGGAACGAAGTCATGGCCGAGCGTGTACATCGGCATCAGCGGGGTCAGGCCGACCGTGTCACCGAAGTCATACGCGTACACACCGCGCGTCAGCGTCGGGCAGGCGGCGGGCTCTGCGGCGATGAACCTCGTCTTCGCACTCCCCTTGAGCACACGGCGCAGGAACGGGAATGTAAGACCGCCGAAGTTCGAACCGCCGCCGACGCAAGCGATCACCACGTCGGGCTCCTCGCCGGCCATCGCCATCTGGGCAAGCGCCTCCTGGCCGATCACGGTCTGATGTAGCAGCACATGGTTGAGCACAGAACCCAGCGAATAGTTCGTATCCGCATTCTGCGCGGCGACTTCGACGGCCTCGGAGATCGCGATGCCGAGTGAGCCGGTCGCGTGCTCGCGCTGGGACCGTCCGGCATTGGTCACCTCCGAGGGCGAGCGGTGAACCGTCGCGCCCCAGGTCTCCATCATCGACCGGCGGTAGGGCTTCTGGTCATAGCTCGAGCCGACCATCCACACCTCGCACTCAAGGCCGAACAGCCGGCACGCGAACGCAAGCGCCGAGCCCCACTGGCCCGCGCCCGTCTCCGTGGTGAGCTTCTGGATGCCGGCCTGTGCGTTCTCGTATACCTGGGCGACCGCGGTGTTGGGCTTGTGCGAGCCCGGCGGCGAACCCCCCTCGTACTTGTAATAGATGTGGGCGGGGGTGTCGAGCTCTCGCTCGAGCCGCCACGCTCGGTAGAGCGGTGTCGGCCGCCATAGCTTGTAGATCTCTCGTACCTGATCGGGTATCTCGATCTCCGGATCGGGCGAGACCTCCTGCATGATCAACCCCATCGGGAACAGTGGCGTCAGATCGTCGGGCCCGGCAGGTTCCATTGTTCCCGGATGGAGCGGCGGCGGTGCATCGCCCGGCAGATCGGCCATCAGATTCACCCAATGGGTGGGAATCTCCTGCTCACCCAGCACAAACTTGACCGTCTTGTCGCTCATCGCCTCTCTCCTTCGCTCGCTCGCCGCGCGATTCTAGGCAGCGATGGCCAAGGTTTGTGGTTCGAGAACGGTGAAAGGGGTACTAGACCCCGGGTGAATGTCGCGCCCGACGGGGGCTCGGGCCTGCCGGTATGGGTCAGGCGCCGGGCCACTGAGCCGACGTGGAGGTGGAGTGAGGGTTGGAGCTTCGAGCTCCTAGATGAGCCGCTGCCATCAGACGACCGGCACCAGCGGCGGCGGCCGGTGCGCAGGGCGCCTCGCCACAGACAGTCGCCTCGCGACAGATCGAGGCTCCTGGCTGCAGTGGCGCGAGTGCTCTGGGACGTCGTCGTCGGTCTGGGGCTGCTGCTGTGGCGTTTGGTGAGGCTGGTGCTCGCCGCGGGATGGGCGCTACTCGCGGTGGTGCTCAAGTTGGGTCGCCGGGTCCCGGGGCTGGTCGGGGCGACCGGACGGGCACTCGCCCGACCGGTGCTCATCGTCGGCCGCAGGTTCAAGCGACAGCTGCAGGTGGCGGTTCCCCTGCTCGCGATTCTCGCCGCCGGCGCAGGATACGCCGCGCAGCTGACCAGTTCGTCTGATGCCGGGACGCGCTCTTCCCTCGGGAGCGGGCACCGGATCGATGTCGCCGCGGCGCTGACCGGCGCCCGGCCGCTCAGCCTGGCCGGCTCGCACAGCCAGGAGGTCAGCAACCAGGTGGGCGGCACACGACCGACCCAGTCGACGATTGGCGGGATCCCACGGCGGTACCTGCACATCTATCAGCACGTGGCCCGTGAGTACGGACTCCAGTGGAAGGTCCTCGCCGCGGTTGGACAGATCGAGTCCGATCACGGTCGCAGCCCGCTGCCGGGCGTAAAGCATGGCGTCAACGGTGCGGGCGCGGCAGGACCCGCGCAGTTCCTGGGCAGCACGTGGGCTCGCTACGGTGTCGACGTTCATGGCAGCGGGCGGCCGAATCCGTATGACCCCGCGGATGCGATCACCGCGATGGCCGCATACCTGAAGGCGAATGGAGCGCCGCAGGATTGGCGCGAGGCGCTCTACACCTACAACCACTCTTGGGGCTACGTCGACGCGGTGCTGTCCGCGAGCCGGCGGCTCGCATCGGAGATTCATTAGTACTAGTCCAGAAGGACGTCGCGAAGGCCCATCAGATCGACGAGCTCGCGCAGCTCCGTCGATGCTCCGCGCAGCCTGATCCGGCATCCCTTCCGGCGCGCCGCGAGTTGAAGCCGGGCAAGTGCGTCCACCGTGACGGCATCGGCAACGACGCCGTCGACCTCGCAGACGGCGATCGAGGCCGATGTGCTCTCGAGCAGCCGGCAGATGCGATCGGATAGGCCCGGGAGGTCGTCACGCTCGATCGGTCCGTAAATCGCAAAGCGCAGCGTGCTCGAGTCGTGCAGAGCCATCTGACTCAAAGGACTGTCGCCGAGCCCGAAAATCATCGGCCACGGTGCCGAGCAAGCAGATCGAAGTAAAGAATCGCGGTTGCCAGCGCCGCGAACGACCGCACGATGGTCTGGACCGCGATCCCGAGGATCACGGCGCCGGCCGCCCTGCTTGAACCGGTGATCGACTCGCCCGCGAGACTGAGCACCACGTTTACCGCGGTGACCAGCACGGTCAACGTGAACACGTGCAGGTAGTTCTCCTTCGCGAGCTGGCCGCTGCGTCGGAGCGCGCCAAGCCAATCGGTCCGCTCCACCGCGGCTGCCTGCGCCACCACCGCCCAACGAATCGAGAGGATCACGCCGGGCACGATGAATGCGATCAAGCCAATCGCGATCCCGATCCCCGCGACGATCTGTGCGGCGGCCACCACCGGCAGGACGCGGGCCCCCCGGATCACCACCTCCAGCATCCGCAGACGCTCACCGCCTCCGATGACGACGACCGCCTGGACGTACAGCGCGGAGATCAGCGGTCCGACGAAAGCGGCATCGATCAGCAGTAGCGTGAACACTGTGCCTGGCTTCGTGTTCTGCTGGCCGAGCGGTGCCGTGCCCGTGATCGCGAGCACGATCAGCTCGTACGGCGCGACGACTGCGAGCGCGAGCAGCCCGAAGGCCGCCGGATGGCGAGCGAACAGCCTCAGGGCCGTCGCCACGATCTCGACGATCGATAGCGGGCTGTCGAGCCTGAGCTGCGGCTGTCGGTCGAGATCGTTCACCCTGAATGGGATGTTCCCTCGCACCGCGCGCTCGTGTCGTGCGCCTGTGCCGAGGCTCGCTTATGGGACCAGGAGGAGCTTCCCGGTAGTGCGACGCGCCTCGAGTTCCTCATGCGCCCGCCTGGCGTCCGCGAGCGGGTAGCGGGCGCCGATACGAACGTTGAGCTTGCCGGCCTCGATCAGCGCAAACAGCGCTTCGGCGCGCCCCCTGAGGAGCTGAGGCGTGCGCGCGTAGGTCCGCAACGTCGGTCGCTGCACGTACAGAGACCCGGCGGCGGCGAGCGAGCCGAGCTCGAGCGGATCGGGCTGACCGCTGGCCGCGCCGTACAGGATCATCTTTCCGGTCGGCCGCAGCGCCGATAAGCCGGATCGGAATGTCGCCTTGCCGATGCCGTCGTAGACCGCGGCTGCGCCCTCGCCCGTGATCTCGCGGACCCGATCGGCGAACGATTCATAGCCGATTACCTCGTCGGCACCGGCACCGCGCGCGAACGCCGCCTTCTCGTCGGTCGAGGTGGTCGCGATTACGCGCCCGCCGCGCAGCTTTGCGAGCTGCGTAAGCAGCAGGCCGACCCCGCCGGCGGCCGCGTGGACCACGACCCAGTCTCCCCGCTCGATCGGGTAGGAGTCATTCGCGAGGTAATGGGCGGTCATCCCCTGCAGTAGCGCTGCCGCCGCAAGCTCGCTCGAGACACCGTCGGGGATCGGGACGAGGCGTGAGCGATCGGCCACCACCCGGCCGGCGTAGCTGTGCGGCACCGCTGACCACGCGACTCGCTCGCCGGTGCCGGCGATCCTGCCGGCTCCCTCCACACCGACCACCGCCGGCGGCTTCGAGCCGTAATCGCGACCCTCCCGCTCGTACACGTCTCGGTAGTTGACGCCGATCGCCTCGACTTCGATCAGCACCTGACCCCTGGTCTCTATGGGATCGGGCATCTCCCGAAGCTCAAGGACTTCGGGCCCGCCATTGCGCTCGAACACGACCGCCTGCACGACCAACAGCTTAGGGACGCGCGATCCGCGCCAACCGGCTAGCCGCTTCGTCCAGGCGTTGCTCGTTCGCGCCCGCGGCCAATCAGCGGGCTCGGATAGGTTCGACTCGCCGAGTGTGACATTTGCGAGGTAATTCACTTGCAATCATCCTCGTGGTTAGTTACCCTGATGATCACCCTATGACCGATTGCTTCCTCATCGACGCAAAGCAGCTCGTCGCCGCAAAGAGCGCGACGGACGCTCCCCGCCGGCACCGCCAGAGCGGTCGTCAGCGCGGCGCGAATAGCTCGACCCTCGCTGTGAGGTGTATGCGCTAGCTACGGCTGCGCATAGACGCCACGCGAGGGCGACCCGAATCGGGTCGCCCTTTTGCGTTAACCCTGAATGCCGTGAAAGGTGCATCCCGGTTAGTCAATATCGGCTGTGGATTGCTCCTGCCCGGTTCGGGGTGACACACATAATCAATACCGCACGACAGGAGACCTCCGATGAGAGGAGAACAGCCCGCGGTCGGCGTCCGGATATGGCCGCGCGGCCTCAAACGAAGCTGGTCCTCGTACCTCAGCGAACTAATACACCGGCGCGAGCTGCGCAAGCGGGAACGGCTCGAATTGATCGAGCTGATGGGCCGCGAGCGGCGCCGGGCCACGCGGAGGGGCGAGTTTGTATCCGACAGGATCCCCGGCCGGCGCTGGTGCTGAGAGCGACCGCCGTGTGCGGGCCGCTCCGGCCCCAGGCCCGGCCGCGCCCGGTACAAATGATGGGATGCGTGACGCAGAACTCCTCCTCCGCCGCTCCAAGCGTCCACTGGTGCTCGGAATTGGTGGGGGAGGGGACGTGGTCGGCGCCCTGGCGACCGCGGAGCACGCGCGCGTCTATGACGGCGCGGAGCCGGTGCTCGGCGGCCTGGCGTGGGAGCGGCTGCCGATCGATCCTGCTCCCGGACCGCGAAACGCGAGCGAGATCGAGGGAGCGGAGCGGCTCGCGCGATCGGTTCTGCTTGCCGGCCCGGAGACGCGCGTGCGGGATCGGGATGTGTACTTCGCCGAGTCACGGATGGCCGGCGTACTCGGAGAGCGCACGCTGCTCATCGAGCTGGAAGAGGGGCCCGAGGCGATCGCCGAGGGCCTGGCAACGGCTGCGGAGCGACTCGACGCCGACCTGACTGTATTCGTCGACGTCGGTGGCGACGTGCTCGCGAAGGGCGATGAGCCGGGGCTTCGCAGTCCGCTGTGCGACGCCGTGATGCTGGCGGCTGCCGGGCGGCTGAGCGCGGCGGGCAATCCGGTCCTCGGCGGCGTCTTCGGGATCGGCTGTGACGCGGAGCTCAGCCCTGACGAGGTGCTCGCGCGCCTGAGCGAGGTGGCCCGGGCCGGGGGCGTGTGCGGATCGCGCGGGTTGACCGAGCCGGTCGCAGGTCGGCTGGAGGCAGCGATCGAGGTCGTGCCGACGGAGGCGAGCGCGCAGGCCGTGCGCGCATTCCGCGGCGCGTCGGGCGTGACTACGATCAGGCGCGGCGCCAGCTCAGTGCAGCTGACGTTGACCGCCGCGCAGACGTTCTACCTGGACGTCGACGTGACGATCCAGACGATCGGGCGTCTCGCCCGCGCGGTGGGCGATGCCGAGTCCCTCGAGCAGGCCAACGATGCGCTCCACGACTTGGGTGTGTCCACCGAGCTCGATCTCGAGCGGGCGGCAGCGGCCCGCGCCCAACCGAGCCGCTGACCCCCGGAGGCGATAGTCGCTACCCCGGCGCCTGTACCAGCACCAGCGCTCGCACGGCGCTACGCCCGGCTTCGTAGACCGTGGGAACATCCGCCGGGAACGAGGCGTAATCCCCCGGACCGAGCTCCGTCGAGCGCTCGGCTGGGCCCGCGATCAGCTTGCCCTGGAGCACATACACCTGGCCGCGGGCGCCGGACGCTTGGGGCTCGAGCTCGTGCAGGTCACCTGGCCCCAGAGCGATCTCCCCGATCGTCAGATCGCCCCGACCTGACAGGAGGTCGATCGACTGCACGGGGACGCCGTCCACGCGCTCAGATCGTCGCGCCGAGGCGCGAACGACTCGCATCTCGCCGGGCGGTAGCTCTTCGAGCAGCTCGATCAGCGAGATGCGCATCGCATCGGCAAGCGCCGCGAGCGTGTCAACCGTGGGGTTGGCACGCGCATTCTCGATTCCGGAAAGCGTGGCTTTGCTGATCCCGGTGGCTCGCGCGAGCTCCGACAGCGACAAATGCCGCGCGATCCGCAGCCGCCGGAGGTTGGCCGCGAGCAGCTGCTGAATTTCATTCGGAGCAGGATCGTCTACCATATAGAACGTAGCGTTCAGTCTAACGAACGGTGTCGATGATGCGAATCACGTTCTACTTCGATCTGGGCTCTCCTTACGCGTATCTCGCGGCCGAACGGGTGGGCGCGATCCTCCCGGAGCCGATCGAGTGGCAGCCGGTGCTCCTCGGCGGACTGTTCAAGCTGACCGGACGCAGTTCGTGGGCGCTTGGCGACTACGGGCGTCGCCAGCGGGGGATGGCGGAGATCGAGCGGCGCGCGCTCAGCTACGGGTTGGCGCCGATGCGATGGCCGGACCCATGGCCGACGGACTACCTGATCGCGATGCGCGCGGCCACGTACGCGTTCACCATCGGTCTAGGCCGGGAATTCACGATGCGTGCGTTTCGGAACGCGTTCACCCACGGCCAGGAGCTGAGCATTCCCGCGCACGTCTTCGCCGCGGCGGCACAGGCTGGTCTCGATCGCCCAGAGGCAGAGCTGGCGGTCCAGGATCCGGCGATCAAGGAAGCCCTGCGCGATGCGACCGACAGAGCACACGCACGCGGCGTGTTCGGCGTTCCCACGATCGCGATCGAAGACGAGCTTTTCTGGGGCGATGATCGCCTCGAGGATGCGGCCGCGCACATCAGGAGCCTGACGTGTTCGACCTGAGTGAGCTCTCAGAGCCGATCGTCCAGGCGCCGATGGCGGGCGGGCCATCGACGCCGCAGCTCGCGATCGCCATCTGCGAGGCGGGCGGGATGGGTTTCCTCGCCGCCGGCTACCGCAAGGCGCAGGACGTCCAGGGGGAGATCGCGGCCGTCCGCGCCGGCACCGACCGGCCATTCGGCGTGAATCTGTTCGTGCCGTCACCCGAGCCGGCCGAGACCGGCCGGCTGCATGGATACCTTCGCGAGCTCGAAGTCGAGGCACAGCGCCAGGGCGCGACGGTCGGCGAGCCCCGATGCGAGGACGACGACTGGGAGCAGAAGCTGCAGCTCGTATGCGAGGAGCGGGTCGCGCTCACCTCGTTCACATTCGGGTGCCCGTCAGCGGCTCTGGTCGAGCGCCTGCATCGCGCCGGAGTGGCGGTGTGGGTCACGATCACGAGCGTCGAGGAGGCCGCGCAAGCGCACCGTGTCGGTGCCGATGCGCTGGTCGTGCAGGGCAGCGAGGCGGGCGGCCACCGTGGTGGCTTCACCGACGATGACGAGACAACGGCAATCGGGTTGCTGGCCCTGCTGCGCCTCATCGCACGGCGCGTCTCGATGCCGCTCGTTGCGAGCGGTGGGATCGCCGATGGTGCTGCCGTCGCCGCAGTCCTGTGCGTGGGCGCCGGCGCCGCCCAGGTTGGGACGGCGCTGATGCTCTCACCCGAAGCCGCCACGGACGCAGCGCAGCGCGCGATCCTCGCCAACCCAGCGCCAACGCGCCTGACCAGAGCGTTCACCGGCCGGCTTGCTCGGGGAATTGTCAACCGCTTCATGGTCGAGCACGGCGCGAGCGCGCCGATCGCCTATCCGGAGATCCACCACGCGACCAGTCCTCTGCGCGCCGCCGCCCGCAAGCGAGGAGATGCCGAGGCATTCAACCTCTGGGCCGGCGAGGCGCACGAGCTCGCCCAGGCGATGCCTGCCGGTGAGATCGTGCGCACGATGGCGGCCGATGCGCGGAGCGCGCTGGCGCGGGCAGGTCAGGTTCTCGCCGAGCCCCCGAAGTAGCGCACAACGTCCTCAGCGTCGGCGCGCAGCGCGTCTGAGTCCGTACGCGCGAGCCGTCCGAACGGCTCGATCACGACCTCCGTGCCCCGCAAGGTCCAGAGCCCCGCGGCGCGGCCCCGCACGAGCATGAACGGGCGGAAGATCCCACCGCTCACGATGCGCCCCTGGTGGCCGTCGAGGATCGGCTCGCGCGACTTCCATCCGTGCAACACCGGGTCGAACGAACCGAGCAATTGCGGCGCCGGCAGCGGGGCGGTGGCTGGCCGGCGGGCGAGGTCGACGAGTCCGTCTGAGGACTGCACGAGTTCGGAGGCGACCGTGCTGAGCCCGTGGCGCGCGGCGCGCAACGGCACACCGGCCCAGTTGGCCAGGTCGCGGTCGTCCGCGGGGCCGTGGCCGGCTAGAAAGCGGCGAGCAAGCTCGGCCAGCGCTTGATCGCGGTCGACGGCCGGCTGCTCGCCGAGCCAGTCCGCGACCAGAACATACGCGTGGTGCTTGCCGACCATCGGACCGCGGACGATCAGCCCGTGCAGGGTCGCCAGAAACAGCAGGTGGACGAGCGCCTGGCCCTCGGTGCGCACGCCGACGGCGCGAACGCGTTCGGCGAGCTTGTCGCGGATCAACGGGCCCTCGTCGGCAAGCGCGCGCACGATCGCATCGACACCGCGATCGGCTGAGGCCGGGGCCACGCCCTCCTGCGCGAGCCGGCGGGTAGTGCCCGTCAGCAGCTGCGGCGTGGTGAGAGCGTGGAGCCACCTGTAGTCCTCGCTGCAAACGAGGTGCAGCGTGCCCCGGTTCAGCCAGCTGATCAGCAGCGACCGCTCGCTGGTGAGGGCTACGTCGACGTCCGCCGCAAGCAGCCCGTGGCTGCGGGCCCTGATCGCCAAGCGAGCGCCCCGCGGATCCTGTGCCTGGATCGCGAGCAGCCGCCGCGTGACGGTCACCGGGTCCGGTGCCGGGTCTCCCGCCAGCATCTGCGCTGTCAGCCGCTGCGCAAGCATCCGCTCAGGGGCAGTATCCCCGTGATCGGGAGCCGCGCTCGACTAGACTCGAATTCGCCTTGGCGACCGCCCGTCCGTCAGCTCCAAAGCCCCGCCAGGCACGCAGCGGCACTGGCGCGGCGATCGCGGCAGTTGCGATGGCCGTGCCCGATTCGCTGGTCTCCAATGCGGAGGTCGCGGCTCGCGCCGGCGTGGACGAGGCCTGGATCGAGAAGCGGACCGGAACTCGCGAGCGTCCCTGGGCGGCTCCAGGGGAGCGGCTGAGCGACTTCGCCGCACGCGCCGGGAGCGATGCGCTCGTGCGTGCCGGTGTGGCTCCCGCCGAGCTGGATCTGGTGCTCGTCGCGACCTCGAGCGCCGACGAGATCACACCGAACGCTGCGCCGCTCGTCGCCGGCCTGCTCGGTGCGGACCGCGCCGGCGCAGTGGACGTCGGTTCGGCCTGTACGGGATGGCTCGCCGGACTGGCGCTGGCATGCGGTCAGATCGAGTCCGGGCGGGCAGGCAGGGCGCTCGTCGTCGGCGCCGACTTTCTCTCGAAGTTCCTAGACTTCAGCGATCGCGACACGGCGCCGTTATTCGCCGACGGCGCCGGTGCGGCGGTGATCACCGAGGCGGGGGCGGCCGGCGGGTGGATCGGTCCGGTCGTCCTTCACAGCGACCATGCCGGCGCCGATCTGATCCGCCTGGATCGGGGCGGACGGATCCAAATGCGCGGGCAGGAGACGTTCAGGGCCGCGGTGAATTGTCTGACCGACGTCACCGCCGAAGCCCTCACGGCAGCCGATCTCGAGCTCTCGGACATCGACCTGTTCGTCTACCACCAGGCCAACTCGCGGATCATCGGAGCGGTCGGGCGGCGGCTCGGCCTGGCCGAGGAGCGCGTCGCCGACTACGTCGACCGGTTCGCTAATTCCTCGACCGCGACGCTCCCGATCGCCCTGACGGTCGCGCAGGCGGAAGGTCGCTTGCGCCCAGGCGCTCGCGTGTTGCTGGCGGCGTTCGGCGGGGGCTTTACCTGGGGAGCGACGGTGGTCGAGTGGCCCTAGCTACTTGATCGCCTTGCGGGCCCGTGTGGTCCACGTATCGGTCATATCGCGGATGAACTTGGCCTGGGTCGTCGCGAGGTTCGAGAGCCATTCGACGTCGCTGCTGCCGGGAACTCGCTCGATCGCGCTGGCGATCGCCTTGAGCACTTTCTCGTAGCTGGTGAGCGTTGTCTCGCCCGCCTCGCGGCCCGCGTCGATGATCCGCTCGTTCAGCTTGCGCAGGCGCTGTGCGACCGCCTCGAGCCGAGCGTCGGGCGTGCCGGCGCGGGCGCCGGTTGAACGGGCGCTGCTTGAACGCGCGCCGCTCGACCGAGCACTGCTCGAGCGCGCGCTCCCTGACCGCGTCGTCCCACCCGAGCGACCACCGCTCGCCTTCGACGCGCCACCCGAGCGACTCGCGCCGGAACCTGACTTCCCGGTGGCAGCGCTTCTCGTGGAGCGCTTGGTCGTGCTGCGGGCCGTCGAGGACCGCGATCCTGAACTTGAACCACTACGTCTGGCTTGCGGCATGTGCGCCTCCTGGATTGATGAACTTCGCGCGGGGACCCTACCTGAGCGGCGCTAGCCGGTCTCGGCCCGCTTCTTGAGCTCGCCGGCCCGTGCGTTGACAAGCATGCCGCGGAGCACGTCAACCACAGGTCCGCGGATCACCATGCCGAGCATCCGGCCGAGATCGACGTCGAGCGCATAGACCGCGCGGGTGCGACCGCCGCCGAGATCCTGGAGCTCCCACGTGCCGTCGACCGACTTCATGTCGCCCTTCACCTGCTTCCAGCTCAGCCGGCCGGGACCGTCGTAGCTGAAGCGCACCGTCGACTTGATCGTTCTGACCTTGCCGTCCGATTCCGACTCGCACAGCGTCGCGCGACCCTCGCCGTCTCGCTCGATCGCGCGCAGCGCCTTCAGGCCGCCCTGCCATTCGGGCGCCGTCTCGACGTCTTCGATCACCTTCCACACCTGCTCGATCGGAGCGTCTATTTCGGCTGTTGAACTACCGGTCAGGTTCGGCATGCGCGGTCTCCTGATGTTTCGCCTTCATGTCGGGTTGACCTTATACGCCCGGAAGCTCCACCCGCGGTATGTTGCCCAGCCGATGCCATCAGCAGAGGGCAGCAGCTCCGCCTACGCCTCGGCGGGAGTCGACTACGCGACGCTCGATCAGGGCAAGCGAAGCGCGCTCGCAGAGGCGCTTACGACCTCGCCGCTGCTCGCCGCGAGTGGGGGGCGGGCGCTCGATGAGTCCCGCGGTGAGCCTGCGTTCGTGTTCGAACTTCAGGGCCAGACGCTCGCGTTCGTGGTCGAGGGTCTCGGTACCAAGTCGATCATCGCCCGCCAGCTCGAGGACCAGCTCGGCCCGGGCGGGCTTCGCAACGTGGCCTATGACGCGGTGGCGGCAATTGTCAATGACCTGTGCTGCGTCGGCGCGATCCCGGTCGTCGTCAACGCCTACTTCGCGACCGGCTCATCCGACTGGTACCTAGCCCACGAGCGCCACGCCGCCCTGCTCGACGGATGGCGGCAAGCCTGTGCGGACGCGGGCGCGACCTGGGGCGGGGGAGAGTCGCCGTCGCTGCCCGACCTCGTCAGCGCGCAGGAGATCGAGCTGGCCGGCAGTGCCGTTGGGATCGTTCCCCCGGGCCGAGCACCGATCCTGGGTGCCGATCTCGCCGCGGGCGATGAGATCGTGCTCGTGGCGAGCAGCGGCCTTCACGCCAACGGCGCCTCGCTCGCAAGGCAGATCGCCGCACGGCTACCGGAGGGCTACCGGACCGCGCTGCCGAGCGGCCGCCCGTTTGGCGAGGCGCTCCTTGATCCGAGCGTCTTGTACGCCCCGCTTGTGCGCGAGCTGCTCGCCACCGACGTCCAGCTCCACTACCTCAGCCACATCACCGGCCACGGCTTGCTCAAGCTGATGCGCCCCCGGCGTGAGCTGACCTACAAGATCGAGCGGCTGCCGCCGGTCCCCGAAGTCCTGTCGTTCCTCGCCGATCAGGCGGGCATGTCGCCGAGCGAGGCGTACTCGACCTTCAACATGGGCTGCGGATTCGCCGTCTACTGCGCGGCGGGCTCCGGAGAGCGAGTCGCGGCGACCGCGTCGAAACTCGGGCTCGCCGCGCACGTCGCCGGGTCCGTCGAGGCGGGCCCGCGCCGGGTGGTGCTGCGCGAGGTCGACGTCGTGTTCGAGAGCCAGGACATGGATCTCTCGCCGCAGAGGGGTCGCTAGGAGGGGCTGCTGGCGCAGCGTCCGTGGGGCCGTGAGGGCCCGTCCGGACCCTCCACCGTGCCGTACGGATCGCGCACCGGCCCCAACGAAAAGCGCCGCAGGCCGAACGACCTGCGGCGCCTCCCGGGTGTAGTGAATTTCAACTCACCGAAAACCTGGGCTTCCAAACCTGATTCACCAAAGATCACCCGGGCGATCACGACATACGATTTGCCGATGGCGGTTGCCGAACCTCATCGTGAGCTGATGTCATCGGCCATCGAGCACGACGGGGAAGCGCACCGTGCGCTTCTGGCTGGCGACGGCGGTCGCGCTCGAGCTGAATTCGCAGCTGCCGCCGTCCGCTACCGCGAATCGTGGGAGGCCGCGCCGCCGACCAGCTACGGGCGGTTGGTGGGGATGCTGAAGTCGTCGATCCTTTCGGGCGCCGGGGACGCCGAAGCCGCGTATGCCCGCGACGCCCTCGCCGGCGCGCCCGAAGACTCCCCCACTGCCGCGTACGCGCTTGCCCTCTGTGCGCTCGTCGAGGGGCGCGACGCCGAGGCCGGAACGTACGCCGATCGCATGCGCGGCGGGTCCGAGGCGTTCACCCGCGCCGCGGATGCGGTCGGGGCGCTGGCGGCGGGCGATCGTGATGCATATGCGAAGGCGATCGCCGAGATCGTGAGCGACTTCGAGCAACGAGACGTGCATCTGACAGGCGTGGCAATCGCGGACACGGCGATGATGCTCGAGGTGCTTGCCGCCCGCCGAGGCATCAGCGCCGGGGTGGAAAGCGAGCTGTTTCCGGCCCTGTAGGGCCGCAGAAACGAGTCACGCCCCGGGGGGCCGGCGATCAGGGCCGGATCTGCGGGGCGTGCTCTGAGGGAGGAGAGGGTGTTGCCCGACGATCATGCCCACTCACGCTTTAGATGTCCAAGACGAGTCCTTGCATATATTCATTGGTCTAGCTTATGGAACTGCGTCAGCTGCGATACCTGGTCACGCTCGACGAGGAGCGGCATTTCACGCGGGCCGCGGAGCGCGCCCACATCGCCCAACCCGCCCTCTCCCAGCAAATCAAGCGGCTCGAGGCCGAGGTTGGGCTGCCACTCGTCGAGCGCACCACGCGGCACGTCGCGCTGACGGATGCGGGGGCGGCGCTCGTTGCCCGGGCCAGGCGGATCCTCGCCGAACTCGACGCCGGCCTGGCCGAGCTCGAGGCCCTGCGCGGAGTCGAGGCGGGCCACGTGAGCGTCGGAGCAATGCACACGATGGGTCCGATCGACGTGTCGCTCGCGCTGGCGATCTTCCAGAGTCGCCATCCCGGCGTCGAGCTCACTGTCCGCGAGCAGTCCAGCGAGGAGCTCGCGGAGATGTTGCGGGTCGACGAACTCGACCTCGCATTTCTCTCGGTGACGGAGCGGATCGAGAGTCATGGTCTCGGCCTGCACCTGCTGGTCTCCGAGGAGCTCGCCGCGATCCTCCCGCTGAACCATCGGCTCGGCAAGCGCCGGCGGCTGCGGATGGCGGAGCTGGCCGGTGAGTCGTTCATCAGCTTCCGCGAGGGCGCGCGGCTGCGCGAGCTGCTCGAAGCGGCGGGGCGCGAAGCTGGATTCGAGCCCCACGTGACGCTCGAATCGAACGAGAGCCAGCGGATCCGCCGACTCGTCGCGCGCGGGATGGGCGTCGCGATCCTCCCGCTCTCGGACGCAACCGCTCCGGGCGCCGAGGTCGCGGTGGCCGCGTTGATCGAGCCGGCGCTGAGGCGAGACATCACGCTCGCGTGGCGGGAGGGCAGGCGGCTGGCGCCCGCCGCCGCGGAGTTCCTCGAGCTGGCGCGCACCACGTTCACCGACCCCGCAAACAGGGACGGCGGCTAGGGCCGCGCCGGCTGGCGCCTCAGCCACGCCCGCGGGGCGGGAGCCTGCCAGAGATGGTCTGCCCCGTATTTGGCTGGAGAGGAGGGGAGCGGCGGCGGTCAACGTAACACTCAATGCGCCGCAGTCGATGAGTGTTACGAACACGGCGTGGGGCGCCGTTTTCGTGCATCTCGCCTGCCGCCGGCGGTTGAGTGCGACGTTTACGGCCGGATCAGCCGCTCGGCCCTCCCTCTCGTGCCTCAGCGGGACGGACGGAGCTGACACCCCCACGGCGCCGGGGCGCGGATAACGTTGACCTCATGTGCGACACGATCGCCGTGGTCAGCGAGGATCGGGTTCTGTTCGCCAAGAACTCCGACCGGGATCCCAACGAGGCTCAGCTGCTCGAGTGGCATCGCGGCGCCCGCCACCGTTCCGGCGAGCGGCTTCGATGTACGTGGATCGAGATCCCGCAGGCGCCGGAGACCAACGCGATCCTGATCGGCCGCCCGTTCTGGATGTGGGGTGCGGAGACGGGCGCCAACGAGCACGGCGTCGTGATCGGCAACGAGGCCGTGTTCACGCGTGAGCCGTACGCCGCAAGCGGGCTGACCGGAATGGATCTACTGCGGTTGGCGCTCGAGCGCGCCGCAACCGCGCAGGACGCGCTGGAGGTGATCACCGCGCTGCTCGAGCGTTACGGCCAGGGTGGCGGATGCGGGCACGAGGACCGGGCCTTCACCTACCACAACAGCTTCATCATCGCGGACCGCCGCGGCGCGATCGTGCTCGAGACGGCGGGGCGGCACTGGGCGGTCGAGCACGTCAAATCCGGCGCGAGAAGCATCTCCAACGAGCTCACGATCGCCGGCTTCGCCGAGCAGCACAGCGACACGCTCAGGAACAGGCTGTTGGCATGTCACTCCAGGCGGTCATTGACGCAGGCCGGTGCCGGCGCGAGTTCCTCGCCGGCCGACCTGATGGCCGTCCTGCGCTCGCACGGTAGCGCCGAGTGGCCCCACTATTCGCCCGCCAACGGCGCCATGTCCGCGCCGTGCATGCACGCGGGCGGGCTGTGCGCCACCGCGCAGACGACCGCCTCGTGGGTCGCTGAGCTCCGCACCGATCGCTGCCGTCACTGGGTGACGGCGACCGCTGCCCCGTGCACGTCGCTGTTCAAGCCGGCCTGCGTGCACGAGCCGCTCGACCTCGGCCCTCCGCCGATCGACCGCTTTGATCCACAATCGCTCTGGTGGCGACACGAGCTGCTGCACCGCTCGGCGATCAAGGACCCGGTCGTCGCGATGCGCTTCACAGCCGAGCGAGACGACGTCGAGCGCCGCTGGCTCGACGATCCGCCGAGCTCGGCGGACGCGTTCGAGGAGGCCGACGAGCTGCTGAGAAAGTGGACCGAGGAGCTGCCGCCGATCGCCGCCGATGTGCGGCCCTGGTGGGTGCGCCGCTACTGGCGGGGCCGCGATCGCTTTGCGGGGCTGGACGTGGCAGCCGGCGTCACGCCGGCGCGCCCAGGAACGCCTCGATCCGTGCGTTGACGAGCGCCGGCTGCTCGAGCTGCAGGAAGTGGCCGGCGCCGCGTACGATCACCACCTCGCTGCCCGGCGCCAGAGCGTCGGCCGCGCGCTCGGCGATCACCGCAAGCAGGCAGCCGTCGTCACGGCCGTGGAGGTAGAGCATGGGCTTCGGCGGAGTCTTCAGCCAGTGCTTCTGTTCGGCGGCATAGTCGGCCGAGCGGGCCCACGGCTGGAGCAGCGCTCGGTAGTAGCGCAGCGCCGCGGTCGCATGCTCGCCGCGCAACGCCGCGAGCGTCAGGGCAACGTCCTCGCGCCCGTCGTAGCCCGGCGACCAATCGGCCCAGAGGCGGGGAACGAGACGTGCAAGCGCGCGCTCCGAGACGCCCGGGAACTGCTGGAAGAGCATGTACCAGCTGTGGCGCAGCTGGCGCGCGACGAGCGGCAGGTCCCGGAGCAGCCGGCCCGGGGAGCGCATCGGCGCGAACAACGTGTCCGCCGGCGGGACGGCGAGCGTGACGATTCGGGAGAACGCCTCGGGCGCGAACGAGCCAGCGGCGTATGCGGCTGCAGCGCCCCAGTCGTGGCCGATCAACATGGCGGGGCGCTCGGCTCCGAGGGTGTGGCGGAGGTTCAACGCGTCCCGGGCGAGTGCGCCGATCTGGTAGATGCCGTCGGGAGCCAGCGCGGTCGGTCGGTAGCCCCGCATGAACGGCGCGACCACTCGCCAGCCACGCTCGGCCAAGTGCGGGCCCAGGTGCCGCCACGTCCAGGCGGTGTCCGGATAGCCGTGCAGGCACAGCACGAGCGGGCTGTCCTGCGCCCCCCACTGAAGCGCGACGAAGTCGATCTCCGATGCGCGTAGCTGAATCTGCTCCGGGGCTCCGAGGCCGCTCATCGTCGGCCGATTCTTCCAGGACGGCCGCGGACGAGCCACTAGCCGAGCTGCAGCCGCGCGACCAGCTCCTCGGCAATCGCCAATGACGAGGTCGCCGCGGGCGAGGGCGCGTTGCGGACCCAGACCACGCGGCCGGTTCCGCTGAGGCGGAAATCGTCGACCAGCGTCCCGTCGCGGTCGACCGCCTGCGCGCGGACGCCGACCGGTCCCCGCACCGTGTCGCCCGGCCCCAGCTCCGGGACGTACCGAGCCGCGTTCCGTGCGAACGCGGATTTGCGAAGCGAGCGGTAGAGCTCCGTGCACCCGGTCCGCCAATGCCGGCGCATCAGGCGCCAGGTGCCGGGCCAGGTGACCGTATCCCGCAGGTCGCTGGGGTCGACCGCGGCTCTCTGGTAGCGCTCGCGCGCCCCCGCAAGGATCGCGTTCGGGCCGATCCAGACCTCACCACCGATTGTCCGCGTCAGGTGAACTCCGAGGAACGGCAGTCTCGGATCTGGAACCGGGTAGATGAGCCCGCGAACCAGCCCGCTCCGCTCCGCGCGCAGCTTCCAGTATTCGCCGAGGAACGGCACGATCCGCGGCTCGTCGCCCTCTCCCGAAGCCCGCGCGACCCGATCGGCCTGCAGCCCGGCGCACACAACGACACCGTCCGCCGAGACGTGATCGCCGCCCGCGAGCTCGACCACAACGCCGCCCGCGCGAGAGCGCACCCTGGACACAACCACCCGAGTCCTGATCTCGCCGCCGCTGCGTGATACCTCGTCGGCGAGAGCCCGCGACACCGCCGCAAAGTCGACGATCGCGGTGCTCGGCGAATGCAGGCCAGCCACGCCCCGCGCGTGAGGCTCGATCGCGGCGATTCCCGCGGAGTCGAGCAGCCGCAGGCCCGGTACGCCGTTGGCAGCCGCGCGTTCGGCCAGGGCGTGCAGCCGATCGAGCTCGGAGGCCTCGACGGCCACCACGACCTTGCCGCACTCCTCCACCGGCACGCCGTGCGCGGCGCAGAACTCGCGCAAGAGATCTCCACCGCGCCGGCACAGCCGCGCCTTCAGCGATCCGGCGGCGTAGTAGAGGCCGGCGTGGATGACGCCGCTGTTGTGCCCGGTCTGGTGGCGCGCGATCACGGTCTCCTTCTCCAGGACGAGCACCTCGGCGCCCGGGTACTCGCGCGCCAGCTGGCGGGCGCTCGCCAGCCCCAGGATCCCAGCGCCGACGACGACGAGTCGCATCAAACGCCGAGGAAGCGACGCATCGCCCGGCGGGCAGCGGGCAGCCGGCGCCCGGCGTCGAGCTCGCGAATTGCGATCTCGTTCGTCATCGCGGCCAGCAGCTGCGAGGCCGCGGTCGCGTCGGGCCAACCCATCGCCTTGAAGCTCGGGACCGTTGCGGCGACGAATCTATCGTGCCGCGCGGCCATCGACTTCATCAATGACGGGTCCGAGCGCGCCTCGAGTGCCAGCGCCTTGACGCCCCGGTTCGCGAGGCATACATCGAGGTAGGCCTCGGTCCCGCGGATGATCCGCTCGGCACCATCGGGAATGCCTTCGATGGCGGCCGCCACGGTCTCCCGGGCGTGGGCGTGGAAGCGCTCGTGAAGTGCATCGATGAACGCATCGCGATCGGGAAAGTGGACGTAGAAGGTGCCCTTCGCGACGCCCGCCTGCGCGACCACCCGGTTGACGCTCAGCCCGGCCAGGCCATAGCGCTCGGCGACCGTCGCGCCGGCTTCGAGCAACGCCTCGCGAGTTCGATGCGGAGCAACGTTCTGGCTGCGGACTGCCATCGAGCCGAGCTTACCTGACCGGTCGGTCAGTGACGATGACCGACCGGTCGGTCATTGATATGATCGCGCGCATGCTCACCTTCCAGACGTCCACCGGACCGGTCGCCTACGACGAGCGCGGCGAAGGCGACCCGATCGTGCTGCTCCCCAGCGGCGGCCACGACCACCACGACTACGACGAGTTGCGCGCGCTGCTGGGGCAACGCTTTCGCACGATCTCGCTCGACTGGCCGGCGCACGGGTCATCGCCCCCGGGCAACGCGCCCGCCACTGCGATGCGGTTCGCAGATGTCGCGCAGGAGCTGGTCGAGGGGCTGGCGCCGGGCGGCGCGATCGTCGCCGGCAACTCCGTCGGCGGCTTCTCGGCAGCTCGGCTCGCGATTCGCCGACCCGAACTGGTCAAGGGGCTGGTGCTGATCGACAGCGGCGGGTTCGTCGGCCGGCCGCCGCAGGTGCGGGCGTTCTGCGCGCTGATGTCGAGACCCCGCTTCCTGCGGGCGATCTATCCGTCGTTCTCCGCGCGCTACATGCGCGCGCAGACCGACGCCGACCGCCGTGCGCGCGACGGCGGGATCGCGACCACCCGGCGGGATCCTGGCCTGCGAGCCGTGAGCGAGCTGTGGCGAAGCTTCGCCTCACCCGAGCACGACCTGCGCGCGCAGGCGCCTGCGATCGACGTGCCGACCCTGCTGCTGTGGGGACGCAAAGATCCCGTGATCTCGCTGAAGGTGGGCAGGCGGCTTGCGCAGACGATTCCCGCCGCGAGGCTGGTCGAGTTCGACACCGGCCATGTCCCGCACACCACCGACCCGGCCGGCGTGGCGGCCGAGCTCGTCCCATTCGCCGAGCGGGCGTTCGCGCGCCGCGCAGCGCAGCTCGCTGCGTAGCCGCGCCGCACAGCGCAGCGCACTGCGTAGTCTCAGGTGGCCGCCAGCACCGCCCGCGCTGCGTTGTGCCCGGGGATCCCGCTCACGCCGCCGCCGCGGCGCGCGCCCGCGCCACACAGCCAGACGTTCGGATTGCCGGTCTCGACACCCCAGGTTTCGACCTCCTTGGCCGACTCGGCGAATGGCCATGCCAGGTCGCGATGGAAGATGTGGCCACCGGGCATACCGAGCTCGAGTTCGAGTTCCGGCGGCGTCAGCGCCTCCAGGCACGGGGTCCCGTCCGAGGCCACCCAAAGGCAGTCCTGAAGCGGCTCGGCGAGGATCGAGTCGACCGATCGCAACGTCGCCGCGACCGCCTCGTCCTTGGCTCCCGCGCGGTCAGAGGAGAACAACCGCGCCGGCATGTGCAGGCCGAACAGCGTCAGCGTCTGCGCACCAGCGGCCCGTAGTTCGGGCGAGAGGATGCTCGGGTCGGTCAACGAGTGGCAGTACAGCTCGCAGGGCGGGACCGACGGGATCCGGCCCGAAGCGGCCTCCTGATACGCCCGCGCCAGCTGCTCGTAACTCTCGTTGACGTGGACCGTTCCGGTGAAGGCGTCCTCCGGACGCACAGCTCTCTCGCGCAACCTCGGTAGCCGCGAGAGAAGCATGTTGATCTTCAGCTGGGAGCCCTCCGGAGCCTGCGCCGGCGCCGCCTCGCCCAGCAGCGCTGTCAGCACGGAAGGGGCGACGCCGGCCAGCACATGGCCTGCGGACACCTCCGACCCGTCATCGCACCGCACCAAAGCGTCCGACCCGTCGGTCTGGATCGAGACGACCTCGGCGCCCACCCGGATCCGGGCTCCAGCCCGGAGCGCGCTGCCATGAAGCGCGTCGCTGAGCGCGCCCATCCCGCCGACCGGGATATCCCAGCGCCCGGTGCCGTTGCCGATCACGTGGTAGAGGAAGCAGCGGTTCTGGCGCAGCAGCGGGTCGTCGGCCGGGGCGAACGTCCCGATCGTGGCGTCGGTCAGGACGACGCCACGCAGCAGGTCGGACTCGAAGCTCCGTTCAAGGAGCTCGGAGAGCGGCCGCTCAAACAGCGCCGACCACATCTCCTCGTCGTCGACCACGCGCTTGAACTGGGCCCGATCCATCAGCGGCTCGGTCAGGGTCGGGAAGATCCGCTCCGCAACGCGGCGCAGAGCGGGCCGGAGGGCGTCATCGGAGCCCTCCTCGGGAGCCAAGCCGGGCGTGTACGCCGCCACTCTCCGGCGCCGCAGTTCGACCTCCAGGCCGAGACCATCGAGCAGGAAGTCCGGGAACAGGCTGACAAGGTACGCGTAGCGCGACAGCCGCGCCCCCTGGACCGGGAACGGCTCGCCTGAAACCGCCGCGCCACCGACCGCCGAGCGCCGTTCGAGCACGAGCACCGACCGGCCCGCGCGCGCCAGCACGGCCGCCGCGACGAGCCCGTTGTGGCCCGCTCCGACGATCACCGCGTCGAAATCGCTCCGCATCGGGTAATCCTTACAAGCAATGAAGCAATTGCACGGCGCCGCGACGGCGACTTTCGCCGCTCCGATCGAGAAGTGCTTCGAGCTGCTCGACGCAATCGACGGCTACCCCGCGTGGTATCCGGAGGTCGTCCAGGAGGCAGAGGTGATCGAGCGCGACGGCGACGCCCGGCCGACCCGCGCACGAGCTGTCCTTCATGTCTCGGTCGGCCCGCTGGCGCGTGACTTCCACCTCGAGCTGGAGGTCAGCACCAGCCCCCCAACGGTCGTGAGGTTCGCAAGGATCCCGCATCACCCTGGCGATCACGAGGAGTTCGAGGTGCTGTGGAAGCTCGAGGGGACAAATCGGACCGTGATCACGGTCGAGCTGCACGCGAGCCTGTCCGTGCCGAGGCTGCTCCCGCTGACCGGTGTGGGCGACTCGCTGGCCCAGGGCTTCGTCGCGGCGGCGGCTAGAGCGCTCGCGAAGAGCTCTAGCCGCAGCCCGTGATCCCGCCGTCGAGCGGGATCACCGTTCCGGTCAGATACGAGCCGGCCCTCGAAGCTAGAAACCGCGCCAGGCCGGCGACGTCGTCCGGCCGGCCGATCCGCCCGAGCGGGACCATTTGCTCGACGAGCTCGCGCGCCTCGGCGCTGTCCATCATGAACGCGGTCATCTTGCTCTCGAACGGGCCGGGGGCGATCGCGTTGACCGTGATGTGTTCGGAGGCCAAGCGCTTCGCGAGGTGGCGGGTGAGTTGGTGCACCGCGGCCTTGCTCGCGCTGTAGCTGTAGTTGTCCATCACCGGCGCCTTCAGTCCGTCGATCGAGCCGATGTTGATGACGCGCGCGGGATCCGCTTCGCTCGCAGCAGCGCGCAGCGCCGGCAGCAGGGCCACGGTCAGGTGAAAGATCCCCTCGACGTTGGTGTGCATCACTCGATCCCAGCCCGAGGCCGGGAATTCATCGAGCGGCGCTCCCCAGGTCGCGCCGGCGTTGTTGACGAGGATGTCGAGGCGCTCGAAGCGCGCCCGAACCTCATCCGCCAGCGCCGTGGCGCCGTCCGGCGAGGAGAGATCCGCGGGCACGGCCTCGCACTTCCCGAGCGCGGCCAGCTCAGTCGCGGTCGCTGCGAGATCCCGCTCCTTGCGCGAGGAGACGATCACGCGCGCGCCGGCCGCCAGGAAACCGCCGGCGATCATCTTGCCGATGCCGCGCGAGCCGCCGGTGACGAGGGCCGTCTTGCCGCTGATGTCGAACAGGTCGCTCACGGTGGTTGGGGGTGGGTGGCGGAATCTTTAATCAGCGAACTGCGCCTCGCGCTTGTCGAGGAATGCGGCCACCGCCTCGGACGGTGCGGCGCCGAACGTCGCCATGATCTGCTGGCGGTCTTCGAACTGGACCGCGGCCTGTTCTGAGGGGATCTCCAAAGCCGTCCACATGCCCTGCTTGGTGAGCCGCACGCCCCACGGTGCCAGCGCGGCGATCTGCGAAGCGGCGGTGAGCGCGCGCTCGGCCAGATCTGAGCCGTCGACGACGTCGGCGACGAGCCCGATTCGCAGCGCCTCCTCGGCGTCGAACCGCCGGCCCGTCAGCATCAGCTCGTTCGAACGCGACGCCCCGATCAGCCGCGGCAGCAGCCAGCTGGTGGCCATGTCGCAGTTCGACACGCCGATGTTGATGAACGCGGCCCGGAACACCGCTGTGCGGCTTGCGAAGCGGATGTCGCAGCCGAGCGCCAGCGCGATCCCGAGGCCCGCCGCCGGGCCGTTGATCGCCGCGATCACGGGTTGCGGGAGGGCGCGCAACCCCAGCACGAGGGTCGACATGTGCTGCTGGTTCGCGAGCCGATCCCGGGACGCGTCGCTGCCGTCGTTGTCCGGCGCAGCGCCGTAGCCGTGCAGATCGAGCCCGGCGCAGAAACCGCGTCCGGAGCCGGTCAGGATCACGGCGCGGCAACTGCGGTCCGCCGAGATCGCCCGCAGCTCGAGATGGAGGGCCTCGCACAGCTCGGCGGTCATCGCGTTGAGCTGATCGGGGCGGTTCAGCGCGAGCCGCCGAACGTGCTCGGCGGGCTCGTCGACGCGGACCAGGGGCGAGGTCACGCGTCGAATCCTTACAGAGTCAGGACTCCCGCCTCCAGATCGAGCAGGAATCGCTTGCGCTCCAGCCCTCCGCCGTAGCCGGTGAGCGATCCGTCTGCCCCGATCACGCGGTGGCAGGGAACGATCACCGCGATCGGGTTGCGGCCGTTTGCGAGCCCCACCGCGCGCGCTGCGCTCGCGGCACCAACCCGCTGGGCGATCTCCCCGTAGCTCGCGGTCTCGCCGTAGGGGATCTCGACGAGCTCGTCCCAGACGCGCTGCTCGAACGCGTTGCCCGCCATCGAGAGCTCGAGCTCGAACGTCCTTCGATTGCCGGCGAAGTACTCGCCGAGCTGGGTCGTGACGTCCGCCAGCGCGTCGGGCTCGCGTCGCCACGAAGAATTGATCCCAGTCGGCCGGCGGCCCTGCTGCATGTCGACCCGGCGCAGTGCGTGACCGTCGCCCACCAGCAGCAGCGTGCCGATCGGGCTGTCGATCGTGTCGTAAAGAAGAGTCATGCCTCTACAACGGCCGGGGTGCCCGAACCGTGATATCGGAACCCGCCCACCCAAGATCAAACGCCTCTGCGATCAGCTCGTAGGAGCGCCGCCGGGCTGCGTGGTCGTGCGTGATGGTGACCACGATCACCTCCTCGGCGCCGTACTCGGAGGCAAGCTCCTCGACTCCGGCGCGGACTTTCTCCGGCGAGCCGATGATGCCCCGCCTGCCCGGCAGTGGACCTGTGGTGGGCGTCCCCTCGCGGGCGAGGAACTCGCGCGCCTTCTCAGGCGGCGGCACCGCGATCAGCTGCCCGCGCCGCAGCAGCCTGAGAGTCATGCGGCTGCTGGTGGCAAGGAAGTCCGCCTCCTCGTCGCTCGGTGCACACAGAACCCATGCCGCCACCGCCGTGGTGGGCGCCTGCAGCTGGCGCGCGGGCGTGAAGCGCTCGCGGTAGAGGGCGGCGATCTCCTGCCCGCCGGGATTGATGAAGTCCGCGAACGCGTACGGCAGCCCGAGCTGGGCCGCCCAGATCGCACTCTGCGGCGATGAGCCGAGCAGCCAGGTCGCGGGCAGCTCGGGCCGCCCCGGCAGCACCGCCGCCAGCCGGCGGAAGGGGTGATCGGTGGGGAGGTTGTCCTCGAAGTAGGCCAGCAGCTCGGCGAGCTGCTGGGGGAAGTCGTCGGGTGCGGCGTCGCGGCGGTCGCGCTGGAGGGCAAAAGTGGTCAGCGGATCGGTGCCCGACGCGCGGCCGAGCCCCAGATCGATGCGTCCTGGGAACAGGGCGGCGAGGACCGTGAACGTCTCGGCGACCTTGAACGGGCTGTAGTGGGGGAGCATCACGCCGCCGCTGCCGACGCGGATCGCGCTCGTGGCGGCGGCGATCGGACCGATCAGCGCCTCGGGACTGGCGCTGGCGAGCATCGGCCCGCCGTGATGCTCGGCGACCCAGTAGCGGTGATAGCCGAGCTCGTCGGCGAGCTGCGCCAGGTCGAGCGTGTTGCGCAGCGCGTCGGCGCCGGTGAGGCCCTCGGGGATCGGCGACTGGTCGAGCACGGAGAGGCGCATCGCCCTTGATGGTACGAAGCCCCGTTTCTGGGCCCGCCTTCGAGACGCAGGTAGGCTGGCTGCGATGTCAGGCGAGGTGCACTCGGTCAAGCGTCATCTTCGCGTTGACGCCGAGGGCTACGACGTTCAGATCCGGCGGCTGATTCCGCACTACGACGAGATGATCGCGACCGGTGTCGAGGTGCTCGCGGCACTGGCACCCGCAAACGCGCGCGTCCTCGATCTGGGCGGCGGCACGGGCGCGCTCTCGTGGGCGGTGCTCGACGCGCTGCCCGGCGCACGGGTCACCGTTCTCGACGTCGATTCGGAGATGCTCGCCGAGGCACGCCGGCGGCTGGCCGGCTTTGGAGATCGAGTGGCGTTTCTGCAGGCGAACTTTCTCGATCCGCTGCCGGCGGCCGACGCGGTGGTCGCTTCCCTGGCGCTTCACCACGTCCATGATCGCGGTGATAAGACGGCGCTGTATCGGGCGGTACACGACGCCCTGGCCCCAGGCGGCGTGCTGTTGAACCTCGACGCCGCGGTAAGCGAGGGCGCCCGACTGAACGCGCTGGTGTTCGATCGCATGGCGGAGCGGATGGGCAATCACGGCATCAGCGACGCCGAGGCCCGCCGCCATTTCGCATCGTGGGCCGACGAGGACCGCTACTTCCCGCTGGACGCCGAGCTACGGGCGCTGCGTGAGGCGGGCTTCGAAGAGGTCGAGTGCTTCTGGCGGCGCGGTTTGAGCGCCGTCACCTGCGCTCTACGAGCCGGCGGACACGATGCAGGACCCCTGGCGCACAACGGACCGGGCGTCGCGGTGCCGAGCAGCAGCTCCGACGGGTAGGTCGCATCATGGAAGATCAGGTTCCGGCCGGCCACGTCCAGCGGCTCGTGGGTCGGAGTGTCCGAGGAGCTCAGCCACAGCCGCAGGCGGTGGCCGGGCAAGAGCGTGTAGGCCGTGTCCCAGATGTCCATGCGGTACTCGGTGGTCGCGCCGATCTCGACCGGCGTGTCGCGGTCATCGGGCAGATAGGGGTCACCTGGGCGCGAGCGGGCCGGATCGACGTAACGCAAGCTCGCCCGCAACCATCCCTGGGTGATCAGCGACGCTGAACCGTCGGGCGCGACGTCCTCGAGCCGCGCAACCCAGGCCATGTCGCTGCCTTCGGTGATCGCCCAGAAGCGGAACTCGGAGGGACCTGCGAGCCGCAACGGCCGCTCGAAGACCGGCGTCGTATAGGTCAATCCCTGCGGCTCATCGAGGCGCTGGTCGAGCGGCGCGTATGGCAGGAAGCCGTCCGGCCCATCCTTGCCCATCGGCACGGACAGGCCCGCGGTGGGGTTGTAGAGGTACCAATCCTGGTAGGTGTCGCGACCGCTCGGATGGGTTTGCTGGAGCGTCCCATCGTTGGGCGAGAACGGCGCAGAGCCACTCTGTTTGGCGGACAGATAGAGCCGGGTGAGATGGGTGTCAACCGAGTGCCACGACCGCACCGCGTGCCAGGTCCTATCACCGAGGTCGAAGTACCGGACCCGGGCCTTTCGATCGATCCCGTTGTGCACACCCTTCACCCAGCGGTTGAGCCAGGCTACGTCCTCGCCTGGCGGCGGGCTACCGCTGAGTGCGTCGGCGTCCTTGAGCTGCTCGGCCAGTGAACCCCCGTACGGGGCGCCGATCTCGCCGGCCTCGCCGGTGCCGTGATGTGTGCTGGCGTCGATCACCAGGAGGCTCGGCGTCCGCAGCGAATCGATCAGCCAAAGGTCTCCGCGGCTGTACTGGTCCTCCCAGCCCGTGAAGATGCACACGGGAACCTTGTTCCGTCTCACCTTCGCGAGCACCGAACGCTCGTAGTAGACGGGCCCGTCGTACGGGATCAGGCGCGTCTCGACCGCGTACTGCTGCTGCGCGCGATCGAGGATCTGCGGCCGAAACTTGCGCCGAGCTCGATTGTCGGAGCGTGGCGGCTCAGCCCCGGCGCATCAGGCGCGCGACCGCGGCCATCAGCTCGCCGGTCTTCTCGTCGCGCTCGGCGGGCTCCTCTGCGCCCATCACGCAATGGTGGGCGTGATCGTCGAGCAGGCCTAGCGCGACCTTGTCGAGCGCGGCCTGAGCGGCACTGATCTGGGTAAGGACGTCGATGCAATAGCGATCGTCCTGCACCATGCCCTCGATCCCACGGATCTGTCCCTCGATCCTTCGCAGGCGCGCGAGCAGTTGTTCCTTGGTGGCGGTATAGCCCCGAGTTGGGTTGGTTATCTGTGGCATGAACGGGAGTATACCATTACCCCCTAGGGGTATATGCTAGGTTTGAACCATGAGTGATGTACTGCATGTGATCTGGCACGGGCTGCGGGATTCGTTCCTGATGGCCTGGGAGGTCTGGTGGGCGCTCGTGCTCGGCTTCACGATCTCCGCGATCGTGCAGGCGTGGGTGCCACGGGAGCGTGTCGAGCGCTCGCTGAGCGGCTCGGGCCCGAAGCCGATCGCATGGGCGACCGGGCTGGGAGCAGCATCGTCGTCGTGTTCCTACGCGGCGATCGCGATCGCGAAGTCGCTGTTTCAGAAGGGCGCGAGCGCGGCCAGCTCACTCGCCTTCCAGTTCGCCTCCACGAATCTGGTGTGGGAGCTCGGCCTGGTGCTGTGGGTGTTGATCGGCTGGCAGTTCACGCTCGGCGAGTACGTCGGCGGGATCGTGATGATCGTGCTGATGACTTTGCTGCTGCGGCTGTTCGTCAGCCGCAAGCTCGAGGAGCAGGCGCGGGAGCATGCGCGGAGCGCCGACAGCGGGCACCAGCACCACGCGGTCGGCGGACAGATGACCTGGCGCCAGCGGCTGACATCGGTCGGAGCCTGGTCGGATGTCGCGTACAACTTCCGCGGCGACTGGCAGATGCTCTGGAAAGAGATCACGGTCGGCTTCCTGCTGGCCGGATTCATCGCCCAGCTCGGCAACGGCTTCTTCGAGTCGCTGTTCGTCAGGCACGCGCCCGACCCGATCCCGACGATCGAGAACGTCGTGATCGGGCCGATCATCGCGGTGCTGAGCTTCGTCTGCTCGGTCGGCAACGTGCCACTCGCCGCGGTCCTGTGGTCGGGAGGCATCAGCTTCGCGGGCGTGCTCGCGTTCCTGTTCGCCGACCTGATCGTGCTCCCGATCCTGTGGATCTACCGCAAGTACTACGGCATGCAGTTCACCGTGCGGATCAGCGCGCTGATGTTCGTGACGATCGTGATCGCAGCGTTGATCGTGGACGGCGCGTTCAGTCTCCTGGGCTGGATCCCGACAGGTCCGCGTCCGAGTCGCGCCGACATCTTCGGGTCGATCGCTCTCAACTACAAGCTGGCGCTGAACTTGCTGGGTCTGGCGATCTTCGCGGCGATGTTCTGGCTCACCTCGCGCAAGGGCGCGACCGACCCCGTGTGCGGGATGAAGGTCGATCGCGCCCGGGCGTTGCACGCCGACGCCCACGGCAGGACCTACTTCTTCTGCTCAGAGGGCTGCAGGGACACGTTCGCCCACCGTTCCCCGACGGGGGCGCGCCACTAGGGCCGCGGTCGCCAGCGCCAGCAGCGCACTCAGCGCGAGCAGCGCGGCGTAGCTCGCCACGTGGGATCCGAGCGCCAGCAGGTACGGAGCCGCGAAGCCCACGTAGGTGAGCGCGTAGTACACGGCGGTCAGCCCGGCGAGCGATCCCGCATCGGCGATCCGCTGGACCTCGAGCAGCCCCGCGACCAGGCATAGACCGTAGGCCGCGCCGAGGACGATCGCCGAGGGCACCAGCAGCCAGGTCTGGCCGAGCTGCGCGGTGACCGCGGCGAGGACCAACCCGGCGACCACGACGAGCACTCCGATCGTGGCCGGATGAGCAAGCCGCCTTGCGAGCGGCTGCACGAGTACGCCCGCGAGCGCACAGAGCGCCGTGATCGCGGCCGTCAGCGCGATCCCGTTGGTCGTCCGGTCGGCGCCGACGACGCTGGGCAGCAGCGCGAACGCGATCACCGGCGCCGCGAACGTCCATGGCGCCATCGGTGCGACGATGCCCCGGAAGCGAGGATTGCGCGCGCCCGCGGGCGCCAAGCGGAGGACCAGCCGCCCGCGCTCACGCACAGTCTCAGGCGCGCCGCGCAACAGCGCCAGCACCGCGACCATCAGCGCTACGTGAGGGAGATAGGGCACGACGCGCGGGCCGGGCACCCACTGTGCGAGAAGCCCCGTCGCAAGCGGGCCGAGCGCGAAGCCGGTCGTCATCGCGACCGCTGTCCGGACCGCCGCCGCGTGGTCGGATGCGTTGCCGAACGGCGGGCGCGAAACCTCCCGCAGCCACGCGGTGCCGGCGGAGAACGCGGCGCCGCTGCTGATGCCGGCGAGCAGGCGTCCGGCGAACAGCAGTGCAAGGCCCTGCCTCCCGGCGATCAGCGCGAGGCTCGCGGTCAGCGACAGCCCGGCCGCCGGCACGACCACGGCGCGCCGTCCGCGGGCGTCGGAGAGCGGGCCGGCGATCAGCAGCCCGGGGATCAGCCCGAGCGCGTAGAAGCCGAACATCGCCTCGAGCGTGCCAGTGCTGAGGCCCATCGTCTGGTGATAGACGAGCAGCATCGGCGTGAACTGGTTTGCGCCCCAGCCAACGGCGAGCGGAGCCGCCGCGATCGGTACCCATGTGAGCCCCCTGGTTTTCAAAGCCGTCATCGGGCCTCCTCAGGTGATGGGTTCAATGACCAGACCTTGGCATTTGGGTTCAATGAGTGAACTCAGAGGCTATACTGAAGAGCATGCTCGGCAAGGACTACGAACGACAGGACTGCTCGCTGGCGCGCGCCCTCGAGGTGCTCGGCGAGCGCTGGACGCTGCTGATCATTCGCGACGGCTTCTTCGGGGTACGCCGCTTCAACGACTTCCAGGCGCACCTCGACATCCCCAAGGCGGTGCTCTCCGATCGGCTCGCCGGCCTGGTGCAGGATGGGATCTTCGAGCGCACGCCGGACCCGGCCCACGGCGGGCGTCACCTGTACGAGCTGACGCCCATGGGCCGGGAGTTGTGGCCGGCGTTATATGCGCTGCTGATGTGGGGCGGCCGCCATCGCTATCCGAACAGCCGCCTGTTCAAGCACGCCGCCTGCGGGGGACCGCTCGATGAACGCGGCATCTGCAGCAAGTGCGGCGCGACGCCGGGCCCGGAGGACATCGTGATCGAACGACGCCGCGGCCGGGGCGCGTTCCGAGACGATCCGGTCACGATTGCTCTGCGCGCGCCGCATCGGCTGCTCGAGCCGCTCGAGACCTAGGGTCCACGTCGGCCAGGCCGTCCCGGAAACCCTCCTTGTAGGAGCGCCAGCGAGGGGCCCAGTCGAGTTCGCGCCTGGCCTTCGCGTTCGAGCTGCCGCGAATCTGGGTCATCATCGAGACGCCCACCTCGCCGGCGGCGATTCGGCCAAGCCACACCGGGATGCGCCGGGGCGGCTTGGCGCCGAGTGCCTTGGCCAGGTACGGCAGCCACTCGCGCACTGCAACGGGCTCGTCATCGACGACGTTGTAGATCCCCGCGTCGCCGCGTCGCAGCGCTGCGACCGTCGCCGCGGCGGCGTCGTCGATGTGCACGAAGGTCCACACCCCAGCGCCATTTCCGATGATCGGGAGCCGGCGCTTGCGGACGAGGTCCGCGAAGGTCCCCGTCTGCGCCAGGTCCGTACCGGGGCCGTAGAAGCCGCCGTAGCGGAGCGCGATCCCGCCGGCGGCGACGACGGCGCTCTCCAGATATTGGATCGCCTGCAGCGACCTCAGCTGGTTTGCCGGTGGATTCGGGTCGAGCGGATCCTCCTCGGTCTTCAATGCGGTGCCCGACCGCCCGTAGATCCAGTTGCCGAAGCTCTGCGCGATGAAGCGGCGCGCGCCGGCTGCGCTCGCGGCCTCGAGCAGGTGGTCGGTCCCTTCGGTTCGCAGGCGGTTGGTCAACTCGAACTCACGATCGAAGTTCTTGAGGCTCTTGATGTTCGTGAGCGCCGTCAGCTCATGGACCACCGCGTCGGGCTCGGTTCGCACGACCGCCTGCATCACCGACTCGCGGCTCAGGGCATCGGCGATGACCGGCTCGGCTCCGAGCGCCCGAAGCGCGTCGGCCTTACCGGGACTCCGGGTCATTGCCACGACATCGTCGCCGCCCGCGGTCAGCAGGGGGATCAGCCGGCCGCCGATCGCGCCGCCGGCACCTGCAACGAAGACCTTCATGATCGTCTCCTTTCGCCTGTGTTGAGTCCTGAGACGAACGAGGCTCCGGTCGTGTGACGGAACAGCACTACTGGCGCGCTCGCCCCAGGCCCGAGAGCTGATAGCCGAGGTGCCCCAGCTTGTCCGGGTTGACAACCCCGCGAATCGTCTGCACCACGCCGTCCGCGATCTCGAACACCAGCACGCTGATCAGTCGCCCGTCGCCGTCCAGGGCCAGGATCCCAGGCTGCCCATTGATCGTCGCTGGCTCGGCGCGCGCGCCGATCTCCTCGCTCTGGATCCAGAACCCCCTCATCAGCCGCGCGACCTTGTCACTGCCGTAGACCGGCTTCGGCAGGCCGCGCCCCTTGCCGCCGCCGTCGCCGTAGAACACCACGTCAGCCGCCAACATCTCGACGAGCTGATCCACCTGGCCCGCCTGCGCGGCCGCTAGGAAGCGGTCGGCCAGCTCCTGGCGTTTCTCGCGGTCAGCCTCGAACCGTGGCTTGCCCTCGTCGATCCGCTTGCGCGCGCGGACGAAGATCTGGCGGCAGTTGGGCTCGCTGCGCTCGACGATCTGGGCGATCTCGTCATACCCGTAGTCGAACATCTCGCGCAGCAGGAACACCGCGCGCTCCACTGGACTCAGCGTTTCGAGCACCACCAGGAACGCCATCGAGAGCGAGTCGGCCACCTCGGCCACCTCCGCGGGATCGGGTTCATCGGACGTGATCAGCGGCTCCGGGTTCCACGGCCCGAAGTACGTCTCGCGCTGCACGCGTGCGGAGCGAAGCTGGTCGATCGATAGCCGCGTGACGACCGTCGTCAGAAACGCCTTCTCCGACTCCACCGCGGTCCCCTCCTGCTCGGTCCGGTGCAGTCGCAGGAACGCCTCCTGGACGACGTCCTCGGCGTCGCCGACGGTCCCCAGCATGCGGTAGGCGATCGAGAACAGCAGCGGGCGCAGCTCTTCGCTCATTCACGCACCTAAGACGATCGACCGGCGCTCGCTGTGACAGATCGCTGTTCGCGGGGGCACCAGCATGCGGTGCGGCCCGCGATCGTCGCGCGGCGCAGGCGAGTGCCGCCGTTGATCCGGACGATCCGCTGTCCGTGCGCGTGACGCGCAAGGTAACGGCGAAACCCCTCGACGTCGGGGAGCTCTGGCATCGTCAGCCTGGAGGGTACGCGCCGTGCGTGCAGGGCCGCTATTTGGCGGCGAATGCTGGCTGATCGGGCAGCGGGAGCCGCCCGGGCGTCTCGGGTTGGCCCTGCTTCGCCGGCCGGCAGGTGCCGTCCACGTGAACGAGAAGCGTCGGGATGTCGCAGCGCTTGACGACGTAGCGGCTGACACTGCCCAGCACGCAGGCGGTGACAGGGCCGCGTCTGCGGGAGCCCATCACGAGGAGGTCGTGTTTGCCGGTCGCGATCCGTTTCACGAGCGCATCGCGAATCGGCTCGCGGGTGACGATCTTCGTGACCGGGACGGACTCGGGGATCTGCGAAACCGCGCCGTTCATGATGTCGTGGGCCTCGCGCTCGAGCTCAGGGCCGAGCGCCTGCGCGGCACCTGCGGTCAGCGGCGTGCAGGCCCATCCCGGCGGGCGGACGATCGCGGTCAGAATCGTGAGCCGGGCGCGATGGGCGACGGCGATGTCGATCGCCTCTGCGAGCGCCCGGGCGGAATGCTCGGAGCCGTCAACGCTGACGAGGATGTCGCGGAACATAGCGCTAACTAATCCATATGCTTGGCATGCCAAACGTTAGCATGCCACTGTCCTGTACGCTCAATACATACCATGAAATCGATCGCATCACGCGGTTTTGAGGACCATGCACCGGACGGGCTCGGGTCCGGGACAGCCGGCCCGTTGCCGTCCGACGGAGCGGACGAGTTCCTATCCGCGTTCGATGCCTTCGCGCAGGCCGTGCGCCGCGCCCGGGGCGCGCCGCCCCAGGGCGGCGACCGCGAGCTGACGCTCTCGCAGTACGCACTGCTGCAAGGGCTCGCGACCCGCGAGTGGGCGTATGTGCGCGAGCTGGCCGAGGAGGCCGGCGTCACGCCGTCGACGGCGACGCGGATCCTCGACGTGCTCGAGCGGCGCGGAATCGTGCGCCGAATCCGGTCAGTGAACGACCGCCGGGCGGTCACGGTGAAGCTCACCACGCTCGGGCGCGACCTGCTCGACGGGCAGCACGCATGGCTGCGCGAGCGCCAGCAGTCGTTCTTTTACGCGCTGCCGCCGCACGAGCAGGCGCTGGCGCCCGACCTCTTGGTGCGCCTCGCCAAGCTGATCGACCAGCTGGCCGCCGGCCCGGTCGACTGCACCCGCTAGTGCAGCCAGGCAGGGCCGATCTTGAAGATCGCCGCGACCGCAAGGCCGGCGACAAGCAGCGCGCCGGCCCGCCGCGTGTGCGTGAACACGAACGCGGCGAACCACAAAGGCCAGATCGGGAAGCGGCGTGGCGGTCGCTCCGGCCGCGGCCGCCGCAGCGCCCTCAGCGCGCGCGCCAGCAGCGGTACGGCGCCGAGTGACGCGAGCGCCGGCCACGGCAGCACAGCGATCGCGACGCACACGATCACCGCGACGTAGAAGCCGGCCATCAACACCTTCGTGAGCGTTCTTGCGCGCGCCTCGCCGAGAATCACCGGCAGCGTGCGCACGCCGGCCTTCTCGTCCCACGGCAGCTTGTCGATGTGCTTGGCCATCAGCACCGCGGTGCACAGCAGGCCGTACGGAATCGACGCCGGCCACACCTGCCAAGGGACGGTGCCGACCGCGGCGTAGTACGTGCCGGCGATCATCAGCGGGCCCCACACGAGCATCACGTCGAGCTCGCCGAGCCCGCGCTTCTTCAGGCGTAGTGGCGGCGCGGTGTACGCGATGTTCAGCACCACGCCCGCGAGGCCGAACACGAGCACGACCCAGCCGCGCGCCGCGATCAGCACGATCAGGATCACGACGTCGGCCAGGTTGACGGCGACCGCGGCGCGGATCAGCCCAGCCCGGCTGATCATTCCGGAGAGGATCGGATGCGGCGCGTAGAGCGCGCGCGGGTAATCGCCGGTGTCGGGCGTTGGGCGGGTATCCAAATCAATGTCGAACAGGTCGTTGACGAGATTGTTGGAGACATGCGCGAGCACGATGCCGATGAAGGCCAGCGCGTACCAGCCGGCCGCAAACCCCGGATGGCGCACGGCAAGCAGGCCCGCGACCGCACCCGCGGTCAGCGTCATCGGCAGCACGCCGGCGCGAGTGATCACCAGCCACCGCGAGACCTGGTCGAGCTGACCGGAGGGTGGATTGACAGTGCTCAGCGCGTGCCGCCACCGCGCAAGCCGTCCCTGACTGATCGCGGTGTCGCTCATTGCGCTCGGGACCATAGCGACCCCCCGGCTGTCTGTTGTTAGTTGGGCGGTCGTTGGCATTGATCGTGCAATGCCGGAGCTTTCAAAGCAATGTCGAGCAATAAGGACACCGTCCTACTCACCGGCGCGACCGGGTTCGTCGGCATGGAGCTGCTCGCGCGCTACCTCGAGCGGACCGAGCGCCCGATCGCGATGCTCGTGCGTGCACGCGATGATGACGCCGCGCGCGAGCGGGCCTCGACGGTCGTGCGAAACCTGTTCGGAAACCGGTCCCGCCCACCCCGTCGATACATGAAGCGGATCGACGCGATCGCCGGCGACACCACGGCGGAAGGCTTCGGCGTGAGCCGCTCGCGACGGGAGCGGCTCGCCGAGCGGGTCGAGACGATCGTGCACTGCGCGGCGACGGTCTCGTTCACGCTCCCGCTGTCTGAGTCGCGTGAGACCAATGTGCAAGGCACCCGCAACGTGCTCGAGTTCGCCGAGCTCGCCCAGCGCCGGGGCGGCCTGCGGCGCCTTGGCCACGTGTCAACCGCATACGTCGCCGGCACCCACGCGGGCCGCTTCTGCGAGGGCGACCTCGATTGCGGTCAGGGCTTCCGCAACTCCTATGAGCAATCCAAGTTCGAAGCCGAGCAACTGGTGCGCTCCCAAGATTCGGTTCCGTTCACGATCCTGCGTCCGAGCATCGTCGTCGGCGACCGGCGCAGCGGCTGGACGTCGGCGTTCAACGTCCTTTACTGGCCGCTGCGTGCGTTCTCGCGGGGACTGTTCACCACCGTGCCGGCGGTGCGCTCGGCCCCAGTCGACGTCGTGTCGGTCGATTACGTCGCAGATGCCGTTCAAGCCCTGACCGGGTCAGCCGGCGCGGCGGGCGAGACCTACCACCTCACCGCCGGCGCCAACGCGAGCACGATCGGCGAGATCGCGCAGCTCGCGAGCGAGTACTTTCGCCGGCCGGCACCGCGCGTGCTCGATCCCGAGGAATACGCTCGCAGCGGCTCTCAGAACGTCGGCGGCGAGTACTTCCCGTATTTCTCGGTCGCGAGCGTATTCGACGAGACCGCGACGCGGCGGCGTTTGGAGCCACTTGGAATCACGGTCTCACCGCTCGCCGACTACCTCGGGCGCCTGCTCGACTTCGCGACGCGAAGCCGGTGGGGCAAGCGCCCGATCGCGCGCGTCGAGGCGCTGGCCACGTAGCGAATCCCACCCACCCTCCCCCAGCCGCCTTGCCCCCCAGCCGGGGGGTTGATCCCGCCATCGCCTTGCCGGGCGTGATACCCGCGGGCATGCTCGTCAGCATGTTGGTGGATACAGCCCGCTTTCGCGCTGACGACCCAGATGAGCTGGTGATCGCGTCCCTTGCCTGTCCGATCTGCCTGCAGACCGAGGAGGTCGAGTGGGAGGCGGCGCTCGAGGGATACGATCCATCGGTGCAATGTCTGTGCCCCCACTGCGAGGAGAGCTGGCGCGTTTACCTCGCCCCGCAGCAAGCGCTGCGTTTCGGACTGACGCTCGCTCGCACGTCGTAGGCCCGCACGCACAATGAGCGCGACCGGGTCGACGGACGGGCATGCCGGCGTCGGCATCGACGTTCTGGAGCTGTTCGTCGAGGTGCTCACCGAGTCTGAGAGGCGCACAAGCTCCGGCGAGGACTTCTACGACCGCCTGTGCGAGGCCGTTTGCCGGCTCGCTCGCATGAGGCGGGCGATCATCTTCCGCTACGACACCGCGCGCCGGCGGGTGCGGGCGGCGGGCGCGTACGGGCTCGCCCTGGAGCAGTTCGCGGAGGCGCATGTCACGGTCGAGTCCTCGCCGATCGCGGCGGCGTCGCTGCGCGAGGACAGGATCGTCGAGGCGACCGGCGACGTCCGCGGCCAGTTCCCGGCGGAGTACTCGGAGCTGTTCCCCGAGCCGGTGCGTCTGGTCTGCGCGCCGATGGCCGCCGCCGGCCGGGCGATCGGGGTGATCTTCGCGGACCGGCTGCTGGCCGAGCCGCCGATCGACGACGCCGAGCGCCACCTGCTGTGGACGGTGGGCAAGACCGCCGCCCTCGCGTCGGTCGTTCGGATCGTCGCGATGCAGGCGGAGAAGGCGCAGCAACTAGAACAGCGGATCGACCTCGCGCGCGAGATCCACGAGGGCGTGATCCAGCGCTTGTTCGGAGTCTCGATGGCGCTCGACGGTGAAGGGGACCTGGCCTTCGACGCCCGTCGGCGCTGCGCGAGCGAGACGCAGTTCGCGCTCGCGGACCTGCGCAGTGCGCTGCAGCGTCCGCTCAGCCGGGTCCCGCGCGCGACGCAGACCACGTTCTTTGCGGAGGTCGAGCGGCTCTCACGACTGCACCCGGATCTCGGAGTGGTGCTCGAGGCGGGCGCCGACGGAGACGTGCCGGCGAGCCTCGAGCCGCTCGCGCAGTCGGTTCTCGCCGAGGCGGTCCGCAACGCGCACAAGCACGCCAGTCCGACTCGCGTCAGCGTGCGGGTGGGTAGGCACGACGGAACGTTCGTGCTCGACATCTCCAACGACGGGGTTCGCGGCCATCATCGCCATGCGGGCATGGGACTGCGCTTGGCGGCCCTCGAGGCGCTGCACAGCGGCGGCGTGATCGAGTTCGGCGCGCGCGAGCCGGACATGTGGCAGGTGCGCCTGGTGGTGCCCCACGATGGTTGAGCAGCTCCGAAGCCCCGAGCGTCTCAGCGTCCTCGTGGTCGACGATCACGACGTGGTCCACTGGGGCTTCCGGCTGATGCTCACCCAGCAGCCCTGGGTCGAGCGCTGCGTGAGCGCCCACAGTGGCCGCGAGGCGATCGCGCTCGCGATCCGCTACCGGCCGCACGTGGCGCTCGTCGACCTGTTCCTGGGCGAGGAGTCGGGCGCCGAGATCTGCGAGCAGCTCCGAGCAGCACAGCCGATGACGCGCGTGCTGCTGTTCTCGGGCGCGGGCGAGATCTCTCCCCAGGCCGCGCGGGCCGCTGGCGCCTCGGGCTTTGCCTACAAGGATTGGCCGGCGCGCAAGATCGCGAGCGCGGTCCGTCTGGTCGGCCTCGGGAAGACAGTCTTCGACCGCCACGAGCCGCAGTCGATGCTCGGCCTCAGCGATCGCGAACGCTCGGTCCTCGAGTTGATGGCCTCGGGTTCCACCAATCCCGAGATTGCAGCGGCACTTCATCTCTCCAAGCACACGGTCAAGGAGCACACGAGCGCCGTGTACCGCAAGCTCGGCGTACGCAACCGGACCGAGGCCGTGCAGCGGGCGCAGCGGCTCGGATTGGTCGCCTGAGCCAGAGCCTAGAGGCCGCCCATCACCAGGCCGCCGTCGACCACGAAGGTCTGCCCGGTGACGTAGCTCGCCTCGTCGGAGAGCAGGAAGATCGCCATATTCGCGACCTCCCATGCGGTGCCCTGACGACCCAGCGGGATTCGGGCGCGTTCACGCCCGGGTCGCGCTTGCGAGGCGCGCCGCCCGAGCGGCGTGTCGATCAGACCGGGCGCGAGCACGTTCGCCCGCACGATCTGGCGCGAGCCCTCGAGCGCGACGTGGCGGCACAGGCCGAGCAGCGCCGCCTTCGAGGTGTCGTATGAGGGCAGCGCGCTTCCGGGGCGCAGGCCGGCGACGGAGCTCATGAACACGATGCTCGAGCCCGGCGGCAGGATCGGCAGTGCGCGGCGCGCGATCAGGAAGTGCGAGCGGAGGTTGACCGCGAACACGCGGTCCCAGATCTCGGGCGTCGTGCCCTCGAGCTTCAGACCGCCGCCGATCCCGACGTTGAGGACGATCCCGTCGAGTCCGCCGAGCGCGCCGGCCGCCTCGTCGACCACTCTTTCGCAATCCCGCGCGTCGCCGACGTCCGCGATCACGGTCGCCGCCGCAGCGCCCTCCTCTTCGACCAGGCGAGCGGTCTCGGCCGCGGCTTCGGCCACCTTGTCAGCGATCGCGACCGACGCTCCTTCGCGCGCCGCCAGCACCGCGATCGCCTGGCCGTTGCCGGGTGGCATCTGCGGGTCGCCGACGCCCTGGCTTCCGCCGCCGACGACCAGGATGCGGCGAGCGGTGAGCCGCGCGGCGCCGGGGGCCAGTCCGGTCGCGGCGGCCGGGAGTGCGTGTTCTTCTGTCATGGCACGGTATGGTCGCACCGTGGCCCTGATCCCGTATGCCGACGAGGACCCGCGCGACGATCGCGTGCGGGAGCTGGTCGAGCGCCTGCGGCAGCCGAGCATCAATCTGTTCAGGATGCTTGCGAACGCGCCGGCGCTGGCCGGATCCACGCTCCGCCTCGGCGAGACGATCCTCACCAAGGGTGACCTCGATCCCGTGCTTCGCGAGCTCGTGATCCTGCGGGCGGCCGTGGTGACCGGCACGGAGTACGAGTGGGTGCAGCACGAGGCGATCGCGCGGATGGTCGGGGTCAGCGACGAGAAAATCAGCGCGGTCCGAAACCCGGGAGACGAGTTCGACCCCCAGGAGGTGCTCGTGTTGCAGCTCGTCGACGGCGTGATCGGCGACGGCACGCCGTCGGCAGAGCTTGTGACGACGGCGGCGTCCGAGCTCGGCCGCGCAGAGCTGATCGAGGTGCTCCTGATCGCGGGTTACTACGCGATGCTCGGTGGGGTCATGCGAGCTGTCCGGCTCGACGTCGACAGCGTCGTCGAGAAGGGAATGCTCGAGGGCCGCTTCGGGGCGAAGAACTAAGCCTCGATTTCCGGCAGCCCCTGGTTGACCCGCTCGATCCACTCCGCGAACAACGGATCGACGACCGCGTGCTTGCCCTCGATCGTCTCGATCTCGGCCGTCGCGGCAAGGCGGGGGAGGGCCTTGCGGATCATGTCCTTGGTGACCTCGAGGCGGCGCAGGACGCCGGCGCGGTAGGGAGAGCCCTCGCCCGCGATCACTGCTCGCATCGTCTTCTGCTCGGAGTTGTCAAAGCCGCGCCACTGCGCATCGAACTCCGGCTCGAGCTCGGCCAGGGCGGCGGCGTGGGCGCGGCCCCAGTCCTCGAGCACGGCAGGTTCCCCCGGAGAGACCTCGGCCCACAGGCGGTGAGCGAGCAGCATCGCGCGCTGGGGGTGGCCTTTGGCCGACTGCAGCAGCGGGCCGAGCGCTTCTCCGGTCGCACGAGCGGTCTGCTGAAAGCGGCTGCTGACGTATTCGGCGATCTCCTCGTCACGTAGGCGGCCGAGGCGCATCGGCACTGCAGACCCGTACAGAGGACGGTCCTTGAGCTCGAACAGCCGTCGCATCATCCCCGGCTCGGATCCGGCGAACACGTACGAGGCGACCTCTCCGTGGAACTGGATATGGCTGCGGATCAGCCCGTCGAGATCCGGGACCTTGGCGATGTCCTGGAACTCGTCGAGCGCGATGAACGCGCGGTACGCGCCGCCCTGTTCCAGGCGCAGCGGCAGCTCGAGCAGGGCGTGCAGCGCCGGAAGCGGATCAACTCTCGCCCCGAGCTGGAGCTTGGCGCTGATCCCGTAGGCGCCGAGCGAGAGACCGATGCCCGTCTTCTGAAGGAACTCCTCGATCCTGCTCCGGATCGCGCCCTTCAGCTGGCGCGAGTACGCGCGCTCGAAGCGGATCGCGACGTCCGCGATCGAAGAGACGCGATAGAGGTCGACCAGGATCGGGATCAGCGCTTCCTTCTCGCCGTCGCGCAGCGCCCGCCGCAGCAGGCTTGTCTTCCCATACTTGCGCGGCGCGTAGAGTCGGACGTAATGGCCGCCGACCGCGTTGCGCAGCAGCTCCTCACTCTCGTGGTCGCGGTCGATGATGTCCTCGGGTGGCAGCGGATGCGAGTAGATGAACGGGTTGACATCCACAGTAGTCCTACAGACTACCAGAGATGCGTCTGTAGGACGACCATCCGGTAGTCTAAGGAACTACTAACCAGTAGTCTGCGCGACTACCACGAGCGTGGACGATCAGTAGGGTTCGAGCCATGGAAACTCGCACACTTGGCAGCACCGGAGTCCGCGTCAGCCCCCTGTGCCTTGGCGCGATGATGTTCGGCAGCTGGGGAAACCCCGACCACGACGAGAGCACCAGGATCATCCACCGCGCGCTCGACGCCGGGATCAACTTCATCGACACCGCCGACGTGTACTCGCGCGGGGAATCGGAGGAGATTGTCGGCAGGGCGCTCGCCGGCGGCAAGCGCGACAACGTCGTGCTTGCGACGAAGGTCCACGGGACGATGGGGGATGACCCCAACGAGTTCGGCAACTCGCGCCGCTGGATCGTCAGGGAGGTCGAGAACAGCCTCCGCCGCCTGGGCACAGACTGGATCGACCTCTACCAGATCCATCGCCCCGAGGCCGACACGAACATCGACGAGACCCTCGGCGCGCTGAGCGACCTCGTCCACGCCGGCAAGGTCCGCTACATCGGGTCCTCGACGTTTCCGGCTTCGCAAATCGTCGAGGCTCAGTGGGTTGCGGAGCGGCGCGGCCGGGAGCGATTCGTCTGCGAGCAGCCGCCCTACTCGATTCTGGTCCGCGGGATCGAGGCGGACGTGCTGCCGACTTGTCAGCGCTACGGCATGGGCGTGATCCCCTGGAGCCCGCTCGGCGGCGGCTGGCTGACGGGCCGCTACCGCCTCGGTGCCGACCTACCGGACTCGCACCGCGCCCAGCGCATCCCGGCCCGCTACGACATGTCGCTGCCGGGCAACCAGCGCAAGCTAGAGGCGGCCGACGCCTTGGCGAAGGTCGCCGAGGAAGCCGGCATCAGCATGGTCGAGATGGCGCTCGCCTGGGTGATCCGTCACCCCGCCGTGACCGCCGCGATCATCGGGCCGCGCACGATGGAGCAGCTCGACTCACAGCTCGGCGCCGCCGACGTGCAGCTCTCCGACGAGGTGCTCGACCGGATCGACGAAATCGTCCCGCCCGGTGTCAATCTGAACCCCGCCGACGGCGGCTGGCAGAACCCGGCGCTGGCGCCGGGGGCGCGCCGCCGTTGAGCTCGATACGAATCAGGCCGGCGAGCGAAGTCAGGGCAGCGGCGGAGCGGGCGTTCGACGAGCACCGCCGCGAGATCCTCGCCGCGCTGCCCGGTGCAGAAGCCGAGCACGTCGGGGCGACCGCGGTGCCCGGGTCGCTGACCAAGGGAGACGTGGATGTACTGGTGCGGGTCGGCGCCGGCGAGTTCGACGCCGCTTGCGCTGCGCTGAAGCGCATGTACTCGGTGCACCAGCCGCACAACTGGACGCCGACGCTCGCGAGCTTCGTCGATCGCGAGGCCACGGACATCGCGGTTGGAGTCCAGCTGGTCGCCGCCGGCTCCAACGATGATGTGATGTTCGGGGCGTTCCGGGACGCTCTCACCCGCGACCCTCAGCTGCTGGCCGAGTACAACGCGCTCAAACGCCGGCACGACGGCGAGCAGTACGAGCGTTACACGGAGATCAAGGGCCGCTTCATCGAAAAGGTCCTTGCGCGCATCACGTAGAAACTTCCGCCTCGCTGGCGCGTTCGATTAACGGTGCTGTCCGGTAGGCAGTGCATCATTTTCTGGACCGCCGCACGAGGGGAGCGATGAGGATGTTAAACGAGGCTGGGACCGTGATCTCCGAGCGACTCGTCGACCTGGTGTACGAGCTGCTCGACGCGCACCGGGACACGATTGCGCTCGCGGATGACCTCGAGGGGAGCTTGGTGTGGGATGCGCACCTCGACTACCTGCGGGGACTTCAGCGGGTGGGCCGGGAGACGCTCGCCAGGGTGGGCGAGCCGGTCGGATAGGGGCTCTACTTGCAGGGCCCTCGCAAGGGGCGCTTTGTATCGCCGGTGCGGTCCGGACGGGCCCGCTTGGCCCCACGGATGCCGCGAAGCGGCCCCAATTAAGGCGCAGCGAGCGCGACCGTGAGTGGGCCGTCCGATGCCGGCAGCTCCGCGGTGTCGAAGCGCGGCTGCGAGACGTGCTCGACGTGGTCCATCCGTTCGAGGAACGGGTCGACCGGCTCGAGGAAGTTCACCCTGAAGGTGCGGTAGTGCATCGGTACGACCCATTTGGCCGAGAGCCGGTCGACGATCTCCGCGGCCGCCTCGGCGCCGATCACCGGCCCGGCCCCGACCGGCAGCAGCAAGAGGTCGAGGTTGCCGATAGCTTCGGCCTGCTCTGAGCGCAGCGCGCTCTGGCCGAAGTCGCCGAAGTGCGCGATCCGCACACCATCGAGCTCGAACACGAAGATCGTGTTCGGACCGCGCTCTGTACCGGCCACCGGATCGTGCTCGGACGCGATGCCGACCACCTGCCCCACCGGCGAATCGAAACGGCCCGCCGTCGAGCGGATCACCGGTGGATCTCCGGACACGCGATCGACTGCGTTGTGGTCACCATGCTCGTGCGTGACCAGCACGAGGTCGGCGCTCACATTCTCGATCGGCGGATAGTTGAACTCGAGGCCGCGCGCGGCGGCCGCGGACATGTCTCCGAACGGGTCGATCATCACCCGCGTGCCGTCGGCGCTCAGCAGGAATGCCGATTGTCCGTACCAGTCAACGTGCATGCTCGATGACCCCCTCCGGTTGCTTTTTCGGGGCGAGTAGCTCGCTGCGGTCCAGCGGTAGGCGGTGCGGCTGTCCGGCCCGCGCGCTGAGCACCTGGTAAACGCTGATCTCACCAGCGTCGAACGCCAGGGCGGACCCGGACATGTACAGCCGCCACGCGCGTTCCCGCTGCAGGCCGACCTCCGCCACGGCCTCTGTGCGGCCCGCCGTGAGATTGGCCACCCAGCGTCGCAGCGTGAGCGGGTAGTGCTCGCGCAGCGACTCCACATCGCGCACCTCGAGCCCCGCCGACTGCATCGACTGCATGATGAATGTGACCGGATGAAGGTCGCCGTCGGGGAAGATGTAGCGAGAGATGAATTCCCCGGGTCCGGTCGGGCTGAACTGCTGGCGCGTGATCCCGTGATTGAGGAACAGACCCCCGGGGCGCAGCAGCCGCGCGACCGTCGAGGCGTAGCGGTCGAGCTCGGTCCGTCCCAGGTGCTCGTACATACCGACGCTGACGATCTTGTCGAACGGCCCGTCGTCGAGCTCGCGGTAGTCGGCGACCCGGATCTCGATCATGTCGGCGAGGCCCGCCTCGCAGACGCGCTGGCGCGCGAGCCCGGCCTGCGCCTCGGAGAGCGTCACGCCGACGCCGCGCACGCCGTAGCGCCCGACCGCGTGGAGCAGCAACGAGCCCCACCCGCAGCCGATGTCAAGTAGGCGCTCGCCGCGGGTCAGCTGCAGCTTGCGCGCGATCAGGTCGTGCTTTCGCTCTTGCGCTTCCTCGAGCGTGTTGGTCTCGGATTCGAAATACGCGCACGAGTAGGTCATGCTCGGGCCGAGCACGATCCGGTAGAAGCGGTTGGAGACGTCGTAGTGATGCTGGACGGATTGACGATCGCGTGCGAGCGAGTGCAGGCGCCCCCGGCGCCGGGCTTCGATTGCCGGGACCGGTGCCGGTCGCAGGATGCGCGCGCCGAGCAGCCGGAGCACGCAGGCAGCCGCACGGAGCCGCTCGGAAGAAGTCAGTGACACGTCGCGGAACCGTTCGCGCAGCGCTAGCACCTCTTCGAGGTCGCCGTCGACATCGACCGCTCCCGTGACGAATGCTCGCGCGAGGCCCAGCTGATTTGTCGCGCGCAAGATGTAGTTGATCGCCTGCGGGCTGCGCACCGTTACGTCTGGTCTCTCGCTCTCGCCGGGACCCTCAATCTCGCTGCCGTCCCAGAAGCGCAATGTGAACGGCAGCGAATGCAGCCGCTCGTCGTGGACGCTGCTCAGTGCGTCCCGGACGCCGGCGGCAACGCTGCGTCGGCGCAGCACCCCGCCCGCTTGCTTGCGCGTGGGGGTAATCGTGCTGCGCTCTAGCACCGGGGCTAGCTTATCCCGGGAGCGCAGCCAGAGAAAGTGGCCTAGTGGAAGATCGCTTCGGTGGCGACGATCGCGAGGCTGACGAGCACGCACAGCGCGACAGTGAGCATGATCCGATGACTGTCGGTCGTGTTACCCGTCAGGATCTCCAGCACTCCCGGCTTGTCCGGGTGTGATTCCATCAAGGTGCCTCTTGTCTTCCCGCACGTCGGGCAACGGTCAAGCATGGTCCCCTCCTTCATGGAGGCTTGTTTGCATATTCAGACGGCCGAGCCCGGTGGCAACGGGAAAGGCCTGCTCACGCGAGTAGACGCAGCTGCGTGAGTCCGGGCGATTGTAGGGGCGCGACAGTGCAAGTGCGCCGGTCGCGGTTAGAGTGCCCTGTCCTTAACGCCCGCACAAGAAAGGGTCTCGCCGATGCCAGATCGCGCCGCAATCGTCACCGGAGCCTCACGAGGCATTGGGCTCGCCCTTGCCGAGCAGCTTGGCGACGAGGGCTACGGCCTGACGGTCGCCTCGCGCCGTCCCGAAGTGCTCGAGGAGACTGCTTCCGAGCTGCGCAGCAAGGGGTACGACGTCCACGCGGTCGCCGGCAACATGACCGATGAGAACGCGATCCACGATGTCGTCGCGAACCACCGCGAACGCTACGGCCGCCTCGACGTGCTCGTCAACAACGCTGGCGTCGGAATCGGCGCGCCGGCCGGCGAGCAGCAGACCAAGTACGTCGACCTGCAACTCGGGGTCAACCTGCGGGCGATCGTCCTCTTCTATCGCGAGTGCCATGAGATGCTCGTGGCGGCCGGCCACGAGCACCGCAGCGCGCTCGTCGTGAACCTCGCGTCGATCGCGGGCAAGTCGCCGCAGCCGTGGCTGTCGGTGTACTCGGCAACCAAGGCCGCGGTCGTTGCCTACACGCAGGCGATGAACAAGGAGCTGAACTCCGAAGGCGTGAAGTCGGTTGCCTTCTGCCCGGGATTCGTCGACACCGACATGACGGAGTTCGTGCGGGGTACTGTCGCGACGGAGGACATGCTGCGCACCGATGACATCGCTAAGGCGCTCCGTTTCCTGCTGCAGGTCTCGCCCGCGTGCGTGGTGCCGGAGATCATCTTCCAGCGGCCCGGAGAGACCGTCTGATCGACACGAGCGCCGAGGCGCAGTGGTGGCGCTGTCACCGGCGCCGCTGCGCTTTGGAGCGTTCAGGCTGCAGCGGCGTCCATTGCGTCGGCCCTCAAAGCCTCCGCCGTGGCCGCGTCCGCCGGGAAGAACGCCTCGATCGACAGCTCGGAGACGGTGATGTCGACGGCGGTGCCGAATGTCGTCACCGTGCTGAAGAACGCGAGCTCGCAGCCCGGGCCGGCGATGCGCAGCATCACCATCACGTCCCCGGCGCCCGCCGGCGGCTCGGGCGGGGGCGGACCCGGATACTCGAGCAGTTCCTGGCGCAGCTCGATCAGCCCCTGGTCGCCGGTCAGCGCGATCTCGCGCGCCAGCCGGTGCAGCAGGTGACCACGCCACTCGCCGAGGTTCAGGATCCTCGGCGCCAGGCCGTCGGGGTGCAGCGCGAGCCGCATGCAGTTCACCGGCGGCTGCAGCAGCTCGGGGGCGGCGCCCTCGAGCAGGACGCCGAGCGCACCGTTGGATGCAACGAGGTTCCAGCCGTGGTCGATGGCAATCGCCGGGTATGGCTCGTGTCCGGCGAGCACGTGGCCGAGCGCGTCGCGGACCGGCGCCATCTCCGGCGCGTCGAGCGAACGCGCCCCGTACTGCGGCGCGTAGCCCGCGGCGAGCAGCAGCTGGTTGCGTTCCCGCAGCGGGATGTCGAGCTGCGCGGCAAGGTGCAGCACCATCTCCGGACTCGGACGCGAGCGGCCGGTCTCGACGAAGCTCAGATGCCTCGCCGAGACGCCGGCCTCGAGCGCCAGCTCGAGCTGGCTCATCCGCCTGCGAGAGCGCCAGTCGCGCAGCATCGTGCCGACTCGGTTCTCGTTCATCCATACGAGCGTACCGCTGCTCATGACGCCCGCTCCATCCGCGGGAGCAGTCGTGTCAGTGCCGCCACGCCGAGCAGGATCACGGCCAGCGCGGCGAGGCTGAGCTGGAACGCCCGTGCGGAGCCGGACGGGAGCGCGCCGAAGAAGATCACGCCGATGATCGCGACCCCGAGCGCGTTGCCGACCTGCTGCATCGTCGACAGCGCTCCGGACGCCGACCCGGCCTGCTCCGGGCGCATCCCGGAGAGGATGATCGTCGCCAGCGGCGCGATTCCGAGCCCCATGCCGGCCCCGATCAGCAGCAGGCCCGGGAAGAGCGCCACGACGGAACCGCCGACGCCGATGATGCCGACCGTCACCAGCAGCACCGCGTGTCCGCACGACAGCGTCAGCGAGCCGATCGCAAGCACGCCTCGGCCGCGCCGCTCCGCGATCGCCGGCGCCGCCATCGACGCCACGAGGTACGCCACCGCCAGCACTGTGAACACGAGCCCGGCCTGCAGCGCGGTGAGCCCCCGACCCTCCTGCAGATACAGCGCCAGAACCAGGAAGAACGAGGCCTGCCCGCACCAGAACACGAGCTGCGTCACGAGCCCGGCGCTGAATGTGCGGTCGGCGAACAGGCGCAGGTCGAGCAGCGGCGAGCCGCCCGCCCGCGCCAGCCGGCGCTGGTAGATCGCGAATCCGCCGAGGATCACCGGCGCCGCCGCGAGCGACACCCAGGTCCACGACGGCCACCCATGCTGGCGTCCCTCGATCAACGGCAGGACGATCGCGGTCAGGCCGGCGGTGACGAGCACGGTGCCGAGCACGTCGATGCGGCTCGATCGCTCGGCCCGCGACTCCGGAACCAAGCGGGGCGCGAGCGCCAGCCCCAGCAGACCGATCGGCACGTTGATCAGAAAGCAGCTGCGCCAGCCGAGCCCGGCAATGTCGGCCTGCATCAGCACGCCGCCGATCAGCTGCCCGCCGACGGCCGCGAGCCCCATCACCATCGCGTAAGCGGACAGCGCGCGCGGACGATCGGGTCCGGTGTAGGTGACGCCGATGATCGACAGGACGTTGGGCATCAGCAGCCCGCCCGCGAGTCCCTGTACGAGCCGGGCGGCGATCAGCGTGGACGAGGATTGCGCGGCGCCACAGGCGGCCGAGCTCAGCGTGAACAGCGCGAGCCCGAGCGTGAACATGCGCCGGCGCCCGAAGCGATCGCCGAGGCGTCCGGCGGTGATCAGGAACACCGCGGAGGTGAGGCCATACCCGGCGGCGACCCATTCGACCGCGCCGCTGGACGCGTGCAGGCTCGCCTGGATCGACGGCAGGGCCACGTTGACGATGAAGAAGTCCAGCACGACCATGAACGTGCCGGTCAGTACGACTGGGAGGGGAGCCCAACGGCTGGCGCGCAGGCTCGCCGCGGGCGAATGGGTTATCTGTAGCGTGCTCATGCCGAGCACGGTCCCAGCGGAGGGGACGTGTGTCGATTACCCGCGGGGTAATGATCGCCAGCCGCCGGCTTATTGGCGAACAGAGATGTTCGCTAATATGGCACGATGTCCGTCGAGCTCCAGCAGCTGCCGCGCGGCCGTCATCGTCTCACCCGCGAGGAGGTGCTCACCTCGCAGCGAAGCCGGATTCTGAGCGCGGTCGCGGCCGCGGTCGCCGAGAAGGGTTTTGCGAGGGTCACGGTCGCGGACGTGATCGGACGCGCGGGCGTCTCGCGCGAGACGTTCTACGAGCAGTTCTCCGACAAGGAGGACTGCTACCTGGCGGCGCTCGACGCCGCCGCGGCGGCTTTGCTCGAGATCCTCAGGGTGGCGCTCGAGGCCCCCGCGGAGGACCCAATCGAGCAGCTCGACCACGTGCTGCAGGCCTACCTGGGAGCGGTCGCCGCCGAGCCCGCGGTCGCCAAGGCGTACCTGATCGATGCGTTCGGTGCCGGCCCAGCAGCGACGCGCCGGCGAATCGAACTGCAGCAGCAGTTCGTCGAGTTGATGGTCGAAGCCCTAGGCCCCGGGGAACGATTCATGTCCGAGGCGATCGTTGCCGCGGTGAGCTCGATGGTCACGATGCGCGTGGGCTCGGGCCGCAGCGGCGAGCTCCAGGAACTGCGCGAACCACTGATCGAGCTGGTGCGGCGATGAAGCGATCGGTGCTCGTGCTGATTGTGATGGCGGCGCTCGGGCTTGCGCCCGGCGCCGCTGCGGTTACGCTCCGGAGCGGCCACGGCCTGCGCGTCACCTCGGTCAAGCAACTGGACTCGAGGCTGATCGCGCTGACCGTGCAGACCTCGGCGCTTCCCGGTCCGGCCAACATCCGGATCCTGCTGCCCTCCGGCTACGCGAAACATCCCCGGCGCAGGTATCCGGTCCTCTATCTGCTCCACGGGACCTCGGGCGGCGCGGCCGACTGGACGGAGAAGGGCGACGCCGAGCAGACGACCGCCGGCAAGCCGCTGATCGTCGTGATGCCGGACATCGCCTTGAACGACGACGGCGGCGGCTGGTGCACGAACTGGCCCGACGGCAAGTACAAGTGGGAGACGTTCCACATCGGGCAGCTGATCCCGTGGGTGGACGCGAATCTGCGCACGGTGGCGGCCCGCTCGGGACGTGCGATCGCGGGGCTCTCGCAGGGCGGTTTCTGCTCGATGAGCTATGCCGCCCGTCATCCGGACCTGTTCAGCGTCGCGCTGGCTTACTCCGGCGCGCCCGATATCGCCTACGACCATGACGCCTTCCTGCTCGCCGAGCCCGTCATCAACGCGACGGAGGTCGGGCTCGACCACGTGCCGCCCGACTCGATGTTCGGCAATCCGGCCACGGATTTCGTCAACTGGGCAGCGCACGATCCAGCGACGCTTGCGCCGAACCTCCGGTCGACGAAGCTGTACATGTACTTCGGCAACGGCCAGCCCGGCCCGTTCGATACCTCGCCGGTCAACCCGGGAGCGGAGGCCATCGAGGCCGGCGTGCGCCAGCTCAATATCGACTTCCACAACCGGCTCGTGTCGCTGGGCATCTCCAGCCTCTATGACCCCTACGGGAATGGCACGCACAGCTGGCCGTACTGGGCGCGCGATCTGCGCTGGAGCATCGGCCCGATCATGCGCGATTTCTCGCGTCCGTCGTCCCCGCCGGCGAGGTTCACGTATATGAGCGACGCGTCGGCGTATCGCGTCTACGGCTGGCGCGTGGTGATGCACCGGCGGGTGCGCGAGTTCTCGACGCTGGCGAAGGCTGGTCTCCGCGGATTCGTTCTGCGCGGGAGCGGCAGCGGGACGGTGACCACCCCGGCTCGGTACAGGCCAGGAGCCCGCTACCGGGTCCTCGTGGGCGGCACGGCCCATTCGATCCGCGCGAATCGCTCCGGCGGCCTGACGATCAATGTTCCTCTCGGACCGTCCAACACGGTGCAGGAGTACCCGGCTCCGGGTGCCCCCGTCGGCACGAAGGTCTACTCGACTCGCGTTGAGATCGGACCTTCGTGAGCGTTTCCACGGTCCCCCGCATCCCACCTGGCACGACCGCTGACATCGGCCGCATCAACGCCGTGATCGTCGGCGTGCTCGGACGGGTCGGCGGCGCCTCGAACATCTTCGCGACGCTCGCGCGCCACCGCCGGATGTTCCGGCCGTGGCTGCGGTTTGCGGGACGGTTGATGCCTTTCGGCAAGCTCCCGCGCCGCGAGACCGAGCTCGTGATCCTGCGCGTCGCGCACAACTGCGACTGCGCCTACGAGCTGGCACAGCACGAGCGGATCGCGCGGCGCGCGGGTCTGTCGGCAGAGGAGATCTCGCGCGTGGGCGTTGAGCTGTCGGGTTTCGCCGGCCGTGACGCGCTCGTGCTGCGGGCGGCCGACGAGCTGCACGCCTCCCGCGTCATCTCGGACGAGTTGTGGTCCGAGCTGCGCGACTTGTTCTCGGAGGTCGAGTTGATCGAGCTGTGCATGCTGGTCGGGCACTACGAGATGCTCGCGATGACACTGAACAGCCTGCGGGTCCAGGTGGAGGGAGCGCGATGAATGATTCTCTGGCGGGCCGGCGAGTCCTGATCACCGGTGCGGCACGCGGCATCGGTGCCGCGCTGGCGCGCCGGCTCCACTCGCGCGGCGCCCGGGTGGCTCTGGCCGGCATCGAGCCGGACCAGCTCAGCGAGGTCGCGGCTTCCTGCGGAGACGCCCTCGCGGTGGTGTGCGACGTGCGCGAGCGCGGGCAGGTCGAGACCGCGGTCGAGGCGGCTGTCGAGAACCTGGGCGGTCTCGACGTGATCGTCGCGAACGCCGGCGTGGCGGCACAGTTGCCGATCGTGGGCGGGAACCCCGAGGTGTTCGAGCGCACGGTCGAGGTCAACCTGCTCGGCGTCTATTACACGCTCCGAGCCGCGGGCCCCCACGTCGCGCATCCTGGCGGCTACGCGCTGGCGATCTCCTCGCTCGCCGCGGCACTGCATCCGCCCCTGCTGGGTGCGTATTGCGCGTCGAAGGCCGGCGTCGAGGCGCTTGGCGACGCGTTGCGGATCGAGCTCGCGTCCTCCGGCGCCCGGGTTGGCGTCGCGTACTTCGGCGAGCTCGAGACCGATATGACCAGCCGCGGCTTCGGCACCAAGGCGGCGCAGATGCTCCAGGTGGGCGGGCCGTTCCGGCGCGTGACCCCTCTCTCTGAGGGCATCGACGCGCTGGAGCAGGGGATCACCCGGCGCTCGCGTCGGGTGTACGCGCCCCGCTGGGTCGGGCCGGTGTTGCCGATCCGGATGATCGCGCAGCGGCTTGTGGATGTAGGTGCGAGGCGCGGGCTCGATCGCGCCCTCGAGGTCGCGCGCGACGAGAACGCGCCGCTGACCACTGAGCTGCCTCGGTAAGCCCAGGCGGACCGGGGGCGTGGGAGATAAGCGCCAACTATTAACCCTTATCTCCCACGCCAACTCATTAAGCGCCTACTACGTCCGTCTTACACCTCTCGGCAATCGTTGGTCTAGTCCAACACCGAAGGAGGTGAAGACCATAGGACGAGTAAAGCCCCTCCTCACCGCGCTGGCCGTGACGGCCGCGGTCGCGGGCGGCGGCGCCGCGATTGCCACCGCGGCTTCGTCGGGGCCGTCGAGTACAGCGACGACCGGCACCACGCCAAGCACGACGACAGGGAGCGGGGGTCACCAACCCGGTCCGCCGCGCGGCCAAGCGCCGCGCAGCGGCAGACCGGGCCCCGGTGCCCACAACTGCCCCCACATGTCGTCGGGCTCGTCGGGCGCCCCTGGCCCAGCCGGAGCGTCCGGAACGTCGGGAACGACGGGGCCGTCCGGCTCGCAACCGCCGGTGTGAGACGCCCACACACAGGGCTGGCGGCCTCCGCTTGAGCGGGGGCCGCCGGTGGGCTCAAGCAACGCTCCGCTCCGCGCCACCGGGCCTCGTCAGCGCTCGCCGGGCGTGCGCGATCAAGGCCTGCGCGGCAGGCGTCGCCGGCCGCCCAGCCCGCCACGCGAGCGCGAGCTGGGCCCGCATCTGCGGGCGGAGCTTGATCGGATGAAGGTGATCAGGCTCGGCGCAGGCCATCGACTCCGGCAGGATCGCGACGCCGAGCCCACGCCGCGCGAGTTGCGCGATCACTCGCGGGTCGCTCGCCTCGAGCGCGATCCGCGGCGTGACCCCGGCATTCGCGCACGCGTCATCGAGGCTGGTTCGCAGGCCGGTTCCGGGCGGGAGGCTGATGATCGGGTGCTCGCCGAGCGCGGTGACCCGGATCGTGCTGCGCGCGGCCAGCGCGTGATCGAGGCTCACGGCCGCGGCGAGCGCCTCGTCGACGAACACCTGCGTGTCGATCCCGGTCGGCGGACCGCCGGCGAACGCGGCGAACGCGAGATCGAGGCGCCCGTCCAGCAGCTGCCGGTAGAGCTGATCGGAGTTCGCCTCCGACAGCGCGATCTCGACGCCGGGGTGCAATCTGTGGAACTCGGCGAGCATGTCGGCAAGGTCGAGCGACGGGCACGCGGTGACCATGCCAACCGCGACCTCGCCGCGCACGAGCCCGCGGAGCTCGTCGATCGCGACACGCGCGCCGGCGACCGCCCGCAGCGCACCGCGTGCGTAGGGCAACAGCGCGGTGCCTGCCTGGGTCAGCCTGACCGAGCGAGCCGAGCGGTCGAACAGCTGCTGCCCTAGCTCGAGTTCCAGGCGGCGGATCTGCGCGCTGACTCCCGGCTGCGCTACGTGCACGCGCGCGGCTCCCTTTGTGAAGCTCGCCTCCTCGGCGACCGCGAGGAAGTATTCGAGCTGGCGCAGCTCCATAACCACTGATTCTACTGAACAGAAGAACTAGATCTTTGACTTATGGCATCTCGGACGCGATCCTGGTCGAGAAAGCAGGACGAACATGAGCAAGGCATACGAGCCCGACGACATCACGCAGCTGTTCGTGGAGCGCGCCAACGCGAAGGACGTTGACGGCCTGCTCGACCTGTACGAGCCCGACGCCGTGCTCGGCTACCCGCCGGGCGAGGTGACCGCGGGGCGCCAGGCGATCCGCCCGGTGTTCGAGCAGATGGTCAATGCCGGCATCGAGTTCCAGGTGGAGGAGCCGCTCCGCACGCTGCGACTCGGCGATCTGGCGTTGACCGCGACCCGGTCGCGCGATGGCACCGGGTCGCGGTCTCAGGTGGTGCGCCGCCAGCCCGACGGCAGCTGGCTGCGGATTCTCGATCGGCCCGAGTCGGCCACAGGATGACCGCGGAGCGCTCAGGCCGGCGAGCGGGCTAGCCCCGCGCGTACTTCGCGACCGCGATCGGGACGGAGACGAGCAGGATCGCACCAGCCCACAGCAGCGCGCGGGTGACGAAGTACGAAGTCGGGTGTCCGAGCAGGGCGTTGGCCGACGGGCCGTAGGTCAGCGCCCGGACGGCGTCGACCATGTAGGTGATCGGCTGCTGCGAAGCGAACGTCTGCAGCCAGCCCGGCATCGAGCTGATCGGAACGTACGCGCTCGAGATGAACACGAACGGGAACACGATCATCCCCATGCCCTGCGCCGCCTGACCGTTGCGCGCGAACAGGCCGAGCGTGATGAACACCCACTCGAACACGAAGCCGAACGCGATCACGAGCCCGAGCGCGGCGAGCCCGTCGAGCGCGCTGCCGTGCAGGCGATAGCCGACGGCAAACGCGATCAGGATCGTCGCGATCGACGCCGACGTGAGGATCACGCTGTCGGCGATCGCCCGCGCGATCAGCACCGAGCTACGTGCGATCGGAAGCGACCGCAGTCGGTCGACGAATCCGTCGTGCAGGTCCTCGGCCATCGCCACCGCGGCGCCGATCCCGTTGAACAGCACGCCGGTGGCGACGAAACCGGGGACGAGGTAGTCGACGTACGGAACCCCGACCGACTTGATCGCGCCCCCGAACAGATAGCGATAGATCAGGAAGAACATCGACATCTGGACCGTGGCGAGGACGATCAGCTGTGGCGTACGCAGGTACCGGAGCAGCGCTCGGCGCGCCACGATCATCGTGCTCGAAAGCAACGAGGTCGGCCCGCGCTCAAGCCCCGGCGCCACCGGCTGGAGTGTGTTTGCGATTGTGGTCATGTGTCTTGTGTCTCCTCAGGTTCAGGCGGCTTGTGATTCGTTGTCGGTTGCTTGTCCGGTGAGCGCCAGGAACACCTCGTCGAGGTTGGGCTGGCGCATCGCGATGTCCTCGATCTCGATCCCGGCCTCCTGCACGGATCGCAGCGCTCCCATCAATCCTTCGCCTCCGGACTCGATGCCCACGCTCACCCGGCGCGTGCTCTCATCGATCTGAACGCGCTCGTGGTCGAAGCGGCCGAGGGTCCGCGCGACGCTCGCGAGATCCTCGCCGCGGCGGGCGTGCACCTCGATCACATTCCCGCCGATCCGCCGCTTGAGCTCGGCGGGCGTGCCCGCCGCGACGGCGCGGCCGCGGTCGATGATCACGATTTGGCTTGCCAGATGATCGGCCTCGTCGAGGTACTGGGTCGTGAGCAGGACGTCGGTGCCGGCCGCCACAAGCATCCGGATCGCCTCCCACAGCTCGATCCGGCTGCGCGGGTCGAGTCCGGTGGTCGGCTCATCGAGCAACAGCAGCCGGGGCGCTCCAACCAGGCTCGCTCCGAGGTCGAGGCGCCGCCGCATCCCGCCCGAATACGTGCGCGCGAGGCGATCGCCATCCTGCTCGAGGCCGAGCTGCTCGAGCACGCTCGCGGCGCTTGCCTTGGCGGCGCGACGCGACTGCCCGAACAGGCGAGCGACCATCTCCAGGTTCTCGCGACCCGTCATCGCCGGCTCGACGGCCGCGAACTGGCCGGCGAGGCCGATCACGCTGCGGACCGCCTGAGCCTGGTCGCCCACGTCGTGGCCCGCCACCCGCAGCGTGCCGCCGTCGAGCCGCAGCAGCGTCGCGACCGCGCGAACGAACGTCGTCTTGCCGGCGCCGTTCGGCCCGAGCACGGCCACGACTTGACCGGGCTCGGCGACCAGCTCAAGGCCGTCGAGGGCCTGCGTCTTTCCGAAGCGCTTACGCAGGTCGCGGGCTTCGATCATCGGTGTCATTTCAACTCCTCTTGGTTCTCGTTTGGTATGCCGATCTCGGCTCCGATCTGACGGATCCATTCCTCGCTCCACGTCAGCCGGCCCTCGCGCAAGTTCTCGATCACGCCCCGCACCCACGAGAGCTCGGCTCCGAGCATCGTGCGCCGGTACTCCTCCTCGAGAAGGAACAGCCGCGGCACTTGCGGGTGCGACGAGAGCGCTTCCTCGGTCTCGGCGAGCTGGGCGGCCAGGCGCTCGGCTCGCAGCTCGAGCTCTTCGCGCGCCTCTTCGGGCGCGAGACCGAACAGGATCGAGACCGCTGCGATGAACTCCGGGTACTCGCCTTCCGTGTCGCGCAACATCTCGCGCAGCCAGTCGCGCGCGGTCACTTTGCCCGCGCTGGTAATCGCGTACACGATCCGGTCGGGAAGACCCTCATTGCGGACCGTCCCGGCCACCTCGACCAGGCCCAGTCGCTGCAAGCGCTCAATCGTCTGGTAGAGGCTCGCTCGCGAGCGGACATTGACGACGCGGTCCTTCGCCTGGTGCTCGATCAGCTTCTGCATCCGGTACACGTGCAGCGGCTCCTGATAGAGGAGCCACAGCACGACCAGGCCGAGGCTCGAGCGCTGGGGTCGCCTTGCAGTGGGCATAGTCAGCACCTTATTAGTCATATCATGTCTAGTCAAGTCATGGCTATGAATTTCTCCTTTTGTTCTACGGTTCACCTAGCCAAAGCGCAGCTCGAGTGCTAAATACGCGACAGAAGACGGCTTCGCGTGGGGCGCCGCGCGCCACGCGAACGTGAGCGAGCAGTCGAGAGGAGCAGGCGATGGGCGCGACGGAAGACCCCACTCAGGGGATCGAGCACGGGTCCGAGCCGTACGAGGATCCGACGCAGGGTGCCGAACTCGGTTCGGAGCCCTCCGAGGATCCGATGCAGGGCGAGGAGCTCGGTTCGGAGCCCTCCGAGGACCCGACGCAGGGTTCCGAGCTGGCAGCCGAACCGTACGAGGATCCGATGCAGGGTTCGGAGCTCGGCTCCGATCCTCACGAGGATCCCATGGCTGGATAGAACAGGCCGGTTCCTTCGTAATACCTATGGGCCTACGCGCCGAGCGCGCGGCTCAGCCGTGACGTCGCGTCGAGCAGTACCGGCAGCAGAACCGCCGGATCCGCGAGGCGACTGGCCGGGCCCTGGAGCCCGAGGATCGCGGCGAGCGCGCCGGCGCGGTCGGACACGGGCGCGGCAATTGCGTTGACGTCGACGTCGCGCTCTCCGAACACGGTTCCATAACCGCGGTCGCGCACCGCCCGCACCTGCGCCGCGAGCTCCGCGCGGTCGGTGATAGTCCGGTCGGTCAGTGCCACCAGGTCGCGTTCGCGCGGGAGCGGACCGCCGCCGAAGGCGAGCATCACCTTCCCGACCGCGGTGGCGTGGGCGATGCTCGGGCGTCCCAGGCGCGCCATGCTCACGACGCTTGACCGGGACGGGGCAGAGTCCACTGTGATCGCCTCACGCTCGCCGGGGAGCGACAGCGTGGAGGTCTCGCCGGTGCTCTCCATCAGCTCGACGAGCACCGGCCGCGCGAGCGTCTGCAGGTCGAGCCGCGCGAGTACCCGGTCGGCCAGCGTGACCAGTCCCAGACCGAGGCTGTAAGGCCCCTGCCCTTCGCGCTGCACCATGCCGGCCGACTCGAGTGTGTGCAGCAGCCGCGACGCAGTGCTCGCGTTGACTCCGATCCTGCGCGCTAGCTCGTTGACGCCGAGCGGGTGCTCTGAATCGCGCAGCTGCTCGAGCAATGCGATGGCGCGAGCGACCGATGCCACGTGTTGCGTCATCCGCAACAGTATTGCGCAGAACGCTACGGAGGTCTAGGATCGCGCAGTGGTGTCGTTCGTTCTCACCTGTCCGCACTGTGGCGAGCGCGAGGTCACGGACTTCGCGTACGGAGGCGAGGTGACAACACGCCCGCGCGAGAGCCCGTCGCTGCGCGAGCTCTGCGAGTACAACTATTTCCGCCGCAACGTCGCCGGCGTGCAGCGCGAATGGTGGTACCACCGATCCGGCTGCCGGACCTGGTTCCAGGCCGAGCGCGACACGCGCACCAACCAAGTCCTCCGCGTGGGGCTTCCGGAGGACCTCGAGTGACGAACAGGCTGCCGCCGGGGCCCGCCCAGCTGATCGACCGCTCGAGGCCGCTCGCTTTCAGCTTCGACGGCAAGCGCGTGGAGGCGTTCGAGGGCGACACGATCGGCTCGGCGCTGTACGCAGCTGGACGGCGCACGTTCTCGCGCAGCTTCAAGTACCACCGGCGCCGCGGCCTGATGTGCTGTTCAGGCACGTGCCCCAACTGTCTCGTCGCTGTCGACGGCGCACCGGGCGTCCGGGCATGCACCGAGCCCGCACGGGCGGGCGCGGTCGTCGAGCATCTGAACGCGTGGCCTGGCCTGCACGTCGACCTGATGTCGCTCGTCGATCTCGCCGGCTCGCGGCTGACCCCGCCCGGCTTCTACTACAAGACGTTCATCCGCCCGCGCCGCCTATGGCCGGCATACGAGTGGCTGCTGCGCCGAGCGGCTGGACTGGGGCGGCTGCCGCGCGAGCAGGCCGACCGGCAGCGGCGCACCGAGTACCGGCGCCGGCATGCCGACGTGCTGGTGGTCGGCGCCGGTCGCGCAGGTCTGAGCGCCGCGATCGCGTCGGCAGGGCACGGCGCAGACGTGGTGCTCGTCGAACAGGGGCCTGAACCCGGCGGACGGCTGTTGTGGGAAGGCGGCCATCACGAGGCCCGCGCACTCGCGGCTCGCGCGCGCGCCGCCGGAGTCGAGCTCCTGTGCGCCGCCTCGGCGCTTGGTCACTACGACGGCCTGGTCCCGGTGTGGCAGGGCGACACGCTTCATCAGGTCAGGGCCCGCCAGCACATCTACGCGACCGGCACGATCGAGCAGCCGATGCTGTTCGCTGGCAACGATCTCCCCGGCGTGATGCTGTCGGGGGGAGCGCTTCGGTTGGCGGTGCTGTACGGCGTGCCTCCGGGCGCTCGCGCGGTGGTGGTGACGACCTCCGATCGCGGCCTCGATGCGGCGGCAGCACTAGGCGAGCTCGGCGTCGAGGTTTGCTTTGTGGCCGATGCACGCGTGGGATGGGTCGTGGAGGCGGCGCGCGGCAAGCGCCAGCTCACCGCCGTGTCGCTGATCCGGGACGGGGAGCGCCGCGAGCTCGATTGCGACCTGCTCGTCGTATCCGGCGGCGAGGCTCCAGCGACGGCCCTGATCAGCCAGGCCGGCGGGCGGCTGCGCTACGACTCGGTGGAGGAGCACTTTGTGGTCGCGGAGCTGCCGCCGAATGTGTCCGCCGTCGGTCGAGTCGCGACTGGCGCACGCGCGGCACCCGCTGCGGCATGCGCCGCCACGGCTGCGGCCGCCGCCCCCGACGGCAAGGCGTTCGCATGCTTCTGCGAAGACGTCACCGCGAGCGACATCCGGCGGAGCGTCCGCGAGGGCTACGACTCGATCGAGCTGTGCAAGCGCTTCAGCACGGTGACGATGGGGCCTTGCCAGGGACGCATGTGCCAGCTGAGCGCCACCCGGCTGGTGGCCGCGGAGACCGGCGAGAGCCTCGAGGCGCTCGGCACCACCACTGCCCGCCCGCCATGGTCGACCGTCCCGCTCGGAGTGCTCGCGGGACGACCGTTCGAGCCCGCGAAACGCTCCTCGATCCAGTCCCGCCACCGGGCGCTTGGCGCGTCGATCCGCTGGGCGGGGGATTGGAGGCGCCCTTACGACTACGGCGACCCGGATGGCGAGGCGCTGAATGTCCACGAGCGCGCGGGGCTGATCGATGTCTCGACGCTCGGCAAGCTGCTCGTCTTCGGGTCCGAAGCCGGCGAGTTCCTCGACCGCCTGTATCCGAACCGGCTCTCGACGTTAAGACCGGGGCGCGTTCGTTACGGGGTGCTCACGAGCGACGCGGGCCGGATCATCGACGACGGCACGGTGACCAGGCTCGATCACGATGCGTTCTACGTGACGACCACCTCGAGCGGGGCGGGCGCGGTCGAACAATGGTTCGCGTGGTGGCTGGCCGACTGGCGGATGGACGTGCAGCTGACCGACGTGACCCAGGCGCTGGCGGCCGTCAACCTGGCCGGTCCGCGGTCGCGGGAGATCCTGACCCGGCTCACCGCTCTCGATTGTGGCCCGGAGGCGTTCACCTACCTCGACGCCAAGCACGCGAGGGTTGCCGGCGTGTCGGCGCTGCTGCTGCGGATCGGGTTCGTCGGCGAGCTCGGCTACGAGATCCACTTCCCCTCGGCGCACGGTGAGCACCTGTGGGACGCGATCCTGCGCGCCGGCGAGCCCGAGGGGATCAGGCCGTTCGGCCTGGAACCGCAACGTGTCCTGCGACTGCAGAAGCAGCACATCATCGTCGGACAGGACACCGACCCCGAATCGACGCCGCTGGGCGCGGGGATGCCGTGGGCCGTCAAGCTCGACAAGGAGGAGCCGTTCATCGGCAAGTGGGCGCTCGAGCGTGCCGCGGCGCAGCCGCAGGACACCCTGCTCGTTGGCTTCGCGCTCGACGATGGGCGCGTGCCCACCGAGGGCTCGGTCATCCTCGACGCGAGCGGATCCGCCGCGGGTCTGGTGACCAGCGCTCGCCGATCGCGGCAGCTGGGACGCGTGATTGGGTTGGGGTGGGTGCCGGCCGAGCTCGCCGCGGACGGATCGACAATCACGATCGCCGACAACGGCTCCCGGCTGCAGGGCTCGGTGACCACCGAGCCGTTCCACGACCCGGCCGGGGAGCTGCTGCGCTCGTGAGCACGCTCGCCTTCCTGGTGCCAGGCTCGGATGTGGCGATGGCGCGGTCGCCGATGGAGTCGCCGGCGCGAGCCGCCGGCGCGCGGTTCGAGCAGCGTGGTGGCTGGAACGTGGCGGTCGCCTACCCCGGGGACGAGCGCCGGCGGATCGACGAGGCGGTCGGCTTTGCCGATTGCTCGCAGCTGCGAAAGCTTGAGCTGCAGGGCCCGCCGGCGAGATTGTCGACAATTTTGTCGACAATCTGGGTGGCATGCGATCACGCCGACCCGCGTGCTGGGGATCGGGATCGCTGACGAGATCCCGGACGCGACCGACGTCACCTGCGCGCTCGCCGCGTTGCTGCTCGTCGGCCCGGGTTGGCGGGAGCTGCTCGCACGCTTCTGCGCGGTCGATGCGCGCGAGCGGTCGTTTCCGGTCGGCGTCCTGAAGCCGGCCTCGATCGCGAGGACCCCGGGGTACCTGCTGCGCCAGCGCGACGACGAGCTGCTGCTGCTGTTCGGGTGGGCGCTTGGCGAGTACATGTACGAGGTGGTCGCCGACGCGGCCGGCCACCTGGACGGCGGGCCGGTCGGCGCCGATGCGCTCGAGGCCGTCCATGCGTGAGCTGTTTCGACCGCGCCGGATGTGGCGCACGCCCGGCGCGCTGCGCGACAGCTACGACGTCGTGATCATCGGCGGTGGTTCGCACGGGCTGGCGACCGCCTACTACCTGGGCCGGCTCGGGATCCGCAACGTCGCCGTGCTCGAGCAGAGCTACATCGGCTCCGGCGCCGCCGGGCGCAACACGACGATCCTGCGCTCCAACTACAAGACCCCGGAGGGCGCCCGCTTCTACGATGCGAGCATCAAGCTCTACGAGCGCCTCGGTGCCGAGCTCGACTTCAACCTGCTGTTCTCCCAATGCGGCCACCTGACGCTCGCGCACTCGGACCGCGCGATGTTCGTGATGGCCAACCGAGCCGAGGTCAACCGCCTGAATGGAATCGACTCGCGTCTCGTGGACACCGCGGAGGTCAAGCGCCTGTGCCCGCCGATCAACGTCTCGCCACGAGCGACATTCCCGATCATGGGCGCGCTCTACCACCCGCCCGGCGGGATCATCCGCCATGACGCCGTCGTCTGGAGCTTGGCTCGCGGCGCCGATCGCGCCGGGGTCGAGATCCACCCGTACACGAAGGTCGAGGGGTTCGAGCTGACGCGGGACGGGATCGCCGCGGTCCGGACCAACCGCGGGACCGTCAGGGCGGGCCAGGTGATCAGCGCGACCGCCGGCTGGAGCACGCTGGTTTGCGCGATGGCCGGCGTGAAGCTGCCGATCACCACGCACATCCTGCAGGCCTGCGTGACCGAACCGGTCAAGCCGCTGCTCGACGTGGTCGTCGTCTCCTCGCAGATGCACGTCTACATCTCGCAGTCCGACAGGGGTGAGTTCGTGATGGGATCCGAGATCGAGCCATGGACGACGTACCGCATGAGCGGCACGCTCAACTTCCTGCAGGACCTGACCAGGCACACGCTCGAGCTGTTTCCGCAGCTGGAGCGGGCGCGGCTGCTGCGCGCATGGGCCGGGTTGTGCGACATCACTCCTGACTACAGCCCGATCCTCGGTCGCACCGAGCTCTCGAACTTCCACATCAGCGCCGGCTGGGGGACCTACGGGTTCAAGGCCGCGCCGATCGTCGGCAAGACGATCGCCGAGCTGGTCGCCACCGGCCGCACCCCCGAGTTGATCGAGCCGTTCGCGCTCGAGCGCTTCTATGAGGACCGGCTCGTCTCCGAGCTGGCTGCCGCGGCGGTCAGCCACTGATGCCGGCGAACATGCGACTGCTGATCTCCTGCCCCGATCGTCCGGGGATCGTCTCCGCCGTGTCACGGTTCCTGTTCGAGGCCGGCGCGAACATCGTCCGCTCAGATCAGTACTCGACCGATCCCGAGGGAGGGACGTTCTTCCTGCGCACTGAGTTCACGCTCCCCGAGGAGAGCCGCGCCGGCTTGGGCGAGCGCTTTGGCCTGGCGGTGGCGGAACCGATGCAGATGACATGGAGGCTGTGGGATGCGGGCGTGCGCAAACGCGTCGCGATCCTCGCCTCGCGCTCCGATCACTGCCTGCTGGAGCTGCTGTGGCGCTGGCAGCGCGGCGAACTGGAAGCCGAGGTGGTGATGGTCGCGTCAAACCACGACGATCTACGAACAGCGGTGACCGGCTTCGACATTCCCTACCACCGCGTGCCGGTCACCAAGGAGGCCAAGGCGCGGGCCGAGGCGCGACTGCTCAAACTGCTGTCCGGCAACTGCGACCTCGTGGTGCTGGCGCGGTACATGCAAATCCTCAGCAAGGAGTTCCTCGACCGGCTCGCGACGCCCGTGATTAACATCCATCACTCGTTCCTGCCGGCGTTCGCGGGCGCCGAGCCGTACGCGCGCGCCAAGGAACGGGGCGTCAAGCTGATCGGCGCGACCGCGCACTACGTGACCGAGGAACTCGACGCCGGGCCGATCATCGAGCAGGACGTGATCCGGGTGACGCACCGCGACGATGTCGCCACACTCACCCGCCGTGGCGCTGACATCGAGCGGATCGTGCTCGCGCGAGCGGTCGAATGGCACTGCGAAGACCGGGTGCTGCGCCACGGCAACACGACGGTGGTCTTCTGACTATGGCTTGAACAGGAAGAGCGCGCCGTCCTGCTTGCTGCGGTGGCCCTTCGCGATAGGGGTGGCGCCCAGGTAGTACCAGCCGGCACCGAGCGCGTGCCCGCCGATCCGGCCGTTCCACGTGGACCTGCGGGTGCCCGCGTTCATCTTGCGAGTGAAGCTCCCGCGGACGCTGACGAGACGGAAGCAGGCTCGATGGCCGCGGTTGGAGTGCGTCGGCGCGACGCAGCGCCTGCCGACGAGCCGGCCGGACAGAATCCTCTGCACGGCGAACTTCACGGACGCCGCGAGGTTCAGGTGGAGTCCGACGCGCAACGCGACCGGGCGCCTGCACGCGCGGTGCTTCTGATTCTTGCGGGTCGCGGCCACGCAGTGGTGGTTGACGGTCCGGCCTGAAAGCTTGAACTTGTTCGGCGTGATCGAGAGGCGCGTGACGCTCGCGGCTACGGCGGGCGGCGCGGCCGCCTTCGTGGTCCTGAACGTGCGATCGGCACCATCCGAAGTGCCACCGGCGCTCGTCGCGACGATCCGGAAGTGGTAGGTCGTGCCCGCCTTCAGGCCGGAGACCTTCTGGCTCAGCGCGTGGGTCGATGTGTCACCGCCGGCCGGGGCATCCGGGGAGGACACGTTGGTTCCGTAGGCGGTGCTCGTTCCGTACTCGAAGTGGTAGACGGTCGCGCTGTTGTTCGGGTCGACCGTGCCGTTCAGCGTCGCGCTCGTGGTCGTCACGTCGGTGGCTTGCCCGGTGGAGACGCCCGGAGCACCTTGGGGGGTCGGCGGTGGCGTCACGAACATTTGGTCGGCGCCGACGGTAGTGCCGCCCGCGTTCGTGGCCACGGCCCGCCAGTGGTAGGTGTGCAGTGGTTGGAGGTTGAGGATCGACTGCCTGACCCTCGCGAAGGAGCTGCCAGAGCCGATGTCTGCCGGTGAGGCGGGCACGACGCCGCCGTATTGCGTACTCGATCCGTACTGGATGTAGTAATGGGTCTCCGAGCCCTCGGCGTTGATGTCCGCACCCACCGTCGCTCCCGCGGAGCTCGGCCGCGAGAACTCGCTTTGGACTGCGGGCGCCGATCTGGTGCTCGCGAGCGGATCACCCGCCAGCGGCATCGCACGGGCCATGGGGGCCGCGATGAACGCTGCGGTCAATGCAGCGATCGCGGCGACCAACCACCTCCCGCGCCGGGTGTGCGTATCCGATGAGGCCCCTGCCGCCTCCATATAAGTCCAAAATACCTTATTTCGGTGTTGCCCTCAAACGGGAACCGTCTTCCGTCAGCCCCCTGACGCGGCCGGCGCCTTGGAGGCGGCCCGCAGCGCGAGCCGGCCCTGCGAGATCGCAACCCCGAGGAGCAGCACGATTCCCCCGACCGGCTCGTTCCAGCTGAGGCTCTCTCCGAGCACGATCACGCCGAGTAGGGTCGAGAAGATGGGAATCACGTATGTGACGGTCGAGGCGGTCGTGGCGCCGGCCGCACGTACGATCGAGTAGTTCAGCGCGTAGGCGATGCCGCTGCCGAGGATCCCCAACGCGAGCAGGCTCCCGACCGCGTCCGCACTCAATCGCGTGGTCGGCGAGGAGGTGAAGGGCACAAACAGCGCGAGCAGGACGACCGCGCACAGCAGCTGGCCCGCCGACAACGCGACGACGCTCTCGTCCCGCGCCGTCAGATACCGGCGTGCGTACGGGAAGCCGACTCCGTAGCACGCGGCGGCTCCCGCGCACGCGAGGTGGCCCTCCAACTCGCCGTGGCCCAGTCCCTGCCACGGTCCGAGCACGAGCGTGACGCCGACGAATCCGATGAACAGTCCCGTGATCCGACCCCGGCTCGGACGCTCTTCGGGGAACGCGACGATCACGGCGAGCAGCGCCCACAGCGGGGTCGTCGCGTTCCACAGGCCGGCGACAACCGAGGACACGTGCTTCTCGCCGAACGCGAACAGCGTGAACGGAATCGCGTTGAACAGCGCGGCCGCGACCAGCAGGTGCATCCACAGTCGTCTGTCGAAGTTCAGGCGCTCGCGTCGCCAAAGCGTCATCACCACCAATGTCGCCGCGCCGAGCGCGACGCGCCCGAGCGCGATCCACAGCGCCGGCCAGTGCTCGCCGAGCACCTTGATGAACAGGAAGCTCGAGCCCCAGATCGCCGAGAGCACGACAAACTGAACGCGCCATTCGGCCGCCGGACGCGGGTCTGTCACCTCGGGTGAACGTGAAGCGCGCGCAGAACGTGAGGTCAATCGAACCCGATCACGCTCCGGATGCCGTCCTGGCGCTCCATCAGCTCGAATGACTCGTTGACCTCATCGAGCTTGATCCGGTGCGAGATGAACGGCTCGACATCGAGCTTTCCGTCGAGCGACAGCTGCACGAGCTGCGGTACCTGATCACGGCCCTTGACGCCGCCGAACGACGAGCCGCACACGCGGCGCCCGGTGATCAGGTAGCGCGGGATGATCTCGAGCCTCTCGCCCTTGCCGGCGACCCCGGCGACCGTGCACAGGCCCCAGCCCATTCGCGCCGACTCCACCGCCTGGCGCATCACGCTCACCAGGCCGGTCGCCTCGAACGTGTAGTCCGCGCCGAACCCGCCCGTCTCCTCGAGCACGCGCGCAACCGTGTCCACCCCGCCGACCCAGGTGTCGGTGGCGCCCTGTCCGCGCGCCAGCTCGAGCCGCTCGGGCGAGAGGTCGACGCAGATGATCCGATCCGCTCCCTGCAGCCGGCACCCGGCGACGGCGCCGAGGCCGACCATCCCGGCGCCGAACACCACGCAGGTCGAGCCGGCCTCCACTTTGGCGGTGTTGATCGTCGCGCCGAGTCCGGTCGAGAGCCCGCACGCGAACAGGCAGGCGTGCTCCGCCGGGGCGTCGGGCGTGACCTTCGCGAGCGCGATCTCGGGCATCACCGTGTACTGGGCAAACGTGCTCGTGCCCATGAAGTGCCTGATTGGCTCGCCCTCGCGTGAGAGGCGCGTGGTCCCGTCCGGCAGGAAGCCGAGGCTCTGCTGCTCGCGGATCGCGAGGCACAGGTTGGTCTTGGTGCTGCGGCAGTGAACGCACTCGCGACACTGCGGCGAGAACAGCGTCACAACCCGGTCGCCCGGCTGCACGCTGCTCACGCCCTCGCCGAGGCGCTCGACGATCCCGGCGCCCTCGTGGCCGAGCACCGTCGGCGCGTAGCCCGACGGGTCGGCTCCGGAGGCCGTGTACATGTCGGTGTGGCACACGCCGCACGCCTCCAGCCGGACGAGCACCTCGCCCGCCCTGGGCTCGTTGAGATCTAGCTCGGTCACGTTCAGCGGCCGGCCGAACTGCTCGAGCACCGCCGCGCGGATCTTCAAGTGAGGACGCTCCTCTCCTCGGGGTCGAGTGACGGGAACAGTAGACGGCACCGGTAGCCTGCACACAGCGGATCGACAAGCCGTTTGCTGGCTGGCCAGCCAACCATTAAGATCTGCCGCGCGAATCACACTGTTACGAGGAGGGCCCGGGTGTCAACGACCAATATCGATCTGGAGAACGTCCTCGTCACCGAGCGTGAGAACTGGCCGGACGGCCCGCCACACGAGCTGTTCCGTCAGCTGCGCTCCGGTTGCCCCGTCCACTTCACCAAGCGGATCACCGAGTACCCGGACGAGGCCGGTTTCTGGTCGCTGACCAAGGCCGACGACATCCACACGGTCAGCCGCGATTGGAAGACGTACTCCTCAGAGGTCGGCGGCATCACCGCCGTGACCGAGGGCTTCCCGCCCGAGTTGCTGCGGGCGATGTTCATCGGCATGGATCCGCCCAAGCACGATCGTCTGAAGATGCTCTTCCAGGCCGGCTTCACGCCGAAGCGGATCGCCGCCCACGACGAGGCGATCCGAACGATCGTCGTGGGGGTGCTTGACCGGCTCGAGGGTCGCGAGACCTGCGATCTCGTAAACGACGTCGCGCAGCCGGTTGTGTCGCGGGTGATCGGCAGCTTCATGGGCATCGAGCCCGAGGACGACGAGCCCTGGGCGACGCTGCTGAACGCGATCCTCGCCGTCGGCGATCCCGACATCAATCCCGACCACGATCCCTCGAGGCTGATTCCGGTGGTCTTCACCCGCTGTCAGAAGCTGATCGAGGATCGCCGCACCAATCCCACCGACGACCTCACGAGTGTGCTCGTGCACGCTGAGATCGAGGGCCAGAAGCTCGAGGAGCACGAGATTGTGATGGGCTTCTTCCTGCTGATGGCCGCCGGCAACGACAGCACAAAGGCGACGTATTGCAGCGGCATGCGCGCGCTGATGGAGCACCCCGAGCAGCGTCAGCTCCTGCTCGACGATCCCTCGCTGATCCCGGGCGCCGTCGAGGAGTCGCTGCGGATGTTCCCGGCTTTCGCGCACTTCCGCCGCACTGCGACGGCCGACACCGAGATCGGCGGCCAGACGATCCACAAGGGCGACAAGGTCGTGATGTGGTACGTCTCCTCCAACCGCGACGAGACCCGCTACGAGAATCCGGATCACTTCGATGTCCGCCGCAATCCCGAGCACCAGGCGTTCGGCGCCGGCGGCCGCCACTTCTGCCTCGGCACCGCTCTGGCCCGCCTCGAGCTGCGGATCCTGCTCGAGGAGACGCTCAAGCGCTACCCGCGGATGGAGATGATCGGTCAGCCGACGTTCGTCGAGTCGGCATTCCTGAATCAGCTGAAGACGCTGCCCGTAAAGCTGTCTTAGGTCCCACCCACCCAGGGGGGCCGCCTTCGGCGGCATCCGCGGGGCCTGGCGGGCCCGTCCAGACCGCGGTGGCGGTTCGGGTCGGCCGGCGCCGCTTTGGTCTGGGTGGGCGCGTCGGCTGGCGCCTCAGCTTCCGGCCTTCGGCCGGGTGCCTTGCGGGTGTGGTCTGTCCGGCATGGAGTCCCGCCCACCCTTTCGAAGAGGGGATGGGGCGCCTTGCAGCGTCCATTTCGCACTCCTATGTCAAGTGGTGTTCGCTATTTGCGGGCTTTCACCGGGTGCATGGCATCAGTGCTGGGGCGCTGACTCTGACCCGCGGTGCCGGTTCCACGCTCGGTGGTGGGCTGGCTGGTTGGGCGTTGTAGAGGAGGTGGAAGATCTGCCGGGCGATGTGGCGTTTGAGGCAGCGGATCGCTTCGCGTTTGGTCTTGCCGTCTGAGACGCGACGTTGGATGTAGGCGCGGGTCTCGGGGTCCCACGCGACCCGGCCGAGCGCGATGATGTGAATCGCCCGGTTCAGTTGCCGGTCACCGCCGCGGTGCAGGCGGTGACGGGTCGTTTTGCCGGAGCTGGCCGGGATCGGTGCGGTGCCGGCGTGCCGGGCAAAGCACGCTTCGCTGCGGAACCGCTGGGCGCCGGCGGTTCGTCCGATGATCACGGCGGCGGTCACGGTCCCGATGCTGCGCTGCTCAAGCAGTTGCGGGGCGTGCGCCTGGATCAGGGCGGTGAGCTCGGCGAACAGGTCCTTCTGTTCTTTGGTGATCTCGTTGATCCGCCGCAGCTGCGCTTTGGCGACCCGCAGCTGCGGGCTGGCCGGCAGCTGCCCGAGCTGCCGGGCGAGCCGTGCTCGGATGCGGGGGCCTTTCAGCGCCTGAGGGCCGAGCTGCGCCTCGAGCTGCGGCGCGATCCGGACCAGATGCCAGCGCAACCGGTTGATCAGACGGGTGCGCTCGCTCATGAGCTGATCGCGGTAATCGCAGAGGACGCGGATCTCGTGCGCCTGCTCGTCTAGGAACGCGACCGGCAGATTCTCAACCCCCTCGCGGATCGCGGCGAGCGCGACCGCCCGGGCGTCGATCGGGTCAGACTTCCCCGCCGTCCGGGTCGCTTTCCGCGACGCGCCGGTCAGCGATGGGGGGACCCGGATCACCCGCTCACCAGCACCCAGCAGAGCACGCTCAAGCCGGCTCGTGACATGCCGGCAGTCCTCCACCGCCCACACCCGCTCGTTCTCAACGCCCGCGGCGAACCGCAGCGCGGCAAGGACGCCATCATCGCTGGCCTGAACCGTTGTCTCGCCCCGGCTGACGCCGGTCCCCGCATCAAGCGCGACAAGCGTGTGCGTCCGCTTGTGTGCGTCCACCCCGATCACGATCATGTACCCGTCCCTTCGTGAGATATGGCTGACGAAGCGGATCGCCGGCGGACAGCACTCAGTTGGGCTCTGGCAAGCTCCTATCAAGTCACGCCGGCGGTCCTCGGTCGGCGACGGGCGACACAGCGAAAGCCGGTCAGACCCCCAGGGGTCGACAGTGGCAAAGAGAGTCAGCCCGCCGCCGCCCGAGAACCCAAGCTCACCGGCCGGACATCACCGATCCGGACAACAGCCTTCCACTGAGTAGCAAAGGTTCATGCCCGCCTGCGGGCGCCCCGGGGGATGAAAATGGCCCCGGCGCACCGTAAACCGGGGCAACCTTGTTTACGGGGTGCCACGGCTATTTTCTAACCAAGCGCTCGCCATGAAGGGCGACGATGAACGTTATGGACGTACCCAGCGTCCATTTCGTAGATCGTTGCCCTCGCGGATTCATCTGGTCGTCGCAACACCTTGACCGAGAGGAGTTGCGATGGGCGAGAGAAGTCGGGCTTCGGATTTTGCGCGGGTGCGTTCGCCGGGGCGTCTGCCGTCTGGGCGGCGGGAGCATCGGGTGCGTTTCTGGGCGGCGGTCGCGCGAGGGCTCAGTAGCCGGGAGGCTGGTGTCCAGGCGGGCGTGTCGCCGGCGGTTGGTGTCCGGTGGTTTCGGAAGGGTGGGGGGATGCCGACCGTTACCCAGGCGCCGTTGTCGGGGCGTTATCTGTCGTTCGCTGAGCGGGAGGAGATCGCGATCCTGCGCGCTGGGGGGTGTGGGGTGCGGGGGATCGCTCGTCAGCTCGGGCGTTCGCCGTCGACGATCTCTCGTGAGTTGCGTCGGAACGTCGTGAGGTGTGGCGGCGTCGTTGAGTATCGGGCGAGCTCGGCGCAGCGGTACGCGGACCGGCGGGCTCGGCGTGCGAAGCCGGCGAAGCTGGTCGTGAACGCCGGGCTGCGACGGTATGTGCAGGACCGTCTGTCGGGAGCTGTCAAGCGGCCCGATGGGACGGCTCTCGACGGTCCTGGGGTGAGGTGGATCGGGCGGCGTCACGGTCTGCGCAAGGATCGGCGCTGGGCGAGGGCGTGGAGCCCTGAGCAGATTTCCAATCGCCTGCGCTTGGAGTTCCCCGATGATGAGTCAATGCGTATCTCGCACGAGGCGATCTACCAGTCGCTGTACGTTCAGGGGCGTGGCGCGTTGCGGCGTGAGCTGACGGCCTGTCTGCGGACCGGGCGGGCGTTGCGGGTCCCGAGAGCTCGCACCAGCGGTCGCGGTCGCGGGTTCGTCAGCGACGAGGTGATGATCAGCCAACGCCCCGCCGAAGCCCAGGACAGGGCGGTTCCCGGCCATTGGGAAGGCGACCTCATCATCGGAGCGAGGAGCTCGGCGATCGGCACGCTGGTGGAGCGCTCAACCCGCTTTACGATGCTGCTCTACCTCCCGCCGATGACCGGCCAAGCGCCGGGAGTAAAGGACGGCCCCGCGCTAACGGGGCACGGCGCCGAGGCGGTCCGCGACGCGATCGCCAGGACGATCGTCACGCTGCCTGAGCAGCTGCGCCGCTCGCTGACCTGGGACCAGGGCACCGAGATGGCCCAACACGCCCAGCTGCGGATCGAGACCGGCCTGCCGGTGTACTTCTGCGATCCACACAGTCCGTGGCAGCGCGGCACCAATGAGAACACCAACGGGCTGCTGCGCCAGTACTTCCCGAAAGGCACCGACCTCTCCAGACACAGCGCCGAGGACCTCGCTGCGGTCGCCTCCGCGCTGAACAGCCGACCGCGCAAGACGCTCGGCTGGAAGACGCCCGCCGAAGCGCTCAACGAGTACCTGAGAACCATCTAAACCAACCACGCACGATCGGCCGGCGGGTGGCAGCCGCTCAAGCGCAGGCCCCTTGCCCCCTGGCTCGCGTTCGCCACCGCGCCCCTCCCACCGCTCACGCCGGCCACCGAAACGGCGGCTGGGGAAGGGAGCGATCACGGCTAAACCAACCGCAAGCTCCCTGGCGCCTCGCCGGCCCGGATCCCCTCGCCGCCCTGAACGACAGAGTCAGGCCGTGGAGGTCACGCCTAGACGACCAACCGCCCAGAACTCAACGACAGCCCGACCCTCGGCCACCCCAGTCCATCCCCCACGAGAGGTACCGTCACCTCGACAGCTACTGTTGCGAGGACCGGTTGAGCCCGAGCTGACCGCGGAGTCGTTTTGTTACGAAATGGACGTTCGCCCCTCCGTTCTCGTGCTTCAGCGGGAGCGGGGTGTTGTATGAAGTCCCGCGTGGGCGGGACCCCTCCCGCCGGCCATGGATGGCCGGCGGAATAGACCCTATGGAGGATCGGCCTTGACGATCTCGAAGCCCTTGCTGGTGCTCGTCCGGACCGGTTCCGCCAGCGTCCGTGCCGGCGGGCGACACCCTCACGCAAACAACCCCCACCCGCACAAGCACAGGAGGATCAGCAACTCCGCTAAACGCGAAATCGTGTAACCCCTCCACATCCCCGTTGCGGCTGGCGAGGCGGCCCGAGCTCCCCGGCATCGCGCACACCAGTCCGCGGCGTGCCCATGAGCAACCACCCGTTCCGGGTGGCCGCGCTCGAGAATAGACAGCGGACGTGCGACGAAACCAAGGTCTTGGGGTACCCAGCCCCCGCATATGAGGCTGACCACCGTCGCGACACCCGCGGACGTCCGGACCGCCCCGCGACCCGCAACCACGCAAGGCAACCCCAAGGCCCAACACTCGGGTCGATCAACCCGTGCGCCTTGACAACCCATCCTCCATATGGGGCACGGACGGAGCTGGTACCGCGAAAGCGTCCGGCCCCGCCACAAGGAACCACCACGCAGGTCTGGACGGGCCCGCACGGCCCCACGGACGCCGCCGTAGGCGGCCCCAATGTCACGAAACGCCGCGCAGGAGCGTCTTCATCGTGAGAGCCCACGATGAGCCATTGACTACTCAACTCTTTGTGGCGCGCACGATTGCTTGGTACAATTTTCTCGACATCATGCAGACTGAAACGAGCACTTTCGAACGTGATGCGCACCGCCTCCGCAACGGGTTGATCTCGACGGCCGGCCTGCTTGTGCTGGCGCTGGCGATCGGGCTCGCGGTCCCCGACTTGCGCGAGGTGCTGGACCGGATCGTGCACGCGGCGGGCGGCTGGCTCGTGCTCGGCGTCGCGCTGGAGATCGCATCGTGCCTGGGCTATGTCGCGACCGTGAGGCTCGTGCTGCGTCGCGGGCCGGCGGCGAACATCCGGTGGCTCGCGTGGGCAGAGCAGGCGTTCGGGGCGGTCGTACCTGTCGGCGGGGCCGGCGGGCTGGCCGTTGGCGCCTGGGCGATGCGCGCGTGGGGCCTTTCCTGGGAGCGGATCGCGAACCGCTCGGCGGTGATCTTCCTGCTCACGAGCGCGGTCAACGCGGCCGTCCTGGCGGTGGCGGGAATCGCGGCCTGGCTGGGGGTCGGGTCCTCTAAGTAATTAGACGTGGAGGAAAACGAGAGGAGGACGAGGTGTGGCTCTAGCAGGTGGCTGTGAGATCGAGCAGATCCGGACTACGTGGAGCGGGCACCGCAAAACCACAAAGAGTCACATCCACTAGGTAGCTGTCGTCCGCGCGCGGCTCAGGTCGTGATTGTTTATATTGATACTGCTACGGACATTGATGCAGTGGAACACGTTGGTGATACCTGTATATTTTTGTAGAAGACCGCGAACAGTCGCTTTCAGGAGTAGCGCGCGGCGGGCATGTTCCTCTCGATCTGGCGCCAGGCGCTGTTGTAGTACAAAAATCATTCTTTAATCGACTCCCGGTTCGTGGCCTCCGACGGTCCAATTACCAGGCCCCGCTGGGCCACCCGAAGACCTGCCAACCCTACAGTGATCTATAATTTTGCCTATCTCTATTTTCTCTTAGATGTCTCAGGAGTCCCTATCTATCTCGCTCACGATGTTTCTCACCTTCTTTATATTAAGCTGCTAGACTACACGATCGCCTTTAATTCGATCACATGACGGATCGTCTCCGATTAGCATCCGCAAGGTCTGTGCCTTGATCGCGGCTACGACTACGGCTCCACGGGGGTGTTTATGTATTATCAGCTTTTCACGCGCATATCCGCGCCCGCTCTTAACACACCGCCGGGCAGATCCGCGATCCCGAGTATAAGCCCCGGCGCTGGGTGCTCGAGGCCTTCCCTCGTGGCTGTACCGCTTTCGCTGATCCTCACCTGTGGTCATCGAATTACGATAACTCCCGGCCTGCTCTACGGGCTGGTGCCGGCAGTGGTGGGGATCGCCGCGATCGCGCTGTTCCTGGCTCTTCCGCGGATCATCAAGGCCGGTCCGCAACGCGAGCGCGGTGGCCGGCTGCGGAGCCTCGCGAGGGAGCTCGCTTCGTGGAGTCGGGATACCGAGGTCCTCGTTCGTGAGCGCAACTGGCGGCTGCTGGGCGCGCTCGGCTATCTGCTGTTCGACATCGCGGTTCTGTGGGCCTGCCTGCGAGCGGTCGGCGAGACGCCGCCAGTGATGGCGCTCGTACTCGGCTACCAGCTCGGTTACCTCGCCAACCTGATCCCGATCCCTGGTGGGATCGGCGTGCTCGAGGGTGGACTGCTCGGCGCGCTGCTGCTATACGGACTGCCCGCCGGCCCGACGGCCGCCGCGGTCATCCTCTATCACGCGATCGCGCTGTGGATTCCCACGCTCGGCGGCACATTCGGGTTCGTGCGCCTGCGTCCCGCCGTCCACGAGCGCGCCCGGACGCTGAAGCCCGTTCCGGGTGAAGTCGCGGCCGCGCCGGCTCCCGCGGTCCGCGACCTCGCCGCGTAACGCGGCGGGCTTGCTTGTGCGCGGGATCGCTGAAAGGATCGGCGCATGATCGATGCCACCGAGCAGGCCCGGCTCGTGCGCGAGGGCGAGGCCTCACCGTCAGAGTTGCTCGAGGACGCGATTGCGCGCGTCGAGCGGCTCAACCCGCAGCTGAACTCCGTGATCCACCCGCTGTTCGACGAGGCGCGCGAACAGGCATCAGGCGAGCTGCCCGATGGACAGTTCCGCGGGGTGCCGATGCTGGTGAAGGACTTGTCCTGCTACATGGAAGGCGCTCCGGTGCACGAGGGGATGCGCGCGGTCCGCGACGCCGGCTATCGCTCCTCTCATGACATGGAGCTGGCGAAGCGGTTCCGGCGCGCCGGGTTCGTGCTGTTCGGCCGCACGAACACGCCTGAGCTGGGGATCCTTCCGACGACCGAGCCGGTCGCGTACGGCCCGACTCACAACCCGTGGGATCTCGAGCGCTCGCCCGGTGGGTCCAGTGGGGGCTCGGCGGCCGCGGTCGCGGCGGGGATCGTGGCCGTCGCGCACGCCAATGACGGTGGCGGCTCGATCCGCATCCCCGCGAGCCACTGCGGCCTGGTCGGGCTGAAACCATCCCGTGCGCGGGTGTCGATGGCCCCCGACTTCGGCGACGCGCTCGGGGGGCTGGTCTCGGAGCTGGCCGTGACCCGATCGGTGCGCGACGCGGCGGCGATTCTCGACGCCGTCCACGGTCCCGTGCCGGGCGATCCGTACGCGGCGCCGCCGCCGGCGCGGGCGTATCTCGAGGAGGTGGGTGCTGATCCCGGACGATTGCGGATCGGGCTGACGACGACGCCTCCCACCGGTCAGTTCGAGGCGCACCCGGAGTGCGTCAAGGCGGCACGTGACGCGGCGGCGCTGCTCGAGGAGCTCGGCCATCACGTCGAGAACTCCTATCCGCGCGACCTCGACGATCCCGAGTACATCCCAAACTTCCTGATCCGCTGGACGGCGGGCGTGGACTGGAACATCAAGTACTGGAGCGCCGCGATCGGTCGCGAGATCGGGCCCGATGACGTCGAGCCGTGTACGTGGGCGCTGGCCGAGCAGGGCCGCGGGTACAGCGGCGGCGAGTTTCTGCGCGCCGTCGAGAATGCCCAAGCGGGCGCGCGGCGGGTTGCGTCATGGTGGGCGGATGAGGGCTACGACCTGCTTTTGACGCCGACCTGCGGGGAGCCGCCGCCGCGGCTTGGCGAGCACGACGCGCCGCCGGACAATCCGCTGGCCCCGATCGTGCGCGCAACCCCGTTCGCGATCTTCACCGCCGGCTTCAACACGACCGGGCAGCCGGCGATCTCGCTGCCGCTGCACCAGACGCCCGAGGGGCTGCCGGTCGGCGTGCAGCTGGTCGCCGCCTACGGGCGGGAGGATCTGCTGGTGCGCGTCGCGGCGCAGATCGAGCAGGCGCGGCCGTGGGCCGATCGCCTGCCTCCGGTTCATGCCGAAGCCGGCACCAGGGCCTGAAGCCGTCTGGCTAGAGGATCCCGAGGAGCACCAGGAGCCCGATCACGATCAGGATCGCGGCGGTGAAGAGGTTGCCGAAGCGATCGAGCCAGCCGCCCCGGATCCGGTAGCCGCCGAGGGTCGCGACCAGTGTCAGCGTGACGATCGTCGCGATCGTGACCGCGCCGAACACGATCACCGAGCCGATCGCTACGCCGGCGCCGGCGGTCGTCGCGGCGAGGAACACCGGCAGGATCGTGAGGTCCGGCGAGGCCGCGGCGCCGAACGGGACCATCACCGCGAGGATGCCGTGGCGCGTGCCGTGGTCGTGGGTGTGGGGTTCTTCGTGGTCGTTCGTGTGGTCGTCGTCGGGGTGGCTGGGGTCGTGGAGGTGGTCGGGGTCGTGGGTGTGATCTGGGTCGTGGGTGTGGTCGTGGGGGTGCTGGTGCCCGTGGCCGGTCAGCTCGAGGACCAGAAAGCCAACGCCGGTCGCGATCAGCAGCGATCCGACGATCGCGTCCTGTGCGTGCTCGACGCTCGAGCGAAACTGCAACCCGATCAGGACCACGATCGCGCCGAGCACGATTGACACGAGCACGTGCGCGACGCCGGCGAGGCTCGAGAGCCGCGCGACCTTGCCGATCGGGTAGTGCTGGGTGCGAGCGACGACCGCCAGCGGCACCCAGTGGTCGGGGAGCACCGCGTGGCCGAAGCCGACGCCGGCGGCGGCGATGATCAGGGCGGGGCCGTTCGTCATGGCGATGACAACGCGTCGTTGCTTATGCACCTTTTGCAGGACATTTCGTTTATCCAGAAGCTGGTGGGGTATACCGTGGACTGACCCAGGAAGGAGTCAGCATGACGACCAAGCAGTTGAAGTTGGGCCGTAGCCGCGAGCATCGTAGGAAGTGGCAGCGTCCTCCGCGGGATCCGCGCCCGGTCAAGGCCGAGCGGCCGGTTCGCTACCACTCGCTCTCGCTGCCCTCGCTGTACACGCGGGACATCAGGTAGAAGAGCTCAGCGCGCGGCGCGTCGCAGCGATAGCGCCAGGAGCCCGACGACGGCGAGCGGCATGATCCACCAGGCGCTCGCTCCCGTACCCGCGACCACGGCAGTGACGCCGAGCGCGACGACGACGCCGGCCGCCGTCACCCAGTCGTCGCCGACGACGAACTCCCACAGGCCGATACCGAAGCGCCTGAACCAGCTCATACCGGCTGCCTGGCGGGACGGGGGGCGCGTGCGGCCGCCGGCGAACGCCGCAGCCAGCGGATCATCGCCAGTCCGAGCAGCGCGACCGCGGGCACGATCACGAGCAGCGCCGCATCGCCGCCCGGCCACGAGGCACCGGCACCCTCGGCGCCCCAGAACGTCCCAAACGAGGTCAGCATCACGCCGACCGAGAACTTCATCGCGTTCTCCGGTACGCGGGTCAGCGGCCGATGAACGGCGATCCCAACTGCGGTGACGAGCAACACCGCGGCACCAGCGGCCGCAGCCGCCAGCGCGATCCGATGCTGGTTGGCGCCGAACGTGAGCGCGATGAACACCACCTCTAGCCCCTCGAGCAGCACGCCCTTGAACGAGATCAGGAACGAATAGCCGTCGAAGTCATCGGCGGGGCGCGGCGCGGCTCTGGCAGCCTCCGTCTCCTGCTCGAACGTGGCGGCCTCGTCGTGCAGCGCCTTCAGGCCGGCGCCGCGCAGGATCGCCTTGCGCAACCACTGCAGCCCGAAGATGAGCAACAGCCCTCCGACCACCACCCGCAGGGTGTTGATCGGGAGCTGAGTCAACGCCGGACCCAGCGCGGCTGTCAACGCCGCCAGGACGACGATCGCGACGCCGGCGCCCGAGAGGGAGGAGGACCAGCTCCGGGTGATGCCCACTGCGAGGATGATCGTCAGCGCCTCCACGGCCTCGACGGTGCACGCGAGGAAGACGGAGATGACGAGGCCGATTTCCTGGCCGGACATGGTCGTTTGAGTCTAGGACGAGTTACGACAGCGCTAGAGATCGCTCGCCCAGGCTCACGCCGAACACATCCGAAAGCCCTCGCTGCCCCTCCTCGGACACGTGCACGGCCCGCGACTGCCGTGCCCGCCGCACCCATCCCAGCTCGAGCATCCGATCCGCCAGCGCCGCGCCCAGGGCTCCGGCCAGGTGGTGGCGCTGCTCGCTCCAGTCCACGCAGTAGCGGATCAGCGGCCGGCGCCGGGGGAGCGCGTCGAAGTCGATGCCGAATTCAACCAGCCGGTCAACGCCCAGTGGCGTGAGGTGGTAATCGAGGTCGAACCCGGGTGCGGCGAGGCGGTCCTCGTGAGCGCGGCTCGGATCGAACACGCCGTCGCCGCCGACCAGCAGCTCCTGATCGAGCATCGATGCCATCAGCTCGGTCCCGAGCACACCGGCCAGGTGGTCGTAGCACGTGCGAGCGAACCGAACCGCCTGCGCCTTGGTCCCCTGGCGCAAAGACCGAACGGGTGCCGGCGGCGAGACGCGCGCGATCGTCTCGAGCAGTTCGCCGACAGCAGGGCCCGAGAGCCGGAAGTAGCGGTGGCGGCCGTGTTGCTCGACGCGCAACAGGCCTCCGTCCAACAACTTCCCGAGGTGTGCGCTGGCGGTCGAGCTCGCGACGCCCGCCTCGCCCGCCAGCACCGTGGCCGGCAGCGCGCGGCCGTCTCCGAGTGCCATCAGGATCCGCGCGCGAGTGGGATCGGCGAGCAGTGTGCCCACCTTGGCGATGTCCGCATCTCCATCCATGCCAGAAGGCTAAGGCCCCCACATTTCGTTGTCGGACGAAGTGTTCCCGGGGAACTCTCTAGTGGTGTGTCTCGCAAATAGTTAGGGATTGCGGTAGGATGGGGAATCCGCGCTCCCACCGCCCCGCTCCCGGTCACTGACGAGCAGCGATCGGTCCTTGAGATGTTGATCCGCTCGCACACGGCACCGCACCGTGATGTGCAGCGCGCGATGGTGCTGTTGATGGCGTCGGACGGGTTCGCGAACACGCGGATCGCGAGTGAGGTTGGGGTGGCGCCGATGACGGTGAAGGCGTGGCGTGATCGGTTCGCTGAGGATGGGCTCAAGGATTTCTCAGGCGTGCGGCCGGGGCGTGGTCGCAAGCCGTCGATCCCGGCGCAGAAGGTGGAGGAGATCGTCCGGTTGACGTTGCGCGAGACGCCGGCTGGCGAGACGCACTGGAGCTGCCGGTCGATGGCGGCTCGTGCTGGCGTGTCGCCGGCGACTGTGCAGCGGATCTGGTCCGCCAGGGGGTTGCAGCCGCATCGCGTCGAGACGTTCAAGCTCTCAAACGACCCGCGGTTTGAGGAGAAGCTCGTCGATGTCGTCGGCCTGTATCTGAACCCGCCCGAGAACGCGATCGTGTTGTGCATGGACGAGGAGACACGAACGCAGTAGGTAACTTCGAGTTTGAGTGGCTGGTTGCGCGTCCGGTGGGAAGGAGTCTGCCGTGACGCGTTGTATTCGTAGGGCTGATGGCGTTGCGACGTGCTCACGCCGACGAGTACGCGGTGCGGGTCAACCGGGCGGTCGAGTTGTTGGCCGACGTGCCGCCGGCGGATGCGGTGCGGGGCCTGCAGGCCGAGTTCGGTCTGTCGGAGCGTCAGGGGCGTCGGTATGTGAACGAGGCGCTGGAGCGGCCGGAGGGCGTGGTGGTGCCGGAGCGGACGGTGGTGTTCACGGTCAGGTTGGCGCCGTCGTTGATCGCTGGGTTGCGCGAGCGCGCGCAGTCGGGCGGCGTGTCGTTGAGCGCGGCGACCGCGGCGGCGGTCGGCGCGTATCTCGAGCAGGCCGGCGAGCGGCCCGGTGGCGCGGCGCGTTGAGATCGAGTTCGTCGGTGACCGCCTCGCCGACGCGCGGCTGGCGCAGGCGTATGTGATCTTGGCGCCCGAGCGGCGTCGTGTGACCGGCAATGAGCGGAGGGATGATGAGCCAGAGCAGCAGCAGCAGCGTCGGATCGACGGACCTGCAGGGCAGGGTGGCCGCGATCTATGCGCGGGTGTCCTCGGATCGGCAGCGGCGCGAGCAGACGATCCAGAGTCAGACCGTCGCGCTGCGTGAGCTCGCCGCCGAGCGCGGGCTGCTTGTCGTCGAGGATCTCGTGTTCGAGGACGAGGGCGTCTCGGGCGCGACGCTGCGTCGTGCGGGGCTGGAGCGGTTGCGCGATCTGGCGGTCGAGGGCCGCTTCGAGGTCATCCTGTGTCACGCGCCGGATCGGCTCGCGCGCCGCTACGCCTATCAGGTGCTGCTGCTGGAGGAGTTCCAGCGTGCCGGTGTCGAGGTTGTCTTCGCGAAGGAGCCGGAGCGCTCCGGCACGCCCGAGGATGAGCTGTTGCGCCAGTTCCAGGGGATGATCGCTGAGTACGAGCGGGCGCAGATCGCCGAGCGGTGCCGGCGCGGGAAGCTGCATCGCGCCCGGGCCGGAGCCGTGTCCGTGCTCGCCCGCGCGCCGTATGGCTACCGGTACGTGAAGCGCTCCGAGCACGCCGACGCGTTCTTCGAGATCGACGAGTCCGAGGCGCCGGTCGTGCGCGAGCTCTTCCGCCGCTACGTCGAGGATGGCGAGTCGATCGGCCAGGTCACTCGCTGGCTCTCAGAGCAGGGCGTTGCGACCCGGACCCGCAAGGCCGGCTGGAACAACGCCACGATCTGGGGCATGCTCCGCAACCCCGCCTATGCCGGTCAGGCCGCCTACGGCAAGACGCACGCGACCGGCGCAGCCGGTCCGAGAGACACGCTCACGCGCGCCAGCGCGGGCAACGGTCTACCGCGAGATCTCGCGCGCGCAGGTGTCAGCCCCGAGGAGTGGAAGCGGATCGCGGTGCCCGGCGCTCGTCACCGCGGAGCAGTTCGCGCTCGTCCAGCAGCGCTTGCACCGCAATCCTCTCACCGCGCAACACCAAGCGCCCGTCGCTGCTCCAAGGGATCCTCGTCTGCCGCCAGTGCGGCTACGCCTACTACCGCTGCTCCACCCGCAACAAGAACGGGATCCTGCGCGAGTACTACCGCTGCTCGGGCACCGACGGCCACCGCCGTCCCGAAGGCCGCGTCTGCGATAACCGGCCCGTCCGCCTGGCCGAGACTCGACGAGCTCGTCTGGACCCGCGTGCTCGAGACTGCTCGATGACCCCACCCTGATCCAAGCCGAGATCGACCGCCGACTCCAGACGCTCCGCGCCGAGCACCCCGCCACCGCTCGCCGTGACGCGCTCCAACGCGACCTCACCCGCGCCCAGAACGCGATCCAACGACTGCTCGACGGCTACCAAGAGCAACTCGTCACGCTCGAGGAGCTCCGTGCTCGCACCCCCGACCTACGCAAGCGCGAAGCGACGATCCAAACACAGCTCGACGCGCTCGACGCCGACCTGCACGACGCCGAGACCTACCTCAAGCTCACCGAGACGCTCGACGGCTTCCGCGCCCGCCTCTCCGCCAACGCCGAGAACCTGACCATCGAGCGCCGCCAACAGATCATCCGACTCGTCGTCCGCGAAGTCCTCATCGGCGAGGACGACGTCACGATCCGCCACTCGATCCCCGTCCCCACCCGCGACCAGCCACCCGGTTATCTACTGCGTTTGGGTAGTCGAGAAGAGCCAGATCCAAGCCCTGGACCGCACCCAGCCGTCGCTGCCGATCAAGCCCGGCAGAGCCGGGACGATGACCCACGACTACAAGCGCCACGGCACCACCACCCTGTTCGCCGCGCTGGACGTCCTGACCGGCTCGGTGATCGGGCAGTGCCTGCCTCGCCACCGCCACGTCGAGTTCCTGAAGTTCCTAAGGACGATCGATCGCGAGGTCCCCAAACGTCTGCGAATCCATCTGATCCTCGACAACTACGCCACCCATAACCACCCAAACGTCAAGGCATGGCTGGCCAAGCACCCACGGTTCGAGCTGCACTTCACGCCGACCTCCAGCAGCTGGCTGAACATGGTTGAGATCTTCTTCTCACAGCTGAGCGACAAAGCGATCCGCCGCGGGATCTTCCACAGCGTCCCCGACCTGATCGACGCGATCCAGGCCTACCTCGCCTCGCACAACGAGAACCCGGAGCCGTTCCAATGGACCGCCACCACCGACTCGATCCTTGACAAAGTCCGACGCGGCCGGGTCACCCTCGATGCAATCACCAACTAAAACCGAGACGCTCCACTAGGTTGCGTGTTGTCACTACCAAACGGTACGCCTAGCCCGGATCGTGCGGTAAGACTCGCGCCCCCGGGGTTCGGGGGCGCGGAGTCGTCCGGCTGAGCAGGGATTCTTGGGGTTGCGAGTTCCTTGATCCCTGGCTTGGAGGTTCACCTTGAAGGTGATGCGTGATGGACGCCTGGTAACCGTAGAAGTCACGTCGGACGGAGCGGGGTTGGTGTCGCATGCGGGGACCGCGCTGCTTGGCCGGGTCGCTGAGAAGCTCGCGCTCACACGCGCTCTTTCGCTGCGCTTGGCGGGGCTCAAGCAGCGCCGTCGTGGTCATGACCCGGGAGTTGTGATCCGGGATCTCGCGGTGATGCTCGCGGACGGCGGCGAGTGCGTCTCGGACCTCGGCGCGGTGCGCGAGCAGGAGGCGTTGTTCGGGTCGGTCGCGTCGGACTCGACGGCGTTCCGGATGGTCGAGAAGATCGCGTTGGCACCGGGCATGCTGGACGCGCTGCGCCAGGCGCATGCGCGGGCACGCGAGCGGTTCTGGGAGCTTGATGGTGCGCCGGAGCGGTTGACGATCGACGTCGACGCGACGCTGATCACCGCGCACTCGGAGAAGGAGCAGGCCACCGGGAACTACAGGCACGGGTACGGGTTCCACCCGCTGGGCGCATACGCCGACGAAACACGGGAAGCGCTCGCGATGATCCTCCGCCCCGGGAATGCCGGGTCGAACACCGCGGCGGACCACAAAGCGGTGATCGACCTGGCGCTCGCGCAGATCCCTGCTGGGCAGATCGAGAGCATCGAGATCCTGATCCGAGCCGACTCGGCCGGCGCGACGCACGAGACCGCCGATCACTGCCACGGGGGAAACCTGCGCTTCTCCTTCGGCTAGGAACTGACCGAGGCGGTTCGCAGCGCGATCCTCGAAACTCCCGAGAACGCTTGGGTTCCGGCGTTGGATCAGGACGGCAGCGAGCGGGAGAACGGCGAGGTCGTCGAGATCACTGAACGTCTCGATCTCAGCACCTGGCCGCGGGGCTCTCGGCTGATCGTTCGGCGCGAGCGTCCGCATCCAGGCGCCCAGTTGTCGTTCACCGATCACGACGGCTATCGCTTCCAAGCGATCCTGACCGACCAGACCGACCCGAACATCGCGATCCTCGAGCGTCGTCACCGCCAACGCGCCCGGGTCGAGGACCGCATCCGTGACGACAAGGACACCGGCCTGGCCAAGCTCCCGTTCAAAGCGTTCGCGCTCAACGAGGTGTGGCTGGAGATCGTGATGCTCGCGCACGACCTGATCGTCTGGACGCAAGCACTCGTGCTCGACGGCGAGCTCGCCAAGGCAGAACCGAAGCGACTGCGTTACCGGCTGCTGCACGTCGGCGCCCGACTCGCGTTCTCCGGACGCCGCGCAAAGCTGCACCTGCCCGCAGCCTGGCCGTGGACCGAGACGCTCAAGGCTGCGTTCGAGAAGCTCAAGACGCTCCCCGCCGCCACCGGCTGACCACCACCCGCCGCGCCATCACGCCGAGCAGACCCTCCCGGCCGCCCGCCGCGATCACCGCTGACCAGCAACCGCGGCGAACACCCACCGACCGCCGCTGAGGGACCTGCCGCACGCAGCTCCACCGCGCCGGATCGCCCACGCACTGCCACTCACCCTCAAAGCCCGGGGGCGCGGTCACACCCAGGCGCGTACTGCACGATCCGGGCTAGGAGTCGATGACTCAAGCGGCCGGCGGCAGATCGTCGCCGTCGTCGGGCTCGTCGTCAGGACAGAACGCACATCTTCTGCCTGTCGTCGGGATAATCGCCCCAGGATCGAAAGGACCGAGGCGATGAATAGGAGAGCGTGCGGCCTGTGCAGCGCGGCTCTCGCGGTCAGCGGAGACGCGCATGAGGATCGGCTGCTTGGACGCGGCGGGGCCGCCTTGCGGTTGGAGCTGGCACGAGGCGCTGTCGTGTGTTGCGTGACGGTGGCAGGCTGCCTGATGAGCGCAGGGGCAGCTGTGGGGCTAGGCTGGACGATCCAGCGAGTCCCGGCTGCCAAAGTCCCCAACGAGCTCAGCGGCGTGTCTTGCTCCGCGAAGAATGCCTGCACTGCAGTCGGAGCTTCCAACATCACTGGTGCGACGCCCGACTCCTTTCACTCGGTGACGCTCGCGTTCCGCTGGAACGGGAACACGTGGATGCGCCAACGGATGCCTAACGCTACCGGCACCGTGCGTCCAGGCTTCAGTTATGCCTTGCAAGGTGTCTCGTGCTCGTCGAAGAGCGCCTGTACCGCCGTTGGCTTCACCGCCAACAACACCTACATGAGCGGCGCGACACTCGCTGAGCGATGGAACGGCGCGACCTGGAGCGTGCAGGCTAGCCCGAACTCGTCGAGTGCATACGAAAGCAGCCTCAACAGCGTGTCGTGCTCCTCGATAAGCGCTTGCATGGCCGTCGGAGGCAGTGACGGCGGGCCGTTGGCGGAGAGTTGGGACGGGGCCAGCTGGACGATCGCGCCCAGCTTTGCCGATCAATTCACCACCGCTGTCAACAGCGTGTCGTGCTCGTCCAACACGGCCTGTACAGCTGTCGGCAGCGGGTCCAAGCCCGACGGCCCAGCCATCACGCTCGCAGCGAGGTGGAATGGCACCACGTGGGCGATCCAGCCGACACCCAATCCCGCCCACGCAGCCGGCAGCTCGCTGTCCGGCGTGGCGTGCTCGTCACCGAGCAATTGCACCGCCGTGGGGTCGTCCGACTCTGTGGACGGGTATAGCACGGCCACACTGATCGAGCGTTGGAACGGCACGAGCTGGTCGATCCAGCCCACCCCGAACCCCTCGAGGGAAACACGGAACCTGCTGTGGGCTGTGTCGTGCTCGTCAACAAAGGCCTGCATCGCCGTTGGAAGCACCGCCTATCACACGCACTCCCGACGCACGGTGACCCTCGCCGAGCGGTGGAACGGAACCACCTGGACGATCCAGCCGACACCAAACCCGAAGGGCGCGCAATTCAGCGAGCTCAAGAGCGTGTCGTGTGCCTCGCCGACGGTCTGCACCGCAGTCGGCAACTCCGACGGACAGGTGGCGCTCGTAGAGCGATACTCATAGAAGCCGTGTCACGACGGTACGCCGCGGGTGTGCTCACTCGCTGGGCTTCGCAGGGTGCGCCGTCAACCACGCGTCGACCTCACGCTGAGGAAAGCGCAGCCGGCCGGATGGGAGTTCGACCGCGGGCAGGCGCCCATCACGTGCCCACCGTAAAACCGTCTTTGGAGCCACTCGAAGCCACTCACCAGCCTCACTGGGGCTCAATAGCCGTTCGTTAGCCTGTGTCATAACAAGCATTATTGCGCCGTTTACGGCCAACAACGCACCAAGAGGGTCCTTGCCTCCTCGCCACGCCTATCGCGCCTGCCTCGGCCGTTTTCCTCGCCGTGCGCATGCTTGGGTGTGGGCTGTGGGAGAGCGCCTCGCCTTGCGAGACGCCCCCCTTCCCGGCAAGGCCTTGCGCTTCTCAGCGCTGGCCTGCTGGGCGAGGGTGCGGAGGCGCGCCCAGAGGCACGCGCGGTCCCCTAGGCGTGAGAGCGTGCGGGCGCTCACGCGGCATCGGCCTCCGCATCCTCCGGGGTGCTGACTCCGCGAGACTTCGCCTGCTCTTCGAGCTTGGCCGCATCCTTCGATGCACGGTCGCGGATCACATCGCGCTTGGTCGCATCATCAGCGATCGCACGGGCCTTGAATAGACGCTCGATCAGCTCGGACTCGGAGAGAACCCAGCTCTTGGAGACTGCCGCACTGGGTTTGCTCCATGCGGAGTACGAGATGCCTTGCAGCTCCATCTCGTACTCGGCATCAACGATGCGCTTGGATAGGACCGCCTTCGGCGCTCCCGCTGTGGTCGCCCACTCGCGGATCAAGCGCGCGTGCTGCTCGGTAAGCGTCTCGACCTTACCGTTTGACTTTGTGGTGGTGGTGGTCATGGTGACCCTTCCTCCGCGCTTAACGCGGTGTTGGTTGACTGACACTCAGAAGTATCCGCCCGGATACAGTGACCGCATCCGTAGTTTGCCGCAGACTTGCATCCGCCCGTATACTCTGCGGCGTGGCACGCAAGCGGGTCTACTTGGATGAATTGATCGACGCAACCGACGTAGCGCAGATCTGCGGACTCACTCACCGCAATAACGTGAGCCTCTATCAGCACCGCTACCCGGACATGCCGCGTCCCGTGGTGCAGCTTGGACCGGGCCGGCCCATGCTGTGGCTACGGCCCGAAGTCGAGAAGTGGGCCGCTCAGCGCGTGCGCAAGCGCGGCGCCAAGTAGTCGCTACTCGTCGCCTGATGCGATGCCGTGCTGCTCGCGCTTGAGCTGCTCGAGGAGATGTCGAGCGGGCCAGCCCTGCTCCTGCTCGCACAGCTCAGCGTAGGTCAGCTCCGCGTAAAGCCAGCCCCACTTGCGGAGTTGCGCGTCGAGCTCATCGCCTACACCATGCTCGGCGGCATAGGCGGATGCGTAGGCGTCGCGCTCGGCTTCGATGTCCTCGCCATCACTGGTCAGCAGCACGTGTTCGTGCACGTGCAGCGCTACGCGCTCCGGTGCCGGTCGGTGCTGCCCCTGCGGCCGTCCAGTAAAGCTGTGCGCCACTGTGTCAGTCGTGGTGTTGGACTTCGGCATAAGTGGAAGTGTATGCCTTGAGCGCTGGTCCGGGGGGAAGGACACAGCATCAGCAAGGCCAACTTCCCACAGCAACAGGGGAGATGCCACAGCAACAGACAGATGCCACAGCAACAGCAACAAGCCAACCTAGCCCTGTAGTGAATACGGTTGGGGTCTCGCGTCCCAGAAGGAGCCAACCAGCAGGATGGGCTGAGCGGCGCTCGTCCGGCGGATGCGAGGGTGTTGCGCCCGCCGGACCTGATCCCGGTGTGTCTACGTCGCGTTGCAGCCGAGCACTGCGCTGATCTGGCTGATGTCGGCGAGGATCGTGTCGGCCTCGGCCGTCGTCATCAGCGCCCCGGACCACTCCTGGACGACCAGCCCCATGAAGGTCAGATCCGAGCAGACCTGCACGGTGTTCCCGTGCTGCAGGTTGTTGATCATGCCGTTGACATCGTTGACCAGGATCAGCCTGCCGAGCGAGGCAGGGATCGCTTTCACGTCGGGCAGCAGCGGGTCCTGCAACTGCGCCAGCGCACCGTTGACCGTCACCGAGAACGAAGCGGTCACCGGACTGTTGGAATCGTCGGCGTCGGTCGCCGTGCAGGTAACGGTCGTGGTGCCGATCGCGAACGTCGACCCCGACGCGGGCAGACAACCCACGGTCGGCGTCTCGTCCCCCTCATCGGTAGCGGCCGGCGGCGTGTAGTTCACGACCGCCCCGCCCGAACCGGTCGCGTTGACGCTCATGTTGCTCGGAACGTTGGTCAGCGCGAGGTCGTTATCCGGCCCCAGCGTCGCGGACTCGTTCAAGTCGTTGTTGAAGGCTGGAGGGAGGTTGACGGTGGCGTTGACGGGCGGATCGGCCAGGTTGCCTTGGCCTATGTCGCTGCCTCCCGCGAGAAAGCAGTTGTGAAGCACCGACGGGATCCAGAATCCGAGGATCTCGCCAGCCTGTGCGGAAATGTTGCTGGGCGGAGAAAACGTCTCAAGTCCGGTCCCCTGCAGGGTCTTCAGACCGCTCTTGCCAACGACCTTGTACGTGCTACCCGAGACGAGCTGCAGGACCAGGAAATCCAGCTGCTCGCCCGCGTTAGCGGCAGTGGATTGGAACGAGAAGCTCTTGATCGTCCCGCCGCCCGTCGGCACCACGTAGTTCGGATCGGCCAACACGCCTCCAGGAGGACCCGCAGAGCACACCCCGACTGCGGGTCCGGTATGACCGATCGTCGTGACGGCCAGCGCCGAACCAGCCGGCAGCGCCACAAACACCACCCCGACGAGCACCAACAAGCGCCGCACGCGCCTCAAACCAACAATTCCGGTCACCCCGATCCTCCTTACTAGCTGCCCAAACGGGCGCACTCGGCGAAGTGAATCCCCAACGCTCCCGCGCGAAGCCTATGGCCTCCGATAACGCGCTGTCAAGCAGCGCGAAGAGCCCCCTCGGACGCGCGTTCTCGCACCGCCAGCCGCACTGCTGCGTTGGGCTAGAAGCGGCAGCCCTTATCCGGCAGCTTCCCACCGGAATCTGCCGCGCGAGTTTGGAGTCGTAGCCCGTTTGCGCTCGAACGCTACGCCAGAGTCAGTCACACGGACATCGAGGCTGAACACCACACCATCGCGTGGTCTGAACCACATGCCAGCCAGCCGACCGAGCCCTCTGGCTTCGCACGCGGCGATGCCAGTCTGATACTTCGCCTCGATGAGTGGTCGGAGGTTGGGCAGCAGGCCCTTACGTCGGAGCGAGGCTTTGGCGATCAGCGTGGTCCTGATGAGCGCTTCATCATCGAGCAGCTTCGCCCAATACCCCTTACGGGCCAGCTCTATATCCGCGCTGTAGTTGCGTGGTGGCGTCACAGCTGCCCCCTGACAAGTTCTCCGAGGACGCCGATGATCAGCATCGCCCATGCGATCCACCGCACGGCCCTCACGATCATGTCGAACGTGAGCTCGCGCGGCAGTGCCATGTAAATACACAGACTGGTCAGCGGCTTCGACGCTGGCCGAGGCTTCGGATCGGGTGTTGGTGGCTTCTGCCGCTCGGGGTCGCGCAGGTCACGAGAAGGAATGAGCCTCGCATCCTTTGCCAGCTGCTGCTTGACCCTCGCGGCCTCGCGAACCCAAGCGCTCCTGAGTGTCATCAAATGGCAGCATGAGTTACCAAATATTATCCCTGATATGCCACACAATGGCAACTCTGCGCGCACGGTAATTCGCCCTTGTCAGCCAGGAAGTCGCCAAGTCCAGGGCGTTCGGGGTGGCAACCCCGGCGGGAATGCTCCCAGGACGCCACAGGAAGCCCCAGGAGGGCACGGGAGCAGCCAACCGTCCCCAAGTAACCCCTAGGACCTCAAACGGCATAAGAACGCATGACAGCCCGTCGTGAGTGACACGTTTAGCCCACTCCGCCGCAGAGAGTGTCATCCTTGGTGGCACCATGAAGGCCAGGCCCCTGGCGTCCCCCCGAGAGTGGACGTCGGGGGCCGAGTTTACGGAGAGTCCGTGTCGCCGTTGTCGTCGTCAGTGTCGGCCAACTGCGGCAAGTTGGCGATCTCTTCCGCGAAGGTCGACGGATCGGTGCCATCCACGCTGAGGTGTTTGATCGCCCGCTGAAGCTCACTCTGCGCCAGACCGGCGTGATGTTCGGCGTGAGCCCAGTTCCATGCCACGGACTGCGGGTCGCTGAGCGTCTCCTCGTCGTGAAGCCTGGCCATGTGCCTACGACTGTGGGACAAGTTCTGGAGTGCACTCTGTAAAAGGTGCGCAGGACTGATCGCCTTGTCGGTCGCGTTGGGCTCGCCCTGGATCAGGAGTTCCGTATGATGCGCAGCCTCTCGCCAGCGCTGATCGCGTGCTGAACGGCCGACTTGAAGTCAGCCTCGGCAGCTGTCATCTCAGTGCGGATCTCGTCCGCGAGCACCGTCAAGCGTGGAGCTTCGATCTCGGCGCTCATCGCTCCTCGTCCTCGATGCCCAGGCTGCAGTCGATGACGATGCGCACCACACGCCGTCCCCACCAAGGCACGTCGGCCACTTCCGCGTAGACCGGATACCGGCCGTCCCCTATCCCTGTGTGGACGAACGCACCGATCTGGCCCGCCCTCGGATGCAGCCCCTTGTCTCCGCAGTCCACAGTGGTCCCCGGCACATCCGAGGCCATGATCCGCTGGTGGTCCTCGTCGCTGAGCTTGGCGTGGATCTGATCCAGTACCACAAGGCCTCCCGTGTCAACCGACACGTGGCCGACCAGCTCGCGGCTCGTGGCGTTCCCGTTGGTCGTCATCGCGCACCACCTTTGCGGTGGTTGCCCTTGCGCTCGGCTGCTGCGCGCTGGCGCTCAGCGAGGATGCGCCGGGCAGCTCGGTCGAGTACTTGTTGCGCTTGCGCCTTCGCAGCGGGAGTTAGCTCGCTTGCGATGATGTGTTGTTGCGTTACCAGCCATGGGTCTCCGGAGAATCGACGTGTGCATGTCTTCCTCCAGCCCGAGGCTGGTAGCGCACCCTTAGCGTGCGAGCTGTGCGCGCTGTGAGAGATGCCGAAGCAGATCACGAGATCGCCCTCGGCTCGATGAGAATTCGTTCGGCGCCGCGGCCCGACGGCGTGACCGTTACGCGCTCGATGGTGGCGCGGACCAGACCGCGCTGCTCTGCGAGCGTCAGATCGTCCCAGTCGCCAGTCGCCGTCACGGCTACGGACATCGCGCCTAGGTCGGCGGTCGCGCGATCAAGACGGTCCTGCGCGCCGTCGCGCTCCTGCTTCAGTTTGGCCAGCTTGTCCACCACTGCCGGTTCTGCAGTCAGAGCAGCGAACGCATCGATGGCGGCGTCCAGGACGGCTTGCGCGTGCTCGAGCTCAGCGACCGCCTCTGCGACCTTGGACTCGGCGGTGGCTGTCCCTCGGACACCAGCGAGCAGCCGCTTGACCTCCTCGACAACGGCTGCCTCGACGATCTCGGCGCTGATCGTCACGCGCCGATCGCAGTCGCATGTCGGCGGGCAGCGATACAGCGCATACACAGTGCGCTTGCCCTTGTAGGTGTTGCTCTGCGTCGAGGCGACCATCCGTGAACCACAGGACTCGCAGCGCAGCACGCCGAGGCGTGCGAGCAGCCTGTCGCTCTTGTCTTCCGGCCGGCGGTCACGACCTTCTCTGAGCGCCTGAATACGTCGTGGTCGACGATCGGCTCGTGCGCGTCCAGGTTGACCAGTGCGCCGAAGTGGATCTCACCCACATAGAGCCGAGAGGAGAGCATGTTGCGTACGGCTCCGAACGTGCGGTCGATCCCTTCGGCCTGCAAGAACGCACGCACCTGTTTGATCGTGGCTCCGGCGAGGCGGCGCTCGAACGCCTCCGCGATGATCGGTGCGGTCTCCGGGTCAGCCACCAGCACACCATCCTCGCCGCGCAGATACCCAGGCGGTACGCGAGGCCAAGGGGCGGCACCGCGCGCGACCGCACGCACCTGTGCCTCGTAGGTGCGCTCAGCAGCCACGCGGCGAACATAGCGATGCACCGCGCTTGCATGTGTCCCGGTGAGCTGCTCGACAGCGGTGCCGTTGGTCTGTCGGCCCATGTCAACCGTGAACACGTCGCCCCCAGCGGCTTCTACGCGGTCGATCACTGCATCGCGGACGTTCGGGTCGCGAGTCAGCCGATCCAGATACGCCGCGATGACGACCTCCGCACGCTTGGACTCGATGGCACAGACGGCGGCGTTCAGACCGGGCCGCTGCTCCAGCGGCTTACCGCCGCTGATGTCCAACTCCTCGAGCGTGTCGAGCAGTTGCCAGCCGTTGCGTTCGCATGCATCCCGGATGCGGGTTCGCTGCGTATCGGGGGAGTGGAAGGTCTCACCTTCACGCCCTCGGGTCGCCGATACCCGGATCACCCCGATGGCTCTGCGCGTCTGTGGCATGCTGTAAATATTTCAGCGCGACCTGTCGCTGTACTTCCAGCACGTGCGCGGTTACTCGCCGCTCCTAACTGGTCTGGCGCTGCTGCCCGAGGGCGTCTTCGTGGCGCTCTCGAGCGTCCTCTCCGGCTGCGTCACGAGCCGCACAGGGCCGCGCCTGCCGATGCTGGTCGGATTGCTTTGCGGGACCGCAGGTTTCGCCGGCCTGATCGCGGCGGGACGGACCACGGCCTACCTCGTGCTAGTCGCGCCGCTGGTCGCGGCCGGGTTCGGGATGGCATTCACGATGCCGGCGGCGACCGCGGCGATCATCGAAGCGGCGCCTGCCGACCGCGCGGGGATCGCGTCGGGCGTGCTGAATGCCGCCCGTCAGGCGGGCGGAGCGATCGGCGTGGCGCTGCTGGGGACATTGATCGCCGGACGGTCGTTCGAGCGGGGTGGGCGGGACCCGATCTCCGCGGCGATGGGCGTCTCCGCGGTGTCCTTCCTGGCGGGAGCGCTGGTCACCGCGATTTGGGTCGAGCGGCGGCGGGCTGAGAAGCGGTCGGGAGTGTTCAGATCGGTGCCCACCCGCCCGGCCGCCCGAGGATGAACAAACGCGTGCGTCATCATGGAACGAGATGAGTGCACTGTTTGGACCAGGTGGACACGGAGCGATGCGCGGCGGCGCCGAGAAGCCGCCGCCGCTGATGGATCCCAAACGAGAGCGCGACCGCAACCGGATTCTTGCGCTGTTCAAGCCCTACCGGGTGCGGCTCAGCGTGGTGATCGGGCTGATCATCCTCGGGTCGGGGATCAGCATGATCTCCCCGTTCCTGCTGCGTGGCGTGCTCGACACGGCGCTTCCCGAGAAGGACGCGACGCTGCTGACTGAGCTCGTCCTCGGCATGATCGCGATCGCGATCATCACCGCCGCGCTGTCCGTATGGCAGACCTACATCTCGAACGTGATCGGCCAGCGCGTGATGCACGATCTGCGGGCCGCGGTCTACCGGCACCTGCAGCGGATGTCGCTGGCGTTTTTCACGCGCACCCGCACCGGCGAGGTGCAGTCGCGGATCGCCAACGACATCGGTGGGATCGACAGCGTGGTGACAACGACGGCGACCTCGATCGCGCAGAACGCGACCACTGTGATCGCAACGCTGATCGCGATGGTGATCCTGAGCCCGCCGCTCGCCGCGATCTCGCTGATCTTCGTGCCGCTGTTCGTATGGCTGACCCGCCGCGTCGGACAGGTCCGCCGCAGAATCACGACCGAGCGCCAGCGGCGGCTGGCTGATCTCAGCGCGCTCATCTCCGAGTCGCTCTCGGTCTCGGGGATCATGCTCGGCAAGACGATGGGGCGGGGGCGCGATCTTGCCGAGCGCTTCACCGGCGAGTCGCGCGAGATCGCCGACGTCGAGGTCCGCTCGAGAATGGCGGGCCGCTGGATGATGTCGACGATCCAGATGGTGTTCGCGATCCAGCCGGCGATCATCTACTGGCTGGCCGGACAGAGCTTCGTCGGGAATTCGCTATCGATCGGTACCGTCGTCGCGTTCACCACGCTCCAGACGCGGCTGCTTTTCCCGATCCAGAGCCTGCTCTCGACGCAGGCCGACGTCGAGGCTTCGCTGGCGTTATTTGACCGGATCTTCGAGTACCTCGACCAGCCCGTGGAGATCGTCGAAGCCGAGCACCCGGTCGTGCTGCGCCCCGACGAGGTGCTCGGAGAGGTGCGATTCGAGCACGTCTCCTTCCGCTACGGGGGCGACGACGGGCCGTGGACGCTCGAGGACATCGAGTTGGACGTTCCCGCCGGTACCCGCACCGCCGTGGTGGGCGAAACCGGGGCGGGCAAGACGACGCTCGGCTACCTGGTCGCGCGGCTGTACGAGCCGCAGTCCGGACGCGTCACGATCGACGGGGTGGACGTGCGCGACGCGAGCCTCGAGTCGCTGGCGGCGACCGTCGGGGTCGTCTCGCAGGAGACCTACCTGTTCCACGCCAGCGTGCGCGAGAACCTGCGCTTCGCATGCCCCGACGCCAGCGACGGGGAGATCGAGGAGGCCGCAAGGACGGCACGGATCCACGAGCTGATCTCCTCGCTGCCCGAGGGCTACGACACGGTCGTCGGCGAGCGCGGCTACCGCTTCTCCGGCGGCGAGAAGCAGCGGATGGCGATCGCCCGCACGATTCTGCGAAACCCGCCGGTCCTCGTGCTCGACGAGGCGACGAGCTCGCTCGACACCCAGACGGAGGCGGCCGTCCAGGCCGAGCTCGAGCGCCTCGCGGAGGGCCGCACGACGATCACGATCGCGCACCGGCTATCGACGGTGCGCGACGCCAACCAGATCGTCGTGCTCGACCAGGGGAGGATCGTCGAGCGCGGCACGCACGAGGAACTGCTCGAGCGCAGCGGACTGTACGCGGCGCTCGTCGCGCGCGACGTGACCGAGGGAGCGGTCTAGCCCCCGGCGTCAATCGATCACGATGTAGCGCACATCCACGTCGCCGACCGAGATCAGATCGCCGTCGGTGACGTTGGTCGCGACGACCCGGCGGCCGTTGATGTAGGTGCCGTCGGTGCTGTGGTTGTCGAGCACGCGCGCGTGGCGCCCGTGGCGGACGATGACCGCGTCGCCGAAGTGCGTGATCTTGTCCGGCAGCGGAACCAGCCGCGGTTCGTCACTGTCGTCGAGCGCCAGGTAGTGCCCGCGGGGCGTTCGGTGATTCAGCGTCATGGCACAAGTGGATCACCGCTCCGGTAGAGGACGGTCAAGAACTAGTAAGAGATCGTTAAAGCCGTTACCCGCGGAAGTAGCCGCGCAGGTGGAAGAACAGGTACAGCACGAACAGCGAGGCGATGAAGCTGCCGAGGCCGAACACGAGGAATACCCAGAGTGAGCTGATCCGGTCCGTTAGCCAGGCGAAGTTGATCCCGAAGAAGCCGGTGAGGAACGTCAGCGGCAGGAACACCGTCGCGATCACCGTGAGCTGCTTGGAGATCTCGTTCTGGCGGACGCTGATGTCGTTCTGCTCGAGGGAGATCACGGCGAGATTCGCCTGCATCATCACTGCGAGCTGATCGCGCTGCTGGGCGACGTCCTCCTGCGCCATGGGACGAGAACGAGCGCTGAGCGCTCGCCGTTGCTCTTGCGCTGAACGACAGCGGGGCGGCCCCTGTAGTCGATGGCGGGAGCGCATCGTGCGCTCCCTGTCATAGCGCGAGGCCGGCGCTGGCGTGCATCATCGGAGCCCGACGAGCGTGGACAGTCGAGATGATCACTTCAGAGGAGATCCCCTGCAGGTAGGTGCCGGTCGTCGAGAGGTGCGAGTGCCCCAGCTGGCGCTGGATCAGCAGGAGCGGGATGCCCTCATGCAGCAGTTCGATGGACGGAACGCAGGCGCACATCGCTTGACGGTGGCGTGGGTCTCGCGGGATCGAGCTTTGGCTGGTCGGGTCCGGGTGGCCCGTGGCGCGGCGGATCGCTCTCTGGCGGTGGTTCGTCGGGGAGGGGGATCTTGAGGTGGATCTCGACCCGCCAGCCGGTGACGCTGACTTTCTCGACGACGAGTCGTAGCAGACGTCGGCGACCCTCGAAGTCGAGGTCGTCAAGCGAGGCGGCGATCCGTTCGCTGAACCCGGCGAGCCTTCGCCGCAATCGGTTTTGGGTGGCGAGCTCGGTGCTGCGTGTAGTGAGTGTGTCCTTCTCTTGTGCGAGCTGGTGGTGGCGGGCGGTGAGCGTGCTGGTGCGGCGGGTCAGCTCCTCGAGGTCCAGTAGGCCGGCTTGGTAGGCGTCAAGCAGCCGGGCGCGCTCGGTCTGCTTGGCGGCGAGGACGGCGTCCAGTCGCTTGAGCTGGCGGGCGATCAGCTCGTTCTCGTCGGGGGCGCTCGCGAGGACGGCGCGCTCGCCGGCGAGCAGCTGTTGTGGGTCAAGCAATGCTTGGCGGACCTGATCAAACACGTACTGGTCGAGCTCGCTCGCGCGGATGTAGCGCTCCGGGCAGAGACGGTCTTCAGATCCGGCGCGTAGCACGTCGTGGTTGCGACAGGTGTAGTAACGGGTCAGTGAGCCGTTGCGCCCGTAGCTACGGTGACAGCCGCAGGAAACATGACAGGCGCCAGGATGCAACAGCCCCGCCCGCTCCAGCGCCCGAAAGCGCGCCGACTCGGCCACCCCTGCTCACCCGCCCCTGAATGATCGCCCGCGACGCGCCGCGGGACACGTTGCCAGGAACATCCCCAACTGTACAGCCATGAACGCCGCACGCATCATATCGCCATCCTCGTCCATCGATAAACGCCACGCACAGCGCACGAATGATGCCGGACGGATGCACCCGCGGCCCATTCCGCTCAACACCGCGGCGTTCTCCGCTAGACACTTCCGGCCGCTCCGTCATCGGTCCTCGACCCTCTAGAACGCCGCCGCCGCGTCATTCGACCGTACAACCGCGCGTCCTTCACCGTCAGCTCCCCCACCAGAACGCTGCGATAGTTCAGGGTTGCGTTCCGCTCATATCGATGGCATGAGCATGCCTCAACTGATGAGGCGCGACGCGCCTGCGGAGTCCCGCCTGGATCGCTGTCGGGTGCGCCAGCTTGAGGTGGTCGGAGATGTCGCGGAAGAACGGCCGCAGCGTCTCGCCGACGCCGAGCAGGGACCCGCGCGTGATCGCGTCGAGCGGCATGACCAGCGGATGCATCGCCCGGTACAGCTCGGTGGCTTCGCGGCGGCGTGAGTAGATCCGCTCGCTGGCAGCAACTGATCCGGTGAACACCACCTCCTAGAGCTCCTCGATGTCCTGCTCGAGGCAAATCACGACCGGCGAGTAGTCATCGACGACCTTGTCCATAATCGCCCACAGCGCACTCAGCGGCCCCTGGGCAAGGAGCTCGGGTCTGGCCTCGAGCCGGGCGCGCGCATCGCGCAGGTCGCTGGCAGCTCCTTGACGGACGGCGATCACGAAGCGCTCGCCGATGAACACGCCGACCTCGCCGAAGTCGACCTCCTCGGTGTCGTTGAGATACCGCGCCGTGCGTATAACTACGAACGAGTCCGACTCGCTGTACCGCTCGACCTTCGGACGGAGGTGCATGTTCTGGACGTCCTCGATCGCGAGGTCGTGCAGGCCGAAGCGGTCCTGTACCTCGGTCAGTTCGCCACGCCTGGCTCGAACAGTCCGAGCCATACGAACCCCTCGTCATCGCTTTGGCAGAAGTTAGCCGCATGCTCGAGCTCCATCGGTCCGTCATGCTGGCGGCGGCCGTCGCGATAATGCGCGCAGTCGACGATCAAGGCGCTCCCTCCAATCGCTCGTGGGCTTGTGGAGGCGCGCTTGTCGCGTAGGGACAGGCTCAGCCGGCAACCGGCTCGGGCACCGGTGGCTCGGCGATCGCCTCGGGTCCGACTGCCGCCGCTTCGCGTGCGGCGCTGCCCTCGACGTTGAGGTGGGGCAGCACGCGATCGAGCCAGGCGGGCAGCTTCCAGTTTGCGTCGCCCAGCAGCAGCATCAGACCGGGTACGAGCACGGAGCGCACGATCAGCGCATCGAGCAGGACCGCGCTGGCGAGACCGATACCGAACAGCTCGATCACCCGCTCACCGCCGAGCACGAACGCGCCGAACACGAGCACCATGATCGCGGCGGCGGCTGTAATCGTCCGGCCGGTTGCGGCGAGCCCGTGCGTGACCGCCTCGCGGTTGTCGCGTCGGCGGTGCCACTCCTCGTAGATGCGCGTGACCAGGAACACTTCGTAATCCATCGACAGGCCGAACAGGATGGCGAACATCATCACCGGCACGAAAGACTCAATCGGTCCGGTCTTGTCGATCCCGAGCAGTGATGCGCCGAAGCCGTTCTGGAAGATCGCGGTGATCACGCCGAACGCGGCCGCGGCCGACAGCAGGTTCATTACCGCGGCGATCAGCGGGATCACGAGGCTGCGGAACACGGTCATCAGCAGTAGGAAGCTGAGGATCACAACCACCGCGATGAACAGCGGCAGCTTCGCGGACAGGACGGTGCTGAAGTCGTCGAAGATTGCGGTCTGTCCACCGACGAGTACTTGCAGCCCGGTGCCCCGCTCGGCGGCCGGAACAACCTGGTTACGGACTGCATGCAGCAGGTCGGCAGTTGAGGCGTCCTGCGGGGAGCCCTTGGGGTAGACGTTCGCCAGCGCGACGTCGCCCTCGAAGCGCGGGTGCGTAGCGCCGACGACGCCGGGCGTCGAGGCGACCGCGCGTTCCACGCGGATGAATGCCGCCTTCTGCGCCGGGGTGGAGACTTTTGCGACCAGCTGCAGCGGCCCGTTGTAGCCGGGCCCGAAGCCCTTGGCTAGCAGGTCGTAGGCGGCGCGCGTCGTGGTGCCCGACGGGTCCGACCCGGCGTCGGCTGACCCGAGCCGCATCGACAGGAAGGGCACGGCGAGCAACACCATCACCAGCGTCGCAACGATCGAGAACAGTGCGGGCCGGCGCTGGAGCGTGTTCGCCCACCGCGCCCATGCGGGCGACTCGTCGCTGGTTCGCAGCTGCGCGGCGCTCAGCGCACGGCGCTCGGGGCGGCGCAACACGCGCGGGCCGAAGAAACCGAGCAGCGCCGGCAGCAGGGTCAGCGATGCGACCACAGTGAAGGCGACCGCGACCGAGGCGGCGATCGCGACGCCGTATAAGAAGCTCACGCCAAGCGCGAACATCCCCAGCATCGCGATGCAGACGATCATTCCCGCGAACAGGACGGCTCGCCCCGACGTATCGACCGACTCGATCACGGCCTGCTCGCTGGTCAGTCCGCGCAGCAGGCCCTGGCGGTAGCGGGTCACGATGAACAGCGCGTAGTCGACGCCGACGCCGAGACCGATCAGCAGCGAGAGCTCGGAGCTGAACGACGCCATCTGGATCCCGTGCGAGAGCAGGCCGTCGACAGCGATGCCGGTGCCGAGCGCGAGCCCCGCCGTCAGCAACGGCAACAGCATCGCCAGGAACGAGCCGAACACCAGGAACAGAACCACGGCCGCCGCCGCCGCGCCGAGGCCGATGCCGCCGGCCGTGCCTCGGTTGGCCGCCTGCGCGATCTGGCCCTCGAGCTCGATCTGCAGTCCGTTGCCGGCGTACGAGCGCGCGGTGCTCACGAACTTCTTGCCCTCGCTGCCGGGGATCTTGTCGGCGCGTTCATCGAAGGTGACGGTCGCGAACGCGATCTGTCCGGAGGGGGAGATCTGCGAGGCGCCGCGGGGGCCGTACGGCGACGCGATCTCAGAGACGTGGGGGAGGCGCGCGACCGCAGCGAGCATGGCGTTCACCCGCGCGCGGACGGCGGGATCGGTAACCGAGCCGTGCTTTACGGCGATCACGATCTGATCGGTGTCGCCGGATGCTTTCCGGGCGTTGCGCTGCAGCAGATTGACAGCGTCGAAGCTTTGCGTGCCCGATAGGCGGAAGTTGTCGCTATACGCGCTGCCGGCCGCCGAGTGGATCGCGGTCATGCCGATCAGCGCGACGATCCATCCCAGCAGCACGATGCGCCGGTGCGCAAAGCACCATCTGGCAAGACTTCTCACTAGGAGTTACCTCGGGTTGATCTGGCGGCGGTCCAGGCGCAACCGGGGAGGGTGGGCCCCAATCATCGCCTTCCGTGTTGACAATTCTCTGAAACCTACGCCGCGCCGACGGGGACCGGCACGTACGCGGGATCACTGTCGAGCATAGCCGCGAGCTTCTCCGGTGTGTCGTGCTCCGGCATCGGCGAGTACAGCACCAATCGTTGCTCCGGCGCGTCGGCGGGATTGAACACCGCGTGCTCGAACACGAGCAACCCGGCCTCCGGGTGGTTGATCTCCTTGCGTCCCTCGCCGGCGCGCGCAACCTCGTGGCGCTTCCATGCCTTGCAGAACTCGGGGCTCGACTGCCGAAGCGTGTGGATCAGCTGCTCGAACTCGGGGTCGCCCAGATGCCGTGCGCTGTCGGCACGGAATTTCGCGACCAGCAGCCGCGAGCTTCGCTCCCAGTCAGGCATCCTCTCGCGGCGGGTCGGGTCGGTGAAGAAGCGCCACACGTGGTTTCGCTGGGCGCGCGGGATCGCGTCGAAGTCGCCGAACACAGCGCACGCCGCGCGGTTCCACGCCAGGTAGTCCCAGCGGCGTCCGAGCACGTAGGCCGGGTTCGGGCCGAGGTTCTCGATCAGACGCCTGATCGTCGGCGAGACGCGTTCGTTTGCTGCCTTGCACGGCGCTGGCTCCTCGCCGCGCCCGAGCAGGATCAGGTGCGTGCGCTCTGCCGGCGTCAGGCGCAGCGCGCGCGATACGGCCTCGAGCACCTCGAGCGAGGCGCGCACGTCACGGCCCTGCTCGAGCCACGTGTACCACGTCGTGCCCACCCCGGCGAGCTGCGCGACCTCCTCGCGCCGCAGGCCGGGCGTGCGACGGCGGCTGCCGTTCGGCAGGCCGACGTCCTCGGGCTTGATCTGCTCGCGCCGGCGGCGCAGGAAGTCCGCAAGCTCCGCGCGGCGACGCGGGCGGGCGGGGTCTTCATTTCTCACGGCGACGCCGTTGCCATCGTTGTTTGAGATGTCTTGAAAGTCCGAGGGGGGCATATCTACTACCAGGATAAGTTCCTCTCTTGTACCTGGATAATTACAGGAGCAGAATACACCTCGTGACCTCAACTAACAAGATATTCCGGGTGGGCGGGATCTCATTCGGCTCCACCAACGCGATCCTGTTCGTCGTCTGCCTGGCGCAGTTCATGGTCATCCTCGACGTCGCGGTCGTCAACGTCGCGCTGCCGGAGATGCGATCCGGTCTGCACTTCTCGACCACCGGGCTGCAGTGGGTGGTCAACGCTTACACGATCACTTTCGCCGGGTTCCTGATGCTCGGCGCGCGTGCCGCAGACCTGCTCGGCCGCCGGCGGGTGTTCCTCGCTGGCAGCGCGCTGTTCGCGATCTCCTCGCTGCTGTGCGCGCTCGCAGCCTCGCGCGGGATGCTGATCGGCGTCCGGGCCCTGCAGGGCCTCGGCGGCGCGATCGTCTCGCCGGCGACCCTCTCGATCATCACGTCCTCGATCCCGGAAGGATCGGAACGCAACCGCGGCCTGGGCCTGTGGGGCGCGGTCGGCGGCCTCGGCGCATCGTCGGGCGCGCTGCTCGGCGGAATCCTCACGCAGGCGTTTGGCTGGCCGGCGATCTTCGCGATCAACGTCCCGGTTGGCGCGCTGGTCATCCTGCTCGCCCTGCGGGCGATCCCGGTCGACCGCCGGTTCGAGGGCAAGCGTCACTTCGATCTGAGCGGCGCGGTGCTGGTCACTACGGGACTGGTCGCGCTCACTTACGGAATCGTGCGCACGGACACGTTCGGATGGGGCTCGACCCAGGTGCTCGTGCCGCTGGCGATCGCCGTCGGGCTGCTCGGCGCGTTCCTGTTCGTCGAGGCGCGCGTCGCCGCGTCGCCGCTGGTGCCGCTGTCGATCTTCCGGCGTGGGCAACTGCGCGCCGCGAACACGGTCGTGGTCCTGATGTACGCAGCGCTGTTCTCGATGTTCTTCTTCATCACGCTGTACCTGCAGGAGGTCCTCGGTGACGACGCCCTGCAGGCCGGCCTCTCGTTCCTGCCGATGACACTGGCGGTCTTCACCGGGTCATCGCTCGCACCGCGGCTGGTGGCGCGACTGGGCCTGCGACGGGTGGTCGTGCTCGGGATGCTCTCCGCGAGCACGGGCCTGCTGCTGTTCACAGGCGTGCGGCCCGGCGCGAGCTACTTCCTCGCGGTACTCCCGGGCGGGATCCTCAGCGGCCTGGGCATGGGCCTCACGCTGGTGTCCTCGACGATCGCCGCCACACAGGGTGTGCCGGCGGCGCAGAGCGGCCTCGCGTCCGGCCTTCTGAACATGTCGCGGCTGTTCGGCGGTGCGCTCGGCCTCGCGGTGCTGAGCACGATCGCCGAGGCTCATTCGCACGCGGGGACTGGAGTCCCGCCCGCCCTTGACCGGCTCACCGCCCTGACCAACGGGTACACGGTCGCGTTCGAGGTGGGAGCGGCGATCACACTGGTGGCGGCGCTGGTCGGCGCGCTCGGGCTGCGGACACGGCCTGCCACGCACGCCGACGAGGCCACGGGTGCGGCCGCTGCCCGCGAAGCCACCCCGGAGCCGGCCGACGTCGAAGCGATCGCCGCCTGAACCCGCGAACAATGGCGAATCTGTTCGGAGGGTCCGAACAGATTCGCCAAAGTTCGTTGGGGTGGTCAGCGCCGCTGGCTCGCCGCGTAGTCGACAAAGGCGCGCGCCGCGGGCGAGAGACTGCGCCCGCGGCGCCACCACAGCACGACCTTCATCTCGAGCGCGGGCTCCAGCGGGCGGAACGAGATCCGAGGTCCCGGGCGCACCAGGTAGGAGCGGGGGAGGATCGCGAGGCCAACACCCCGCGCGACGAGCGAGCGCACGAGCGCGAAATCGTTTGCCTCGAGCGAGATTCGCGGTCGCACGCCGGCGCGCTGGAAGGAGGCGTCAACGACCTCCCGGGTTGACGAGCCGTGCTGGAAGGCGATCAGCGGATGGCCTTCGAGCTCGGGAAGGGGGAGTGGCCCATCGCCGGCGAGGACGTGTTCGGGGCTCGTTGCGAGCGCTAGCTGCTCACGCGAGAGCTCGAGCCGCTCGAGATCGTCCGGCGGCTGCGCCTCCAGCGCGAACGTGATGTCGAGGCTGCCGTCGCGGAGCCTCTCGGTCATCCGCTGCGCGGTCCCCTCGTGCAGCCCGATCTCGATGCCCGGATAGTGGGTGGTGAAAGCGGCGAGGATCGCCGGGATGTCGAGCTCACCGCCGAACAGCATCGCCCCGACGTTCACGTGACCCCGAAGCAGGCCGCGAAGCGCGTCGACGTCCCCGCGCAGTGCGTCGGCCTCGGCGAGTACGGCGCGCGCTCGGGCGGCGACCAGCTCGCCGGCCTCGGTCGGCTGGACCGAGCGCGTCGTTCGACGCAGCAGCTCGACCCCGAGCTCTTGCTCGAGCCGGCCGATCTGCCGGGAGAGCGCGGACTGCGCGACGTGCAGCTCGTCGGCGGCGCGGGTGAAGTGCCGGTGGCGGACGACCGACTCGAAGTAGCGCAGCTGGCGGAGCTCCATTGATCCCAATCCTAGATCAATCGGTTTACACCTTTGACTTGCATCGCTGAATTCCATGGTCAAACTGTCCGCATGCTCACCAGCCCTCCCGAACATCCCGGCATGACGATCCGCCGCGAGCTCCACGAGGGCGACGGGGACGGGATCGTCGAGCTGCACCGCCGGGTCTACTGCTCGGAGTACGGTCGCAACCAGGATTTCGTCGGCGCGGTTGCCGGCGGCGTGGAAGCGGCGATCGCGGACGGCTGGCCCGGGGACCGCGGCGGCGTGTGGCTGATCGATGGTGAGCGGGCGCTGGGCGGATGCCTCGCGCTCACCGACGAGGGCGGTGGGATCGGGCGGGCGCGGTGGTTCGTGCTCGATGCCCCGCTGCGCGGACACGGTCTGGGCCGCGGGATGGTCGGCGCGATGGTGCAGCACGCGCGCGAGAGCGGGATGGCGAGGGTCGAGCTGGAGACTTTCAGCGCACTTCGTGCCGCCGCGCATCTGTATCGAGCGGCGGGGTTCCGGCTGCTGTGGGAGCGCGAGCGCTCAGACTGGGGCCCGACCGTCACCTACCAGGGATACGCGCTGGAACTACGATGACAGGGTGGCCGCCCGCAGTGCTGGACTCCTTCTTCACCGCCGCAGCAATGGTTCGCTCGAGGTGCTGCTCGTGCACCCCGGCGGCCCTTTCTGGGCGCGCCGCGACCTAGGCGCCTGGTCGGTCCCCAAAGGGGAATACGAGCCCGACGAGGACGCGCTCGCGGCGGCGCGCCGCGAGTTCGCCGAGGAGCTCGGCGCATCCCCGCCCGACGGTGCGGTCCACGACCTGGGCGAGGTACGGCAAAAATCGGGCAAGCTCGTCCGGGCATGGGCGCTCGAGGGCGACCTCGATGTGAGCAACCTCACCAGCAACACGTTCGAGCTCGAGTGGCCGCCCCGGTCGGGAAAGACGATCGAGGTGCCGGAGGTCGATCGCGCGGAGTGGTTCGCGCTGCCGGTCGCGCGGGAGAAGATCAACCCCGCACAGGTTCCGCTGCTGGAGCGGCTCTTGGACGCGCGGCGATGAGCTCCTCGGCGCGGATCAGCCCGACCGCTCACTACACCGGCTACGTGTGGGCACGCAATGGGCTCTCCCACCCCGAGCTGCAGACGCTCGAGGGACGGGTGCTGTTCGAGTCGGTGCGGCCCGTTTTCGTCGCCAGCCGGATGCTCGGCGGTGCGTCGCTCGAGAGCTATCTGCTCACACGACATCGCGCAATCGACTTGCTGCTGGAGCAGGCGATCGAGGAGCATGGGGTAACCCAGGTGATCGAGGTCGCGGCAGGGCTCTCGCCGCGCGGCTGGCGTTTCACCCAGCGCTACGGCGGGCGGCTCACCTACGTCGAGGCCGACCTGCCGGAGATGGCCGAGCGCAAGCGGGACGCGCTTTACCGGATGGGAACACTCGGTGAGCATCACCGCGTCGAGTCGGTCGACGCGCTGAGTGATGAGGGGCCGGACAGCCTTGCGGCGCTCGCACTCGAGTTCGACGCGGATCAAGGTCTCGCGATCATCACCGAAGGCCTGCTCGGCTACCTGCCGAGCGACGCCGTCGACGGGATCTGGCGGCGCTTTGCGCGCGTGCTCGGGGGCTTCGCGCATGGCCGCTACATCTCGGATCTGCACATGGCCCGCGTGCAGACCTGGCAGGTTAGGGGGTTCCGTGTCGTGCTGTCGGCTTTCGTGCGCGGGCGGGTTCACTTGCACTTCGACATCCCGGCCGAGGCGGAGGCTGCGCTGGCGGCCGCGGGGTTCGCCAGGGCGAAGGTCCACCGCGCAGTGGCGCTCGCTCCTGGGATCGATGGCCAAGCCACCACCGACGAACCCGGAAGCGACCTGGTGCATATACTTGAGGCATCAACCGACCGATCCAGGTAACTCTCTACAGCGATCCGGCGTGTCCGTGGGCCTACTCGGAGAGCCCGGCGCTGCGTGTCATCGAATGGCGCTACGCAGAGCAGCTGCAGTGGAGGCTCGTGGTGATTGGATTGACCGAGGATCGCTCGCAATACGAGGCCCGCGGCTACAGCCCGCTGCGCGGGGCGCTCGGCCAGCTCCACTTCCGGGGGCGCTACGGAATGCCGTTCGCGCCCTCGCCGAAGCCACGACTGAGCGGGACGGCCCGAGCCTGCCGGGCGATCGTGGCGGCGAGACTCAGCCAGCCCGGCAGCGAATGGCGCGTATACCGAGCCCTGCAACTCGCGAACTTCACGACGCCGTTACTGCTCGATGACGACCAGCAGCTGCGCGAGGTGATCAGCGGCCTCCCCGGTCTCGACGCCGGCCAGATCATCGACGCGCTCGACAGCGCCGAGGTGACCGAAGCCTACGAACGCGACAAGAGCGAGACGCGGAAGGCCGCCGGGTCGCCGGCCGAGCTGCAGCGCAAGACGGCGACGACGGACGGGCCGGTGCGCTTCACGGCACCCTCGGTCGTATTCGCCTCAAATGGGACCGAGCTGGTGGCGGGCGGTTTCCAGGCGGTCGAGGCGTACGACGTGCTCGTCGCGAATATCGACCCGACACTGCATCGCGAGAACCCGCCCGAGACGCCCGAGCCGCTGCTCGAGCACTTCGCGGACGGGCTCACCACGCAGGAGGTGGCCGCGCTGATGACATGGAGCAACGACGCGCCCGACCGCGCGCGGGCCGAGGCGGCACTGCTCGAACTGGTGACGGCGGGCAAGGCGGTCCGCGTGCCGCTCGGGGACGACGCGCTGTGGAGGCCGTCCGCCTAGCGCTCGAGCCTGAGCGGTAGCGACTCGAGGCCGTAGATCCCGGACGGCGTCCCGAACGCGGGTGGCCCGTCCACAGTGACGGTCGTGACGTTCCGGGCGAGAAACGCGAGCCCCTCCTGCATCTCCGCGCGTGCCAGGTTCGCGCCGACGCAGTAGTGGATGCCGGCGCCGAACGTGAGCACCCGCGCTCGCGGCCGCTCAGCGGTGATGTCGAACGCATCGGTCCCCGCATCCGCGATCCCGTCGCGGTTTGCGTGCCAGGCTGAGATCAGAATGATCGCGCCGGGAGCGAACGTGATCCCGCGATACTCGATCTCGGCAATCGTGATCCGCGCCGTGAACGGCGTGATTGGCTCGTAGCGCAAAGCCTCCTCGACGGCTGCCAGCGCGAGACCTTGCGGATCCGCGCGCAGCTCCTCCCACTGGTCGGGATAGTCGGCGAGGAGCCTGACCGCGTGGGCGAGCTGGCTCTGGCTGGTGTCGACGCCGCCGACAAGGATGTTGAGGATCAGGTTTCGCAGCTCGTCGTGGCTGAGGCGATCGCCCTCGGATTCCGCCTCGATCAGTGCCGAGATCAGATCGTCGCTCGGGGAACCGCGGCGCTGGGCGATCAGCGCGTCCTCGTACTCGTAGAACTCGGCCACGGCCTGCTCGATCAGCGCGCGCTCGGTCATCAGGCTCTGGGCGTCGAACTGGCGCTGAATCCAGTTCGACCAGTGATGCAGGCGCGGCGCATCGGTGAGCGGCGCGCCCATCACCTTCGCGATCACCAGTGACGGATACGGCTTGGCGAAGTCGGCGATGAACTCGCAACGGCCATCCGCCGGCACCTGGTCGAGCAGTTGCTGGAGGAAGGCGCGCATCGCGGGGCGGTAGCGGTCGACTGCGCGCGGGGCGAGTGCAGGGTTGACGAGGTTGCGCAGCCGGCGGTGGTCCTCGCCGTTGATGTTGATGATGTTCTTGACGATCTCCTCGTGCAGCGGTCCGTCGGTGACCCCGAACAGCTCGCCGATCGTCAGCCCCGGGAACACCGCGTCCTTGGTTCGCAGGAAGAACTCGCCGCTCTCGCGGTCGAGCACGGTGAAGCCGAACGGGTTGGCGGTCAGCCAGCCGTCGTGGCCGTGCACGCTCGCCATCGCATCGCGGTACTTCTCGCCGCTGAGGGCCGGATCGGTGTGGTCGAACGTCGGGAGTTCGAGCTCGGCGGCGAGAGGCATAGCCGCAGCTACCTGCAGACCCAGCGGTTGCCGGCGAGTTCTCGAGCGAGCTCCTCGGTCACCGTCAGCGCGTGGAGGACCGTCGTGTAGTCGACGTTCTCCGGTGTGTCTGACATCTGGTGGTAGTTGGAGAGCGCCTTGTAGCGGTCCATCGAGGTGATCGTCGCGGTCGGGAAGCCCGCGCGGCTGGGGATCACGGCGTCGGTGGAGTTGCGCGAGCGCATCCCCCGGCGCAGCGACGCACCGGAGCGATGCGCGGCCTGTTCGATCAGGTCGCGGAAGCTGCGATCGTGGTAGTCCTCCATCACGACCGGGCCCTCGCCCTCGAGCATGATCAGCTTGGGAGACCCGAGCGTGTCGAGGTTCAAGAACCAGGTACGGTCGCGGTCAAGTCCGGGAAAGTGCCGGGCCCCGAATCCGTGGATGCCGCCTTGGAGCACCTCCTCGGCGCCGCATGAGACGAGCAGCATCCGCAGCCCTTCGATGTGTTCGCGCTGCAGGCGCTCGGCCAGCGCGACCAGCACAGCGACCGCGGTCAGGTTGTCGTTCGCGCCCGGGGCGACCGGGCGGCGCGCAACGTCGGCGAACACCGCCGCGCCGACGAGCGAGCCCGCAACGCCGGTGCCGATCATGCCGCGCCTGCCGGCAGCCGCGCCGACCGCGATCAGTGCCGGGGCCGCCAGCATCCCCCACCACAGCGGCAGCGAGGTGTCGATCCGCTCGATGATGCCCGGGAAGCGCTCGCCGAACCAGGCCTGCCCCCGATCGTCGAAGATCGCGCCCGTCGGCGCCGCGTCGTGGTGCGCGAGCACCACCAGGGTGCGCTCGGCGGTGGTGTCGCCGCATTCTGCAACCACGTTCCAGGTGATCCGGGGCGCGCTGGTCGCGCGCCGGAACAGCCGCGGGCCGTTGGAGATGTCGTCGGCGATCGCGGCGGTTACGAGCGCCGCCGTGGCACCGCCGAGCTTTCGCGTGCGCCGCGGGAGCGCGGCCAATCCAGCGAGCGCACCGGCCCGCGCAAGCGTGCCGATCACCCCGGCATAGCCATCCAGGAACTCCGCCTCCTCGACGCGCGATTGGCACCCCGCTTTCGCCAGCCGGTCGGCAATCCAGTAGGCGGCGTCGTGCTCATCGGCCGACCCGGCGCGGCGCCGCAGCGGCGCCAGCGTCTCGATGACTTCGCGCAGCGTGGCGTCGGCGGTGGAGGCGGGCGTCGATGTCGCGGTCTGGATCGTCAACGCCCGGGGATGGTACGGGTTGCCGGCCGCACGACTAGATCACATCTGGTCAACTCCTAGGCAACACCTGCCGTTGGGGCGCTGGCGAGAGTTCGCGCGTCACCCCGGATGTAGAGGAGAACTTGATGCCAGGAAAGCGGTTGATTTCATTGCTGGTCGCTGCGGCGCTGGCCGTCGCGGCCAGCGTCGTCGTTGTCCAGGCCGCGACAGCGGGCGGACTTCGAGGGGGCACGAGCCGGCATCGCGGCGGCGCGCGGAGCACCGCCACCAGTACCCCGATCCAGCATGTGGTCGTGATCTTCCAGGAGAACGTCTCCTTCGACCATTACTTCGGGACCTATCCCACCGCGACAAATTCGAACGGCCGGCCGTTCACGTCGGCGCCCGGGACCCCGCCTGTCGATGGCCTGCTGCCCGCGACGGCCTCCTCGCTGCCGGCGAGGCTGCGTCACAGCGACAACCTGCTGACCAGCAACCCGAACTCGGCCCCTCCCCAGCGTCTGGACTTCAGCCCCACCGGATACCAGGGCAGTGCCGGCGGGCAGCTGACCTGCGATCAGGACCACGGCTACAGCGACGAGCAGAAGGCGTTCGACGGCGGCGCCATGGACAAGTTCGTCGAGAGCGTCGGCACGGGCACCGGCACTTCGGCGTATGGCTCGCCTTGCCAGGCCGCTCAGGTCATGGACTACTACGACGGCAACACCGTGACCGGGCTGTGGAACTACGCCCAGCACTTCGCGATGAGCGACAACTCCTACGGCACGACGTTCGGGCCCTCGGCGCCGGGCGCGATCAATATGGTCAGCGGCGACACCGGCGGAGTGGATATGACCCACGCCATCAACTCTCCCTCGGTGTCGAGCGCCACATCGCCGAACGGGGACCTCACGGCGGACGGACAGGGCGGATATTCGCTGACCAGCGACGCGCAGCCTTATTGGGATGACTGCTCAACCCGCGACGCGGTCGCTCTGTCAGGCAAGAACATCGGAGACGAGCTGAACGCTGCCGGCCTCTCGTGGGGTTGGTTCCAGGGCGGCCAGCGTCCGAGCATCAGCTTCTCCGCTGCCCTCGCCGCGCTCGGCACCAACCAGCCGACCAGCACGTTCACGCCGGATCAGTTCAAGAACGCCGGCTTTCAGAACCAGGTGCCGCATTCCTCCAACCAGGGGATCTGCGACAGCGTGCATCCGGTCGGCGTCGCGATGGGCGGCACGGGCCAGTGGGGCTACAAGGATGACTACATCCCGCACCACGAGCCCTTCGACTTCTACGCCTCCACCGCGAATCCTCATCATTTGACGATCCCGACCGGCGCCAGCGGCCGCGACACGCTCGCGGGCCTGGGCACGATCGGCCACGACACCCAGTCGTACGTCGGCGGCGTGCCGCAGTTCAACACCCCTAACCACCAGTACGACATCGGCGATTTCGACCAGCTCGTGGCGGCCATCACGGCGCGCCGGCTGCCGTCGAGCGCGCTCCCCGCGGTGAGCTTCCTGAAGGCACCCGGTTACGAGGACGGGCACGCGGGGTACTCAGATCCGCGCGATGAGCAGTGGTTCATCGTCCACGAGATCAACGCGCTCGAGCGTTCGCCGGACTGGTCGAGCACGGCCGTGATCATCGCCTACGACGACTCGGACGGGTGGTATGACCATCAGGCCGGCCCGCTCGTCAACCCGTCGGTCTCTCCGGCTGACAACCTGACCAATACGACCCTGACCGGCCCGACCTCGGGTCAGTGCGGGCCGAGCCCGCAGACCACTGCGCCACTCGGCGGCCAGCAGGCCCGGTGCGGGTTCGGTCCACGCCTGCCGCTGCTGCTGATCTCGCCGTTCGCGGGCCACAACGTAGTCGATCATCACGTCAGCGATCAGGCCTCGATCATCAACTTCGTCGAGTACAACTGGCACCTGCCGGGGATCCCCGGCTCCTCCGATCAGGTGCTCGCGAAGGCCGACGCGGCGCAGGGGTTGAAGTTCGATCTGGGAGGGTTGTTCAACTTCCGGCCGCCGGTCAACCGGCGGTTGTGGCTATTCCCCTCGAATGGCGAGCTGGTTAACGCAAGGCGCTGACGCGGGGCGTTAGTTCCCGTCGAGGGCGCTCGTGCAAGCGCGGCCGCCCCCGAGTCGCGTCAGCCCAGGGTCTCGCGCAGCCACGCCACAGCGCGCGGTATATCGCCCGGATCGATGCTGTGGGTCGCCTCGGACTCTCGGTAGTCGATGTCGAACCCGGCGTCTCCAAGCAGCTCGCGGGCCTCACGCGCGAAACCGACCGTGATCACCGGGTCGTTCCGGCCGTGGGCGATGAAGACGCGCTCGGCATTGCGCTCAGGCAACTCGGGCTCCCAGCCCTCAACCGTCGGGATGAAACCGGAGAACGCGAGGATCCCGGCGGGCCGAGGACGGTCGCGGTCGAGCGCGAGGGCGTAGCTCATCACGGTGCCCATCGAGAACCCACCGAGCACCGTCTGTGCCCCAGTCAGTCCCGTGGTCTCCCACAGCGCGTCGTGCAGCTCCGCAAGCGCGTCGCGTGCGGCGAAGAACGTCTGGGGATCCGGAAAGCCGACGTGCGGTACGCGATACCAGTGGTAGCCGGGGGAGAGTGGAAGCTGGAGTGGCGCCCTCGGGGTGACGACGTGCAGCTGGCGCCCGGGATCGAGCGCATCGGCGAGCGGCAGTAGGTCCTGCTCGCTGGTGCCCCGCCCGTGGTGCAGGACCAGCAGGCCGCGGGCCTCGCCCTGGGCCGGGCGCTCGTCATAGTGCAGCATCAATCCAGGTACGTAATCACGTCGGACGGAGGTAGGCGCTCGGGCGGCTCTTTGTCCTGCCGTGGCCGGCCAAGGTGAATCAGCGCGACGAAGCGCTCGTCGTCGGGGATGCCGAGCGCGGCGCGGCCCCGGGGCGTTCTCAGCACGCCCGGCGTGCGCCAGTAGCCGGCGAGCCCGCGGCCATGCGCCGCGAGCAGCACGGCGTATGTGGCGCACGCGGTGGCGCACAGGTCCTCCTCGTCCTGGACGGGATCGTCCGAGCGCTTGGCGGTCGCCGCGATCAGAGTCGGCGCCCGGTCGAGCTTGGTCGCGGCCTCGGGGCCGGCGGCGAGCTTGAGCTCAGCGAGCGTCTGCGGACCGAGCACGCGAAAGCGCCAGGGATTGGTGAGGTGGTGGTTGGGTGCCCAGCGTGCCAGCTCGAGCAGCTCGTCGAGCAGCTCGCGGGGTACCGGCTCGGGGGCGAACGCTTTGTGCGTGCGCCGGCTGCGGATCGCGTCCTCGACATCCATCGCCGAGGAACGGTAGCGATGGCGCAGCTCTTGACTCTCACGTTCCGTGAGGCTCTAACGTCGGCGCCATGAGGACGGTTGGCGAAGTCTCAGAGCTTGCGGGCGTGACCGTACGCGCTCTTCACCACTACGACGAGATCGGGCTGCTGGCGCCCAGCGCTCGTACGGAAGCGGGCTACCGCCTCTACTCCCACGCGGACCTGCTGCGCCTGCAGGAGATCCTCGTCTGGCGTCAGCTGGGCTTCGCGCTGGCCGAGATACAAGCGATGCTCGACGAGCCGGGCTACGACCGGGGCACGGCGCTGCGGCGCCAGCGCGAGCTGGTCGGCCGCGAGCTCGAGCGCCTATCGGGCGTGGCCGGCGCCCTGGACGCCGCGCTCGACGCGCACGAGAACGGAACGCAACTGGAGGAGGCCACGATGTTCGACGGCTTTGACCACAGCCTGTACGAGGACGAGGTGCGAGAGCGCTGGGGACATACCGAGGCCTATCGCGAGTCCGCGCGACGTGCAGCTCGCTACGGCGAGGCCGAGTGGGCAGCGATCAGGGCCGAGTCCGAGGAGATCGTCCGGGCCTTCGCACAGCTGCTCGCGGCCGGCGAGCCGGCGGACGGGGCGGCAACACGGGACCTCGCCGAACGCCATCGAGAGCAGATCTCGCGGTGGTTCTATCCGTGCTCACGCGACATGCACCGGCGCCTCGGCGAGCTGTATGTCGGCGACGAGCGGTTCGCTCGAACCTACGAGCAAGTGGCGCCCGGTCTCGCCAACTACGTATGCGAGGCGATCACCGCGAGCGCTCTGACTCAGTAGGGGGTCGTGCGCGCCATCTGCAGCGATCGCTCCAGGTCGAAAGGGTCGGCCTGGTTATCGAGCCACGGACGGCCGATCCACAGGAACGCGTCGAGCAGTCGCCCTGCGATTGCCCGGACGCTTCGCGGCAGGCCCCAGCGCGGATCGGTGACGTGCCAGGTCGGCGGGATCCCCAGCGTCACACAGCGCAGCGATTGGCGGCTATGGCACACCTCGGCGTTGTCGAAGGTGCCGCCGTGGTACTGCTGGTAGGTGAACGGCCGCCCGTTCGAGGAGGTGTTGATCACAAAGTGCTTGCTCGCGAGATGGCTGCGCTCGAGCGCGCGAACTACGTGCGCTCCGAACAGGATCTCGTGCGCGTTGCTGTCGTAGTGGGTGGCGTTCAGCGCGAACCCGCGCGCGTAGCGGATGCCCGCCCCTCGGAGCATCGTCACCGCCTGGCGGACCGACTCCCAATCCGAGGACCCGGCGTCGAGGTACACGGTCGTGTGGGGGAGCGCGTCAAACTTGCGCGCGGCGTAGGCCACCAGCTGCAGAGGGATTCGCGAATGGTGCGGCACACACAACGCGAACGGAAGGTCCGGCTGGAGGATCAGAGCCACACGCGAGGAGCCGATGCCGGCGGCGAAGCCATCGATCCAGCGCTTGTAGCTGGCCTGCTCGGCGGCGGTCGGCAGGCGCTTGCACGCGTCGCCCTCCCACGGGTCGAGCCGGAACACGGCAACCTGCGCGAGCACGTCGGGGTTGCCGGCGGTGACGTCCGCGATGTACTCGCTCGAGGTGAGCCTTGCCTCGGAGTCGGGATTCCACGGCCCGTACCAGCGCACGCGGGGACGGAGTGCGATCAGCCCCAGGAGGCGTTTCTCGGAGCCGTGCGCGGCACGGTAGGACGGGAACACCTCATCGCCGTTGCCGGTGTAGTTGCCCCATGGCAGGCCCGCCAGCGGGTTGGTTGTCGGTGCGCCCTTCACCCCTGCGTTCGCGATCCCCGCCGACGCGGGGGCGCTCGAGGCAGCGAGTGCGACAGCGACCGCGCCGAGGGCGCAGCACACTCGCTTCGCGGCGCTCATGCCGTGATCGGGATGTGTTCGGGCGCAGCGGCGACGCGCTCGAGCCACGGCCGGATCGCCGGGTAGCGCGACAGATCGAAGCCGCCTTCGTCCGCCACGTGGGTGTACGCGTACAGGCTGATGTCGGCGATCGTGTAGCGCTCGCCGACCAGAAAACTCCGGTGAGCGAGGTGCCCGTCGAGCGCCGCCAGGGCGAGGTTGCCGAGCCGCTGCTTCTCGGCGAGCACGTCCGGGGCAACGTCGATCCCGAAGTGGAGCCAGAAGCGAGCCACCGCGATGTTCGGCTCGTGCGAGTACTGCTCGAAGAACTGCCACTGGAGGACCTGGGCGCGCTCGAAGCGGTCCTCCGGCAGGTACTCGGTGCCCTCGGCCAGGTATCCGAGGATCGCGTTGGACTCGCCGAGCGCCCGGCCGTCGTCGAGGATCAGCGTCGGCACGCGCAGCGCGGGGTTCAGTCCGCCCAGCACCTCGGGCCGGTTGGAGCGGTCAACGACGTCCAGCTCACGCCGGTCGAGCTCGCTGCCGAGTTGTGCCGCGAGTAGGCGAACCTTGTAGCAGTTCCCCGACAGCTTGTTGTCGTATAGGAGCATTGCCTTGGGCCGGATGCTAGGGGGTGGGGGCATCCATCCAAGCGGCACAACCGATCCTGGGAAGGCGCGCGGCGCGCTACGGTGCCGGGCTAGTGGCGTCCGTCACCGAGCCGGATCACCCCGCAGGCAGCCGCCCCGAGCGCGAGCAGGCTCACGCCGGCCGGGCCCGCCCCGGGACGCCGGCGATGAACACGCTCAGAGCGATCGTCTTCGTGGTCGGCGCCGGCAGCCTTGGAGCCGAGATCTCTGCCGCACGGTTGCTCGCGCCGTACTTCGGAGCGTCCACGATCATCTGGGCGAACACGATCGCGACCGTCCTGGTCGCCCTGTCGGCGGGCTACGCGATCGGCGGGCGGCTCGCGGACCGGCGTGCCGACCTGCGGGGTCTGTGCATGATCGTGCTTGCGGCCGCCGCGCTGCTTGCGCTGGTGCCGTTCGTCTCGACGCCGTTTCTGCGCTTCTCGGTCAAGGCCCTGGGCTCGCTCTCGGTCGGAGGATTTCTCGGATCGCTGGCCGCGGTCCTGGTGCTCGTCGCGGTGCCGGTGATGCTGCTCGGCACGATTGCTCCGTACGCCAACCGGCTCGCGCTGGCGCGCGTGGCCGACACTGGGACCGTCACTGGGCACCTGTACGCGATCTCGACCACGGGTTCCCTCGTGGGCACGTTCGCCTCGGCGCTGCTCCTGATCCCGCTGATCGGCACCCACCGGACGTTCCTGGTTTTCGCGCTGGCGCTCGCACTCGCGGGAGCGCTCGGAATGGGGTCGCGTCGATCGCTGCTCGTGCCGCTCGCCGTCGCAGCGCTGCTTGCGATCCCGCCCGCCGCGATCGGCGCCGGCGTCGCCGGCGCGCGCGTGATCTACGAGACCGAGACCCCGTATCAATACGCCCGCGTGCTGCAGCTCCCGAGCGGTGAGCGCTGGCTTCAGCTCAACGAGGGGGTCGCGATTCACTCGCTCTACCGTCCGTGGAGCTATCTGACCGGTGGCTACTGGGACGACTTCCTGGTGCTGCCGCTGGCCGACGAGCTCGGGGTTCCGCGGCGTCTGGCGATCCTCGGCGACGCCGCAGGCACGATCGCTCGCGCCTACGGCCACTACTTCCCCGACACGCGGGTCGATGCCGTCGAGATCGATGGCGAGCTGACCTCGATCGGCAAGCGCTACTTCGATCTGCACGGCCCCAACCTGCACTTCTACACTGCCGACGCGCGGCCGTGGCTCGAGGCGAGCAGGACCCGCTACGACGCGATCTTCCTGGACGCGTACCGACAGCCGTACATCCCGTTCTACCTCGTCACGAGGGAATTCTTCGCGCTGATCCGCTCGCATCTGCACCGCGGCGGGATGGTCGCGATCAACGTCGGTCACTTGCCCGGCTCTGATTCCCTCGAGAAGGTTGTCTCGGCGACGCTGCGAACCGCCTTCCCTTACGTGATGCGCGACCCGGTCTCGGACACCAACTCGATCGTGCTCGGCAGCCAGGAGCCGCTGGCGGCTCCTCGGATCAGCGGTGCGTGGGCCGCGACCGGCACCGGCCTGGCGGCAGTCGCGTCGAGCGTCGCGGGGCGAGTCGGCCCGGCACTGACCGGCGGCTCGGTCTACACCGATGACCGCGCGCCGGTGGAATGGCTCACCGACCTGTCGATTCTCAAATACGCGGCAGACGCGGCGAAGTAGCCGTGCTGCGGATCGGCAACCACCGCAACTATCTGGGCCCCCGACTGTCTAAATAGGATCGCACGGATGCGTAGAGCCTTGCACGCAATGGTGTTCCTGGCGGTGCTGCTGGTCCCGGCCGCCGCGAGTCGCGCTGCCGTCTCGATTACGCGTAGCCAGGTCACCGTGACCACGAGGGCCGGAGCGGTGATCGTCAGGCGCGACCCATTCGGGCTGCGGATCCTGGGGAGGACCGGCTCCGCGGTGCTCTCCGAGGTGCCGAACCGCCTTCCCGGGCCCAGCACGCTGGCGCCGACCACCGATCCGCTGCCGCCCGGGACCGACGCGTCGAAGAGCGGCCAGCTGTACGCGCCGCTCTCGTTCCTCGTCGGGACGGAGACCATCGCCCAGTACCCGGGGTCTGTGTGGGGCGGCAACCTGATGAGCGGCCTGCGGTCGGGGATCCAATATTCGGCGCGCAACGTGATCGCGGCGCGCCGGCTTGACGCCGGCGTGATCCTGACGGTCGCGACCGACGATCCAACGGGACGGACGTTGCGGATCGTGATCAAGCCCGCGGGCAGCGGTCTGTTCGGCGTCATGGCCACGCCACACCCCGCCAGCGGCGTGGCGATGATGAGCGACTCGTTCGCGTCCTCTGCGGATGAGTCGTTCTACGGGTTCGGCGGGCGCCACAACGCGATCGACCAGCACGGGCAGGTGCTCTCGAGCTTCGTCAACAAGGAGAACCTGCCCGGGCTCGGCGTGCCGGGAACACCGAGCGCGATCCTGTTCCCGAACGGGCCGACCGCCACCTTCTATCCGCAGGCGCAGTTCATCTCCTCCCGCGGCTACGGCTTCCTGCTCGCACAGTCGCAGCTCGCCCGCTTCCGGATGGACTCCGACCGGCCCGATGCGTGGAGCGTCGCCGCATCGGCGCCGTCGCTGAGTTATGTGGTGGCGCCGGAGTCCCCGAGGCGAGCGATCGCGGCGCTGACCGCGCTCGGCGGCCGCCAGCCGGCCCCGCCCGCATGGGCGCTCGGGGCGATCCTCGATCGCCTGGTCAAGAACATCGGTGAGACGGAGGCCGACTACGAGTCGGACCTAAATCAGGACATCGCGAACATCGACCGCTACCACCTGCCGCTGACCGCCTACAGGATCGAGGGCTGGCGGCTGCCCAATCCCGACAACGACGGCCTCGTGCTCTACAACCCGCCGGTCCTCAGCTTCGCCACCCAGACGAAGATCATCGCCGAGCTCAAAGCACGGCACATCCACCCGATGGCGTACATCCGGCCGTTCATCACGCCCGGTTCGGCGCCCGACCGCGAGGGGCTGACGATCCACCTAGCGGATGGCCAGACGGCCACTACCACCGGCACGCTCGGTCAGCACATCGCCGAGCTCGACTTCACCAATCCCGCTGCCGTCAGCTTCTGGAAGCGCGAGATCGCGAAGATGCTCGACCTCGGGTTCGATGGATTCCTGGCGGACTTCGGCGAGGAGGTCCTCTACGACTGGCACTTCCACGACGGCGAGACCGGCCGGACGATGCACAACCGCAACATGATCGCCTACATGCAGGCCACCCGAGCGGCGGTCGACGCCTACGAGCGCGCGCACCCCCGCCGGCAGCTGTGGTTCTACTACGCCGGCGGCTACTCCGGCACGCCCGGCTCCGCCGCGTACACCGGCGGGAACCTCCCGGGCGACGAGGCGACCGACTGGAGCCAGGCATCCGGGCTGGCATCGCTGGCCCCCGACATGCTCAGCCGCGGGATCGGTGGGGCGTTCGGCTTCAGCACCGACATCGGCGGCTACTACGACGTCACGACGCCCCCGACGACCAAGCAGCTGTTCCTCAGATGGGCGGAATGGGCCGCGCTCAGCCCGATCTTCCGCCTGCACGGGTCCGGCCGTGCCGGGACGCACACGCCCTGGTCCTACGACCGCGAGACGGTCACGATCTACAAGGCGCTCTCGCTGCTGCACGAGCGGGCCGCGCCTTTGATCATGACCCTGTGGAGGCAGGCCGACGAAACCGGAATCCCGCCGGCGCGGCCTCTGTGGCTCGAGTTCCCCGGCGATCGCCGGGCGGCGGCGCAGCAGCAGGAGTGGACGCTCGGGGACGACGTGCTCGTCGCGCCCGTGGTGACCGAGGGCGCGACGAGCCGCAGCGTGTACTTCCCGGCCGGCTGCTGGCGCGATCCGCAGACCGGCCTAACCAGGCGAGGGCCAAGCAGCGCGATCGTGAACGCGCCGCTGGCCCGCTTGCCGTACTTCTTTAGATGCGGCACGAAGCCCTTCCGCCAGCATGCCTAGTCGCGATCTGAGCTTGGGTGTCGTCGCGAGCTCCCGTAAGCCTGACGAGCTGCGGCTGCCGATTCACCCGGAGCACATCGAACGGCTGGACGGGGAGCTGCGTCGCAGGATGTTCCTCGAGGACGGGTACGCGCGGCACTTCGGAGTCTCCGACGACCGCCTCGCGCAACACGTCGCGGGGTTCCGCCCCCGCGAGCAGCTGGTAAGCGAGTGCGACGTGGTGCTGCTGCCAAAACCGGTGGCCGACGATCTGCGGGAGCTGCCGCCCGGGACGGTGCTGTGGGGGTGGCCGCACTGCGTGCAGGACGAGGAGCTGGCACAGGTCGCGATCGACCGGCGGCTGACGCTGATCGCGTGGGAGGCGATGCACCACTACACGCACGAGGGCGACTTCAGCCTGCACGTGTTCCACAAGAACAACGAGCTCGCGGGTTACTGCTCGGTCCTGAACGCGTTGCAGGTGATCGGCACCACCGGCGCCTACGGCCAGCACCTGCGTGCCGCGGTGATCAGCTTCGGCGCCACCGCCCGCGGTGCGGTCACCGCGCTGTTCGCGATGGGGGTCAACGACGTGGACGTCCTCACCCACCGCAATGTCGCGGCGGTCGCCGCGCCGATCGCGCCCGCTCGGCTGATCCACTACGAGCGAGATGCCCAGCATCCCCACCGCGCGGTCGTGCTCGATAGCTTCGGAACTCGACCCGTCGCCGAGTTCCTTGCCGATCACGACATCGTCGCCAACTGCATCCTCCAGGACACCGACGACCCCCTGATGTTCGTGATGAGCGAAGAGCTCAGCCGGTTCGCGCCCGGCACGCTGCTCGTTGACGTCTCCTGTGACGAGGGCATGGGCTTCGAGTGGGCGCGGCCGACCTCGTTCGCCGAGCCGATCTTCTCGGTTGGCGCGGGCGTCCGCTACTACGCCGTCGACCACAGCCCCTCGTATCTGTGGAACTCGGCGACGTGGGAGATCAGCGAGGCGCTGATCCCGTTCCTCGCGACGGCCATGGCCGGCGAGGAGGCATGGGACGCCGACGCGACGATCTCCCGCGCGATCGAGATCAGGCAGGGAGTCGTCCAGAATCCGAAGATCCTCTCCTTCCAGTCGCGGTCTCCAGACTACCCTCACGAGCGACTGCGCCCGCGGCCTCCGGCGGCCGCGGGCGCGTAGCTGCTTGCCTGGGTCGGGCGGAGCGACCCGTCAGGACTTGACGTCGGCGCTGAGCTGCACCTGCAGCCCGTTCGCTACCTGAGTCGGGTGACCGGTCGCGCCGGTGGCGATCGGAGCATTGAAGTAATGGACCGACGCGCCACCCATGGCCTGGCTCATGTACAGGCCGCTTGAATCGTTGGTCAGCGCCAGCACATCGTTCCGCTTGACGTTGATGTGCGTCGAAAACTTGTTGACGCCGGTCATGCTGACGGTCGCGATCGAGCTGGACCCGACAACCCTGTAGTTGCCGTGCCCGACCGGACGCAGGATCCGCAGCTGGACCTTGCCGCCGACGCTGTCAGCGGCAATCGACCAGTCGACGATCGTGCCCGCATGGCGGACCACGTCGACCGGCTTGTTGCCCGAGTAGTTGACGTAAGTGCAGCTCTGCCCGGCCACGCAGATGTTCATGCTCGGATCGCTGCCACTGCTGCCGACGGTCCGGGTCTTTGCCATCGCCGCGGGCGTGGCGACGAGCGCGAGGACGGCGGATACGGCGGTGAGGGTACGAAGTGGACGCATTGCCTATCTCCTTGATGTCGTTAGTGCGAGGCACTCTGGCGCCTGCACGCGACCGGCCACAGGGACCCAAGGGGTGGTGAGCGCTACACCTGGAAGGCGGCGGGCGGGCGGTCCTGCACGACGCGCACACCCTCTCGCGGCGCCAGCGTGATCCCGCGGAACTGGACCTTCTCGAGCTCGGGGCTGGCTGCCCGCAGTGCGGTGCGTTGCAAGACGCGCCGCAGGACGGTCCCCATCTCCATCTGCGCAAAGCTGGCGCCGAGGCAGCGGCGGGTGCCGCCGCCGAACGGGATCCAGGTATAGGTGTCCGGCGGGTCCTCACCCAGGAAGCGCTCGGGCCGGAACGCGCTCGCATCCGGATACAGATCGTCGCGCTGGTGGATCATCCGGATCGACGGGTTGATCTCGACTCCATCGGGGATCTCGTAGCCGTTGAGGCGGAAGGGCTCGCCGCGAACCACGCGCCCGACCCCCGGGATCACCGGACGGACGCGCAGCGATTCCTTCACCACGGCGTCCAGATAGGCCTCGTCTCCCTCGAGCGCGCGCTTGTGAGTTGCCGGCGAGTGCAGCAGCAGGTCGAAGGTCCAGGCCAGTCCTGTCGCGGTCGTCTCGTGACCGGCGAGCAGCAGCGTGACGAGCTCGTCGCGGATCTCGGTGTCGCTGAGGTGCTCGCCGTTCTCGTCCTGCGCGAGCACCAGCGCCGAGAACACGTCGTCGCGCCGATCGAGGTCCGGCTCCTGCCGTCTGCGCGCGATCTCCTCGAACAGGATCTGATCCACCGCCCGGCGGTTCTCCTCGAACCGGGCCATCGCTCCGCGGTCGTTACCGAGGCGGCCCATCGTGAACATCAGCAGCAGCCCGCGCGGCCGGGCGATCGGCTCGACCATCGCGCGCAGCCGCCGTTGCAGCTCGTCCTCTGCGGCCCCCGGGCGGTAGCCGAAAACCGCGCGTAGGATCACGCGCAGCGTCAGCGCCTGCATGCTCGGCAGCAAAGCGAACGGCGTGGCAACGGGCCAGGAGTCGATCTCCTGGTCGGCCGACTCCTGCATCACCTCGGCGTAGGTCTGCATCCGGCGGCCGTGGAACGGAGGCAGCATCAGCCGGCGATGCCGCAGGTGCTCGGCGCCGTCGAGCAGCAGCACCGACCGGCTGCCAAGGACGGGCCCGAGCAGCGCGTTCGCCTCGCCGGCGTGGAGCTGGTCATTCGAGCCCTGGAACACCTCCTTGACCATGCTCGGCTCGAACACGATCACGAACTTCGAGTCAAACAGCGTGCTGAACGTGACCGCATCCCCGTAGCGGCGGCGGCACGCGTCGAGGAAGCGCGGGCCGGCGAAGATGAACCCCGCGGTCTGGAGAAGCCGCGGAAGGCGGGGACCGGGGGGAAGCGATGCTGTGTGCGCGCTCATATCTGGACCGATGGTGGCATAACCCCCATGGGCCTAGCCGCTCGGGGCTTGAGATGCGGCCGCGCGCGTGTCGAGGTCGGCAAGCGTGAGGCGTTTCGCCGGCGGCCGGTCGATGACGGTCGTGACCGGACAGCGGAGGTCAGCGTCGACGTGCAGCAGCTGACCGGACTCGAGTGGGCGCCAGCCGGCGTCCTCATCCATCGGCTCGGTCGCGACGACGACGGCCGGACGTGCCGCCAGCCCGGCCGAGCGCACTCGCACCGAGCCGCGCGCGCTCGTATGCTCGAGATGGCGGTGTCCGCTGGCGCCACCGGCCGCGCGCTCGAGCACGTACAGCTCGTGTGTGTCGGGATAACGCAGCGCCCACAGCTCGGACTCCGTGATCAGGACGAAGTTCAGCGAGAACACGGGCAGGTTCTCGGCGACCCACAGCACGGCGCTGGCGATCCCCTTGCGGATGTCGCTCGCACGTCCGATCTCGCGGGTGATCAGAGCAAAGAAGCGCTCGGAGTCGGTTTCGCCTCGCACGAGCGATCGCGCGTCGCCGAGCTCGCGCTCGAGTTGATCCAGTCCCCCGATCACGCCGTTGTGGGCGAACAGACGGTCTTGCATCTCGAACGGGTGCGTGTTCTCCGGGCTCACCGCGCCGGTCGACGCGTAGCGGATGTGGGCGACGAACGTGCACGATGTCACCTCTCGCGCCTCGCGGGCGAACGCTTGGTCCTCATAGGCGGCGAGCGGCTGCTTAGAGACGACCGGCCGCCCGTCCGCCGTGAATGTGCCCAATCCCGTCCCGTCGGGCTCTTTCCGGGATTGCTGGGCCAGCGAGTCGGGCGCCTCGAGCAGCCAGAAGGTCGCCTGTACTGGCTCGCGTCCTCCGCTCATCCCGAATAGCCGACACATGAGCTGCTCAGCCTACGTCACCCCTGGATACAGTTGCGCGATGCCCGAAGTTCAAACGCTTCTGCGGCGCGGGGCGCTCGAGTCCCGTGCAGCCGTCCACGCCTGGCGCGCGGGGATGATCGGCGTCGATCCTCCACGACGCGCCCTCGAGATCTTCCGCGCGATGGACAGGCTCGGCCAGCTCGGCGGCGCAGTCGCGATCGCGGCGATCCGCCATGGCGACCGGGTCGGCTTGATCGACGAGCTCGGCTCGCTGACATTCGCCCAGCTCGACGCACGATCAGACGCGCTCGCGGTCGGCCTGCGCGAGCTCGGCGTGCAGGAGGGAGACGGGGTCGGGATCCTGTGCCGCAACCACCGCGGGTTCGTCGACGCCACCTTCGCAACCGCCAAGGCGGGCGCGCGCGTGCTGTATCTGAACACCGACTTCGCCGGGCCGCAGCTTCGAGATGTATGCGAGCGCGAGCGAGTCTCGCTGCTGATCCACGACGAGGAGTACGAGCAGCTCGTGCAACCGATCTCCGCGCGCCACGGGCGGCTGCTTGCGTGGGCCGACGGACAGCCGACCGGCGAGGGGACGCTCGAAGCGGTGCTGGCGCAGTTCGCCGGACGAACCCCCGAACCGCCCAGTCAGCCGGCACAGGTGGTGCTCCTGACCAGCGGCACCACCGGCACGCCGAAGGGGGCGCCTCGCCAGCAGGGACGCTCGCTCGCGCCGATCGGCGCGCTGCTGTCGAAGGTTCCCTACCGCTCTCGCGAGTCGACCTACGACGCCGCGCCGATGTTCCACGGTCTCGGGTTCACGCAGATGGTCCTGTCCGTGACGCTCGGCTGCACGACGATCGTCCAGCGGCGGTTCAATCCCGAGCGCGTGCTGGAAGCGATCACGGCGCACCGGCCAACCGCGCTCGTCGTCGTGCCGGTGATGCTGCAGCGCATCGTCAGCGTGCTCGAAGAGCAGCCCGGCCGTTATGACACGAGCTCGCTGCGAATCGTGTTCTGCTCGGGCGCGCAGCTCGAAGCCGAGCTGGTCAGGCGGGCACGACGCACGATCGGCGAGAAGCTCTACAACTTCTACGGTTCGACCGAGGTGGCGTACGCGACGTTCGCGACGCCCGCAGATCTCCGCGAGGCGCCCGGCTGCGCCGGGCGCGTGCCGTTCGGAGCGGTCGTGCGCCTGTTTGACTCCGAGGGCCGCGCGGTCGAGGGTGCGGACATGGTCGGCCGGATCTTCGTCGGTAACGGCTTTCAGTTCGACGGCTACACCGGCGGTGGCAGCAAGGAGGTGATCGGCGATCTGATGAGCACCGGGGACGTCGGCCACTTCGACGCCGCCGGCCGGCTGTGGATCGACGGGCGCGACGACGACATGATCGTCTCGGGCGGCGAGAACCTGTTCCCCGGCGAGGTCGAGGAGCTCCTGATCACCCACGACGCCGTCGAGGAAGCCGCCGTGATCGGCGTAGACGACGAGGAGTTCGGCAAGCGGCTGGCGGCGTTTGTGGTGCTGCGCCCGGGTTGTTCGCTGGATTCGGACGACGTCAAGGAGTTCGTCAAGCAGAATCTGGCCCGCTACAAGATTCCGCGGGACGTGTACTTCCTTGACGAGCTGCCGCGCAATCCGACGGGGAAGGTGCTCAAGCGCGAGCTGCGGGAGGCGGCGGCGAGCTGACGGCCGGCTGCGGTATTTGGCTGAGGAGAAGGGGGGTTCGGCCGTTTACGTAACACTCAACTCGCCCCGGCGGGTGAGAGTGACGTTGACGGCCCACCACGCCGTGTTCGTCACACTCGCCCGCTCGCCGGCGTTGAGTGTGACGTTGACGGCCGCATCGGCCGCATCGGCCGCATCGGCCGCATCGGCCGCGCACCCGCTCCCCTCCCCAGCCACATTGGGGGCACGGGAGCGTCACGGAATCACCGGCAACAACACGTTCGACGGATACGCCGGCCCGCTCAGCACCCGCACCGTCCCGCCGAGCTCGTTTGCGAGATCCGGCACTGGCGTCATCGTGGCGGGCGAGTCGGCCGTGCCGATCGTCAGCCGGATGCGGTCGCCGGCCTTAAACACATTCGAGGTGGGGTAGATCTCGATCTCGTACTGCTGGGGATCGTTGGGCGGGACCGGCTGCTGGCTGGCCTTGGTGAACGGGTGGAACGGGCGGATCAGGATCCCGCCGGGGCCGAAGGTGCTCGTGGAGCGGTCGACCGCGCGCTGGCTGGCGAGCAGGAAGCCTGCCGTCAGCTGGTTCGACGCTCCCGAAGGCGAGACGTCGGAGAGGACCGCGACGAGGGTCGCGTCGCTGGTGCCCTGCAGTTCTGCCCAGACGTTCGCGGTGATCAGCCCAGTGATCTCGGTGTCAGACCGAAGCGGCGGCGTCGTGTACGTCAGCGAATCGGCCTCGTAGGTGCGATTGTCGGTGTCGCACAGCGGGTTGCTGGCGGCGCCGGCGGTCCATTGCGCGGTCATTCGCGAGCACGGGCTCGAGACCGGCATCAGCGGCGCCGCATCAGCCGCGGGTGTCGCCGGCTGCGTCAGCGCGAGGGTTCCGTCGTTGAGGCTGTGCGCGGACCCGGACTTGGTCGGGTCGAGGTAGAAGCGCGTGTACTTCGTATTCGGCAGCGGCCACGTCGCCGGGTGCTCCCAGCGGTTGGCGCCCATCGTGTACAGATTCACGTGCGGCAGCTTCTGGACGCCGTTGCCGGCGCCCTGCAGCCAGTGGTCGAACCAGCGGATCGCGACCTGCTCCTCGGTGCCGATCCCCATCTGCGCCCAGTCGGTGGCGTTTGGAGCGCCGTGATAGTTGGGCGTCTGGAACCACACCTTGTCCGGCGAGTGGGTCATCCGCTCGTACAGCAGCGGCTCTCCGCGCTGGAAGATGTCCCACCAACCGCCCGTCCACGCGACCGGGATCCTCAGTGAGTCGATCCGCTCGACGGGCGAGCGCAGCTGGTAGAACGGCCCGTCGTACGCGGAGTCTCCGCCGGTCGTCGTGTCGAGGATCTTCTGGCCGGCGAAGCTGAAGCCGTTGGCCAGGTGCTGTTCGTAGATCGACAGCGATCCGGTCGGGTCCGAGAGCGTCGTCGACGGCGGAACGTCGCTGAGCGCGGTCGTCAGTCCGAGCCACAGCGGGATGAAGCCCGAATCGACCGCGCCGCCATGGAACGTGACGTCGCGGTACGCGTCGGCCATCGGCACATCCGCCCACACCGCGTCGACGGCGCGCGGCTTGCCGGCGGCGACACGCTCCGCGTCGGCTTCCGCGACCAGCAGGGAGGTGATGCCCATGTAGGACCCGCCGTACATCCCGACCTTGCTGTCAGACCACGGCTGGCGCTGGATCCAATCGAGCACCTCCTTGTAGTCCTGCTGGGTGCGTGCACCCCAAGAGTCCCAGACACCGCCGCTGGCGCCGGTGCCGCGGTCGTCGACCGTCATCACGGCATAGCCGGCGCTCACCATGTTGGGATCCGAGCCGCTGATGCCCTGGCCGGGCGCGCAGTTGGTGCCGGTCGGGTTGGCGACGTCCTTGTTGTAGCCGGTGACCGTGAGGATCGTGGGCACGCGGACGCCGGGCGCGTGCAGCGTGATGTTGGCTCGCAGCGTGACGCCGTCGCTCATCGGGACCGCGACGTTGCACATCTGCACCTGCGCCGCCCGGGCGCTCGTCGCTCCGAGCGCCATCGCAGCCACCAGTACGCACAACACCTTCTTGCGCATCGATTCCTCCCGTCGACCCTGGACCCACCGCAATGTAGTGGATTAAAGCCCACCCGCCCCGGCGCATGCGCCACCCGCGGATCCGGCGCATGCGCCGATCCGACCGACCGGTGCATGCACCGGCCGGCGCCCGGCCCGCCAGCTTGCGGCCCGCTCGGCATCCAGCCTCCGCGACGGGCCGCGCTGGCGTCATCCAGCTGCGGCCGGGCGAACATCTGTCAAAGTAATTTCAGGCTTCTCGCGTATCTTCGAGTGGCAACATCGAAAGGCGGAGTGGTCATGAAATTCCTGCGCACTGTCTCAACCAAGCGACTGCTGGCGATGATCGCCGGCTTCCTGAGCGCAATTGCGGTCGGCGCGGCGATCGCGGTCGCGGCGCAGGGGCCCGGGCCTGTGCCGAAGCCCAAGCCGCTCCCGCAGGCGATCCATGACGCGCTGACCGCCCCCAAGGTCAACGGCATTTCCGCGCGGATCAGCTTCACCAACCACCTGATCTCCTCGACCGATCTGCAGGGATCTGACCCGATCCTGACCGGCGCTACCGGCCGGCTGTGGCTGTCGCCAGGCCATGGCGTGCGGCTCGAGCTGCAGGGCAGCAATGGCGACGGTCAGGTCGTGGTGAACAACAACTCGTTCTGGGTGTACGACCCGCAGGGGAACACGGTTTACGAGGGGACGCTCCCCGCTGACGCGACCAAGCACTCGCAGACCAAGCACTCGCAGACCAAGCACTCGCAGACCAAGCACGAGTCGGTTCCCAGCGTCGCCCAGATCCAGAGCGACCTGAACCGTGCGATGCAGCACATTTCCCTTTCAAACGCGATTCCCAGCGATGTCGCGGGTCGCCCGACGTACACCGTCCAGGTCTCGCCCAAGCACGACGGAGGGCTGCTCGGATCGGCGCAGCTCGCGTGGGATGCGGTCAAGGGCGTGCCGCTTCGGTTCGCCATCTATGCACGCGGCGACAGCACGCCTGTGCTCGAATTGACGGCGACCGACATCTCCTACGGCCCGGTGGACGCGTCCACGTTCGAGATCCAGCCGCCGAGGGGCGCCAACGTCGTCAAGGTCTCGACGCCAAACGGCCGCGCCGGCACGGCGGACCAGGCGAGCGGCAGGCGCCACGCGAAGCATGCCGAGGTCACCGGCGCCGCCGCGGTTGCGCGCCACCTGCCGTTCGCGCTCGTCGCGCCGGGCAAGCTCGTCGGCCTCCCGCGGCAGTCGGTCACGTTGCTCGACTGGGCAGGACATCCCGCGGCGCTGGTCACCTACGGGCAGAACCTCGGCGGGGTTGCGGTGATCGAGCAGAACGTAAAGACGACGAAGGCGCTGCCGCAGCAGTCCGGCAACGGTGACCGTCAGGGCCTCAGCCTGCCGACGGTGTCGATCAACGGCACCACCGGCCAGGAGCTCGACACGGCACTCGGAACGATGGTCCGCTTCACGCGAGGCGGCGTCACCTACACCGTGATCGGCTCGGTTCCCGCCGCGGCCGCCGAGGCTGCGGCACGGGGGCTATGACCGACCCGCCACCCGTCGAAGTCCGCGGGCTGGTCAAGCGCTACGGAGAGCTGACCGCCGTCGCCGGTGTCGATCTGACCGTCAACACCGGCGATGTGTACGGCTATCTGGGACCCAACGGTGCGGGCAAGACGACGTCGCTGCGGATGATGCTGGGACTGATCACCCCGACCGAAGGACACGTGGGACTGTTCGGGCGCGATCCGCTGGAGAGCGTCGATGCGCTGCAGGGCGTCGCCGGGTTCGTCGAGGCGCCGACGTTCTACCCATACCTCAGTGCGCACCGCAACCTCGAGTTGCTGGCCGCATTCGATGGTGGCGATGCACGCGGACGCATCGAGGATGCGCTGTCGATGGTCGAGCTCTCCGACCGCGCCCGGGACAGGGTGGGCGGTTACTCGCACGGCATGCGCCAGCGCCTCGGGATCGCCGCGGCACTGCTGCGAGATCCCAAGCTGCTGTTGCTCGATGAGCCCGCCACCGGCCTCGATCCCGGCGGCATGCGCGACATGCGATTGCTGATCCGCAGACTCGCGGACGAGGGAATGACGGTGCTGCTCTCGAGCCACCTGCTGACCGAGGTGGAGGAGGTCTGCAATCGCGTCGCGATCGTTCGCAAGGGGAAGATCGTCTACGAGGGCGCAATCGCCGAGCTCAAGCGCAGCGCCGGCGCCTCCTACCGCCTCGAGACGACCGACGACCAGCGCGCGGTCGCGGTGTGCCGTGCGCAGCCCGGCATCAGCGACGTGCAGCTCGAGCACGGGAACATCAAGTTCGCGGGCGAGGAGTCCGCGGTCGCAGAGCTCTCTCAGGCCCTGGTCGAGGCCGGCGCGCTGATCCGGGCGCTGACACCGCAGACGGTGACGCTCGAGAATCTGTTCTTCTCGCTGACCGAGGGCGCGGACCACGAGGGCTGGACCCCGGAGCTCGAACACCGGCATCCGGCGGAGACGCTCGGATGAGTGCCGTCGCCGCCACCGCAGCCGCCGCGCCGGCACGCGTCAAGCGGCCGGGCATCCGAACCGTGTACCGCTGGGAGCTGTTCAAGCTCCGTTACCAGAAACGCACGTATCTCGGCCTGGGCGCGGCGGTGATCGTGCCGATCCTGTTCGTGGTCGCGGTCCACTTCCGCCACGATCGTCACGGCGGTGACTTCGCCTTCTCGTCATATCTGACGCGCAGCGGACTGGCGGTTCCGCTCGTGCTGCTGCTGTTCGGCGCGGTGTGGTTGTTCCCGCTGATCACCGCGCTGGTGGCCGGCGACATCTTCGCCTCGGAGGACCACAACGGCACACTCAAGACGATCTTCACGCGCTCGCTGGAGCGCTGGCAGATCTTCGCCGGCAAGGCGCTCGCCGCCGCCACCTACGCAATCGTTGCCATCTTCCTGAGCGGCACGGTCGCGGTGATCGCCGGCTCGATCCAGTCCGGCTTCAATTCACTCCAGAGCCTGTCCGGCACGATCGTCTCCGCGCCGAAGGCGCTCGAGCTCGTATATGTGAGCCTGCTCGTGTACCTGATCCCGATCGCGACGATCGTGGCGATCGGGCTGCTGCTCTCCACGGTGACGCGCAACAGTGCGGCCGCCGTGGTCGGAACGCTGATGGTCTCGCTCCTGTTCCAGCTGATCGGCATCCTGCCGGGGCTGGGGGGGCTGCAGCCCTACCTGCTGAGCACCCAGTTCAACGCCTGGCAGGGACTGCTCCGAACGCCGATCGACTGGGCGCCGATCGTGCGCGCGGCGTGGGTGTGCGCGATGTACGGAGTCCCCGCGCTGATCGCCGCGTTCCTGGTGTTCCTCAGGCGCGACGTCGCCGGTGGCTAATAGCAGCCCCCGCGATCGCGTACTGGTCGTCGACGACGATCCGCCGCTGCGCCGGATGCTCGAGCGCACACTTGCGGCCGAGGGGTTCGAGGTCACGGTCGCCCCCGACGGCGGCGCGGCGCTGGTTGCCGCCGAGCGCTCCGCGCCGGACGTGATCGTGCTCGATGTGGCGATGCCGGTGCTCGACGGGCTCGCGGTGTGCCGGCGCCTTCGCGGCAAGGGTCTCTCGACCCCGATCCTGATGTTGACCGCGCGTGACGCGGTTCCCGATCGCGTCGCCGGGCTCGAGGCGGGCGCCGACGACTATCTGATCAAGCCGTTTGCGGTGCAGGAGCTGGTCGCGCGGCTGCACGCGCTGACACGGCGCTTGACCGACAGCGGACCACAACTAGCGTATGCCGACCTCGTGCTCGATGCCGACGCGCGGACCGCGACGCGCAGCGGGCGCGCGCTCGAGCTGACCGGACGCGAGGCCGCGCTGCTCGAGCTGCTCCTGCGCCAGCCGGGGCGGACCGTCACCCGGGAGGCCGCGATCGACCAGATCTGGGATGGTGCCGCCGAGCAGAACGTGGTCGACCGATACGTCACCCGTCTGCGGCGCAAACTCGGCACACCGCCGCTGATTCGGACGGTGCGGGGCTCCGGGTTTACGCTGCGCGCGTAGATTGCCCGGACCACGAACCCTTCGCGGCAGGTTGGTGCTCGCCGCCGGCGGCTCGATCGTCGCCGCGGTTGCGCTGTTCGCCGTCGCGACCGTGATCCTCGTCCGCGACGAGCTGCGGCACACGCTCGACAGCGCGCTGCAGACGCGCGCGCTGCAGGTGGCCGAGCTCGCGGTATCTGCACCGGCAGTATTAACGCAGCCCGGGGCACTGGAGAGCCCGGTCTCAGGACGTCAGATCGTGGTCGAGGTGATCGACTCGCGGGGCCGGATCATCGCGCGCTCGCTGACGCTCGGAGCGCGGCTTCTGCCGCGCGACGCAGTTGCCCGCGCGGCCCTCGCTCAGGGAAGGACGGGTTTCGAGGACATCACGATCGACGGGCGGCCGTTCCGCCTGTACGCGGCGCCGATCGCGCAGGCCGGGGGGCCGGCGGCCGGCGGTGCAGTCCTGGTCGCTTCCGACACGACCGACATCGGCGACACGCTGCGCCGTCTGACGCTCGTACTTACGCTGAGCGGGATCGGCGCGGCGCTGCTCGGGGTGATCGCTGCGGCGGCGCTCACGCGACGGGGCCTGCTGCCGCTACGGCGGCTCGCGGGCGCCGCGGGCGAGATCGAGCGGACGGCGGACCCCGCACGGCGGCTCCCAGAGGCGAGCAGCGCCGACGAGATCGGCCAGCTGACCGGCGTGCTCAATCGGATGCTCGAATCGCTTGCGGCGGCCCGCGCCGGAGAGCGGCGGTTCCTGGCGGACGCCTCGCACGAGCTGCGAACCCCGGTGACGGCGCTGCGCGGCAACGTCGAGTACGCGGCGCGGCACGGCGTTGACGCCGAGGTGCTCGACGACCTCCAGCGCGACGCGGCGCGGCTCGCGCGCCTCGTCGACGACCTGCTGGTGCTCGAGCGCGCCACGGTGTCGGCGCCGGAGCCTGCGGCGGTGTCGCTCGACGACGTGGTCGACGTCGTCGCGGACGGGCGCGAGCGTGTGCGCGTCGAGCCGCACGAGCCGGTCACGGTACTCGCCGACGAGGAGGCGCTGCGGCGGGCGGTCGAGAACCTCGTCGAGAATGGCTTGGTCCACGGGCCACCCGGCGGAGTCGTGACGGTCAGCGTGGCGGCGGCTAACGGGGTCGCGCGGCTGACGGTCAGCGACGAGGGACCGGGACCCGATCCCGCCGACCGTGAGCATCTCTTCGAGCGTTTCTGGCGCAGTCCGGATGCGGCAGAGCGGCCCGGATCAGGGCTCGGATTGTCGATTGTCGCCGCGACGGTCGAGCGCTACCGCGGCCGTGTGAGCGTGGACGGCTCCGCGTTCACGCTCGAGTTGCCGATTGCAGGCCCGTAGGTGAATTCTCATACTGCTCTTAGCCAAGACTGATGCACTTGACCAAGATGGATAGTGATATGAGGAATGCACGTCGCAGCCAGTCGCTCGCTGCGCGTGAGCGCGATGCCGCGCTCGGCCGCGTCGGGCGTACGAGGCGTTGGGTGATCCTCGGCGCGGCTGGCCTGACGGCCGGATTCGCCGCGCTCGTCTCGAGCGTAGCGCCCGGCAAGACCCTCAAAGCGGGCCGCGCGGCGGTTCGCAGTGAGGCTGCGACAACCACCCGCCCGCGGTCGACGGGGTCGACGAAGATGCCGCCGCTGGCGAGCCCGAGCCAGCTCGGTCTGCAGGGCCCAGGCCAGCCGCCGCAGTCCGCTCCAGCCCAAACGACGCCGGACCCGTCCCAAGCTCCAGCCCAAACGACGCCGGACCCGTCCCAAGCTCCGGCCCAAACGACGCCCGACCCGTCGCAAGCTCCGGCCCAAACGACGCCGGCGACGTCGGGCGGTTCGTGAGCTTCGCCGGAGTCAGCAGATGACGGCATCCGACGGCAGCGCGCGATTCCCGGCGCTCGGCACGACGGCGCATGTGGTGGTGAGTGATCCCGCGGGCCTACCCGCGGCGCTCGACGCCGTACAAGCGACGATCGCGGAGTTCGACCTGGCGTGTTCGCGATTCCGCGAGGACTCCGAACTGGTCGCGCTCAATGCGGCGGCGGGCTCAGTGTGCGCCGTCAGTCCGTTGCTGTTCGAAGCAGTGCAGGCGGCGCTGCGGGCCGCAATGCTCACGGACGGCGACGTCGACCCGACGATCGGCGCGGCATTGATTGCGCTCGGCTATGACCGCGACTTCGCTCAGCTGGACCCAGCTCATCAGATCTCGATCGCCGCGGTCCCCGGCTGGCGGACGATCGTGCTGGACCCCGAAGCCCGCGAGATCCGGGTGCCACGCGGGGTGACGCTGGACCTGGGTGCGACCGCCAAGGCGCTGTGCGCCGATCGCGCAGCGGCGCGGGCCATAGGGGCCGCTGGGTGCGGCGCACTCGTTTCGCTGGGTGGCGACATGTGCTTCGCGGGAGAGCCTCCAGAAGGTGGGTGGCACGTTCGCGTCACCGACGATCATGCCGCCGGCCCCGATGCGCCCGGGCAGTCGATCACGCTGCGCTCCGGTGGGCTGGCGACCTCGAGCACGACCGTCCGGCGCTGGCGCACCGCGAGCGGCGACGTGCACCACCTGCTCGACCCGGGAACCGCACGGCCGGTCGACGGTGCATGGCGCACGGTCAGCGTCACAGCGGCCTCGTGCCTTGACGCGAACATCGCGAGCACGGCCGCGATCGTACGCGGAGCGCCCGCGCTCGAATGGCTCGAGTCACTCGGTCTCCCCAGCCGGCTGGTCGGCGTCGACGGCGTGGCGAGACACATAGCTGGCTGGCCGACCGACGGCGACGACCTCGCTCGTCGCGACCCGGCAGCGGTCGAGGTGGCGCGATGACGCTGCCGATCGGCGCCCTAGGACCGAGCGCCTACTGGTACCTGGCACGCGGCAGCGGCGTCGTCTCGCTGCTGCTGCTGACCGCGGTCGTCGTGCTTGGCATCCTCGGTTCGCTGCGATTCGCCGCCCCGCGCTGGCCGCGATTCGCGATCGACAGCCTGCACCGCGACCTGTCGCTGCTCGCGGTCGCGTTCCTGGTGCTGCACATCATCACGAGCGTGCTCGACAGCTTCGCGCCGATCAGATTGATCGATGCGGTGATCCCGTTCGTCTCTCTGTACCGGCCCCTGTGGATGGGCTTCGGCGCGATCGCCTTCGACCTGTTCATCGCGCTGATCATCACTAGCCTTGTTCGCCGGCGGCTCGGCTACCGCTCGTGGCGCGCGATCCACTGGCTCGCCTACGCAAGCTGGCCGATCGCGGTGCTGCATGGGCTCGGCACCGGCAGCGACACCAAGGAGAAGTGGATGCTCGCGATCACCGCCGGCTGCCTGGCGGCGGTGCTGATCGCGGTGTGGGTCCGGATCTCCCGCTCGGAGTCATCGAGCGAGGGACTGCGCGGCACGGCGATCGCCCTCACCGTTCTGACACCGCTGGGGCTCGCGATCTTCGCGCTGGCCGGGCCGCTCGCCCCGCATTGGGCCAAGCGCGCGGGGACGCCGCCGACTCTGCTGGCGAAAACAGCGGTCCCGGTGTCGAGGGTCGTGCACACCGGCGGCGGCAGAGCTCGCAGTGCTGCGCCAGCCGCGAAGCTGAAGATCCCGTTCTCCGCGAAGCTCGACGGCAGCGTGATCCAGACGCAGGAGCCGAACGGCGCAATCGTCGACCTTGCGATGCGGCTGAGCGGTGGCGCTGACGGGCGGTTGCGGGTGCGCCTGGCGGGCGCGCCACTCGGCAGCGGTGGGTTGTCGATGACGGGCAGCCAGGTCGACCTGCTCGCGAAAGGGCTGCCATCGGTGATGGAGGGGAAGATCGTCTCGCTTCAGGGCAACGACTTCGTGGCGCGGGTCGCCGACGGATCCGGATCGGTGCTCAACCTCCACGGGAATCTCAATGTCGACAGCAACTCCGGCTCAGTGACCGGAACCGTGTCGGCGACGGCGGGATGATGAGTGCCGTGCGCCAAGGCCCGCCCGGGCTGCCCAGATTGCTGGTGGGGCTGGATCCCAGCGGCGCGCCGATGACGCTCGCCGAGCACGATCGCGTGCATGGTCCGCTGCCACGTGTCTCCTCGACCGACCTGATCGAGGCCGTCGAGCAGAGCGGGCTGCGCGGCCGAGGCGGCGCAGACTTTCCGACCGCGCGCAAGCTGCGCGCCGTGGCTGCTTCGCGCCGCGGCAACGTGCTCGTCGTCAACGGCAGCGAGACCGAGCCCGCCAGCGCCAAGGACCGGTTGCTGCTGACGCGGCTTCCGCATCTCGTGCTCGACGGCGCGGTGCTCGCCGCCTGGGCGGTCGGGGCAGGCACCGTGATCGTCAAGGTCGGCGACGGCGCCACAGCGACGCTGCGCTCGCTCGAGCGCGCGGTCTCGGCTCGCGATGGCGATCGGGTCGAGATCCACCTCGCGGACGGGCCCGAGGGCTACGTCACCGGCGAGGAGAGCGCCGTCGTCCACTACCTCAACCGAGGCGTCGCGAAGCCCACGTTCGTACCGCCCCGTCCCTACGAGCGCGGCTATCGCGGCCGGGCGACGCTGATCCAGAACCCCGAGACCCTGGCGCAGATCGCACTCGTCGGCCGCTACGGCGCCCACTGGTACCGAGAGCTCGGCACCACGGCCGACCCCGGCTCGGCGCTCGTCACGATCTCGGGCGCGGTCGCTGCGCCGGGCGTGTACGAGCTGGCGTTCGGAACGCAGATGACCGATCTGCTGGCTGCCGCCGGCGGCTCGACCGAGCCGCTCCAGGCGCTGCTTGTCGGCGGGTACTTCGGCACCTGGGTCGAGGCCGCCGCCGCGTTCCGGCTCAGACTCGCGCGTGAGGACCTGCGCTCGGTCGGATGCTCGCTGGGGTCCGGCGTACTGATCGCGCTCGGCGAAAGCTCCTGCGGTCTGCACGAGAGCGCGCGGGTGATCGAGTACCTCGCGGCCCAGTCCGCCGGGCAGTGCGGACCGTGCGTGTACGGCCTCCGCGCGATCGCAGACTCGTTCGGAGCGCTCGCGGGCGGAATCGCGCATCAGAGCGAGCGCGACCGCGTGCTGCGCTGGGCCTCCGAGGTGCGCGGCCGCGGCGCGTGTCATCACCCGGATGGCGCGGCTCGCTTCGTGCAGAGCGCGATTTCCGTGTTCGGATTTGAGATCGACGAGCATCGTGGCCGGCGCTGCACGGCGCCGCCGGCCGGGCTCCCGGTACCCAGGCTGAAGGTGGCGTGATGGCGGCACGACTGCGCGTGAACCCGATCATGTGCGAGGCGCACGGCCTGTGCGCGGAGCTGCTTCCCGAACTGATCCGCCTCGACGACTGGGGCTACCCGATCATCGACGAGGAGCGGGTTCCGCCGGAACTGATCGGCCTCGCGCGCCGGGCCGTCGATGCGTGTCCGACGCTGGCTCTGTTGCTGGACGAGGACTAGTCAGTGGGGATCCCGACCCACTAGCGCGTCAGCCGGCGACCACGTCCGCTGAAGCGCTGCAGGTACAGCGGCCAGCCGCCTTCGCCTCCGACGGCCCCGCGCGCGCCTTCCCAGCCCTCGCCGTGGCGATCGAGGTTGCGATGCTCCAGCTCAACGCGGGTGCGGTCCGAAGCCTCGGCGATGAACCGCACCTCGACCTCGCTGGTCCGGTCGGGATCGGACTCGATCTGGAATTGGGGGTTCAGGTCCCAGCTGAAGACGACGCGGTCCGGCGGCTCATAGGCCAGGACGCGCGCCCACTGGAATTCGCTGCCGTCGACGCCCCGGTCGAAGATCCGCCCGCCCGCGCGCGGCTCGAATACCGTCTCGGCGATGTCGACGCCCAGCAGGTTGTGCTCACGGGGTTTGATGCGATCGAAGTCCTCGGTGAAGACGTTGAACGCGCGTTCGATCGGCGCCTGCACCACGATGGCGCTCCGGACCGCGGTCATCGCTTCCTGACTGTGGGTGCTCATCGATCCTCCTCGGTTGTCTCCTCGACGATCGCCTTGTAGGCGACCAGTGCCTTCCCCCAAAAACGCTCCAGCTCGGCGCGGAGCGCGGCGAGACCGTCCGGGGCGACCCGGTAGATGCGGCGAGTCCCAACCGGCTCATCGACGACCAGACCTGCCTGCTTCAACACCCGCAGATGTTGAGAGACGGCAGGACGGCTGACCGGCACCACGCTCGCGAGCTCGGCGACCGGGCGGGGCCGGTCCACCAGCAGCTCGAAGATCGTCTTGCGGGTCGGATCGCCGAGTGCTGTCCACGCGTCTGTTTGGTAAGTCGGCACTAACGGTAAGTGTAAGCTTACGCCTGTTCGGACGTCAAGTTGGGGCCGCTACGCGGCATCCGTGGGGCCGTCCAGCCCCGTCCGGACGGGTGGGCGGTGTGGGCCGGGGGCGAGCGGGACTCCATTCCACCGGCCGCCGGAGGCGGGGCGGGCGGGACTCCATTCCCCCGTCCGCGAGCCAGGGTGGGCGGGATCTAATCGTCGTCGAGTCGCAGCGGTGGACCGGGGTCAGCGGGCACGCCCGCCTCCGCCTCCACCAGTTCGAGCTCCCACCAGCCAACGTCGCGCCACGCTCCGTCCTTCCAGCCGATCCGGCGGTAGACGCCGACCAGCTGGAAGCCGAGCGACTCGTGCAGCGCGACGCTCGCGTCGTTGGGGAGCGTGATCCCGGCGCACGCGGTCTGCAGGCCCTGGCGGATCAGCAGCTCGAACACCGCGTGGTACAGCGTCCGCCCCACGCCCCTTCTGCGGTGGCCTTCGTGCACGTACGCGCTCACGTCCGTCGCCCAGCGGTATGCGGCGCGCTCGCGATGCAGGCAGGCGTAGGCGAAGCCGACCACGAGGCCGTCCTCCTCGGCGACCAGCCAGGGGTGGGTCCGCGAATAGGTCTCGATCCGGTGCGCCATCTCACGCTCGTCGGGGGCCACTTCCTCGAACGAGATCGGCGAGCCCACCACGGACGGCTTGTAGATCTCACTGCACGCGGGGGCGTCACGTGCAGGGTCCGCATGACGGATCAGCACATTGCGACTGTAAGCGGTCTGACGAGTGCGCGCACTGCGGCCCGGGTGGCCTGCTCGTCGTCGAGCGGCAGCACGCTGTCGGGCATCAAGACGAACGATGCCCCTAGCCGCACGCCGAGCTCGGCCACCACTGCCGGATCGCCGGCGATCGGCTCGGTGGAGTGGGTGGGGGGGATCGATTCCTGCGCCCGGCGGAGCTGCGAGATCAGGAACTCACGCACCAGGCGGAACACCTCGCTGTCGTTGCGGGTCAGCTCGAACAGCAGTGCCTCTGGCTCGACCCGCGCGAGGCGCTCGAGCAGCGGGTGCTCACGGATCACTTTGAGCGTCGCCGTGAACAACGTGGCGGCCCGCTCCTCGAACGGAGCGGAGGGGTCGAGCGATGCGGCGATCGTGTCGAGGCAGCGGCGGCACTCGCGCACCGCGAGCGCGTCGACCAGCGCCGAGCGTGAGCCAAAGCGGCGGTAGACGGTCATCCGCCCGACCCGCGCCTTGCGCGCCACGTCGTCCATCGTCAGGTGGCGCAGGCCGGATGCCGCCGCGAGCTCGAGCGCGGCATCAAGGATGCGGTCGGACATCGCGTTCGACTCGACCGGAACGGAGCGGTCGAACGCGAGCGACAGCATTCGCGCGGCCTCGGGTCGCATCGGGTGATCCTACGCGGCCGTAACGGCTGCGTCGGTCGCTGGGGTGCCGTCAGCGCCGAGCGGGCCGCGCCGGATCTCCGATGCCCGCCAGCGCAGGGTCGCGGGACCCATCACCTTGAAGCGTTCCGGCATCACCGGCGTCAGCGATCGCGAGACCGCGCCGGCGAGGCGGAACTCCGTCTCGTCGCGCCGTGACCAGGTGATACCGAGCCGCTCTTTCAGAGATGGCTTCATCAGGCCGACGCCTCCGACGTACAGGCCGCGCCGAGCCGGCAGCCGTGCCAAGCGCCAAAGCGTGTCCGGGATCGCCACCGCCGGTTTGATCGGATCCTGGGTTGAGCGCAGCACCCGGTCGACCGAGACTGTTCGCACGAGCTCGGTGTCGATCATCCGGTCGAAGTAGACGCGGAACTCGTCCCAGCTCTCCGGGAGATCGCGCTCGCGGACGCCGATCAGCCTGCCCAGCCCACGGTACTCGCGGTAGAAGCGCTCAGTCTCCGCGGGGTTCATCGGCGTGCCGAAGTGGGCGTGGCCGGCGACGTATGTCTCGAGCAGCGTCGCGTGCACCCAGGCGTACGCGTCGGGCTCGAGCGCGTAGTAGCGCTCGCCGTCCTCGCGGACGCCCTTGAAGCCCTTGTGGATGGCTCGCAGCCGCCGGCCGCCGGCGATCGCGTCGCGGCCTCCATACACGAGCAGGCTGACGTAATCGATCGTGCGCAACAGCCGGTCCCACGGCCGGCTTTCGAAGTCGGAGTAGTCGCGCACGCCGGCGCCGACCGTCGGGTGTGCGACCTGGAGCAGCAGCGGATAGAGCATCACCGAGTGCAACCGTGCGTCGCTGGCACGCCGCCACGTGATCGATCCGCGACCAGGAATCAGCCGCGCCGCGTCCTCCTCGGAGGGGAACACCATGGGAGGCATGATACAAAAGTTATCACACGCGTACCAGCCGTTAGGATCACCGCCATGACGCCCCAGACCCTGACCGACGAGCAGCGGGCATTCGTCGAGACGATCCGTGATTTCGCCCGGCGCGAATGCGGGACCCGCGAGCAACGCCAGGCCCTGACCGACGGCGGCCGCGAACCGCACAACCAGGAGCTGTACGAGCGGATCGCAGCGCTCGGCTGGCTCGGCGCGGCGCTCCCGGAGGCCTACGGAGGCTCGGGCGGCGGTGCGGTCGAGATGTGCCTGCTGTGCGAGGAGTTCTCGCGCGGCCAGATCCCGATGGGGTTCTTCCCGGTGAGCATGATCACCGCCCGGGCGGTGGAGCGCTTTGGCACCGACGAGCAGAAGCAGGAGATACTCGGCGGGGTGGTCCGCGGGCGGGTCGAGGCGATCGCAATGTCCGAGCCGGAGGCGGGATCGGACGTCGGCAATCTCTCGTGCCGGGCGGAGGCTTCGAACGGCGGCTATGTGATCAACGGGCAGAAGACCTGGATCACCGCGGCCCATGCGGCCGATCACATCCTGCTCGTATGCCGCACGAACCGCACCGGCAACAAACACGAGGGACTGAGCATGATCTCGGTGCCGCGCGGCGTCGACGGTCTCGAGATTCGCGGCATCGACACGATGGGCGGCCGCGAGGTCAACGACATGTATTTCACCGACTGCTACGTCTCGGCCGACCGGCTGATCGGTCAGCAGGACCAGGCGTGGATGCAGCTGATGACCGGGCTCAACCACGAGCGCCTGATCATCGCGGCGCAGTCACTGGGGATGGCGCGGCGGGCGTTCGAGGACGTGCTCGGCTACATCAAGGAGCGCAAGCAGTTCGGCAAGCCGATCGGCTCCTTCCAGGCGTTGAAGCATCGCGTTGCCGATCTCGCGACCGAGCTCGAGGCGACCCGACTGTTGGTCTATGACGTCGCGGCGCGCGTCGACGCGGACCCGTCCAAGCTGTTCCCGCGCGAGGCGTCGATGGCCAAGCTGAAGGCGACCGAGCTCGCCAAGCGGATGACGCTCGAGGCGATGCAGATGATGGGCGGCTACGGGTACGCGGTCGAGTACGACATGGAGCGCCAGGTCCGGATCGCGCTGGTGACGACGATCTACGGCGGCACCAGCGAGATTCAGCGCGACATCATCGCCAAGACGTATGGCCTGTAGATGAGCCGAACGGCTCGGGGCCGTGCGACCACCGCAGCGGCCGGCCGTCGAGCTCGCCGGGCGGGTTGACGAGCGTCACATCGCCGAAGTGGGCGAGAAATGGCGCGGGATCGACAGGCGTTCCCTCGCTCCGATCCCGAGGCAAGTTCAGCAGGTGGGCCGCCGTTCGTGCCAGCGCGAACCGTACGTGGGTCGAGCGGCCCGTGCGTGTGCGCTCGGCCAGGCCGTGGAGCACGGCGGCCGCGATCAGGTACCCCGTCCCATGGTCGAGCGCCTGGGCCGGCAGCGCGCCCGGCTTTTCGCGGCCGCCGCATTCCACGGCGATTCCGGTGGCGGACTGAACGAGGCTGTCGAACCCGCGGCGCCGTCCCCAGGGCCCGTGGTCGCCCCAGGCGGAGAGCGACGCCGTCACGAGGTGCGGATGGTCAGCAGTGCTCAGTCCCCGCGCCTCTAGCGCGCCGGGGCGGTAGCCATGGACGAGCACGTCGGCTTGCTCTAGCAAGGTCTTGAACCGGGGTGAGGAGACGTCGAGGAACGCGGAGCGCTTGCCGGGCCCGGTGTCGATGGCCTGGATCTCGATCTCACTCGATCCCGGCGCGTCGATTCGCAGCACGTCCGCCCCGAGGGCCGCGAGCATGCGCGTGGCAACCGGCCCAGAGATGACCCGCGTTAGGTCGAGCACGCGCACGCCTGCCGCGGGGAGCTGGCCGCGAGCCAGTGGACTGAGCGGCGGCGCGCCCTGCTCTCCGGGCTCGAGATCGCTGAGTCCGGTGCCGGCGAGCGCCACGCCCTGCGGCGAGCCATCCCAGGTCCCGCGGTCGCGCAGGGCGCCGGCGCAGCCGCCGGCGGCGAAGACGGCCTCCTCCAAATCGAGCGCACCGCGCCGGAATGCGGCAGCCCGCATCAGCTCGACGTCTTCGCTGTCGAGCTCGAGCGCGCGCAGCAGCCCGGCGCGGTGGTGCGGGTAATTGCCGTGCGAGCGCAGCCATCCGTCGGCTGTGCGAAGCCACGTCGAGTACGGGGAGAACAGATTTGGGGCGCGACCGGCGATCCGCGCGTGTCGCTCCGAGGTGAACGCGGCCTCGACATGGGCGCTGTCCAGCGACACGGTGGGCCGGGGGAGCTCGCGCGCTTCGGCCAGCTCGGCGGCGGCAAGCAGCGTCTGCGATACGCAGTCGATCGCGAAGCGCCCGACCGCGAGTGGCGATTGCAGGATCGAGGCCGGGCCGCGGAGCTCGACGTTCACCGCTGCAACGCGTCGACGAACAGGCGCTCGAGCTCGGTGGCGACCCGCTTCAGTGGCGCGGTCGAGCGCTCGGCTCGGGCGAGCACGACGGCACCTTCGATCGACGCGAGCATCAGCGTCGCCAATGCTTTCGCTCGCGCCGGCGCGACTCCGTGGGGCGTCAGCGCCTGCGCGATCTGCCGCTCCCAGCGCTTGAACGCGTCGGCGGCCGCCTCGCGGGCCCCCGGGATTCGCTCGCCCTCGAGCGATGCGGCCACAACCGGGCAGCCGGCGCCGTAGTCGCTGTCCTGCAGCAGCTCCTGCCAGAACGAGGCGAACCTGTGGATCGCGGCGACCGGATCGTCCTGCGCGAGCGCCTTCGTCAGCCCCGCGGCCGTGAAGTCCCCCGCATAGCGGGTGGCCTCCTCGATCAGCTGAGCTTTGCCGCCGGGGAAGTGGTGGTAGATCGACCCGCGTGGCGCGCCGCTGTGCTCGAGCACCTCGGAGAACGAGGTTGCCTCTACGCCGCGCTGGCGCATCAGCACGGCCGCGCTGACGATCATCCGTTGTCTGGGGGACTGGGCCTTGACTATGACGCGCAGCATAGTACGGTATGACGGCCGTCATACAAAAGGAGGCCGTCTTGAGTGGTGAGTGGAAGCAGACCGCCTGCATCCTGTGCGAGTGCAACTGCGGGATCGAGGTCGAGCTCGACGGCAGGCGGTTCGCGCGGATCCGCGGCGACAAGGCGCATCCCGCCTCACAGGGGTACACGTGCAACAAGGCCCTGCGTCTCGACCACTACCAGAACGGCCGCCACCGGCTGACCAGCCCACTGCGCCGTCGCGCTGACGGCAGCTTCGAGGAGATCGACTGGGACACGGCCGTCTCCGAGCTCGCGGCCCGATTCGCCGCGATCCGGGACACGTACGGAGGCGAGAAGATCTTCTATTACGGCGGCGGCGGACAGGGCAACCACCTGGGCGGAGCTTACGGCTCGGCGTTCATTCGCGCGCTCGGGGCCCGCTATCGGTCGAGCGCGCTGGCGCAGGAGAAGATGGGGGAGTGGTTCGTCGACTCGAGGCTGTACGGCGGCCACACGAGGGGCGACTTCGAGCACGCCGAGGTGGCGGTATTCGTGGGCAAGAACCCATGGCAGTCGCAGAGCATGCCGCGCGCGCGGGTGACGCTGCGCGAGCTGGCCCGGGATCCGCACCGCGCCCTCGTCGTGATCGACCCGGTCGCGACGGAGACCGCCGAGATGGCCGACTTCCATCTGCGCGTGCGGCCCGGTACCGACGCGTTCTGCCTGTCCGCGCTGCTGGGGACGATCGTTCAGGAGGGGCGCGTCGATTCGGCATTCCTGGAGGAGCACACGCGGGGCGCCGAGTCGGTGCTAGAGGCCCTGGGCGAGGTTCCCGTCGCGGAGTACGCGCAGAGCTGTGGCGTGCCGGAAGAGCTCATCCGCACGGTCGCCCGGCGAATCGCGATCGCCGAGAGCGTCTCGACGTTCGAGGACCTCGGCATCCAGCAGGGGCCGCACAGCGTGCTCTGCTCATACCTGAACAAGCTCCTTTGGCTGCTCACCGGGAGCTTCGGCAAGCCGGGCGGGATGCACCTGCACTCGTGGCTCGCGCCGCTGGCGCGACACGACTCGACGTTCCCGCGCACGCCGGTGACGGGCGTGCCGATCATCGGGGGCCTCGTTCCCTGCAACTCGATCGCCGAGGAGATCCTCACCGACCATCCCGACCGCTTCCGCGCGATGCTCGTCGAGAGCTCGAACCCAGCCCATTCGCTCGCCGACTCCAAGCGCTTTCGTGAAGCTCTCGACGCCCTCGAGCTAGTGGTCGTGATCGACGTGGCGCTGACCGAGACCGCCCGCTGCGCGGACTATGTGCTGCCCGCCGCGAGCCAGTTCGAGAAGTACGAGGCGACGTTCTTCAACCTCGAGTTCCCGCGCAACACGTTCCACCTGCGGGCGCCGCTGCTCGATCCGCTGCCCGGGACGCTGCCCGAGCCGGAGATCTACGCGCGGCTGATGCGAGCGCTGGGCGTGGTGCCAGAGGAGCAGCTCGAGCCGCTGCGGGCGGCGGCGCGCGCCGGTCGCGGTCCGTTCGCACAGGCTTTCGTGGAGGCGACGATGGCCGACCGGCAGCTGTCGGGTGTCGCCGCGTACGTCCTGTACGAGACGCTCGGGCCGACGCTGCCCGCTGGTGCGGCCTCGGCCGCGGCGCTGTGGGGCCTCGCTCATCGCTGCGCGATGAAGTACCCGGAGGCGGTGCGCCGTGCCGGCCACGCCGACGGCGAGGCACTGTTCGAGGCGATGCTCGCCGGCAGATCCGGGATCACACTCACGCTCGACGAGTACGAGGATGTGTGGAACTACGTCACGCCCGCCGACCGGCGGATCGCGCTCGAGATCGAAGAGTTGCTCGAGGACCTGCGCGGGCTCGCGAAGGAACGGGTGCGCTACACGACGGCGGAGTTCCCACTGGTGCTGTCGGCCGGCGAGCGGCGCGCAAGCACGGCGAACACGATCATCCGCGATCCGCAGTGGCGCAAGCGCGACGCCGCCGGTGCGCTGCGGATCAGCCCGTCGGATGCGGGTCAGCTCGGGCTAGCGAGCGGCGCGCGGGCACGGATCGTGACCCAAGCGGGCTCGGCCGAGGCGGTCGTCGAGGTCACCGACGCGATGCTGCCCGGTCACGTGGCGCTGCCGAACGGGCAGGGCGTCGACTACCCGGATGAGGGCGGCGAGCCGGTGCTGACGGGCGTCCCGACCAATGAGCTGACCTCGCTCGAGTGGCGTGACCCGCGGGCGGGCACGCCGTGGCACAAGCACGTGCCGGCGCGGGTCGAAGCGGTGGGCGGCTGAGCTCCTACAGAACTGGTTTTACGCCCCGGATCCCGAACGACTGCCAGGTTGCGTCTATTCGGCACGACCGCGCAACGGGCGCTTCGGCAACGGGCTGTCTGGCTCCTTCTACGAGGGCCGCTCGCTGATCGGCACGTTCTGATCGTGCTCGATCCAGCCGCGACCGCCGCGGCCGATCTCCCCGAAGCCACCGAAGTACCTGAGTGCGATCGCGAGTGCGATCACGCACACGACAATCACAACGATCGCAAACGCTGAATGCGGACGTCCGCACGCCCCCGAGATTCAGTTAATTGGACGGCCGTTACTCCAAGCGCCCACGCAGCGCGCGCTTGGGAAGCGGAAGGTCTGGCTCGTCCTGTGAGGGTTGATCCTCGAGCGGGAGATCCTGCTCGTGGTCCAGCCACAGCCAGCCGGTGCGACCAACGCTGTCCAGCACGGGCCCGGTCCTGAAATACAGGATCACCGCGAGCAGGACGCTCGCGCAGCAAACGACAAACGTCACCAACGCAAAGGTGCTCATACACGGAAGGTACGAACGCTTGGCTGCGTCGTGTGTGAGTTTGGGCTCACAGGGCCGGCGTGGGAGATTTTGGCCAAATAGCGACCAAAATCTCCCACGGGGGCCGTGGCCCGTTACTTCGCGCGGCGGTAGATGCTGACGACGGCCGCGCCGCCGAGCCCGATGTTGTGCTGCAGGGCGACGTCGACGTCGTCGACCTGGCGCTTGTCGGCCTGGCCGCGCAGCTGCCAGGTCAGCTCCGAGCACTGGGCGAGGCCGGTGGCGCCGAGCGGGTGGCCCTTGGAGATCAGGCCGCCGCTGGGGTTCACGACCGGGCCATCGCCTCCGTAGGTGGTGGCCTGCTTGTCGATGAGCTTGTGGCCCTCGCCCTCGGGGGCGAAGCCGAGCGCCTCGTAGGTGATCAGCTCGTTGGCGCTGAAGCAGTCGTGCAGCTCGACGACCTGCACGTCCTCGGGGCCGACCTGGGCCTCCTCGTATGCACGGCGGGCAGCCTCCTTGCTCATGTCATAGCCGACGATCGAGATGCAGTCGGCGGACTCGTCGAAGCTCGACTTCAGGTCGGTGACCATCGCCTGGCCGGCGATCTCGACCGCCTGGTCCCAGAGATCGTGCTGATCGACGAATTCCTCGGAGGCGACGATCACCGCGGCGGCGCCGTCGGAGGTCGGCGAGCACTGCAGCTTGGTCAGCGGCTCGTGGATCATCGGGGCGTCTCTGATCTCCTCGAGCGTGTACTCGGTCTGGAACTGCGCGTAGGGGTTGTTGACCGAGTGCTTGTGGTTCTTCCAGCCGATCCACACGTAGTGCTCGGGCTTTGAACCGTACTTCTCCATGTGGTCGCGACCCGCGTTGCCGAACATCTGCGGCGCGAACGGCGAGGTCTCCGGGTCGCGGATCTGGAACATGCGCGCCATGTGCTTGTCGAGCGCCGGCGTGCGGTCGGTGTACTTCATGCCGAGCGAGCCGCGCTCCATCTTCTCGAACCCAATCGCCAGGGCGCATTCGACCAGGCCGCCCTTGACGGCGTTGCGCGCGAGCATCAGCGCGCTCGAACCGGTCGAGCAGTTGTTGTTGACGTTCAGCACCGGGATCCCGGTCAGGCCGAGCTCGTACACCGCCCGCTGGCCGTAGCTCGAGTCGCCGTAGACGTAGCCGGCATAGGCCTGCTCGATCGAGTCGTACGGGACGCCCGCGTCGGCCAGTGCCTTCTTGCCGGCTTCGCTGGCCCAGTCGGGGTAGTCGCCTTCCTTCTTGCCCGGCTTGTCGAACTTCGTCATGCCGACGCCGATCACGTACGTCTTGTTGCTCATGTGGGTCTCCTTGTGCGCTCCACGGCGGGGAGCACGTCGTTGACGATTGAGAGGAAGCCTTGAACGAGCAGCGTGTGCAGCTGCTCGCGGGTAAGGCGGCCGCGCTGCAGCCACTCGACGCTCGCCGCCTCGGCAAAGCCCGAGTAGGCGCGGATGACAGCGCGCAGCTCCGGTGGCGCTTGAGCCGCCTCGTAGGTTTGAAGCGCTTCGATCAACCGATCGGCTGCCTCCTCGCGCGCTTCGTCGAAGATCGCCTCGAGCTCGGGATCGCGTCCGAGCCCAGGTACGGCGATCGCCGCCAGCCAGGTTTCGCGATTGCGGTCGACCATCGTCAGCCAGCGGTCCACGGACTGATCGATCACCTTCTCGAGACCCGGACCGGGAGCGTGCAGCGGGACCGGGTTGGCGGGCATCCTCACGAGCTTGCGCACGACCTCGAGGTACAGATCGCGCTTGGTCCCGAAATAGTGGTGCAGCAGGCCCCGGGCAACGCCGGCCTCGCGCGCAATGTCGGTGGTCGAGACTGCGGCGTAGCTGTTCTCGGAGAACAGCCGGCGAGCGACGCTGAGGATCTGTGCTCGACGTTCGTCGTGTTCGAGCCTCTGCCAGCGTGGGCCGGGGGCGGTGGCCATCACGCCCGTGAGGCTAGCAGAAATTGGCAGTGTGCCAACAAGGCGCTACGTTGTCCTCAGTGCCGCCGGATCGTCCGGGCCAGGATCAATTGGAGGGGGCGCATGCGCCCCCTCCCGGCGGCGCGCATGCGCGCCGCCGCCGCCCGGTGCATGCACCGGGCGGTCCCTACTAACTCGTCATTCCCGTGAACTGACCGCCGGTGATGTTCAGCACCTGCCCGTGGACGTAGTTCGCCCACGGCGAGCACAGGAAGAACACGCCGCCGGCGGCCTCCTGCGGCGTGCCGGGACGGCCGAGCGGGATCAGCATGCCAGCCATCCCGCGCAGCTGATCGGGGATCCCGAGCTGGACCTTCTCGCCGTCGATCTCCATCACGTTGGACTCGTCCTTGGAGGCCGTAAGGCGCGTCTCGATATAGCCGAACGCGACCGCGTTGACGTTGATCTTGAACTGGCCCCATTCCTTGGCGAGCGTCTTGGTGAGGCCGACGACCGCAGACTTGCCCGAGGAGTAGTTGGCCTGACCGGCGTTGCCCATCGTGCCCGAGATCGAGGAGACGTTGACGATCTTGCGGAAGACCTCGCGGCCCTCCTCGCGCTCCCGCTTTGCAGGTTCGCGCATGTGCGGGGCCACGGCGCGGCACATGCGGAAGGGGACGATCGAGTGGATGTCGAGCATCCGCTGGAACCACTCGTCGCTCATCTTGTGGATCGGCGCGTCGAGTGTGTAGCCGGCGTTGTTGACGAGGATGTCGACTCGCCCCCATTCGTCGATCACCTTCTGGACGAGCTGGTCCGGGATGCCTGGCTTCGTCAGGTCGCCCGCGAACACGAGCGTGTCGCCTGAAATCTCGGAAGCTGTCTGCTCGGCGACATCGCCGTCCAGGTCGTTGATCAGGACCTTTGCGCCCTGCTCCGAGAGCAATTCAGCGGTCGCGCGACCGATGCCGCGGGCAGAACCGGTGACGATCGCCACCTTGCCGTCGAGGACTGTCATGTGGGCTGCCTTTCGTTTGCTTGTGGGCTGCGGGCCGCTGCCCCGCTTCTCCCGGGAAGTGTTGGCATTCTGCCAACAGCCGGCGGATTGCGTCGCGCGCTACTGTCCATCGCAGACGAACCGGGAAATGGGGCGACTGATGAGCAGCGAAGGGTTCGTATGGGTTCACGACGCCGGGTCGGAGCGCGGCGTGGTAGCTCGGGCGCGAAGTTGTGTCTGCGTTGGATCGCGCCACAACCGGCGCTGCACCGCTACTGTTCCGTACAGGCAGACCCCGGGGCCAGAGGGGTAGGGCGCGAATGAATTTTGATTGTGCGAAGAGGTGGCCATGATGTCTGGCCTACGTAGATTGACGGTGACGCTCCTCTTGATTGCGGGGGTCACGGCGATCGGATTGGCGGCGGCCGTTGGTGCTTCCGGAGCGCGGCCGCGGGCCCACACGGCCTACACGCAGGTCTGCACATCAAATGACACGTCGCCGCGGAACCCCGTCAACCCGCTTGGTAATCCCGACTTCACGGGCACCGACCCTCTCTATGACGCGCACATGTTCGTCGAGAACCCCTGGCTGTTCGGAGGCGAGGCCGCCAACGCAATCGCCGCTGACGTCGGGCTCGCGAACCTGACCAAGCAGGTTCGTGGTACTCCGATCCCGTGGGCCCGGTTCGAGTCGATGGTGAACGCCATGAACCTCTCGCGGTCGGTCCGCTACGACGTCACCCAGCTGGAGAAGATCGGCGACTACCCGCAGACCCATCGTTTCGCGTACGCCATCGGTAGCGGAGATGCGATGTTCACGCAGACGCAGTACTACCTTTGCCGGATGCAGCGCACCGATCCGACGGCGGCCGGTGCGATCAGCACGTACTTCCTCAAGCACAACGGCTGCAACTCCGGCAACCAGCCGTACTTCAAGGACGAGGTCGACGGCATGAAGGCTGCAATCGGGAACTTCCCGGTGGTGATCTTCATCGAGATGGACGGCACCGACACGACCTGCTGGAAGAGCCCGTCGGCGGTGAGGGGACGCCAGCAGCTGATCAAGTACGAGGTCGATCAGTTCGCGAAGTTGCCCCACGCGCTGCTGTATCTCGAGGCGGGAGTGTCCGACGCCAACTCCGTCAAGGAAGCCGCGATGATGCTCAACCACGAGGACGCGAAGCTGACGCGCGGCTTCTACCTCAACGACACGCACTTCGCGTGGTCCTACAAGCAGATCCAGTTTGGCAACGCCATTTCGGCCCGGACCGGCGGTCTGCACTTCGTGATCGACACGCGGGCCAACGGAAATGGCCCCAAGGATCATCCGCCTCCAGGCGTCGAGGTCCTCTGCAACCCACCCGGTCGCGCGATCGGACCGAGGCCCGGCGCGAGCAACGGCCGCGCGTACGGTATGTACTCAAAGTATCTGGACGGGTTCGTGTGGACGTCAACGCCGGGCGACAGCGGTGGCAAGCATTGCCCCGGCGATCCTCACACGTATGCCGCCGGCTTCGACCAGGGCCTGGCGATCGGCGAGGCCTCGCGTGCCAACGACCGGATCGGTCCGACTCCGCCGTACAAGAGCAGGCCGTGGTGAGCGCCCGCGCGGTGTGACGCGGGGCGCGCACCGCCGCGGGATGTCCGGAGCGTGCGGTGCCAGGTCGGTAGAGTGCCCGCCCCTGTGAGCATGAACGCAAAGGAGTGGCTGGCCGCTTTCGCGGAGCGGGTCGGCACCGAGCCGCCGAGCACCGAGGAGTTCAAGGTGCTGCTCGACCTCGCCGGCGAGGCCGCGCACTCATCCGAGCGAATCGCGGCGCCGGTGGCGTGCTGGGTCGCGGCCAAGGCGGGGGTCGCCCCCGAGGAGGCGCTGCGGGTCGCGCGTGAGATCTCAGGTGCCCGGGATGGCTGATCGCGAGCACGACATCGTCGTGCTCGGCGCGACCGGGTTCACCGGCGCGCTGACGGCCGAGTACCTCGCGGCGAACGCGCCCGCCGACACGCGCTGGGCGCTCGCCGGGCGCAGCCAGGCCAAGCTCGAGGGCATGCGCGGGAGGCTGGCGGCGCTGAACCCGGCGTGTGCCGAGCTGCCGCTGCTGCACGCCGATATTGGTGACGCGGCCTCCATGCGCGCGGTCGCGGAGTCGACGAGAGTGGTGATCACGACCGTCGGCCCGTACATACGCTACGGGGAGCCGGTGGTTGCGGCGTGTGCTTCGGCTGGCACCGACTACGTCGATCTCACGGGTGAGCCCGAGTTCGTCGACCTGATGTGGTTGCGCTACCACGAGCAGGCACAGCGCAGTGGCGCGCGGATCGTGCACTCCTGCGGGTTCGACTCGATCCCATACGACCTCGGCACGCTGTACACGGTGCAGCAGTTGCCCGAAGGCGCTCCGCTTCACGTCGACGGCTTCGTGCGGATGGGCGGCACGTTCTCGGGCGGCACCTACCACTCCGCGATCGAGGCCATGGGCCGCCTGCGGCAGTCGCTGAGCGTCGCGCGCCAGCGGCGCGCGCTCGAGCCCGGCCCGGACTCCGGGCGTCGCGTCAGGGGTGAGCCTGGCCGCCCGCACCAGGACGCGGACGCAGGTGGGTGGTGCGTGCCCGTCCCGACGATTGACCCGCAGACCGTCCTACGCTCAGCACGGGCGCTCGACCGCTACGGCCCCGACTTCAGCTACAGCCATTACTTTGTCGCCAAGCGGTTGCCGGTGCTCGTGGGAATGGCCGTCGGTGCGGGGGCGGCGATCGTGCTCGCCCAGCTGCCGCCGACGCGCAAGATGCTGTTCAAGCTCAAGGACCCCGGGGAGGGGCCGTCGCCAGAGCAGCGGGCCAAGGGCTGGTTCCGCGTGCGCTTCAGAGGCGTTGGCGGTGGGCAGCGAACCCTGACCGAGGTCTCCGGCGGCGATCCCGGCTACGGCGAGACCTCGAAGATGTTGGGCGAGTCGGCGCTGTGTCTCGCGCACGACCAGCTCCCCGACCGCTCAGGTCACCTGACGCCGGCGGTCGCGATGGGACAGGCGCTGATCGATCGCCTCGTCCGCGCCGGCATCCAGTTTCGCCCGGTCGATTAGGGTTCTGTCGTGGCACTGAGCGCGCAGCAGGCCGTCGACGTCGCCAACAAGGCATTCGGGCAGCACGGCGGTTTCCGTGCCCTGCACGCCAAGGGCATTCTGCTGAAGGGGACATTCACGGCGACCCAGCGGGCACGCGAGCTCACCCGCGCCGCGCACATGACGGGCGCGGAGATACCCGCAACGTTCCGCCTGTCCAACGGGAGCGGCGATCCCGACCACCCGGATTGGCGCCCGGATCCCCGCGGCATGGCGATCAAGATGTACCTGCCCGACGGATCGCGCACCGATATCGTCGCGGTCTCGACGCCGCGCTTCATCACGCGCACGCCTGAAGGATTCATTGAGCTGGTCGAGGCGCAGGCGGCTGGCCCAGCCGCGGCGTGGAAGCTGCCGGCGTTCCTCGCGCGCCATCCCGAGGCGCTGCGCGTACTGCCGGTCGCCGCACCGACGCTGCGGCCTCCGAGCAGCTACGCCGGCATTCCGTACTACGGCATTCACGCCTTCAAGTGGGTGGATGCGGACGGCGGTGAGCGGTTCGTTCGCTATATGCTCGTGCCGTTCGAGCGCGGAAAATACCTGGCGCCCTGGGACGCGCGCGGACGCGGCGCGAACTACCTGCAAGACGAGATTCGCGAGCGGGTCGCGCTCGGGCCGGTGCGCTTCACGCTCGAGGTGCAAATCGCGACACCCGGCGATCCGATCGACGATCCGAGCGCGGCGTGGCCGGCCGCGCGCCGGCGAGTGGACGTCGGCACGTTCGAGATCACAGCGCTCGAGACCGAGCGCGAGACGGGCGGCGACGTGCTCGTATTCGACCCCACGCGTGTCACAGACGGGATCGAGCTGTCGGCCGACCCGGTGCTGAACTTCCGCCACCTCGCCTACTCGGAGTCGGTTGCGCGCAGGATGGCCGGATGATGACCGGCAGGTGTTCATCGGGGTCTCCGGATGGCCTCTAAGTGGACCGCCGCCGACATCCCTGATCAAAGCGGCCGCGTCGCGGTCGTGACCGGCGCCAACAGCGGGCTCGGGGCCGCCATCGCGCGCGAGCTCGCGCTGGCCGGCGCTCGCGTGTACCTCGCCTGCCGCAACGTCGCGAAGGGTGAGCAGGTGGCGTCATCGATTCTCGATGCCGCGCCGGCGGCGCATGTGACCGTGTCAGAGCTCGACCTCGCCGACCTGGAGTCGGTGCGCTCGTTTGCGCACGGCTTTAGCGGCCGGCTCGATCTTCTGATCAACAACGCCGGCGTGATGGCCCCACCGCGCCGGCTGACCAAGGACGGGTTCGAGAGCCAGTTCGGGACCAATCATCTCGGGCACTTCGCCTTGACCGGACGACTGCTACCGGCGCTGTTGCAGGCGCGCGCGCCGCGCGTGGTCACGCAGTCCAGCGGCGCGCACCGGATCGGCTCGATCCATTTCGACGATCTGCAGGGCGAGCGCCGGTACAACAACTGGCTCTGGTACGGGCAGTCGAAGCTCGCCAACCTGATGTTCGCGTTCGAGCTGGACCGGCGCGCCCGGGCGGCGGACATGGAAGTGGTGAGCGTGGCGGCGCATCCCGGCTACGCCGCGACCAACCTGCAATTCGCCGGGCCGAGCCACTTCTACGAGAAGTGGGTCATGGCGGTCACCAACAAGCTGGTCGCGCAGAGCGCCGAGATGGGCGCGCTGCCGGCGCTGTTCGCGGCGACCAAGCCGGACGTCCCGGGCAGCGCGTTCGTCGGACCCGACGAGATGTTCGAGCAGCGCGGTCACCCACATCTCGTGACCGCGGCCGGAAAGGCGTACGACCAGGAGGCTTGGAGGCAACTGTGGGAGGTCTCCGAGCAGTTGACCGGCGTTCGGTATCAGTTCCCTTGACGGATCTTCGGACTGACGGCGCGGCCGCGCTCGAGTGGGCAGCGCGATATCTGGAACGGGTCGGCGAGCTGCCCGTACTGGCGCAGGTGTCGCCCGGTGACATCCGAGCGCGACTGCCCGCCAGCCCGCCGGAGGAGCCAGAGCCCTTCTCGGCGGTGCTGCGCGACCTCGACGAGGTGCTGCTTGACGGCGTGACCCACTGGCAGCATCCGCGCTACTTCGCGTACTTCGCGACGAGCTCCTCGGAGCCGGCGATCCTTGCGGAGCTGCTGGCGGCCGCACTGAACTCGGTCGCGATCCTATGGCGCACGGCGCCCGCATCGACCGAGCTCGAGGCACTCGTTCTCGACTGGACCGCGCAGCTGCTGGGTCTCCCGTCCGGCTGGCATGGCCACATCGAGGACACCGCATCGACCTCGACGCTGAGCGCGATCATCGCCGCACGCCACGCGACCGGGCGTGAGGTGGTCGTGTGCTCCGATCAGGCGCATTCCGCGGCGGACAAGGCGGCGAAGATGCTCGGGATGCGGCTGGTTCGCGTTCCCTGCGACGATCAGTTCCGGATGCGCGTTGATGAGCTTTCGTCGGTCGCGTCGGAGGCGGCCTGCGTCGTGGCCACCGTCGGTACGACAGCGTCGACCTCTGTGGATCCAGTGGGGGAGATCGCAAAGGTGTGCTCGTCGGGCGGGGCGTGGCTGCACGTCGACGCGGCGTACGCCGGCTCGGCGATGGTGTGCCCTGAGTTCCGGTGGGCGTTCGACGGCGTGGACCGCGCCGACTCGCTGGTCGTCAACGCGCACAAGTGGATGCTCACCCCTGTCGACTGCTCGCTGTTGTGGACGCGCCGGCCGGCCGATCTGCGTGCCGCGTTCAGCCTGATTCCCGAGTTCTTGCGGACGCCCGCGTCGGAGGACGCGCTGTCGCTGTCGGAGTACGGTCCGGCGCTGGGCCGGCGCTTCCGCGCGCTGAAGCTGTGGGCGGTGCTGCGGTGCTTTGGGCGAAGCGGGCTACAGGCGCACGTCCGGCGTGGGGTGGCGCTGGCAGCGATGTTTGAGGCATGGGTTGACGCCGATCCGGCGTGGGAGCTGTGCGCGCCGCGACCGTTCTCGGTCGTCTGCTTCCGGCTTGGTGGGGAGGATGACCGCAACCGCGAGCTGCTCGAGCGGGTTAACTCCAGCGGTGAAATGTTCATCTCGCACGCGGTTCTGAGTGGGCGATTCGTGCTGCGGCTCGCGGTCGGACAGATGCGCACGACCGAGGACGACGTGCGGCGAGCGTGGGACGTGTTGCGGCGCGAGGCGGAGAGCTTATGAGACGGATCGTGCTGGTTGCAATCGGGGCCGTGCTTGCGTGTGCGGCGTGGGGGGTGACTGCCCTCGCTGTGCCGATCCCGTCGACGCCGCACACTCCGACCTTCGAAGGTCACGCGGCGGTCCCGCACCCGATTCGGGGCGTGCCACCGACGCCACGCAATCCGTTCATGGCGGGCAATGGGTTCTCGGAGATCCACAACGACGGCTGGCAGACCGATGCGTATTCGTGGTCCGGCCCCCTCGGGCGCTCGCCACGCACCACGTCGACGATGCTCGTGCCCCAGCGCGATTGCGGCTCGATCACGTTCGATCGCCGCGGCCGGATCATCTCGATCTGCATCGGCCTGAGCGGGCCGGAGCTGTTCATGTTCGATCCCAACACGCTCGCGACGCTGGCGACCTTCTCCCTGCCGCCTCGCCAGGACGTCCCGACCGACCCGTTCCAGGACTTCACCGGGGGCGGCTACTTCTATCTGGACAACCAGGACCGCGTCGTGACCGCGACGACGACGAAGCACATCTATGTGATCGCGGAGAAGGCGGGGGCTCCCGGATTCACGCTTGTTCGCGACTACGACCTCAGCCATGTCTTGACCTCATCCGAGAAGATCACATCGGCGCTGCCCGATTCGCACGGGCTGTTGTGGTTCGTGGCACGGACTGACGGCGTGGTCGGGACGCTTTCGTTTGCGTCGGGACGGGTGCGCGTCATGCGGCTGGGCCACGGTGCGATCGGGGAGATCGAGAACTCGTTTGCCGCAGACACGCACGGCGGCGTCTACATCGCCACGAATCGCAAGCTGTACCGGTTTGGGGCGGGTCCCGGCGGCGCGCCGCGAATCGTCTGGCAGGTGATCTATCCGAACTCGTATGAGCACAAGCCGGGCCAGGTCGATGACGGGACCGGCACTACCCCGACCGTGATGGACGGGCGCTACGTGAACATCACCGACAACGCCGACCCGATGGATGTCGTCGTCTACCGCACCAGTAACGGTCAGCCCGTATGCCGCGTGCCCGTGTTCAAGCGCGGCGCGAGCGACACCGAGAACTCGCTGATCGTTGCGGGGCGGGCGATGCTGGTCGAGAACAACTACGGCTACGACGGTCCAACCGCGGTCTCGCTCGGCAAGCTCACCGCACCCGGGTTCGCGCGGGTCGATATCAATCGGAATGGTCGCGGCTGCCACCGTGTGTGGACCAACTGGTCGGTGCACGCGCCAACGGTCGTGCCGAAGCTGTCGCTGGCCAACGGGCTCGTTTACACGTACGTGAAAGAGCCGGGCAAGGATGATCCGTGGTACTGGGCGGCGCTCGACTTCCGGACGGGCAAGACGGTCTACAAGGTGTTCGCGGGGGCGGGTTTCGTCGCGTTCAACAACAACTACGCGGGGATTGCGATCAGCCGGCGGGGAAGAGCGTATTTGGGCGTGTTGAGCGGAATGATTCAGTTTTTTGACAGTTGATGTCTTGAGTTGTTGCATGGTTCGGGGCGACCATTGCAGTTGTTTTCGCTATGCGAAAAGAACTGCACATGCAGGCGGTGGCGGGGCGTCAAAACGCCACCATCACCAACCGTCAGCTCAACACGATTGGGTTTTCGCCGGCCGCGATCACAAGAGCGGTCAAGGCCGGCCATCTCCACCCCAAACACCGCGGCGTGTACGCGGTCGGCCGTCCTGATCTGACCGTCGAGGGCGAATTCCACGCGGCCGTGCTCGCGATCGGCGACGGCGCCATGCTGAGCCATCTGTCCGCAGCCAAACTGCTCGGGTTTTGGAAGGGCAAGACGGACCCGATCGAGGTGACGGTGGCGCGGCGGATCCGATCGCGCCGCGGGATCAGGGTCCGCCACGCCAAACCTTCTCCGCCCACAAAGACGGTCAACAACATCCCGGTCACCACCCCATCCCACACCGTTCTCGACTGCGCCGCCACGATGTATTCCGACCGCGCGTTCCGCCGGCTCGTCCACGAAGCTGAAGCGCAGCGCAAGACAAATCCCGCCGAGCTACAGGCCGAGATCGACCGCTTCCCCGATCACCCGGGTGCCGCGCGCCTCGCAGCGGAAATCGCCGACGGGTCGAAGCCCACGCGCTCCGGGCTCGAGGACGATGTCGTCGAGATCCTCCGCCGCCACGACTTCCCGCCATTCGACACGAACGTCCACATCCCGGGTACGCCCGACTGGGTGGAGGTCGACATCCTCTTCCGCGCGGACAACCTCGCGATCGAGGTCGACGGCGGGCCGTGGCACGCGACCCAGTTCCGAAGAAAGCTCGACGCGCACAAGCAGGCGCTGGTCGAGGCCGCCGGCGTGCGCGTGATGCGCCTCACCGAAGACGATGTCGAGAACGAGCGCCAAACGCTCGCCCGCGTCAGATACGCCCTTACTTCAGCTCGGCCGACGTCTTCCCAAGCAGCAAACGAGCGACGATCAGCTGCTGGATCTGCTGCGTCCCCTCGAACAGGTCGAGGATCTTGATGTCGCGGGCCCACTTCTCGAGCAGCTCGCCTTCGCCGTAGCCGACCGACCCTGCCAAAGCCACGCACCGAAGCGCGATGTCGGTCCCGACGCGACCGGCCTTGGCTTTCGCCATCGAGGCCTGCATCGAGTTCGGTTTCTTGTTGTCCGCCATCCACGCCGCCTGCAACGTCAGTAGTCGCGCGGCCTCCCAGTCCGACTCCATCGAGATGAACTCGGCGGCCGGCGCGCTCTGCGCATGAAGCGGCAGCTCGTAATCGATGTCGACGCCTGCCTCGGCCAGCAGCTCGCGGGTGCGTTCAAGGCACGCCCGCGAGACGCCGATCGCCATGCCCGCCACGAGCGGTCGCGTGTTGTCGAAGGTCTGCATTACGCCCGAGAACCCGCCGTTTGGGGCGATCTCCGCGCTGCCGAGCAAGTTCTCCTTCGGTACCCGTACGTCGTCCAAGACAAAGTTCGCGGTGTCGGAGGCGCGGATCCCGAGCTTGTGCTCGAGCCGGTCGAGCTTCAGGCCCGGGTTGTCGCGCTCGACCACGAAGGACTTGATCGCCGCGCGGCCCTGCGAGCGGTCGAGCGTGGCCCACACGACGACCAGCTCGGCGCGGTCGCCGGAGGTGACGAAGATCTTCTCGCCGTTCAAAACGTATTCGCTGGCCTCCTCGTCATAGGTGGCGGTCGTGCGGATCGCAGCGGAATCCGAACCGGCCTCCGGCTCGGTGATCGCCATCGCCGCCCACTTGCCACCGAAGCGCTTCAGCTGCTCCTCGTTGGCGACCGCGGCGATCGCGGCCTGGCCGAGGCCCTGGCGGGGCATCGTCAGCAGCAAGCCCACGTCGCCCCAGCACAGCTCGATCAGCCCGAGCAGCGAAGCCATGTTGCTGCCGTTGCGGTTGTCGTCGGCAGAAGGGGAGGACCCGTTGCCGGAGGGGCCGCCACCGACCGTGCCGGCGCCGGCGCCGCTGATCCCGCCGCCCTCGTTCATGCCGTCGATCAGGGCCGCGAGCATGTCGAGCTCTTTCGGGTAGGTGTGCTCGGCTTCGTCGTACTTGCGCGAGTTCTTGCGGAAGATCTCGATCGCGACCTGGTTGGCCTGCGTGACGATCTGCTCGAACTTGCGCGGGATCTCGAGGTTGATCATCGGGAAGCGACCACCTTCATACCAGCAGCGCTCCCTCCATCAGGCCGGCGGCGCGCAGGTCGCGATACCAGCGCTCGACTGGGTGCTCCTTGATGTAGCCGTGGCCGCCGAGCATCTGCACGCCGTCGGAGCCGATCGCCATCCCGCGCTCGGCGCAGAGCCGCCGCGCGAGCGTGACCTCGCGAGCGAACGGCAAGCCCTGGTCGACACGCGCCGCCGCGCGATAGGTGGCCAGCCGCATGCCGTCGAGCTCGATCAGGATGTTCGCGACCGTGAACGCGACCGACTGGCGATGCGAGATCGGCTCGCCGAACGCCACGCGCTCGTTGACGTAGTTCTTGACGTACTCGAGCACGGCCTGCCCGGTGCCGACCGCCAGTGCGCACCACCCAAGCCGGGCGAGCTGAATGCATTCGGTGTAGACCTCGGCGCCGCCCTCGCCGAGCAGGGCGCCGGCGGGCAGCTTGACGTCCTCGAAGATGAGCTTGCCGGTGGCGCCGGCGCGGATGCCCATCGCGGCGTCGCGCTCAACGCTGATGCCGCCAGTCTTGGATTCGACGATGAGCAACGCGGGGCCGGAGTCCTCCAAGTGCGCCGCGACGACGAACAGCTCGCCGTCTGCCGCGCGCGGCACGAGCGACTTGACGCCGTTCAGAACGAATCCGTCACCCGCCCGGCGGGCCGTCGTAGCGAGCTCGAACGGGTTGAACAGCACGCGCGGCTCGAGCACCGCGATCGCGGCAGCTGGGACGTTGTCGCCGACGAACTCGGGCAGGTAGGTCGCCTGCTGGTCCGCATCGCCCCACAGGCTGAGCGCGGTCGAGACGCCGGCCGGCGCCAGACAGGCCACCGCGATGCCCATATCGCCCTGCGCGAACGCCTCGCTCATCAGCACCGAGGTGACCGCGGAGCGCTGGTCGACCGCGCCGCCGAGCTCCTCCGGTACGCCGACCATCGTGAGGCCGAGTTCACCCGCCTGCGCGAGCAGTTCGGGCGGCGTCGCGCAGGCGGCGTCCGCGTCCTGAGCCGCGGGGCGGACCCGCTCGAGGCCGAAGTCGCGCACCGCCTCGCGCAGCATCTGCTGCTCCTCGGTGGGACGAAGATCGAACAGGTCGCTGCGCCTGGCACGAGGCTGGCGCGCCGGCCCGGAGAGCTTCTGCACGGCCTTGAACGTGCGCCCGGCCTGCGTGGCGGTGCGGATGGTCGTCTTCGAGGCGCCGTGGAGGAACCGCTCGGCGGGCTGGCGCAGGCCGATCCGGTCGACGAGCTCAGAACTCGCGAGCGCGTTGAGGACGCGCAGGCCGACGAGCATGCTGCGCTCTGCAAGGTTCTGCTGCGGTGGCATCAGCCGATTTAGCGTAGCACGAGATGGTGTGACGTCGTTTCATGTAATCGTCGTACACGCCGACCCCCCGGCGATAGGATGCTGGCCGCGCGCGAGACGAGAAAGGGGGCGGTAAATATGAGGATGCACGTTCGAGGAACAGGCAGCGACGGCGAACCAGTCGAGGTCGATCTCGATCTCCCGAGCACGCTCAAGGTCGGGGACACGTTCGCGTTCGGTGATCCCGACGGTGAGCGGGAAGACGTCGAGGTCATCGGGATGGAGAGGGAGCAGGGTCCCGATGGGACTTTTGTGACCACCATCATTGTCGGCGCGATACCGACGTACTGGCGGATGAGCGATCCGGACAACACGAGCTGAGGCCAGTTCCCGCGTAGCCAACGAATTGGATACAAGTTCGGCCCGGCCGATCGCGTAGAGTCGCGCGCCATGGTGTGGCGGAAAGGTCTCGCCGGCGCCGTCTCAGGCGGGCCGCTGGCTGGGATAAGCCAAGCCAAGGTCTTCCATGGTGAGACCTCGCAGGGCAGGCGCGTCACCGCCACGCTCAACAGCGCGCAGAAGCTGACCGACCTGAAGATGACCGCTGCAGCCCACTGCAGCGCCGGGCACAGGCGCCACTTCGCCGTCGACTTCCCGCGGCCGCGTGGTGTGTCGCACGGCAGCTTCGAGGGACAGTCGGCGGGTTTGGTGGCAGCTTCTTCGGTTCTGGACCTGCTTCGAACTTCACCCAGCAGGGCACGGTGTCCGTGAATTTCACGCGCAAGCTGGTCAAGGGGGTCCTGACCATGACCCGCCAGTACAGCGACCCCAGCATCACGTGCCGCGCCGGGCACGTCAGCTACCACGTTTCGCTCTGAGACCCTGACACGGACTCTTATGGAGTTCTTACGCGTCAGCCGTCATGCTGGGCCACGGTGCGCGTATTGATCGCAGAGGATGAGCGACGGTTGGCTGATGCGATCGCGCGCGGCTTGCGACGGGAGGGGATGGCGGTCGACTTGGCGCCCGACGGCACCGACGCGCTGGTCAAGGCGCGGGTGATCCGCTATGACGTCGTCGTCCTCGACCGCGACCTGCCGGGAATCCACGGCGACGAGGTGTGCAGAGCGGTTCGCGGCGAGCGACCCGAGACCGGGATCCTGATGCTGACGGCGGCCGGCGCGCTCGAGGACCTGATCGAGGGGCTGTCACTCGGTGCCGACGACTACCTCGCCAAGCCCTTCCGGTTCGCGGAGCTCGTCGCCCGGATCCACGCGCTCGCCCGCCGCTCCTCACCAAGCCGGCCGCCGGTGCTACAGCACGCCGACCTCGAGCTCGACCCGGCGCGGCGGACGCTGACCCGTGCCGGCAAGCCGATCGAGCTCGCGCGCAAAGAGTTCGCCGTGCTCGAGGTTCTGATGGACGCCGACGGCGCGACCGTCTCGGCCGAGGAGCTGCTCGAGCGCGTGTGGGACGAGAACACCGACCCGTTCACCAACGTGGTACGGATGACGATCATGACGCTGCGGCGCAAGCTCGGCGATCCGGCGGTGATCGAGACCGTGATCGGCGTCGGCTACCGGATGGTGTGATGGGACTTTCCCGGCCGTATATGGACGGTCCCGCGCCGACGATTCGCCTGCGCCTGACCGTGCTCTACGGCCTCGTATTCCTGGTCACCGGCGCGGTTCTGCTGACGATCGGTTATGCGCTCGTGCGCAACAACATCCACGAGCCGCATGTCTTCCCCCGGCCGCCCGCTCTCGCCCTCTTCAACGGCCCGCTCGCCGATTATGCCCGACGGGTCCGCGCGCAGGTCGTGAGCGATGCCCTCAACCGCCTGCTCATCGAGTACCTGTTCGCGCTCGGCGTGATGACGATGATCGCGGTCGGTACCGGATGGTGGCTGGCCGGACGCGCGCTGCGGCCACTGCGCGAGATCACCGCTACCGCGCGGCGAGTTTCGGGCGAGAACCTGGGCGAGCGGATCGCGCTCGCGGGCCCTGCCGACGAGCTCAAGGAGCTGGCCGACACGTTCGACCTGATGCTCGAGCGGCTCGACGCGGCCTTCGGGTCTCAGCGGCACTTCGTGGCCAATGCCTCGCACGAGCTGCGCACGCCGTTGGCGATCATGCGCACCGAGGTCGACGTCGCGCTCGCAGACCCGGACGCGTCCGTGACGGAACTGCGTGCGATGGGTGAGGCGGTGCGCGAGACCGTCGATCGCTGCGAGCGGCTGATCGAGAGCCTGCTGATGCTGGCGCGCAGCGAGGCGGCCACCGGCCGCGAGGAAGCGGTCGACCTGGCCGCGCTGGCCGGCGACTGCATCACCGATCTGCGCGCTCGAGCGCAAGAGATGGCGGTGCGCGTCAGCGACGAACTCGACCCCGCCTGGACCCGCGGTGAGCCCGGACTGCTGGAGCGGATGATCGCGAACCTGATCGACAACGGCATCCGGCACAACGAGCACGGAGGGTTCCTCGAGGTCCGTACCGGCACAGCGGCGGGTCGCGCGTGGGTGACGGTCGCCAACGGCGGCGCGCCGATCGATCCGGCGGATGCGCAGACGCTGACCGAGCCGTTCCGACGCCTTGGCCGCTCGGAGCGCGGCTTCGGCCTGGGGCTCTCGATCGTGCGCTCGGTGGCGGCGGCGCATGGTGGCAGGACGGTGCTGAGCGCCCCACCGACGGGCGGGCTGAGCGTGCGGATCGAGCTGCCAGCCGTGGGTGCACCTGCGGATATCGGCCATTCACGAGCGTCGCGTAAGGGCGCTTATGCGAAGCTGACGGACGCGTCGGTACAACGCCACTAGTTTCCTCTTATTCCAGGAGTCGTTATCGATGCCGTCAGCAGCAGTCTTGTTTGGCCGTCGCCGCGTGTTCGTCGCGTGTGTGATCGCCGTCGCGCTCGGGGTAGGCCTCACGGCCTGCGGATCCTCGAGCTCCTCCGGAACCACCTCCGCAGGCACCAGCGGCGCGCAATTCCAGGCGCGTCTGAACCTCGCCAAGTGCTTCCGTGAACACGGACTCAACGTCCCCGATCCGTCGAGCGGGGGTGGTCCCGCGGGCGGCGGCGGCATCTTCCGGACGCTGCGCCAGTACTCGCAGACGCAGGTCCAGACCGCGACCCAGGCTTGCCGGCAGTACTTCGCGCAGGCCTTCCCGCGGGCCAACATCAGCCCGCAGCAGCGCGCCCAGCTCCAGCAGCAGCTGGTCAAATTCGCGCAGTGCATGCGCTCGCACGGCGTCAACATCCCCGATCCGTCGGCCAGTTCGGGCGGCGGCTTCGGCTTCGGCCAGGGGTTCCGGTCCGTTGACCGCAACAGCCCCGCGTTCCAGTCGGCGGCGAAGGCCTGCCAGAGCCTGAGGCCGCGGTTCGGGCGCGGAGGTCCCGGCGGCGGCGGGCCAGGAGGCGGTCCGAATGCCTAAGGCCCCGTGGTCCTCACTTCGGGATCGGGTCAAGGCGCAAAAGACGTCGCTCAGCAGTCACCTGGCCGAGTCGGACCGTGCTCGCCGGGTGGTTGAGGCCATCCGAGCGCGCCGGCTGGGTCCGGCGCTCGGGGCGATCGCGCTGTTCGCGCTGCTGACTGGGGTCATCATCGGCACCGGTCTGCCCGGCTCGAGCAAGGGCGCGAACACGCCCAAGGTGAGCGGCTCGACGACCGTCGAGCGTCGCGACCTGGTCGCGACCGACACGGAGTCCGGGACGCTCGGATACGCCAATCCCCAGACCGTCTACAACCGCGTCAGCGGCACGATCACGTCGCTGCCCAACATCGGGCAGGTGATCAAGCCCGGCGGCACTCTGTACAAGGTCGACAACGCGCCGGTCGTGCTGTTCGACGGCGCGGTGCCGGCATACCGCGATCTCACCTCGGGGATCACCGACGGCCCCGACATCCAGGAGCTGAACGAGAACCTCGTCAAGCTCGGCTTCGATCCTGACCACGAGATCACCGTCAACGACACCTGGCAGTCCGGCACCACCGATGCCGTTGAGCGCTGGCAGACATCAGTCGGCGAGACGCAGAGCGGGACGATCACGTTCGGCCAGGTCGTCTTTCTGCCCGGAGACCAGCGGATCACGGATGTCAACACCGTGCTCGGCTCGAATGGCAGCTCGTCTGGCTCCGGCAGCGGATCGGGGACGGGCTCGGGATCGTCGGCAAGCACGCCGGTCGTGCCGCACACCGAGTTCGTCAGCCTGACGACCTCCGCGTCCGGGTCGAATACATCTTCGACCCCGGCGGTTGCCACGTCGGGCGCGCAAGCGTCAACGAGGGCCGAGGCGACGTCGGCGGATGCCGCGACAGTCGCCCAGGTCGACGCGGCCGAGGCGGCCTGCAAGCGGGCCGCGGCCGCAGCGCATTCGTCGTCGAAGTGTCCGAGTGTCCCGACGGGCGGCTCCAACGAGACGCTCAAGGTGCTGCTGGCGCTGCTCAAGGCGGAGACGCTCGAGCTGCAGAAGAGCCTCCAGGGCGGGGGCTCAAGCGGCGGCCGCGGCGGGAGCGGTGGTTCCGGCGGCAGCATCAGCGGCGGTGGTAATGGCGGCGCTGGTGGCGGCGGTGGCTCGGCCGGCGCCAGCTTCAGCGGCGGCGGCGGCTCTGGCGGCGGCGGAGGCGGCTCGGCCGGCTCCGGCGGCGGCGCGGCCGCGTCCGGCTCCGGCTCCGGCTCAGGCGCCGGATCCACGGCGGAGCCGATCCTCGACACGACCTCGACCCAAGAGGTGGTCACCGTCCAGCTCGACGCCACCAAGCAGACGGAGGCGGTCGTGGGCGAGCCGGTGACGGTCGAGATGCCCGACGGCACGACGGTCGACGGCAAGATCACTCAGGTCAGCCCCGTCGCCCAGAACAGCAGCAGCAGCGGGAGCGGCTCGGGCTCCGGATCTGGGTCCTCGGGCGGCAGCGGAGGCAGTGGCTCGAGCGGCGCCTCCGCGACGATCCCGGTCACGATCACGCTGACCGGCCGCGAGCACGTCAACGGTCTCGACCAGGCTGCCGTGAGCGTCAATTTCGAGCAGCAGAAGGCAAACAACGTGCTCTCCGTACCGGTCACGGCTCTGATCGCGACCGCGGGCGGCGGTTACGCGGTGCAGGAAGCGCAAGCTCCCAACCGGCTGCTGCCCGTGACGCCCGGCCTGTTCGCCGCTGGATACGTGCAGATCTCGGGCGCGGACATCTACGAGGGCCTGCAGGTCACAGACTCGCAAGGATGAGCGTGGAGCTCGACTCGGCCAACGACGTCGCTTTGCGGCTGCGCGAGGTGAGCAAGGAGTACCCCGGTGGCGTTCACGCGCTGCGGGGAGTGAGCGTGGACATCCCGACCGGCGGCCGCGTCGCGGTCGTCGGTCCGTCGGGCTCGGGCAAGACGACTCTGCTAACGGTGCTCGGCACGCTCGAGCGTCCCTCGAGCGGATCTGTCGAGGTGGCCGGCCGCGACGTCGTGCGGCTTTCGGACGTCGAGCTCGCGGGTGTGCGAGCACACGAGATCGGGTTCGTGTTCCAGGGCTTCCACCTCCAGGATGGGATGACCGCGCTCGAAAACGTCGCCAACGGGATGCTCTACACGGGTGCTCCGGTGCGCGCGCGGCGTGAGGCCGCGCAAGCGGCGCTCGAGCGGGTGGGGCTCGGTCACCGCGTCACGCACCGCCCGCCGCAGCTGTCCGGTGGTGAGCGCCAGCGTGTGGCGATCGCCCGCGCGATTGCCAAGCGGCCGAAGATAATCCTCGCTGACGAGCCGACGGGGAACCTCGACTCCAAGTCCGGGCAGGAGGTGCTCGCGCTGCTGCACGAACTGTCCTCCGAAGGTGCGACGCTCGCGCTGATCACCCACGACGAGCACATCGCGGACTCGTTTCCGCGCCGGCTCCTGATGCGCGACGGCGAGATCGTGGGCGACGACTGCATGAACGGTGACGATCGCCTCGAGAGCGACGATCGCCTCGAGAGCGACGACCGCCTCGACAGCGACGACCGCCTCGAGAGCGACGACCGCCTCGAGAGCGACGATCGCTTCGAGAGCGACGATCGCTTCGAGAGCGACGATCGCCTCGACGGCGACCATCGCACGGAAAGGGACGCCACGTGAGCGCCACCGCCGGAAAGCTCCGCGCTCGCCGCCAGCGCAAGCCGGAACCGCCACGAGCCCCGAGGCCGCGCTCGGCCCGGATGCCGTTGCGCGAGCTGCTGTTCGTCGCGTTACAGGGACTGCGCACGCGCCGGCTGCGCGCCGCGCTGTCGGCGCTCGGGATCGCGATCGGAATCGGTGCGATGGTCGCGGTGGTCGGAGTGTCCTCGTCGAGCCAGGCGAACCTCCTCGCCGAGATCGACAGCCTCGGGACCAACCTGTTGACCGTCACGCCGGGGACGACGTTCTTCGGCAACAACGAGGTTCTGCCGAACACCTCGATCGGGACGATCAACCACATGCAAGCGGTCGACTCGGATTCCGCCATCTACCAGGTGCCGAACGCGACGTTGCGCCGGACGCCCTACGTCCCCGCCGAGCAGACCGGCGGAATCGGCGTCGATGCGACCGATCCGGGCCTGCTGGGCGTCGTCGGAGGACAGCTCGCGACAGGCCAGTTCCTGAACGCGAACAACGAGAACTTCCCGGTGGTCGTGCTCGGCGCGCAGGCTGCCAGCACGCTCCAGCTTCAGAGCATCGGCGGCCACGTCCAGGTGTTCCTTGGCAACACGTGGTTCACCGTGGTCGGGGTGCTGAAGCCCGTGATCCTCGATCCCAACCTTGACAGCACCGCGTTCATCGGACTACCGGCGGCTGAGCGGCTGTTCCAGACCCAGCCCAACCCCTCGGAGATCTACGTGCGTGCCAACGTGAACCAGGTGACCCAGGTCTCGAACCTGCTCGCGCCGACCGCCGATCCGCAGAACCCGGACGGCGTGCAGGTCAGCCGTCCCTCGGATGCGCTCGAGGCCCGCGCCGAGGCCAAGGGCCAGTTCACGACGCTCCTTCTAGGGCTGGGGGCCGTCGCGCTGCTGGTCGGCGCGATCGGGATCGCGAACATCATGGTCATCTCGGTGCTCGAGCGGCGAGGTGAGATCGGTCTGCGTCGCGCCCTCGGCGCCACCAAGCGGCACATCAGCACGCAGTTCCTCGCCGAGTCGGCGCTGCTTGCGGCGTTCGGGGGGGCGGCCGGGTTGCTGCTTGGTGCCCTGGCGACCTGGATCTACGCGTCGGCCAAGGGGGAACCATTCGTGGTACCCGTGTACGCGCTGATCGCGGCGCCGCTGGCGGGCCTCGCGATCGGGATGATCGCCGGGCTGTACCCGGCGGCCAAGGCCGCACGCCTTAGCCCCACGGAAGCGCTAAGAGCAACGTGACATTTTTACGCGGACCTGACGAGTGCGATCGTAGGCTCGGCTCATGTCAATCGGGCCCATGAGCAATCGGAGGCGACCGGCGGCGGCATGCAGGCATCCCCGCGCCTCGTTCCGCCCAGAGGTGCCTTGCCGGGCCAGATCGACTGCGACGAAGTGCGCCTCGTCGCTCGCGGGAGCCACCCCTTCCGCATCCGAGGATCCGGCGGCGGCTCGGGCTTCGACTCCCGTCCGGCGCCGCCAGCCGGGCCTCGGTATTCCCACCGGACAGCGCCGCCCCGGCTGCTCGTAGGCCCGGCGCCTCACCAGGCGTCGACGAACGGGCGCTTCTTGCCCGCTCGTGTCCACCACTCGCCGGCGTGCTCCTCGAGCAGCGTCGCGATCCAGCGGCGCGTGTCCGCGGGATCGATCACGTCGTCGATCTCGCCGTACGCGGCCATGTTGACACCCTGCCCGAGCTCGTAGGCGCCGGCGACCGCCGCCTCGAACGCGCGCTCGCGTTCGGCCGGATCCTCGATTGCCTCGAGCTCGCGGCGCATACCGAGGCGGACCGCTCCCTCCAGGCCCATCGCGCCGAACTCTGAGGTCGGCCAGCCGACGGTGAACAGCGGGGCCTTGAAGCCGCCGCCGGCCATCGCCTGCGCACCCAGTCCGTAGCCCTTGCGCAGGACCACCGTCCCCGTCGGCACGGTCAGATTCGCACCCGTCACGAACATCCGAGAGAAATGGCGCACGGTCGCGGTCCGCTCGGCCTCGGGCCCGACCATGAAGCCGGGTGTGTCGCACAGAAACAGCAGCGGGAGCTCGAACGCGTCGCACAGCTGCATGAAGCGGGCAGCCTTGTCTGCGCCATGGGCGTCGATCGCGCCGCCCAGGTGGGTCGGATCGTTGGCGACGACGCCGAGCGGCTTGCCGTTCACGCGCGCGAGCGCGGTGACCATTCCCAGACCGAAGCCGCGCCGCAGCTCGAACACGTCGTCGAGCAGGCCGTCGATCACGGCGCGCACGTCATACGCGCGCTTGCGGTTGGTTGGGATCAGATCGCGGAGCAGCGCCTGATCGCGCGTCGCCGCCGGCTCGACCGGCCCCCGGAAATAGCTCAGGTACCGCCGCGCCGCCGCCACCGCCGAGGCGTCGTCAGCGACCCTGAGATCGACAACGCCGTTGTGGTACTGGACGTCGATCGGACCGACTGCCCCCGGTTCATAGACGCCGAGGCCGCCTCCTTCGATCATCGCGGGACCACCCATCCCGATGCTCGAGTCCTCGCTCGCGATCACCACATCGCAGCAACCGAGCAGCGCCGCGTTGCCGGCGAAGCAGTACCCCGACGCGATGCCCACGAGCGGAACCAGCCCGCTGAGCCGCGCGAACAGGTGAAACGCGCGGCAGTCGAGACCGGCGACGATCGGCCAGTCGACGTCTCCCGGGCGGCCGCCGCCACCCTCCGCGAACAGCACCACCGGCAGGCGGCGGCGCTCGGCTACCTCGAACAATCGGTCCTTCTTGAGGTGGTTGCGCATGCCCTGCGTGCCCGCGAGCACCGTGTAGTCGTAGGACATGGCTACCGCCGGCCTACCGTCGACGTCGCCAACGCCTGCGACAAGGCCATCCGCGGGTGTCCGTTCGATCAGCTCCTGCTTGGTCCGTCGCCTCTCCTGTGCGGCGAAGATCAGCGGGCCGTATTCGACGAACGTCCCGGGATCGACGAGGTCGTCCAGGTTCTCGCGCGCGGTCCGCCGCCCCCGCTCGTGGCGCCTAGCGACTGCCTCGGGGCGGGCCTCGTCGAGCGTCAGCTCGTGGCGTCGCCGCACGGCCTCCAAATCTCGGCGCGGATCGCTCGACGCGGCGCTCGACTCGCCGCCCCGCGCCGCGCCGTCCACCGCCTCTCCGGGCGCAAGCACCGCAAGCAACTGTCCCTCCTCGACCGTGTCGCCGACCGAGACCTCGATCCGCTGCACGACTCCGTCGACGTCTGAGATCACCTCGTGCTCCATCTTCATCGCCTCGAGCACCACGATGGCCGAGCCGGCGGGGACCGATTCCTGCGCTCCGCGGGCGATCGCGATCACGGTTCCGGCGAAGGGTGCGATGACCGGCACTTCAGGCACGCGCGGATCTTGTCGCAAACGGGGGCTATCGTGGCCCGACAGGAGCTCAGGCGGCCTTGCGAACCGCCGCGAGGATCTCCTCCGGCGAAGCGTTGTCGCTCGCATCGGACGCCAGGTGTGACCAGGCGATCCGCCCGCCCGGCGCGACCACCATCGCCCCGCCCAGCTGCGTAGCGCTGCCGATCGTTCGGCCCTGCACGACCCGGTTCTTGGCGCTGGCGGCCACGCCCCTGGCAAGCATGCGCGGTCCGACCAGCTCGCCGACGCTCCCCTTTTTGGCTCCGATCGCCTTGTAGCTGACGCGGTGCTCGTCGGCCAGCACCGGGAGGTCGATCTTCATCCGCCGGCGGAACTGCGCGGCGTCGCGCGGCGTGGCCTGCCCGATCAGCACCAGGTTCGCGCCGGCTACGTCGAACTCTTCCCGGGCGCGATGCAACTGCACCGCGTGCGCGCGACAGTACGTTCAGCCGTAGTGGCGAAGCCAGATCAGCGCCGCCGGCCGCTGCTGCCAGAGATCGCCCAAGCGGACATCGGCGCCGTCCTGATCGGGGAGAACGATGTCTGCGAGCGCGTCCGCGTCGCCGATCGGGCGGGCATCTGGCACGCGCGCATCCTACCCTGTGGCGCGATGAGCGAGCCCGAACTGCTGTGGACCCCCTCGCCCGAGCGCCTCAAGCGCGCGACCCTTACGCGCTACCAGCAATGGCTCGAGCGGACTCGTGGGCTGAAATTCGGCTCCTACGAGGAGCTGTGGCGCTGGTCGGTCGACGACATCGAGGCCTTCTGGAGCTCGATCGTCGAGTTCTGCGAGATCCGCTTCGAGACCGGCGGCGATCGCGTTCTCGGCCGGCGCGAGATGCCCGGCGCGGAGTGGTTCCCGGGGTCCACGCTCAGCTATCCCGAGCACATCTTCCGCGGCAAGGCCGCCGATGCGATCGCCCTTCACCATGCCTCGGAGCTGCGCGAGCTCGGCGAGTGGACGTGGGGCAAGCTGCGCGCGCACTCCGCAGCCGTCGCCGCAGGTCTGCGCGAGCTCGGCGTCGGGCCCGGCGACCGCGTCGCGGCATACCTGCCGAACATCCCCGAGACAGTTGCCGCGTTCCTGGCCTGCGCCTCGATCGGCGCGGTGTGGTCATCGGCCGCGCCGGAGTTCGGAGCACGCAGCGTGATCGACCGCTTCGCACAGATCGAGCCCAAGGTACTGCTGGCCGTCGACGGCTACCGCTATGGAGGCAAGGACTTCGACCGCCGGACAGTGGTGAGCGAGATCGCGGCGGAGATCCCATCGCTGTCCAAGGTGGTGACGCTGGGCTACCTCGATGGCTCCGGCTGGGAGTCCGGGTTCCTCAACGGTGAAAAAGGCGCCGAGCTGACTTTCGCGCAGGTGCCGTTCGACCATCCGCTGTGGGTTCTCTACAGCTCGGGCACGACCGGGCTGCCCAAGCCGATCGTTCACGGGCACGGCGGGATCCTGGTCGAGCAGATGAAGAAGAGCGTGCTGCACCTCGACGCGCACCCCGGCGAGCGCTTCTTCTGGTTCTCGACCACCGGCTGGATGATGTGGAACTTCCTCGTGGGCGTGCTGCTCACCGATGCCTCGATCGTGCTGTTCGACGGCAATCCCGGCTATCCCGATCTCGGCACGCTCTGGGAGCTCGCCGCGCAAACGCGGATAAGCTGCTTCGGGACGAGCGCGGCGTTCATCGGCTCATGCTTGAAGGCGGACATCCGGCCGGCCGAGGGCCGTGACCTGAGCGCACTGCGGGCCGTCGGCTCTACCGGCTCGCCGCTGTCCCCGGAGGGCTTCAGGTGGGTCTACGACGAGCTCGGCGAGGACACGTGGCTGTTCTCGACATCCGGCGGCACGGACATGTGCACCGCATTTGTAGGCGGGGTGCCGACGCTGCCGGTCTACCTGGGCGAGCTTCAGGCGCGGATCCTGGGCGCATCGGTCGAGGCGTGGGATCTCGAGGGGCATTCGGTGATCGACGAGGTCGGCGAGCTCGTCGTGACCGAGCCGATGCCGTCGATGCCGATCTACTTCTGGGGCGACCCCGACGGCAAGCGCTACCGCGACAGCTACTTCTCGATGTACCCCGGCATCTGGCGCCACGGGGACTGGATCAAGATCACCTCGCGCGGGACGGCGATCATCTACGGCCGGTCGGACTCGACGATCAACCGCGGCGGCGTGCGCATGGGCACGTCCGAGATCTACCGCGCCGTGATGTCCGTGCCCGAGGTGATCGACGCACTTGTCGTGGACCTCCCACGCGCTGGCACCGACGGGTGGATGCCGCTGTTCGTCGTGCTGCGCGACGGGGCATCGCTGGACGACGAGCTCGTCGCCGAGATCCGGCGCCGGATTCGCCAGGACTGCTCGCCGCGCCACGTTCCCGACGAGATCCGCCAGATCGCCGAGGTCCCGCGCACGCTGTCAGGCAAGGTGCTCGAAGTGCCCGTCAAGCGGATCCTGACCGGGACGCCGCCCGATCAGGCCGCCAGCCGCGAGTCGCTGGCGAACCCCGCCGCGCTCGACTTCTTCGTGGAGATCGCGGGCGAGCCGTCACCTTAGGCCCCGCTTTCTTACGAACCTCTCAAACTTCATTGAAAGCATGCAGGCACGGGCGCGCTGGAGGTCCGGCGCGCCCCGGCTAACTGCAGGAGTCATCGATGCACACTCTGCTCAAGCGCAAGCTCCTCCTCGGGACGGTCGTGGCCGCTACGGCCGCCTTTGCAGGAGGCGCATACGCCGCGACGCAGAACACGAACAATCCGCGCCAAGCGTTCCTGAACGACGTCGCCAAGCGGCTCAACGTCACGCCTCAGCAGCTGACGGCGGCGATGAAGGGCGCGTTCCTCGACCAGTTGCAGGCTGCCGTCAAGGCCGGCAAGCTGACCCAGGCCCAGGCGAACGCGCTCGAGCAGAGGGCGCAGCAGGGTGGGTTGCCACCGGTCGGCCCGATGTGGTTCGGCGTCGCCCCGCGGTTCCGCATCGCCGGCCAAGCCGGTCCCATTCCCGCCGCGGCGAGCTATCTCGGCCTGACCGACCAGCAGCTGGCAAGCGAGCTGTCCTCGGGTAAGTCGCTGGCGCAGATCGCCTCGCAGCGTGGCAAGTCCGTCTCCGGGCTGAAGGCCGCGATGATCGCGTCGATCAAGTCGCGCCTCGACAAGCTCGTCGCCGCCAAGCGGATCACGAGCGCGCAGGAGAACAAGGCACTGAGCAAGTTCAGCTCGCGCATCGACGAGCTCATCAACCACACCGGCCCGGGTTTCGGGCCCGGGATCGGCGGGAAATTCCATCCCGGAGGCCCGGGAGGCCCGGGAGGCCCGGGAGGCCCCCCAGGCCCAGGAGGGCCCGCCTGGCCGGGCATGCGCTTCCATCGCATGTTCGGCGGCGGAGCGCCTCCGGTGCCGGGTGGGTGGGTTCCTGGTCGACCTGCGGCATACGCGGTGCCGGCTGGTCCGCTTGCCTGAGAGCCTCGGCGGGCGCAGCCCGATCTTACGCAGCTCTCATCGAAGTCCTAATTGTTTCTCATAGGCCGCTGCTGAACTGGGAAACACAAGCACTAAGCCTGCCAGGGAGAAACGAACCATGAACCGATTTACGCGCTTTATTCCAGTTGTTGCGGGCGCGCTCGCCGGCGGAGTGATCGCGCTGGTCGTGGCGAGCGGCTCAGGCAGCCACTCTTCAAGCACGACGACGATCACCCAGACATCCCGCGGAATCGCCGTGCCGACATCGTTGGCGGGCACTACCTCGCGGGGCTTGACCATCAACCAGATCTACAAGCGGGACAGCCCGGGCGTGGTCGACATCGTCGTCACCTCGACCAGCGCCGGTGGCACCGCACCGTTCGGCGGCGGCACCCAGCAGACGCAGGGTGAGGGCGCCGGCGTCGTCTACAACACCAACGGCTACATCCTCACCGACGAGCACGTGGTCGCCAACGCCACCTCGGTGAAGGTGAACTTCCAGGACGGCCACACCGCAACTGCCCACGTCGTCGGTACCGATCCGTCCACCGACGTCGGTGTGATCCACGTCGACGTCCCAACCTCCGAGCTGCATCCGATCCCGTTCGCGGATTCGAACAGCGCTCAGGTCGGGGACCCGGTGATCGCGATCGGCAGCCCCTTCAGCCTGCCGGAGACCACGACCTCCGGAATCGTGAGCCAGACCGGCCGCAGCATCACGGCGCCCAACAACTACACGATCACCGGCGCGATCCAGACCGACGCGGCGATCAACCCCGGCAACTCGGGCGGCCCGCTGCTCGACGCCAACGGCAACGTGCTCGGTCTCAACGACCAGATCCAGACCAACTCCGGCTCCAACGCAGGTGTCGGCTTCGCGATTCCGGCGAACACTGTTGACCGGATTGCGAACGAGATCATCGCCGGCCATCCCGTCCGCCACGCGTACGTGGGCGTGGAGCTGAACGCGGCCTCGAGTGGCGGCGCCCAGGTGAGCTCGGTCCAGCCGAACTCCCCGGCCCAGAGCTCAGGACTGCAGTCCGGCGACCTGGTCACGCAGATCAACGGCAAGCCGGTCACGTCGACCGAGGCGTTCATCGCGACCGTCGACCAGTTCGCACCGGGCACCAAGATCACCCTCACCGTGAGCCGCAGCGGTCAGACGCACACGATCACCCTGACACTCGGAACGCGTCCACAGACCTCGCCGACCGGATGAACGCGAGGGTCGGGCCCCGCGATTGAGCCTCCAGTCGCGGAGCCCGGCAGCACCCTACAGACCGGTTGCCCGTCGGGCTCCGTGGCATCCAGGCCGCGGAGCCCGGCCCGCTTAAGTTTGGGGCTCTGCTTGCAGGGCCGAGCGCAAGGTGCGCTTTGTATCGCCGGGGTGGCGGGGGCGGGCGGGCAGGATCCAGTCACGCGCTCGCCGGCATCAGCATCCGTCTGCGCCGGACGATGAACCCACGCGCAACTACCGCGGCCGCCACTAGCGCCACGACCAGCGGCCCGATCACCCCCGACCCGAGATGGCCCTGCAGCCAGTAGGCGACCGCGCCGAGGCCCATCGCCGCGGGAAGTGTGATCAGCCAGGCGGCGAAGATGTTGCCGGCGACGCCCCACCTGACGGCCGACAGCCGCCTCGCCGCGCCGGCCCCGACCACGCCACCCGAGATCACGTGGGTCGAGGAGAGGGGATAGCCGAAGTGCGAGGAGAGGAGGATCACGGCCGCGCCGGCGCCCTGCGAGGCGAAGCCCTGGGCGCTGTCCATCTTGATGATGCGCGTTCCGACGGTGCGGATGATCCGCCAGCCGCCGGCGTAGGTCCCGAGCGCGATCGCGGTTGCGGAGCTGACGACCACCCAACTCGGCACGTGGAAGTTCTGCACGCTGATGTCGCCGTGAGCGACCAGCGCGAGGCTGATCACGCCCATCGTCTTCTGCGCGTCATTCGTGCCGTGGGCGAGCGCCAGCAGCGAGCCAGAGATGATCTGGCCGAAACGGAAGCCGCGGTTGACGGCGCCGGGGCGGCGCCGGGCGACCAGCTGGTAGATCGCGACGATCGCGATCCCAGCGACGACGAACGCCAGCAGCGGCGCGACGATCCCGGGGATCACAACCTTCGTGAGGACCCCATGACCGTTGACCGCCGAGGCGCCGGCAGCGGCCAGTAGCGCACCGATCATCCCGCCGATCAGCGCGTGCGATGAGCTCGACGGAAGCCCGTAGGCCCACGTGATCAGGTTCCAGCTGATCGCCCCAATCAGGCCGGCGAACGCGACCGATTCGGTGACCTGACTGGCGTCGATGATGCCGGTGGCGACGGTCGCGGCGACCTTCAGCGAGATGAACGCGCCGGCGAAGTTCAGCACCGACGCGATCCCGATCGCGGCGCGTGGGGAGAGCGCACGGGTCGAGATCGAGGAGGCGACGACGTTGGCGGTGTCGTGAAAGCCGTTGGTGAAGTCGAACGCGAGCGCAGCGACGATGACAATGATCAGCAGGAACGTTCCGTGCATGTACACGGACGAGGTGACGCGTTACCGCCTCAGGCCGACGCGCTCGAGGCCTGCGCGAGCGCCCGCTCCATCAACTCACGGTGCACGCAGTGCGTTCCGCCCGTGCGTCGCGTCCAGCGGCCGTCGCTGTCGAGCGTCCACGCGAACGTGTCGTCGGCAAGACAGCGCTCGATCGTGTCCTCGAGCTCGGCCTGGAGCTCCGGGTTCTCGACCGGCGTCAGCAGCTCGACTCGAGTGTCCAGGTTGCGCGGCATCATGTCCGCGGAGCCGATGTAGTAGCGGTGCTCCTCGCCGCGATGGAACGAGTAGACCCGGGAGTGCTCGAGGAAACGACCGACCACCGACACCACGTTGATCGTCTCGGAGATTCCGGGAATTCCGGGGATCAGGCAGCAGATGCCGCGCACGTTGAGCTCGATCGGTACTCCCGCGCGCGAGGCGCGGTACAGCGCCCGGATCACACGGCGGTCGACGAGCGCGTTCATTTTCATCCGGATGGTTGCCGGCTCCCCTGCCTGGTGCGCTGCGATCGTGCGATCGATCTCCTCGAGCAGCGGCACCCGCATCCAGTTGGGAGCGACGAGCACCTTCCGCTCCCGGTCGGGGTGCCCATAGCCGGTCAGCGTGTTGAACATGTTCGCGACCTCCTGGCCGAGCTCAGCGTCGGTCGTGAACAGGCCGAAGTCCTCGTACAGGCGCGCGGTCCGGGCGTGGAAGTTGCCGGTGCCGATCATCACGTAGTGGCGCACGCCGCCGCCCTCGCGGCGTACGACCAGGATCGCCTTGGCGTGCGTCTTCAGCCCAGGGATCCCGTGGACCACGTGCGCACCGACTTCTTCAAGCGCGCGCGACCAGCGGATGTTCTGGCGCTCGTCGAAGCGGGCCTTGAGCTCCACCATGCAGACCGCCTGCTTGCCCTTCTCGGCGGCCTCGATCAGCGACGGCACCAGCGAGGAGTCATCCGAGGTGCGGTACACGGTCATCTTGATCGCGAGCACATTCGGGTCGTCCGCGGCCTGCTTGACGAACCGCTCGACGCTGGTGGCGAACGACTGGTAGGGGTAGTGCACGAGGACGTCGCCGGCCCGCATCGGAGCAAACACGTCGGGCTGCTCGTCGCTGTCCCCGGGGCCAGGGCCGAACGCGGGATGGGTCAACGGCGTCCACGGGGTCTGGCGCAGCTCGGGAGACGACTCGACGCCCGCGATCTGCCACAGATCGCCGAGGTCGAGCAGGCCATCGACGTCGTACACCTGGAGGTCGGAGACGCCGAGCCATTCGATCAGGTTGCTGCGAAGCGCGGGATCCATGCCCGATCCGACCTCCAGCCGGACCACTTCGCCGAAGCGCCGGCGACGCAGCTCGGCCTCGACCTCCGCGAGCAGGTCGTCGGCCTCGTCCGAGACCTCGAAGTCGGCATCGCGCGTGACGCGGAACAGATCGTGGCTGATGATCTCCATGCCCGGGAACAGCGAGTCCAGGTGGCGGGCGATCACGTCCTCGAGCGGAATGAACGTGTTCTTGGAGATCTCCACGAACCGCGGCAGCACCTCCTTTGGCACCTTGACCCGCGCGAACGCGTCGTGGTCGGCGTCCGGATCGTGCAGCCGCACGATCAGGCTCAGCGACAGGTTCGAGATGTATGGGAACGGCCTGCCGGGACCGATCGCGAGCGGCGTGAGCACCGGGAAGATGTGCTCACGGAAGTGGCGCGCGATCTGACTCGCCGGTGCTCCGGAGTCCTCGCAGGAGACGATCCGGATCCCGTTATCGGCGAGCGCCGGCCGTATCACCTCGGCGAACTGGCGCGCATGCCGCTGGTCGAGGCTGCGCACCATCGACGCGATGCCGTCGAGGACCTCGGTGGGAGACAAGCCGTCCGGGCCTCGGGCGTCGACCTGCGCGTCGATGAGGTCGTGGACTCCGGCGACGCGGATCATGAAGAACTCGTCCAGGTTGGTGACGAAGATCGCCAGGAACTTGACCCGCTCGATCAACGGCAGCAGATCGTCCTCGGCGAGTTGCAGCACCCGGTCGTTGAACTCGAGCCAGGACAGCTCGCGGTTGATGTACAGCGCCGGGTCGCGGAGGTCGACCTCCTCGGCGACCGCCGCCCGCCGGCCGTCGGTCTCGGCTGCCTCGCTGCCCTCCAGCTGATCGGTCATCCGACTGGCTCCTCTGCGTAAGCGATCGCTTGCAACTCGTGTGGGCGCATCAGCACGACCAGCTCGCCCTTGGCAACGCCGGCCACGCCGCCCTTGCGCAGCCGGGACTGGGCGCCGGTGAGACTGTGGACGGTCAGTGAGAACGACGGATCGTGTCCGACGAGCAGGACCTCATCGAGCCCGGCCGTCAGCTCCTGCACGTCGAACGGCTCACCGGACAGCGCCTGCTCGACCGTGACCGGCACACCGAGATGTTCGGCGACGCGCTCGGCCGTCTGCACCGCTCGCAGCTTCGGTGAGCTGAGGCACACCTCGACGCTGCAACCGAGCCGGGCCAGCGCGCGGCCCGCGGCATCGGCCTGCTTGACGCCTCTGTCCGTCAGGGGACGCTGGTCGTCGGGCAACCCGTCCGCCGCCTCAGCGTGTCGCAACAACCAGAGCATGTTCGTCGAACTCTACGCCGCATTGTCGCTGAGGATCTAAACGGGAAGAAGCGATGCTCCACGGCAGCGGCGGCGGAGACTCTCGTAGTCCTCCGGCAGCGCTCCTACGATCTGTTCGACGTTGTCGAGCAGATCGCCGGCGCGGTGGGAATCGCCCCAGCGGTGCTCGGCCTCGGCCATCGCGAGCAGCGTGTCGATCGCCTCGCGATGTTCCGGGTCCGCCGGCCACGCGGGAGTCTGGGCCACCCCTGTCACGGGTACAGAAGGTAAGGCCCTCGGGCGGTCTGTGTGTGACGTTTCGGTTAAGCCTGTAAGCGTTGGTTTGCCACATCGGCGCCGCGGGGGTCGCCGGACGCCTCGCCGGGCCGAACTTCGGGCTGGGGAGAGGCGCGTCCCGCCGTCAACGTCACACTCAACCGCTCATCTGAGGCGAGAGTGACGAACACGGCGTGGGAGGCCGTCAACGTAACACTCACTCGGCTCGGCGCGTTGACTGTGACGCTCACAGCCACGAGAGGTCACGATGGCCGCCGATTCGCACCCTTCCCCAGCAAAACGCCGGCGATTGCCGGCCGCCCACCACGTGCCGCGTCAACCCCTACTGGATCGGCAGCTGCAGCTTCAGCGACTTGACCGTGATCGTGAACGCGCCGTTTGACTTGCGCAGATACGGCGAGTCCTGGCCGAGCAGCTCGAGCTTGGGGATGTGACCGGCGGCGAAGTGCCAGGCCCCTGGGTGCAGCTGGAACAGCTGGACTCCGTTCGGCTTGTTCGCGTCGATCCGGTAGACGCCGCGGGCGACCAGGATCTCCTTGCCGGTGGCGCGGTCGACATCCCAGAGCCGCTCGGCGATGTACGCGTAGGTGCCCCTGACGGTCAGGTTGGCCGTCACCGTCGGTGACCCCAGCAGCGTGTAGCCGCGGCCGGTCGCCGCAGGCAGGCGGTAGGTCGCGACACCCGCTCCCTGGTCCGACGCCGGCAAGGTCGCGCACGCGCCGCCTCCGAACACGGGATCGACGACCTTTGAGATCGATGTGCTTCCCGCCTCCGAGGAGATCTTCTGGGCCCGGCGCGAGCTGTAGGTGACCGAATGCGGATGGAGCGCTGCCCAGGTGGCGGCCGTGAACGGTCCGCCGGAGGGCACGGTCTTCGGGCACGTCTCGATCATCGCGGTTACGTTCGGCGTCGGCTGAGTGCCGATGCCCTTCAGGTAGAAGTCGAAGAACGTCTGGATCGCGGTCGAGAGCGCCGCGATGTCGCCGGGCTTGTTGTTCGAGGGCGGATGGCCGAAGTCGCCGTCGAACAGCGAGATCGGGTCGCCCGGATAATGGGCGCGCTCGTAGTTGTAGTAGCGCAGCGCCTCGTCGACCGGGAACAGGTCGTCGGTGAAGCCGTTGCCGATCAGCAGCGGGGAGGGCGGCTCCTTGGGCGTCCCGTAGGTGCCGGCGAGTAGCGAGTACGGCGAGTGGTCGCGGTCGATGTAGGTGAGGATCGTCGCCGCCAGCGGATTGGTGTCGTACGGCTCGCCGCCGCTGAGCAACCCGTACCAGCCGGGCAGCTGGGCTTGCGGATCGTTGTTCGAGTAGAAGCCGTCGGTGCTGCCGAGCGTGTACAAGCCCCCGACCAGCGACTGCTTCTCGACCCCCACCGGGCTGTCGTTCACGGTCGGGCTCTGCACCCCGGAGTCGAGCGTGCGGCCGTTGGGGATCAGCGCGGCGTTGAGCTCGCTCCAGGGGATCATCGGCGCCGCCGCCGCGACCCGCAGCGCGGTGCCGTTCGGGCTCTTCCACGGGCTCAGCGTTCCGTTGGCGTTCATCACGCGGTCCTTGAGCGTCGCCAGCTCCAGCGACACGCCGCCGCCGTAGGACTCTCCGGTGACACCGATGCGCGCCGGATCCGCGATGCCCGCGTCGACCAGCAACCCGATCGCGTACTGCACGTCGCGGGCCTCGTAGCGCTCGTCGTCGAGCCGGATGTAGCCGTTCTTGCAGCCGCTGGCGTCCAGGAACCTCGAGATCGGGCTGCCGCAGGAGTCATGGAAGCCGCGCGCGGTCAGCTGCAGCACGGCGTATCCGCGCTGCGCCCAGGCATCGGCGGTCGGACCGAAGAACTCGTTGTTGTTCGGGCCGCCGGCCGAGTTGCCCCAGCCGTGGCTCTGGACGATCAGCGGGTAAGGACCGTCGGGTTGGGCGGGATCCGATACAGGCGCCGGTGGCAGGATCACGTACACCTCCAGCGGCTGGCCGTCGAAGCTCTTCAGCCGCAGGTCCTTGGCCGGCGAGCCGTTGACGGTGCCGTGGCACACACGGACGCCGTCCGCCTGCGCCACACACGGGATCGCGGCGTGGTTGACAGTTCTGCCGGCAAACACGCTGCTGATCGGATCGCCCGGATTCGCCGCGGCCGCAGACGCGGGTAGTAGCAGCAGCGCCCCCAAGATCACGGCGCATCGTGCGCCGATTTCACGAGCCCTCCTCATGTCTCAGCGAAGATACAGGACTTCACCCGATCAGCAGCCGGCGCCCGAACACCTTCTCGAACGCCTCGTCGTCGCCGTAGCGCTCGACGCTCCAGCGCGGCAGCGTGAGGTCGCCGGCTGACTCGAGATGCAGGTCGACCCCATGGCCGTTGGCGCGCAGGCGGGCCTCCGAGACTGCCTGGTCGCGGCCGCGCTCCAGGTGCTCCGCGAGCCGCAAGATCACCGAGCAGCGGTCGAGCAGCTCCTCGTCGTCGTCGTGGGCGAGCGCTGCCATCTCCCCGAGCTTCGGTGCGCCCTTGCGGTGGTAGCGGCTGATCTGCGCGATCAGCGCCCGCTCGCGCGGGTCGAACCCCGGCAGCTCGGCGCTCACGATCAGGTAGCGCGAGTGCTTGTGGTGGTCGTCATAGGAGATCGTCATGCCGACGTCGTGGAGCATCGAGGCGGCCCACAGCAGCTCCCGCTCGCCCTCCTTGGGCTCGAACAGTGCAGCGGCGACAAGCGAGTCGAACATCTGCAGCGAGAGGAGCGCGACGTGCTCGACGTGGACCATGTCGGACTCGTACTGGATCGCGAGGTTGCGCACCGCGGCCTCGCGCACATCGTCGAACAGGGGTTCATCGCGATCAGCGAGCAATGTCCGTGCCAGGAACACCCCGTCGCGCAAGCTCGCCTCGGTCACCTCGAGCCCGTCGAATCCGGCGATCTCGAGCACTGTCTCGAGCACGAGCGCCGCGGCCAGGATGATGTCGCCGCGACCCGGCTTGATGCCGGCGACCGAGCCGCGCTCGTCGACGGACAGACCGGCCAGCGTGTCGACCAGCCCGCTGATCATTCCCGGCGTGATCACGAAGCCCTGGACGCCGATGTCGAGCTGCTCGACGACCGGCTGGGCCGCGGCGGCGAGGTTGCGCACGGCGCCCCCCAGCCCGACCAGCCGCGGGGTGGGCGGGCTCGATTCTAGGAGCCAGTCGAGCTCGGCGAGCGCCTCGCGCACGTGCTTTCGCACGCGCTGAAGGTCCTTCTTCTTGGCCGAACCGGAGCCCGGCAAGAACTCCTCAGTCAGTCGCACAGCGCCGAGCGGAAACGACGTCAGCTCGGTCGCGTGCCGGTCGGAGACCCGGATCAGCTGCAGGCTGCCGCCCCCGAGCTCGAGCACGACGCCGTCGGTCAGAGTCGACGTGTTGACCGCTGCGACGTAGCCGTAGAAAGCCTCGTCCTCGCCTGAGATCACCTCGATCTTCAGCCCGCTCGCGTCGCGGGCACGCGCCAGGAACTCCCTGCCGTTGGAGGCATCGCGGATCGCGCTGGTCGCGACGGGGAAGACATCCTTGCGCGCGATCCCCTCCGCCACGCAGAATCGCCGGAACACGTCCAGCGTCTCCAGACCGCGGTCCATCGCCTCTTTGCTGAGTCGTCCCGAGGCCGCCAGCCCTGCTCCAATCCGGACCGTCTCGTAGAGCTCGTCGGTGCGCTTCCACCAGGGGGTGGACGGGACTGAATTACCGGTCCCATACGTGAACACCACGAGGCGCCACGAGTTCGAGCCCAGGTCGATGACCGCGACCTGACTGGTCTTGCCAGAACCGTCCCTCCCGGCTGCGCGAATCGATCGCCAGCTCACGGCTGCATCATCCGCGCCTGCGCGGACGGTTCGGGGGAGGCGGGGTGGGCAAGCTCGGATCAACCGCGCAATCTGCGAGAAGATCGACGATCAGCGTCGAGAATCCGAATCCGCGCGCCGCCAGGCCCCGGCCGCTGAGCGGGTTGTAGTACTCGCGAAAGCCGTACCGGTCCACTGAGAGCTCCAGCGACGCCACTACCCGCCGTGCTTCCTCGTAATAACCGAGCGAGCGCATCGCCGGCACGAGCAGCCACGCCGTGTTCATCCAGGACGGTCCGCGCCAGCAGCGCCAGCGCGAGAAGCCTGGCTTGAACGACGGCTCGTCGATCGCCACCGATGGGATTCCGCACTGCGCCCAATACCTGGTCGCGTCCAGCAGGTGTTGCTCGACGAGCCGTCTGCGGACGTCCTCGGGGATCTCCTCGAGCGCGAGCGGCGCCAGCGAGGACCATGTCGAGACCCGCACCTGGCGCTCGTCGCCTCCAGCCAGGTCGAAGAACAGGCCGGTGCGCTCGTCGTAGCAGCGCTCGAGCAGCGCCTGCTCCACGCGCGCCGCGCGCTCGCAAAACCGCTCACCCTGCTCGGAATCGAGCCGCGCCAGCGCGCGCAACGCCAGCGCGTAGAAGACGTTGACGAGCACGTCCTCGACGTGCTCCTCGTAGCGCTCGACGATCATCCGCGCGTCGTAGGACAGACGCCGGCAGCGCTCGATCAACCAGAAGAAGCCGAACTTGTCGTGGCGCATCCAGCCGAATACCTCGTCGTACTTCGGCGAGTCGTCGAGCCCCGACTCGTCGGGGTGGATGATCGTCAGCAGCCCGTCGCCGTCGACATCGCGCTGGCGCGCCAGCCAGTCGTAGTGCAGTCGCAACTGCGGCAGCGCCTCGGTTGCAAAGCCAGGATCATCCTGCGAGGACTCCGCGACCAGCTCCCACGCGAGCGCGATCAGAGGCGTCCCGATCGTCGACGTCGCGGTCGCGCCGAACACCGTGTGCGTGCCGTAGAACGGAGCACGGCGCCAGTACGCCGGCCGGTCCCAGAACGCCGTGTGCGGGATGAAGCCGTCGAGCCGCCCGGCGCGCACCAGCGTCCGCAGCTCTGCCCGCGCACGCCCCGTGTCGAAGTGCCGCCAGGCGAGCGCGTGAAAGCACGAGTCCCAGTACCACTGGTGGCGGTAGCGCGGCGTCGCCGGACAGGTGAATGCGTACGCCACGCCGTCGATGCTGCGATGGCCCTCCCGCCAGTTCGCGCGCAGCACCCGTTCTGCGGCGACGCGGATTCTGGCAACCCGCGCGACGTCAGACAAGGAGCTCGTCGTAGGTGACGGTTTCGCGCCCTGCGGCGCGTGCCAGCAGCCCCTCGAGCGCCGCCACGTGCCGGGGCAGGTCGAAGTCGCGCGGGTGGATGTCGATCCGCATCAGCTGACCTGCCCAGCGAGCAGCCGCGCGGACGACCGTCGGTGAGAACGCGCGCTTGAGCGGGGTCGAGGTTCCAAGGCACAGCGCCGGCGAGCGCAGCACGCCGCCCGAGCCCGTCCGCACGCAGCGCACGTCGGCGAACCAGTCAAAGGAGCTCTCGAGCACCCCGCGCAGCGCGCGTGTGTACGCGTAGCCGGGCGCGACGAAGCCGCGCGGGTCGAGCTCGATCTCGCGCAGCAGCAGCCGGCCGGTGTCCACCCGCCGCACCGTGTCCTCGCGTCCGAGGCCCGGGAACTCGGCTGCGTCGCCACCCTGCCAGGCGGCCAGCACGCCCCGGGGTCCGCGTGCCCCGGGCGAGGCCTTGTGCGCGAGGCCGTGCTGTGCGACGGCGTCGCCGTAGGCGACCCGGACCCGCAGCCACGCCGCGAGCTCGGGGGCGCGCGCCCCGATCGGATGCAGGTCGGCCGCGGGGATCACCAGCAGCGTGACGCGCGCGACGCTGTGGTGAGCGAGCCAGTCGCGGATCATGCGAACGCGCGGGAACGACCGCGGCTCGACGTCGTGCACCATCACCGCGAGCGTGCCGCTCATCGCGATTCCGAGGCCAGCCGCTCGAGGTCCTCCAGCTCGGCCGTGAGCGCGGCGTCCCAGCTGTGGCGCTGCGCGAGCGCGGCGGCGGCGCAGGCCGGCGGCTCGAGCAGCCGGGCGCGCTCGATCGCGCGCAGCAGATCGATTGGATTGCCGGCGTGGAAGGTCTCGACGAATCCGTCGATGAGCGAGGACGACGGCGTGCAGTCCGCCGTCACCACGGGCGCTCCGCAGGCCGCGGCCTCGAGCGCCGCCAGACCGAAAGTCTCATGCGCGCCCGGCAGGACCACGCACCTGGCGCGCGCGTACTCGGCCGCGAGCAGCTCGCGGTCGGTCAGGTACGGAGCGAACCGAACGCGCTCCGCGATCCCAAGCTGGCGGGCTCGCTCGCGCAGGGTATCGCCGGCGGGGCCGGTGCCGATCAGGACGAGCGGCCACGGCTCTGGGGCCGCGGCGGCCGCCTCGAGCAGCTCGCGCAGGCCCTTCTCGCGCGCGAGCCGCCCGACGTACAGCACGTGCCCGACCCGCTCGACCCCTTCCCGCGGTCCGAACGCCGGGTCAAGCCCGAGGCGCAGCGGCAGCGTAGATGGACGGCGTGCGTCGACGCCCGAGTCGACCACCGACATCACGGCGTCCACCTCGAGATATGCGCGCCGGTACCAGCGCCGCAGTGCCTTCGCGTAGACCCCGCTCGGACCCGGCAGGCCCGCGGCGTGCAGCGCCGCCGAGGAGTGGTGCACGGCGATCACCTGCGCCCCGACCTCGTGCGCCGTGCGGCAGGCCAGTCGCGGCGTCCAGTAGGGGTCGTGCAGGAACACGATGTGCGGCGCCAGCGTTCGCAGCGTCGCGGGCAATCCCGCGCTTCCGAGCGGCACCCGGTAGCCGTTCGAGGCCACCAGCTGGAGCGAGCGGCGTCCTGGGACCACAAGGTGATGCTCGAACGCGCCCGTGCGCGAGGCATACTCCGCCTTCGCCTCCAGATAGGTTCTGATGCCGCCGCCGCGCTCGCCGTAGAAGATCGCGACGTCGGCGACCCGCAGCCGCGTCGCTTCAAGCAGCATGCGAGAGCCCCGCCGGCGCCGGGCGAACCTGCCGAACGGGCGGCTCGGCTCTGGCCGCCGCGTAGATCTCGGCGAGCTGCGCCAGCGAGCGCTCCCAGGTGCGCTCGCGGGCCGCGAGCAGCCCGCCGGTCGCGAGCCGCTCGCGCAGCGTGGCTCGCTTCGCGAGGCCGACCAGCGCGGTGGCAAGTGCCTGCGCGTCGGGCGGGACCAGACAGCCGCTGCGCCCGCTCTCGACCAGCTCCGCGGCGCGGTCGGACTCGACGGCGAGCACGGGAAGCCCACTCGCCTGCGCCTCGAGGATCGGTTGGCAGAAGCCGTCTCGGACGTCGGCGAACACCAGCAGGTCGGCGGTCGCGTACACCGCAGGGTCCCCATCCGATGCGACCAGGTGCAGCCTGGGCATGCGGTCGCGCGCGAGCTCGAACGCCTCGGCGAGCAGGTGACCGCCGCCGCCGACCACGTTGAAGCGCTCGCCCGGGAGCACCTCGGGCGCGTAACGAGCGGGATTGAACAGCTCGTGGTCGACGCCCGGCCGCCAGCCGCTGTCGGTGCCGAGGACCGGAACATTCATGATCCGAGCGACCAGCACCGCCGCGATCCCTGCCGGGCTCTCGGCGCAGACATGGACCAGGTCATAGCGCGGCTCGGTCAGTGCCTCCGTCACGGCAAACAGGCTGGGGACACCGTGCCTCTCGCCGTCGAGCTCGACCTCGGTGACCACGGGCAGCCGGCAGTCGACGGCACCGCCGGTGCCAATCAGCTCGAGCTCGTAGCCGGGGACACCGCGCTCGCGGATCGGCTGGAGCGAGCGGCCGGCCCCGTCGGCGATCATCGCGACTCGCGTGAGCTCTTCCTCAGCGGGCGCCGCGAGCTTCGCGTGCTGGCGCGCCAGGAACGTCGCTGCGGGTATGTAGGGCATCGCGGGGATGCAGGCTGAGAGCAGCTCATCGCCGCTCGCGGTGGTCAGCCTGCGCTCGTGCACACGCCGCGCTCGACGCTCGAGGTCACTGTGCTCGAACTCGGGCGCCCGCAGCGAGTCCAGCAGTGACGCGGTGTCGAGTCGCATCTCGTGCAACCAGGCGAGCAGCAGCCGCCTGCGGTCCTCCTGGCCGAGCGCGCCGAAAACGCTGCCGTACGTGATGTCCCCATGCAGCAGGATCCGCTCGGCCAGCCCAGCGTCGAGCGCCGGACCGCGAGCGGGCGGTCGGTCGATCATCATCGTCCGGGCCGCGATCGCGAGCGCACTGTGGGCCCATTGCGCGGCGCTGCCCTGATTGCCTCCGGCGGCGACGCGGCCGGCACGGATGTGTGCGAGCAGCTGCGCCGCGGTGCGGGCGGGGGCGGTCTCCGTGAAGGTCCGACCGATATCCATCCCGCCGTGGTCGTCGGACCCGCCGATACCGATACCGCCCTGCGTCTCGATGTACACCGCTGCCGGAGCATTGATCTCGGGCGGGCGCCTGCCGTTGCGTGTCTCCCACACCGCGAACAGGTCGGCCAGCACCCGCAGATGCGCTGGCGTCAGCGGAGCAGCCACCGGGAAGAACGGGTGCGCCAGCGCGCACGCGATGTCGTGGTCGTGCAGGTAGCTGGCGCACGCCACCACGTCGGACTTGTGCGCCTGCAGCCAGCCGTGGTCGCCCGGGGTGATCCCGAAGCACAGCACGTGGACGGCCTGCGGCTCGCCCTTGAAGTGCGCGGTCAGCTCTTCGGAGATGAACACGTCGGGCTGATCCGCGATCTGCTCGACGCCGGCGATCGTGTCGTGATCGGTGATCGTGACGAAGTCCATGGCGCGGCGCTTGGCCAGCTCGTACACCTCTTCGGGCGGCGTGGCGCACTCCGGCAGCGCGAGTGCGCGGCGACCGGCCGCGGAGGCCGTCGAATGACAGTGAAGGTCCACTCGGGTGGGCGAGGTGGGCGGGGTGCGCAGTGTGGGCGGGGTGCGCGGAGTGGGCGGGGTGGGCGGGGTGCGCAGTGTGGACGGGGTGCGCGGAGTGGACGGGGTGGGCGGGGTGGGCGGGGTGCGCGGGGTGGACGGGGTGCGCGGGGTGGGCGGGGCTCCAGTCCCAGGGCCCCCAATCCGATTCTGATCGTTCATGACCAGACACATTCGCCCGCAAAGCGCGGCGATTAGTGACAGATCGGCCAAGTTCCTGTAATCAGGGTGTGAACGTCGCCCCGCCAAATTTAGGTTTGGAATTCAGTGCGATGGGTACATCGCCTCCGTTAACTGGGCGGGGCATACGACGAGATCCGAGGGGGACGATGGCAAATACAGCGGTTCGGCAGACGAAGGGTTCTACTCGAAGCCAGAACGGCCACGACGATGATGCGGCCCTCGAGCGACTCGAGGAGGCGCTGCTGACTGCGGCCGCGGGAGACTTCGGCGTCCGTCTCCCCGCTCGGCGCAAGGACGCTGTCGGACGCCTCGAGTCCGCCTACAACGAGCTCGCCGCGCGCAACGCGGCACTCGAGGCAGAGCTGATCCGCGTCGGCGAGATCATCGGCCGTGAAGGCCGCATGACCGAGCGCGCGCGGCTCGACGGCGCGCAGGGCGGCTGGCAGACGACGATCGACTCCGTCAACGGCCTGATCGATGACCTGGTCCGCCCGACAACCGAGGTCGCGCGCGTGATCGTGGCCGTGGCGGAAGGTGACCTCTCCCAGAAGATGGCGCTCGAGATCGAAGGCCGGCCGGTGAAGGGCGAGTTCGCGCGGATCGGGACGACCGTGAACTCGATGGTCGACCAGCTCTCGAGCTTCGCCGATGAGGTGACGCGCGTGGCGCGCGAGGTGGGCACCGAGGGCAAGCTCGGCGGCCAGGCGGCCGTGCCGGGTGTGGCGGGTACCTGGAAGGACCTCACCGACAACGTCAACTTCATGGCCTCGAACCTCACCGATCAGGTGCGCAACATCGCGCAGGTGACGACGGCGGTCGCCAACGGCGACCTCAGCCAGGAGATCACCGTCGACGCCAAGGGTGAGGTCGCGGCGCTCGCCGACACGATCAACACGATGGTCGCCCAGCTGCGCTCGTTCGCGGCGGAGGTGACGCGCGTGGCGCGCGAGGTGGGCACCGAGGGGATCCTTGGCGGGCAGGCCGAGGTGCCGGGTGTCGCGGGGACATGGAAGGACCTGACCGACAACGTGAACTTCATGGCGCGCAACCTGACCGATCAGGTGCGCAACATCGCGCAGGTGACGACGGCGGTCGCCAACGGGGACCTCAGCCAGAAGATCACCGTGGACGTCAAGGGCGAGGTGCTCGAGCTCAAGCGCACCGTCAACACGATGGTCGACCAGCTCTCCGCGTTCGCCGACGAGGTGACGCGCGTGGCGCGCGAGGTCGGCACCGAGGGCAAGCTCGGCGGCCAGGCGGAGGTCGCCGGCGTGTCGGGAACCTGGAGCGACCTGACCGACTCGGTGAACTTCATGGCCTCGAACCTGACTGGTCAGGTGCGCAACATCGCGCAGGTGACGACCGCGGTCGCGCAGGGCGACCTGTCGAAGAAGATCACCGTCGACGCGCGCGGCGAGATCCTGCAGCTCAAGGACACGATCAACACGATGGTCGATCAGCTGCGGTCGTTCGCGGCGGAGGTGACGCGCGTGGCGCGCGAGGTCGGTACCGAGGGCATGCTCGGCGGGCAGGCCGAGGTGGAGGGCGTCTCGGGGACGTGGAAGGGCCTCACCGAGAACGTCAACCTGATGGCCTCGAACCTGACCACGCAGGTGCGGTCGATCGCGCAGGTGACGACCGCGGTCGCCAACGGCGACCTGTCGCGCAAGATCATGGTCGACGCCAAGGGCGAGGTCGCGGCGCTCGCCGAGACGATCAACCGGATGGTCGACCAGCTGCGCTCGTTCGCGGCGGAGGTGACGCGCGTCGCGCGCGAGGTCGGCACCGAGGGGATCCTCGGCGGCCAGGCGCAGGTCCCGGGCGTGGCGGGGACGTGGAAGGACCTCACCGACAACGTGAACTTCATGGCGCGCAACCTGACCGATCAGGTGCGCAACATCGCGCAGGTGGCGACCGCGGTCGCCAACGGCGACCTGTCGCAGCCGATCACCGTCGACGCGCGTGGAGAGATCCTCGAGCTCAAGCAGACCCTCAACCGGATGGTCGCGCAGCTCTCGAGCTTCGCGGCTGAGGTGACGCGCGTGGCGCGCGAGGTCGGTACCGAGGGCAAGCTCGGCGGCCAGGCCGAGGTCGAGGGCGTGTCCGGGACGTGGCGGCGGCTGACCGAGAACGTCAACCAGCTTGCCGGCAACCTGACCACGCAGGTCCGCGCGATCGCGGAGGTGTCGACCGCGGTGACGCAGGGAGACCTGACGCGGTCGATCTCGGTCGAGGCTCAGGGCGAGGTCGCCGAGCTCAAGGACAACATCAACCAGATGATCGCCAACCTGCGCGAGACGACCACCCGCAACGCCGAGCAGGACTGGCTGAAGACGAACCTCGCGAGCATCTCCGGGATGCTCCAGGGCCAGCGCGACCTGGCCGCGGTCACGCAGCTGATCATGAGCGAGGTGACGCCGACCGTGAACGCTCAGCACGGCGCCTTCTTCCTCGGCGAACGCGATCCGGACGGCGGCTCGGAGCTGGCGCTCGCCGCTGCCTACGGCTACACGCCGAAGCGCAGCGGTCTTCCCACGCGCTTCGAGATCGGCGAGGGCCTGGTCGGGCAGGCGGCATTCGAGCGAAAGACGATCGCGGTCAGCGGCGCCCCCGCAGGCTACGTCAAGGTCGGCTCCGCGCTCGGCGACGCCTCGGCGGTGGACCTGCTGGTGATGCCGGTGCTGTTCGAGGATCAGGTACTGGGTGTGATCGAGCTCGCGTCGTTGCGGCCATTCTCGGACGTCAACCGCGACTTCCTGGACCGCATCACCGAGACGATCGGTGTCGTGATCAACACGATCCGCGCGAACATGCGCACCGAGGAGCTGCTGACCCAGTCGCAGAACCTCACCCAGGAGCTCCAGAAGCAATCCGAGGAGCTGCGCAACACCAATGATGAGCTCGAGGAGAAGGCGCGGCTGCTCTCCGAGCAGAACCGCGACATCGAGATCAAGAACGAGGAGATCGAGCTCGCGCGGCGCGGCCTGGAGGAGAAGGCCGCGCAGCTCGCGCTGTCCTCGAAGTACAAGTCCGAGTTCCTGGCGAACATGTCGCACGAGCTGCGCACGCCGCTGAACTCGATGCTCATTCTCAGCCGCCTGCTCGGCGAGAACGACGACGGGTCACTGACCTCGCGCCAGGTCGAGTTCGCGCAGACCATCCATTCCGCCGGCAACGACCTGCTGTCGCTGATCAACGACATCCTCGATCTGTCGAAGGTCGAGGCCGGGCGCATGGAGGTCGACATGACCCAGGTCGCGATCTCCGACATCTACGAGGATGCCGAGCGCGCGTTCCGTCAGATGGCCGAGCAAAAGGGCCTGGACTTCAGGGTCCAGATCGATCCCGAGCTGCCGCCCTCGATCGTCTCCGACGAGCAGCGCCTCAAGCAGATCCTCAAGAACCTGCTCTCGAACGCGTTCAAGTTCACACACGCAGGGGCCGTGACGCTGTCGATCGGGCTCGAGCCAGAGGGCACCGCGTTCGGCCAGGAGACGCTGCGCGGCGCCGAGCGGGTCGCCTCGTTCACGGTCTCCGACACCGGCGTCGGCATCCCTGAGGACAAGCTCGGCGCGATCTTCGAGGCCTTCCAGCAGGCGGACGGCACCACCTCGCGCAAGTACGGCGGCACCGGTCTGGGCCTGTCGATCTCGAGGCAGATCGCGTGGCTGCTGGGCGGCGAGATCCAGGTTCGCTCGACGCCCGGCGAGGGCAGCGACTTCTCGCTGTACCTGCCGCTAAGCGACCGGGCGCTCGAGTTCGAAGTGACCGAGCTGCCCCGCCCCGCGTCGGAGATCCGGACCAATGGAGTGCCGACGCTGCCGGCGGGACCGGTCGCTGTCGCCGACGATCCCGACGCGCTCGAGGCCGACGACCGAGTCGTCCTGGTGATCGACTCCGACCCCGACCGGGCCGCGCAGATGCTCGACATCGTCCACGATCACGGAGCGAAGGGGATCCTCGCGGTCCGTCACACGGCGGGGCTCGGGCTCGCGCGCGAGCACCGTCCCGAGGCGATCGTGCTCGCCGGCGACTCGACCCGCGCCGAGTCGGTCCTCAGCCAGCTCAAGAAGCATCCCGACACCCGCCATCTGCCCGTCGTCGTGATCGGTGATCCGGCGACGCGGATCGAGGCGCTGCGCTCCGGCGCCGCCGCGTTCGTCGAGGAGCCCACGGCGGCCGATCGGCTCGCCGACGCGCTCGCGATGCTGTCGCTGCGCGCGGAGCCGGCGGAGCGGCGGATCGCGCTGATCATCGAGAGCCCGGGCCACGACGGCGGCGAGCTCGTGGAGCTGCTGAGCGCCGGGAATCAGATGACGCTCGAGCCGATCCCCGCGGCCGACGCGCTGCGCGCCTTGCACGCCGCGCCGTTCGATCTCGTCGTGGTGGTGGTCGGCGAGAAGCGGCGCGCCACGCAGGCGCTGCTCGTGGCGCTCGCCGAGGACGCGATCCTGCGCGAGCAGCCGCTGATCGCCTACCTGGCCGCCGAGTTGCCGAAGGCCGAGCGGGCCCGACTCGATGCGCTCTCGAAGACGGCCGTGATCTCGGTCGCGGATTCGCCCGAGCGGCTCGTCGACCGGGCGGCGCTGTTCCTGCATCGTGTCGAGGCGCAGCTGCCGCCGACGGCGCGGAAGATGCTGGGCGAGCTGCGCACCGGCGATGCCCCGCTGCAGGGCCGCAAGGTGCTCGTGATCGACGACGACATCCGCAACGTGTTCGCGCTCACCTCGACGCTCGAGCAGCGCGGGATGAAGGTCGTGTTCGCCGAGAACGGACGCGAGGGGATCGACCGCCTGCTGCAGCATCCGAACACCGATCTGGTGCTGCTCGACATCATGATGCCGGAGATGGACGGCTACGAGACAGCGCAGGCGATCCGTGCGATGTCACGGTTCGAGCACCTGCCGATCATCTCGCTGACCGCGAAGGCGATGAAGGGCGATCGCGAGAAGTCGATCGCGGCCGGCGCGTCGGATTACATCACCAAGCCAGTTGACGTCGACCAGCTGATTGCCATGATGCGGGTGTGGCTGGACGCGTAGAGCAAGCCTCGCCGTTCCCGGCGCCCGACGACACGCTGTCTGAGATCGGGGCGGGCGATGCGCTGCCGATCCTGCTGGTCGACGATCATCCGGAGAACCTGAGCACGCTCGAGGCGGTCCTCGCGCCGCTCGGCTACCCAATCAAGCGCGCGAGCTCCGGCGAGGAGGCGCTGCGGCTGCTGCTCGAGTACGAGTTCGCGCTGATCCTGCTCGACGTCCGCATGCCGGGGCTGGACGGGCTCGAAACGGCCCGGCTGATCAAGGGCCGCGCGCGCACCAAGGACGTCCCGATCGTGTTCCTCACCGCCGCGCGCGACGAGCTCGGGGACATGATCCGCGGCTACGGGGTCGGGGCGGTCGATTACGTGCTCAAGCCGGTGGACCCCGAGCTGCTGCGCTCAAAGGTCGCGGTGTTCGCCGAGCTCGAGGCGAGCCGTCGCGCGCTGAAGCGCTCTGAGGCATTCCTGCGCGCCGCGTTCGAGGCTGCGCCGATCGGCAAGACGATGCTCGATTCCGACGGGCGAATCGTGCGGTCCAATCCGGCCTTCGCCCGGCTTGTCGGCCACGAGGCGGCCGCACTGCAGGGCGTTCCGGTGTCATCGCTTCTGGTCGAAGAGGATCGCGCAACCCTGCTCGATGCGCTCGAGCGGGTCTCCCATGGCGATCCCGACGCTGCCGTGGCGGACGTCACGGGGATCGATCTGCGGCTCACCGGCGCCGCAGGGGCGGAGGTATGGGTCGGTCTGGTCGCCTCGACGATCGAGCGGCATGAGCTCTCGGAGCCGATGGCGCTCGTCCAATGGGTCGACCTCAGCGCTCGCCGGCGGGCGGAGCGCGCTCGCGGCGAGCTGCTTGTCGAGCAGGCGGCGCGCACGCAGGCCGAGGCGATCGCCGAGCGCCTGCGCCGGCTGCAGGGATTCAGCGGCGCGATCGAGCTGCTGTCGCTGGAGCAGTTGCTCCCCGAGATCGCGCTGCGACTCGCCGAGCTGTTCGATGCGGACACCGCCGAGGTCCGGATCCGCGAGGACGGCGAGGAGCCGGTCGTCGTGCGTGCGGGTGCTCGCATGCAGTCCTCGGTCTCGCAGAATGACGACGGCTCAGGCTCTCTGCAATGGCAGGAGGTTCCGCTGCGGATCGAGGGCCAGCGGGTGGGCGGGCTGCGCCTCGGCCTCGCCGAGGGCAAGACGCTGTCCGCGCCCGAGCGCTCGCTTCTGTACGACGTGGCGGATCGTGCGGCGCTCTCGATCCAGCGTGCGGAGCTGCACGAGCAGGAGCACCGGATCGCAGTCGAGCTGCAGCGTGGGCTGCTCCCCAAGCAGCTTCCCGAGCTCGACGGCGTGGAGCTCGCTGCGCACTACCAGGCGGCGGGCCTCGGCGCGGAGGCGGGAGGCGACTGGTATGACGCGTTCGCGCTGCCGGGCGGGCGGCTCGGGGTCGTGGTCGGCGACGTCGCCGGCAACGGGATCCAGGCGGCGTCCGCGATGGGGCAGCTGCGGAGCGTCACGCGCGCGTTCGCGCTGGCCGACGAGGGCGCCCACAAGCCGGGTCAGGTGCTCACGTTCCTGAACCGTCACCAGCTGGCGCTCGGGCAGGACGAGCTGTTCACCGTGGTCTACGCGATCATCGACCCCGTCTCGGGGACAGTTTCGTGGGCGAATGCCGGCCATCCACCGACGCTGCTGCGGCGGGGTTCCGGCGAGACTTCGTTCCTGGAGGGCGGGGAGGGGCTGACCGGGATCGAGGAACTCGTCTACGAGGATCAGGAGCTTCGCGTCACAGCCGGGGACACGTTGATCCTGTACACCGACGGGCTCGTCGAGCGCCGTGGCGAGTCGCTCGACGACGGGCTGCGCCGGCTCGAAGACGCCGTCCTCAGCGGTCCCGCCGAGTCCGAGCCGCTGTGTCATCACGTGCTGCGCGCAGTCCTGCCGCCCGAGTCGGAGCTGCGCGACGACGTGACTGCAGTGGTGGCGCGGATCGCTTAAGCGCTCACGGCATGATCCAGCTCGAACCAGACTGAGAAGCCCTGCGGGCTGCTGAGCGTGCCCCAGCGCGACGCCGTCTGATTGAGCAGAAGCAGTCCGTAGCCGCCATCGGTCCGGCCAGTGGGAAGCGAGGCTGCCGGCCACACGAACCCGTTGCCCGCGTCGCTGACGACGACCCGGGTCAACTCCTCAGAGATCGCGATGCTGAGTCCGATCTTGCTGGCCACCGGCACGTCGGGATGAATCACGGCGTTGGTGATGAGCTCGGAGACGAGCAGCGTCAGCGTCTCGGCGTGAGGGCCGGCGAGCGGATCGCCGGAGATCAGGCCCTGCGCGGCACGACGCGCGACGCTGGGTGCCTGCGGACCGGGTAGGTATTCGACGACCAGCTCGCGCTCTGATTCGGAAAGCTTCATCGGCCCGGACCAACCAGCTTAAAGCACGCTCAAAAACTGGTTAGCCTTCGTCTCAATGCGAGGGACAGGAGGGACTCGAGCGGTCGGCGCTTCCGTTGCTGCGCTCGGGGCTGTCCTTGCGGCGGTCGCCATGTTTGCCGCGGCCGTCGCGCCATCGCTCGCATCGGCGCGCGGCCGCTGTGGCGCGCATCCGTGGTGCAACACCCGCCTCTCGCCGGTGGCCCGCGCCGACCTGGTGCTCGCGCAGATGACGACGGCCGAGAAGGTCGCGTTCCTGGGTGGCGACGACTTCCAGGGCGGCGTGTCGAGCTCTCCGACCACGCACACCGGAATCCAGGATGGAGTGCCGCGGCTCGGGGTGCCGACCGTGTACTACACCGACGGCCCGCTGGGCCCACGCCAGGGACCTTCGACCGGCATGCCCGCGCCGCTCGGCCTGGCTGCGACGTTCAGCCCCGCACTCGCCCAGCTGTACGGCACGATTGTCGGCAACGAGGCGCGCGACAAGGGAAACGACGTCGTGTTCGGCCCGACCGTGAACATCATGCGAACCCCGCTCGGGGGTCGCACGTACGAAGCCTACGGCGAGGATCCGTTCCTGGTCGGGCAGACCGCGATCGGATGGATCAAGGGCGTCCAGGGGCAGGGCGTGATGGCCGACATCAAGCATTTCGCGGCGAACAACCAGGAAGGCGAGGATCCCACGGGCAAGGCGGGCTCCCCCGGTCCAGTGCCGATCGGGCTCGGCCTGCTCGGCGCGCGCTACGTCGACAACGCGATCATCGATGACCGTACGCTGCACGAGATCTACCTTTCGCAGTTCCAGACCGCAATCACGCAGGCGCACCCCGCGACGGCGATGTGCTCCTACAACATGCTCAATGGCACGCACGCTTGCGAGAACGGGCACCTCTTGCAGACGATCCTGCGGGGCCAGTGGCACTTCAACGGCTACGTACTCGCCGACTACGGCGCGGCGCACAACGCGATCGCCTCGCTGAACAACGGCCTCGACTTCGAGCCATGGCCGCCGGTCGCGTACACGCCGGTCGAGATCGACGCGGCGCTCGCGTCGGGAGCGGTGTCGATGAAGACTCTGGATGGCCACGTGCGGACGATCCTCGCCACCTGGTTCCGCTATGGCGTGTTCGACCGCGCCGCGTACCGCAACGACGATCGTCAGATCAACAAGCCCGCGCACGCGCTCCAGGCGGTCAAGATCGAGGAGCAGGCGACCACGCTGCTGCGCAACCACGCCGCGGTGCTGCCGCTGCACGCGGGACGCCTGCACCGGATCGCGGTGATCGGGCACGACGCGAATGCATTCGTCACGGGCGGCGGTTCGGGGAACATCGTCCCGTTCAGGTTCACGAGCCTGCTGGCGGCGATCAAGGCTCGGGTCGGGCCGCGGGTGCGCGTCACGTACGACGACGGGAGCTCGCCGGCCGCCGCGGTCGCCGACGCGCGGGCCGCGGACGTCGCGATCGTCGACGTCGGCGACTACTACACCGAGGGCGTGGATCGCTTCTGCCTGACGCTCGAGTGCCCGGACAACAACGGCGACCAGGATGGGCTCGTCGAACAGGTGGCCGCGGCCAACCGGCGGACGGTGGTCGTGCTCGAGAGCGGCGGGCCCGACCTGACGCCGTGGCGCAATCGCGTGGCGGGTCTGCTGGAGGCGTGGTATCCCGGCGGCCCAGGCGCGATCGGCGTCGCGCACGTATTGTTCGGCGACGTCGATCCCGGCGGGCGCCTTCCGGTCACGTTCCCGGCCGATCCCGGCCAGATCCCGACCGCGGGGAACATGCGGTGGTATCCGGGCATCGCGAACCAGACCACGTATGGCGAGGGCGTGCTCGTCGGCTACCGCTGGTACGACGCGACGGGCGAGCGGCCGGCGTACCCGTTCGGGTTCGGGCTCTCGTACACGAGCTTCCACTTCTCGGGACTGCGGGTTTCCGGCGCTCGCGGGCGGTGGGTGGCGCGGGTGACCGTGCGCAATGTCAGGCGTCGAACCGGCTGGGCGGTGCCCGAGCTGTATGTCCACATACCCGCGCCCGCCGGCCTGATCCAGCCTCCGGATCAGCTGAAGGGCTTTTCGAAGGTCGCGCTGAGGCCGGGGCAGCGGCGGACGGTGTCGATCGTGCTTGGGCCCCGGTCCTTCTCGTACTGGGACACGGCCGCGCAGCAGTGGCGAGTGGCGTCGGGGTGTGACACGGTCATGGTCGGGAGCTCGTCGCGGAGCCTGCCGTTGCGGGCTCGGGTCTGTCCTTAGCGGCGCTGCCGCAGGCGTTTGTGGCTGTCGGCTGGCGCCATACGGCGCTCGTCGGCCGTGGCCTGGGATTGGGCTTTCGGCTGGCGCCATACCGCGCTCGTCGGCCGTGGCCTGGGATTGGGCTTTCGGCTGGCGCCATACCGCGCTCGTCGGCCGTGGCCTGGGATTGGGCTTTCGGCTGACGCCACGCTTCCCGGCCTCCGGCCGGAAGCCTCGTGGGATGGCCTGCCCGGAATTCGGCTGAGGAGGGGGGTTTGGCCGTTTTCGTAACACTCAACTCGCCCCGACGAGTGAGAGTTACGTTGACGGCCTGGTGCGCCGTGAACGTAACTCTCGTCCCTCGGAAGCGGTTGAGTGTGACGTTCACGGCCGCATCCGCCGCTCACGCACCCCCTCCCCAGCCAAATTCCGGGGCGTCCACCAATCAAGGCCGCCGGCTAACCTGGCAACGTCGGCTAACCCGTCAACGCCGCTAGCGAACGCCGGCAGACTCCGCCGGCGCAGCCTCGGGCACGACGTCGGTGTCCGCCGGCGCTGACCCGACCCCCGCATCCGGCCCGCGCAGGTACCGCGTCACCGAGCCGATCATCAGCAGCGTCAAGATCACGGCGCTCGATGCGCACCACTCGCAGACCGCGTGAATCGAGAACAGCTCGCGGTAGGTGAGGTAGCCGCTGAACAGGAAGCCGATCAGGGTCAGGCCGAGCGTCGCCAGGCGCGTCTCCTCGCGGTCGGGCGCCAGCAGGCTGGCGAGGATCGCGATGTAGCCGATCAGGCCGATCAGCGCCACCGGGACGCCGGCCAGCTTGGACCACTGCGAGGTCTGGACCTTCACGCACGACTGGCCCGCGGTGCAGGCGGGCTTGATGCCCGCGTAGTGGACGTAGGTGAGGTATGTGGCGACCGCGAGGCCGAGCACCGCCAGCGCGATCATCGCTCCGCGCAGCGTGATCCTCATGAGACCGACTTGATCGCCGACTGCAGCGTGCCGTAGTCGGCCGCGCCGACGATCGGCTGCGCCTGACCCTTGGGACCCTGGACGACGATCGTCGGGGTGCTCTGGAAACCGGCTGCGCTGGCGGCGTTCTGATCGGCGGTGACCTGGGCGGTCAGCGCTGAGGATCCTCGGTCTGAGGACCACTGGCTGTAGTTCAACCCGGGGATCTTGGTCGCTAGGCCGTTGAGGAAGTTGTCGTCGACATAGCTCGTGGTCTCATCGCCCTGCAGGTGGTAGAAGAGCAGGACATAGTTCCACAGCTTGTTCTGCTTGCCGGCGGCGAGCGCGGCCGCCTGCTGGGTCGGGAAGATGCTCGGTTGGGGGCCGCTGCAGGTCGCGGTGCACAGCGACTTGTAGGCGAGCTTCACCTTGCCCGAGCGAACCTCGTTGGCGATCAGCTGGTTCTCGCCGTTCAGCGCGAAGTCCTTGCAGACGGGGCACTTCAGATCGCCGTACTCGGTGACCGTGACTGGCGCGCTCGGACTGCCGATCACGTTGCCGGACTGTTGGATCCCTGACAGCTCCCCGTTGACCGTGTTGGCCGCGGAGGTCGCAGCCGGGCTGGTGAGCTTCGGAGGACTGCTGCTGCCTCCGGACGCGCCGATCGCGATCGCCACGATCACGACCACCACAGCCACGCCCACGAGGCCGCCGAGCATCTGCAGCCGCCGGGTGCGGCGCGCGCGCTCCTGACGCGCCTGCTCCTCGGCCATGCGCCGGGCGCGTGCTTCTTCTTTTTGCTTGGTGCGGGATGCCATTGATGCTTCAGGCGTTCTGCGACGACGCCTCGACGCCGATCAGGATAGCGACGATCAGGGGACTGGACGCCAACCTCTTACGCAGCTCTTCGCGAGCCGGCGGGCGGGCGGGTGACTCGCTCACTGCAGCTCGCTCACTGCAGCGCTGCCTGCACGGCTTGCCGGAACTCGTTGACGCCGAATGCGCCCTCGAGCCTCGCCGCGATCACGCCCTGGCGGTTGATCGTGAACAGCCATGGCTCGGTCTCCAGGTGGAACGCCTTCAGCTGGGGCCGCAGTCCCTTCTTGGGCTGGTTGTCGACGTACACCTCTTCGTGGATGAACGTGACCTTGTTGCCGAACTCGTGCTGGAGCTGGACCGCGATGTCGGTCACGGGCCCGCAGACCCGCGAGATGCACAGCTGCGGCGTCGAGAACAGCAGCGCGACCGGTCGCTTGCCGAGCACCTGGTCGAAGGAAACTGACTGCATCTGCTCGGGCGGAACGCGGGTGGTGAGCAGCGCCTTGTTGCCGTTGACCGAGGCGAGGGTGTCGGTCTGGATCGCCGGCGGGCGCTGGCCGACGTTCGGGATCAGTGAGCTGGCCGCCACCGCGACCTCGCCGGGTGCGCCGATCAGGCCCTTCGATGTACGCGTCATCGAGAGGAGCGTGTACGTGCCCGAGTGGGCCAGCGGGATCTGGACCGCGTAGATCGCCTGGATGCCGCCCGGGCCCTGGTTCTGGGCGGACCGGTACTGCGGCGACACCGCCATCGGATCTGCGGGCGCCAGATAGGGACCCTTCGCGGGCGCACCCGGGCTGGTGGCGATGTAGATCGCGGTCGGCGCGTAGATGAACGCACCGCTGGAGGCATTGAGCCCGAACGCGAGCCGCCGGGTCCCCGGCGTGAACGTACCCGTTGCGGCGCCAAACTGGGCGGTCTGGCCGACGAGCTTGGCCATCTGCTGCAGGCTGCGCCCGTGCGGGAGCGGGAAGTCCGTGGCCACCGGATGCTGCGCCGCGGTCAGCTCATCGACGGCGGGCGGCGGCCCAGCGGCGGTAGTGGTCGAGGTTGTGCTCTGCGAGTCGGCGGCCTTGGAGGATGTGGTCTTGCTCGAGGAGCCGCAGCCCGCGATCGCGAGCAACACGCCGGCGACGGCGAGCGCGGCTACGAGATGGAGCGGGGCGCGAAAGCGAAGGCGTGCGTTCGTCATGGTCCGTCCCCGAGCGTACAAGCACGGGGCGCCTGTTCGGCGCCCCTGGTTCGCCGCTAATTGCATGTAAACATCCTGTGACCGGAATCTGGCGTGCAGTGGTGAGCGCGGGCGTGTGCTTTAGAGTGCACGGCATGTCGCCCGAAGGGAGCGACGCGCTTGCGGGGCAGCAGCTTGCTTCGCAACGCTCGCAGAACCGGCTCCGGCTGGCGGTCATCGACCGCGACCCCGGTTTTATGCAGGTCCTCTCAAACCGACTGGACACGCTCGGGTGGGATCACCGCGCGCTCGCTAGCGCCGTGACCTCCGAGGCGCTGGTCGCGATGCGCCTGAACGCGCTCGTGGTCGATCTCGCCGTGCTCGGTCCGGGCGGCTGGGAGTACCTGGAGCGCGTTTGCGTGCGGCTCCCGGGCCTCGCCGTGATCGTCTGCACCGGACCCTCCTCGGTAGCGCAGCGCGTGCGTGGGCTGCGCCTCGGTGCAGATGCTTGGGTCACGAAGCCATGCCACGCCGAGGAGCTGATCTGCATCGTCGAGGCGGCGATCCGAAGGCACCGGCGCCAAGACATGCCGGAGCTCGAGGAGATCGCGGTCGTCGGCGAGATCACGATCCGCCCCGACCTCTACCAGGCTTATGCGGGCGACGTGAGCCTCGAGCTCACGGCGCGCGAGTTCGAGATCCTCAACCTGCTCTCGCAGTCCGATCGCGTGCTGCGGCGGGAGGAGATCTACGAGCGCGTGTGGGGATACGCGATGGCGCACGGCGATCGCTCTGTCGATGTGTTCGTCCGCAAGCTGCGCCAGAAGCTCCGCACCGCCTCGCCGGGCTGGAGCTACATCCATACGCACTTCGGCGTCGGTTATCGCTTTGCTCCCGAGCTCGATGGTGAGCGGGGCGAAGACGGGGACGTGGCGCCGGCGGCGGACGCGGCGGGGACGGCCCCCGAGGATCTCGACGCCGGCCCCGAACTCGAGCGCGCGCTGACCGCCTAAAAGGACTTGCGCCGGCCCCTTCACAGGGGCCGGCTTCGCGCCGTCCGCTCCCGAGTGGCCTGGGCGCCAATAACAAGTTGTTCACATCGTCATCACGAGTCGGTAACGCCGTGGCGTGGGCGCCCAAGCAGCATGGACGCGATGTCGGCGATGGCTCAGTCAAGGCAGGAAGTAATCGAGGTGGGACCGCTCGAGATCCTGCCTGACGAGCACCTGGCACGAGCCGAGGGGCGCGCCCTGATGCTCTCGATCCGGGAGCTCCGCCTCTTGACCGAGCTTGCCAGGAGGGTGGATCGGATCATGGCGCGCGAGGAGCTGTTCCGCCTCGTGTGGGGCAGAGAGATGCGCCCCGGGGACCGTTCGGTCGACGTCTACGTGCGCAAGCTCCGGGTCAAGCTCCACGAGGCGCTGCCTGCGTGGCGATTCATTCACACACATTTCGGGTTCGGATACAGACTCGCCGCCGAGCACAAACAGCACTCCAACGATCGGTTCACAACTAGTTAACACGTGTCCGATCGCTTCCACACAGACTCTGACGCACATCGAATGAAGGAGATCACTTTGAGTACTCGTCGTATCAGTGCGATCGCCGTTGCGATCGCCGCCTCGCTCGTGGTCGCGGCCTGCGGCTCGAGCTCGAGCTCGAGCTCGACCGGGTCTGCTTCGACCGGCGGGTCGAGCTCCAGCGGTGGCGGTGGCGGCACCATCAATGGTGCCGGCTCCACGTTTGCGGCGCCGATCTACCAACAGTGGGGCTCGACGCTGAAGGGCCAGGGCCTGACCGTGAACTACAACCCGACGGGCTCCGGCGCGGGCGTCACTCAGCTCGAGGGCGCGACGGTCGACTTCGCCGGCGACGATGCGCCGATCAAGTCGAGCGAGGTTTCGGCGATGAAAGGCCCGATCCTTCAGTACCCGGTCGCGTTCGGCGCGATCACCGTGTCCTACAACCTGTCGGGCGTCAAGAGCGGCCTCAAGCTGGACGGTGCCACGATCGCCGACATCTACATGGGCAAGATCAAGACCTGGAATGATCCGGCAATCACTGCGCTCAATCCCGGCATGAGCCTCCCGAGCACCGCGATCACGGTCGTCCACCGCTCCGACTCCTCGGGCACGACCGACGGGTTCACGAAGTTCCTGGCCGCCACGAGCCCCCAGTGGGCGTCCTCGGTCGGGCACGGCAAGGACGTGAAGTGGCCGACCGGCACCGGCGGCAAGGGCAACTCGGGCGTCGCGGCGGCCGTCAAGCAGACCGCCGGCGCGATCGGGTACGTCGAGCAGGCGTACGCGCTCGAGAACAACTTCACGTACGCCGCGGTGAAGAACTCGAGCGGTAGTTATGTGCTGCCGACGCTCCCGAACACGTCCGCAGCCGCGGTCGGGGTCAAGGTCCCGCCCAACCTCGGTATCTCGACGATCAACTCGCCGAACCCGAGCGCGTACCCGATCAGCTCGCAGACGTTCATCGACACGTACAAGGACCCGTGCAAGGACGGCGGCGCCAACTCGGGGGCGGCCAGTGGGCTGAAGAAGTGGCTGACCTACGCCTTCGGCGCCGGTCAACAGACGCTCGGCGCGGGCAGCGGCCAGATCCCGTACGCGGCGCTCCCGTCCAACCTGGTGTCGAAGGACCAGGCGCAGCTCGCGACGATGACCTGCAACGGCTCGGCGGTCTCGTAAAGGACGTGCGGAACTAGTGGTTCTCGAAATCAGATCGCTGAGGGCCACTTAGGTGGAGGCAAGCACCACCACCACCATTGGCGGCGGCCGCTCGGGTCTCGAGCGGTCGCCGCTGGCGCGTCTACCCGACCGCGCACTGAAGTGGGGTCTGTCCGCCCTCGCCGCGGCGATCCTGATCCTCCTTGCGTACTTCTTCGTGCGGCTGATCGGACAATCGAAGGACGCGCTGAACACGTACGGGCTGAGCTTCGTGTTCGGCAACGACTGGGACGTCTCGCGCAACATCTACCACGGCGCGGCATTGGTCGTCGGAACGCTGGTCACGTCGACGATCGCGCTGATGATCGGCGTGCCCGTCGCGATTGGCACGGCCGTGTACATCAACGAACTGTGCCCGCGGCGGCTACGCGCGCCGCTGGCACTGCTCGTCGATCTCCTGGCGGCGGTTCCCTCGGTCGTGTACGGGTTGTGGGGCGTGTTCGTGCTGATCCCCAAATTGCTGCCGGCGGAGAAGTGGTTCGCGAGCACGTTCTCGTTCATCCCCTGGATCGGCGGGGGCACGGTCACGGGCCCCAACTACTTCATCGCGGGATTGATCCTGGCGATCATGATCCTGCCGATCGTTTCGGCGATCTCGCGCGAGGTGATCGCCACCGTCCCGGCCGAGCACAAGGAGGCGGCGCTCGCGCTCGGCGCCACCCGCTGGGAGATGATCCGGATAGCTGTGCTGCCCTACTCGCGCGCCGGGATCACCGGCGGGGCGATGCTCGGACTTGGCCGGGCGCTCGGCGAGACGATCGCGGTCGTGCTCGTGATTGGCGCCTCGCCGACCATCGGCCACCACCTGTTCAACCAGGGCTACTCGCTGGCGGCGGTGATCGCCAACGAGTTCGGCGAGGCGACTGGCATCCACACCTCGGCTCTGTTCGCGGCCGGGCTCGTGCTGTTCGTCCTGACGTTGATCGTGAACATCATCGCGCGGGCGTTCATCGTCCGCGGCCAGCGTGGCAAGGTCAGCGGTGGCATGACCGGGATGACCGTCGCACCGGTCGGTGACGCGGAATGAGCACGACCTCCCTGCCCCCGGAGTCGTTCCCGCGGACAAGCGCCGCTCGTCGGCGCAAGGACCTCGTGATGCGTGCGTCGCTCCTGGTCGCGACGCTGATCGCGCTGGTGCCGCTCGTGCTGGTCATCTATTACTTGCTGCACAAGGGGCTCTCGGCGATCCACGGCAGCTTCTTCACCTCCGACCCGAACGGGAACTTCTTCGGCGACCCAGGCGGGATCCGCAGCGCGATCGTAGGCACGCTCGAGATCGTCGGGCTGGCGACCCTGATCTCGATTCCGATCGGCACCGCCGTCGCCCTATGGCTGGTCGAGTACGGCAAGGACTCGTGGTTCGCCAAGGTTGTGCGCTACTTCGTCGACGTGATGACGGGCGTGCCGTCGATCATGTTCGGCCTGTTCATCTACATCGTGCTGGTGCTCGCGCACACCGGTGGGGTCGGGTTCGCCGGCTGGAAGGCATCGGTCGCGATCTCGCTGCTGATGCTGCCGATCGTCGTTCGCTCCTCCGAGGTCGTACTGCTGCTCGTGCCGAGCAGCCTCAGAGAGGCCGCGCTGGCGCTTGGCGCGCCACGCTGGCGGGTAATGACCAGAGTGGTGCTGCCCACCGCGATTCCGGGGCTCGTCACGGGTTGGCTGCTGTCCATCGCCCGCGGGATGGGAGAGACCGCGCCGCTCTTGTTCACGACCGCCGGCGCATTCAGCCTCACCTACGATCTCTCCAAGCAGATGAACGCGCTGCCGCTCCAGATCTACAACGACATCCTCTCGCCGCGCGCGGCCGTCGTCGCACGAGCCTGGGGCGCGGCGCTGACGCTGGTCGCCCTCGTCCTGATTCTGAACGTCGTCGCCCGATTGGTCTCACGAAGGAGCCGCATGGCATGATCCCACCTGAAACCAAGAGCACCGAACAGAAGAAGGAACAGACCCAAATGTCCAGCGGAGGGGGTCCGTCGGAGCAGACGGAGAGTCTTCCGGACGCCGAGGCAATCGGCGTTCGGCAGGGAGCGGGCCACGAGATCAAGGTCACCGGCCTGCACGCCTACTACAGCCAGCAGCACGCGATCAAGGGCATCGACATCGATTTCCCGGCCAACGAGGTGACCGCGATCATCGGTCCGTCGGGATGCGGCAAGTCGACGATGGTCAGGTGCATCAACCGGATGCACGAGGAAATTCCGGGAGCACGCGCCGAGGGGTGCGTGATGCTCGACGAACTCGACGTGTACGGCAGCGATATCGACGTGACCGCGGTGCGGCGGCTGATCGGGATGGTCTTCCAGAAGCCCAATCCGTTTCCGACGATGTCGATCTTCGACAACGTCGCCGCCGGCATCAAGCTCACCGGGGGCGGCCGCGGCGCGAACCTCCGCGAGCGCGTCCACAAGGCGCTGCGCGCCGTCGGGCTGTGGAACGAGGTCAAGAACCGCCTGAACGAGCCCGGCGTCGGTCTCTCCGGGGGCCAGCAGCAGCGGCTGTGCATCGCCCGCACGGTGGCGGTCGAGCCCGAGGTGATCCTGATGGACGAGCCGTGCTCGGCGCTCGACCCGGTGGCGACGCTGAAGGTCGAGGAGCTGATCGACGAGCTCAAGGAGCGCTACACGATCGTGATCGTCACCCACAACATGCAGCAGGCCGCCCGCGTCGCGGACTCGACCGTGTTCATGCTCGACGGCGAGGTGATCGAGCACGACAAGACCAACAAGATCTTCACCAATCCCACGGACGAGCGGACCGAGCGCTACGTGACCGGAAAGTTCGGGTGATCGCCATGCAGGAGACACGCCACCAATTCCGCGAGTCGCTCAAGGATCTCGAGCGACAGGCTCTCGGGGGTCTCGACCTGGTGGTCCAGCAGCTGGACCGATCGCTCGAGTCGATCTCCTACCAGGACGTCGAGCTGGCCGGCATGGTCGTGGCCGACGACGACCGGATCGACGGCCGCTACCTGGAGGTGCACCAGGGCATCCTCTCGCTGCTCGCCCGCCAGGCTCCCGTCGCGGGCGATCTGCGGATCGTGGCCGCGCTGCTGCACATCATCCGCTGCGTCGAGCGGATGGGCGACCAGTGCGTGAACATCGCCAAGCTCGTGCCGCTGTCGGGCTACGAGGCGCCCAAGGACAAGGACATCCTCGACGCGATCGAGCGGATGGGCCAGCTCGCCCGCTCCCAGGTCTCCCAAGCCAAGGACGCATTCGCGACGCGCAACGTCGCGCTGGCCCAGGACCTGGTACGCCAGGACGCGGAGATCAACCGGCTGAACCGCGAAATCTTCAGGCGGGCGGTCGACGCCGGCGACGACCAGGACGTACGCGAGTGGGCGATGTTCATGATCCTCGTCGCTCGCTGCCTGGAGCGGATCGGCGACAACACCGTCGACATCGCCGAGCAGGTCGTGTTCGTCGTCACGGGCCTGTTCCGCGAGTTCGCCGACACCTCCTCACAGCCGCCCGAGGCCGCGCCGGCCACCTGAGCAACAAGAAGGGCCGGCAGCATCCGCGGCCGGCCCCCCGCACAGAGAGAGATAGGGGGAGCGTAGGTCAGGTGGCGCACGCCCGTGTATCCATCCTGTGCCCGTCACCGAAACTAAACAACGTCTGGCCGCCCGGTGCCTATGCTCGCGGCACGATGGCCGTCCCGAGCGTGCCGATCAGGCCAAGCGACGCTCTGCCCGAGGGTCCGACGCTCGCCGACCGGCTGGCGCTCGACCATCCGGCCGGGTGGTGGCCGACCACCGCCCGCCTGAAGTCCTACGAGGCCGCCGGCTTTCGCCGCCTGCAAGTTCGGATGCCGCCTCGCTCGCTGCTGGCCGAGCCCGAGCAGGTGCTCGTCCACGCGACCGCGCTGCGCGACACTCTGCGCCTCACCGATCTGCACCTGATCCTTCACGCTCCCGACGATCTGCGAGTCGGCACCGGCGAGCACGATCGTCAGTTCAACGGCGCGATCACCTATGCGGCGCTGGCGGGCGCCGAGCTGGTCGTCTACCACGGCGCCAACTTCGAGCTCGGCACGCCGGACCTCCACGGGCGCCTCGCCGACGAGGAGCGCTCGCTGCGCCGTCTGCTGCGCCGTGCCGCACAGCTCGGCATTCAGGTCGCGATCGAGAACCTGGCCCCGGTGTATCCAGCCCCCGAGCGGGTCTGCCACAACCCGGCCGCGGTCGCCGAGCTCGTACGGCGGCTCGACAGCGAGCACGTTGGAATGTGCCTCGACCTCGGACATGCCCACATCGCCGCCGGGCTGGCGCGGTGCGACCTGCTCGAGCTGATCGAGCCGCTGCTCTGCGAGGTGATCGTCTTCCACGTGCACGACAACTACGGCGCCGGCATGCAGGCGCCGCGGGCCGGAGGCGTCGAACCCGTGCGGCTCGACCTGCACCTGGCGCCGGGAGCGGGAACGGTCCCGTGGCGCGCGCTCGCGCCGGTGATCCGCGCTCATTCCGCGGCGCTGGTGCTCGAGGTGCACCCACCCCGGCGTCCAGAGTCATCGACGCTCGCGATCGTGATGCGCGAGATGCTGGCGCCGGGGCCAGTGACGGCCTAGCTAGCGCCCGTCCTGCACCGCATACAACCGCACCGGCTCGCGCTTGCCCTTCAGCTCCACCCCCGGCCGCTCGGCCAACCTAGCGACCGCCCCATCGCCGAGCTGTTCCTTGGTCCGTTCCGCGACCAGGATCGCGTCGCCCGTCTGGCGCGTGGCGGCCTCGACCCGGGCGGCGACGTTGACGGCGTCGCCGATCACGCTGAACTCGAAGCGGCCACCGCCACCGACGTTGCCGGCCACGACCGTGCCCGAGTTGAGCCCGATCCCGAGCTCGAGGCCGTGGCTCGAGTGCACGCCGGAGACGATCTGCAGCGCCGCGCGCAGCGCGCACACGGCATGATCCGGCTGGCGCCGCGGCGCGCCGAACACGGCCAGCAGGCCGTCGCCGACGAACTTGTCGACGCGGCCGCCGTGGGCATGGATGATCGGGACGATCTGCTCGAACTGCTCGTTGATCGCGGCCACCACCTTGTCTGCGGGCGTGCGCTCGGCGAAACCGGTGAAGTTGCGCACATCGATGAACATGAGCGTGACCTCGACCTCCTCGCCGGCCACGTTCGTGCCCTCTTCGAGGATGTGCTCGGCCACGTCGGGGTCGACATAGGTTCCGAATGCTTCGCGGATCCGCTCGCGCTCGGCGAGGCCGGCCACCATCGCGTTGAACCCGAGCTGCAGCTGTCCGATCTGAGTCCCGTCGTAGACCGGGACGCGGACGTCGAAGTCGCCGCGCTGGACCTCCCGCAGCGCGCGGCGCACGGAGTCGACGGGATCGGCGGTGGCTCGGGCGGCGACGGTCGTGGCGAGCAGCCCGACGATCAGCCCAGTGCCGCCGAGCCGACCATCGCGGTGCCCAGCGAATGAGTCGTGGCGCTCGAATCGCCCCTCAGGGCAGTGATCCCGATCGCCACGATGCCCACCACCGGCAGGCCGGTGCCCAGTGCCCATGCCAGGACCGAGCGGGTGGCAACTCCGGGAACGACGAGGCGCTCGGGAGTTCCATGAGCCAGGGCCCGGGCGGCCGCCGGACGCAGCAGTAGGTCGGTCAGCAGATAGGCGCAGGCGGCCGTGACCAGGCCGGTGATCGCGACGATCGCCGCGACCCGCGGAGCGTCGACGCTCGCGTAACGGCTGTTGAGGATCCAGAACACCAGCGCCGCGCCGAACCACAGCGCCACCTGGACGGCGAACAGGCGCAGCGGTGCCCGCAGGACGATCCGTATCTCCTGCGGCGTGGCGGGCCGGTCCTCCGCCAGCCATCGCCGCAGCCGTTGCAATCCGTGCATGCCGAGCGCGATTCCAACCGGCACCGCGAACGCCACGTAGATCGCCGCGGCGATCGCGTTGACGAGCCGCAGGTGGGCCACGTCCCGCGGCGCGGGCAGCGGCACCACGAAGCTCGCGATCACGAGCACCGCGCAGGCGCCGATCAGGTTGACGGCCACGATCGTGGCTGCCACGGTCACCCGGCCGACCCGCAGCAACTCGGGTCCGGACAGAGCGCCTTCGCCCGGACGTGTGAGATCGACCGCTCCGGCGCGGAGTACCTGCGCAATCTCCCGCATCGCTGATCGCGAAACGTAGCGGCTGGCCGGTCCGCAGGACCCCGGTTTGTCCACCGGGCCAATGACCGCGGGGAACCACGGCCGTACCGTTTCCGCATGCGTGCGCGACCGGCCCAGATCGTGGCGTTCGGCGGCGGCGGCTTCTCGATGGAGTGGGGGAACACGCTGCTCGACGATCACGTGCTGGCGCTGACGGGCGTCGCGCGTCCCCGCGTGTGCTTCCTGCCCACCGCCAGCGGCGATGCCGACCACTACGTGGTTCGCTTCTACAGAGCATTCTCGGCCGGCCGCTGCGAGCCCTCCCACATCTCGCTGTTCCGGCGCGAGACGGGCGTCGGCGATCCGAGAGAGCATCTGCTGGCGCAGGACCTGGTCTACGTCGGGGGTGGCTCGCTCGTGTCGCTGCTGGGGACGTGGCGCGCGCACGGGATCGACGTGGCGCTGCACGACGCGTGGCGGTCGGGAGTGGTCATGTGTGGCGGATCCGCCGGCTCTCTATGCTGGTTCGCGCATGCGCTCAGCGGCTTTCACGAGGGCCCGGCTCGCGAGATCGAGGCTCTCGGATTCCTGCCCTGGAGCAACGCGGTCCACTACGACGATGAGCCCGGCCGCCAGGAGGCTTTCAGGGACGCGATCGCGCACGGCATGCCGTGCGGGTACGCGGCGAGCAACGGCGCCGCCCTGCACTTCATCGGCACCGAGCTGGCCGAGGCGGTGTGCTCCAGACCCGGAGCGCGCGCGCTTGAAGTTGCAGCGGACGGGGATGGCGTCGTGACCGAGCGCGAACTGCCGATTCGCCTTCTCGGGGAGCCCGCCGTGTATGACGGCGAGCCGATTGCTGCGTGAGCGGCGACGAACGCCGCATCCTGGCGATGGGCGGCGGGGGGTTCACGATGAACGAGCGCAACCCCGCGCTCGATCGGCTGGTGCTGACGCTGACCGGCAAGCCCCTGCCGAAGATCTGCTTCTTGCCGACCGCCAGCGGCGACCCTCGCGAGCAGGTCACCCGCTTCTATGAGCGCTTCAGTGACTGGCCGTGCGAGCCCAGCACGCTGTCGCTGTTTCACCTGGGCCGCGACCGTATCGATCCGGTCGAGCAGCTGCTCTCACAGGACGCGATCTACGTCGGCGGCGGCTCGATGCGCAACATGCTCGCGGTCTGGCGCGAGCACCGCCTCGACCAGGCGATGCGGCGAGCCTGGCTCAAGGGGATCGTCCTCGCCGGGCTCAGCGCGGGCGCGATGTGCTGGTTTGAGGGAGGCATCAGCTCGAGCGGCGGCGCGCTCGAGCCGGTTCGCGGCCTTGGCCTGCTGCCCGGCAGCCTGACCGTGCACCTCGACGGCGAACCCGACCGGCTCCCCGTCTACCGCGCCGCCGTGAGCGCCGGCAAGCTCCCGCCGGGATACGCTGCGGCCGACGGCGCGGCGCTCGTGTTCGCCGGCAGCGAGCGGGCGGAGTGCGTGGGATCACACCCCGGGGCGCGCGTGCTGGAGCTCCGCCCGGATGGCAGCGGTGGAGTCGAGGAGCGTTCGCTGGAGATCCGTCTCCTGCCAGGGGCCACGCCCGAGGAGCTAGAGCACGCCGAGCTCAGCGAGGTCTCGGAGCTCCGCGCGCTGCGCGCGGGCCGGCACCGCTGGGGCTAGCAATCCCAACCTAGACGACCGGGCTGGGCGCCGGCGTACCGACCTCGATCTCGCGGCGCTCGCATGCCAGCTCGACCTGCTCTGGATTGCCGCCGAGCTCCCGCCAGCGGCTCGCGATCTCGCCGCCGAACGTGTCGAGGAACTCGTCGGTGTGCAGCGGGTCATGGTGGAACAGCAGCATCCGCTCCGCGCCGGCACGGTGGCCCAACTCGAGCGCGTCGGACAGCGGGCAGTGGCCCCACCCGAGATGGTTGGCGTACTCGGCGTCGGTGTACTGGCAGTCGTGGATCAGCATCGAGGCGTCCCGCGCCAGACCGAAGCCGGAGATCCAGTCGTCATCGAGCGCCGCCAGCGGAGCTCCGAGGCCCGGCTCGTGGTCGGGGATGTAGCAGAGCGTCGTATCGCCCTCCTCGATGCGGTAGCCGAGCGTTGGGCCCCGGTGGTTGACGGCCTGCGCGGTGATCCGCGCCGATCCGATCTCCCACTCGTGCTGTTCGGTCTCGCGGAAGGACACGTGCGAGGGGAGCTCGCGCACCTCGACCGGCGCCAGCGGCGCCGAGATGTATCGGGCGATCCGATCGACCAGCGAGGCCTCGGGCGAGGCCGGGCCCCAGACCGTGATCTCCGATTCGGGCCGGAACGCCGGCGCGAAGAACATCAGGCCCTGGATGTGGTCGAGGTGAAGGTGCGTGAGCAGGATGTGAATCGGCTGCTCGACCCTCGGAAGCGCGAGCCCGAGGTTGCGGATGCCCGTACCTGCGTCGAGGATCAGCTTCGTGCCGTCGGACAGAGTCACCTCGAGGCACGACGTGTTGCCGCCGTAGCGCATCGTCTCGGGACCCGGCGCCGGGATCGATCCCCGCGCGCCCCACACCTTGATCTTCACTCTTCTCCTCGCGAATCGTTGCTGCTGACCGGCCAGAAAATCACAATCGCGCCGCTCGAGCCACCCGGCCCGACGATCGGGATCGTGCTCGCCTCGACGTCCTGATGGTTACCGCCCGCTGCGCAGATGCGGAAGTTTCCATGAAACGGCTTTCCCTCGCGCACCGCCATCGTGGCCGGGATCTGGTTGTAAGGGATTGGCTGCTCGTCCTCGCCGAACGGCCCGAACTCAGCCGTCCAGTCCTTGGCGTTCATCACCCCCGTCTCCTCGAAGCCGCGGCCTACCAGCGCGCCCGCCGCCTCGTTGTAGAACAGCAGCGAGCCGTGGTCGCCGACCAGGAACGCGGGTGTCGAGATGCTCGACAGCAGGTTGCGAGCCAAGATCAACTCGAGCGGCTTCTGGATGGCCATCAGGTCCAACTGTAATGGGCTCTACCTGCAGGGTCGACGCAAGGAGCGCTGTGTATCGCCGGGTGCTCGGGGGTGGGTCGGTGGGACACAAGCGCGGCGCCCCTGGCAGCGCACTATGCTGGCCGCGAGGTGGCATCGCAGAAGTCCAAACGCTCGCGCAAACGGCGTAACCCCGGAGCGGCTCCGAGGGCTGAGCCTTCGCCTCGGCGCGAGGTGCGAGCCGAGCGCGAGGCGACCAGCGTCCGCGAGCGCCGTCAGGGCCAGCGAACGCTTGGGACGGTGGGCGAGCGACCGCCAAGTCCGTTCGGCGGGATTCCGCTTGCGGAGATCGCGATCTTCGGCGGCCTCGTGGCGGTGGTGGTGTGGCTGATCGCCGGCGGCACCGTGACGCTCATCATCGGAATCGTGCTGTGCGCGCTGGGGGTGATCGAGGTGACCGCGCGCGAGCACTTCTCCGGCTATCGCTCGCACGCCACCCTGCTTGCGGCGATCCCCGCGGTGGCGATCGGGATCGCTGCGGTCAAGCTGACGGGGGAGAAGAGCGGCGATGCGCCGGCGCTGCTCGTCGCGGTCCCGGTGTTCGCGCTCTTGTTCTGGCCGCTGAAGCGACGCTTCACCGTCGCGCGCCAGGCACGACTGACGGTGAATAGAGCCCGCTCACCCCGCTAGGCGGCTCGCCCCCCTCTGCCGGGGTTGTGGGGAGCGCGATGCAGAAGATCGCGCCGCCGTCCGGAGCGTTCTCGGCGCTCACCGATCCGTGGTGCTGCTCGGCAACCTGGCGCACGATCGCGAGCCCCAGCCCGCTGCCCTGCTTTCCCCGTGACGTGGTGCCGCGGTAGAAGCGATCAAACACGTGGGGGAGATCGGCCGGATCCACGCCAGGGCCGTGGTCGCGAACGCGGACGCCGTGGGAATCAACTGTGACCTCAACAGTCCCGTCGGGCGGGGAATGGCGTGCGGCGTTGTCGAGCAGGTTGTTGATTGCACGCCCCAGCCGGTCGGGAACGCCGTCGACGATCCTCGGCTCGAGCTCCGATTCGAACTCGATCCGCGGCGCGTTGCGCTGCGCTCGCATCACGCATTCGGCCACGACCCGGTCCAGCCGGACATCCTCGACCGCCTCGGAGGGGAGGTCCCCGCGCGCCAGATCGATCAGGTCGGAGACGAGCGTGCTCAGCTCCTCGCTCTGTTCCACGACGTCGTCCAGCAGCCGGTGGCGATCCTCGTCCGAGAGCTCGCCGCCGGCGAGCAGCACCTCGATGTTCGTGCGCAGGCTGGTGACCGGCGTTCGCAGCTCGTGAGAGGCGTCCGCGACCAGTTGGCGCTGGGCGTGAACCGAGTCGTCGAGCGCGTCGCGCGAGCGCTCCAGGCGCTCGAGCATCGCGTTGAAGCGCGTCGCGAGCTGCCCGACCTCGTCGTCGTTGCGGACCTGGATTCGGCTCGTGAGATCCTCGGTCTCGGAGATGTGCTGGGCCGCCTGCGAGACCTCGGCGAGCGGCGCCAGCACCCGGCGCGCTGCGAGCCGGCCGAGCATTGCGGCAAGCCCCATCCCGAACAGCACCAGCAGCGCAAGCACGAGGCGAAGGTTCGAGAGGATGTGGTCGACGCCGTTCAGCGGGCGCGCCAGCTGGATCGCGACCGGCTCGCCGTTGACCTGCGCGGGCACGGCGAAGGTGATCATTCGGAGATGGCTGCCGCCGACGTGAACGTCGCTCAGGTAGGCAGCGGACGTGCCGGCGGCCACGCCGCGGGCGTGAGCACCGCTCGGCAGCGCAAGACCGCCCTCCCGCGGATACGTATTGCCGTCGGGCGTGACGGCCTGCACGTAGGGAGCCGGTCCGCCGGCACTTGCGGGGATGCCCGGTAGGTCTTGATTGAGCGTTTGGATGTCGCCCTGCTGGACGGCGGTCGCCTGCGCCCGCAGCTCGTTGTCCACCTCGCCGCGCAGCTGCCCGCGGACGACGAAATAGCAGACGAACGCGGCCGCGACGATCGCGATGCCGACGGCGACCGCCGAGACCAGCGCAAGTCTGCGGCGCAGCGCCATCGCGCCTCAGTCCCGCAGCACGTAGCCGATGCCTCTGACCGTGTGCAGCAGCCGCGGCTCGCCGCCGGCCTCGGTCTTGCGGCGCAGGTATCCCATATAGACGCCGAGCGCGTTGGACGTCGGCCCGAAGTCATAGCCCCACACGTTCTCGAAGATCGTCGAGCGGGTCAGCACCTGACGTGGGTGGCGCATGAACAGCTCGAGCAGCAGGAACTCGGTCTTCGACAGCTCGACGAGCCGATCGCCCCGGTGCACCTCGTGGGCGGTCGGGTCGAGCACCAGGTCGGCGAAGCGCAGAACCTCGCCGTCGCCGTCGCCGTCGCCGGCACGGCGCAGCAGGGCACGCAGCCGAGCTTGCAGCTCTCGCAGCGCGAACGGCTTGACCAGGTAATCGTCGGCGCCCACGTCCAGGCCCTCCACGCGGTCGTCGATCGCGTCACGGGCCGTGAGCATCAGGATCGGCGTCCGATCCCCGGCCTTGCGCATCCGCCGGCACACCTCGAGACCGTCGAGCCGGGGCATCAGGATGTCGAGGATGACGGCATCCGCGGGGCTCCTCGCGAGCGCGTCGAGGGCCTCCTCGCCGTCGCCCGCGAGCACGACTTCATGGCTCTCCAGGCGCAGGGCGCGCTCGAGCGCACGCCGCACGGCAGGCTCGTCATCCACTACAAGTACGCGCGCCACGCTTGAAATGATGCCGCGCGCACGTAAAAGTTGGTGAAGAGAGGGCAGAGTTGCAAGCGGCGTCACAGTTCCCGCACCTTCCACCGGGCCATGTACCCGGACCGCAGAGCCGCCGGCGGAAGAGCTCGCGAAGGTGGGGGGTGTGGCTGATGGTCGCGCTCGCCCTGTTCTTCGCCGGTCTGGGCATCTACGGAGGTGCCCACCCCGGCAAGTCCTCGCCCGCAGTGTTCTACGGCGTGTTCGGCGGGATGGCCCTGCTCACGCTGCTGCTCGCATGGTTCATCCTGAGTCGCGGCAGGCCCAAGCGGGCCGTGGGCTTTGAGGTGTCGGCATCGCCGGTCGAGCTTCGACGGGGAGACACAGTCACCGCGGACCTGCGGATCAACGACGCGGGCAAGCTCGACGGGGAGCTCGAGGTCGGGCTGGTCTGCACCGAGTACTACGACGTCAAGCGGGAGGTGGCCACCCAGGACGGGACCAGCACGCAGCGCGTGACGCAGTCCGTGACCGCGCACGAGCGGTGGACGAAAGCTGCCTCGGACCAGCAGCTGCAGAGCTTCAGCTTCGAGATCCCGGAGACCGCACCGTTCTCTTACGAGGGCTCGGTGCTGTCGTTCTGCTGGCGGGTGAGCGCGAAGGTCCCGCGACGCGGGCGGCGCCATCCCGAGGCCGACCAGCCGATCTGGGTGCGGCCGTGAGCGCCGACTTCGAGATCCAGCTCGCCAAGGAGAGCTACGCGCCGGGCGAGACCGTGCACGGCTGGGTCCGCGTGCAGGAGGGCAGGCGCTCGCGCCGGATCGAGGTCTCCCTCCAGTACCGCGAGAAGACGAGCGACTACAGCGGTTGCGTGCTGCAGGTCGGTCCGGTCGAGGTCCATCAGGGCGACCTCGAGGCCGGCCAATCGTATGAATTCACCCTCCAGCTTCCGGGCGACGCACCGCCCGCCTACTCGACGGGCCTCGGTCAGATGTGGTGGGCGGTGATGGTCCACTCCGACCAGGTCGGTCCGGACAAGTACGTCTCCCGGCGGATCGAGGTAGCGCTACCGGCCGACAAGGCGTAGCGACGAAAGGAAATCGGAGCGCGCGAACCGGTAGCGCCGCGTCCCGTCGATCTGAAGCGCCGCCAGGTAGAACAGCGAGTGCTCCCAAACATGCGGCATGTCCTCCACTGGCATCGGTACGCCGGCGAATCGCTCCCATGCCTCGCCGAACAGCCCGGTGGGGGTGGTCAGCCGCGCGGCCATGTACGCGAGCGTCGAGCGCAGCAGCGTCGACTGCGCGCGGGTCGGCCTGCTCCACGCGTACGCGAGCGCCAGGAGCGCCTTGGCCTCGTACTCGCCGCGGGCGGAGCGCAGCGAGTCGCTCATCGATCGCCCGACTGCGGCGGCTTCGCCGCGCATCGTCTCGTCTGTGTAGGGACGGAACCGAACCGGCCACAAAAGCCAGCCGCCGTCGCCGTAATCGAGGTTGTACGCGTTGCCCTTCGCATTCCCCTCGCGGTAGGAACGGGTAGCCGGGTCATACAGGGCCGCGATCGCCCGGTCGAGTCGCGTTAGCCGCGCGCGCCACGCATCGACCTCCGCACCACGCACGCTGAGCGCAGCGGCGGCCCGCAGCGCGAACCGCAATCCCAGCTCGGTCGTCTCGGCGCCGTGGAGGCTTTCGCTCGGGGTGAAGTTGTCGTCCTCGTTTGCCGGGCACTGAAGCCCGGTGAGCGGGTCGACGCACAGGGTGAGAAAGTCCGCGGCCCGTGCGATCGCCGGGAATTCGGCGCGCAGATACGAACCTCGTTGCGGGGTGGCGAGGTGATCCGCGTGGCTCGCCAGCGCCCAGATCCCGAGCCCGGTCTCGTCGATCTCGAACGGGATTGGCCCGCCGTCGATCCCGTCACCGTAGGAGGTCATCGCCCAGTTCCCGGGCGGGCGAAGCGGACTCGGGTTCGTGAGCGAGGTCTGGATCGCGGCGTAGAACAGGTTGTGGCGCGTGACGAGCGCCTGGTAGCCGTTGCGGTCGAGCACCTGGTTGATGAACGAGCCGTCGCGGATCCAGTCCTCGCCATACGGTCCCTGCGTGTCCGAGGAGGCGACGATCGCGCCGCTGTCGGGATCGATCGCGAGCCGGATCGTGATCAACGTGCGCTTGGCGACGAACGTGACGCGCGGATCCCGAGTCGCCGGCAGCAACGTGCGCGCCAGCCAGCGGCGCCAGTCGCCGGCGACTGCATCGAGCTGCGAGCGAAACGACCCCCGGCGGGCCGCACGCAGCGCCGCCAGCGCGCCCGCGGGCTCACGGCCCGCCGCGATCTCGACCCTTGCGGCCGCTCGCCCGAGCCGATCGAAGCGCAGCCCAAGCGCGAGTGCCCCGGTGGTCTGCCCGGTCGCGCTGGAGGCGCCGTCAAGCGAGGACGGGTGGAGGTACGGATCTGGCGGCTGTCCGGGCAGCGTGGCCTGGTCGTAGCCGTCGCCTCCCACCTGGTGTTGCGCGGCCGAAGCGTCGAAGCCGATCGCGATCGCCACCGAGGTCGCCTTGCCGGTCGCCTGGTCGACGCCGTGCCAGCCGTTGAGGATCGCGCTCGCGGCCGCGTCGTAGCGGGCGGACTGGTCGGACAGCTGCGAGAGGCACCAGTCCTCGACCGGCGCGTAGGTGATCCGGCTGGCGATCGGGTTGAAGTTCTCGAAGTAGACGAAGCGCGCGGCACGCACCGGCGACCGCGGCGTCCGCCTGACCCAGAACTGCCGCACGAGCGTCGAGGTTCCGGGGGCGACGAGGTCGGCGTCGACGACTGTCAACCCGAGACGCGCCGGCGAGCGGTACACCGTGACGGGCACCGGCGTGTCTGGCGAGTCGTATGTCTGGGTCGAGGACCACGACCGCAGCCATGCAAAGCCCGGTCCCTGCGCAGTGCGATAGGCGATCCCGGCGAACGATCCTTCGTTCGGGAACTGCGCCTGCACGCGCCCGTGCGCATCCCTGGAGATCGCCAGGTACTTGACCTGGTTGTAGTAGCTCGGGTTCGGATACTTGAACACGGTCAGCGTGCCCGCGGCGTTCTCGTTCACCGTGAGCCGTCCGTCGCCCGTCTGCGCGTTCACATCGGTGGGGCCGTAGGCCTCGTAGTCCGCGTTCGGCTGGCTCGCGTCGAAGCAGTGGCCCTCGGGAAGCGAGCTTGCGGCCGCGGATCCGGCAGCGAGCGCCATCAGCAGCGCGCAAGTCACGGAAATCCACCGCACGGTGCGCGCACGGTACACATCTGCCGTGTGGAACGATGCAGTCGAGATGCCGCGCGGAAAGCTTCAGGACTACAAGGCCAAGCGGGACTTCGAGGCGACACCGGAACCGGCCGGCGAAGCCGAGCCGGTTCTTTTAACCAAATCACCGCGCTTCGTTGTCCAGGAGCATCACGCGACGCGCCTTCACTGGGACCTGCGCCTCGAGCACGATGGCGTCGCCGCATCGTGGGCGATCCCGAACGGGATTCCGCCGCACCCTTCCGAGAACCGGCTCGCAGTCCACACCGAGGATCACCCGCTCGAGTACCTCGAGTTCGAGGGCGGCATCCCCAAGGGGGAGTACGGCGCCGGCAAGATGCGGATCTGGGATCGCGGGACCTACGAGCTGCACGAGTGGGAGGAGAAGAAGGTCGAGGTCAGTTTCAACGGCGAACGGCTGAGCGGTCGTTACGGCCTGTTCCGGATCGGGCGTGATGAGGCGACTAAGAACGACTGGATGATCCACCGGATGGATCCGCCGGCGGATCCCGAGCGCGAGCCGATCCCGGAGCGCCTTCTGCCGATGATGGCGCGACCAAGCGACGACGTGCCCTCCGACGAGGACCGCTGGGCATTCGAGATCAAATGGGACGGCGTGCGCGCGATCGCTTACGTGCAGCCCGGACGCCTCCGGCTCGAGAGCCGCAACCTCAACGACATCACCGATGCCTACCCCGAGGTGCGTGGACTGCTGCGCGACCTGAGCATGCACGAGGCGGTGCTCGACGGCGAGATCGTCGCGTTCGATGACGACGGCCGGCCCAGCTTTGAGCGCCTGCAACGGCGGATGCACGTCCGCACGCCGTCGGCGATCCGCAGGCTCGTGACGAGTACCCCGGTCGTGTACGCGATCTTCGACCTGCTCTACCTCGACGGGCACTCGCTGATCGAGCTGCCTTACCTCGAGCGTCGCGCGCGGCTCGAGCAGCTCGAGCTGGGCGGCTCGGCCTGGCGCGTCCCGGCGGCGCATTCCGGCGCGGGCAAGCGCCTGCTCGAGGCGACCGCGGCTCAGGGCCTCGAGGGCATCGTCGCCAAGCGCAAGGACTCCCGCTATGAGGCCGGGCGGCGGACCGGCGCCTGGCTGAAGATCAAGAACACGCACCGCCAGGAGCTCGTGATCGGCGGTTGGCTTCCCGGCGAGGGGCGGCGGACCGACCGGATCGGCGCGCTCTTGATGGGCTATTACGAGGATGGCGCCTTCCGCTACGCCGGGCGCGTGGGGACCGGGTTCACCGAGAAGGTGCTCGATCAGCTCGCGGCGAAGTTAAAGCCGCTGCGGCGGAAGACCAATCCGTTTGTGGGCGCGCCGAAGCTTCCCCGTGAGGTGCAGTTCGTCGAGCCGTGTCTGGTCGCGGAGATCGAGTTTCGGGAGTGGACAGGCGAGCGGATCATGCGCGCCCCCTCCTACAAGGGCCTGCGCGAGGACAAGGCGCCGCGCGAGGTTGTGCTCGAGGGCAGCGAGGCCCCGGACGGCGTGCCGCCGGCCTCGCCGGAGGCGCTGTTCGATGAGGTCGAGCGCATGCCCGAGGGCGCTATCTCCGTGTTGACGGAGGGCCGCCGCCTGAAGATCTCCAACTGGGACAAGGTGCTCTTCCCGCAGACGGGGTTCACGAAGGGCGACCTCGTCGCCTACTACGCGCGGATCGCGCCGGTCTTGCTGCCGCATCTGCACGACCGCGCGCTGACGCTCAAGCGCTACCCGAACGGCGTCGATCATCGCTACTTCTACGAGAAGCAGTCGCCCTCGCACCGGCCGGAGTGGGTGCAGACCGAGCAGATCGGGGACGTGAACTACACGCTCGCGCAGGACCGTGCGACGCTCGTCTGGCTCGGCAACCTCGCCAATGTCGAGCTGCACACCTCGCTGGCGCTCGCCAGCGCCCCCCGGCGGCCGACGATGCTCGTGTTCGACCTCGACCCGGGTCCGCCCGCGGGGATTATCGAGTGCTGCGAGGTCGCGCTCGTGCTGCGCGGGCTGTTCGAGCAGCTCGGTCTCCAGAGCGTCGTCAAGACGTCGGGCTCGAAGGGGATGCAGGTGTATGTGCCGCTCAACACCGCGACCGACTATGGCGCCACGAAGACGTTTGCGCGGCGGGTGGCCGAGCTGCTCGAGCAGCGCATGCCCGAGCTGGTCGTCTCGCGGATGACGAAGAAGCTGCGCCCGGGGAAGGTGCTCGTCGACTGGAGCCAGAACGACGCGCACAAGACGACCGTCACCGTGTATTCCGTACGCGCGCGCGAGCGACCCACGGTTTCGACGCCGGTCACGTGGGAGGAGGTGACGCGTGCGCATCACAGCCGCGACACCGAGCTGCTCACGTTCGAGACAGACCGGGTCCTCGAGCGCGCCGCCAGCGACGGGGACGTGTTCGCGCCGCTGCTCAGTGTCAAGCAGGAGCTGCCCGCCATCGGTTAGGCTCGGCCCGTGTGGTGCCTAACGGGCGGATCGTTGCCGTGATTGCACTTGCGGCCAGCGGCGCCCTGATCGCGGGGTGCGGAGGAACCGGGCTGCTCCGCGGCCGGACCGTGACGAGCGCGCCGGCGCTCTCGAACACCCAATACCTGGCGCGGCTCGGTCAGGCCCAGGCACGGCTCGCCAGGGCCGAACGCTCGATCCCGAGGCACGCCCGTACGCCGGCGGCGCTCTCGCGGGCGATCTTCCAGCTCTCCGGAGCGGTCCGCCGGCTCGGGCGGGACCTCGCCGCGATCCGTGCTCCACGTGCGGTGGCCTCGCCGCACGCGCGGCTCGTCTCGATTGTGGGCACCTACGCCGGGCGCCTGCAAGGGGCATCGCGCAGGGCGCTGCGTCCGGGAGGCGAGCTGGCCGCGGCACGGCTGCTGCTGGACTCGACGCGCTCCGCCAGCCGAGCCTTCGGCGCGACCGTCTCCGAGATCGACCGCCGGCTCGGGCAATGAACGACCCCGGCGCGATCCTGATCACGGGCTGCTCGACTGGCATCGGCCGCGCCGCGGCCGAGCACCTGGCCGCCAAGGGCCTGCTCGTGTACGCCACGGCACGGCGCCCGGAGTCGATCGTGGATCTCGAGCGCGCCGGCTGCCGGACGCTCCAGCTCGACGTCCTCGACGAGGACTCGGCGCGCCGGGCGGTCGCCGCCGTGCAGTCCGAGCACGGTGCCGTCGGGTCACTTGTCAACAACGCCGGCTACGCCGTCAGCGGCGCGATCGAAACGGTCCCGCTGGACGACGTCCGCGAGGAGTTCGAGACCAACCTGTTCGGCTACATCCGGATGGCGCAGCTGGTGCTGCCGGGGATGCGCAGCCGCGGCGCTGGGCGGATCGTGAACATCAGCTCGCTCGCCGGGCGCGTGACGATGCCCGGCGCGGGGGCGTACGCCGCCTCCAAGTACGCGATCGAGGCAATGAGCGACGCGCTTCGCTTCGAGGTCCGCGGGTTCGGCGTGAACGTGATCGTGATCGAGCCCGGTCCGATCAAGAGCGCGTTCACGGAGACCGCCAACGAGGCGCTCACGGGAACCGATGCCCACCCACCCAGCGTGTACGCCGACTATCACAGCGCGGTCGCGAAGGGCGATGCCGAGACCGACGAAAGCTTCCTCGCCGGCAAGCCCGAGCACGTGGCGCGGGCGATCGAGCGGGCGCTCACGAGCTCGCGACCGCGTCCCCGATACCGCGTGACACCGGTCGCGCACGTCCTGCCGAAGGTCCGCGGGCTGCTCGGCGATCGTGGCTTCGATGCCTTTCTGCGCACCCAGATCACGCCGCCGAGTTGAGCGGGTCTCACTGACGCGCGCGGCATCACTAGGATGACCGCGCCTGATGGATCCGATCACGCTCCGTAATCGACTACTGGTCGCCACCGGGATGTGGCGCGAGGCGACCGGGGAGCCGCTGCCGCGGCTCGAGCCCGGCGATCCAGCCGAGCAGGTCCAGAGCTTCGAGCTGCTGCTCGTCGATCGCCTCTGGGAGAGTGCCACGCCGGAGACGGCGCGCGAGATCGCGGACCGCACGTGGGATCTCGTGCACGATCGGCCCGACAGCGATCCGGTCAAGCAGCGGGTCGTCGAGTGCCACGAGGCACTCGCGCGGATGACGCGCCTCAGCGACTGATCCGCGTCTCAGCGACCGATCCCGCGCCGTACGGCCCCGCTCCGCGCGAGGCGGCGTAAGATATCCGCCCGCCTACGCCAGCAGGGGTGCGTAGACCTTGCACGCGGCGTTTTCCGTCCAGCTACGCATGGGAGGCGGACATGTCGTTGTCAGGTGCAGGGACTCCGGATCCGGAGCGGGAAGCCAATCGAGGTCGGCGGCGCATGCTGGTCGCGAGCTGCGCGCTGGCAGGCGCGCTGGGGCTGTCGCTGGCGTTGCCGCTGACGAGTCTGGGGGCGGGGGGATTGGGCGGCGTCGTGGCCGGCCTGACGGGAGCGGTACCGAGGGTGACGAGTGCCGTGGGTAGCGTCGTGCAGCACACCGTGCAGCCGGTGGTCTCGGGCGCAAGCGGTACTTCGGCGCCATCGTCATCTGCGTCCGGGTCGTCGGGTTCGCCGGCGTCCGCGGGGGAGGGCGCCTCGTCGCGGGCGGGATCGGGGTCCTCGACCACGCCCGCGATGTACGGAACCAATCCACACGGTCAGGGGACGGTCGCGGGCATCGCGCTGACCCCTAGCACCAACGTCCCGTACCCCTACAGCCCGGATGGAAGCGGAGGCGAGATCGTCGTCGTCGGTCGTGGCCGAAGCGAGCAGGGCGCAAACGGCTATCACGCCCATACCACGATCCTCGCGCTGCTCGGCAAGGAGATCCTCGGCGTCGATGCGCTGCCGGGGCAGTCGAATACGGGCCCGCTCAGTGCCCTGCAGACGGGCGTGCTGGACAAGCTGTGCCAGTCGACCGGGATGCTGATCTGCCTGACGGTCCTGACGGCCGACACGATCGCCACCTCGAGCGGTGCCAGCACTCATTTCCAGCTGGCCCGCGCAACGCTCGCAAGCTCGGGTCACGGCGTCACCGTCGGCGCCGCCGAGTCGAGCAGCGCGATCGACTCGACCGGCAGCTGCCAGACCTCGTCAGGCGCCAGCAACGTGGCGTCGGTCCTGATCGCGGGCGGACCGGCGGCGACGGCCGGGCAGTCCAGCGAGAGCTCTAGGGCGTGCGCCGGACAGGCCCCCTCACAGCAGGCGAGCTCGAGCGTGATCGGGCTCGGCGGCACAGGCCTGCCGCTGCCGGCACCCGGATGCGCGAACGGCACCCCCAACACGATCCTCAATCTCGCCGGCGTCGCGACCATCGTGTGCAACGCCGACGACACGGCCGAGGCGAGCAGCCCAGCCGGCGTGCGCGAGGCACTGTCGGCGATCATCCTGCCGGCGGTCGGTAACGCGCTGGCGAAGATCGTGCTCGCGTCGGCGGAGTCGCACGCTGTCGCGCCGGCCGCGACCTCGCCTCCGCCGGCCGGCGGTGGGAACCCGGGCGGCGGTGGGAACCCGGGCGGCGGGAGCCCCGGTGGCCATCATCCTGGAGGCAAGCACAGCACCGGCGGCAAGCACACGACGGCGCCCGGCGAAGGCTCTGAGCCCGCCGGCGAGAGCGCGCCGTCGGCCGCTGAAGCGGTGTCGTTGATGAAGACCGAGGCCGGCGCCAACACGCTGCCGTTCACCGGGCAGGACGTGCTCCGCGTTCTGTTCATAGGATTGCTGCTCGTAGCCGGCGGCCTGGCGGTCGGTCTGCGAGCGAAGCGGATGTCTTAATCAGTGCGGGCGCGTTCCTGACAGAGGGCACCTGTTTGCGCCCTGGTCGTTACGGCGACCGGGGCGCAAGCCCGCGCGGCTCGGGTTTCCCCGCTACGAAATCGCCGCCTCGGTCTCCTCGACCGGCGACCGCGGCAGCCCCGCCGCCGCGTATGCGTCGGCCTCGTCGAGCGTCTCGTGCTTGAGCAGCCCGGCGACGAGCGCGTCGAGGTTCTCGCGATGGCTGCGCAGCAGTTCGCTGACCTCCGAATGCGCCGTCTCGACGATCCGCCTGACCTCGTCGTCAATCAGCCGCTGGGTCGCCTCTGAGGTCTCCGAGGCGCCGGGCAGCAGCGGCCCGTAGCCGTCCTGCGGGATCACCGCGATCGGCCCTATCGCGCGGCTCATCCCCCAGCGGCCGACCATGCTGCGGGCGATCCGGGTCAGATGCTGGATGTCCGATTCGGCGCCGGTCGTGATGTCGCCGAACACGATCTCCTCGGCAACGCGGCCGCCGAGCGCGACCTTGATCTGCGCGAGCAGGTGGCGCTCGTCGAAGTTGAATCGATCCGCGTCGGGCGCCGAGAAGGTCACCCCGAGCGCCTGCCCGCGGGGAATGATCGACACCTTGCGCACGGGGTCGGCGCCCGGGGTGAGCATCCCCACGATCGCGTGTCCGGCTTCGTGGGAGGCGGTGCGGCGGCGGTCTTCCGCGCTGATCATCACCTTACGTTCGGCGCCGAGTACGATCCGCTCGAGCGCGTCGGAGAAGTCTTCGCGGTTGACCCTCGAATGGTTCCGGCGCGCCGCGAGCAGCGCCGCCTCGTTGACGACGTTCGCGAGGTCGGCGCCGACCATCCCCGGCGTTGACGCCGCGATCGCACCGAGGTCAACATCGTCGGCGAGCGGGACCGAGCGCGTGTGCACCCGCAGGATCGCCTCGCGGCCGGCCCGATCGGGTGGCGAGACCACCACCCGGCGGTCGAAGCGCCCTGGCCGCAGCAGCGCCGGATCGAGGATCTCCGGCCGGTTGGTCGCGCCCAGCACAATCACGCCGGTGCGCGGATCGAACCCGTCCATCTCGGTCAGGATCTGATTGAGCGTTTGCTCGCGCTCGTCGTGGCCGCCCGAGATGTTCGGTCCGCCGCCGGCCCGCGAGCGACCGATCGCGTCCAGCTCGTCGATGAAGATGATCGCGGGCGCGGCCTCCTTGGCCTGCTGGAACAGGTCGCGGACGCGAGAGGCGCCGACGCCGACGATCATCTCGACGAACTCCGACGCCGACATCTGGAAGAACGGGACGCTGGCCTCGCCGGCGACCGCCCGTGCCAGCAGCGTCTTGCCGGTACCGGGCAGTCCGCTGAGCAGCACGCCGCGAGGGATCCGGCCGCCGAGCCGCAGGTACTTGTCGGGGTTCTTGAGGAAGTCGACGATCTCGGTCAGCTCCTCCTTGGCCTCGTCGATCCCGGCCACGTCTTGGAAGGTGACGGTCTGCGACCCGGACTCGACCCGCCGCGCGCGCGAGCGCCCGAACGACATCAGCCCGCCGGCACCGCTCGCGGCCGAGGCCGCGCGCCGCATCACGAAGAAGATCAGTAAGACGAGCAACAGCGTCGGGCCGAAGCCGAGGATCAGCTCGGACAGGAAAGAGGGACCGCTCTCGACCGCCTTGGCGTCGATCGTGACGTTCTTGTCTTGCAGCAGCGAGTTGAGCTGCGTGTCGTTCGCGAACGCCGGGATCTGGGTCGAGAAGAGCGTGGTCGCCTGCGCGTTCTTGTCGTTGGTCGGGTACTGGACCTTGTTCTTGAACGTTCCCTGGACGGAGTTCCCGGTCGAGGAGATCTCGCTCACGTTCCCGGCGCTCACCTGGTTGAGGAATGTCGGGCTGTACGGGATCCGGACCCTCGAGTTCGGCTGCAGCGCCTGGGAGGAGATCCACAGGTTGAGCGCGAGCAGACCGACCACCAGCAGCGCGATCAGCCAGCGGGTATTGGATCGCGACGGTGGTTGTTTGCCGCCTTGCTCGCCGCGCCCGTCGGGCGCCGGCGTGACCTTCCAGCCGGGCGGCGAGGGGGCCTGCCGGTTCAGGGGCGCAGTCGGCCGCCGTGAGGCGTCATCTGCCATCGCCTGATTGTCGCAGGCGGCCCGATCGTGGTTAAGGAATTCGGCCCGGCTCTGCCGATCCTTCGGTCCTGCTTCAGCGGTCCTCCAGCCTGGTGCGAAATGTGTCCGCGCCCTCGACGCTCGCGCCTTCCGCAAATGCCCGATCCGCGAGCCAGCGGTCCGAGGTCACAACGCGCACCGCGGCGGGGTTGGGGTGTGCCCGCAGCCGCCTGACGATCTCGTCGTCGGCCGCGTCTGGCTTCGGCTTCGGCGCGTGCGCGACCTCGATCACCGTCGAGCGGATCGGCGGCCGCGGAGCTCGCTCGAACACGACCGTCACGTCCTCGCCGCCGTGCGCGGCCCAGCGCTCGAGCATGTCGACCAGCCGCAGCATCGCGGCGTCACGGTCCTTCCACCACCGGTCCGGACGCGTTCCGATCACGTTCATGCCGTCGACGAGCCAGTGCACTAGCCGTCTGCCTCCGGGCGCCGCCGCGCGCGTTTGCGCTCCCCTTGGCGGCGCTTGGTCTCGAGCCGCTTGCGCACGGCGCTCTGACTGGGCTTGGTGGCTCGACGCGGGCGTTGGACCGCGAGCGCTGCAGTCAGCCGCCGGCGCAGACGCTCGAGCGCGAGCTCCCGATTGCGGGACTGGCTGCGAGCGTCCTGAGCCACGGCCACGACCCGCGGACCAGCCCGCGCGATTATCCGCCGCTTCTGCTCATCGCTCAGCGAGGCCGATTCGCGCACATCGAAGCTCGCCTCGATCCGCGACGCGGTGACGTTCGCGTGCTGCCCTCCCGGGCCGGAGGAACGCGACGCGCGCACGACGACTTCGCTGAGCGGGATCGCGGCGTGGCGGCCGATTGGCATCGGATCTTCCATTGCACAGAAGATGTCATGGTCAGTGGGTATGGGCAGTGGGTCGCGCTAGCCGCGAATCACGATCCGACGCACCATGGCGCGCACAACATACGGTCAAACGCCACCGCTGGTGGGGATGGTTGTGATTCTCGCCAAGGGCCCGGTGTGACTGCCATGTGAACGCTCCCAACATGGGAACGCCGCCGAGCCTCGGCGTGCTACCTTCCCCGCCGTAAGGCCGTCGGTTAGGCGGCGAAGTAGTGCAGGCCCCGGGGTACTCGCGCCGAGCATCTTCCGTGGTAGAAGCACTTCAAGCTACGGAGGAGACACTCCACATGGCAACTGGAACGGTCAAGTGGTTCAGCGACGAGAAGGGTTTCGGTTTCATCACGCCCGACGAAGGCAGCCGCGATCTGTTCGTCCACCACACGAGCATCAACTCTGACGGCTACCGCTCGCTGGCGGAGGGCGCCAAGGTGTCCTACGAGGAAGAAGCCGGCCCCAAGGGTCCGAAGGCGATCAACGTCAGCAAGATCTAGTCGGACGTTTCCTGGGGCGGCCCACCCGACCTGGCCGGCTGCGACCGGGGGCGGTCCACCCGCCCTGGCCGGCTGCGACCTGGGCGGTCCACCCGCCCAGGCCGGCTGCGGCCGCCGCGTTTCCCGGGCCGGCCCGTCCCGACTAGCATCGCGAAAAGCGATGGCGGACTGGGTGACGATCTCGTCGCTCGCGACGGCCGGCGGAACGCTGGTGCTCGCGGTCGCGACATTCAGCTCGGTGAGATCGGCGAACCGCTCGGCACGCACTGCCGAGCGCTCGCTGCTCGCCGGCGTGCGCCCGATCCTGATTCCGTCGCGCGATGACGACGCGCCCGAGCTGGTGCGGTTCGGCGAAGGCGTGGTGCTGACCGTGCCGGGGCACGGGGGCGCGATCGAGCTCGAGAACGATCGCGTGTACATGGCGCTCGCGCTGCGCAATGGCGGGACCGGGCTGGCGGTGATCCATGGCTGGAACGCGCAGGTGCGAGAGCGGACGGACTCGGAGATGCCCGACCCCGACAGTTTCCGGCGCCAGCAGCGCGATCTCTACATCCCCGCCGGCGAGACCGGCTTCTGGCAAGGGGCGATCCGGGACCGCGACGATCCGCAGTACGCCACGCTGCGGCGGGCGGCCGGCGAGCACACGCGGGTGATGATCGATGTGCTCTACGGCGACTACGAAGGCGGCCAGCGCACGATCGCGCGATTCGGAATCAACTCCTGGGCCGACGTCCAGGGCGAGCGAGCAGAGGTGCTGCGCTACTGGAACGTCGATGCGGAAGATCCGCGTTAACGACGGCCAGGCGCGGCTCATCCGCGCGCGTGCGTACAATCGGTAAGCAACTGTGGATGCCGTAAGCGGGTAAGCGGGCGCACCGCCAAGTGATGTCGTGACCAAAGCCGTCGAAGAACGAGAGCGGGTAATCGTGCGCTTTGCGGGCGATTCCGGCGACGGGATGCAGCTCGCCGGGAGCCGGTTCACCGACGCCACTGCGATGTTCGGCAACGATCTGGCGACGCTGCCGAACTTCCCGGCGGAGATCCGCGCGCCCGCCGGCACGCTTGCCGGCGTGTCCGCGTTCCAGATCCACTTCGCATCGCGCGACATCCTGACGCCCGGCGACGCGCCCAACGTGCTCGTCGCGATGAACCCGGCGGCGCTAAAGGCCAACATCGCCGAGGTCCCGGGCGCCGCCACGATCATCGTCAACGAGGACGCCTTCTCGAAGCGCAACCTGGAGAAGGCGGGCTACACCGAGAACCCGCTCGAGGACGGTTCGCTGCGCGAGTTCCGCGTCCACCGGATCCCCATGACCTCGCTGACCACGCGCGCTGTCGAGGGGATCGAGGGCGCCTCGACGCGCGACGCAGGGCGCGCCAAGAATCTGTTCGCGCTCGGCCTCCTTTCATGGCTCTACGGGCGGCCGACCGACGTCACCAAGCGCTGGATCACCGAGAAGTTCTCCCGCAAGCCAGCCGTGCTTGCCGCCAACCTGGCCGCCTTCAACGCCGGCTGGTCGTTCGGCGAGACCACCGAGCTGCTCGACGTTCAGTACCGGGTCAACCGTGCGACCGACGTCGCCCCCGGCACCTACCGCAACGTCAACGGCACCACCGCGCTGGCGCTGGGGCTGCTCGCAGCAAGCGTCCGCAGCAGGCTGCCATTGGTGCTGGCGAGCTATCCGATCACGCCCGCCTCCGAGCTGCTCCACGAGCTCTCCCGCCATGCCCAGTTCGGTGTCTCGACGATCCAGGCCGAGGACGAGATCGCGGCCGCCGGGATCGCGCTCGGCGCAGCGTTCGGCGGCCGCCTCGGCGTGACCGCGACCAGCGGCCCGGGGATGGATCTCAAGGCCGAGACGATCGGCCTGGCTGTGGCGCTCGAGCTGCCGCTGATCGTTGTCGACGTCCAGCGCGCGGGTCCCTCGACCGGGATGCCCACCAAGACCGAGCAGTCCGATCTGCTGATGGCGCTCTACGGACGCCACGGTGAATCGCCGCTGCCGGTGATCGCGCCGAGCACTCCCGGCGGGTGCTTCCAGGCCGCGTTCGACGCCGCCCAGATCGCGGTCCGTTACCGGACGCCGGTGATCCTGCTGTCCGACACGTTCCTTGCTTCGTCTTCGGAGCCGTGGCTGGTGCCTTCCGTCTCCGAGCTCCCCGAGATCGACCCGATGTTCGCGCCGGCGGCGGACGGCGATGAGGAGCCGTTCATGCCCTACAACCGTGACGAGCGCCTGGCGCGGCCCTGGGCGATCCCCGGAACACCCGGGCTCCAGCACCGGATCGGCGGCCTCGAGAAGGCCGACGGGACCGGCAACATCTCCTACGACGCCGCCAACCACGCGCGAATGACCGAGCTGCGAGCCGCCAAGGTCGCCGGGATCGCCGATGAGATCGAGCCGCTGACCGTCGAAGTCGATCCTGGCGCGACCCTGCTGATCCTCGGATGGGGATCGAGCGAGGGCGCGATCCGGGCCGCGGTGCGCCGCGCCCGGCTCGAGGGCACGAAGGTCGCGTGCGCTCACCTGCACCACCTCAACCCGCTGCCCTCGAACCTCGGTGACGTGCTGCGCTCATTCGACCGCGTGCTCGTTCCCGAGATGAACAGCGGGCAGCTCGCGCAGGTACTTCGTTCGAAATACCTGGTCGACGTGGAGTCCTTCTGCAAGATCGAGGGCCAGCCGCTGTTCACGGCCGAGATCGAGGCGGAGATCGTGGAGCGAGCATGAGCGCCGTGACAACCAACGGCGGCGGCGGGTCGCCAGAGCTGGCCAAGGCCGACTTCCAGTCAGACCAGGAAACACGCTGGTGCCCGGGGTGCGGCGACTACGCCGTGCTCTCGGCCGTGCAGCAGTTCATGCCCGAGCTCGGGATCCCGCCGGAGCAGATCGTGTTCATCACCGGGATCGGTTGCGCGGGCCGGTTCGCCTACTACATGAACACCTACGGGATGCACGGCATCCACGGCCGCGCTCCGGCGCTGGCGACCGGTCTTGCGACCGCGCGTGAGGATCTGTCGATCTGGGTCGTGACCGGCGACGGCGACTCGCTCTCGATCGGCGGCAACCATCTGATCCACGCGCTGCGGCGCAACGTGCCGGTCAAGATCCTGCTGTTCAACAACCAGATCTACGGGCTGACAAAGGGCCAGGCGTCCCCGACCTCCGAGATCGGCAAGGTGACGAAGTCGACGCCGTTCGGCGTCTCGGACCATCCGTTCAACCCTGTCGCGCTGGCGCTGGGCGCCGAGGCGTCGTTCGTCGCGCGCACGATCGATCGCGACCGCCGGCACCTGACCGAAGTGCTGCGCGCCGCGGCCCAGCACCAGGGGGCGGCGCTCGTCGAGATCTACCAGAACTGCCCGGTGTTCAACGACGGCGCGTTCGCCGCGCTGACCGAGAAGGACGTCAAGGACGCCAACCAGATCCGCCTCGAGGCGGGCCAGCCGATCCGCTTCGGCGCTTCCGGCGAGCGTGGCGTCGCGCTCGGCAACGACGGCTCGCTGCGGATCGTCGACGTCGCAGAGGTTGGGGAGGATGCTCTGCTCGTCCACGACCCCCATCGCGCCGACGCCGGGCTGGCGTTCGGGCTCGCCCAGCTTGCCGCCGACCCCACAGGCCCGACGCCGATCGGCATCTTCCGCGACCTCGACCGCCCGGTGTTCGGGCAGGGCGGCCAGGCGCGGCGCGAGGCAGCGTCGGACGAGGAGCTCTCCGAGCTCCTGTTCAGCGCGGAGACCTGGACCGTTTCCTAGAGGGCCGCTACGCGCAGGCTGCCGGGGCGCAGACGCGGTCGGGCGCAGGCCGCACGCTTCCGCGACCCGGTTGATGTCGATAGTCCGCGAAATATGCGGACAATCGTCATCACCCGAAGTCCGGCTCGCTCGACTCACGACCAAGCAGCACGGCGTGGTGGCACGCTGGGAACTCGAAATCGCTGAGTAACCTGGACTACATGCGAATGCCTGACATTGAGCTGCTGTGGTGGGAGGGGTGCCCGTCGACCGAGGCTGCGCTGTCCGAGCTGCGCCGGGCGCTCGACGAGGTCGGCCTGAGCGAGGCGGAGATCCGCACCCGAGAGATTCAGTCCGAAGATGAAGCGGGCGAGCTGCAGTTCGCCGGGTCGCCGACTGTCCTGATCGACGGTCGCGACGTGGCCGACGCCGCCGGTCAACCGATCGGGCTGAGCTGTCGCGTGTATCGGACGCGCGACGGGCGGATCTCGCCCACTCCCGACCCCGATGATCTGCGCGAGGCGCTCCGTGAGGTGATCCGATGAGCTTGTCGATTGGAGAGAAGGCGCCCGAGTTCGAGTTGCGCGACACCGAGGGTGCGACGTGGTCGAGCGCCGACGGCGCGACGTTGACGGTCGTGGTCTTCACGTGCAACCACTGCCCCTACGCGCTCGCCTGGCACGACCGGATCGCGGATGCCGCGCGGGACTACGCCGATCGCGGCGTGCGCTTTCTGGCGATCAACTCAAACGACTCCGACCGCTACCCCCGCGACTCCTACGAGGCGATGCGCCAGCGCGTGGCAGGCGAGGACTGGCCGATGCCGTACCTGCACGACGCCACCCAGGAGGTCGCGCGCGGGTACGACGCGAAGACGACGCCAGACATCTTCGTGCTCGACTCGCAGGGCCGTCTGCGCTATCGGGGCGCGCCCGATGCGGACTACGGCGATCCCGCCCAGCACGCGGCGTGGCTGCGCGACGCGCTCGAGGCGGTGCTGGCGGGCCGCGATCCCGAGCGCGCCGAGACCAAGCCGGTCGGCTGCTCGATCAAGTGGAAGTCCTAGCCGTTCGCGACGTAGCCGTCGTCGGGCTCGAGCGGTAGGCCCGAAGCCTGCCACTCGAGCAGGCCGCCGGACATGTTGTAGGCGTCGAAGCCCGCGCCGCGCAGTGCGACCGCGGCCATGTCCGAGCGGCTACCGCTGCGGCAGTAAAACACCACCGGGCGTGCCGGGTCGATCGTCTCGACCTGGGTCGGCAGCGCCAGCAGCTCGATCAGCCGGGTCCCGGCGATCCGGCCGGCGTCGTGCTCGTGCGGCTGGCGCACGTCGATCAGCTGGACCGCTCCCTGCTCGTGCAGCTCGGCGACCTCCAGCGGGGTGTAATCGAAGCTCACGATCTCCAGGGTAGCGACGGCCCGGATGGGCTCTCATATGCGAACGACGACGAGCCCCGCAGCCAGCAGCACGAGCGCGATCCACATCGCCGACAGCGCGCCTTCCAGCGGAGCGGACAACTGCGCCGGGTCGAGCTTGATCACGGTGCCGTCGCGCAGCCGCTGCTCGCCGGTCACCGACTCGGTGCGCCGGCGCAGCTCGCGCGCCGGCGTACTCAGGCGCCGCTGGGCCAGGCTAAGCATGCAGCAGGCGGCCGCCACCAGAACCCCGGCGGGCCGCACGGCCAGCGCACAGACGAAATAGCCCGTGAAGGCCGGGAACGCGCCCCACGCGAGCGCGAACCACAGGTCGCTGTGAAAGCGCCCGCCGGCCAGCTCGAGGTTGTACGCCGGGACCAGGAACGCGCCGACGAGGATGAGTGGCAACAGCGCGAACGACACGACGAACAGCCCCGCGATCCCGATCGCGACCGCCCCGACGAGCCCGAGGACTCCGAGCGTGAGGAGCGTCCGGCGCGAGAGCGCCGTTCCGAGCGGCCGTTCGTTGAGCTCGTCGAACGCGTGCGCGCTGATCCCGACCGCGAGGAAGAACGCGGCCAGCGCAGCGCCAAGGCGATCGCCGTAGATCTTCGGCGCCGCCGCGGCCCCCAGCGCGACGTAGCTCAGATGCCACGCCGTGTACGGCGGATGCAGGAGCGTGACGAGATCGCGCCAGCCGCCCGAGCGCAGCGCGTAGAACGCGGGCCGGTCTAGCTCACGGGGCGCGGTGGTCATGGCGGTGGGGGGTGGGTGGGTGGGATCTGATGGGTGGGTGGGATCTGATGGGTGGGTGGGATCTGATGGGTGGGTGGGATCTGATTCCCCATATCACGAGCCCGGCGCCGAAGCTCATGTGTAGGACGCGCACGTGGCCGATCCCGGCCGCGTCCCAAAGCCGCGCGAGATCGGGCTCGGCCGCGTACAAGCCCTCGATGCTCGGGCCCAGAAACCGTCCGACCTCGACCCATGCCGGCGACACCAGACGGCCGATCAGCGGCAGTCCAACCCGCGTGTGGACCCGCCACAGCGCGCGCAGCGTCGGCGACTGCGGCACGCCAAACTCGACCATCCCGATCCGACCGCCAGGCTTGACCACACGCGCCAGCTCGCGCATCGTCGCGGCGCGATCATCCACGTAGCGAAGCAGGTAGGTGAACGTGAGCGCGTCGAACTCCCCGTCGGCGAACGGCAGGCTCTCGGCCTCGCCTCGCACGAAGGTGGCACGACCGGACAGCCGCTCCCGGGCGCGCGAGAGCATCGCCTCGCTCTGGTCGAGGCAGACAACTTCGGCGCCCCGCCGCACGAGCTCGGCGGCCACGAGCCCGGTACCGGCAGCGACGTCGAGCACGCGCGTGCCGGGACCCGGATCGACCGCGGCGACCATCGTCCGCCGCCACCGCGGGTCCTGTCCGAAGCTGAGGATCGCCCCCATCCGGTCGTACCGTGCGGGCAAGCCCGCGAACAGCGCGAGCGCGTGACGCTTTCGAGACGAGGACGGGGTGTCCGCGGACGCTGCCAGAGCCTGACCAAGCCTACGCGATCTTGGATGCGCAGGAATGCGCTCGAGCGGGTAGCCCTGTTCTCGACAGTCAACGAAGGAGGAGGAGGACTGGGATGTCGACTGGCTTGATCATCGCGATCGTCGTGGTCGCAGTTATCGTGCTCGCACTGATCCTCGTGCTTGCCTCGCCGCCGATGCGGGCGCGCAGGCAGGAGCGCCGACTCAACCGGGGCCGCCAGGCCGCAGCCGCAGAGCATCGGCAAGTGGCCGAGACGCACAATCGCAGCGCCGAGGTCGCAGAACGGAGAGCGAGGATCGCCGAGCAGGAGGCCCAGCGCGAGCGGGCTGAGGCCCAGCTACGCGAGGAGCGCGCTGCCCTGCACGAGCAGGGTGCGCTGGACCACGAGTTCACCGACGAGGAGGCACAGCGCACGGCCGGCCGCTAGGTCCGGACGGGCCCGCTTGGCCCCATGGATGCCGAGCGAAGCGAGGCCCCTTGCTTTCCATAACCCTGCCTGTGACATAGATCCTGCAGTTCCGGTAGGCTGCGCGACCGAAATTGAACCCAGCCGAATCCCGCGAGCGAATGCTCGCGGGAGCGGGGAACCCATTGGAACCCCCCGGTTCCAGGGGCGAATCGCCGGATCACCGGCGTAGCGCAGCTCTTTCAGCGCGAGCCCGACAGCTAACCCCGTAGGCCCGCGAAAGAGAAAGGGTTGCTGTGTCGCACTCGACTTTTCGACGCGCCGGACTTGTCGCTCTAGGGGTCACGGCTGTGCTCGCCGCACCAGCGAGCGCACACCTCGGCGACCGCGTCCTGCGCCCCGGGATGAAGGGCCAGGACGTCCGACTTCTGCAGGAATTCCTCATGCGTGCAGGATTTCCTTCTCGGACCACGGGTAAATTCGACGCCGCGACCGAGCGCAGCGTGCGCCGCTTCGAGCGCAAGTACCACCTGAAGGTCACGCCGGCGGTCGGCGCTGGGTTCGTCCACAAGCTGCGGCTAGCGGTCAAGGCGCACTCGACCCGCGCCGAGGCGACCAAGGCCGCCAAGCCCTCTGGCGGGGCCGGCCTGGGTTCCACGTCGAGCTCGAGCAGCAGCCACGCGGCCAGCGGCGAGTGTTGCCAGCACATGGGCGACCGGGTCCTGCGGGAGGGGGATACCGGCCACGACGTGCGCGTGCTGCAGGACTTCCTCACGCGGGCGGGCTATCCCACGACCGTTGACGGCGACTTTGGCCCCGCCACCAAGCAGAGCGTGGTCGAGTTCCAGCAAGCGCACCACTTCACGGCCAATGGTGTGGTGACGATTCCGGTCGAGAAGGCGCTGCGCACAGCGGTCGCGGCTGTGGACTCCGGCGGCCCCGTCGGGAAGGTGCAGATCAACTCCAACGGGACGGCGACAGCGCCGAGCGGCGCACCCAAGGCGGTGCAGCAGGTGGTCGCGGCGGCCAACCGGATCATCCACACCTCCTACTGCTACGGCGGCGGGCACGGCAGCTGGAACGACTCCTGCTACGACTGCTCGGGTTCGGTCAGCTACGCGCTCCACGGTGCCGGCCTGCTCGGCTCGCCCGAGGACTCGAGCGAGCTCGAGTCCTACGGCAGTCCTGGCCCCGGCCGCTGGATCACGATCTACGCCAACCCGAACCACACCTGGATCGTGGTCGGCGGACGGGCCTTCGACACCGCCCACTACGGCGGCCCTGGCGTCCCGTCAGGCGACGGGCCGCGCTGGCTTTACGACCCCACCGGGAACCTCGGCGACGGCCAGAATTACGTCGTGCGCCACCCGTCAGGGTTGTAGATCCCAGGTGGCGTAGCATCCATATGGATGTCAGCGCTGGCCGATCTCTACACGATTCCACAGGAGCATCTCGACTTCCGCGACACGATCCGCCAGATCGCGCAGGAGCGGATCGCGCCGCGGGCGGCGGAGATCGACGAGCAGGCGCAGTACCCGCACGATCTGCGTGATCTGCTCGCCGAGCACGACGTGCTCGGCCTGCCATTCGAGACCGAGCACGGTGGAACAGGCACCGGCATGCTGATGCTCAACATGGCGGTCGAGGAGATCGCCAAGGCGTGCGCTTCGACCGCGCTGATCCTGATGGTCCAGGAGCTCGGGACGTTGCCGATCAAGCTGTTCGGCTCTGCGGAGCTCCAGGACCGCTTGCTGCCGCGATGCGCGAGCGGCGAGTGGTCGCCCGCGTTCGCGCTGTCCGAGCCGGACGCCGGCTCGGATCCCGGCGGGATGCGCACGCGCGCCGTCCGCGACGGCGATGAATGGGTGATTGACGGCACCAAGAACTGGATCACGAACCTCGGGATCGCGGACTTCTACGTCGTGTTCGCGGTCACCGATCCGGAGGCCGGGCATTCGCGCGGGATCACCGCGTTCGTGGTCGAGGCCGACCGGCCCGGGTTCAGCGTCGGCAAGCTCGAGCACAAGCTCGGGATCCGCGGGTCGCCGACCGGGCAGCCGATCTTCGACAGCGTGCGGGTGCCTGCCGAGAACGTCGTGGGGGAGGTGAACGAGGGCTTCAAGGTGGCGATGGCGACGCTCGACCGCTCGCGGCTCGGGGTCGCGGCGCAGGCGCTCGGGATCGCGCAGGGCGCGACCGACTACGCCGCCGGCTATGCCCGCGAGCGCCGGCAGTTCGGCAAGCCGATCAACACCTTCCAGGCGATTCAGTTCAAGCTCGCCGACATGGAGACGCAGTGCGCCGCGGCACGCGAACTGCTCTACCAGGCGTGCGCTCGGGTGGATCGCGGCGGCCCCGCCACCGGCAAGTACTCAGCGATGGCCAAGCTGTTCTGCTCGGACGTCGCGATGAAGGTCACGGTTGAGGCGATCCAGGTACTCGGCGGCTACGGCTACGTCAAGGAGTACCCGGTTGAGCGCATGATGCGCGATGCAAAGATCACGCAGATCTACGAGGGCACGAACGAGATCCAGCGTCTCGTGATCGCGCGGACGCTGAGGTAACCGTTCGCATGCGCGGCTCGCCTCCGACCCCCCGCCGGATTCTCTTCTCCGCGCTGGCGGCGCTCACGATCGGGCTAGGGGCGGTGAGCCTGATCGTCGGCTTCAGCGACACGTTCCCGCTGCGGCTGCTCCAGGGCCTGGCGGTGTTCGGCGCCGGCGCCGTGGTGATCGGCGGCACCGCGGTGCTCGTGATGATGCGGCTGGCGGACTGGCACCCGGAGTCCGAGGAGGACTTCGAGAAGCTCGTGCAGCGCGCGGAGCGGTTGGCGGCCGAGGACTCCTGGGGGGACTCCCAGGACTACGAGGGCGATGACGGCGATCACGGCATCGACCCGTACAACGAGGCGGGCTTCAAGGCGCTCGTGCGCTCGGCGGTCGACGATCTGCCACTCGAGTTTCACCGTGCGCTCGAGCACGTCGCGATCGTGGTATCCGACGGCGGCCGGCGGCAGCGCGCATACGGCCTCTACCAGGGCGACACGGTCGCGCAGGACTATTTCCACGACCGGATCGTGATCTTCCGCGACACGCTCGTGCGCGACTTCGGCCACGACCCCGACCTGCTCAAGGCACAGGTCACCCGGACCGTGCGGCACGAGCTGGCGCACCACCTCGGGTGGGACGAGAAGGGCGTACGGGGACTAGGGTTATAGCTACACGCCTGTAATTTTCAGGGCCGTCGAACCATCTAGAGGAGCAACACCGAATGCCAGACGCAGTGATTGTTGATGCAATCCGCACGCCCATTGGCCGGGCGGTGAAGGGGTCGCTGAAGAGCGTCAGAGCCGACGATCTCGCGGCGCTGCCGATCAAGACGCTGATCGAGCGGAACCCCGACGTCGACTTCTCCGAAACCAACGACGTGCTGATGGGCGCCGCCTCCGGCATCGGCGAGCAGGGCTACAACGTCGGCCGCAACGCGGCACTGCTGGCGGGGCTCGACCACCACGTCCCCGGCTGCACCGTCAACCGCTTCTGCGCCTCGTCGCTGATGACGATCAGGATGGCCTCACACGCGATCCGCGCCGGCGAGGGCGACCAGTACATCGCGGCCGGCGTCGAGGCCGTGTCGCGCGCCGGTCTGGGCGCCGGCATGATGGACGAGGCCAAGCACCCGTCGCTCAACGGTTCCGAGGGCTCGCTGTACGACGTCTACATCCCGATGGGCCTGACCGCGGAGAACGTCGCCGACCGCTGCAAGGTCACGCGCGAAGAGCAGGACGAGTGGGCCGTGATCTCCCAGAACCGCGCGGTCGATGCGCGCGAATCCGGCCACTTCGACGCGGAGATCGTGCCCGTCACCGTCCCGGCGCACAAGGACGTCGACAAGGAGGGAAATGAGATCGACATCCCGGAGACGGTGGTCAGCAAAGACGACGGGCCACGGCCGGGCACGACGATGGAAGTGCTGGCGCAGCTGAAGCCGGCGTTCCGGCCGAACGGCACCGTCACCGCCGGCAACGCGTGTCCTTTGAACGACGGGGCGGCCGCTGTGCTCGTGATGTCCGCCGATAAGGCGTCGTCGCTCGGGCTCAAGCCGAAGGCCAAGATCATCGCCTCGACCGTGGCCGCGATCCGGCCGGAGATCATGGGCCTCGGCCCGATCCCGGCGATCCAGGCGCTACTCAAGGAGACCGGGATGACGATGGACGACATCGACATCGTCGAGATCAACGAGGCGTTCGCGGCTCAGATCGTGCCGTGCAAGGCCGACTTGGGCATTCCGGATGAGAAGCTCAATCCGTTCGGCGGGGCGATCGCGCTCGGCCATCCGTTCGGGATGACCGGGGCGCGGATCATGACCACACTGATCAACGGCCTGACCGCGACGGGCGGGACATATGGCATCGAGTCGATGTGTGTCGCCGGCGGGATGGGGCAGGCCATGCTTATCGAGCGGCTGTCGTAGGCGAGTGTGCGCAGTTGTTTTCGCTATGCGAAAACAACTGCGCCCTCAGCCGATCACGTCCTGAAGCTCGGAGAGCGATGCGATCAGCCCGGAAGCGGCGACCGACAGCGGAGGGTCGAGATCGCGGTCGCTTAACACGCCAAAACACACCCGGCCGTCGTAGCTGATGACGCCCACCGACAGTCCTTGGTTGGTCGGGTTGAGCGGGACGACCGGATAGACCTCCCGCAACGGGACGCCGTTCAGGTAGAAGGGCTGCTGAGGGCCCGGGATGTTCGAGACGACGAGGTTGAACGCGCGCACGGTCCCAAGCGCGCGGGCGAGCATCCCGGAGAGCAGCGGCGGTGCCCAGCCGGCGGCTCCGACCATCAGCGATCCGGCGCGCACCGCCGCCGAGGCCTTCAGCTGGCTGGTCTGCGAGGAGATCGCGCGAACGCGCGCGATCAGGCTGTGCTCAGTCACGGGGAGGTCGACGAACACGGTCGAGATGCGGTTGCCAAGCGCGTGATCGGCGTCACCCTCGCGGACGCTGACCGGCACGAGCGCAACGGGCGCGCGACCATCGGCCGGGAACGCCTCTGGGCCGGCCGCCGCGAGGTAGCGCCCGAGCATCCCAGCGACGATCGCCAAGACCGCATCGTTGACCGTGCCCCCGCCGAGGCGGCCCGCACGGCGGAGCGGCTCGAGCGGGGTGTGCGCGACGGCGTAGCGGCGGTTGGGCGAGATCGGGCGGTTCAGCGGGGTCATCGGCGCCTGGGGTCGGGCGCGCGCGAGCTCGAGCCCGACCTCGGTCGCTCGCCGCATGTCCGCGGCGGTGCGCCACGGGTCTGGATCCAGCGCCCGCAGCACGCCGTCGACCATCCACTTCGGAGCCCGGCCCAGCGGCGCTCGGGCCAGACGCGTGACGCGCGCACGCCGGTCGTATTTGCGCGGCTCCCAATCCTGCTCGGGCGGCGGGATCTCGAGCGGCTCCTCGCTCGGGTCGAGGACGAGCGCAGCGAGCCCGATCGCCGCGATGCCGTCGACCAGCGCATGGTGGATCTTCATCAGGACGCCCGTGCGACCGCCGCGCATCCCCTCAATCAGGGTTGCCTCCCACAGCGGTCGTGTGCGCGTCAGCCGGTGCGAGAACTCGCGTCCGACGAGCACTCCGATCTCGTGCGTCGGGTCCCCGCCGGGGTCCGAATCGGGGAGGCTGACCTGGCGCACGTGCCAGTCGAGGTCGAAGCCGGCGTCGTCGGTCCAGACCGGGTTGGCGAGTCCCAGCGGCGTCTGCTCGAGGCGCTGGCGCAGGCGTGGCATCAGGTGGATCCGCTCGCCGATCCGCTCGACGAGCATCGAGCGGGTCAGCGGCGGATCGGCGTCGAACACGAGCAGGCCGCCGGCCGCCATGTTGACCGGTCCATGCTCGGCGGCAAGCGACGAGCGGTCGGCGGGCGAGAGCTCCTCGTGACTCACGGGGGCGGGCCGGATCTCTATTTCGGTGGCATTCGCAACGCGCCGTCCAGGCGGATCACTTCACCGTTGAGCATCTGGTTCTCGATGATGTGCTGCGCGAGCGCGCCGAACTCGTCGGGCTGGCCGAGTCGGGACGGAAACGGGATCGCCTCGCCCAGCTTGACACGTGCCTCCTCGGGCAGCGCTCCGAGCAGTGGCGTGTCGAAGGTACCCGGGGCGATCGTGCACACGCGCACGCCGGCGACCGCGAGGTCGCGCGCGGCGGGCAGCGTCATGCCGACGATCGCTCCCTTCGAGGCCGAGTAGGAGATCTGCCCGATCTGGCCGTCGAAGGCCGCGATCGAGGCGGTATTGATGCAGACACCACGCTCGCCTGAAGCTCCGGGCTCATTGCCGAGCATGCTCGCCGCCCCCAGGCGCAGCACGTTGAAAGTGCCGATCAGGTTCACGCGGATCACGGTCTCGAACGGCTCGAGTGCGTGCGGTCCCTTGGGACCCGCCACCCGCTGAGCCCACCCGATCCCCGCGCAGCAGACGCTGATCCGCAGCCCGCCCGGGAGCGCGGCGGCGGCGTCGACCGCGGTTTGGACAGCTTCGGGATTGGTCACGTCCGCGTGGATGAACGAGGCGCGGTCGCCGAGCTCGCTGGAGAGCGCCTCGCCGCGGTCTTGGTTCAGGTCAGCGATCACGACCGAGGCGCCACCGGCGTGCAGCCGGCGCGTGGTCGCTTCGCCCAGTCCGGATGCTCCTCCGGCCACGAGGGCACCACTGTCTTTGATCTGCATGGCGCGAAACCCTACTTCAGCTCAGGATCTGGAACGTCGCGCTGACGGTGGGCCCCTGCACCCCGGCGATGCTCGGCGTCGCCTTCAGCAGGTAATGACCAGGCACCAGCTGCGCGCGCCGGAACTTGTTCCGCAGCGAGTAGCGGTTGGTTCCCGCCCGGTCTCTGTGGGAGGCCGAGCCGACCTCGATGAAGTGGCTGCACCTTCCCCTGTGAAAGGCGTTGCAGGCGAGCAGGTCGAGCGCCGTGCTCGAGGGCTCGGTGTCGGCGTAGCTGACGTTGGCCCCGTGAACGCTGAAGTGGCTGAGCACCGGCGCGGGCCGGGTGGTGAATGTGACGTCGGTGCTCTGGCGCGTGCCCCCGCCGCTGATCACCCGCAGCAGGAAGTGGTAGGTCGTGCCTGGCTTGAGCGCGTCGGGCCGCGCCGAGACCGTGACCGTGCGGGAGCCTCCGCCCGGTGGTTGCGCGCACGGAACGTCCGAGCCATAGGCGGTGGTCGGGCCGTATAGGAACTCGCAGCCAGCGATCACCATCCCGTCGGGATCGACGCTGCCGCGGAGTGTCGCGGCGGTCAGCGAGACGCCCGTCACCGACGCGAGTCCCACCACCGGCGGCGTCGTCTGGAAGGCGCCGATGTCGCAGGGGGTCGGTCTCCTGACGCCGCGCTGGTCGACGGTCAACGGCCGGCCCTCGAGATCGAGGCAGCGCCCTCCGCGCCCCACCGCGCCGCTTCCGGGACCGGGCGCCATCGTCTGGGTCGGGCCGCCGTTGCCGCGCAGCGGACCGAGCTGCGCGCTGACGTCGACGCGGTCGCTGGCACTCGTGAAGTGACAGCGCGAGGGCGAGATGTCCTCGAGGTTGGCCGACTCGGGGCCCGGGGGGGTCTGCAGGTCGCACGTCGGCGGGCTGCCGGTGCCGGCTGCGACGATCGTGTCCGCGATCGAGATCGCGCCCGTTCCGATCGAGAACAGATCGCCGCCATTCGTGGCCTGGTTGCTCGCGATCGTGTCGCTGGCGAGGTGGTAGGTGCCCTGCGCGACCGAGCCGATGTACAGGCCGCCGCCGCGGCCCGCACCGATCGCGCGGTTGCCGGCAAGCGTGCTGTTGAGCACGCCGAACAGCTCGCCCCCCTGGCTCGACTGGACGAAGATGCCGCCGCCCTCTGCGGGGCCCCCACCGAAGCCCGACTGCGCGGTGTTTGAAGAGATCGTGCTGGCGTCGATCGAGAGCGAGCTGTCTGAGCCGTACACGCCGCCCCCGGCCCCCACCGCGCCGCCGCCGGCCTGGGCCTGGTTGGTGGAGATCGTGCTGGTGGTGATCGACGCCTGGTCGCCCGTGGCGAGGAACACGCCGCCCCCCTGCGCGCTCCCGACCCCGTCGCCGTTGCCGACGGCCGAGTTGCCGACGATCGTGCTGCCGCTCAGGACCACCGGTCCGCTCTCCCAAATGCCGCCGCCGGCGCCGGCGCCGCCGCTCGAGTTGGCGATCGCCTCGTTTGTGCCGACGAAGCTGTTGGTCAGCGTCAGCGGCCCGCTGCTCCAGATCCCGCCCCCCTGAGCGGCTCCGCTCGGTGCCTGCCCGGAGGGCAGACCTCCGATCGCGATGTTGCCGCTGACGCGCACGTTCGTCAGCGTCAGCGCGCCGAGCGAGTTGTAGATCCCGCCTCCCAGCGCGTTCTGTCCCGCGCCAGCCTGCTCGCGACCGCCGGTGATCGAGAGGTTGGTGAGCGCGACCTGCGAGCCGGTAGTGCCCGCCAGGTCGATCACGTTGTGAGCACCGTCGATCTGCTCGATCGTCGGGCGCCCGCCGGTGGCGGCGCCGCTGATCGAATCGGCGAGGTTGGTGTTCCCGTCGCCGAGCGTCAGCGGCCCGTTCGTCAGCGTGTAGGTGCCCGGTGCGAGCTGGATCGCGCCGACGCTTCCCATCGCTGTGACCGCGTCGCGCAGCGTCGGGCATACGTTCGCGGCGCTGCACGGCTGCATGCCGTTGTCATCGCCGGTGCTTGCGACCGTGTAGGTCGTGGCACCGGCAGCGGCCGGCGCGGCGAGCGCCAGGGCGAGCGCCGCGAGCCCCAAGTGCAGCCTTCTCAACATCCTTTCCCCAATGAGCAGGCAGGATACGCGGACGCGAAGACCTACGCCCTGCGTGCGAGCGACAGCGCGAACCTGGCGCCGTCGTCGGTGTACCAGCGATCGATGGTCAGGCCGGCCGCCTCGAAATCGCTCTGCACCCGCTCGCGCGTGAACTTCGCGCTGATCTCGGTCCGCAGCTCCTCGCCAGCCGCGAACTCCACCCGTAGTCCCAGACCGCCGATCAGCACGGTGCACGGACGTCGAGCGCGCAGGCGCATCTCGACCCACTCGTGGCGGCGGTCGAAGAACGCCACATGGTCGAAGGCCTGCGGGGAGAAGTCGGCGTCGAGCTCGCGGTTGATCACGTGCAGGATGTTGCGGTTGAACTCGGCGGTGATGCCGGCGGAATCGTCGTAGGCGGCCTCGATCATCGCCGGATCCTTGACCAGGTCGGTTCCCAACAGCAGCCGGTCCTCCGGGCCCAGCAGGGCGCTGATCTTGCGCAGCAGCCCGCGCCGGGTACCCGGCGGGAAGTTTCCAATCGTCCCGCCCAGCAGCGCCACCAGGCGGGGCACGCCGTCGGAGTCGGGCACGCGCTCGAGATGGCGCTCGAAGTCACCGATCACGCCGTGAACCTGCAGTCCGTCGTAGTCCTCCACGAGCTGCTCGGCGGCCTCGCGAACGACCTGTTCTGAGACGTCGAGCGGCACATAGCGCTTGAGCGTTTCGGCATCGTCCATCGCTCCGAGGAGGATGCGGGCCTTCTCCGCAGAGCCTGAGCCGAGCTCGACGAGCTCTCCGGCGCCGGTCCGCTCGACGATCTCGGATGCGCGCTGCTCGAGGATCTGGCGCTCTGTCCGGGTCGGGTAATACTCGGGCAGCTCGCAGATCCGTTCAAACAGCTCGGAGCCGCGGGCATCGTAGAAGTGCTTGGGTGGCAGCTCCTTGAACGGCCGGGTGAGACCATCAAGCACGTCGTTGGCCAGCGAGCGCTCCTCGGCCTCTGAGAGCCAAGATTCGATCCGAATGTCGTCGGTCTGCAGCAGCGATTTCAATTGAGGTCCCTCGCAATTCGAATGCCGGAGAAGATCTGGCGGCGTTGTGGGTAGTCCCAGTTCCTGAATGAAGGCGTGACCACGCGTGTGCGCGAGGCCCATGAGCCTCCGCGCAGCACCTTGTAGGTCGAGCCGAAGAACACCTCGGAGTACTCGCGGTAGGGGAACGGGGTGAACCGCGGATAGCCGGTGAAGTCGCTGTCGGTCCACTCCCAAACGTCGCCGATCATCCCCAGGCAGCCGTATGGCGAGGCACCCGCGGGGTGGGCACCCGCGGGTGCCGGTCCGAGGCCTAGATGGTCCACGTTTGCATGGACGCAGGGAACCGGCGAATCGTTTCCCCACGGGTAGAGACGAGCGCTACGCGTCTGCTGGTCCCAGGTCGCCGCCTTCTCCCACTCGAACTCGGTCGGCAGGCGAGCACTCTGCGAACGGGCGAAGGCGTCGGCCTCGAACCAGGACACGTGGACGACGGGCCTTTGCGGGTCGAGTGGCGCGAGTGCTCCGAGCTGCCACTCGTAACGGCAGTCCGCCGTCCAAGCCAGAGGTCTCGTGATGTCGTACTGCTCCTTCCAGGACCAGCCTTCATCGGACCACCACTCGCGCCGCTCGTAGCCGCCACCCTCGACGAACGTCAGATAGCTGGCGTTCGTGATCGGGCTGCTGCCGATCAGGTAGGCGCGGACGTCGGTCCGGTGACGGGGACGCTCGTTGTCGTAGGCGAAGCCCGACGCCGGCGCGCCGATCGAGCACTCGCCGGCGGGTATCTCGATCAGCTCGAGGCCCGTCAAGGGGCTCAGCGCTGCTATCGCGCGCGATCCGTTCGGTGCGGCCGGGTGCGCCTCGATGCGATAGCCGCTGAGCCGCGCCAGCTGCACCGTTTGCAGCATCGTCTCGTTGTGCTGTTGCTCATGGCGAACGACCATCTCGTGCAGCAGGCCGTCGCCGACGCCTTGCTCCTCGATCACCTCGATCGTGCGTGCCCGCACCTCACTGAGGTACTCGCGGGCCTGGGCCGGGCGCAGGAACGGCAGGTCGCCGCGGTCGGCTCGCGGCGTTTCGAACGCGTCGTAGACGTCGGCCAGCTCGTCGTGTAGCAGCGGCCTGCCGCCGTACCGGTGCACCAGCCACAGATCCTCGAACGCCGCGATGTGCCCGAGATCCCAAACGAGCGGACTCATCAGTGGCGAGTGGACTTTTTCGAGATCCTCGTCTGAGACCGACGCCACAAGCGCGAGGGTCCGCGCCCTGGCCTCAGTCAGCGCGTCGATCGCCTCAGCGTTCACGCCGCCCGAGACTGCGATCGGAATTGGCATCGACATGCATTGTCCCATCCCCGTCGTGAACGCTTTAGAAACTCGGTCTGTGAGAGCACCTCTGACGCGATACGCAGCCAGCCCACCGGTAGATCACCATTTGATCCGGCGAATCGGCGAGACTAGGCGCCATGAACGATCAGTCGCCGACAGTTGCCTCGCTTCTTCACGAAGCGGGGGAGACACACCACCGGGTCTACAGGATCGTTGACGGTGACGATCCGGACTGGGCATCGTGGTATGCAGACTGGCTGCTGAAGCTCTCCGAGTTGCCGCAGATCCTCGCAACGACGCCGGTACGCAGCGAGCTCGTGTGGCTGCTGGTGTCGCTCGACAAGGACTACACCGCGGCAAATCCGGACGCTCCGTGGCCTGACTGGTATGCCGAGCGAGTTCACCAGCACTTCGCAAAATAGCCTCGCCGGCCGCTGGGTGCGGCCGGCGAGGGATCATCTGCGCTCTGATGAGCGATGCGCTTTAGGTTGTGATGGAACCCACCGGCGCCGGGACGTCCGGCTCCGGCGCAACGTGTAGCTCGGCGAGCTGGGCCTGCACCCAGCGCTCGTGCTCCTCCTCATCCTTGCGCGCCTTGCGCGGGCTCCAGCGCCCGGTCAGCAGGAGCGCCAGCGGGATGAAGAGCAGCTGGCCGGCGAAGCAGATCCACCAGTAGGTCTGCCACTGGCCGGGGTTGTCCTTCTTGGCGTTGGTGACCTTCGTGCCGTTTGCCTGCAGATAGACCAGATCTGCCGGCGGCACCGCTGAGACGGACTTCAGCGCGGCGGCGCCCTTCTGGACCTTCGGCCCGTTGACCTGCAGGAACGCGAGGTCGGCGAGTGGCACCTTGCCAAGTGCCTGCAGCCGTGCTGCAGCAGCGACCGGAGGAATGCCGATCTTCACCGCGATCTCGCCAACCGCCACTTGCAGGACATGTGTGTTGGTCGGGCTTGTCGCCAGTGCCGCCTTGGTCGCCGGAGACAGCGCCGCGGCGGTCGCCAGCTCCTGTGCGTACTTCGTTCCGAGGACGGCCGTCTTCGCCACCGAAGCCACCGGAACTCCGGTGAGCTCGGATACGGCGCGGGCCTGAGCGACCTGGTTGTTGGGGTTCTTGGTGAGGGCGGCCAGCGTGCCCTTGTCGACGGTCTGGAGCACCTTCACCTGTGCCGGGTAGGTGGCGACGATCTTGGCGACATGCGGGCCCTGGTCGACCAGCGTCGAGGTCGCGGGCACGACCAGCGGCAGGATCGCGAACGAGATCGTCACCACGATCCGGATGATCCAGCCCCACACGGCAAGTCCTGTCGCCGTGGCGGCCGGGTTGTGCTTCTCGATCGTCTCGGTGAACGCCGCCATCCAGGCCACGTACGCCACCCCGCCCCCGAAAGCCATGATCACGAACAGCCACGCGAACGTGTGGTAGCTCGTGGTCGGGTCGGTGGTGGTTGCGGCGAACAGCCCAATGCCGATCAGGCTGATCACCGACCCGATGATCATGATCGGCTTGCGAACCCGGAGGCGGTCCGAGATCACGCCGGCGATGCCAAGCCCGACGATGTCCGCGATCCAGTACCAGTTGCCGAGGTTGTTGGCTTTCGCCTCGGTGTAGCTGAAAACCGTCACGAAGAACACGACCAGGAACGCGACGAAGATGTAGTACAGCATCAGGAACAGGCTGATCGCCAGCGCCGGGCTGATGATGTCCAGCCGCAGCATCTGCCGCCAGTGATGCCTGAGCAGCTTCTCCGGCTTGATTCCGGCCGCGCGCGCCTCGACCAGCGCCCGGTCGCGCACGCTCACCATCAGCTGGTCACGCAACTGCGGCGATAGCTCACGCAACCCGATCAGCGTGATCAGCCAGACGGCCAGACCGACGATCCCACAGACGTGGAACTGGTACTGCCAATTGGGGTGGCTCGCCAGCGTGTGACTCGACACCTCGGTCACCACGAGGCTGCCGATCACCGGGCCCATCGTCCAGAACGCCATCGCGACGCCGCGGCCAACCTGTGGCGAGAAATCGCGGATCAGCGCCGGCGTGGCGACGAGCGCCATCCCCTCGACCATGCTCAGCAGCGCGAACAGGACGGTGTACTCGGCCTTGCTCGAGGCGTTCGGCAAGCCGAACGCGATGATCAGCCCCGTGAGGAGCAGGCCGCCGACGACCAGATTCGCACGGCCCCAGCGGTCCGCTAAGCCTGCGCCCAGAGACGCGAACGCGCCGACCGCGTTCCCGATCACCAGCACGAACACGAACTGCGTGAAGGTGAAGCCATAGTGCTGGATGATCTTGGTGGCGACCGCGCCTTGGATGTACAGCTCGTAGTAAAGGACGACCGTCGCCAGCACGGTGATGGCGAGATACATCGTCCGCGGACGGGTATTGGGGTAGCGGTCAAGCTGACGATCGAACAATCGACCCAGCCCATGGCGTGGTGGATGGGCTGGGACAGCGATGCCGCCGCTGGCGGTACTCATGAGGGTCTCCTCCTCTAGGTTCTGCGACCCGAGCCACCCGCAACCGCTCCTGACACACCGGGCCGGTCCCGGCTGCGAGCAATGTCTGCGACGAATCTCGCGCTGTCGGCGTCAGTCGGGTCCGTTCTGGCGCACCGCACAAGGACCCATCTCGTTAGATCAGTCCGACCCCTCCTCACAAAGGACAACGGGTGATCGTCAATGCTCGACCACAGCCGCAGATTTGACATCCGTACCAGCGGCGCAATCGCAGGTCGGCCGATTACTGAAGTCGCCTTGGGCGAAGCCCCTATGGAAGTCCGTAGCGGTGATACAGCGATCCGTTGCGCTCGAGCAGCCAGCGCAGTTGCAGCTTCTGGGGGTCGGCCAGCTCGGGGCCGCTCGAGATCGTCGGACCCATACCGCCGCCGGTCAGCAGCGGCGCGACCGTCAGGAACAGCTCGTCGACGACACCCTCGTGAAGTAGGGAGCCGAACAGCGTCGGTCCTCCCTCGCACAGCAGCGAAGCGACGGCGAAGTCGGAGCGCAGTCGGCGCAGCGCGGTCGTGACGGTCAGCTCGCCCGGGTCGAGCAAGATCAGCTGGGCCTGGGCTGCACAATCGGAGAGTCCGTCGACTTCGACCGGGGAGAACACGACGATTCTGGCCTCGGGTTCAGAGAACAGAGGGATGTCAGTTGGCACCTCGCCGCTGCGCGTGAGTACGCACGCCAGCGGTTCGGGACTCTGGCCCCGTGCGATGCGCCGTTCGCGCCGCTCGGCGTTGCCGAGGATCCGCCCGTAGCGCTCGGTTCGTAGCGTGCCGGTGCCCGCCATCACGGCATCGACCTGCTCGCGGAGTCCGTGGAACACCGCATGATCGCCATCGTCGCCGAGCGCTCCCGAGCGCCCGCCAACGGTCGCGCGGCCATCGGCGGCCGCGACGAAATTGGCGAGTACGTAAGGCCGCTCCGACGGAGCACGGCTCGCCAGCTGCAGCGACTCCAGAAGGTCGGCGATCTCGACCCGGGCGGCCCCCGGCAACAGCTGATCGAACTCCACGCGCGACGAACCTAGCAGCCTCGTTTAGAGTCGGGTGCCTCGATGCTCGACTGCACGTATCGAGTCCAGATCCCGCATCACACCGGACAGCTAGCGCACGTCGCAAGCGCAATCGCGGACGGGGGAGGGCTGATCGGCGACATCGTGACGATCTCCGTCGGGCGCGAGCACTCGGTCCGCGAGATCACGGTCGAGGTTCGTGACACCGACCAGGCCGAGCGGATCGCCGCGCTGCTCGATGCGATCCCTGGTGTGAACGTCGTCTGGCATCAGGACCGCGCGATGATTCGCCACGAGGGTGGCAAGCTCCGGGTCGAGGCGATTCACCCCGTGCGCACCGTCCAGGAGATGCGGGACGTGTACACCCCAGGCGTCGCTCGCGTGTGCACCGCGATCGCCGCTCATCCCGAGCTCGCCGCCCGCTACACGATGATCTCCCGCAGCGTCGCGATCTGTACCAACGGCACGCGGGTCCTCGGGCTGGGGAACATCGGCCCCACTGCAGCGATGCCGGTGATGGAGGGCAAGGCGGTGTTCTACCGGCAGTTCGCCGGCATCTCCGCGATACCAATCCTGGTTGCCGCCCCCGGGGTCGACGAGTTCGTCGAAACCGTGGTCCGGATCGCGCCGACGTTCGGCGGCATCCACCTCGAGGACATATCAGCCCCCGAGTGCTTCGAGATCGAGCGGCAATTGATCGCTGCCCTGCCGCAGCCGGTGATGCACGACGATGCTCACGGCACCGCGGTCGTGGTCGTCGCCGCGGTCATGGTCGCCTGCCGGCACGTCCGGATCGCAATGCGCGAAGCGACGATCGGGCAGCTCGGCCTCGGGGCGGCGGGGTTCGGGATCGCGTCGCTGATGGTCGAGGCCGGGGCGCGGCGGGTGATCGCGTTCGACCCGGTTCGGGAGTCCCATTCCCGTGCCTTGGCCTGCGGGGTTGAGCTGGCCTCGATGGAAGCGGTGATGCATGGCTCGGACGTGGTCGTCGCGACGACCGGCCGTCCCGGCCTGATCGAGCCATCGATGATCCGCCCTGGGCAGGTGATCCTCGCGCTCTCGAACCCCGACCCCGAGATCCTCCCGGAGCTTGCCGAGGCGGCGGGCGCCGCGTTCGCCGGCGACGGGCGCAGCGTCAACAACGTCCTCGGCTACCCGGGGATCTTCCGGGGAGCGCTCCAGGCCGGGGCGTCCGAGATCAACGTCCAGATGAAGCTCGCGGCCGCGAACGCGATCGCCGCGCTGACGCGCGAGAACGATCTGGTGCCGGACGTGCTCGACCGCCGCGTCCACGATGCCGTCACCGACGCCGTCCGCGAGGCTGCGCATCGCAGTGGCGCCGCTCGACCCGAGCTGGCGACGATCGGTCTGTAACCGGGTTAGTCACGAGCCCAAAGTGGTTAGGCTGCGAGTCGATGCACCTGAATGAGCTCGATCGCGGGGAGCTGATCGCGGTGATCGGCGGGATCCTGCTCGGCCTGTCGCTGTTCCTCGCGTGGTACACGCTCGGGAACAGCCACGCGACGCTCAACAGCTGCAAGGGGCCGAACTCGCATTGCACCGGTTGGAACTCGCTCACGATCCTGCGGTTCCTGCTGCTGCTGACCGCCGTCGCTCCCCTGATCCTTGCCTGGATCATCGTCCGAGGCCATGCGCTGTCGTGGCCGCGGGGCGAGCTGACCGCCGTCACCGCCCTGGCGGCACTGACGTTCACGCTGTTCCGCGGCGTGATCGACAGGCCGGGCACGCCGCCCGGAGAGATCGGAATCGCATACGGTTGGTGGGTGGCTCTGCTCGGGGGACTGTTGATCCTTATCGGTTCTCTCGCGCGCGCCCGCGAAAGCGGCGGACGCCGTAAACCACCGGGGGTGCTATGACCAGTTCCGACGACCGAAGCTTTCCCGACCGCAACCTCGCGCTCGAGCTCGTCCGGGTGACGGAGGCAGCAGCCCTTGCCGCCGCGCGGATGGTCGGTCGCGGTGATAAGGAAGGAGCCGATCAGGCCGCGGTGGATGCCATGCGGCACGTGCTGCAGTCGGTCTCCATGGATGGGATGGTCGTGATCGGAGAGGGCGAGAAGGACGAGGCGCCGATGCTCTACAACGGCGAGCAGATCGGGGACGGCACCCCGCCGGAGGTCGACATCGCCGTCGACCCGCTCGAGGGAACGCGCCTGACCGCGCTCGGGATGCCGAGCGCGATCGCGGTCATCGCGCTCGCCCAGCGCGGCGCGATGTTCGACCCCGGACCGTGCGTGTACATGGAGAAGATCGCAGGCGGACCGGAGATCGCCGACCTGTTGGATCTCGATCGCCCGCTGCCCGAGACGCTGTCGCTCGTCGCCCAGCGCAAGGGAATCGACATCCGCGATGTGATGGTCGTGATGCTCGACCGCGATCGCCATCACGACGCGATGCGCCAGGTTCGCGAGGCCGGCGCCCGAGTCAGGCTGATCATGGACGGCGACGTCTCCGCGGCGATGCTCGCGGTCAGCGACAACTCGCCGGTCGATCTCCTGTGGGGGATCGGTGGCACCCCCGAGGGCGTCATCTCGGCGGCCGCGATCAAGTGCATTGGCGGGCAGCTGCTCGGTCGTCTGTGGCCGCGCAACGACGAGGAACGCCAGGCGGCGGTCGACGCCGGTTACGACCTTTCGCGCGTATTGGCATGCGACGACCTGGTCTCGGGCGACGACGTGTTCTTCTCGGCAACAGGCGTCACCGATGGCGACGTACTACAGGGCGTGCGCTACCAGGGCGACCGGGGAGCGACCACCGAGTCGCTGGTGATGCGGTCGCGGTCGGGCACGGTCCGGCGGGTATTCGCGCGCCATGACCGCTCGAAGCTGCGTGCGCTGACCGGCGTCCGCTACGGCTAGTCAGGCGGCGGTATCCCCAGCAGCCCGACCTTCGATTCGGCGAGGTCGAGTGTCGTCAGCGAGCGCAGGAAGGCGTGCGTAACCAGGACGTGGATCGAGGACTGCGTCGCCTCGTAGACCGGCATACTGAACCCGACCGCGATCGCGGGATAGAAGTTCGCGACCTCGACGTCGATGTGGACAATCGCGGTCGAGTCGGAGTCGTGGTTCTGCTGGCGGCGCACATCGAGTGCGAGGTACCCCGAGCCGCGGCCGGCACGGGCGACGAGCAGGCCGTCTCTGATCCGCCAGCGGACGTTGCCGTGGTCGGGCTCGACGGTGTACTCGGGCGCGTCGAAGCGCAGCAGCGTGAAGGGACGCGCCAGCAGCACGACCGAGCGCTCGTTGACGCCGTACACGACCCGGATCAGCCCGAGCGTGACGCGAGACAGGAAGCGCCAGTATGTTCGGGCCAGGTTCTCGAGGTCGGTCGGGTTCCAAAGGCGGTCGAGGTCCGCGCGATCGAGCGCCAGATCGGCCGACTGGACCGAGCGCACCCCGCCGTCGCGCGCGATCACCGTCGACGTGCGCGGCGAGACGATCATCGCCCGCGGGGGGAGACGCCGGCGATGACGGTGCCGGGCAGCGACGAGCGCCGCGAGGGCTGCGAAGAACGCGATCAGGGCCGCCACGCCGTGGATTCTGCCCAGTTTTCCGCTGTTAGTGCGGCAGCGGTTCCAAAGTGACCGTCGTTCCCGCATCGAGCTCCCCGGACCCGGGCGGGATTCGCGCCAGCGCGTCGGCCCCCACGAGCGAGGTGATGATGTGCGAGCCCTGCGGACCGTTCGGGAACGCCAGCGTCCTGTTCCCTTCGCGCTCGAGCCGGACGCGGACCGCCTGCTCGCGCTGACGGTTCTGCTTGACCGAGGTTCCGAGCGTCGCCTGAGGTGGGAGGGTCCCGTTCGTCGTCGGTGCGCCCTGGAGCGCGTCGAGCGCGGGGCGGGCGAACAGCGAGAACGTGACGGCCGCCGACACCGGGTTGCCAGGTAGACCGAACACGAGCGTCGCGTCCCGGGTGCCGAACCACGTCGGCTTGCCGGGCTGCAGCGACACCCCCCAGAACCGCTCCTGTACGCCGAGGGCCTCCAGTGCGGGCTTGACGTGATCGTGGGGTCCGACAGACACGCCTCCGGAGATGATCACCACGTCGGCCTGGGCGAGTGCCAGTTCGAGGCCGGTCTCGGTCGCGGCGCGGTCGTCGGGGAGGCGCTTGGCGTGGGCCGCCGTCGCCCCTTGGCGCCGCGCGAGCGCAACCAGCATTGGCGCGTTCGAATTGTGGATCTCGCCCGGGCCGAGTGGCTCGCCAGGCGCGCGCAGCTCATCGCCCGTGCAGAGAACGTGGACCCGCGGGCGGCGCGCCAAGGTCAGCTGTCCGGCACCCGCCGCGACCGCCGCGCCAAGGTCGGCGGCTCCGAGCTTCGTGCCCGCGCGCAGCACCGTGGTGCCGGCACGCATGTCTTCGCCGGCGTCGCGAATGTTCTCCCCCTCGGCAATCGCCTCCGTGGTCGCGATCGTGCCGTCATGCAGATTGACGTCCTCCTGGCGGATCACCGCGGTTGCGCCACCCGGCACCGCGCCGCCGGTCGAGATCCGGATCGCGACACCGTCCCGGACGACGTACTCGGTTGGCTTGCCGGCCCGGGATTCGCCGATCACCTCGAGGGTGCGCCCGGCCGGGCCCGCCGTCACCGCATAGCCGTCCATCGCCGAGGACGGAAACGGCGGCACATCGGTGCTACAGGTCACGTCCTGCGCGAGCACCCGGTCGAGCGCGTCGTCGATCGGGATCGTCTCCGATTCGAGCGGGGACACCACGCGCAGGACGATTTCGCGGGCCTCGTCGATGCTGATCAGCGGTCTCGCCATGGGTGTGCATTGTTGCGGGTGGGCGGATCTGGCTGCCGCCGTGCGTGATAAAAGGCCCGGCATGGACCGGATGCCCGCTCGCCCGCCTCGTCGGCGCCGGGCGCGTCCGGTGGCGGACGCCCCGGTCGATGCGCTGGTGTCTGCTCGCGAGCGGCTCGCCAAGGGATGGCTGCTGGCGTTGCTGGAGGACGCGCCGCTCGTCGAGGCGCCTTCGATTGTCGCCGGCGGCGTCGTGCTAGACGGGCCGCGCCTGTGTGAGGCCGTGGTGCGAGCGCTGGCGAGCGACGCTGAGCTGGGAGGGATGGAGGCGCCAGCCCTATCGGTGGTCGAGCCCGATGCGATCTCGCAGGCGCTCGAAGCGCTGCGGGCTGTGCTGTGGAGTGCGCTGCTATCAGAGCTCCGGGATCCCGATCCCGAGCTCGTGGCCGCCTTGTCCGAGCGGCTGGCGCTCGTGATCGAGCTCGTCCGCGGCGCGGCGTTGCGCTCGGCTCGGGATGCCTCAGAGATTTCGTGGGTTGCTGTGCTCGATGAGCAGATCTCCGAGGCTCGTCGCGCGGGCAAGCCCGTGTCGCTGTTGCTGGTGGAGCTCGACGATGCCGAGCGGGTGCTGGCGGTCGAGCCCGTCGACGAGGCGCGGGCGCTGTTCGGTCGCGTTTCGCTGGCCATCGAGGACGCGACCAGGCCTCAGGACATCGTCGCGGGCGAGGCCAAGGGCCGCGCCTGGATCGTCGCGCCGGGTTGCGACCGGGCGGGCGCGCGGATGCTCGCTTCGCGGGTCGACGATGCCCTCCGTGCCGCCGGCGAATGGCGTGGGGCGCCTCTGACGGTCAGCGTCGGGATCGCGGTGCTGGGGGAGGATGCGTCTGACCGTGACGGGCTGGTCGAGGCGGCAGAGGAGGCGCGGTTCGCCGCGGCGGCGGAAGGGATCACGGTTACGCGGGGCGGCGGGCAGGATCCAGAGGCGCGCCCGTAACGTCTGGACGGGCCCTCCCAGCCCCATGGACGCCGCCGAAGGCGGCCCAACCGTCTGGACGGGCCTTCCCGGCCCCATGGACGCCGCCGAAGGCGGCCCAACCTCAGTGCGGCAGGGACACGGCACCGATCGTCTCGGTGCCGTTCATGCCCAGCTTGCTGCTGGTGGCCTCCGTGAGGTCCCAGTCTGCGTGGTTTGCGTACGGGCCACGGTCGATCACTGGCACGAGCATGGTGTGGCCGTGCCAGTAGACGTCGACCGGCGTCCCGCAGGGGAGGGTGCGATTGGCGGTGCCGATCGTCGTCGGCTTGAGGATCTCGCCGCAGGCCGTTGTCGAGCCGTACTCGCCGGGGCCGTAGATGGTCGCGATCGCCATCCGGAAGACTGTGGCCGAGATCGCCGGGGACTGGCTTGCGCCGCCCACGACGGCGCGGAACTGGAAGCGGCCGATGTGGTTGGCGGGCCAGTTGATCGTGAACGAGCCGTCGCTGCGGGCCGTTGCGTGCGCGGTGTTCTGCCAGCTGAAGTTGGTCTCGCGGCCCGACCGCTGGATCTCGACTACGCCTGACCCCGGGACGTGGCCGGTGAAGCGCATCCCCTTCCACAGAAATGCCGAGGCGTGTGTAGAGATCGAGAAGCCGTTGCCGCTGGCACTCACGACCTGGTTGCCGGGATACACAACTCCCTGCTGGTTGCCAGTCGCCGGTTGCCCGCTCACAGTGCCCTTCAGGCCGGCCCCACCGGTGGCGGCGGACACGATCGATGGGCCGGCGAGTGCAACTCCGCCCAGGAGCACGGTGGCGACGACATAGGCAGTGGCGCGGCGAATCACGATCACCCAGTCTTTGCTGTGTTGCTGTTTCGCCTACGGGGTGAGCTGACGGGCTCGCGCCTTCCGGCGCTACGGTCCTTAGCGGGACCGATTCGCCCCTGCGGCCCGATCGGACCGCAAGTGGTTCCCCCGCCGACCACCCGCGGACGAGTGATCGCTCGGCGTTGGAAGCGCGGAAGTATACGAAACTCGAGCGGGCGTTATGTAACCGGCGCGTGGTCGTGGCGCGCGGTCGCGGTCGTACGGGCGGCGGGGGCCGCCGCGGGCGGCTCTACGGGCGCGGCAGCCTGGACACCGCGCCACGGACGGCTCGGGCGCTGATCGACAGGCCGATCTCAGCGAGCTCAGCCGCCGCTTGCACGGCCGTGCCGAGGATCTCGGTGCCCGTCGGCGGCCCGGATCTGCGCGCCGTCGGGCGAGCCACTTTCGGCGCCCCGGCCGGTTGCGCCGGCTGGCGCAGCCGCTCGGGCCGTGCCCGGCGCACTTGAGTCGTCGCGCGGGGCCTGCGTTCGGATGCAGGCTTCACGGCGCGGGGTGGCGCGGGCTTCGCCGGCGTCTCAGGCCTGTTCACGACCTGCGCCTCCTTTGAGGGCGTCTGCGCGTTTGAGGGCGTCTGCGCGATTGAGGGCGTCTGCGCGATTGAGGGTGTCTGCGCCTTCGAGGGTGTCTGCGCCTTCGAGGGCGTCTGCGCCTTCGAGGGCGTCTGCACCTTCGAGGGCGTCTGCACCTTCGTGACCCTGTTCACGGGCGCTGCCTTCGCCGGCGAGTCCGCCTTGGCAGCCGCCTGCTCCTGCCCGCCGTCCGGCTCCACCGAACGCGCTGCGCGCTTCTGACTGCGGCGGTGAGGACGGGTGCGGGGGAGGGCCCCGAGGACTTCTGTCGGGCGGTCGTCAGGCATCGCGTGTCACATGATCGCACGCTCACACGGCGCCTCATGCGGTCGTGCGAGCGGTCCAAGCCCTCAGCTTAGAAGCGGATTGCGAGATTTCGGTGCGCAACTTGAAACGAGTTGGGCCGTTCTACGTATTAGTTTGGAAACTGAAGCGCCGCGCGCGCGGCGCTGGTGGATCGCGCACCCTGCCCCGGGTCAAAGCCGCACCCGCCGCTAACTTACACTTCAAAAGATATAGCGCCCCATCCCCTATACTCTTGCACTCGTATGTTTGAGTAGCGGGCGTGCGCCCTGGAGGGCGACGCTCGCTGTCTGTCCCTCAGCGCCGATCGTGTCAATTCCCGGCGCAACCGACGGAAACGGAACCAGATGTCAGTAGCGGAACTGCAGGAACTCGAAGAGATCAAGGGACTTGTCACTCGCGGCCAGCAGCTCGGCGTCCTGACCTACGCCGACATCGCTTCGGCCGTCTCGGAGTTGGATCTCGACGAGGCTGACGTCGAGGAGCTGCACGGCTTCCTCGAGCGGGCCGAGATCGAGCTGGTCGAGGAGGTCGATCCCGCACTTGCCGCGGCGGAGGAGGAGCGGGCGCCGGACAAGCGTGGCCGGCGCAAGGCCAAGACGGCGCTCGACCTCAAGCCCGACATGACGACCGATTCCCTTCAGCTGTTCCTGAAGGACATCGGCAAGGTGCGACTGCTGACCGCGCAGGAGGAGGTCGATCTCGCCAAGCGAATCGAACGCGGCGACCTGGACGCCAAACAGAAGATGGTCGAGTCAAACCTCCGACTCGTGGTTTCAATCGCGAAGAACTATCGCAACCAGGGGCTTCCCTTCCTCGATCTGATTCAGGAGGGGACGCTTGGTCTGGTGCGCGCGGCGGAGAAGTTCGACTACCGCAAGGGGTTCAAGTTCTCCACCTACGCGACTTGGTGGATCCGCCAGGCGATCGCTCGTGCCCTGGCTGACAAGGCGCGCACGATCCGCATCCCCGTGCATGTGGTCGAGAAGCTCAACAAGATCGGCCGTGCCGAGCGGAAGCTCGTCACCGAGCTTGGTCGCGAGCCGACCGCCGAGGAGATCGCCGAGGTGACAGGGATCGAGCCCGAGGAGGTCGAGTCGATCAAGCGCTCCGCGCAGGCTCCGGTCTCGCTCGAGAAGCCGGTCGGCGATGAGGAGGAGTCCGAGTTCGGCCAGTTCATCGCCGACGAGCGGGCCGAGTCGCCGTACGAGCGCGCCGCGGAGATCCTGACAAAGGAAGCCCTGCGCGAGGCGCTCGAGAACCTCAGCTACCGGGAGCGGCGCGTGCTCGAGCTCCGGTACGGGTTGGGCGGCGAGCATCCGCGGACGCTGGACGAGGTCGGGCGGACGTTCAACGTCACGCGCGAGCGGATCCGGCAGATCGAGAATCAGTCGCTCAAGAAGCTTCAGTCGCTGGCCGAGGCGCAGAAGCTTCGCGACGTAGCCTGAGTTCGGAATTCTGAGCGCAGCCGTTCGTTGGGGCCGCTCGACGCGAGTCCTGTCGAACGCTGCACGCGAGTCCCTTCGAACGCTGCACGCGAGTCCCATCGAACGCTGCACGCGAGTTCCCTTCGAGCGACTGGCCTCCGGAGTCGATTCCGGCGAGCGGTGTGCCGGCGCGCGGCGCCTCGCGAGCGGTGTGCCGGCGCGCGCGGCGCCTCGCGTCCGGTGCTTCCGGGTGTGGCGCCTCGCTTCCGCTCCCGCCTTGGGGCGACCCACGAGAAAACTCAAAAATCGTGCGTGCCGTCGGAACATCTTGACGTTTGTCGGGCTATGCCCGAGAAAGCTCAAGAGATGTGAACCTGGCACAGGGTTTTTGAGTTTTTGGGGTCCCGATGCCCGGCCCACGGCCGGCGTCCTCGGGCCGGCGCTCCCGGCCGGCGCCGGCGCCCCAGCCCACCGCCCGCCTCGGCGCCCGGCCCACGGCCGGCGCTCCGGGCCGCCGCCTCGGCGCCCCGGCCCCCGCCGGCGCCCGTGGGGCGGCGCGCGATTCCTCGCTTCACTTGATGAAGCATTGCGCTAGAATAGGGATTCTGATGGCTGCCAATGACACCTGCCCGGTCTGCCGGACCGCTGAGATCGTGTGCGGCAAATGGACGCTGCTGGTGATTCGCGATCTCGCCGAGGGCCGCTCGCGCTTCTGTGAGCTGGAGCGCTCACTCGAGGGGATCAGCCCCCGCACGCTGTCATTGCGACTGCGCGCGCTCGAGGAAGAGGGCATCGTCGCGCGCCAGACGTTCCCGGAAGTTCCTCCGCGGGTCGAATATGCGCTGACCGACAAGGGACGGGCGCTCGTGCCGCTGATCGAGGACATGCGCGTCTACGGCCGCGAGTGGCTCGGCGTCTGCGACGTCGACGAGACCGAGACCGAGACCGAGAGCGAGAGCGCCGTCGCCGAGCCGGCCGCAGTCGCCGCGGTCTGACCGCGAGCAGTGCGAATCGCCGTCGCAGCCGACGAGCTGACAGGGATCGCCGCCAGCATCCCCGAGGAGCTTCGCCGGCGCGGGCACGAGCTGACCCTGCACGGTGCCTACGACGCCGGCGAGCGGCCCGATTGGGCCTGGGCAAGCGAGCGCGCCGCGCGAGATGTCGCGGACGGATGTGCCGAGCAGGCGATCGTCGCGTGCTGGACCGGGACGGGCGCGTCGATCGCGGCCAACAAGGTGCCAGGCGTCCGCGCCGCGCTCTGTGGTGACGCGCAGACGGCCGATGGCGCGAGGCGCTGGAACGACGCAAACGTCCTCGCCCTGAGCCTGCGGCAGACCTCCGAGGCGGCGCTCAGCGAAATCCTGGACGCGTGGTTCGAAGGCCGCCCCAGCGCGGATCAAGCCGACGCCGAGAACGTCGCGCATCTGGCAGAAATCGAGCGCGCAGAGTAACGCCGGATACCTGCAAAGACCGCTTCGCCTTGCAGGATCGCCGCCGTCGATCCAGAAACGGCTGCCGTGCGCAATACGACCCTCCACGAGATCCTCGAAGCGTTCACGGCGGATGCCGCCGGCAGGCTCAAGGCCGAGACAGCCGCCGGAGCCGAGATTCCGTTCGAAATCACCGAAGAGCCCGGGGGCTCCTCGCCGCTCTACTGCTACCGGCCTTTGACCGGAGCGTTCATCCGCGAGCGGCTCGGCCTGCTCTCAGCGCTGCCCACCTACGCGCCAGCCGCACGCGCGCTGGCGGCGCTCGAAGGCACACAGGCGTACCTGCGAGAGCGCGGCGAGTCACGAATCCCAGGCGATTCACGAGAGCGGGCCGACGCAACGCTGCGGCTATTCCTCGCCTCGGTGTTCGCGGAGCGAAGCGAGTTCGGGTTCGATCCGGTCCGCTTCGAGCTCTCCTACGAGCAGCTCGAGAACTCGATGTACGAAGGCCGCTGTGTGAGCACCGTGATCGCCCCGCTGCTGGGCGTGGCACTCGATCCCGCCACCGGCGAGGTGCCGCTCGGTGACGGCCTGTCGCTTGTGCGAGGCGAGACGCTTCCCGATGCCCCCGCGGACGCCGTCTGGTGCCACGGCGAGGAGCCGAACGTGCTCGCCGTTCTGAAGGTCGCGCAGGAGCGATCCGTGCGTCCGCCCGTCTCGATCGCCCGCGCCCGCTTCCGTCGCGTGCTCACCGCCTTGCGGCTCTTCGAGCGCGGCGGTTACGCGCTCGACTCGATCGCATGGACTCGGATGGAATCGGGGCCCAGCCACCCTCCGTGGCGCCCGGTGGCGCTTGGCGGCAGCGGTCGTCCGCGGTTCATCACGCTGATCTCAGCGGCGCAGGAAGACGAGCTCCGCGCGTTCTGCAACCTGATCAGCCGCCGGATGCCGAGTGGCGGCGAGCTGGCGTGGGCGCTGGCGCGGTTCGAGATGGGGTGCGAGCGGCTGGCGCCGTTCGAGGCGCTGACGGACTACCTGCTCGCGCTGCGGGCGCTGCTCGAACCCGAGGGTCCCGCCAGTGGCAGGCTCGCTCAGCGGCTGTCGGTGATCTGTGCCAAGCCGGAGGATCGCGCTTCGCTGGCGGAGCGGATCGCCCATGCGATCTCGCTCGAGCGCGCGGTGATCGCCGGCCTGGCCCCGGCCGAGCCCGGTGTCAACATGCTGGTCGACGAGGTGGCTGAGCACCTGCGCGCCCTCCTGCGGGACGCGCTGTGCGGGCATCTCGATTCAGATCTGCGCTCGGTGGCCGACGATCTGCTTGCACACGCCGCCGCCGCCTGATCGTCATTTCGTGCGAAATTCCGCCCGGCTGGCCCGTCCGGCCGCTACTCTGGACAATGGCCGCTCCCTACTCGGCCCACAGCGGGTCGGGAGTGTTTTGCCGCCAGGCTCAACACGTAAGTCCTGGGGCTCCCAAGAAGTTAGGGGGAGCGCGACCGCAGATTCCGAGCGGGCCTACTGCCCGCTCGTTCTGCGTCTGGAGGGGCCAGCACTGGGTATCCTGCGCCGAGGACCGTGCCAGTCAAGTCCCCGAACGTCCACCCGGCCTGCGTGAACGTCCCGCGCATCGGTGACGATGGGTTCGAGGAGGTCTGCCACCTGGTCACCGAAGATGACCCTGACACGGCGCTGTGCGGCAAGGACGTGACCGGCTATCCATGGAACCCGCCCTGGCCCCGGTGCGAGGCCTGCCTCGCCGTGGCGCGCGGCGAGATGAACTAGTCAGTGGGGCTCCCGGAAACGTCTCACCCGTAATGCGTTTCCGGTAGACCCACTGAGCAGCGCGCTTCGCCGCGACCCGATCTGGGAATCAATTGGTCGTGGCGACCCCGCGACTGAACTGCGTCGTCGAGATTCCCAAGGGTTCTCGCAACAAATACGAGTGGGACCCCGACCTGAACGCGATCAAGCTCGACCGCTTCGTGTCGGCTTCGGTCGTGTACCCGACCGACTACGGCTATGTCCCAGAGATGCTCGCTCCGGACGGCGATCCGCTCGACGTGCTCGTCTGCGTCTCGGAGCCCACGTTTCCCGGCTGCGTGGTACCCGCCAAGGCAATCGGCCTGTTCCGCATGGCGGACAAGAAGGGGCCAGACGACCACGTCGTCTGCGTGCCGATCAACGATCCTGGATGGAACTGCCTCGAGCAGATCGGCGATCTGCCCAACCAGCTGCGCAATGAGATCGACCACTTCTTCACCGTCTACAAGGACCTCGATCCCGGCCGGCACTCCGAGACCAGAGGCTGGGGCGACGTAGAGGCGGCGCTGGAGACGATCGACAAGGCCCGCCAGGCTTTCCGGAACGCCTAGAACCCCCGCCTATCGCCGCGCCACGGTAGATCAGCGAGGATAACGCTCGCGTGTTCCACATCGAGCTACGGCAGTTCCCGCACGTTTCGCGCGCGTTCAATTTGACGCGCGACGAGCTAGACCAGCGCTTCATCCGCCCGTGGGTTGCAGGCTCGCCGGTCGAGTTCGACGACCGCCGCTGGTCGCGCGAGAAGACCCGCCTGACGATCTACGAAGCCCCGGAGCTCCCCCCGGAGGAGATGGGCATGGGGCGCGGCTGGGGCAACATCACGCGCACCGGACAGGACGTGACCGCAGGATTGCTGAACGAGGCGGAAGGCACAGCGGCGGCGCTCGCCGCCGAGCTCGAGCGTTTCAAGGATGAGGTGGTCGAGCGGTGCGCGGTCGAGCCTTGCTCGCTGCACTCGTTGCTCCTGCTCGCCAACCAGCGCCATCCCGGATGGCGCGTCAGCGACCGCCTCGCACTGACCGAGAGAACCGTGTGGGAGCTGTTGCATCAGGAGCGCGTGACAATGAGCGACGGTGAGCCCGTCCCGCGTGAGCTCTGGGAGTCAAAGGTGCTCGACTGGGAGTCGTGGGCCGGCGACCAGGTCACGCTTTCGACCGTCGGCGAGCCGGCCGGCGGCTAAGCCACGACATCGGCGATCAGCTGCTCGCGCTCGGCCTGTGACGCGAACAGATAGCGGTGCATCTTCAGCAGCCCGTCGACGTCGTGGACGTCGTCGTCGAGGTGGGGGATGAGGAATAAGGGGCCCCGCCCGCCCCCCCGCCCGCCCCCCCGCCCGCCCCCCGCCCGCCCCCCCGCCCGCCCCCCCGCCCGCCCGGCCCCAGCCCGCCCGGCCCCAGCCCGCCCCCCGGCCCGCCCCCCGGCCCGCCCCGATCCTCGAACTCGGTTGCGAGCCGTGCGACGTTGTGATCGTCACGTCTTGCGAGTACGTGATAGTCGTGGAGGTTCTCGGCGACGCGTGCGGCCAGCTCCGACCCCAGTTCCTGCTCCAGCTGAGCAACGAGCTCCTCGGGCTCGTGGTCGCCGAGCAGGTCGTGGTGGACGCGATTGACGATCACGCCGGCGAACGGCAGCCCGCTCTGCTCCAGCGTGCGGCGAAACCAGATCGCCTCGTCGATCGGCTCGTGCTGGGCGGAGGTGACCAGCAGGAACGCGGTCGTATCCGCCTTGAGCATCTCCTCGACTCGCGCCGCCCGCGCGCTGAAGTCCTCGGTCATGCTGCCGAGCAGCCCGAAGAACGTCGACAGGTCGCTGAGAAGGTCGACACCCGTGACCCGGCGCAGCCCGCCGAGCAGCGGGGACATGCCGCGCCCGAGGACGCGCATCCCGACGCCTGTGGGGCGCAGGAATGCCTTCAGCGCACGCCCCTCCAGGAACGAGGTGAGGCGCCCGGGGGCGTCGAGGAAGTCGAGTGCGTTGCGCGACGGGGGCGTGTCGAGCACGAGCAGATCGAAGTCGCCCTCGCGCTCGAGGTCATACAGCTTGGCTACGGCGGTGAACTCCTGCGAGCCCGAGACCGCCGTCGAGAGCTCGCGGTATACGCGGTTTGCCTTGATCTCCTCGGCGCGCGAGGGGTCGGCGGCGAGGCGGTCGATCAGCTCGTCGAAGGTGCGTTTCGGGTCGAGCATCATCGCCCACAGCTCGCCTTGGATCTCCAGGCCGTGGCGATCGAGCCGCTCGGACTCGACCAGCCGCGGCTCGTTCTCTAGCTCCTCGAGCCCCAGCGCGTTCGCCAGGCGCCTGGCCGGGTCGATCGTCACGACCGCGACCTTCGCCCCACGTGCCGCCATGCCAAGCGCGACCGCCGCCGACGTCGTCGTCTTGCCGACGCCGCCCGACCCGCCGCAGACGCATACCCGCTTGCCCTCGAGCAGGTCGGCGATGCTCATCGCAGCGCGTCCTCGATCTTGTCGGCAAGACGCTCGAGCTCGGGCAGGCCGAGGTGATCGCAGAACAGGTAGGGGAGCTCGATCGGCTCCTGCCCGACCCCCTTTCGTAGCCGCGCCTGCTGCTCGCGCTGCGTATCAGCGCGCGTGTGCTCGGAGAGCGCCGCTCTGAGCGCGGAGCGCAGCAGCGGCGACTCAGCGCGCTCCAGCGACGACTCCAGCTGCTCCACCTGGCCATTCTCGAATCGCCGCGGGTAGACGGCGTTGACGATCACCGCGTCCAGCGGCAGCCCCTCGTCGGCGAGCGACTCCTGCAGCGCCAGCGTCTCGCTGACCGGCATCTCCTCGGGAGTGGAGACCGCGATCACCGAAGTGAAGCTCCGGTCGGCGATCGTCGTGGCGATCCTGCCGCCCTGGCGCGCGATCGGTCCCACCCGCGCGATGTCGGCGAACGTCCTCGGAGTGCGCAGGATCCCGACGCCGTGGCCGGTCGCCGGCGAGTCGACGATCACCAGGTCGTACGGGAGGGCGTCGTGCGTCTGACGATTGAACTGTGCGAGCTCCCAGACCTTGCCGATGCTGAGCAGCTCGCGCATCCCCGGCGTCGCCATCGCGAATGCCTGGAACAGCTTGGTCGAGCCGAGCGCGTGTCCGAGCGTGCCGGCCTTGAGTCGCAGGTACTCGTCCATCGCGTGCTGGGGATCGATCGAGATCGTGAACAGTCCGGGCCGCAGCTCGAGCTCGCGGAAGTGCGTTCCGTTCTGGTCGAACACCCTCTGGATGCGGTCCTGGCTGGCCAGTTCGGCGACGATCGTCCGCCGCCCGTTGCGTGCCCCGAGCAGCCCGAGCGCGGTCGCCACGGACGACTTGCCGACGCCTCCCTTGCCGGTCACGAAGATCAATCGCTTGTCGAGAAACACGTCCGACAGTGTGCCGAGCCTCGCCGCCCCGTGATCCGCTGGGTAAAAGCGCTCTCTGGCGGAGGATTCCGGGCGCCGCCTGCGAATACACCCCGCGTATGACTTCCCTGAAGCCCGAGGAGCCTCCCGTGACGGCCACCTGCAAGGTGATCGCGTTCGCCAACCAGAAGGGCGGCGTCGCCAAGACAACGACCACGCTCAACCTCGCCGTGGCCTTCGCCGAGGAGGGTCACCGCGTGCTGTGCGTCGACCTGGACCCGCAGGGAAACCTGACGATGTCGCAGGGCATCGACCCGGACTCGCTCGAGAAGTCGATGTACGACGTGCTCGTTCACCATATCCCGATCCGCGAGATCATCCGCACGCGCGAGATTGATGTCGCCTGCTCGTCGATCGACCTCGCCGGCGCCGAGATCGCGATGTCGACGATGATCGGTCGCGAGCGCTCACTTGAGAAGGCGCTCAAGCCGGTAAACGGGGACTACGACTTCGTGTTTATCGACACGCCGCCGAGCCTCGGATTGCTCACGATCAACGCGTTGACGGCCGCACACAAAGTGATCGTCCCCGTTCAGTGCGAATATCTATCGATGCGCGGCCTGATTCAGCTCCAGAACACGCTCGCGATGGTTCGTGAGAATCTGAATCCGGACGTGGATATCGAGGGCATCTTGCCGACGCTTGTCGACACACGAACACTCCACGCGAAAGAGGCAATCGAGTTGCTCGAAGAAAATTTCGGCGACCGGGTGTTTGCATCGAGAATCCGCAAGACGGTGCGTTTTGCTGAAGCGCCTGTGAAAGGAATGTCGGTGCTGAAGTACGATCCGGACGGTCTGGCCGCCCACGCTTATAGGCAGCTCGCGAAGGAGGTCCTCTCAAATGCCAACCGGTAAGCGCGCGAGCATGCGCGAGGGCCCGCTGGCGGCCCTGTTCCGCAAGACGGCCGAGGACACCGCGGCCTCGCCGGAAGATCGCGAAAAGCAGAGCCCTCCTGCCCCGCCCGAGAGCGAGTCTGAACGCCGTGGCTCGCCACATCCCGCGCTGGGCTCAGCCGAGCGGACGGCAGCCGAGTCGGGGACAGCCGAGCCGACGGCAGCCCAGCCGGCGGACGCGCCCGAGGAGCACCACATCCCGACGCCGCAGGAACGCCTGCGCCACGCCTTCTCCTCGGACATCCCGGAGAACCTGCTCGAGCGCTCCACGCCGGCGTCTCCGGCTGCGCCGGTGCGCGACGTGTACGCGCGTCCCGACCGCGTGAGCGAGGGCTTCGCGCCGTCTGCAGCTTCTGTGGGCCGACCGGTGATCCGCGTGGTCGGCGTCGGCGGCGCCGGCGTCAACGCCGTGAACCGGATGGTCGAGGCGGAGATCGAGGGCGTCGAGTTCCTCGCGATCAACACCGACCTGCAGTCGCTGCAGACCTCGGCCGCGCACGAGACGCTCCACATCGGTGACGCGATCACCCGCGGACTCGGCTCGGGCTCCAATCCCGATCTCGGCCGTCAGGCCGCCCATGAGGAGCACGACCGGATCAAGGCGATGCTGCGCGGGTCGGACATGATCTTCATCGCGGCGGGTGCCGGTGGCGGAACAGGGACCGGCGCGGCGCCGGTGGTCGCGCGGATCGCACGCGAGCTCGGGGCGCTGACGGTGGGGATCGTCACGAGGCCGTTCCAATTCGAGGGCACGCGCCGGCGCGAGCAGGCCGAGGCAGGGATCGACTCGCTGGCCGAGGAAGTCGACACGCTGATCGTGGTCCCCAACAATCGGCTGCTGACCGTGCTCGATCGCAACACGTCGATGGTCGAGGCGTTCCGCGTCGCCGACGACGTGCTTCGCCAGGGCGTTCAGGGGATCTCCGACCTCGTCACGCTGCCGGGGCTGATCAACCTCGATTTCGCCGACGTGCGCACGATCATGTCCGAGGCCGGAAACGCGCTGCTCGGGATCGGCATGGGCACCGGCGAGCGGCGCGCGATCGACGCCTCCGAGCAGGCGGTCGCCTCGCCGTTGCTGGAGACCAGCATGGAGGGCGCGCGGCAGATCCTGCTGTCGATCACGGGAGGGCGCGACCTGTCTCTGTGGGAGGTCAACGAGGCGGCCAAGGCAGTCGCCGAGGCCGCCCATCCCGACGCGAACATCATCTTCGGCGCGATGGTCGACGAGAAGCTCGAAGACCAGGTGTGGGTGACGGTCGTCGCGACGGGCTACGGTGACGGGCGGCGCCCGCGGCGCGAGGTCGAGCGACCTTCGCTGAGTCGCGAGCGGACGGTGGTCGAGCAGCGCTCGGCGTTGCGCGAGCCGCATGGCGAGCCGCGGGTGACCAGGTCCCGCCCACCCCGGCCGATGCGGACGTCTGGCTCCCCGATGGAGCTCGACGTGCCGGAATTCATGCCCCGCCGCTGACGGTCTATAACGCGTCGCCTGGCTTCGTCCTCGGTCGCTCGCGTGCAAAGCACGCCACGCTCCCTGCGTCCTCGCCATGCTCGGTTCTAGACCGTCAGGGCCTTCGGCCCACCAGCTCGGCGTCATCGCCGCCGGCCACCCCGTCACTGCTGAGGTCGGCGCGGATGTCCTGCGCGCCGGCGGCAACGCCGTCGACGCCGCGCTCGGCGCGATGCTCGCATCGTTCGCGTGCGAGCCGCTGCTGACCGCGCTTGGCGCTGGGGGCTACATGCTCGTGGCACAGCCCGGCCAGGCGCCGGTCTTGCTCGACTTCTTCGTCGAGGCGGCGGGCCGCGGCGCGGACGCTGACGCGCGGGCGGAGCTCGTGCCGATCAGCGTCTCGTTCGGCGACGCGATCCAGGTGTTCAACATTGGCGCGGCGTCGGTGGGGACGTACGGCCTGCCTGCCGGCGTGTGCGCGGCGTCTCGTCGGTTCGGCCGGGTGCCGCTGAGCGAGCTGGTGGGGCCGGCGGCACGGCTCGCGCGCGACGGCGTCGAGCTGAACGTCCAGCAGGCCTACGTCGTCGAGATCCTGGGGGACATCGTCACCTCAACACCGGAGTCGGCGGCCCTGTACGCGCCGGAGGGCAGGCTGCTCGGCGCCGGAGAGAGGATCCGCCAGCCGGAGCTTGCCGACGCGCTCGAGCGCTTGGGGGCCGAGGGCGCGGATCCGTTCTACACGGGCGACATCGGGGGCGCGATCGTCGAGTGGGTATCGGCGCGGGGCGGGATGCTGACGGCCGAGGACCTGCGCAGCTACGAGGTGCGAGATCGCACGCCGGTGCAGGCCAGCTACCGCGGCCGCGACGTCCTCACCAATCCGCCGCCGTCCGCGGGCGGCATCCTGATTGCGCACGCGCTCTCCCTGCTCGACGCAGACTCAAATCCGCCCGATGTGGAGCGCGTCGTCGAGGTGATGGAGCGCACGCAGGCCGAGCGCACCCCGGAGTTCCTCGAGGGACTCGGCGACCCGGAGTTTGTCAAGCGGTTCCTCAGCCGCAGGACATCGCTGGGATCGACCACTCACATCTCCGTGATCGACCGCGACGGATCGGCATGCTCGGTGACGTGCTCGAACGGTTCGTGCTCGGGTGTCGTCGTGCCCGGCACGGGGGTGCATCTCAACAACATGCTCGGGGAGCAGGATCTGAACCCGCTCGGCTTCCACCACCATCCGCCCGGCCGCCGGCTGCCTAGCATGATGGCGCCGACGATCGTGATGCGTGACCGTGCGCCCGAGCTGGTGCTCGGCAGCGCCGGATCAAACAGGATCCGCTCGGCGATCCTGCAGACGATTCTGCGCGTCGTCGACGACCGCATTCGCGCCGGCGACGCAGTCGAGGCACCCAGGGTCCACTTCGAGGACGGCGTCGTGTATGCCGAGCCGGGGGTGGACACCTCCGCGCTCGAGAGGGCGGGCCGCGCGATCGGGCACTTCCGCGAACGCAACCTGTTCTTCGGCGGCGTGCAAGCGGTCGAGCGTGACCCGCAAGGCACGTTCTGGGGCGGCGGCGATCCGAGGCGCGGAGGAGCCGCGATCGTGGTTACTGGTTAGTGGCGTCCTGTGACCGTGGCGTAGTGCGCGACGGCCCGGTCTGGAACCACGCGAACACGAAGCACGCGATGCCAAGCAGGAACGCGGCGATCCCGTGCTTGACGTGGTGAGCGCTCGACCCGGCCTGGTGGCCCGGGAAGAAGCTCGGTAGGGAGCCGGCCGTCGAGGCCCAGTAGATGATCGCGATCACGATCAGTACGGTGCCCACGACGATCGCCGGGATGATGAGCTGTCTGTGTTTCACGGCGTTTGCCTCCCGTCAGGTGACGACAAAGGCGATCGTCAGCACGGCACCGAGGACCGTGCAGTAGATCGCGAACGGGGTCAGTCGATTGGTCTCGAAGTAGCGCATCAGGAAGCGTACGGACACGAACGCGGCGATTGCGGCACACAGCGCCGCCACGAGCGCCGGCCCGCGCACGCCGTTGCCCTCTTTGCCGAGCAGCTCGGGCAGCTTCAGCGCAGCCGCGGCGCCGATCAGCGGCGTCGCGAGCAGGAACGCGAATTTAGCCGCGTCCTCGTTGTTGAGGCCGACGAGCAGGCCACCACCCATGGTGGCGCCCGAGCGCGAGAATCCAGGGATCAGCGCAAGGGCCTGCGAGGCACCGACCCCGGCCGACTGTGGCCAGGAAACGCGCTCGGCGATCCGGTTGTCCTCGTCACGCTCGGTCTCGGGGGATCCTGGCGCGCGGCGCCGCAGCGCCTCTGCGCCAAACAGCATCAGCCCGTTGCAGAAGATGAAGATCGCCGCCGAGGTGGGGGAGGCAAACAGCTTGCGCAGCGGGCTCTCGAGTGCCAGGCCCAGGATCCCGGCGGGGATCGTCGCGACGACGATCAGCCAGCCGAGCTTCGCATCCCTGTCGGTGGGCGCGATCTGGCGGTCGCGCAGCGACCGGCCGATGCCCTTGACGATCCGGACCCAGTCCCGCCAGAAGAAGCCGAGCAGCACCAGCGCAGTGGCGAGGTGGACCGCGACCAGGAACGAGAGGAAGTACTGGTCGTTCTGATGGATGTTCCAGCCGAGGATCTTCGGCAGCACGACCGCGTGGCCGAGGCTCGAGATCGGAAACAGCTCCGTGACGCCCTGGAGCAGGCCGAAGACGATTCCCTGGAAGTAAGAGATTGGATGCATGGTTTGCTGAGCCACCCCCGGGGGCGACTAAGGGCTCTCTCATAAACGGAGGACCACTGGCGCGACGCGGGCTGGATAGGGGACCCGCCCACCCACGCGCCCGCGGATGATAGCCGCGGGCGGGTGCGGCACGATGTGATGGCCTTGCGCCCGTTCGCCGCTCTTCTGATCCTTGCGTGTTCGCTGCTCGCCGCCTGCGGGCTCGACGTCAACTCGCCCGACCTGTTCCTGCTGACCCGCACCGGCCAGGGCCGAACGTTGACGATGCTCGTCAACGACGGCGGCACGATTCGCTGCAACGGCGGCAAGACGAAAAGCCTCCCCGACTCGTTGCTGCTCAGCGCGCGCGACCTTGCCAACCAACTGAACTCTGACGCCCAGAAGCGGCTGCGCATCCCGCCCAGCGCTCGCAGCGTGTTCTTCTACACGGTACGGCTGCAGAACGGCACGATCACGTTCCCCGACACGGCGGCCGTAACTCATTCCGAGCTCGCGTCGGCCGAGCAGTTCGTGCTGCAGGCGGCGCCGTCGTGCGGGGTCAGCGCCTAGGCCCCCGCCTGCCTCACGGCACGGAGTCAGCCGAGGCGGACCTTGCCGTTGGAGCGGGCGCGCTCCTGCGCGCGGTCGACCAGATCGAGGCGGGTGATCGCGGCGCGGAACAGCCGCGTCACGAGCCGCAGCCGGGCGTTCTCGGAGCGCAGGTCGAGCAGACCCTGCTTCGCGTCGAGCCCGAAATCGACAGTCGCGGCCATGTCATAGGCCGTCATCTCGGTCAGGTCCTGGATTTCGGGCTCGCGGTCGGTCGCGCGCCTGACCAGGTCCGCGTAGGCCTCGTGGGCGGCGTTCTCGAGTTCGGGACTGAGCGCGTCGGGGCGGTCTTCGACGAACTGGATCACGCCGGCCGGATACGCCAGATGGCCCTGGCGCTCGATCACTCGAAACGGCCTGGTGCCCCGCGCCAGCAGGTTTATCCGCCCGTCCTCCATGCGCTCGAGGATCTTCTCGATCTCCATCGCGCACCCCACTTCCCGCAGCCCGTCGTCGGACAGCCAGAGGATCCCGAACTCCTTCTCGTCCCGCACGCACTCGTTGATCATCGTCTTGTAGCGCTCCTCGAAGATGTGCAGCGGCACGAGCTCGCCGGGCAGCGCGACGATCCCGAGCGGGAATAGCGGAAACTCGCTCGAAACTGGCTCGGACATCGGGCGCTACGGCTTGAGCGCCGTGACCAGCAGGTTGTAGAAGACCGCGGGAGGCAGCATCGGCTCGAGCACACGCTCGTCGACTTGCTGCAAAAGCAGGTAGCCGTTGAACGCGTAGCGGCGCCACAGCATCGGCACATCGTCGGGATTGGCGGTCGCCTCGAGACCGCGGTTAAACCAGCCGAACCAGTTCGCGACGAGCTCCTCGCCGCGCACATCGATCTCGGCGAAGCCGGCGCGACGCGCATGTCGTGTGAGATCGCCCGGCGAGAACGCGTGGATGTCGACGAACGGCTCGAGCTGGTGCTCCTCGCGCTCGGTTGGATCGGCGTGTCCGTTGGACTGTGCCGCATCCGCGCGCATCAGCGCTCGCCATGCGGGCGCAAGCAGCAGCGCCCCGCGCTTCGGGAGCGAGGCGATCCGGTCGCCGACCCGCGAGGGCTCGCCCGCGAACGCGATCCGTCCCCCGGGCCTCAGCACGCGGTGAAATTCCGCAAACGCCCGACGCAGGTCGGGGAGGTGGTGAAGCACCGCGTGGCCGAGCACGAGATCAAAGCTTTCATCCGCGAACGGGAGCGATTCGGCGTCGGCGCGCGCCGTCTTGACGGGGATCCCGAGTCGCTGCGCATTGAGTGCCAGCGTGGTCACCATGCCGGGCGAGATGTCGGTGCAGGTGGCGTCCTTGACGGCGCCGCACTGCACCAGGTTCAGGCTGAAGTAACCCGTGCCGGCGCCGATCTCGAGCGAGCGCTCATAACCCGCGTCGAGCCCGCGGCCGACGAGCTTTCGCAGCTTGCCGAGCACCTGCGCCTGGCCGACCGCGCCGAAGTCGATCCCCCACTTCGAGTCGTAGCTTGCCGCCGCGACATCGTGGTACCGGGTGTTGACGTCCCGGATCTCATCCGCACTTCGCAGGGCCTCCATGGCGGGCGTCACATTACTCTGTCTGCGATGACGTTGAACGCGTACGTTCAGCAGAACCAGCCGCCCGGCGTGCCGCCGATGGAGCTCACGGGCGAGCGCACGCTGCCCGATGTACCCGCCGAGAACTACTGGTTTCGGCGCCATCTGGCGGTCTATGAATGGATCAGTGAGCGCGTCGGTGGACTGCGCGTGCTCGACATGGCGTGCGGCGAGGGCTATGGGTCCAATGTGCTGGCCTCGCGCGCTCGCGCTGTGGTCGGCGTCGACGCGAATCCCGAGGCGTTTGAGCACGCGCGGCTGCGCTACCGGCGGGAGAACCTGACCTTCGAGCGCGGGATGGTTGAGAACTTCGGCGAGCCGGGCTCCTTCGACGCTGTCGTGTTCCTGCAGACGATCGAGCATGTCTTCGATCCGGTCGGCGTGCTCGAGCATTTCAAGCGGCTGCTGACCCCGGGCGGTGTCGCGTTTGTATCCACGCCGAACGTCCTCACCCTGGCGCCACCGGGCGCTTCGAAGTCCGGGAATCCGTGGCACCTGCGGGAGTACCGCGCCCCGGAGTTCGATCAGCTGTGTCACGCGGTGTTCGATCGAGTGGAACTGCTTGGCCTGTTTCACGCCCGCAAGCTGCGGGTGCACGAACTGGCGCTGGCGGTTGGTTGGGACGCGGTCCATCCGCGGCTGCGCCTCACGAAACCGTTCTACGACCGCTTCACGCCGGCGATCGCGACGCGCGATTTCGCGCTGCGCGATGAGGCGCTGGACGGCGCGCTCGACTTCCTCGCCGTGTGCCGCACGTGAATTCGATCCCCACCCGCCCCCCCACCCGCCCGCCCACCCGCCTGAGCGGCGGCGAGCTCGCGATCGTCCTGCACACGCACATGCCGTATGTCGAGGGCTTCGGGACGTGGCCGTTCGGCGAGGAGTGGCTGTGGGAGGCGATCGCGACGTCGTACCTGCCGCTGCTCGACGTACTCAGCCGTGCTCCGGTCACGCTCTCACTGACGCCGGTGCTCTGCGATCAGCTCGAGGCGCCCGGGGCGATCGAGCGCTGCCTGCGGTTTCTGCGCGATGTGCGCCCCGCATCGCACGCGCTGGACATCGAGGAGTTCGGAGCCTCTGGAGCGCACGAGCTGATCGCCGAGCTGGAGCGGTCGGCGGCCGAATACGCGGTCGCCGCGGAGCGGCTGGCTGCGCTCTCGGGCGGGTTGTTGAGCGCACTGGGCGCGCACGCGAGCTGGACGTCCTCGGCGACTCACGCCGTGCTGCCACTGCTCGCAACCGACGCCGGCATCGACCTTCAGGTCCAGACCGGGATCGCCTCCTACCGGCGGCGGTTCGGCGCGTGGTCGGGCGGCTTCTGGCTGCCGGAGTGCGGATACGCTCCGTGGCTCGACCCGCTGCTCGAGGAGGCCGGGGTGCGGTCGACCTGCGTTGAGCTCACGCACGCGCTCGGCCCGGGTGACCGCCGCCACCTGCGGCCGCTGGCCACCGACGACGGTCCGATCCTCTGGCCGATCGACCGCCAGACGATCGACCTGGTGTGGGGCGAGGACGGGTACCCATCCGCCGGCGTGTACCGCAGCTATCACGGGCTCACGCCTCGCCACCACCGCGTGTGGACCAACGACGGCCGCCCGTACGAGTTCGCCCGCGCGGTGGCCCAGGCCGAGCTGGACGCACGCGACTTCGTGGCACGGGCGCGAGATCGCGTCGCCTCGGGAGGCGTGTGCGTGTGCGCGCTCGACACCGAGCTGCTCGGGCATTGGTGGTTCGAGGGCGTGCACTGGCTGAAGGCTGTGATGGAGGAGGCTGCCCGGCAGGGTTTGCCGCTGACGACCCTCGAGGACGCGCTGGTGCGTCATGAGCCGGTGGCGGCTCCCGAGAGTCTCGGCGTCACGAGCTGGGGGGTCGGCGGGGATCTGCGGACCTGGAGCGCGCCGGCGGTCGCGGACATGGCCTGGCTGGCGCGATCGGCTGAGCTCAGGGTGCTGGGGACCGGGCGCAGGCCGAGCGACCGAGCGCTGCGCGAGCTGCTCGCGCTCCAGTCGAGCGACTGGGCTTTTCTCGCATTCCGCGGCACAGCCGGCAACTATCCGCGCGAGCGCGCGTCCCGCCACGCGGAGCTGCTCGATCGGGCCCTGGACGAGGACCCGAGACTGGATCAGGTGCTCGCGAATCTCGCGCCCGAGCTCGTCGGCTGGGACGTCTGAGCGCCGAGCTTCGCGAGTGCCTTGACGAACGCGGCGCGGTCCTCGTTCCCGAGTGCGCCGAAGTAGCGCTCGTCGCTCGCCTCGACGTCCTTCAGGGCCCGTGCGACGAGACGCCTGCCGGGCTCGGTGGGCCGCACGCGCCACGCGCGGCTGTCGTTTGGGTCGGGGTGGCGCTCGAGCAGCCCGCGCGCCTCGAGCTTGCGGATCACCTGGCTGGTCATCATCGGGTCGGCGCCCGACTGGGCGGCCAGACGGGCCTGAGTCGGCGCCTCGCCCTCGTTGTCCTCCAGCCACCAGAGCGAGGCGAGCAGGACGAACTGCACGTGCGTGAGCTGGTGGGACGCCAGCGCTGCCCGGATCGCGCGCTGCCAGGCAAGGGTTGTTCGCCACAGCAGGAACCCGGGGCTCTGCTCTGGCGTGGCGAAGCGGGAGGCTGGCTGCTCGGCTACGACAGCGACTCCTTTGCTCGCTGGACGAGCGCCGCCATCGTGGCCGGGAAGTCGGACGTGATCATCGGTCCGAGGTGTTGTGCCTGATCCTCAGGACCCTCGATCTCAGCTCGGTAGGTGATCGCGAGCTTGCCGCCCGGTGTTGGCTCGAGCTCGTGGCCGACGCGCACGACGAGCTCGCCGACGGGCGTCTCGTCGACGAAGCACCGGTTCCGCTCCACGCGGGCCAGGCGGTAGTGCAGCGGGTCCTGGCCGGCGAACTTCATCGTGCCGGTCGAGCCGGCGGCGAAAGGTCCATCGCGGGTGATCAGCTCCGCCTGCTCGTCCCAGCTCGGCCAGCTGCTGACGTCCTCGTATAGCGCCCAGATGGCGTCGGCGGGCACGTCGGCCTCGAGTGTGTGTGTAAATATGAATGAACGCATGCGCGCATACTATATGCGCGCATATAGTTATGTCAATAAGGGGCTGCTTCGCAGCGTCCATGGGGCCGGGAGGGCCCGTCCAGACCGCCTTGGCGGGCGGCTGGCGCCTCGGTGGCCCGGGTAGGCGCGCAGGCTGGCACCACGCTTCCGGGCCTCCGGCCGGGTGTCTTGGGACGTGATCTGCCCCGGTATGGAGTCCCGCCCACCCCGCCCACCCTTTCGAAGAGGGGATGGAGCGCCTCGCAGCGTCCATTTCGTAGCACAGCGCTCGCCCCCGGCGGCGACGGTGAACGTTATGGACGTCCCAGCGTCCATTTCGTAGACCGTTGCCCTCCCGCCAAGTCGATTTGTTACGAAATGGACGTTCGGCCCTCGCAACTCGTGCTTCAGCGGGAGAGGGGTGGTGTATGAAGTCCCGCGTGGGCGGGACCCCAATCCCGCCGGCCACGGATGGCCGGCCTCCATATGGGGCACGGACGGGGCGGGCACTGCCGCAGCGTCCGACGGCAGCACGTAGAAACCGCCACATCGGCCCGGACGGGGCCTCTCGGCCCCACGGACGCCGAGCGAAGCGAGGCCCCTAATCCTCCCAGCGAAACGTCTTCGGCGCCTTGCGCATCCGGATGAGCTTGGCCGGGACGCCACCGACGACGGCGTTCTCGGGGACGTCGCAGGTCACGACCGCGTTGGTTCCGACGACCGAGTTGCTGCCGATCGTCACGCCGCGCAGGACGCAGGCCGCGTAGCCCATCCAGACGTTGTGGCCGACGTCGACGTCGCGCTTGTAGATGCCCTGCTCGCGGATCGGCCGCTCCACCTCGACCATGCCGTGGTCGAAGTCGATCATCATCACCCGGTCGGCGATGACGCACTCGCGGCCAATCGTGATGTGCTGGTAAGCGGACAGCGTGCATTCCTGGCCGAGCACGGACTTCGCCCCGATCGACACGTGGCCCTCGTGGGCGCGAATCTTGCAGCCGTGGCCGACCCACGACCAGCGGCCCAGCGTGACGGTCGCTTCGCGGCCGATCTCGAACTTCACTCCGGGGCAGACGAAGCACAGCCCGTCGGTCCTGAGCCGTCCGCGCCAGCGCAGCTTCAGCCACGCCCAGCGCACGATCAGCGGGAGGTAACCCCAATGCAGCATGTTGTGCGACCGTGCGAAGCGCAGGAACGCGAGCGGCCCACCGCGCATTGGCGGTGGGGGCCGGCGCGCCACCTTGGGAGGTGCCGGCGGCGTCAACAACGTCCGACGTGCCACGCCGGGATCGTAATGGCCGTGAGGCACGCGACGGAGTAACTCGCCGCCAACCCTTGGCATGATGGTCGGCCTCATGGCCACCGCGGATCAGAGCCTCGCCGAACGTTTGCTCGCCGGCGACAAGCGCGCGCTGGCGCGCGCGATCTCGCTCGTGGAAGCTGATGATCCCGAGGGCTGGGAGCTCGTGCGCGAGGTCTATCCGAGCACCGGTCGCGCCTCCGTCTTCGGCTTCACGGGGCCGCCCGGGGTGGGGAAGTCGACGCTGCTCGGCGCGCTGACCAAGATCGAACGGAGCCGCGGTCGGACGATCGGGGTGCTGTCGATCGATCCCTCCTCGCCGTTCACCCAGGGCGCGCTGCTCGGTGACCGCATCCGGCTGGCAGACCACTTCCTCGACCCGGGTGTGTTCATCCGCTCGATGGCCAACCGGGGCGCGCTGGGCGGCCTGAGCGAGGCGGCGCTTCAGGCCGTGCTGTTGATGGACGCCTCGGGCCGCGACGTGATCCTGCTCGAGACGGTGGGCGTCGGGCAAGCCGAGGTTGACATCATCGACCACGCCGACACGGTCGTGCTCGTGCTGATGCCCGGGTCTGGTGATTCAATCCAGGCCCTGAAGGCGGGCGTGATGGAGATCCCCGACGTGATCGTCGTCAACAAGGCAGATCACCCGCTCACCGACACGATGGTGCGGGAGATCAAGGGCGTGCTCACGCTCGGTCCACGCGAGAAGTGGCAGGTTCCGATCGTGCGCACCGAGGCCCTTCGAGGAGAGGGAGTCGAGGAGCTCGTCGAGAAGCTCGCCGAGCACCGCGCCTACATCGACGCCGAGGGAACGCTGTCCGAGCGCCGCCGGCGCAACCTGATGAACGAGGTGCTCGCGATCGCGACGTTCCGGATGCGGCGGGCGCTCGAGGCGGCCGTCCGCGAGGATCCCTCGGTCAAGGACCTGCTCGACAAGGTCGTCTCGCGCGAGCTCGATCCCGCCAGCGCGGCGACCACGATCCTCGAGGAGAGGACGGGGGGATAGCGGTGTCGGCGGCGCTAGCCCCGCTCTACGCGACAGTCGCGATCGTGTTGGCGATCGCGGGTGCGGCGAAGCTCCGCTCTCCGGCCGGCGCGGCGCAAGCACTGCGCACGCTCGGCGTTCCGGCCGGATCCGCGGCCGTACGAGCGATCGCCTGCGGTGAGCTGCTGCTAGCGGCGCTGTGCCTGCTGCGACCGTCCGCGGCGACGGCAGCGGTCCTCGCCCTCGTCTACGCGAGCTTTGCGGGGGTCTCGACCCTGCTCGCAAGGAGCCGCTCGTCGTGTGGGTGCTTCGGTGAGAGCGACGCACCGGCGTCGATCATCCAGTCGGTCCTCAGTGCCGGGATCGCGGTGATCGTCCTCGCGGCGGCGGCCGCCGGCCCCCACGGAACCGGCTGGCTGCTAGGGCGGGCCCCCGCTTCCGCGGCCGTGCTGGCGGTCGGGATCGCCGGCTGCGCGTACGCGATCGTGCTCGCCTACCGAGAGTTGCCGCAGGCCTGGGGCGCGTGGAGCAGACCATGACGGTCCCCGAGCGGATCATCGCCGCGATCGGAGCTCGGCTGCAGCGGCGCACCTCGCGCCGAAGCGCGCTGGCGCACGCGGCCGTCGCGGGGTCGGCGTTCGCGGTCGCGCCGCTGCGCTACCTGCTGCGGCCGGGGACGGCGTGGGCGGTGATAGGGCCGGGGAACTGCGGGCCGAACGACTTGTGCAACGACGGCTACACCGAGTTCTGCTGCCAGATCCAGGCCGGCAAGAACCGGTGCCCCCAACACACATATGTCGCCGGATGGTGGAAGTGCACGTCGTACACGGGGTCGGGCCTCTGCCACCAGGAGGGCGTGCGCTACTACATCGACTGCAACCGGGTTCCGGGCAGGGTGTTCCCCGGCGGCTGCCAGTGTGCGAACGGCGACTGCGGGCAGCGGCGAGTCGACTGCAACCAGTTCCGCTACGGCCAGTGCAACACCCAGATAAGCGGCACGACCGAGGTCGTGTGCAGGCTCGTGATCTGCGAGCACCCCGCCACGGTGCAGGGCTGGGGCTGCAACAGCACCGAGATGGTCGACGACAACACCTGCACGCACGAGGCCAGTTGCCTCGAAGACCTCGCCGTGCAGCTCCCCGGCGGGGGCGGCGCATGATGGTCGCGGTCGTGTCGGTCGAGACGGTCCTGCTGGTGATCCTCGTCGTGCTGGTCGCGGGCCTGTTGCGCAGCCATGCCGAGATCCTGCGCCGGCTCGGCGCCCCGGAGCGATCCGTCCCGCCGCCGGCGTCAACTCCGGGACGCGCCGACGCCGCGGCGCCGACGCTCGCGGGGAGCACCCCCGACGGCGACGCCGTCAGCCTCGCGTTCGACGGCGCGGGTCGGTCGCCAACACTGCTCGCGTTCCTGACCACCGGCTGCACCACGTGCGCCACGTTCTGGGAGACGCTCGGCGAGCGGCGGTTGCCTCCGGGCGTCCAGACCGTGATCGTCACGCACGGCAGCGAGCGCGAGCAGCCGGCCAAGCTCCGGTCCCTGGCACCGGACGGCGTGCCCATCGTGATGTCATCTGCGGCCTGGCAGGACTACGCCGTGCCCGGGTCCCCGTATTTCGTGCTCGTCGACGGCGCCGTCAAGGGCGAGGGGATGGCCAGCAGCTGGAAGGCGCTCGCGTCACTCGTCAGCGATGCGATCGAGGACGAGCGCGTGGCAGCGCCGCCCCGCGGCGGCGGCCCCCGAGCCGAGCGGATCGACGAGGTGTTCGCAGCGGCGGGCATCGGGCCCGACGATCCGAGCCTGTACCCGGACGGCGAGGCGACGCGGCGATGATCCCGCTGGTGATCCTCGGGTGCGCGGCGGCGGTCGTCGGCGCGGTCAGCGCCGCCTGGTCTCCCTGAGGCGAGTCGATGCTCGCGAGCATCACCCCGCTCGGCGAGCGGGGCCGCCACGCGCACTGGTCGATCACGGTCACGGCATTCCTGATCGGCGCGACCGGCGCCGGTGTGCTCGCCGGCGCGCTGGCCGGCGCGGCCGGCGATCTGGTCCTGTCCGGCTCGATCGCAGCCCGCACCCGCCTGGCGATCCTCGCGATCGCGGTCGCCATCGCGATCGTGCTCGACGCCGGCCCCTGGCGCGTGCCCGGCCCGCGCCGGCAGGTCAACGAGCTGTGGCTGGACCAGTATCGGGGCTGGGTCTACGGACTCGGCTACGGCGCCCAACTTGGTGTGGGCCTGACGACGGTTGTCTCGAGCGCCGCCACGTACGTCGCCCTGCTCGCGGCGTTCCTGTCAGCGGATCCGGGTCGCGGAGCCGCGATCGTCGGCTGCTATGGCGCCGTTCGAGGATTGCAGCCGTTGCTTGCGGCAGGGACCCGCACCCCCCGGCAGCTGATCGCGCTCCACGGCACTCTGCATGCTTGGCGCGGCCCGGCCGCGCGATTGGCGACGGCCGCGTTGCTAGCGATCCTTGCCGCCGCGCTCGCTTGGACGATCGCGTGAGGCTCGAGGCGCACGGCCTGCGGATCGAGCTGCCGGGGAAATGGAGCGGGCGGGTGTTCACGCGTGCCGGTGGGGTGGCCACCCTGCACGCGGGGGACTTTCAGATCGCGCTGAGCGACGGCGAGTTCGGGGACCGCAGCACCGGCCTGATGCCAGCGACCGCGTCGTTCGTGGCGCTTACCGAGTACCTCCCGGGCGAGGGACTCGAGCCGGGCGCCGGCCTGTTCGCCGCGCGGACGATCCCGCTGCCGCTGGACCCGACGACCTTCTCACCCCGGCGGCTCGCGCATGCCCGCCCCGGCCAGGTCGGGACGCAGCATTTCTTCACGAGTGCGCAGCGGCCGTTCTGCCTGTACGTGGTGATCTCAGGCGGACGAGAGGCGCGTCGCGGGCAGCTCGCGGTCGTCAACCACGTGCTGCGCTCGCTCTACATCGACAGGAGGTGACCCTGGTAGCGAGCGGCGTCGTGGATCAGCGGCGTCACGCACCGCGTGAGATTGATTCGCCGGCGGTTCGTATAGGTGGCGCTTATCTGGCGGGCGAGCACGGCGCTGCCGAACCGAAACGCCTTGGTGATCCGGACCGTGATCGTGAACGGGACGAGCTCGCCCTTGCGCAGCGTCCGACTGCCACATCGCAGTGCCGCGTAGAAGCTGCCGGTGCCCGTGTAGTAACCGGGGTGTGCGCGCCGGAGGACCAGCCGGTCCGATCCGCCGGAGCGCTGACGGATCAGCTGCACCTCAGGGCACTGACCGGCCTGGCACGAGGGCGAGAACGTCCAGCGCCGCGTGACCTCCTGCCCGACGTGTTCGCCTCGCACGTCGACCGCGACGGTGATCCGGCCGCTGAGCAGGAATTGGCCCTGAAGGCGGGCCGTGCCAACCAGCACGGCCGCGTGCGCGCTGGCCGCCAGCACCAGCCCCACCAGCCCTCCGATCAACGCAACAGCGCGCGCGTGTCGCATCTCAGCCTCACACCCCCAGCGCCCGCGCGATCACCAGCTCCTGCACCTCGTCGGTGCCCTCGCCGATCGTGAGGACCTTCGCGTCGCGATAGAAGCGGCATACCGGATACTCCTCGATGTAACCGTAACCGCCATGGATCTGTACCGCCTCGTCGGCGGCATGCACCGCGAGCCGGCCACTCTTCAGCTTCGCCTGTGCGGCGGTAAGCGTGAAGTTCTGCTCGTTGTCCTTCATGTACGCGGCCTTGTGGACGAGCAGCCGGGTCGCATCGATCTCCGTCGAGAGGTTCGCGAGCTTGGTCTGGATCGTCTGGAACTTTGAGATCGTCTGCCCGAAGGCCCGGCGCTCCTTCGCATAGGCCAGTGCCTGGTCAAGCGCGCCCTGCGCGAGACCCACGCCCATCGCCGCCACCCCGATCCGGCCGATGTCGAGCACGTGGAAGAACTGGCGAAGTCCCGCGCCCCGAGGTCCGACGAGGTTCTCGGCCGGGACGACGCAGTCGGTGAACATCAGTGGCCTGGTGTCGGAGGCGTTCCAGCCCATCTTGCGGTATGGCTCGCCCTGCTCGTAGCCAGGGGTGCCGTTGGCGACGAGCAGGTTGGAGATCTCCCGGTCTTGGCGGTCGGGGGTGGGCGGGTGGGAACTTGTGACCGCGGTGATCACGACCACGCCGGAGATGTCCGTGCCTGCGTTGGTGATGAACTGCTTCGAGCCGTTGATCACCCAGTGGTCGTCCTCGAGCTTCGCCCGCGTCTGCGTGTTGCCGGCGTCGGAACCCGCCTCCGGCTCCGTGAGCCCAAAGGCGCCGAGCCGCTCGCCGCTACAAAGCTGCGGCAGCCACTCGCGCTTCTGCTCCTCGGAGCCAAACAGGTAGATCGGCTGCGTGCCCAGCGACGTGTGGGCGCAGAGCGTGATCGCGACCGATGAGTCGACGCGCGTCAGCTCCTCCACCGCGATCGCATAAGCGAGTGAGTCCCCACCCGCGCCGCCGTACTCCTCGGGGAACGGGATTCCCATCAGGTCGAGCTCGCCGAGCCGCTTGACGATGTCGTACGGGAACGACTTCGTCCGATCGAGGTGCTCGGCGACCGGCGCGATCTCCTGCTCAGCGAATTCACGGACCGTGTTGCGGAGCAGGCGGTGGTGGTCGTCCAGATCGAAGTTCATGCGGGGATTGAACAGCCTCGTGGTGGGCCAGCGTCTCCTGGGTACCTACGATCAAACCAATGCCGCAGACCCCGCGCAACCGCTCTGAGGTCCCTCAGACCAGTCCGCTGACCGACGAGCTCGACCTCGTCGAGTCTGGCCGCGCGCGGCCTGACGCAGCTCGCCGCCACCGCGCCCACGCGCCGCGGGTCACGCTCGGACTTCACGCTCCGGGCGGCCTTTCGCCGGCGATCATGGCGATCGTGGAGCGTGGCGTCCGCCGCCGTCCGGCGCAGGCAAACGCGCTAACGGCCGAGGTCGAGCTGGCGATGCAGGAGCAGTACCCGCCGGTCCGGATCGTGTTCGGCAGGGATCTGGTGCTTGTCGAGGACGGAGCCGCCGAGGCTCCGAATCTGCGGATCGAGGGCGCGCTGCCCGATCTAGTGAGCCTGATGGTCGCACCGCGGCTCGGCGGCGTCCCCAGCCCGATTAACGCCCGCGGTCGGGCGGCGCTCGGGATGGTCGCGCAGCGGCGCGTTCGTGTCAGCGGGAGGATCGGGCTGATGCGGCAGTTCCTGCGGGTGATCCGGTTGTGAGGGGCGGAAGCTGATGCCTCCGCCCCTCGCAACGGCTTTGCGACGGGCGCGCCTATTGCCCTTGCCGGACGCCCGGCTCGCCGAGCGCGAACTGGATCGGATAGGCAGCCCGGCCGCCGGGCACATTCGCCTCACGCCGGAACTTGCCGAGCGGAAGGACCGTTCGGCCCCAGGCGCTTGCGATCATCATCGCGCTCGCGGTGTAGAACGCCGTGAACGCCGAAGCCATCGTCACGTACCCGCCGGCCTTCTCCCAGCCGCTGCCGCCGACGACATAGAAGACGCCCAGCAGTCCGGCTCCCGCCGCGAGCGGCAGCAGCACGGAAGTGATCGCGAGGCTCTCGCCGAGCGAGGCCACCGCGCCCATCAGCGTGATTGCTCCCAGGGCGAAGAACCAGTACCCGAGCTCGGGGACCGCACCGTGCGGTGGCGGCGCCGGAATCGCCTTCAGGGTGATCAGCGCAGGCCGTACGCCAGCCAGAACGACGCCCAGATGCCGTGGATCGCGGTCGCCAGGCCGTCACGAGCCCGGTACGCCCACAGGGCAGCGACGCCCTGCGCGATGCCGCCTGCGGCCATCGCAAACGGAAAGATCACCGGCGGCGAGGCCGGGGTCCCGTACCAGCCGACGAGGTATGCAGTCACGATGAAGGTCGCCGCGGCGAACCCGAACAGACCGAGGATCGAGGGTGCCGCGATCGGCTGAAGGAAGACCCGGGCATGGGTCCGCCACTCCTCGAGCTCGCGAGCAGTCCCGTTCGTGGTTGGATGCGCCGCAGGATTGGTGCTCGTTGCCACAGTCACCACCTCCTTGGGGAATGAGTGCTTTCCTCCAAGGACTTCCCACGGTCTCGGGCGCCTATCGCAACTCGTTCGCGCCCTGACGATGCGGCCGTGAGTACGTCAGGAAACGAACGACTCTGCGGCGTCGACGAGCAGGCGCACGCCGAATCCAGTGGCGCTCTTCCCCAAGTAAGACCGGGGGACGTCGTAGGCGGTGCCCGCGATGTCGAGGTGGACCCATGGAACTTCGCCGGCGAAGTGGTGCAGGAACTCGGCGCCGGTGATCGAGGAGGCCTCGCGGCGCTCGGTCAGATTGGTGATGTCGGCGTAGCGGCCCTTGACCATGTCGGCGTACTCGCGCCGCAGGGGCAGCCGCCACAGCAGCTCCCCAGTCCGCGCACCGCACGCCAGAACCTTCTCCGCAAAGGAATCGTCGTTGGCCATCAGCCCCGCGTGCCAGGAACCGAGCGCGACCACGATCCCGCCGGTCAGCGTGCAGATGTCGATCAGGTGCTCGCAACCGTCGCGGCGGGCGTAGCAGATGCAGTCGGCCAAGACGAGGCGGCCCTCCGCATCGGTGTTGTTGATCTCGATCGTGGTCCCGTCGAGCGCCCGCACGATGTCGCCGGGCCTGACCGCGCCTCCGTCGGGCATGTTCTCTGTCGCACCCACGACGCCGAGCACGTTGACCGGCGCGCGGAGCTCGGCAAGCGCCGCGATCGCCTCGATCACGGCTGCTCCGCCGGACATGTCGAACTTCATCTCGGGCATGCTCGAGGACGGCTTGATCGACAGTCCGCCCGAGTCGAAGGTGACGGCTTTGCCGATCAGTCCGAGCGGCGTTTTGCCCTGGCCGGCACCGCTGTACTCGAGCCGGATCAGTCGCGGGTCCTGCCGCGAGCCCTGCGCCACCGCCGCGAACGCGCCCATGCCGGCGGCGCGGATCTGCTCGCCGCCGAGTGTGCTCACCGATACCCCGTCCAGCCCCGAGGCGTACTGAGCCAGCGCTGAAGGGGTCATGTCATTGGGAGGCGTGTTCGCGAGGTCGCGGGCACGGTTCTGCGCGCGGGTCACGACCGCGGCGTGCCGCACCGGATCGGAGATGTCGTGATGGGCGCTGACGATCAGCTCGCCGACCGCTCGCCCGGAGTCCTCGGAGGACGTCTTGTAGCGCTCGAAGCGATAAGCCCCCAGCAGCGTCCCTTCGACCAGCCCGCGAACGACGAGCTCATCCACGTGGTGCGGCACCTCCCAGCACAGGCGCTGAGCCCCCAGCTCGCGCGCCCGCCCGCCCGCGGCCGCCGCCGCCAGCCGGGCGCGCTCGCCATCGAACTGATCGCGCGCACCCAGCCCGATCAGCACCAACCGACGACTTTCCGCATGCGTGACCGCGAGGTGCAGCCACGACCTGCGTGCCTCGCCCGCCTCGAGCAGCGCGCCCAGGGCCCCGCCCGGCACGTCGTGCGCAATGCGCTCGCCGTCGAACACGCCCACAACGATCGTGTCGGCAGCGGTCTCGAGCGGGCTCGCCGTCGTCGATTCGACGTTCACGCGAGGCGACCCTACTAGCATTGCCCTCCCAACCGACCCCTCACCCGGAGAATCACTTAGATGTCCAAGACCGTGATCCTGTCCGCCGCGCGCACGCCGATCGGAAAGCTCGGCGGCGGGCTGGCAAGCGCCGACGCGACCGAGCTCGGCGGCACCGCGATCCGAGCTGCGCTGGAGCGCGCCGACGTAGCCCCCGAGCAGGTGCAGCACGTTGTAATGGGCCAGGTGATCCAGGCCGGGCAGGGCCAGATCCCCTCGCGCCAGGCGCAGATCAAGGGCGGGATCCCAAAGGAGACCTCCTCGGAGACGGTCAACAAGGTGTGCGCGTCGGGCATCCGCGCCGCCGGCATGCTCGACACCGCGATCCGCGCCGGCGACCTCGACGTTGGTATCGGCGGCGGCATGGAGTCGATGTCGAACGCTCCATACCTGCTCAAAGAGGCGCGCTTCGGCTTCCGCATGGGCGATGCGAAGGCGATCGACGCGATGATCAACGACGGGTTGACGAACCCGTTCTCGGGCAAGCACATGCTCCAGGAGGCCAGCGAGGTCGCCACCGAGCTCGAGCTCACGCGCCCCGACATGGACCGCTGGGCGCTGCGCTCGCACGAGCTCGCGATCAAGGCGACCGACGAGGGCCGGCTGCCCGAGGAGATCGTGCCGGTCACGATCAAGAGCAGGAAGGGCGACACCGTCGTCGAGATCGACGAGGCGCCGCGCCGCGACACGACTCTCGAAGCCCTTGCCAAGCTTGCCCCGGCGTTCGTCAAGGACGGCTCGCACACCGCCGGCAACTCGCCCGGCGTCAATGACGGCGCCGGTGCGCTCGTGCTCTCGAGCGACGAGTGGGCCAAGCAAAACGGCAAGACCGTGCTCGCGACGATCCTCGCGCAGGCGGCGGTCGCCGACGACTTCGCATACCTGGCGCGCACGCCGGCGGAGGCGGCCCTCAAGGCGCTGGAGAAGGCCGGGCTCAAGGCAGAGGACATCGACGTCTGGGAGATCAACGAGGCATTCGCATCCGTCACGCTCAACTCGATCCGGGTGCTCGGCATCGACGAGAACCGCGTCAACGTCAACGGCGGCGCGGTCGCGCTCGGCCATCCGATCGGCGCCTCGGGCGCCAGGATCCTCGGCACGCTGGTGTACGAGCTGCGTCGCCGGGGCGGCGGACTCGGGTGCGCGGCAATCTGCTCCGGCGGCGGGCAGGGCGACGCGATGATCGTGGAGGTGAACGGAGGCTGAGCGCTCCCAGCTCCCGCGGCAACGGCGCGGCGGCAGCTCGGACGGCCGCCGCCTTCTTCGACCTCGACCGGACGCTGATGGAAGGCTCCTCGGCCTTCCAGTTCGGCCGGGCCGCATACAAGCGGGGCCTGATCGGGCGCCGCCAGCTGCTGGCCGACGGTTGGGCCAACCTTCGCTTCCGGCTGCGCGGCTCGACCGACGAGGACACCAGGGAGCTGCGCGATCGGATCTCGGCGTCGCTCGCCGGAACCCGGGTCAAGGATCTCACCAGGCTCGGGGCGGACGTGCTCGCCGGGGTCCTGCCGCGTATTTATCCGAGGATGCTGGGGCTCGCCCACGAGCACCAGGACGCAGGTCGCAGGGTCTACATCATCACCGCGGCCTCCAACGAGCTCGCGGAGATGCTCGCCCAGGTGCTGGCGCTCGACGGCGGGATCGGCTCACAGTTCTCCGTGGTCAAGGATGGTGTGTACACGGGCGAGCCGACCGGCGTGTTCGTCTACCGGACGGGCAAGGCCCGCGCGATCGAGTCGCTGGCCGAGCGCGAGGGCATCGATCTGAGCGCCTCATATGCCTACTCGGACTCCGAGTCCGACCTGCCGATGCTGCAGCTCGTCGGCCATCCGGTCGCCGTCAACCCGGACGCCGAGCTCGCTCGCGTGGCACGCGAGAACGGCTGGCAGGTGCTGCGCTTCGACCGGCTCGGCCGGCGGCTAAAGACGGCGATCGCGCTGACCGGGGCGGCAGTCGCGGGAGCCGCCGGCACGGCTGCGCTGACTCGGCGGCTGCGACGAGCTCGGAGGAGGCTGCCGACGCCACGGCGACGCCGCCGCCTGCGCGACCAATCGCCCCAGAGCCGGCTCGCTATCGGCCGCGGCTGACGACGAGCGCGACTTTGGTGCCCGCGGGATGCCGGGTCCCGGCGCCCGGATTGCTCGCGACCACCTTCCCCTTGGCGATCGACCGGGACCGAGTCCGACTGATCCTGCCAGCGGCGCAGTGAGCCTTGGCGAGCGCCTTATCCGCGTCGGCGACCGACTTTCCGCGCACCCGGGGAACCACGCATACCGCCGGCGCGTAGGTGACACGCACCACGGCGACTCGTGCATTGCCCGCCTCGTTCACCGCGACCACGCTGATCTGGTTGCTGCCGCGCCGTAGCCGAACCGCGGTGATGAACCCACCGCCCGCGCCGACCTTGACGGGCCGGCCGTCGACCGTCAGCGACTTGATACCGACGCTGTCCGCCACCCGTCCGGCGACGGGCACGACCGCGTTGTGCAGCACCGCGCCCCTGCGCGGCTCGACGATCGCGAGGGATGGGCGCGCGAAGCGGTCGCGCTCACCCTGCTCGAGCGCTGAGATCCCGAGCAGGCTCGTCGACTGCGAGTAGGCCCACAGGTAAACGGTTGCTCCGCGAGCGGGAATGGTCCCCGCGTAGTGCATCACGAACGTCGCCTGCTGGGCGTTGGGTCCGCTGGTGAAGGTCGCGCTCGTGGGCGGGTGGCTGTAGGTAATCGCGCCGATCGGATTGGAGACCGACGGCGACTGCACCGGATCGCCGACCACGAAGATCGAGCTCGAGCCCCCGGGGAATGTGCTGAACGAGTCCGGCGCCGCGTGCACCGCAAACGAGCTCTGGCGCGGGAACGCGAAACCGGGTGGCTCATCTCCTGAGGACGCCTGGACCTTCTGCGCGAACTGCAGGTCGACCGAGTGCGAGCGGCCATCGATGCTCGCGAATCGCTGGGAGATCCGCACCACCCGACCGCTCGCGATCAGCGTCGTCGTCTGCTGGAGCTGAACGCCCGAGCTGTGAAGACCGGGGCAGGTGCTCGAGTTCGGCGGATAGCCCCCGGGCGCGTTGCAGATCATCAGGGTGTCGGCTTCGTGAATCGTGACCGTGTCGTGATTGGCGTCGAACGTCGCCGCGTACCCGAGCGGCAGGAAGCCGGCCGTCATGCTGAGGCCCGAGATCGCGCCGGGCGCGAATGCGTTGAGCCCATCGACCTGGACGCTCGCACGGGTCCCGGTCCCGTTGTTGGCGAGCATGCACGCGTTGCCGTTGAACAGCGTGAAGCTTCCGAGCGATGCCGGGTCGGTGATGAACGAGGCCGTGATCGGGCACTCCCCGGCGGAGCCCAGCTCGAACGAGTACCCGAGCGATCCCGAGAGGATGTCGTAGCCGTACAGGCTGCCGTTCTGCGAATGGGAGAACTGATCGCTCACGCTGATCGCCGGGCCGGTGAAGTTCGCGACGTTCGAGCCGGTAGGGGTCTGCCCGGCGGGCACGAGCGCCAGCCGGCAGACGCGCCCCGCCACCTCGAACAGCGACACGCTGGCGGCAAAGCTGGCGCCGTTCACCGTGACCTTGGTGGCGACCCTGACCGAGTTGGCGTTGTCGTTCCAGTAGCAGCGAAGGTCGCCGGTCGAGCCCCAGCCGCTGCCCGCGACAGTGCCCGCGATCGTGACGCTGCCGCTGCCGGTGTCGCCGTCGTAGAACAGCTCAGCACCGTTGGCAGGGCTGGTGATCGCCGAGCTGGCCGGCTGCCTTGACGGAGGCTTCGCCCATGCGGAAGACGCCATCGATACGAAGGCGACCAGCAACAAAGCAAGCAGGCCCGGGCGTCCCATCCCTCCTCGCAGAGCGTAGCGGCGTACCCCGGGACCGACAAGCATCGACGTAGACTTCCCAACATGGCCACCACGCCGCGGATGAGCGATCTCGAGCGCTGGCAGCGCGAGACGTTCGCGCGCGCCCCCGAGCGCGACGCGCCGTTCTCGACGATTTCCGGCGAGCCGATCAAGCCGCTCTACAGCGCCGGCGACATGCCGGCCGATCCCGAGGAGGCAATCGGGCTCCCGGGCGAGTACCCCTACACCCGGGGAGTGTACGGGTCGATGTACCGCGGCCGGTTGTGGACGATGCGCCAGTTCGCGGGCTTCGGCACCGCGGAGGAGACCAACCGTCGCTTCCGCTACCTGCTCGATCACGGGCAGACCGGCCTCTCCACGGCATTCGACATGCCCTCGCTGATGGGCCACGACTCCGACCATCCGCGCTCGCTCGGCGAGGTCGGCCGCGAAGGCGTGGCGATCGATACGCGCAGCGACATGGAGCTGCTGTTCGATCGGATCCCGCTCGATCAGGTCAGCGTCTCGATGACGATCAATGCGCCTGCACCGATCATGCTCGCGTTCTACGTTGTGGCCGCTGAGCGGCGCGGGGTCGGGCCAGAGCAGCTATCGGGCACGATCCAGACCGACATCCTCAAGGAGTACATCGCCCAGAAAGAGTGGTGCTTCCCGGTCGATCCGGCGATGCGGCTGGTGACCGACATGATCGAGTGGTGCGCGCAGCATATGCCGCGCTGGCACCCCATCTCGATCAGCGGCTACCACATCCGCGAGGCCGGCTCGACGGCCGCGCAGGAGCTCGCGTTCACGCTCAAGGACGGCTTTACCTACGTCGAGCAGGCGGTCGCGCGAGGTCTCGACGTGGACGCATTCGCACCCCGTCTGAGCTTCTTCTTCAACGCGCACATCGACTTCTTCGAGGAGATCGCCAAGTACCGCGCGGCGCGGCGGATCTGGGCGCGCGAGCTGCGCGAGACGTTCGGCGCCCGCGACGAGCGCTCGCTGCTGATGCGCTTCCACACCCAGACAGCCGGCGTCTCGCTGACCGCGCAGCAGCCGCTAAACAACGTCGTGCGGACCGCGATCGAGGCACTGGCCGGGGTGCTCGGCGGCACCCAGTCGCTGCACACCAACAGCTTCGACGAGGCGCTCGCGCTGCCGACCGAGGAGGCGGTGCGGGTCGCGCTGCGCACGCAGCAGATCATCGCCGAGGAGACCGGCGTCACCAACACGATCGATCCGCTCGGCGGCTCGTATTTCATCGAGGCGCTGACCGACCGCATGGAGGAGCAGGCGTACGAGTACTTCCGCAAGATCGACGAGCTCGGCGGGATGGTCGAGGCGGTCAAGCGCGGCTTCCCGCAGCGCGAGATCGCCGACGCGGCATTTGTTTACCAGCGCGAGGTCGAGGCGGGCGTGCGCAAGGTGGTCGGCGTCAACGCCTACACCGAGGGCAACGAGGCCGAGATCCCGACCCTCAAGATCGATCCCGCGTTCGAGGCGCATCAGATCAAGGCGGTTCAGGACGTGCGCGCGGGCCGGGACGCCGCGGCCGCGGACCGGGCGCTGCAAGCGCTGGAGCGCGCGGCGCGTGACCCCGAGCAGAACCTGATGCCGCTGCTGATCGAGGCAGCCCGGGTCGACGTGACCGAGGGCGAGATGGTCCAGGCGCTGCAGAGCGTGTTCGGGACGTATTCCGAGACCCCCGCCTTCTAGGCGCCGACTCACAAAAACCTACGGTCACCGCGCCCAAACTCTGGTGGTGAGAATCGGGGCGCCCGCTGGAACAATCGGCTCGTATGCGTGGGGCGGGAATCACGGCGCGAACCTGGACTCGATCGGGCAGCAGCTCACGATCGAGGTGCAAGGCGCCTCGGTGACAGTGATCCCTTCCGGCTCCGTCCACATCCTGGGCGCTGCAGGCAGCAAGCCATGAAAAGCCAGAAGCTGGGGTCGCGGCAGGGATCGCCGACGATCCGGTACTTGCCGGCGAAGCAGTCGAGGTGCTGTCGCGCTCGCCGGCGCGGCTCGAATACGCCAGAGCGCTGGCGGCCCACGGCGAGCGGCCGCGGAGTGCCGGCACAAGTGGCGAGAGCCGGTCCGTGCTGCTCGAGGCGCTGGAGCTCTCGCACGTCTGCGGGGCGGCCGCGCTCGAGCAGCGCGTGCTTGCGAGCCTGCGCGCGATCGGCGCCCGGCCGCGCCGCCCATGGCTGACCGGTCCCGACGCGCTGACGCCGAGGGAGCGCCGGATCGCCGAGATGGCGGCCGGCGGCATGACCAACCGCGAGATCGCCGAGGCCCTGTTCGTCACGGTGCGCACCGTGGAGTTCCACCTGGCCGGCGCGTATCGAAAGCTCGGGGTCGCGGGCCGGCGGGAGTGCCGGCGCGCTTGCGGAGCGGACCGCATCGGCCGCTCCCGAATCGCCGCTGCGCTGAGCGCCGCGCCGGGGTTATGACGCGGCGCCATTTCGGGTGGACAATTCCCGTCACGCGACCAACAGGAGGAGATCAATGGGACCACGTCTCACCTACGCGAACGTGATGGCCACGGGCGCGATGTTCATCGCGCTCGGCGGCGCGTCGTACGCGATGATCAACATTCCGCCGAACAGCGTCGGGACCGCGCAGCTCAAACCGCACAGCGTGGGCACCGGCCAGCTCAAGAACGGCGCCGTCGGCAGCGATCAGCTCAAGCGCGGCAGCGTTCGGGTCGACAAGCTCGCCGCCGCCAGCGTCGGCTCCGCCCAGCTGCAACCGAACTCGGTCGGCTCGGGCCAGCTCGTCCCCGGCTCGGTGACCGCCCGCGAGGTGCAGCCCGGATCGCTGCTGTACGAGGACTTCTCCGCGGGCGAGGTCCAGGCGCCGCTGCTGTGGGCTTTCAGCTTCATCAACGGGACGATCGGCTCCACCAACCGCGGCGTGACCGGCGGCGGCCTGCTAGCCACGGGCTCCTATTACGTCGACTTCGACCAGAACCTCGGCGACTGCGCGCCGGTCGTATCGGTCAACGCGATTCCGAGCCAGGGGTTCGCCGACGCCGCGATCGACAACAAGAACGCGTTTCAGGTCGACGTGTCCACTTTCAACACGTCCGGAGCTCCCGCCGACCAGTCCTGGAATCTCTACGTGCTCTGCTGAGCGGATCCCTCTAGAATCGCCGCCCCGATGGGCACCTCGACTGAGAAGAAGATCCGCGTCGTCGTCGCCAAGCCCGGCCTCGACGGCCACGATCGCGGCGCGAAGATCATCGCCCGCGCGCTGCGCGACGCGGGGATGGAGGTCATCTACACCGGCCTTCACCAGACGCCCGAGCAGATCGTCGAGACCGTGATCCAGGAGGACGCCGACGCCGTCGGTCTCTCGATCCTGTCCGGCGCCCACATGACGCTCGTCCCCCGGATCCTCGAGCTGTTGCACGCGCAGGGCGTCGACGACGTCATCGTGACGGTCGGCGGCACGATCCCTTCCGACGACGTCGAGGAGTTGAAGAAGTTGGGCGTCGCGGAGGTGTTCACCCCCGGCGCCTCGACGCAGCAGGCGATCGACTTCATTCGCGGCGCAGTCCGGGCTTAGGTTTTTCGGGGGGTCGGCCCGGGGGTTTGGCTGGGGAGGGGGGTGGCGAGAACAGCCATAACGCGCCAAAGCGGCGCACGCCGGCGGCGCTTTGGCGCAAAGTGGTCGCCCTAGCAGCAGCAGCCAGTTTGCGCCATTCCGCTCGCTCGCGTGGGCGATTTGGCGCGAAATGGTCGTTCATCTTCCCCCTCGCGTGCTTCAGCGGGAGGTTGGTCGCTGCATGAAGTCCCGCCCACCCGTCGCCCGCCGGCATGGATGCCGGGGATTGGGATCCCGCCCACTCGGACGGGGGTGGCACCGCGGAAAGCCATCGCGGACAACGAAGAAACAGCCACACTGGTCTGGACGGGCCCGCACGGCCTCGTGGCTGGGCCCGCTCGGCATCCGGCCTCGCCACGACCGGGCCCGCTCGGCATCCGGCCTCGCCACGACCGGGCCCGCCACGAGTCATCCGGCTGGACACTGCCGCGCAGCGGCAGCCGGGGTGGGTGGGTTCCATTCACCGATTGACTCGTCAGTCAACCGGGTAATATTTCTCGCCGTTCATTCAATAGGAGGCCACCAAACTTGAAGATTTGCGTCCTGGTCAAAGAGGTCCCGGACGCCGCCGTCGAGAAGCGGATCAATCCATCGACGGGGCGCATGGACCGGTCAGGTGAGAAGAACCTGAACCCCTACGACACGCACGCCATCGAAGCGGCGATGCAGATCCGCGAAGGCGGCACCGTGTCGGTCGACGAGATCGTCGCCGTCACGATGGGCCCCGACTCCGCCGTCCGCGCCCTCCACAAGGCCGTGTCGCTCGGTGCCGACCGCTCCGTGCACCTCGTCGACGATGCGCTTGCCGGCTCCGACGTCGCCGCGACCGGCTACGCGCTCTCGAAGGCGCTCGAGAAGGAGTCGCCCGATCTCGTGCTGCTCGGGCAGCAGTCAGACGACGGCGAGTGCTACACGATCGGTGCCGTTGTCGCCGACCACCTGATGATGCCTTCGCTGACGCAGGTGATCAAGATGGACACCTCCGAAGGGTCGCTGCGCTGCGAGCGCCAGGCCGAGTACGGCTATGACACGGTCGAGGTGGGCCTCCCGGCCGTGATCTCCGTCGGCGACGCGATCAACGAGCCCCGCTACCCGTCGCTGAAGGCGATCATGGGCGCCAAGAAGAAGCCGCTCGAGACGGCCGCCGCCGCCGATGTCGGCATCGACACTTCGCTCGTCGGCGAGGACGGGTCGCGCGTGCAATGCGGCGACTTCCACGATCCGGCCGCGAAGGCCGCCGGTCAGATCATCGAGGACGAGGACACGAACGAAACCGTCGAGAAGATCGTCGCCTGGCTGGACGAAAGGAAGCTGATCTAAATGGCAGACGTCCTTACGTACGTCCTTCACTACGAGGGCGCTTTCAACAAGAACTCCCTCGGCGCCGTGTCCGAGGGCGCGGCGCGTGCCGCAGAGGTCGGCGGCGCCTGCGACGCGGTCGTCGTCGGTGGCGATGACCTCAGCGACGAGCTCTGTCAGTCGCTGGGCGCCTACGGCGCCCGCAAGGTGTTCCGGGCCAAGGGGCCCGAGGGCCTCGCGCAGCCGGTCATCGACGTGATGGCCAAGGTGATCGACGAGAACGGCCACAACTACGCCCTGTTCGGCGGCGGCCTGCTCGGCTTCGAGATCGGCGCCGGCCTGGCCGCGCGCAAGAACGCCGGCGTGACGATGGAGGTCGTGACGGTCCGCGCCGAGGACGGCAAGCTCGTCGCCGAGCGCCCGATCCTTCAGGACTCCAAGCTGTCGGTCTCCCGCTACAGGGGCGACCTCGGGATCATCATCGGGCGGATCAACGCGTTCGAGGTTGTCTCACGCGACGGCGCGTCCGCGGAGGTCGTCGACGTCGATATCGAGCTCTCGCCGTGGTCGACGCAGGCGAGCATGGTCCAGCGCGGCGAGCAGCGCGGCGCGGACGTCGACATCGAAGGCGCCAATATCCTCGTCGCGGGCGGTCGCGGTCTGGGCAAGGCCGAGGGCTTCAAGCTGTGCGAGGACCTCGCGGCGGCGTTCGGCGGCAACACCGCCGTGGCCGCGACGCGCGCGGTCGTCGACGCCGGCTGGTACCCGTACGCGGCGCAGATCGGCCAGACCGGCAAGACGGTCTCGCCGAAGCTGTACCTGGCGGCGGGGATCTCGGGCGCGATCCAGCACAAGGTCGGGATGCAGTCCTCGGAGAACATCGTCGCGATCAACAAGGATGCGAACGCGCCGATCTTCGAGTTCTCGGACCTCGGGATCGTCGGCGATCTGAACAAGATCCTGCCCAAGCTCACAGACGCGATCAAGGCGAAGAAAGGGTCGTAGTCCGCGATGTCCTCGATGAACGGTCACCTCCCCGCTCCCAGCGAGTTCCCCCCGCCCGTCAACCCCGTCAAGGAGTTCATCAAGCGCGGGCTTGATCCCGAGGACGAGCTGATCGAGGTCGGCGTGGCGATCGTCGGCGGCGGTACCGCCGGCCTCGCCTGCGCCAACCGGCTGCTGCAGCTGCTGGCCGACGATGCGGCGGGTGGGGGCGATCTCATGGAGAAGCTCGGGGAGGTGCCGGTCGCGGTGATCGAGAAGGCCAAGACGTGCGGCGGGCACAACCTCTCTGGGGCCGTGATGCGGCCGGCGCCGCTGCAGGAACTGTTCCCGGAGATGACCCGCGAGGATTGGCGCAAGGAGAAGTTCGCGTTCGGCGAGGTGACCAAGGAATCGGTGTACATGCTCACCGGGCCGAAGACCAAGCTCCGGGTCCCGATTCCGTTCGTCCCGAACTTCAAGAATCACGGCAACGAGGTCGTGTCGGTGGCGGCGCTGGCGCGCTACCAGCAGCGGATGGCCGAAGAGGGCGGCGCTTATGTGTTGACCGAGACCTCCGCGACGCAGCTGATCGTCGAGGACGGCAAGGTGGTCGGCGTTCGCTCGGGTGACAAGGGCCGGGGCAAGGACGGTGAGCCGCTCGGGAACTTCGAGCCGGGAACCGACATCAAGGCGCGCGTCACCGTGCTCGGCGAGGGCTGCTGGGGCCACCTCACCGGCGCTGCGATCAAGGAGTTCGGACTGGCCGAAGGGCGCGAGCCGCAGGTGTGGGAGCTGGGCGTCAAGGAAGTATGGAAGGTCCCCAAGCCGCTCGACCGCGTGATCCACACGTTCGTGCAGCCCTGGCCGCTCAAGGTGGCCTCGAAATACGGGCAGCTCGGCGGAACCTGGCTGTATCCGATGAAGAACGACAAGGGCGAGGACCTCGTCTCGATCGGGTTCGTCGTCGACCTCAATTACCGCGACGCGACCACCTCGGCTCACGACCTGCTTCAGGCGTTCAAGACGCACCCGCTGGTTCGCGGGATCCTCGATGGTGGCGAGCGGGTTGCGTGGGGCGCGAAGGCGCTGCCGGGCGGCGGCTACTGGTCGATGCCCAAGCTCTCGATGCCCGGCGCGCTGCTGGTCGGCGACGCCGGCGGGATGGTCGACACCGCCGCACTCAAGGGCGTCCATCACTGCATCAGGTCGGGGATGCTGGCCGCCGAGGCGATCTACCGCTCGCTGAAGACGGGCGAGTCGCTCGAGAGCTACGAGGACGCGGTCGACAAATCGTCGATCGGCCAGGAGCTCTACCAGGTGCGCAACACCCGGCAGGCGTTCCAGAAGGGCTTCCTAATCGGCAGCCTGCTTGCCGGCCCCTCGATCATGTCGAAGGGCAAGCTGCCGCCGGGCCGCCAGGAATGGCACCGCGACGACGCCGAGCCGATGTTCCTCGGCAACACGCTGAAGCGCTACCCGAAGCCTGACGGCAAGTACATCTTCGACAAGCTCTCCTCGGTGTACATCTCGGGCAACGCGACCCGCGATGACGCGCCGAACCACATCCGGATCCAGAAGCACGTTCCCCGGGAAATCGCCGAGACATGGCGGTGGATGTGCCCGGCGGGCGTTTACGAGATCCCCGACGACGCGCCCGCCGAGGGTCCGGTCGACGTGATCGTCAACTACACCAACTGCGTTCAGTGCGGCGCGATCACCGCCAAGGGCGGGCGGCTGACGCCGCCGGAGGGCGGCGACGGGCCGCTCTACACGGTGGTGTAGCGGTGGCGTGGGAGATTTTGGTTAATCGATTAACCCTTATCTCCCAAACGCCGCCGGCGGGCGGGAAAACTTCTCGGGAGATGACTTGTTTAAGGGGCATGAAGCGATTGTTGTTGGTGGGGTCGCTCACGCTGGCGGCCGCCTCGCTGTCCGTCGCGGGCATTGCCGCGGCCTCTGAGCCGCCGCGCGCCAGCTTGACCGGGTTTCAATGCCAGCAGGCCTCAGAGCCGGCCGGGCGAGGCATGCAGACGATCGCCGTGATGCGACCGCTGAGCGGCACCAAGGCGATGCGGCTGCGCTTCGAGCTGCTTAGTAAGCCACGGTCAGGTGGCGGCTACACCGTTGTGGCCCAAGGCGATCTCGGCAGGTGGATCGCGCCGACGAATCCCCCCACGCTCGGCCAGCGTCCCGGCGACAAGTGGATCCTCAAGAAGCAGGTGGTCGATCTCGCAGCTCCCGCGAGCTACCGCCTTCGCGTCGACTTCCGTTGGCTGGGCACGCACTCGCGGGTGCTCGGCACGGCAACCCGCTACAGCCCGGTCTGCGTTCAGACCGCGCCGGACCTGCTGGTCAAGTCGATCGCCGTGCGCCCGGTCTCGGGCAAGCCGAACCTCAACCGCTATATCGCGGTCATCGGCAACGACGGCGATGCCGGCGCCGGCCCGTTCGTGGTGCAGTTCACCGACCCGCCGGCGAGCCCGAAGTCGCGCACGGTCTCCTACCTGCGCCCGCGCGACACGGTGCGGGAGTCGTTCGTCGGGCCGAAGTGCACGAGCGGCACCGCCACGATGACCGTCGATCCGGGCGACCAGACCGACGACTACAACCGGTCCAACAATGTGATGACCGCGGTGTGCTCGGGGAGCGCCGGGTGAGGATCGTCGTCCGGCGCCTGCGCCCCCGCGCGGCCTCGGGCGCCCGCTAGACTAGGTCAGGCAATGAAGACCGGCATCCATCCCGAGTATGTAGACGCCCACGTCCGCTGCACGTGCGGCAACGATTTCATGACGCGCTCGACCAAGCCAGAGATCCACGTCGAGATCTGCTCGGTCTGCCACCCGTTCTACACCGGCAAGCAGAAGCTGGTCGACACGGGCGGCCGCGTGGAGCGCTTCCAGCGCCGCGTGGCAAAGGGCCGTCGGACCGCGCGCACATCCGCGGGCGCCTGACCCGGAGATCGTGTCGTGGACGGCGGCGTGGCACAGCCTTTGACCGCCTCACCCCAGCAGCCCGACGCGCCGCTGACCGCGAGCCGCGATGCGCCGCTCGGCGGCCAGGCCGTGCTCGAGGGCGTGATGATGCGCGGCGTGTCCACCTGGGCGGTCGCTGTGCGAAAGCCGCCCGAAGAGCACCAGGTCGCCTCCAATGGCAATGCCCCGCCGCTCGGCGAGATCGAGGTCCGCTCGTTCCCGTTCAGCTCGTGGGCCAAGCGCCGCCGCGTCTACCGCCTCCCGGTGATACGTGGCGTCGTCGCGCTGGGCGAGTCGCTCGGCATCGGCATGAAGGCGCTCGGCATCTCCGCCAACGCCCAGATGCCAGGCGAGCAGCAGGAAATCTCCGGCGGCACCTGGGTGGGCACGATCGTTATCGCGGTCGCGTTCGCTATCGGGCTGTTCTTCGTCGTGCCTGTCGGCCTGACCAGCCTGATCAAGCACCAGCTCGGGTCCTCGCTGCTGTTCTGGCTGGTGGAGGGGACGTTGCGAACCGCGATCTTCCTCGGCTATCTGGTGCTGCTCTCGCGAATCCCGGATCTGCGGCGGGTGTTCGAGTACCACGGCGCCGAACACAAGGTGATCTCGTGCTTCGAGGCGTCCGACGAGCTGACGCCGGAGCGCGCCAAGCGCTACTCGCGCTTACATCCGCGCTGCGGGACGAGCTTCCTGCTGATCGTGATGATCATGGCGATCTTCGTGTTCGCGCCGATCGGGCTGCCGGCCTGGTGGATCCTGGTGCTGACGCGGATCCTGGGCGTGCCGCTGATCGCGGGTCTGTCGTTCGAGGTGATCAAGTGGGCCGGCCGCAATCGCCGGCGACGCTGGGTCCAGGCGATCATGTATCCGGGCCTGCAGCTACAGAAGCTGACCACGCGCGAACCCGACCTCGCCGAGTTGGCGGTGTCGATCGCCGCACTCGAGGCGGTGCTCGCGGTGGAGACGCCGGGCCAGGCATCGGCCGAGGACATGCTGGGGGTCGAAGTCGTCGCCTGAGCGGCTCCGGCCCCGGGCGCTCGGCGTGGCGCTCTCCGGTGCGCTGCTGTGTGGCGCGGCTGCCGTTGCCGGCTGCGGCGGGAGCGGCGGTGGCGGGTCCGCCAACACGTCGAGCACCGTCCAAGGTGCGGGCCAGGGCGTCGGCGTCCGTCTCCAGCAGGAAGGTCTCAAGCAATGCATCGGCGCACTTGCCAGCACCGGGGATCCCTCGCCGGCGACGGGTAACCCGGATCCGGTGTCGCTGGCCGTCTACGGCGACCGTAATTTCGGTGCGATCGTCGCGACCGGTTCGGGCGCCCAGGACCACGCCATCAACCTCGTGGTGATCCGCAACCACGTGGCCGGCAACCGTACCGCCGCCGATGAGGCGCAGGTCGAGAGCGCTTGGTTGCACCAAGCGCGCAAGGCGCTGCGCAGCTCGGATGTCCCGGCCGGCCAGTGCCTTTCCGAGGTGCCGAAGCTGCCCGTGCTGTCCGCCAGCGAGGTCGTGTGCCCCGACCAGATCCTGATCCCGCTCGGCCACAAGACCTCGATGAACCGGTTTGTGAGTCTGCTGCAGTCGCTGCTCAATGTGCAGGTGACTGCCCAGCAGGAGATCTATCTCGGCCGAGGGGGCTGGCTGACGATCCCGGGACAAACGAACGTCACGCGGCCCTACTGCCATGGATAGGGTTTGCGTGTGGTGAACCGGACGCAGGCCGGATACGTGAGGCACTGACATGAAGGTCGTGATCGTCGGCGCCGGATTCGGCGGGATCGCAGCGGCGATCGAGCTGCGCCGGCACGGCTTCTACGACATAACGATCTTGGAGCGTGCGTCCGGGATCGGCGGCACCTGGTACTACAACAGCTACCCGAACTGCGCCTGCGACGTGCCGAGCCACCTGTACTCGTTCTCGTTCGCGCAGCGCCGCGACTGGTCACGGCTGTGCTCCCCCCAGGAGGAGATCCTCACTTACCTGCAGGGTATCGCGCGGGACTACGGGATCGAGCCGCTCGTCAGCACCGGCGTCGAGGTCAGCTCGTGCACGTGGGATGACACCACTCGCCGCTGGACGGTGGCGGCCGAGGACGGGCGCACCTGGGAGGCGGACGCCGTGATCATCGCCACCGGGCAACTGGACCGGCCGGCGATCCCTGGCTTCGAGGGCGAGTTCGGGGGCGTGAGCTTCCACTCGGCCGAGTGGAACCACGACTACGACCTGCGGGGCAAGCGGGTGGCAGTGATCGGGACCGGCGCGAGCGCCGTCCAGTTCGTGCCAGAGGTCGCCGAGCAGGCTTCGCGACTGTATGTCTTCCAGCGGACCGGCAATTGGTTCCTGCCGCGCAAGACCGACCCTTACCCGAACTGGTTCAAGGCGATCGTCAAGTACGTGCCGGGCGTGCAGGCGTTCAGGCGGCGCTTCATCTACTACTACGGCGAGTCCCTGACGCTGATGATCCGTCACCCGCGCACGTGGGGACGGATCGGGTCGCTCAGGTCGAGCATCTTCATGCGCATGCAGCTGCGTAACCCGCAGGTGCGGCGCAAGGCCTGGCCGGACTACACGTTCGGATGCAAGCGCGTGCTGTTCAGCTCGGACTTTCTGCCGGCGCTGCAGCGACCCGGCGTCGAGCTCGTCACCGGCCGGGTGGCGCGGCTCGCTCCGAACGGCATCGTCACCGAGGACGGGGTCGAGCGTGAGGTCGACTGCATCATCTACGGCACGGGCTTCCGGACGACGGAGTTCATGTTCCCGATGGAGATCGCCGGCGCCGGCGGACGCACCCTGCGCGAGGCGTGGGCGGGCGGCCCGCACGCCCATCTCGGCATGTGCGTCCCGGGGTTCCCGTCGCTGTTCGTGATGTACGGCCCCAATACCAATACCTCCGGCGGATCGATCATCACCTACGAGGAGGCGCAGGCGTCCTACATCCGCCAGGCGCTCGAGCACGTGCATGCCCGCCATGCCGCCGCGATCGACGTCCGGCCGGAGGTCGAGGCGGCCAGCGATCGAGAGGTGCAGGCGCGGTTCGCAGGCACCGCCTGGACGCAGTGCGACTCCTGGTATCGCGACGAGAGCGGGCGGATCGTCGCCAACTGGCCCGGCTACATGCGCGAGTACGAGGAGGCGGTTCGGGTGCTGGATCCGAGCGAATTCGAGCTGCTGCCGGCGCCGGATCGCACCCCCGCCGCGGTCTAGACTCGGGTAGAGCCATGATCGATGAGTTGGTGACCCAGATCGAGGGGCGTTTCGCCGAGCTCGAGCAGGAGCTCTCGGATCCCGAAGTGATCGCGGATCGCGAGCGGTTCACCGCTGCCGGCAGGGCGTACCGCGAGCTCCAGCCCGCGGCTCGCCTGGCGGCCGAATACCGCCGGGCCGTGGACGATCACGAGGGCGCGCGGGAGCTCCTGGCCGAGGACGGCGATGACCCCGAGCTGCGCGCGCTGCTCGAGAGCTCGCGCGAGCGGATCGATTCGCTCGAAGACGAGATCCGACTGGCGATGGTCGAGCGCGATCCCAACGACGACAAGAACGTGATCGTCGAGATCCGCCCCGGCGCCGGCGGCGAGGAGGCGGGGCTGTGGGCGGGGGACCTCTACCGCATGTTCACCCGCTACGCGGAGCGCCTCGGCTTCAGCGTCGAGCCACTGTCGATCGGAGAGGGCACATACACCTTTGCCGTCAAGGGAGACGGGGCTTATTCGGTGTTCAAGTTCGAAGGCGGCACCCATCGGGTGCAGCGGGTGCCCGAGACCGAGTCGCAGGGTCGCATCCACACCTCCACGGCGACCGTGGCTGTCCTTCCCGAGGCCGACGAGGTCGAAATCGAGATCGATCCCGGGGACCTGCAGATCGACGTCTACCGCAGCTCGGGTCCTGGCGGCCAGTCGGTGAACACGACCGACTCGGCGGTCCGGATCACGCACAAGCCAACCGGGATCGTGGTCTCGATGCAGGACGAGAAGTCCCAGCTGCAGAATCGCGAGCGCGCGCTGCGCGTGCTGCGCGCACGCCTGTACGAACGCGCGCTGGCCGAGCAGCAGGCTGCGGTCGCGGCATCTCGCCAGGCGCAGGTCGGGACCGGCGAGCGCGCCGAGAAGATCCGCACCTACAACTTCCCCGACAAGCGCGTCAAGGACCACCGCATCAACCTGCTCGTCCACAACCTCGACGAGATCCTGGTGGGCCAGCTTGACGAGCTGACCGCCGCGCTTCAGGACGATGAGAAGCGCCGGCGGCTGACAGAGAAGGCGCCGGCCTGAGCGCGCCGGCGATGACCGCGACCATCCGTTCGGCACTGGAGGGTGCCACCCAGCGCCTGGCCGACTCCGAGACGTCGCGCCTCGACGCGGAGCTGCTGCTCGCCTTTACGTTGCAGTGCGATCGAGCCGCGTTGGTGATGCGATCCGACGATGAGCTCGATCCGGGGGCGCTGGCGCGCTACGAGGGGCTCGTGGCTCGGCGCGCCGCGCACGAGCCGGTCGCGTACATCCTCGGGTATAAGGACTTCCGGCATCTGCGCCTACGCGTCGATCGGCGGGTGCTGATCCCTCGTCCGGAGACCGAGCTGCTGGTCGAGGTGGGGCTGACGCTGCCCCACCGGGCACGCGTCGTCGACGTGGGTACCGGGAGCGGCGCGATCGCGCTCGCGCTGAAGGACGAGCGCGAGGATCTCGAGGTCAGTGGCACCGACGTGAGCGTCGGCGCGCTCGAGATGGCGCGGGCGAACGGGGTCCGGCTCGGCCTGGAAGTGCGCTTCGTCCTGGGAGACCTGATCGCCGGAGTCCCGGCGGACGCGGTGCTGGCGAACCTGCCGTACGTCACGACCGACGGCCCGCCGCTGCCGCCGGATGTCTCGCGGTACGAGCCGACCGCGGCGCTGCTTGCCGGCGCCGACGGACTGCTCCAGATCCGGCGGCTGATCGCGCGGACCTCCGATATCTCGCTTGTCGCGATCGAGGTCGGAGAGGGCCAGGTTGACCCGGTGACGTCGCTCTTGGGTGGCGCGGGCTTCGGCTCGGTGGAGCGGTTGCGCGACCTCGCCGGGCACGAACGCGTCGTCGTCGCGCGCCGGTGAGCGGTCCGGCGCAGTCCGGGTCGCCGGCGGCGCGGTCGGCGGAGGCGTTCGAGCGGTGCATGGCCGCCGGCGGGGTCGCGGTATTCCCGTCCGACACCGTCTACGGACTCGCCTGTGACCCGAGCAACCGGGTCGCGGTCGAGCGGTTGTATCTGCTCAAGCGCCGGCCGCTCGAGAAGCCCTCTGCGGTCATGTTCTTCGATCGCGACCTTGCGTTCGAGGCGCTGCCCGAGCTCGGCGCGCAGACCCGCGAGGCACTGTCGCGTCTGCTGCCCGGCGGCGTCACGGTGCTCCTGCACAACCTCGCCGAACGCTTCCCGCTGGCCTGTGGGGCCGATCCGCTCACGCTTGGAGTGCGGGTGCCGGTCGTTCCGGAGCTGGCCGGCGTGCGCTGGCCGGTGCTGCAGTCGAGCGCGAACCGCGCCGGCGGGCCCGATCCGCGTCGTCTAGATGACGTGCCCGAACTGATCCGCGCGGCGGCGGACATGGTGATCGACGGCGGTTCGCTGCCGGGGACGTCGTCGACTGTCATCGACCTCCGGGAGTACGAAGCGTCGGGCGCCTGGTCGGTGCTGCGAACCGGAGCGCTGAGTGAGGATCAGGTCGCGGCAGTGCTGCGGGGGCAGTTTCACTTCGACCCCCGGACGTACCTGTCGATGATGCTCGGCGAGATTCCCGGCTATCCGGCTTTGCAGGAGGAGGTCGTGGTCGCCAGCGGTGTCGGCGCTCGCCGGATCCTCGAGCTGGGGACCGGGACGGGGGAGACCGCGCGGCGGCTGCTCGAGTGCCACGCCGATGCGGCACTGGTCGGGATCGACGCTTCGGAGGCGATGCTCGACGCCGCCCGGGCCGCGCTGCCGAGGGCACGCGTCGAGTTGCGGGTGAGCCGCCTCGAGGACCCCCTGCCGGCGGGACCATTTGACGTGGTCGCGAGCGCCCTGTGCGTGCACCACCTCGATGGTCCCGGCAAGGCCTCACTGTTCGCGCGCGTGCGCGAAGCGCTCGCACCCGGCGGCCTGTTCGTGCTCGGCGACGTGGTCGTGCCCGACGATCCCGCCGACGCTCGCACGCCGCTGACGGAGGGCTTCGATAAGCCAAGCACGGTCGGCGAGCAGCTGTCTTGGCTGCGCGAGGCGGGTTTCTCGGAGACCCGGGTTACCTGGGAGCGGGGCGACCTCGCGGTGATTGTCGCCGCGGGCGCCTAGTCGTCTTCGCGCTGCTGAGAGGCGGCCTGGAGGTTGTCGAGGATCCCGCCACCTTCGTCGTCTGCTTTTCGCCGGCGTCTCCCCGAGGAGCCCGACGACCACCACCACCAGTCGCCGGAGCCGCTGCCGCCACCACCACCACCACCCCCGCTGTCGAACAGGCTGGCCACGATCGCGGCGATGACCACGACGATCAGCACCGCGGCCCCGAGCACGAGCAGGCCGACAACGGCCGCGATCGGCACGGCAACCGCCAGCGTCAGCCAGCTCTTGGCGAACGGCCGCGCCAGCACCACCGCACCGGCCGCGAACACCAGCACGCCGCCGATCATCAGCGCGAGACCGGCATGGGACTGGAGTGCCTGGTGCCAGGCGAGCCGCAGGGTGGCGCGCGAGATGTGCCCTCCAAGGTCTTCCTTGTGTGCCTTGTCGAGGACGTAGACGACTGGCATCGCGACCCCGATCAGCTGCAGCGCCAATCCTGCGGCGATCCAGGGACCGCGCTTGGCGACCGGCGCCAGCTCGCGCCCGCGCTTGCCGTTCACCCCAAGCTGGTGCCCCTCCATCAGAAGAGAAGGCTACCGCCACTGCCACTGCTATCGTCGCGAATTCGTGGCCGTCGATCTCCCGTCCGATTTCTTCAACCGCCCGCTCGCCGAGGTTGATCCGGAGATCGCGGAGGTGCTCGCGCAAGAGCTGGAGCGCCAGCAGCGCACGCTCGAGATGATCGCCTCTGAGAACTTCGTCCCGGTCTCGGTACTCGAGTGCCACGGCTCGGTTCTCACCAACAAGTACGCCGAGGGCTACCCCGGAAAGCGCTACTACGGCGGCTGCGAGTACATCGACATCGCCGAGCAGCTGGCGATCGACCGCGCCAAGGCGCTGTTCGGAGCCGAGCACGCGAACGTCCAGCCTCACGCCGGCGCGCAGGCCAACGCCGCCGTCTATCACGCGCTGCTGCAACCGGGCGACACGCTGATGGGCATGGAGCTCGCGCACGGCGGCCACCTGACGCATGGGATGAAGATCAACGTCTCGGGCCGTCTGTACGACATCGCCGCGTACCAGGTCGATCGCGAGACAAGCCTGATCGACATGGACGAGGTGCAGCGCGTCGCCGAAGAGCGCCGGCCGAAGATGATCATCGCGGGCTGGTCGGCGTATCCACGCTTCCTCGATTTCGAGCGGTTCCGGGAGATCGCCGACTCGGTCGGCGCCTACCTGATGGTCGACATGGCGCACTTCGCCGGCCTGGTCGCCGTCGGGCTGCATCCCAGCCCGGTCCCGCACGCCCACGTGGTAACGACGACGATCCACAAGACGATCGGCGGATCGCGCGGCGGCATGATCCTCTGTACCGAGGAGCTCCAGCGCAAGATCGACTCGGCGGTGTTCCCGGGGCAGCAAGGCGGGCCGCTCGAGCACATGATCGCCGGCAAGGCGGTGGCGCTGCGGATCGCGGCCTCCGAGCCGTTCCGCGAGCGCCAGGAGCGGACGCTCGCCGGCGCCCGCGCCGTCGCGGCTGAGCTGCTCGAGGCCGGTGGCGGGGTCAACGTGCTCACCGGCGGCACCGACGTCCACCTCGTCCTGTGCGACCTACGCGAATCGACGCTCGACGGCAAGCAGGCCGAGGATCGCCTCGCGGCAGTCGGGATCACCGTCAACCGCAACGCGGTGCCGTTCGATCCGCGGCCGCCGGCGGTGTCGTCCGGGCTACGGATCGGGACGCCCGCGCTCGCGACCCGCGGCTTGCAGGTCGAGGACTTCGTCGAGGTGGGGCGTGTGATCGCCGGCGCGCTGCAGCCGGAGGGCTTCGAGGGCCGGCAGGCGGAGCTCGCCGAGCGCGCCGCCGCGATCGCCGAGCGCTATCCGCTTTATGCGGGGCTGGGGGCGGCGGCTACCGCGGCTTAGGTCGGCCGGTCCCCGCCGGCTGTGGCGGGTCTTTTGCCGGGGAGTGGGTGGTGGGTTCGGTTGGCTTCCGTGGCTCGAAGGCCGGCATGTGCCCTCGCCATACGTAGGCCCTCCGTCGTGTAACAAATGTGTGCCATTTGCGGCGGTTTTGTCGTTTGTGGTGCAGAATGTGAGCGTGAGCTCACGCCGGAACCCCCACATTGCTCCAAAGCGCGAGGGCGGATTCATCTGGTCGTCGCAACACCTTGACCGAGAGGAGTTGCGATGGGCGAGAGAAGTCGGGCTTCGGATTTTGCGCGGGTGCGTTCGCCGGGGCGTCTGCCGTCTGGGCGGCGGGAGCATCGGGTGCGTTTCTGGGCGGCGGTCGCGCGAGGGCTCAGTAGCCGGGAGGCTGGTGTCCAGGCGGGCGTGTCGCCGGCGGTTGGTGTCCGGTGGTTTCGGAAGGGTGGGGGGATGCCGACCGTTACCCAGGCGCCGTTGTCGGGGCGTTATCTGTCGTTCGCTGAGCGGGAGGAGATCGCGATCCTGCGCGCTGGGGGGTGTGGGGTGCGGGGGATCGCTCGTCAGCTCGGGCGTTCGCCGTCGACGATCTCTCGTGAGTTGCGTCGGAACGTCGTGAGGTGTGGCGGCGTCGTTGAGTATCGGGCGAGCTCGGCGCAGCGGTACGCGGACCGGCGGGCTCGGCGTGCGAAGCCGGCGAAGCTGGTCGTGAACGCCGGGCTGCGACGGTATGTGCAGGACCGTCTGTCGGGAGCTGTCAAGCGGCCCGATGGGACGGCTCTCGACGGTCCTGGGGTGAGGTGGATCGGGCGGCGTCACGGTCTGCGCAAGGATCGGCGCTGGGCGAGGGCGTGGAGCCCTGAGCAGATTTCCAATCGCCTGCGCTTGGAGTTCCCCGATGATGAGTCAATGCGTATCTCGCACGAGGCGATCTACCAGTCGCTGTACGTTCAGGGGCGTGGCGCGTTGCGGCGTGAGCTGACGGCCTGTCTGCGGACCGGGCGGGCGTTGCGGGTCCCGAGAGCTCGCACCAGCGGTCGCGGTCGCGGGTTCGTCAGCGACGAGGTGATGATCAGCCAACGCCCCGCCGAAGCCCAGGACAGGGCGGTTCCCGGCCATTGGGAAGGCGACCTCATCATCGGAGCGAGGAGCTCGGCGATCGGCACGCTGGTGGAGCGCTCAACCCGCTTTACGATGCTGCTCTACCTCCCGCCGATGACCGGCCAAGCGCCGGGAGTAAAGGACGGCCCCGCGCTAACGGGGCACGGCGCCGAGGCGGTCCGCGACGCGATCGCCAGGACGATCGTCACGCTGCCTGAGCAGCTGCGCCGCTCGCTGACCTGGGACCAGGGCACCGAGATGGCCCAACACGCCCAGCTGCGGATCGAGACCGGCCTGCCGGTGTACTTCTGCGATCCACACAGTCCGTGGCAGCGCGGCACCAATGAGAACACCAACGGGCTGCTGCGCCAGTACTTCCCGAAAGGCACCGACCTCTCCAGACACAGCGCCGAGGACCTCGCTGCGGTCGCCTCCGCGCTGAACAGCCGACCGCGCAAGACGCTCGGCTGGAAGACGCCCGCCGAAGCGCTCAACGAGTACCTGAGAACCATCTAAACCAACCACGCACGATCGGCCGGCGGGTGGCAGCCGCTCAAGCGCAGGCCCCTTGCCCCCTGGCTCGCGTTCGCCACCGCGCCCCTCCCACCGCTCACGCCGGCCACCGAAACGGCGGCTGGGGAAGGGAGCGATCACGGCTAAACCAACCGCAAGCTCCCTGGCGCCTCGCCGGCCCGGATCCCCTCGCCGCCCTGAACGACAGAGTCAGGCCGTGGAGGTCACGCCTAGACGACCAACCGCCCAGAACTCAACGACAGCCCGACCCTCGGCCACCCCAGTCCATCCCCCACGAGAGGTACCGTCACCTCGACAGCTACTGTTGCGAGGACCGGTTGAGCCCGAGGAGGCGTGGCGATCGAAATGGCGCATGGTGGGTGCTCTGGCCCCCACCTTGCGCCAAAGCGTTGGCGAGGGCGGTCGCTTGGAACGAAATGGGGGTAGATCCGGCCGTCCGGCGGCTGCTTCGCTGCCAGAACTGCGCTATCCACGGCCAGCAGCTCCGAAAGCTCGGGCTCACGCGGGACGCGATCCGCGCGCGCGTGGCGCGCGGGAGCCTGGTTCGGGCGTTTCAGGACGTGTACATCGCCGGCGACCCCGAGATGCTGCCGCTGGCGCGCGAGTCGGCGTCCCTCCTGTCGCTCGGGCCTGCCTCCTTCCTCAGCCACCGAAGCGCTGCAGCCGTCTGGGGGTTCGCCACGCCCAACGCGAAGACGATCGACGTGACAGTCGTCGATAGCCATCCGCGATCACGTCCCGGCGTTCGCATCCACCGTGTCGCGACCCTCCAGTCCGCCGACACCGACACCAAGTCCAACCTCCGCCTCACCTCCCCAGCCAGAGCCATGATCGAGTTCGCCTCGCAAGCAACGTCCTCCGAACTCGAGCACGCGTTCGGCGAGGCGCGTGCGAAGCGGCTGGTCAACGACCACAAGCTGGACCAGGCACTCAAGCGCGCGCCGGCGAACAACCCGGCGCCGCAACCGTCCGGAACCTGCTCGACACCGATCCTGGCGCCACCCTACACCCGCTCAAAGGCCGAGCGCATCCTCAGGAAGACCCTCAAGGCCGCCGAACTGCCGCAGCCAACCGTGAACGTGCCCCTCCTCGGCTACACCGCCGACTTCCTGTGGGCGGAGCACAAGCTGATTCTCGAGGTCGACGGATACGGCACCCACGGCAACCGACTCCGTTCGAAAGCGACCGGAAGCGCGACCAGGTTCACGTCGCCGCCGGTTACACCGTGATCCGCGTCACCTGGGATCAGCTCGTAGACGAGCCCTATCGCGTGATCGCCCGGATCGCCCAGGCCCTCGCGCTCAGGGCGGCGTAACAAAGCCCCCGACCTACGCGGCTGCCATCCTTCGCCACGCGATGCGTTATTCGGACGCTGTGCTCGCCTTCTTCGTGGCGATGGCGATCGCTGCCGCGCTCACCCCGCTCGCCGCTCGGCTGGCCTGGCGCATCGGCGCCGTTTCGAGGCCGAGTGAACGGGGCCTCTCGAGCAAGGAGACGCCACTGCTGGGCGGCCTCGCGATCCTGATCGGGGTGCTGATCGCCGCGGCGATCTGGATGCCGGCGACGATCAGGCTGGCGAGGACCGCTCACGCCGGCCACACGATCAGCATCGTCCACACGTGGACGATCCTCGCCGGCGCAGTGCTGATCACGTTCGTCGGCGCGCTCGACGACGCGTTCGACCTCAAGCCGATCCTGAAGCTGCTCGGGCAGGTGGCGGCGGCGCTTGTGGTGGTCGAGGGCGGCGCGGTCGTGACCGACGTAACGCTCCCGTTCGTCGGGTCGCTGCAGTTCCCCAACACCGGCGGCGCGCTGTCCGTGATCTGGCTCGTCGGGATGATGAACGTCGTCAACTTCTCCGACGGGGTCGACGGACTTGCGGCCGGGCTGTGCACGATCGACGGGGTTGCGTTCTCGATCATCGCGTTCGACCTCGGCGTCAGCGCCGCCGGCGTGCTCGCGGCGCTGACGGCTGGCGCGGCGCTGGGCTTCCTGATTCACAACTTCCCGCCGGCGAGGGTTTTCATGGGCGACTCGGGCGCGAACCTGCTCGGCTACCTGCTCGGCGTGGTCGCGGTCGTCGGCTCGTTGAAGACGAACGCGGTGGTCGCGTTGGTCGTGCCGCTGCTGATCCTCGCGGTGCCGTTCCTTGACACCGGCTTCGTCGTCGCCAAGCGGCTGAAGTACCGGCGCAAGCCGTGGTCGGCGGACGCCAACCACTTCCACCACCGGATGGCGCGGATCGGTTTCAGCCCGCGGAAGACCGTGGCCTACCTGTATGGCTGGACGGTGCTGCTGGCGTGCGTCGCGATCGGGCTGCGGTTCATCCCCTACTCCGACCACCATGGCCACTACCGAGATGGATGGCTGGCGTTGATGGGCGGGCTGGTGATCGCCGCGCTGGCAGCCAGCGTCTACCTGGTGTACGTGCTCGAGATCCTCAAGTTCAAGAACCGCCGCGCGCACGAGCTGCGAACCGTCGATCCGAGCACGAGCGAGCACGAGATCGACGCGCGCGTCCAGCACGACATAGAAACCGGCGAGTTCGAGCGCGTGAGATATTCCCGGAATGGAGAAAGCCAATCTGAAAGAGCTGGAATCGTTCACGACCCTGGACGGGTCGACGATCCGTGAGCTCGCCGGCCCATCATGGACCAAGGCACGCAACCAAAGCCTGGCTGAGGCCAAGGTGCCGCCCGGCGGCGAAACGGCAGAGCACTATCACCCGAAGGCCGAGGAGTTCTATTACTTCACCGCCGGTGTGGGCCGCATGCGCCTGGGCGATGACGAGGCCGACATCAACGCCGGCGACTGCGTCGTGATCCCGCCCGGCACGCCACACAAGCTCTGGAACCCAGGCGCAGAGCCGCTGGTCCTGCTCTGCTGCTGCGCGCCGGCGTACTCCCACGACGACACCGTGATGACCGGTAACTGATGACCCGCGGCGAGCGCGCGGTCCTCGCCGGCGTCGCGCTGGCCTGCGTGCTCGCGGGCATCGGTCGCTACGTCTCCGGGTTCCCGCACGTCGTGGCATTCGTGCTGGCGACGATCGCGCTGGCGGGACTCGCGTGGGTGGTGTCGTTCTCGACCGAGCAGATCGGCGCCCGCTTCGGCCCCGCGATCACCGGGGTGATGCAGTCGACGCTCGGGAACCTGCCCGAGTTCTTCGTGGTGATCTTCGCGCTTAGCGCGGGACAGAAGGTCGTCGCGGAGACCGCGATCATCGGCTCGATCCTCGTCAACGCGCTGCTCGTGCTGGGCCTGGTGATCGTCGCCGGCGCGCGCCGGGAGTCAGACCGGCTGATGCGCTTCAGCCCCAGGCTGCCCAACGACACCGCGACGCTCCTGCTGCTCGCAAACTTCATCATCGTCCTGATCGCGCTGGCGGTCGCCTCGCACGATGTCGCGAGCCACCACGTAAAGTCGATCTCGATCATCGGCGCGGTGGCGATCCTGATCGTCTACGGGGTCTGGCTCAACGGCTATCTGCGCTCGGACACCCCCGCACCGCTACCGGCCGAGAAGCCGCGCATTCCCCTGAGGACGAGCGTGATCCTGCTGGCGGTTGCCGGCGCGGCTTCGGCATTCGTCGCGGACTGGTTCGTGCACGCGCTGCAGCCGACGATCGACACGCTGCACATCTCGCAGGCGTTCGCCGGCCTTGTGATCGTCGCGATCGCGGGCAACGCGGTCGAGAACGTGACCGGGATCGTGCTCGCGCACAAGGGCCAAGCGGACCTCGCGATCTCGGTCGTCAAGAACTCGGTCGCGCAGATCGCCGCGTTCCTGTACCCGGTGCTCGTTCTCGTGTCGCTGCTGACGGCGACGACCCTGACATTCGCGCTCTCGCCGATCTACGCCGGCGCGCTGTTCGGCACGGCGGTGATCGTGTGGCAGATCACGGGCGACGGGGAGGCGACCGTGTTCGAGGGGGCGGCGCTGATCGCGACTTTTGTGATCCTGGCGACGGTCGCCGCTTACGAGTAGGAGGGGGGTGTTCGGACCGGCACATGTGCCGCGCGGGGCTGCGGCGCGCTCGGCATCCGGCCTCGCCTGATCGCGCCGGCCCCGCGTCATCCTGCTGCCGGCCGGTGCATGCACCGGCCGGGGGTGGGTCGCATGCGACCCACCCTTCCTGATATTCTTACGTTTACGTAAGATGGCAATTGCGGAGGCACCCAGGCGAAGAATCGGCGTCCACGCCGAACACGACAGCTACAAGTGGTGGGCGCTGTCGTGCACGAGCCTGGGGATGCTGCTTGCGACGATCAACTCGGGGACGCTGATCATCGCGCTGCCGAACCTGGAGCGCAGCCTGCACACGAGTTTGCTCGAGCTGGTGTGGGTGATCCTCGTCTACATGATCGCCTCGACCGTGCTGGTGCTGAGCGCCGGGCGGCTGTCCGATCAGTTCGGCCGCAAGCGCGCGTACATCGGCGGCTTCCTGCTGTTCGCCTTCGCCTCGCTTGGTGCCGGGTTCGCCTCCGGCGGCACCGAGCTGATCCTGTGGCGGATTCTGCAGGGCATCGGCGGCTCGCTGCTGTTCGCGAACGCTGCGGCGATCGTGACCGACGCGTTCCCGCGCGAGCAGCTCGGTCTGGCGATGGGCACCAATACGATGGTCGCGGCCGTCGGGCTGGTGATCGGACCGGTGCTCGGCGGTGCCCTTGTGCTGCTCTCCTGGCACTGGGTGTTCTGGTTCAACGTCCCGTTCGGGCTGCTCGGCAGCCTGTGGGCGTTCCTCGTGCTGCACGAGCAGGGCGGACGCTCCGAGGACCGCTCGTTCGACGCGCTCGGCACGATCACGTTCCTCGTCGGCCTCACCGGTCTGGTGCTCGGGATCTCGAAGGGCGGCATCTCCGGGTGGGACTCGCCGGTCGTGATCGGTGGCTTGATCGCCGCGATAGTCCTGCTGCCGGCGTTCGTGCTGATCGAGCGCCACGTCCGCTCGCCGATGCTCGACCTCAGCATCTTCCAGAACCGGCTGTTCTCGGCCGCCGCCGCCGCGGCGTTCATCAACGGACTCGCGCGGTTCGCGCTGATGTTCGTGTTCGTCTTCTACTTCCAGGGCGTGCAAGGCAACTCGCCGATCCTGGCGGGCATCAAGCTCGCGCCACTTGCGCTCGGGATGCTCATCTCGAGCCCGCTTGCTGGCATCTGGGCCGATCGCCGCGGATCGCGAGGGATGGCGGTGGCGGGCATGCTCGTGACCGCCGCCGGGCTCGCGATGATGACGTCACTCGGCCGCGACACCTCCTATCTCTACAGCGGCATCTACCTGTTCGTGGTGGGGCTTGGGTCTGGGATGTTCAACTCCCCCAACACCGCCGCGATGATGGGCGTCGTGCCGGCCCACCGGCGCGGGATCGCCGCCGGCGCGAGGGTGCTGGTGCAGAACACCGGCGCGGTGATCTCGATCGCGTTTGTGATCGCGGTCGTCACCTCGGCGGTCCCGAAGAACGTGCTGTTCGCGGTCTTCTCGGGGCTCGCCAACCACATCTCGACCGCGGAGCTCGATCCGTTCATCAGCAACATGCACACCGCCCTGTGGTGCCTGTCCGCCGTCTCGCTCCTCGGGGCGTTCGTGGCGGCCGCTCGCCCCGCGCACGTGAAGAGCCCCGAGGCCCCGCCTGAGGCGGTCAGCGCGTGAGCACGACGAGCACCGAGAAGCTTCGGATCGGCGAGGTCGCCGAGCTGACCGGCACCACTCCGCGCACGATCCGCTACTACGAGGAGATCGGGCTGTTGGCAGGGGCGCCGGATCGGGTCCTCGGTCAGCACCGGTTCTACACGCAGGCGGACGTCGAGCAGATCAACGAGATCGTCCGGCTCCGCGACCTGCTGGGCCTCTCGCTCGAGCAGCTCTCGCAGATGCTCGAGGCCCAAGCCGCGCGTGCCGAGATCAAGCGCGAATATCACCGCACCGAGGACCCGGATCTACGCCGGGACCTGCTCCAGCGCTCACTGCTTCACATCGCCAACCAGCTGGAGCTCGTGCGCGGCCGGCGGGCCGAGCTCGAGAAGCTCGAGTCCGAGCTCGTCGACAAGCGGCGCCTCGTTCAGAAACGGCTCAAGGAGCTGGGCTAAACATGCAGGGCGTCGATCGCCGCGCGATGGCGACGCTGTCCGGCGGGCACCTGTTCACCGATATCGCGCAGGGTTCGATCCCGGCGCTGCTGCCGTTCCTGATCGTCCAGGACCACCTCAACTACGCGGCCGCCTCGGCCCTGGTGCTCGCGGCGACGATCTCGAGCTCGGTCGTCCAGCCGCTGTTCGGGTACTTCTCGGACCGGCTGTCACTGCCGTGGCTGATGCCGCTCGGCCCGGCGCTCGGAGGTCTCGGAGTGGCGTTCGTCGGGTTCTCGCCGACATACGCGCTGACGTTCGCGGCCATCGTGCTGAGCGGTCTCGGGGTGGCCGCGTTCCATCCGGAAGGCTCCCGGTTTGCCAACTATGTCTCGGGCGCGCGGCGCGCGAGCGGCATGAGCCTGTTCAGCGTCGGCGGGAACATCGGCTTCGCACTGGGGCCGGTGCTGGTGACGCCGCTGGTGCTGATCTTCGGGCTGCACGGCACCGCGTTCATCCTGATCCCGACGTGGGCGATGGCGGCCGTGCTGATCCACGAGCTGCCGCGGCTGAAGACATTCCGTAAGGACGTGGTCGGGGGCCGGGTCGAGCGGGGAGAGCACCACGAGGCATGGGGTCCGTTCACGATCCTGGCCGGCGTGATCGCGCTGCGCTCGTTCGTGTACTTCGGGATGGTTACGTTCATCCCGCTCTACTACATCCACGTGCTGCACGTGGGCAAGGCCTTCGGCAACATCGCGCTGTCGGCGATGCTGCTCGGCGGAGCGGTGGGCACGCTGGTCGGCGGGCCGCTCGCCGACCGGTTCGGCCGCCGCGCCGTGCTGGTCGGCTCGATGCTGATCACGCCACTGCTGATCGTGGGCTTCATCGTCTCCGGCCCCGGACTGGCGCTGGTGTTCGCGACGCTGGCGGGCGCCACGACGATCGCGACATTCGCGGTCACGATCGTGATGGGTCAGGAGTACTTGCCGGGGCGCCTGGGCCTCGCGGCCGGGGTCACGATCGGCCTGTCGATCGGCCTCGGCGGGATCGGGGCGCCGCTGCTCGGCGTGCTCGCCGACGCGCACGGACTGACGGCCGTGTTCGAGACGATCGCGGTGCTTCCGCTGCTCGCGCTGGCGCTCACGCTCGCGCTGCCGCGACAGGGCCACGTGCGGACACCCCGCCGCGCCCCGTCGCCCACTCGGGCGCGAATGCCGGATACCGCGAGCTAGCGAGCCAGCGGCGCAGGGCGCGGGCGCTGTTCGGGTAGCGCCACAGCCGGAACGGCCCATTGAGCTCGGTCCCCTGGTTGTAGATCACCATCCGGGTGCGGCTGTGCGAGCCGATCCAGCCGAACAGCTGGTTGATGAAGCCCGGATCGTCGGCGCCCCACAGCGCGTACTCACCGAACACAAACGGCTCGTGCGGGTGCAGGCCGTAGAACTGCTCGAGCCCCGACCAGTTGGGGAACTTCGAGTAGAAGCCGGTCCCGACCCAGTCGACGTAGCCGCCGCCGGGCCAGTAGGCGTTTGGCTCGTTGCCGGGGACGTCGGGGCCGCCGGCGACCATCGGGACCCACAGCATCGCGATCTTCGGTATCGGGAGATCGTGGGAGGCATGCAACGCGGGCATGCCGAGGCGGTGGACCTGGGCGTCGATCCGCGCGAGGCTGCCACCGCGCATGATCAGCGTCACCCGTTTCCAGGCGCGCTTGAACTGCGTGGTCGAGTGGGCGGCGTCGCGGGGGCTCCCGTCGGCGTTGTACGCGCAGTAGAAGTTGTTTGCGTTGTTCATCTCGGCCATCAGCCGGATGTAGGTGATGTTGTGGCTCTGGAAGATCGCCTGTTGCAGGCCGATCAGCCAGGCGTCGCCGCGCCCGGAGGCGATCCCGGCGGGCGTGATCGCCTCGCTCGAGCCGTAGCCGGTCGTGATGTGGATCATCATCCGCGCGCGGGCGGTGATCGCGTCCTGGGTGATCCCCGGCAGATACTGGCCCCAGGCGACGAACTCTTGGTAGACCGCAGGGTGCTTGCCCACGGCCCGGACGTACTGAGAGACGGGCTTCGACGTGACGCCCTGGAAGATCTTCCCCGGAGGGGGCAGAAAGCGCTGCCCATCGGCTGTTCTCACGCTGACCAGGAGCAGGAGAGCAAGGCTCAGCGACGTAACAATCGCGAGCCAGCGCTGTACATTGCTCACTGACGTCGGTGCGCGGAGCGACACAGGCCAATTATCGGCTCCACGCCCGAGTGACGCACCGGCGCCGTCCACCCGCACCTCATGAGACGCTTCTCACGATCATTGCCGTGCCTTGCCGCGCTCGCCGCGGCCCTGGTCGGGCTCGTCAACATTGCCTCGGCGCTGTCGCCGAACATCCGCTGGCGCGGCCACCTGCTGCTGCAGTTCGAGCCGGTCGAAGCGATGCGGCTGTTCCACGCGCTTGCGCTCCCGCTGGGCACGGCGCTGCTGCTGGTCGCCCCGTATCTGCTCAAGCGCCGGCGCCGGGCCTGGCAGATCGCGGTCGTGCTGATGATTGCGCTAGGGCTCTTCGACCTCCTCAAGGGCCTCGACTTCGAGGAGACGGCGATCACCTGGGCCGCCGCCGCGGTCCTGCTCGCGGGCGGCTCGGCGTTCCGAGTCCGTCACGACCCGATCACGCTGCGCTCCGCGATCTGGAGGGTGCCGCTGCTGGGCCTCGCGGGCGTGGCGGTTGCGGCGCTCGCGACGTGGGTCTCCCAGGGTCATCCGACGGCCGGGACGATCGCCCACGAGACCGGCGATCTGCTGCGCTGGCAGGCCGGCCCGATCCGCTACCACCATCACTTTGGGTGGATTCCGCTGTCGGTGCACGCGATCGAAATGGCGACCCTGCTGGCGATCGCCTACGTGATCTTCCGCCCGCTGGCCGCGCCCCGCGCGCTGCCGGGACCGCTCGCCCGCGCCGCGGCCGGCGAGCTCGTCCGCGAGCACGGTCGCGACACGCTCGCGTTCTTCAAGCTGCGCGCCGACAAGCATTACTACTTCAGCCCGGACCAGCGAGCGTTCGTCGGCTACCGGATCGAGAACGGCGTGCTGCTGCTCTCGGGCGATCCCGTCGGCCCGGCGGAGTCGATCGCGCCGCTGCTGGGCGAGCTGCGGGGATTCGCACAGGCGCGTGGACTGAAGCTCGGCGCGGTCGGCGCCAGCGAGGCGATGTGCCCGCTCTATGAGGGGCTCGGGCTGCGGACGATCTATCTTGGCGATGAGGCGATCGTCGAGCTTCAGAAGTTCTCGCTGGAGGGCCGGGCGATCCGCAAGGTCCGCCAGTCGGTCAGCCGCCTGACCAAGGCCGGCTATGCGGCTTCGGTGCAGGAGCTATCGGGACTAGACGCGCAGACGATCGAGGAGATCGAGGGCGTGCTCGAGCGAGGCCGGGAAGGGGCTCCCGAGCGCGGATTCTCGATGGCGATGGACTCGATCCGCTGCCAGGGAAAAGAGGACACGCTGGTGGTCCTCGCGCGGGACTCCGAGCACACGATCCGGGCGGTCCTGCACTTCGTGCCGGTCTACGGCCGCGCGGCCGTATCGCTGTCGTTCATGCGCCGAGATCCGACGACGCCCAACGGGCTCACCGAGTTCCTGGTGGTCAAGGCGATCGAGCTGCTGCGCGAGCGGGGGATGGAGGAGCTGTCGCTGAACTTCGCTGCGTTCGCGAAGTGGATGCACAGCCCCGAGAAGCGCCACGAGCGGTTGCTCGGCAAGCTCGTCGCGCTAGGCAACCCGTTCTTTCAGATCGAGAGCCTGTACCGATTCAACGCCAAGTTCTTCCCTCGCTGGGAGCCCCGATATCTCGTCTACGAGGGGCCCTTCGGGCTGCCGCGGGCGGGGATTGCGGCGCTCTGGGCCGAGGGTCAGCTGTGGAAGCCGGTGCCGCGCCATAGCACGGTGCGCTGAAAGCGCCGGCACGCTACCCTTCCTAACGTCCCACTAACGGAAGTGGGAGTCGCGGGGAAGCGTCGCCGCAATCTCCCGGTGACGCCTCTGTCTTCGCGCCCTAAAACGGTACGGGCCGCGTGGGCTCGGATTTCGCTTGAGAAGCTTTCATCGACATGACGAACAGTCGTCCGCCCTTGACCGGCAAGGACGTAGCGGGAGCCGGAGCATTCCTGCTTGCGGTAAACCTGCTTTGCGCCGGGATCGGCGCGGGCCTGGGTGCGCTCGTGGGCGCCGTCGTGCCGCTGTTCCTGGTCGGCTTTCTCGCCGGCTTCCTACTGGGCATCTACCTTGTCTCTAAGCGCTTCCGCAACATCTGAGCCGGAGGCTCCCGTGGCTCTGCTCCGCTATCTCGACGTGGTCCTGATTGTCGTCGCGGCGCCGATCATGCTCTTGATCGGCGTCCCGGCCGAGGGGTACCTCATCGGTGCCGGCGTGTGGATCGGGCTGCGGGCCGCGGCCGTGGTAGTCGAGCGCGCCGCCGTCGCGATGGGCGACATGAACCGTCAGATCACGATCAGGCTCGGGTTCCTGATGGGCCGCCTGTTCGCGCTGGCGATCACCGTGATCCTGGTGCGCAAGGGCGCCGGCCAGGACGACGGGCTTGCCTGTCTGGCCGTGATCGTGTTCGCGTACACGGTCAGCCTGATCGTCTCGTTCCTGACCCGCCCGAGGCGCAGATGAGCACCACACGGAAGATCCTGATCGGGATCGCCGCCTTCTATCTGATCGGGCTGATCCTGTTGGTCGTGATCTTCGGGATCACGACCCACAAGAACAACGAGTTCCAGATCCAGAACGAGTTCAAGCTCGTCAACTGGCTCAGCCTCGGCCTGCTCAGCATCAACCGGGCGGTGCTGTACCTGTTCCTGGCGGCGCTGGCCACGACGCTCACGATGATCTGGATCGCGAACCGGATGCACGCACGCCCGAACAAGGTGCAGACCGGAACAGAGGTGCTTTTCGGGCTGATGCGCGACAACATCACGCGCGGGAACATGCCCGACTCGATGGCGGCGCGGTGGTTCCCCTTCTGCGGAGCGCTGTTCCTGTTCATCTGGTACTCGAACCTGATCGGCTACCTCCCGCTGCCCACCAACACCGAGGAGAAGTTCAACCTGTTCGGGGCGCACATCCCGTCGTTTGCGCTGTACGCGGCGACGGCCAACATCTCGGTGCCGCTGGTGCTCGCGCTGATCGTGTTTATCGCGTTCAACTACGTCGGAATCCGCGAGCAGGGCTTCGGGGGCTATATGAAGAGCCTGATCCCCGCGGGCGTGCACGGGCCGATGCTGCTGCTGATCGCGCCGCTCGAGGTGATCTCGGTGTTCATGCGGGTGATCTCGCTGACCGTCCGACTTTTCGCGAACATCCTCGCGGGTCACATGATCATCCTGTTCATGGCCGGAGGTCTGGCCGTGATCCTCGGGGCGAGCTGGCTCGGCTGGTTCACGCTGCCCATCGGAATCGCCGTCTACATGTTCGAGCTGGTCCTGATCGCAACGCTGCAGGCATTCATCTTTGCGACCCTGACAGCCATCTACCTTGGTGGCTCGGTCACCCACCACTAATCCATCTAGAAGGAGCGTCGTCAGTGCTTACCACCATCTTCCACTTCGCGGCGTCGTCCGGCGTCGGCGCGGGGCTCGGCATCGGGATCGGCGGCGGTCTCGGCGCCGTCGGCGCCGGTATCGGCATTGGCTTCATCTTCGGGAAGGTCATCGAGGCCGTGACGCGCCAGCCCGAGATGCGGGATGAGATCACGAGCATTCAGTGGCTCGGATTCGCGCTGACTGAAGCCTGTTTCTTCTACGGCCTGGTCGCCGGGCTGATCTCCTACGTCCTGAAGTAGATGCTCAGCACGGCTTCATCCGGGTCGTTCCTGATCTCCCCGAACGTCGGGCTGATGATCTGGACGCTGCTCCTGTTCGGGATCTCGGTGTACGTCCTCGCCAAGCTCGCGTTCCCGCGCATCTCGGAGGCACTCGACCGCCGGCAGAAGGCGATCGAGGAGTCGATTGACGCTGCCGAGCGCACCCGCCAGGAGTCAGAGCAACTGCTCGCGGAGTACCGCGAGCGGCTGAGGGAGGCGCGCGGCCAGGCGGAGGAGATCCTGGAGCGCGCTCGCAAGAGTGCGGACGCCCAGGAGCGTGACGCGACGGCCGAGGCCCAGGCTCGACGCGAGCAGCTGATGGAGCAGACCCGCCGTGAGATCGAGGCCGAGACGCGGCGCGCGATCCAGGAGATCCGCGGCGAGGTCGCCGACCTCACCGTCATGGCGACCGAGAAGGTCACCCGCAAGACGCTGTCCGAGGAAGACCAGCAGCGGCTCGTGGAGGAGGCTCTGTCAGAGCTCGACTTCACCGCGCTGGCATCCGGGGGGCAGGGGTAGCACATGCAAGAGATCGCTGAGGTCTACGCACGCGCGCTGTTCGAGGTCGCCAAGGAGCGCGACGAGCTCGACGTCGTGCGCGAGCAGCTCGGCCAGTTCACCGACGCGCTGAACGAGAACCGGGACCTGGCGGTCTTCTTCTTCTCGCCGTACTTCTCGACCGGGGAGAAGAAGGATGCGTTGATGCGCGCCGTCGAGGGCGCCGAGCCGGCCTTCCTGAACTTCCTGGAGGCGCTGATCGAGCGCCACCGGATGCCGGTGATCTTCAGGGTTCGCACCCGCTACGAATCGATGTGGGACGAGGAGAACAAGCTGCTCCCGGTCGAGGTGACGAGCGCGGTGGAGCTCGACGAAGCCACCGTCAAGCACATCGGCGACCGGATCGGCGAGCAGGCGGATCGCACGATCGAGCTGACGACCGTGGTGGATCCCGAGATCCTCGGCGGGATTGTGTTGCGCGTCGGCAATGTCGTGCTCGACGCCTCGATCAAGAACCGCCTCGAAAAACTTCGCAAGCAAGTCGCGCACGCCTAGGCCACGGCCGCGCGCGTCAAGGAGACAGCAATGCAGATCAAGCCCGACGAGATCACTTCAATCCTCAAGAGCCGGATCGAAGGCCTCGACACCGCCAGCGCCGACCTGACCGAGGTCGGCACGGTGCTGTCGGTCGCCGACGGCATCTGCCGGATCCACGGCCTCGAGAACTGCATGTCGTTCGAGATGCTCGACCTCCCGCATGACGTGACCGGGCTCGCGCTGAACCTCGAGTCCGACAACGTCGGCGCCGTGCTGTTCGGCGAATGGGAGAAGATCGTCGAGGGCGACACGGTGCGCCGCACCAAGCGCCTACTCGAGATCCCGGTCGGCGACGAGCTGCTCGGGCGGATCGTCGACCCGCTCGGAAACCCGCTCGACGGCAAGGGCGAGATAGGGACAAAGGAGACCAGGCCGGCCGAGTTCAAGGCTCCCGGCGTGGTTCAGCGCCAGCCGGTCAAGGAGCCGATGCTCACGGGGCTCAAGGCGATCGATTCGATGATCCCGATCGGCCGCGGCCAGCGCGAGCTGATCATCGGCGACCGCCAGACCGGCAAGACCGCGATCGCGGTTGACACGATCATCAACAACCGCGAGCGCGACCTGATCTGCGTGTACGTCGCGATCGGCCAGCGCAAGTCGACGGTGGTGGCCCTGGCCAAGACGCTCGAGGACGCCGGCGCGCTCGAGAACACGATCATCGTGATGGCGGCCGCCGATGAGGCGGCGCCGATCAAGTTCCTCGCGCCATATGCCGGCTGCGCGATGGGCGAGCACTTCCTCTACAACGGCAAGGCGGCGCTCGCAATCTACGACGACCTGACCAAGCACGCGTACGCCTACCGCCAGATGTCGCTGCTCCTTCGCCGCCCGCCGGGACGCGAGGCGTACCCCGGCGACGTGTTCTACCTGCACTCCAGGCTGCTCGAGCGGGCGGTGAAATTGAATGACGACCTCGGCGCAGGCTCGCTGACTGCCCTGCCTGTGATCGAGACCCAGGCGGGCGACGTGTCCGCGTACATCCCGACGAACGTGATCTCGATCACCGACGGTCAGATCTTCCTCGAGCCGAAGCTCTTCTACTCGGGCGTGAGGCCGGCGATCAACGTCGGCATCAGCGTGTCCCGGGTCGGCGGCAACGCCCAGATCGGGCCGATGCGCAAGGTCGCGGGCCGGCTGAAGCTGGAGCTCTCCCAGTACCGCGAGCTCGAGGCGTTCGCCCAGTTCGGTTCCGAGCTCGATCCGGCCACGCAGCGGACGCTCGCGCGAGGCGAGCGCCTGGTCAAGACGCTCAATCAGGCCGAGCGTCACCCGATGTCGGCCGAGGATCAGGTGATTCAGATCTACGCCGCCACAAATGGGTATCTGGATCGCATTACGGTTGACAAGGTCGCCAAGTTCCTGGCCGGGCTGACCGAGTCCGTGCACGGCAACAGCCCCGACCTGCTGAAGACGATCGCCGGTGGCGACTGGAGCGACGAGACCCAGTCGGGCGTCGAGAAGGCAGTCGAGCAGTTCGCACAGGACTTCGGCTTTGACCTGGACGAGGAGGGACACCCGCTGGAGGAGGGCGCCGGCGATGAGCCGCCGCCGGCCCGCGGCTCTTCGAACGGCGATCAGGAGTCCTCTCAGGACGGCTCGGCTGAGAGCTCGGAGGAGGCTTCCGAGGAGACGGAGGAGGTGCCGGCGTAACGCGCCCACGAGCCGATGGCCACCTCCCAGCGAGACGTTCGCAACCGCATCAACGCGGTCAAGAACATTCAGAAGATCACGCGTGCGATGGAGATGGTCGCGGCCGCACGGCTGCGCCGTGCCGAGCAGCGGATCGAGGCGCTGCGTCCATACGCCGGGGCGATCCGGCGGATGACGCGTCAGGCGGCCGAGGCGTCCGGGAACGTGCCGCGCCTGCCGATCCTGACCGAGCATCCGGAAGTCAGAGCGGTCGGTCTGTTGCTGGTGGCCGGCGACCGCGGGCTGGCGGGCGCGTTCAACTCCAACATCGTCCGCTCCGGCGTCGCGGCCGGTCGCGAGCACAGCAGCGCGGGGCGCAAGGCGGTGTACTTCGCCTCCGGACGGCGGCCCGCTTCTTCGCTGTCGTTCCGCGGGCTCGAGCCGGCGCAGAGCTTCATCGGGTTCACCGACCGGCCCTCCTACGCGGACGCGCGCCGGATCGCCGACCGCCTGATGGCGGCGTACATCGATGACGAGGTCGACCGCGTCGAGGTGTTCTACAACGGCTACATATCGCCGATCTCCCAGGAGGTGCGCCGCGAGACGCTGCTCCCCCTGCAACAGGCCACGATCCTCGAGGAGGCTCCCGAGGAGGATGATTTGGATCCCACCCACCCGCGCGAGGAGCCGGCGCACCGAGCGCTGGTCGAGTACGAGCCTGGTCCGGAGGAGATCCTCCGCCGGCTGGTGCCCGACTACGTCGAGATTTCGATCTATCGCGCGCTGCTCGAGTCCACCGCGTCCGAGCACGGCGCGCGGATGACCGCGATGCGCAACGCGTCCGAGAACGCGCGCGAGCTGATCGACGATCTGACGCTCGATATGAACCGCGCTCGCCAGGCGGAGATCACGCAGGAGATCATGGAAGTTGTCGCCGGGGCCGAGGGCCTAGCCGGCTAGTTAGACCCTAGACTGGAGCTTGATATGGCACTGACCGAAGAAACACCCCGGGCGACCGAGCGACAGGCACCGAACGTGGGCCGGATCGAGGAGATCCAGGGCGTGGTGATCGAGGCCGTGTTCCCGGACAAGCTGCCCGAGATCAACCACGCGATCACGATCGCGCGTCCGGAGGCGGCGAAGCGCGAGGTCGAGGAGGAGTTGGCGGTCGACCCCGGGGGGATGTTGTCGTCTGCGAGGTCCAGCAGCACCTCGGCGACGATCGCGTCCGAGCCGTCGCGATGGACACGACCGACGGCCTTGCGCGCGGCACCGAGGTGATCGACACCGGCGGGCCGATCACCGTCCCGGTGGGGCAGGTGACTCTCGGGCGGATCTTCAACCTGCTCGGCCATCCGATCGATCTGGGCGAGTCGCTCCCCAAGGACACCGAGCGCTGGCCGATCCACCGCGAAGCGCCGTCGGTCGAGGCGCTGACGCCGACGACGGAGATGTTCGAGACCGGGATCAAGGTGATCGACCTCTCGGCGCCATACGCGAAGGGCGGCAAGGTCGGTCTGTTCGGCGGCGCCGGCGTCGGCAAGACGGTGATCATCCAGGAGCTGATCCACAACCTCGCGCAGGAGCACGGCGGCCTGTCCGCGTTCTGTGGCGTCGGCGAGCGCTCGCGCGAGGGCAACGACCTGTGGCTGGAGATGAAGGAGTCCGGCGTCCTCGAGAAGACGATGCTCGTGTTTGGCCAGATGAACGAGCCGCCGGGAGCGCGCATGCGCGTCGCGCTGTCCGGCCTGACGATGGCGGAGTACTTCCGCGACCAGGAGGGTCAGGACGTGCTGCTGTTCATCGACAACATCTTCCGGTTCGTGCAGGCCGGCTCCGAGGTGTCCGCGCTGCTCGGCCGGATGCCCTCGCAGGTCGGCTACCAGCCGACGCTGGAATCCGAGATGGGCCAGCTGCAGGAGCGGATCACGTCGACGCGCAAGGGGTCGGTTACCTCGATCCAGGCGATCTATGTGCCCGCCGACGACCTCACCGACCCGGCGCCCGCGTCGGCGTTCGCGCACCTGAACGCGACCACGACGCTGTCGCGGTCGATCGCATCGAGAAGGGGATCTACCCCGCCGTCGACCCGCTCGACTCGACGAGCACGATCCTCAAGGCCGAGATCCTCGGCGACGAGCACTTCAGCGTCGCCAACGAGGTCAAGGAGGTCCTGCAGCGCTATCGCGAGCTCCAGGACATCATCGCGATCCTCGGGATCGACGAGCTCTCCGACGAGGATCGGCTGACCGTGAACCGGGCCCGCAAGCTCGAGCGCTTCCTGTCGCAGCCGTTCCACGTCGCCGAGCAGTTCACCGGCACGCCGGGCGTGTATGTCACGATCGCGGAGTCGATCCGAGGCTTCAAGGAGATCCTCGAAGGCAAGCACGACGACTTGCCCGAGCGCGCGTTCTTCATGAAGGGCTCGATCGACCAGGTGGTCGAAGAGGCCGAGAAGGAATAAGGACCCGACCCACCCACCCCCAACCGCCCCACCCACCGAACCCCACCCCATCCCTTATGGCGAAGACGAAGTTCAGGGTCGAGGTCCTCACACCCGAGGGCCAGGTGTTCGACGACGAGGTCGAGATGGTCTCGACGAAGACCACCGTAGGGTCGATCGGCGTGCTCGCACATCACACGCCGATCCTGGCGATGCTCGATCCAACCGAGTTGCGGCTGTACAAGAGCGAGTCGGAGATCGTGACGTTCGCGCAGGCCGAGGGCTACATGCAGGTCGCCAACAATCGGGCGCTGCTGTTGCTCGAGGAGGCGCATTCGAAGGATGGCCTGGATGTTGGGGACCTCCGTGAGCGGCTGCAGGTCGCGCAGCGAGAGCTAGAAGCCGCCGGCGACGACACTGAGAAGCAGCGTGTCGCGCACCGCGACATCCACCGGCTGGAGCAGTTCCTACGCGTGGCGGAGGGGTGAGGGGTCCTCTCCGTCGTTCGTATTCTTGGGGGCATGGTCGATGAACGGATCCTCGCCGAGCGCCTGATCTCCTACGACACCTCGCGCACGGAGGTTCTGGTCGCGGCCGCAGGATTCGTCAAGGGCTGGCTCGAATCTCGCGATATCGAAGTGCGCGACTACGATCACATCGGACTGCCCGTGCTGGTGGCCGAGGTAGGTCCTTCGGGCAACGACGTGCCGTGCGTGGTGTTTCACGGCCATCTCGACGTCGTGCCCGGTAGAGAGAAGCAATTCGAGCCACGCGTCGAAGGGGACCGCCTGATCGGCCGCGGCGCCTATGACATGAAGGGCGCCCTGGCGGGAATGATGTGTGCGCTGAAGGATCTCGAGCAGCAGGAGCGGGTGCGCGTGCGGCTCGTATGTGTGCCCGACGAGGAGTCCGAGGAGCTCGACGTGCGCTCGACTGACGATGTCGTGGCCCGCGGGCTGGGCGGCGATTTCGCGATCACCGGCGAGCCGACCGACATGCACATCGGGGTCGAGGCGAAGGGCGTGCTTGCGATGCGGATCGAGGTTCACGGGCGCGCCGCGCACAGCTCGACACCATGGCTCGGCGACAACGCGGTGCTGAAGGCAATCGACGTGTTCCGAGCGATCGAGTCGCTGCCCTTCTCCCGGGAATCATCGGAGATGTTCGACCGGCCGTCGATCAACCTGGGACGCATTCAAGGTGGTCACGCCCTGAACCAGGTTCCCGACCTCTGCACGATGGCCGTCGACATCAGGTACCTGCCGGAGCAGCAGCCGGGCGAGATCCTCGAGCAGGTGCGCACAATTCCTGAGATCGAGGTGACACGAACGTTCATCCACCCGCCGGTCACGGTTTCGCGCGCCGATCCGTTCGTCCGGGCGCTGCGCGACGCGGTTGTGCGCTCGTCGCCGAATGGCGAGACGATGAGCGTTGGCCGCGACGGCGCGTCCGACGCAGCGGCTTTCATACACGCCGGAATTCCGGCGGTCGAGTTCGGGCCCGCCGGTGCTGGCCACCACGGACCAGAGGAGTGGGTGTCGCTGTCATCGCTGGCTCGCTATCGCCGAGCGCTTGGAGACTTCGTCCGAGCGCTTCCGATCTGGCTTGAGTCAGAGGACGCTGCCGGCGGCGGGGGCCTGCGCGCGATCGAAGGCGGCCTGGCGTGAGGCTGATCCCGCACACGCGGGGTGGCGCGCTGTGGCGGTTCGCTCTGGGCGCCCTGATCGTGGTCTTGTTCACCGCGGTCACCACCGCCGTCGCCGGTCTGCTCCAGTTCAAGCAGATCGCGCACTATTTCGACGCGACGCCGGCGCTCAGGCACGCGCAGGTGACGATAGCCAATCCCGGCAATCCCCAGACGATCCTGATCATCGGCTCCGACCATCGCGCCGGGGAGCCGTTCAGCGCGGCCAACACGGACACGATGATGCTCGTCCGGCTCGACCCGAACTCGACGACGATCAACGTCCTCTCGGTCCCGCGTGACCTGAAGGTCAACATCCCGGAGGGCGGGGGCCTCCAGACCGCCAAGCTGAACAGCGCCTACTCCGTCGGCGGGCCGAACCTGCTGATCAAGATCCTCCGCCAGCAGGTGTTCCCGGGGCTGCGGGTCAACCACATCGTCGACATCAACTTCTCGGGCTTCTCGGATCTCGTCGACGCGATCGGATGCGTGTACACCGACGTCGACCACCGCTACTACAACAACACCGCGTACACGGACTATTCCAGCATCGACATCCAGCCGGGCTACCAGAAGCTGTGCGGCGATAATCAGTCCGACTCGGGCGCGCTGGCATTCGTGCGCTTCCGCCACACCGACTCGGACATCGTCCGCAATGCCCGTCAGCAGGACTTCATCCGGTGGGCGAAGGATCAGTACGGTCCGGGGTCGCTGATCTCCAACCGCGACAAGCTGCTGAAGATCTTCGGCCAGCACACCCAGACGGATCACGATTTGCACACCGTCGACGGTCTGATCAACCTCTTCAACCTGGTCGCGTTCTCGGCCGGCCATTCGATTAAGCAGATCCCGTTCCCGGCGATCCTGCTGCCCTGCGGGCCCACAGGAGCGGGGCCGGGCGCGGCCCAGACGCCGTGCTACGTGACCGCCGATCCGGGCGCCGAGCAGCGGACGTTCAAGGCGTTCATGACGCCGACCACAACCGCGCCGAACAACGGCGGCTCACACGGCACGCCGGGCCTTGGCGGCGGCAAGGGCGGCGGGAACCCGACGGCAGGCTTGACGGCCGACGTGGCCGACGGCAAGGCCCAGGTCGCGGCGCTCGGGCACATCGGCATGCCCGTGTACTACCCCCGCCTGATCACCAGCGACTCGAGCTACTGCACGAACGCGAACACGACGTGCCCGATCGGCCCCGTCGCGAATTCCTATCCGAGGCCCTACCAGATCCACGCCCCGGGCGGTGGGACGTACCCGGCGTACCGGATGACGCTCGTGATCAATCCGGGACTCGGCCAGTACTACGGCGTGCAGGGAATGACCTGGAAGGACCCGCCGATCCTAGATAATCCGACGCAGACCAAGGTGGTCAACGGCAAGAAGCTGCTGCTGTTCGTCAACGGTCACAAGCTGACCCTCGTGGGCTGGAAGACCCCGCAGGGCTCCTACTGGATCTCCAACACGCTCACCGATGACATTCCCAATCAGCAGATGGTCCAGATCGCGGCCTCGCTGACGCCCGCTAGGTAGTCATCGATCCCCACCGGGCCGCCTGCCCGCTACCCTCCGCCGCTCGATGAACGCGCAACGCGAACCTGTCGCCGTGATCGGCACCGGCTATGTCGGTCTGGTGACGGCTGCCGGATTCGCTGAGCTCGGCAGCGAGGTGTGGTGTGTCGACGTCGACGCGGCCAAGGTCGAGCAGCTGAACCGCGGTGAGATCCCAATCTACGAGCCGGGCCTGGCGGAGTGCGTGGCCCGCAATTCCGAGCGGATGCACTTCTCGACCGAGTTGGCGCCGGCACTCGAGCAGGCACGGCTGTTGTTCGTCGCGGTGGGGACGCCGCCGACCTATTCGGGTGACGCGGATCTGAGCGCCGTCCACGCGGTGGTCGCGGCGATGCCCGCCTCCGAGCACCACGCGCTCGTGATGAAGTCGACCGTCCCGGTGGGTACCGGAGCCGCGATCAAGCGGATCTTCGCCGAGCAGGGGAAGGCGGGCTTCGCCTACGTGTCCTGTCCGGAGTTCCTCAAGGAAGGCTCCGCGCTGGCGGACTTCCTCAAGCCCGATCGGGTGGTCATCGGCGACGAGGGCTCGTGGGCCGGGGATGCCGTCGTCGAGCTGTACGCGCCGCTCTGCGCACCGCTCGTCCGCACGGATGTCAACAGCGCCGAGATGATCAAGCTCGCCGCCAACGCCTTCCTCGCGACCAAGATCTCGTTCATCAACGAGATCGCGAACGTGTGCGAGGAGACGGGGGCGAACGTGCTCGAGGTGGCGCGCGGAATGGGGCTGGATCACCGGATCGGGACGCACTTCCTCAAACCGGGCATCGGCTTCGGCGGGAGCTGCTTTCCCAAGGATGTCTCGGCGCTCAAGCAGCTCGCCGGCAACTCCGGCTATCACTTCCAGCTGCTGACCGCGGTGATCGAGGTCAACGAGCTGCAGAAGCGCCGCGTGATCGGGAAGCTGCAGAAGCATCTGGGATCGCTGGTCGGCAAGAGGATCGCGTTGCTGGGTCTCGCGTTCAAGGCGAATACCGATGACATGCGCGAGGCGTCTTCGCTGGTGCTGGCCGCACGGCTGCAGGCCGACGGCGCGAACGTGACGGCGTTCGACCCGGTCGCCGAGGGCGAGGCGCGGAAGCTGATGGTGGGGGTGGAGTTCGCCGACAGCGCGCTCAGCGCGCTGGACGGCGCGGACGCGTGCGTGCTCGTCACGGAGTGGCCGGAGTTCGGCGAGCTCGACTGGGCGGCGGCGGCGGAGCGGATGAGGGGACTCGTGGTGATCGACGGGCGGAACTTCGTCGATCCCGAAGGGGCCCGGGCCGCCGGCTTCGCATACGAGGGAATTGGACGATAGGTTTCGCGCGGTGCGTGCGATCGTTGATCAGGTGCCGGCTCGCCCGGCGTGACTGAGTGATGCTCGAGAGGGGGCGTAAGGAGTGCAGGCACTGATTCTGGTCGGGGGCCAAGGAACGCGCCTGCGCCCGCTGACCTCGACGATCCCCAAGCCGGTCGTCCCGCTCGTCAACCGGCCGTTCATCGGCTACATGCTCGAATGGCTGCACGGGCACGGCGTCGACGACGTGATCCTCTCGTGTGGGTTCCTGGCCGACGGCGTTCGCAAGGTGCTCGGCGACGGCTCGCAGCTCGGGATTCGACTGCGCTATGTCGAGGAGCCGCGACCGCTGGGGACGGGCGGCGCGCTGAAGTACGCCGAGGACCTGCTCGACGAGCGGTTCTTCATGCTCAACGGAGACGTGCTGACCGACATGGACCTGACCGCCCAGCTTGCCCAGCACGAGCGGACGGGGGCGCGCGCGACGCTGGCGCTGATCCCGGTCGACGATCCGTCGGCGTACGGGCTCGTTCGCCGCAACGAGGACAGCTCGGTCAAGGAGTTCGTGGAGAAGCCGAGCCCCGACCAGATCGACACCGACCTGATCAACGCCGGCGCGTACATCCTCGAGCACGACGTGCTCAGCACGATGGCGCCGGCGGGCACCAATATCTCGATCGAGCGCGACGTGTTCCCTTCGCTCGTGGGCAGGGGGCTCTTCGGGTACGCGTCGAACGGGTATTGGCTGGACATCGGCACGCCGGCGCGCTACCTGCAGGGCACCTACGACATCCTCGAGGGGAACGTTCAGACCGAGATCGGCAAGGAGCTCAGCGCGTCAGGCCTGTCGCTGGTGGAGGAGTCGAAGGTGAGTGGCCGGGTCGTGCCGCCCGCGGACGTCGGCTCGGGATCGGTCATCGCCGGCGGCGCGATCGTCGGCGGGCGGACAGTGCTCGGTCATGGGGTGACCGTCGGCGAGGGGGCCCACATCGAGAGCTCCGTGCTGCTCGACGGCGCGTCCGTGGGAGCGCGGACAACGATCCGCTCCTCTATCGTCGGCGCCCACGTGTCGATTGGGGATCACTGCCAGATCGAGTCAGGCGTGGTGCTTGGCGAGGGGGTCAAGATCGGGTCTGACAACGTCCTCTCGGCCGGCGCGCGTGTCTTCCCGGGTGTGGAGCTTCCGGACGGAGCGATCAAGTTTTGACCGCCACGCGCGATCTCTCACCGGCCGCGATCGCAGCGATCGACTCGGCGGGGCAGCTGAACGACATCCTCGGGCTGCCCGACCAGTTGCGCGATGCGCTGTGGCGCGTCGAATCGGCACAGCTCGAGGCTCACGACGCGCCGGGCGGGATGGTCGTCGCGGGGATGGGCGGCTCGGCGATCGGCGGTTCGCTTGCGCGTGCGGTGCTCGGCGACCGCGCGTCGCGGCCGATCGGCGTCGCGTGCGGGTACGCGCTCCCCGCCTGGACCACGCCTGACACGACGGTGCTGTGCTCGAGCTACTCGGGCAACACCGAGGAGACGCTCGCGCTGTATGAGGCGGCCGGCGCGGTCGGCGCCCGGCGGATCGTCACCACCACCGGCGGCAAGCTGGCGGGCGCCGCGCGCGAGGACGGGGTGGCGGTGATCCCGCTCCCGGGCGGCTTTCAGCCGCGCGCCGCGGTCGCGTACTCGCTCGTGGTTGCACTCGAGGTCGCGGGTCTGTCGGGCGTCGCCGAGCGGCTTCACTCGGAGATCGACGTCGCGACCGGGCGCGCCGAGCGGCTGGTCGCGGAGTGGAACCCCGAGGCCGGCGAAGACACCCAGCCGAAGGTGCTCGCGCGCTCGCTGCACGGCACCGTGCCGCAGATCACCGGCGCCGGCCTGACCGCGCCGATCGCCTATCGCTGGAAGACGCAGATCAACGAGAACGCGAAGTCGCCGTGCTTCTACGGCGAGCTGCCGGAGATCGACCACAACGAGATCGCCGGGTGGGAGGGAGCCGCCGAGCTCGGCCGCTTCAGCGCCGTGTTTCTGGACGACTCCGATCTGCACCCACGGGTGCGGCAGCGGATCGAGCTGACTCGCGGCCTGATCGCGAGTTCCGGCGCTGCGACGTACCGGGTCGAGACGATCGGCCAGAGCCGACTCGAGCGGCTGATCTCGCTCGTGCTGCTCGGAGATCTGGTGTCGCTGTATCTGGGAGTCCTGCGCCGGGTCGATCCGACGCCGGTCGTTGTGCTCGATCGGTTGAAGAACGCGCTGGCGCAGGGGTAGGCGGCGCGGTCGCAGCCGGCGGGCTGCAGCGAGTGACCGCCGGCGACACCCCTCAGAGGAGTGCGATGCCCCGCTGCTCGTAGAGCCGGCGGTCGGCGGCGGCGAGCAGCCCCTCGACGTTCTTGCCGTCATCCGGGTAGGTCGCGGTGCCGATCGTGAGATCCCAGTTCGTCTTGAGGCCCAGGGCTGCACGGCGTTCTGGCAGCAGCGCGGTGATGCGGGTCGCGACCGCCATCGCCCCCTCGCCTGATTGCTCGGGCAGCAGAAGCGCCAGCTCATCGCCACCGATCCGTCCGACCACGTCGTCGGCGCGGGCCGAATCTGTGAGCAGTCCCGCCACCTGCCTGAGCAGCTCATCGCCGGCGAGGTGCCCCTCGGTGTCGTTGACGGCCTTGAGACCGCGCACGTCGACGTAAGCCACGACGAACGATCGCCCGTATCGTCGGGCCCTGGCCAGCTCGCGCTCGGCCGCGTCGACGAAGCCACGGCGGTTGAGGACGTCTGTCAGCGGGTCGGTCAGCGCTGCCTCAGTCACCGCCGCGAACCTGCCCGCCTGGCGACGCATCCGGCGTCCCGACCAGACCGCCGCGCCGGCGCCCACCGCCGCCAGCGCAACGGCGGCGGCGAGCGCGATCCAGATCGCCTCCGGCACCACCTGAACGAACCTCTCGATCACGTTGCCCCCAGAGCCGGGGGGATCCGGATGGCGGAACGCCAGCGGCCGCAGGAAGACGTGCTTGTCGCGCGCGAGCTGCGCCGCAGAGGCGCTCGCCGGGCGCGCCGCCTGACCAGACCCTGCGCCACTCACGGCTGCGGCGGCGCTCGCCGGGAGCAAGGTCCCAGAGCCGACGCCAGTGATCACTGCAGGATCGGCGACGACCGAATGGCCGGCGAGGCCGCTGTGGAGCGACGGTGGCGCAGTGGGGACCGCACTGGTCGTCAGGTGCAGCGGCTGGCGGGTGATGCCGGCGCCTCCGGAGGATGGGCCGAGCCCCGTCGTTGGCGGAGCCGGCAGCGCTCCTGTGGTGCGACCGAAATGTCCAGCAGGCTTCTTGGTGCGACAAGCGGAGCCGCACCGTCCGTGCCGGCCGGTGTTCGAACCACCGGGGCTGATGCTGCCGCTGCCGCGGCCGTGGCTCGCGCTGGAATGCGGTTTGCCGGCCGAGCCGCGCGAGTGCGCGGCGCCTCGGGCGGCACCGGTCTGCGCGCTGGCGGACACACCGCCAGCCCTGGCGGACAGACCGCCAGCCCTGGCGGACAGACCGCCAGCCCTGGCGGACACACCGCCATGATCCCGCGCGACTCCGCTCGATCCCCTGGCAACACCGCCGAATGCCCCCACTGCGAGAAGCAGCACGACGACGAGGCCGCCCCAACCGAGCAAAGTAATCCGTGGACGTGAACGGCACCCAAGCAAGGTTGGGTCCTGGCTCCCTTCTTTGTCGGGACCGATCCTAGGGTCAGTATCGGCAGTTCCGGCCAAATGCTGGACGAGTGTTGTATGTGGGTCGAGGACCCGGTAGCGCGGCGAGAAAGCCCTTAATCCTCCCGATTTGCAGCCAATCAGCAGCTTTCGACGGCATGCCCAAACCTTGACACTGTCGTGGTAATGTTGGGCGAGTGGAGGCTCTCACAATTCACGAGGCCGCGGATACGACCGGCTGGTCGCCGCGGATGCTGCGATATGTCGAGCGAGCCGGGCTCGTGACGCCGGCGCGCTCCGCCTCGGGCTACCGCCTCTACGGACCGGCCGAGCTCCAGCGGCTGCGCACGCTCAAGGAGTTGCTCGCGCAATTCGACCTGGGCCTGTCGGACATCGCATTTGCCGCCCGCCTGGAGCACGACCCGGATTTGCAGCAAGCCGTGCAGAGCTGGCTCGCTGAGACGCCGCGCCGGCCCGAGCATGTCGAGGCCGAGAACTGGCTTCGATTCGAGCAGGAGAAGCATCAACGACTGCTGACGACGGCGTGAGCAGCCCAGCCCGTAGAACCCGCCACCCCAAGGACCACGTGGAGACGCAATGAGCACGACCGCCGATCAGACCCCCTCGACCGTTTCAAAGGACGACTTCAAGGTCGCGAACCTTGACCTCGCGACGTTCGGTCGCAACGAGATCCGACTCGCCGAGCACGAGATGCCCGGCCTGATGGCCATGCGGCATGAGTACGCGGAGCGCCAGCCGCTGGCCGGCGCCCGGATCACCGGCTCGCTGCATATGACCGTGCAGACGGCCGTCCTGATCGAGACGCTCGTCGCGCTCGGGGCCGAGGTCCGGTGGGCGAGCTGCAACATCTTCTCGACCCAGGACCACGCGGCCGCGGCGGTCGTGGTGGGCCCCGACGGCACGCCGGAGGATCCGCGTGGCGTGCCCGTGTACGCGTGGAAGGGCGAGACGCTCGAGGAGTACTGGTGGTGCACCAAGCAGGCCCTCAGCTGGCCGGGTGATTCGAATCCCGCCCAAGCGACCCCCGCCGGCCCCAACATGATCCTCGACGATGGCGGCGACGCCACGCTGCTCGTCCACAAGGGCGCCGAGTACGAGCGCGATGGCGCCGTGCCTGATCCCGCGAGCGCGGAGTCCGACGAGGAACGGGTCGTGCTCGAACTCCTCAAGCACTCGATGGAAGAGGACTCGCAGCATTGGACGAGGGTCGCCGCCGGGATCAAGGGCGTCACCGAGGAGACGACGACCGGCGTGCATCGGCTCTACCAGTTCGCCGATCAGGGCCAGCTGCTGTTCCCCGCGATCAACGTCAACGACGCGGTCACGAAGTCGAAGTTCGACAACAAGTACGGCTGCCGCCACTCACTGATCGACGGCATCAACCGCGCCACCGACGTGCTGATCGGCGGCAAGATGGCGGTGATCTGCGGCTACGGCGACGTCGGCAAGGGATGCGCGGAGTCGCTGCGGGGGCAGGGCGCCCGGGTCGTCGTTACCGAGATCGACCCGATCTGCGCGCTGCAGGCCGCGATGGACGGCTACCAGGTGCTGAGGCTCGAGGACGTGATCGACAAGGCCGACATCTTCGTGACCGCCACGGGCAACCGCGACGTGATCACCGCCGCGCACATGTCGCGGATGAAGCACCAGGCGATCGTCGGCAACATTGGCCATTTCGACAACGAGATCGACATGGCCGGGCTAACGCGGATCGACGGCATCGAGCGCATCAACATCAAGCCGCAGGTCGATGAGTGGGTGTTTCCCGACGGCCACTCGATCATCGTCCTCTCCGAAGGCCGCCTGCTGAATTTGGGCAACGCGACCGGGCATCCGAGCTTCGTGATGTCGAACTCGTTCACCAACCAGGTGATCGCGCAGATCGAGCTGTTCGGGCACGAGGACATCTACGAGAAGCGCGTGTACACGCTGCCCAAACATCTGGATGAGAAGGTGGCCCGGCTGCATCTCGACGCGCTCGGGGCAAGGTTGACCGAGATGACGCCAAAGCAGGCCGACTACCTTGGCGTCCCGGTGGACGGGCCGTACAAGCCAGACCACTACCGCTACTAGCGTGCGCAGTTCGTTCTGAATAGCAGAACTTTCTGCGCACGCGGCCCGATGGCCCGCACCTCGATCCCACCGCACGACGTTGCCGACCTCGCCCTGGCGGGCCAGGGCGAGTCGCGCATCGAATGGGCGGCGGCGCAGATGCCCGTCCTACAACAGATCCGGCAGCGGTTCGGGGCCGAGCGCCCGCTGGCGGGAGTCCGCGTGGCCGCCTGCCTGCACGTGACGGCGGAGACCGCAAACCTGATCCGGACGCTGCGAGCCGGCGGTGCCGACGCCTCGCTGTGCTCCGCCAATCCGCTCTCTACGCAGGACGACGTCGCAGCCGCACTGGCAAGCGAGGGCGTGGAGGTGAGGGCGCGCCGCGGGGAGGACCTCGACACATACGTCTCCCATGTGCGGGCACTGCTGGAGGGTGCCCCGCAGGTCACGATCGACGACGGCGCCGACCTGCTGGTCACCGCCCACACCCAAGGAAACGTAAGCGGGCTGCTCGGCGGCACCGAGGAGACGACGACCGGTCTGGTGCGGCTGCGCCGGCTCGAGGATCAGGGCGAGCTGCGCTGCCCCGTGCTCGCGGTCAACGAGGCGCGGATCGAGCGGGCCCTGAACGACCGTCACGGAACGGGGCAGTCAGCGCTCGACGGAATCATCCGCGCCAGTCACGTGCTGCTCGCCGGCAATCGGATGGTGGTGCTCGGATACGGCTGGGCTGGCCAGGGCGTCGCGGAGCGCGCGCGCGGCGCGGGAGCGGCGGTGATCGTGTGCGAGATCGATCCGCTGCGCGCGCTCGAAGCGAGGATGGCAGGTTACGAGGTGATGCCCGCTCTCGAGGCAGCGGAGCGTGGCGACGTGTTCGTCACCGTCACGGGATCTCGGCGTGTGCTTCACCGCGAGCACTTCGAACGGATGAAGGACGGGGCGCTGCTCGCCAATGCCGGTCACTTCGATGTCGAGCTCGACCTCGACGAGCTCAACGCGCTGGCGACCGGAGGCGTGCGCGAGGTCCGGCCGCTGATCGAGCAGTACGAGCTCGCCGACGGCCGCCGCCTGAACCTGCTCGCGCGCGGGCGAGTGGTCAACCTCGCAGCCGCAGAGGGACACCCCGCAGCCGTGATGGATGTGTCGTTCGCGCTGCAGGCGCTGAGCGTCGTGGAAATTGTGCGCTCCGACGGCACGCTCGGGCCCGGAGTCCATCAGGTGCCGGCGGCGATCGACCACGAGGTCGGCCGGCTCAAGCTCGCCGCCCTCGGCGTCAAAATCGACGAGCCGACGCCGGAGCAGGCGCAGTACCGAGAGTCCTGGGGCTAGAAACGTCTACGCAGCGTCGGGGCCAACGCGTAGGATCCGCATCCATGCAAGCTTCAGCTCCAGCGCGTACCGCAGCCCGAGGCGGCATCGATCTCGGGGGAACGAAGATCGAGGCCGTCGTCGTCGACTCCCGCAACAAGGTCCTTGGCTCCGCCCGCCGCCAGACCCCCCAGACGGGCGGGCCGCCCGGAATCGCCGAGGCGATGGCCGAGGCTGTTTCGGAGGCTGCCGGCGCTGCCTCGCTCGAGCCCAGCAGCCTGCGCGGAGTCGGGGTTGGCTCGCCCGGGATCGTCGACGACCAGAACGGGACCGTCACGAGCGCCCGGAATCTCAACGGGTGGCTGGGAAGCTTCGACCTGGGCGGAACGCTGTCCTCGAAGCTGGGAACGGACATCTTCATCGGCAACGACGTGCAGGTCGCCACCGATGCCGAGTTCAAGCTCGGCGCCGGCAAGCCATACAAGTCGCTGCTCGGGGTCTTCTGGGGCACGGGCGTCGGCGGCGGGATCATCCTCAACGGAAAGCCTTGGCTCGGACTCGGCGGCGCGGGCGAGATCGGTCACATGGTCGTGGAGGTGGGGGGAGCACGATGCACCTGCGGACGCAAGGGCTGCATGGAGGCCTACGCGGGCCGCGCGGCGATGGAAGCACGGGCGCGCAGGCGCGTGGAAAAGGGTCACAAGACGGACCTGTTCACGCTGATGAAGGAACACAAGCGCACCCGCCTGACGAGTTCAATCTGGTGGCATGCACTAGAGCGCCAAGACAAGGTCGCCACGTCGCTGATCGACGACGCGATCGACAAGCTCGGCGCCGGGGTCGCGTCGGCCTGCAACCTGCTCGACGTCGAGGCCGTCGTGATCGGGGGAGGCCTGGGCGTGCGCTTCGGTCAGCCGTACGCCGACCGGATCAAAGAAGCGATGATGCCGCACCTGTTCGCCGATCAGCGCCCGCCGGACGTGCTCGTGGCGGCGCTCGGCGATCTCGGTGGCGCGCTTGGCGCTGCATTACTGGCTCGCCAGACGCGCCATTGAGACAGCCGATCGATCGTGTCTCAAAAACCCGGCTAGGGCCCGTGCTGGTCGAATAGGCTAGTGCGCGAACTTTGCATCCTTCGCGCGGGCTTAACGCTCCAAACTCGCAACCTGCGGAGAACTCTGGCAGCATGCTCAGCCGGCGCGGAGGCAATAGAAGGGGAAGAGGAGAGGAGATTTCACGAGCGCGTCGCGCGAGAACGGCACGAACGCCAACTCAAGTCCCGGGGCATCGGGGGAGGTGAGGACGCGTTCCGGCGTGCGCGATTCGAGCGTTGCTGCTCGAATCGCGGCTGGCGGCGCGCTGCTCGGAGCGGTCGTGCTGGTTGCGCTGGTCCTGTTCGGGGGAGGCTCGTCCTACACCCTGAAGGCCGACTTCCAGGATGCGGGCGGGCTCGTCGCCGGCAACATCGTGCTGATCGGGCCGGCCCAGGTCGGTTCTGTCCAATCGATTGGCCTGACGTCCAACGGCCTGGCGCAGGTGACGATGAACCTGGGCTCGGACGCGTCGCCGATGCATCAGGGCACGGTGGCGCGGATCTATGAGAACTCGCTGTCGGGCATCGCGAACAAGTACGTCGTGCTCGAGCCGGGTTCCAACAGCGCGCCCCAGATCCCCGACGGCGGTGTCATCCCATCGACACAGGCCTACTCGCCGGTCAATCTCGACCAGCTGTTCAACACGCTCGATGCTGGCACGCGCGCCGGGCTACGCGGCTTCATTCGCGGCGAGGCCGCTGCGATTGAGGGCAAGGCACCGCAGGCCAGCCGGACGCTCCTGTACTTCGCCCCCGGGCTGGAGAGCACGAGCAACGTCTCGCAGGAGCTGGTGCGCGAGGAGCCGGCTTTCGATCAGCTGCTCGTGGAGGGGGCGAAGGCCCTTCAGGCGCTGAACTCCAGAAGCCAGGACCTAACTGCGCTTGTCGCCAACGGCAACGCGACCACCGGCGCGATCGCCAGCCAAACAAACGCGCTCACACAGACGCTGCAACTGCTCCCGGGTGCGCTGACGCACACAACCTCAACGTTTGCCGGCCTGCGCAGCACGCTCGACGCGCTCGACCCGTTCGTGGCGGAGTCGAAGATCGCCTCCCGCCAGCTCGCGCCGTTCGCGGTGGCGCTCCGCGATCTGACGATCGCATCGATTCCCACTCTCGCCAAGCTCAACCTCCTGATCAACAACCCGGGAGGCGGTGATCTCACCAGCCTGTTCCTCGAGACGCCGTCGCTTGCGAACGTCGCGGCGCGGGCGTTCCCGCAGTTGATCCACGAGATGAACATCTCGCAGCCGCAGATCGACTATCTGCGCGAGTACGCGCCAGACGTGGTCGCGGCGCTGACGAACCTCGGGCAGGCCGCGTCCAACTACGACGCGAACGGGCACTACCTTCGCACCCAGCCGGCCTTCAACGCGTTCTCGCTGGACAGCGCCAACCAGTTGCAATCGAAGGACCCGTCGCTTCGCTACCAGGGCCAGCAGGTCGTCAAGGGCCGCTGCCCGGGCGCGGGCATCCAGCCGCCGCCGGACGGCTCGGCTCCTTGGGCGGTGCCGGGCTGCAACCCGTCCGTCAGGCCACCGGGCCCATGAGACGCCTGGCGCTGATCGTCTCGCTCGTGGCTGCGGCGGCAGCGCTCGCCGTCGTCGGTACCGGCTCGTCCGATGGCGCCCAGAAGGTCTACTACGTGCGCGCGATCTTCGACAACGCGGCCTTCGCGGTTCCGGGCGAGGACGTCCGCATCGCCGGTGCTCCCGTCGGCTCGATCAATTCGCTGGATGTATGCACCTCGAGTCAGGCGCCATGTCCGGCCGCCTCGCCCGTGAACAAGGCAGCGGTCACGCTGGCGATCACCGATCAGCGATTCACCCCGTTCTACGCGAACGCGACCTGCACGATCCGACCCCAGTCGCTGATCGCCGAACGGTACGTCGACTGTCTGCCGGGCAACTCGAACCAGCCACAGTTGACCAAGATCACCAGCGGCCCGGGCGCCGGGAACTACCTGCTGCCGGTGACGCGCACGAGCTCCCCGATCGACTCCGACATCGTGCAGGACATTTCGCAGGAGTCGATCCGGCAGCGCTTCGCGATCATCCTGGACGAGCTTGGGACCGCGCTTGCAGCGCGAGGTTCTGACCTCAACGCGGTGATTCATCGGGCCAACCCAGCGCTCGGATACACCGACCAGGTCCTCAAGATCCTCGCCAGCGAGAACCGCACGCTCGCGCAGCTCGCCACCGACTCCGACACCGTGCTCAAGCCGCTGGCCAACGCCCGCCAGCAGCTGGCCGACTTCGTCGTGCAGGCCAACACGACCGCGGTTGCGAGCGCCGCGCGGGCCAACGACATCGCGCGCTCCTTCCAGCTGTTCCCGGAGTTCCTGCGCCAGCTGGACCCGCTGATGGTCAACCTCGGCAAGCTGGCCGACCAGGGGACGCCGCTGTTCGCCTCGCTGCGACAGAGCGCCGCCGCGCTCGGCCGCCAGTTCCAGAACCTGGCGCCGTTCGCCAAGGTGTCATTGCCCGCACTGATCGACCTCGGCAACTCCTCGCAGCAGTCTCAGCCGGCGCTCGTCGCGACCGAGCCGCTCGCCCGCCGCCTGCTGAAGCTCGGCAACACAACGCTGCCGGCAGCCACCCTGCTCGACCAGCTGCTCACCAGCATCGACAACACCGGCGGCTTCGATCAGCTGATGGGTGTCCTGTTCAACGGAGTCCAGGCTTCCAATGGCTTCGATTCGATCGGTCACTACACGCGCGAGCAGCCACTCGTCGGCAGCTGCACGGGATTTGCGGTCATTTTCAATCTGACCTGTTCGGCGAGGTTCACCCACCCCGGTCCCGCGGCGGACACGGCAACCGTCGCCACGGCCTCGCCCGCGCAGCGGAAGCCCGCTGCGGCCCAAGCCGCCGCGACGCGAGCGATCCTCCCGCTCGTCCAGCACGCCGTACACACCGCCTCCTCGCAGCGCCGCTCGACCACGCTCGCGAGCCTCCTCAGGTACCTGGTGGGGAACAACTGATGCGCCGCTACCGCCGCGATCAGGGAACGCTCAGCAACCCCGTGTTGATCGGTGCCCTCACGGTGCTGGTGACGATCGTCGCCGTGACGCTCGCCTACCAGGCCAACAACGGGCTGCCGTTCGTCCCGCGCTACAACCTGCACGTACAGATCGCGGATGCGAGCGAACTGACGCACGGCGGCGAAGTCCACATGGGCGGCGCGCTCGTGGGGACCGTGAGCAGCGTGACGCCTGGGCGCGATGCTGCCGGGCAACCGATCGCCGTCCTGAACCTGAAGCTGAACAAGAACGTCGAGCCGCTGCCGGTCGATTCAACGTTCGACGTCAGGCTCAAGGGCGCGATCGGCCTCAAGTTCCTCCAGATCACCCCCGGATCGTCGACTAAGACGTGGTCGGACGGCGCCACGGTGCCACTCGGTCACGCGAGCGCCGAGGTCGACCTCGATCAGGTGTTGGGAATGTTCAACCAGCCGACGCGCGTCGGCATCCAGCAGTCGACGATCGGCTTCAGCAACGCCGTCGCGGGAAGAGGCCCCGACCTCAACGATGCGATCGGGGCGTTCGTCCCGCTGCTGAACAATCTGCTGCCGGTCGCCCGCAACCTCGCGTCGAAGAACACCGATCTCGGTGGCTTCTTCCGCGGGCTCGAGTCGTTCTCGGGTTCGGTCGCTCCGGTGGCGCAGACCCAGGCCGACCTCTACGTGAACCTCGACACGACGTTCAAAGCGCTCGCGAGCGTCGCCCCTTCGCTGCAGCAGTGGATCTCGACGACCCCGCCTGCGTTCAGCGCAGTGATCAACGCCGCGCCGACGATCAACCCGTTCCTGCTCGACACGGCGGCACTGTTCAGCGAGCTGCGACCGGGCTTCGCGACGCTGCCGCAAAGCGCACCGGTGCTGGCCGACGCGTTCGCGATCGGTACGAAGAACCTACCCGGGACATCGGCACTGGATGCGCGGTTGCTCAGCCTCGCCAAGTCGCTCGAGGCCTATTCCAACAACGACACCGTCACCGCTGGGCTGAATCGGCTGACGCTCACGGCTTCGAGCCTCCATGCGCCGCTCAAGTTCCTGACACCTTCGCAGACGACATGCAATTACGTGACGCTGTTCCTGCGCAACATCTCGAGCCTGCTGTCCGACCCGATGGGCACCGGGACGACGCTGCGATTCGACACCGTCGCAATCGATGACGTTCTCGGCGGCGAGGCGGTCCCGTCCCAGAGGGTGTATCTGAAGCCAAGCCAGGGTGCGTTTGTCAAGCACGGACCCCTGCACGCCAACCCGTATCCGAACACCGCCGCCCCAGGACAATCGCCGATCGAGTGCGCGGCCGGTAACGAGCCCTACTCCCAGGCGGTGGCGGTGATCGGGAACCCGCCGGGGAATCTGGGCACGAAGACCGAAAAGACGACGAGGTCCGGGGCGTGAGGCGCCACCGCCCACGTGTGTCGAACTTCGTCGCCGGGCTGATCGGCGTCGTCTTGATCGCCGCGGTCTGCTACCTGGTGTTCGGCGGCGGGCTGCCGTTCCAGGGGTCGCCGTTCGTGCTCAAAGCGGTGTTCACGAACCAGATCGAGCTCCACATTCCGTCGCCGGTCAGGATCGCCGGCGTCGACGTCGGGCAGATCGTCGGCGTGCAGCGGATCCCGAACTCGAACGCGGCCGTGGTCACGATGGACATCGACAACAACGGGCTGCCGATCCACGCCGACGCCACGATCCAGTTGCGCTCGCGGATCTTCCTCGAGGGCAACTTCTACGCCAACCTCCAACCCGGCACTCCGAACGCACCGATCCTCGACTCGGGCGGCACGTTGTCTGCAACCCGAACGTCCGGACCGGTACAGCTCGACCGCGTACTCTCGGCGCTCAACGCGAACGCGCGCGAGAACCTGCAGACGCTCCTCCAGGGCCTCGGCGGCTCGTTCGACACGGTCGGCTCGCCGGCCGCGAACGCCACCCAGGATCCGATCGTCCGCAACCAAACCGGCGGGCAGGCGCTGAACACGTCGCTGAACTACTCCGCCGACGCGTTCCAGGCCTCAGCGATCGTCAACGAAGCCCTGCTCGGACTCCAGCCGCACGATCTGAGCAAGGTCGTGATCGGCAACGCCAGGCTGTTCCGGGGGTTCGCCGAGAGCCCGGATCAGCTGGCGAGCCTGATCACGACGTTCAACGCGACGCTGGCCGCATTCGCCGCACGCCAGCAGGATCTCAGCCAGACGATCGCCGTGCTGCCGCCGCTGCTGCGGGCGATCGATTCCTCCGACACGGCGCTCGATGCCTCGTTCGCACCGACGAAGGCGTTCGTGAAGGCGATCCTGCCGGGCGTGGTTCAGACCGGGCCGACGATCAGTGCCGCGCTGCCCTGGATCGCGCAGGCGACCGCGCTGGTCTCGCCGAGCGAACTCGGCGGACTGCTCGATGCGCTGACGCCGGCAGTGCAGCAGACCGCCGTCTCGCTGAACGCGACCAAGAAGCTGATCCAGAGCGCTGAGGCGCTCGCTCAATGCTTCACGCACAACGTCGTCCCCGCCGGCAACGAGGTGATTCAGGACCCGCCGGATACGACCGGGTTGAAGGTCTACCAGGAGCTCTTCCAGAGTGCTGTGGGCCTGGCCGGCGGGAGCAGCAACTTCGACGGCAACGGCCGTTACGGACGCGCCTCCGCCGGCGGCGGCAACATACGAACGGAGTCGGCCTCGCTGCCGGGGATCGGACCGCTGTTCGGCAACGCGGTGCTGCAACCGCTCGGCACACGTCCGGCGTATCCCGGCAAGGCGCCGCCGCTCCGTCGCGACGTGCAGTGTGTTAATAACGCAGTGCCGAACCTCAACAACGTGCGCACGGGAGGGACCCCGTGAAGCGGGCGATCAGGGTTCACCGGCGCGACTTTGCCGCTGTCGTGGCTCTGATCGTGGCGGCGATCGCGGTCGTCGTCTACGTGCTCGAGCATCAGCCCGCGTTCACGTTGGGCAAGAGCTACTACACCGTCAAAGCAGAGTTCCAGACCGGCGCGGCGGTGACGTCGGGCCAGGGCCAGTCGGTCACGGTCGGCGGCGTCCAGGTGGGACAGATCGGAGGCGTCGAGCTGCAGCGCGGCCGGGCGATCGTGACGATGAACATCTACACGAAGTACAAGCCGATCTACCGGGACGCGACCGTCCTGCTGCGTCCACGGACGCCGTTGAAGGACATGTACCTGTCGCTCGATCCGGGCACGCCGAGCGCGGGCGCGATCCCCAACGGCGGGTACCTGGGGGTCGGGAGCACCGAGCCCGACGTCAACCTCGACCAGATCCTCTCCTCGCTCGATGGCGACACCCGCAATTACCTGCTGCTGCTGCTCGGCGGCGGCGCTCAGGCTTTCCATGACAACGGGACGACCGGGCCGCACCCGAGTCCGGCTGCCGTCGCCGATCTGCGCGGCACGTTCAAGCGTTTCGCGCCCCTTGGACGCGACACCGTCACCTTCACGAAGCTGCTCAAGGAGCGCACCCAGAACATCCGGCGCTCGATCCACAACTTCCAGCTCGTCGCCAACGCGCTTGGCGGCGTCAACGAGCAGCTCGCGTCGCTGATCCGCTCCTCGAACACCAACTTCTCGGCGATCTCCTCTCAGGATGCAAACCTCGAGGATGCGCTGTCGCTACTGCCGCCGACCCTGCAGCAGACGACGACCACGCTCGGCAAGGTACAGGCGTTCGCCAACGAGTCGACGCCCGCGCTGCAGCAGCTGCTGCCGTTTGCACACGCGCTCGCCCCGGCGCTCGAGGCGGCGCGGCCGCTGTTCCTGCAGACGACCCCTGTGATCCGCGATCAGCTGCGGCCGTTTGCAATCGCCGTAACTCCAGTCGCCCAGATCCTCGAGCCCGCAGCCGCGGCCCTCGCCAAATCCACGCCGAAGCTCACGGCTTCGCTCGGCGAGCTCAACACGCTGTTCAACGAGCTCGCCTACCAGCCGCCGGGCAGCGAGCAGGGCTACCTGTTCTGGGGCTCGTGGCTCGCACACATTGCCAGCAGCCTCGTGGCCACGCAGGACGGGAACGGCCCGATCACGCGCGGCCTGTTCATGGCCTCCTGCTCGACGCTCCAGCTGCTCGAGTTCACGCTGGTACAGAGCACGCCTTCGCTCGAGCCGCTGATCTTGCTGCTCAACGCCCCGGACTGGACCAAGATCAAGTCGCCGTTCTGCCCGCCGCAATCGACGGCGACGCCTCCAACGACGACCACCACGACAACCACAACGACCCCGTGAACAAGCAGGCACCAAGCGCCGGCCGGATCTTGACGATGGTGTTCTTCGCGCTGTCGTGCGTGGGCCTACTCATCTTCCTGTGGGTGTCGTTCGGCGGGTCGGTCCCGCTGGCGCCCCAGGGATACAGGTTCAACGTCGAGTTCGACCAGGCGGTGCAGCTTGCGGAGCAGGCCGACGTCCGGATCTCCGGCGTCAGCGTTGGCAAGGTCGTGAGCAAGAGCCTCGACCGCAAGACGGGGCTGACGAAGGCCGTGATCCAGATCGACAGCCAGTACGCCCCGCGGCCTGCGGACACGCGTGCGATCCTGCGCTCGAAGACGCTGCTGGGAGAGACCTATGTGCAGCTGAGCCCTGGCAGCCAGAACGGTCCGAGGCTGCCCGATGGCGGCACGCTTCCGGAAGCGCAGGTGGAGCCGACCGTGCAGCTCGATCAGATCCTCTCGACATTCGATCCTGTGACGCGTCATGCGTTCCAGGTCTGGCTGCAGCAGGGCGGTATGGCGCTCACGAACCGCGGCCAGGACTTCAATGCGGCGTTCGCGTACCTATACCCGTTCGCGACGAACGTCAACGCCGTGCTGAGTGTCCTAAACCGTGACGCGGTCGCGACCAGTACTTTGCTGCGCGACGGCGGTCAGGTGTTCTCCGCGCTGAGCCGCTCGCCGAGTGAGCTGCAGGGCTTCATCACGAACTCAAACGCGGTGTTCAAGACGACAGCTGCCCAGGATCAGGCGCTGGCGAGCGCGGTGCGTGCCTTCCCAGCCTTCAACATCGCAACCGCGCTGACGATCAACCGCCTCAAGCTGTTCGCCGAGACGACCAAGCCGTTGATCGACGAGGTGCGTCCCGCGGCGCCAGCACTGAGCCAGGCGCTCGAGGCGAGCGTGACGCTCGCGCCCGAGCTCCGCGCACTGATGATCAACATCGCACCGTTGACGAGCGCGTCCGCCGCGGGTGTCCCCGCGCTCCAGCAATTCCTGACCGACAGCGTGCCGTGGCTCAAGCGCCTGACGCCGTATCTCGGGAACCTGGTGCCGGTGCTCGACTACATCAACGTCTACCGGCGCGAGCTGGCGGCGTTCTTCGCGAACAGCACCGCCGCTACGCAGCCCACCGACTTCAACAACGTGCAGAGCAAGCAGCTGCACTACCTGCGGGTCTCGAACCCGGTCAACCCGGAGGCGGTCACGGCGTATGAGGACGTGCTCGAGAGTGCGCGTCGCAACCCGTACATGGCGCCCGGCGGCTTCGACAACCTGCGCAGCGGGCTCTCGGTGTTCGGCAACTACCTTTGCACGAACAACGCACAACCCGCCATCGGGGCGACAATACCCGCTAACCTGGCAAAAGTCCTGAGGGATGTCTATTACACGGTCAACCCCGGTGGGCCACCGTGCAAGGCGCAAGCACCCCTCGGAACCTTGACGACTCACCAGAATCAATCGTTCCCACACCTACAACCCTTGCCATGAGCACGGCCGGCGCTGCTCGTACAACCACACACCGTCGAACAACAAGGAGGAGAATCCATTGCGACGGATCATCATGATTGGCACGGCAGCCGCTGTGCTCATCACCGCAGGCGTCGCGGTCGCGGCCCTGAACACCTACACGGCTAGCTACGCGTTCACGCCGACCAAGGCCGGCTCCGCGAAGCGTCCGGTGCCGGTCGGCTTCAACCTGGTCTACACGGCCAAGGGCATCGGCGGCAACCGCGCCGCGCCGCTGAAGGACATCAAGACCTGGATCTACGGTCTGGTCGCTAACAACAGGTACTTCCCGACCTGCAGCCTGTCCAAGATCGAGTTGGCGAAGAGCGACGCCGGGTGTCCGAAGGGCGCGCTCGTCGCCCAGGGTCCGGTTCACTCCACGCTCGGCTCGGGGCAGACCGGGACCGGTGCCGGCACGCCATGCAACCCGTACCTGCACGTCTGGAACAGCGGGCCGGGCAGGCTGACGTACTTCTTCGTCATCTTCGGCAAGTACCAGTGCGCCGGCCTGCACACCGGTGCCTCGGCCCCGTACCCCGGCATCGTCAGCCAGCAGGGCAAGTACCTGGTGCAAGACGTGCCACTGCCGCCTGACATCTCGACCAACGCCGGCGGTATCGGCCTGTACGCGGCGCTGATCCACGAGTCCCTGACGTTCAAGAACCTGAGGACCAAGGTCCACGGCAAGACCGTCGGCTTCCAGTCGTCGGTCGGCTGCGTCGGTCGCCACCGCCCGTGGCGGGTCCAGTACACCGCGCAGAAGTTCCAACTCTCCCCGGGACCGGAGGACGAGGTCGTCACCGTCCGCGGCTCCAGCCCCTGTCACTGAGTAGCTGAACGCTGGTTCTGTCCGGCGTCGCGTCTGCCGATGCGGACGCGGCGCCGGACGTACTTAAACGGGCGCTAGGTCTCCGCCACCTCGAAGCGCTCGGCTCGCTGCTGCTCGCGCTCGGACTCGACCAGCATCTGCACGAACAGGTATACGAGCGCGATGCCCATCACGATCGATTGCTCGAGCGCCATCGTCACGCCGGCCAGCGACTGGTCCTGACCCGGCGTCAGACCCCAATAGTGGGGCTGGTGCGAGTAGAAGCTGTAGATCGAGTGCGGCTCGAAGGCCAGGAGCACACCGAGCAGCCCGACCAGCAGCTTCGCGCTCGACATGTACGCGACCGGGCCGAGGCCCCTGAGGCGGTTGCGGCTGCGGATCGGGGAGAAGACGTACCACCAGTACAGGAAGCCGGCGCTGAAGAAGCAGACATGCTCGACGGCGTGCAGGAAGCCGTTGCCCTGGGCGCGGTCGTAGAGCGCCGGCACGTGCCACAGCCACAGCAGACCGGCGTAGGCGAGCACGGCAAAGGCGGGGGTGGCGACGAACCCGGCTCGCCGCTCGATCGCGTTCAGCCGGCGCGTCGCCGGGCGCAGGAGGACCTTTGTCAGTCCGAGCAGCAGCAGAATCGGAGCGACGTCCAGCAGCAGGATGTGCTGGACCATGTGCATCACCATCAGCTGGTCGCCGAGCGAGTCGAGCGGCGAGACCAGCGCGACCAGGATCGTCAGCAGACCGGCAGCAAAAAGCGTCAACCGTCCGAAGCCGGGCGGGTGGGGCTCGTCCGGGTTGCGGGCCCGCCGCCAGGCCAGGAGATAGACCGCGGCCAGCACCAGCACCCCCAGCAGCACGGCCGGCTCGAACGACCACGACACGGAAACCTTCGGATTCACGATCCGTGGATTGTCGCAATCGACAAAAGACCGGTGGAGGAATAGTCTGAAGGGCACACGCAATCCACCCTTCCCACCAAGGAGGTCGGTCGATGCGGATCGAGGTCAAGGGACGCAACCTGCCCGTCACGGAGGACCTGAAGGAGCACGTCACCAAGCGCTTCCGAAAGGTCTCTCGGCAGGTTTCCGAGCTGGCCGAGCTCGAGGTTGAGCTGTTCGAGGAGCGCAATCCAGCGATTGCCGACTCGCAGGTTGCGGAGGCCACGCTGCATCTGAAGGGCGTGACGCTGAGGGCTCGCGATGCCTCTCCCGACATCGTGCACTCGATCAACCTGTGCTCCGAGGACATCGCGGTGCAAGTCAAGCGTCATCGGGACAAGCGCCGCAAGCGCCGGGAGTCGCGGGCGGCGGCGGCGCAGCCCCCGCCATCGGATACAGGAGTGCAGCCGGCGGTGTAGGCCGGCGAAGGCCTATTTTGGGGCCGCCTACGGCGGCGTCCATGGGGCCGTGCGACCCCGTCCGGACGGGCCCGCTTGGCCCCATGGATGCTGCGTCAGCAGCCCCTGATGGTCGGCGGTGTGGCAGGTGGTTTGGGGTCGCGGGTTTGGTCTCCTTATTGATCTCTTCATTGCAGTTCGCCGCATCCGTCCTACACTGATGGCTGAAGGGGGCCAGCAATGCAGACCATTAGTCCATCGTCATTCCGACCCAAGCGGGTCGCAATCGCCGCGATCGTCGGTGCGCTGCTCGCGCTCGGGTGGCTGTCATACGCGCCCTCGGCCAAGGCGGGTTGCATCAACACGCTGCCGATGAGCTGGTCCCTGCGCTCCTATTTCGCCGCCTCCTGGACCAGGACGATGCGGATCGATGTGCGGACGAACGGGCCCGCGATCCGCAGTCTGAGCGTCAGTGTGTCGACGTTCCACGGCGACCAGCTCGGGAAGGGGTCGCTGCGCCGTACGCTCACCTCGGTCGGGAGCATCACCCTCAAGCTGAAGTATCCGATGCAGCCCGGGCGCTACACGCTGTACTTCTTCGGCTTCCCGAACTCCGACCCGTCCTGCGGCCCCAAGCACATGTCCTCGGTGCTGCGCCTTTCCAGCTGCGGTTCTCATCTGCCGGTCAACTTCCTCAACACGCCGCAGGGTTACGCAGCCGACTACGAGGGGTGGTACTCGTTCGAGGTGCAGCCGCAGAACGGGATGCTGATGAAGAACCTGAATTCGACGCTGTCGACGTTCTCCGGGATGCCGATCGGCTCGAAGAGGATCCCGGTCTTATTTGGCGACCTCACGATCTCGATCCCGCTACACCAAGCGATCCAGCCGGGGGGCTACACGCTCAACGTCTCGGGCTTCCCTCCGGGCCGTCCGCTGTCGTGCGGACCTGCGCACGCGACCAAGACGCTCACGTTCAAGGCGCGGCCGACGTAGTCCGTAAGCTTGCCTCAAATGTCTGCAGTGCAAGGCTTCGGCTTGCGGCCGGCGTTCGAGGCGATCATGTCCCAGCTGCCCGGCGCGGTCTATGCGATCGATGACACCGGGCGTCTCGTCTATGTGAGCGCGCAGGTCGAGCGGCTCGTCGGCTACAGCGCTTCCAGCCTGGTGCGGGCGGGGCAGCTGTGGGCGTCAATCGTCCATCCCGACGACGCGGCGATCGTTCGCGAGCACGTCTCGAACTCCCGTGGCGCGGGGTCGGTGCCGACGCAGGACTACCGCCTGGTGCACCGCGACGGAACGGTCGTCTGGGTGCGGGACTACGGGATCGAGCTCGAGGCGCGCGGCAAGCGAATCCGGCAGGGCGCGCTGCTCGACATCACCGGGCAGCGGACGGCGGAGCAGGCGCTGGTCTCGCTTGAGCTTCACTACACGTCGATCCTCGACACGGCCGACGAGGTCATCGTCCGGGTCGACACCGATCAGCGGATCTCGTTCGTTTCGCCGGCGGCGCGGCGGATGCTCGGATGGGCTCCGGATGAGCTGCTGGGGCGGGCGATCGCCGATCTGGTGCATCCTGCCGACCGCAGCCGGATCGGCTCCGCGAAGCTGCAGGCGACCGCGGAGGCCGAGCCGCGGATCACGTTTCGTGCGCTACAGGCGGACGGTGAATGGATGTGGGTCAACTCCGTGGTCCGGGCGACGCGCGACCCGCAGGGGAGGGTCGACGGGGTCCAGCTCGTGCTGCGCGACGTCAGCGCGGCCGAGCGCGCGTCCGCTGAGCTAACCGCCGCCGAGCGCATGCTCAGGACGATGCTCGACGCCGTCGACGAAGGCTTCATCCTCGAGACCGCAACCGGCGAGACGTTCGCGATGAACCGGCGAGCGCGCGAGCTGCTCGGTCCGCTCGGCGTGGTCCGCGACAGGCTCCCGCCCGGGTGGAAGCTGCTCGACAGCGGTGGGCTTCCGATCAGCGCCACCGTCGGACCCACCCGGGTGGTGCTCGAGAACGACAAGCCACTGTCGGGGACGATCCATGTCGAACGCAGCGACGGCAGCCGCGTGTGGCTGGCGGTCGATTGCCGGCCGCTTCACCGCGCCGGCGAGCGCCAGCCGTTCGCTGCGCTCGTCGGGTATGCGGACGTCACGGCGCGCGCGCAGTCTTCTCACGAGCGCCAGGCGCTCCAGGCCGAGAAGGCGCTTCGCCGGGAGGCCGAGGAGATCGCGCAACGGCTGCGGTCGGTGTTCGCGCCGCCGAGGCCTCCGGCGACCCCCGGGGTGTCGCTCGCCACGCTCTACATCCCCGCCGCCGAGGGCGTGAGCGGCGACTGGCACGATGCGATCCCGCTTCCCGACGGCACGCTGGGACTGGCGATCGGCGACGTCACCGGGCACGGGATCGAGGCGGCGGCGATGATGGGAACGCTGCGCGCGGCGCTGCACGCCTACGCGCTCGAGATGCACGAGCCGTCCGTGGTGCTCGATCGACTGAACGTCGTGCTGATGCAGGCCGGGGTGCGGATGGCGAGCGTGCTGTACGCGATCCTCGACGCTGAAGAGGGGATCGTGCGCTTCGCGAGCGCGGGCCACCCGCCGCTGCTGCTGATCGAGCCGAAGGGCGAGGCCTCGTTCCTGCGGCTCGGGCGCTCGCCGCTGCTGGGCCACGAGTATCCGCGGGAACGTCCGCAGGCGATTGCGTCGCTCGAGCCCGGATCGACGCTCATGATGTACACCGATGGCGTGCTGGAGGGCGGGTGCAATTCCGTCGACGAAGCACTCGACCGCCTGGCCGCATCGGTGGCAGGGGCTGTCGGGGTTGATCCGAAGTCGCTCTGTACTCGCGTCCTGCCAGGGTCAGACCCCCGGGAGGACGACGCCGCGTTGCTCATCTGCCGCCTCGATGAGATCGGTGAGGCGGAGCTGATCCTCGAGCTCGAGGCCGATCCCGGGCAGCTTCCCGTCCTGCGCCGAGCGGTGGCAGGGTGGCTCGAGCGGCTCGGCGTCGGGCGCAACGAGGGCTTCCAGCTGCTGCTCGCGGCCGACGAGGCGGCGCGCAACGCGGTCGAGCACGCCTACGGGCTGGAACCGGGGAGCTTCGCGGTCGGCGCCTCCTGCTCGGACGACATCGTCACAATCCGGGTGAGCGATGCGGGGCAGTGGCGTCCGCCGGGCCGCCGCCGCCGTGGACGTGGCATCCCATTGATGCGAAAGCTCGTGGACCAGATGGAAATCCGTGACCTGCGACCCGGGACCGAGATATTGCTGACCCAGCGGGTAAACCGTGGTTGAGCCTCGCGATCCGGCGGGCCAGGAAGCCGACGTGCTCGCCGTCGAGTACGACGAGGCGCTGGTCTTCAGCCTCAGCGGCGTGGTCGACGCGGCGAGCCTGCCGGCTGTGACGGCCCAGCTGCGCGAGCAGATGACCCCGGCGCGTTCGGCGCTGATCGTCAACCTGACCGGCGTCACGTTCCTCGATTCCTCGGGGATTGGGGTGCTGTTCGAGCTCGCGGCGAGGCTTGGCCATCGGCGCCAGCGCTACGCGATCGTCGCCCCCTCGGACCGCCCGATCCGCTCCGTACTCGTGCTCGCCGGCATGCACGAGGTGGCGGCCCTGTGCGAATCGGTCACCGAAGCGCTGGCGGAGATCGAGCTGCCCGAATAGCGCGAGGCTCGATCAAGGAATGAAGCGCCACCCGAGGGCGGAAACGGGAGCCCCACTGACTAGTGGAGGTGCTCGCCGATCCGGCCTAGCTCGTTGCGGGTGTCCGCGTCGCCCTCCGAGCCTCCGAGCACGGCGGCGAGGCGTCCGTTCAGATCGGCCAGCGGGACGAGCACGCTGGTATCGACGTCGACGCCGGGACGGATGAGCAGGACAGTCGCGACCCGCAACTGATCGGGGACGACGGTCGAGGCGACGACCGGCAGGCAACGTGCCGCACTCGCGCCGACCGGTAGTCGCGAGAGCACGCGCGTCGAGTTGATGAACGCGGTCGAACCGTCGGCCACCGCCTCCGAGAACGGGTCGTCGGCGAGCGAGAAGAAGCCCTCGCCCTCGATCTCGACGCCGGCGGCGCCGATCACCTCGAGTCGAGACTGGCTGATGCCGCCGACCAGCACCAGCGCGCCGGCGCACGTAGAGATCGTCGCGAGCGTGGAGCATGCCTTGCGGGTTGCCTCCAGGGCGGGTCCCGGAACGCTCTGCGAGGGCCGGGCGGATACGACCTCCGGGCTCGACTCCAACGGCGGCGCCGCCGACTGGAAGAACAGCTCCGCGTTATGTCCCGCCTCCTGTTCGATGACCTCGAACAGCTGTGAGAGCTCGAGCGGGGCCTGCGGGTCGTATGCGCGCAGCTCTCGAATCAGCACGGCGCGCAGCGTCCGCAGGAACTGGAACGCCTCCTGGTAGGCGGGCCCTTGATCCGCGGCCGCCGCACGCGTGATCAGCAGCGAGGTGGCGGACGGAAGCACATGCCAGTCGCCGGTCCGCGCCGCGGCAGTGAGCTGCGAGATGAACGCCTTGAGGTGGGGGGCGGCGGCGGCCGACCGGAACCATCCCGGACGGTCGGCGTTGTACATATGCCCGACGGTGACGGCGAGGATCGCGTCCGCTCGGCCGACCAGCACGCGCTCGAGCACCGGCAGCGACTTGGTTGGCAGGCCGGCGCGGCGCAGGTTCGGAGAACCGCCGCCGTCTTCGTGCTCGCGCGTGTCGCGCAGTGCCATCACCGCGTCGACTGGAAAGCGCCGATGACCGCCGTCGGTGCGCACGGCGGTCAATCTTCCATCCGCTTCCCACCGCCGCACGGTCCGGATCGAGACCCCCAGAACTCTGGCGGCCTCCCCGATAGAGAAACTCGTCGGTCGACCGCCCGCACCCATCGTATCCGTATTTTCCCCCATAGTCATCGGGATTTTCCCCCGTCGCCGACTCCGAGGGCGGCCCCTAAGTTGTGCATTACGTCCTCCATCTGGCAGGGGAAGACGGGCACCTCGTTATCGATCCTAGCGTTTCCGTGGCAATTTGACCGCGAAATGTGGACATAGGTTTATGCGCACAGTGTTCGATACCCGACCATAGACCTGCATAGGAAGCGCAACAAGGATGTGTGAGGGCAGATCTATGGAGGCATCGATGAGGCAAAGTGGGACGAGCTCGATCGTCGATGTCCGGCCGAAGTTGCGACCAGCCGCGGCGGTCGCGGGCGCGGACACGTTGAGCCAGTCAACAGCTGGAGGTTTTGCAGCACTACGCGTCGACCTCCACTCGATCGAGGATCGCCTCGTTGCGCTCCGCGACCGACTCGAGGCACTGGTGCACACCGACGAGCTGGCGCAGCTGGAGGCAGCCGAAGCGCATGTCGCAGCCGCCCAGGCCGCGGTCGCGCGGGGTGCGATTCCGCAGCCGACCGTCCTGCACCCGCAGTATGGCGTGCGCGCTGTGCCCGAGACCAGTGCGCCGGTCGAGCCACGGCAGCAGCCCTCGGTTCCGGCGGCGCATGGAAACGTCGCGCCCGCACGTAGCGCAAGCAGCCCCGCGCTCAGCGCGATGAGCCTGCTGCGTAGCAACCGACGCCAGCACGTGACGTTGCCGCGCCCACTGCCCTGGAACAGCCAGACGCACGTGAACGGTGCGCCCGTGAACGGCGCGCCGGTGAATCGTGCGCCATTGAACAGCGCGCCGGTGCAAGGTGCTCCGGTCATCGGTCCTACCGCGAACGGGACGCCGGTCAATGGCGCCCATATCAACGGCTCCTCGCAGTACTCGCCGAAGGTCATCTTCCCGAACGGCGCGCCGGCGTTTCCCAACGGCGCCCCTCTGATCACCAACAGCGGCCAGGTCGTCACCAACGGCGGCCAGGTCATCACCAACCGCTCCCCGGCGCCGGCCGCGCCGGCCGCCAATGGCCAGCACGTCGCGGGCATTGCGGCGCCCGCTCCGGAGGTGGCCGCGGTCCCGCAGCCGGGCACGACCAAGCTGCCGACGCTCGCCGAGGTACGGCCCGCCGGCCGCAGCGAGCCGACATGGATGGGCACCGCGCTGCGCCGCCTGGCTCCGGCCGACCGCGAGGCCGCCGGACGAGCGATCATCGGACTGCTGCCGATTCAAGGCGACGTGATCCCCGATGACGTCGCGTACGACCTCGTGATCTCTGACGGGGCGTACGCGGTGACGGTCACCGAAGAAGAGGTCGCGATCCAGCGGATCCCGATTCCTCGGCCGCTGGCGTCGATCGACGGCCGGATCCAGATGACGCTCGAGGGCCTTGGTGCGCTCCCCACGAGCAAGCGCGTGCGGGCCCTGCTCCGCTCCGGCTCGGTACGCGTCGCAGGTCGTCACGGCAAGCGTGCGCTGGCCGCGCTTCATCAGGTCGCGATTGCGCCTGTCGGCCTGGCCCGAGCGTGTGAGGCGGGCGTCGTCCTCCCCGAGGACGTGCTCATGTCACTGGTGGCGGCAGCGATTCCGCCCGAGTGGACGATCGGCCACCGCTTCACGATCTGCGTCGAGACCGGCCGCGGCACGGTTGAGCCGCAGGCTCGGCTGTTCCTGCGCGTCAACGACGGCGGCAACGTCGCGGTCAACGAGGGTCTGCCCCTCGACATCCCGACCGCCACGATCCGCTGCACGCCGGAGGCGCTCGCATGGATCCTGCTTGGCGGCGCGCCCGAAGACGCGACGCTCGCCGGAGACAAGGCTCCGATCATGCTGCTGCAGGGTTGGATCTCCCGTCTGGAGTCGGCTCGGGCATGACCGATTTCTCCACGATCGACGAGCGCTTGCGCGAGATTCAGAGCCGCCTGGGGCGGGTGGTCGAAGGCGGCACGCAGGCGCCCGCTCAGCCAGACGTTGCCCAGACCGGCCCACCTGCCGCGCCAGCGCCTGGCGCTCCCGAGCAGTACGCGCCGGCATATCCGTCGCAGCCTGCGCCCGAGCAGCAGGCTGCCGGCCTCACAGCCGGCGAGCCGCCGCAGGCCGCCGGCTACCAGCAGCCGGTGCAGAGCTCGCCGTACGCCCAGCAGCTCGCGGAGCGCGCGGTGATCGAGCCGGCAGAGGCGCGGGCGAACGCGATCATCGCGGCCGCCGAGATGGAAGCGGTCTCGATGCTCGACGAAGCGCGCCGGCAGGTCGGCGAGCTCGCGCAGCAGGCCTCCGACCTCAAGCGGCAGATCGACGAGCTGGTCGCTCTGCGTGACCGGCTCGAGCGCTCGATCACCCACCCGGGAGTCGCACGGCAGCCGGCGGGGCCGGGGCGCACGCCGGACGGCATCGATCCCACCCGCTTCGGAGGAACGCCGGGCGTCGTGTCGCTCGTCGTCGGACCGTTCCGGGACGTGGCGTCGGTCGAGGATTTCGACCGTTCGCTCACGTCGATCCCCGCGCTGCAAGACGTTTATCTACGCGCGTACGAGAGCGGGCGGGCGATCTTCGAGCTCACCGTCGGGACGCCGGTCACGCTGCTCGACGAGATTCACCGCGCCACCCAGTTCGGGTTCCAGGTCGATGAAGAATCCGCAGCGGCGCTCGTAATAACACTGGTCGAAGCGGTCGTCACAGGAGGCGCACTATGAGGGCTATCGGGATGGTGCTGTTGGCGTTCGTGATCTGCATCGGCTTCGTCGTGTTCTTCACAGTGTTCCTGGTGGTTCCGTTCCTGCTGCTGGGGGTGTACGTCGTCGTGGTGACGATGAGGGACCGGCGCAGAACCTCGCCGCAGGGGCCGCCGAAGGGCCGTAGACGCCGTCGCTCGGTCCCTGAAGGAGAGGCGTCGTGAGTCACGTGTCGCTTGGCTACGGCGGCGCTGGGGTCGATGCAGTCAGTCCCCGGCACGACGCGCTCGAACTCGCGCACCGCAGCGGTCGGATGTTTGTGGGACTCCGCGGACACGTCCCGGATCCCAAGCTGTTCGCCTACATCCCCGCGGAGCTCGCGCTGCGTGAGCGGGTGCTGCCGCTGATCTTCGAGGACGGCACGCTACGCGTCGCCGTCGCAGCGGCGGAGCCGGATCTGTCGCTCGTGCGGGTGCGCTACCCGAACCTCGAGCTCGAGCTCGTCTGCGCACCCGCAGACGAAATCCAGATAGCTCTCGACCAGGCGGTGCAGCGGTGAGCGTGATCGACACACGACTCGACGAAATCGAGTTCTACAGGCAGCTCGCGCAGCGCGCCGCGCTCCCCTTCGTGCGCCTCCAGCAGGCGGATGCCGGCGCCGATCCGTACCAGTCGGTCGACCCTGCTGCCGCACTGCTCGTCTCCGAGACGGTCTGCAAGCACTTCACGATGATCCCGGTTGCTCAGGTCGGCGAGACCGTCACGCTCGCGATCTGCTCGCCGATCGATGATCTCGGCCAGTACGCAGCCGCGGCGCTCACGGGCTCTGAAATTCAGGTGGTCGTTGCGCCGAAAGGCGACATCGAGCAGGCCATCAATCGTGTGTTTGGGGGCGGGTCGGCGGACATCGCGGGCGAGGAAGCCACAAACGGCAATGGACATGCCGTGGGGGTCGGGGTCGGTGACCTCGAGCACCTCGCTCGCCCGCCGATCCATCTCGGCGAGCTGCTGATGGCGCGTGGCGCGCTGACAGTCGAGCAGCTCGCCGCCGGTCTCGAGCAGCAGCGCCGCTCCGGCGGCCGCATCGGCGAGATAGTGATGCACAACGGCTGGATCGATGAGCGAACGCTTGTCGACGTGATCGCCGAGCAGATGGAGCTGCCAGTCGTCGATCTGACGGACTTCGAGCCCGATGCGACCGCGCTGGCGCAGCTGCCAGAGCCGGTCATGCGCGAGCTCCGCTGCGTTCCGATCGGAGTCGACGAGCGCACCCTGTACCTGGCCGTTGGCGAGCCGCCGGACGAGGCGATGCGCGAGCGCCTGCGAGAGTACTCCTCGCTCGAGGTCAAGCCGTTCCTCGCCACGAAGAGCTCGATCGACGAGTGCTTACAGCGCTTGTTCCGCCACGCGTACATCGACACGGCCACCTACGAGATGGTGCGCCGCTTCCCGGATGACTGCGCCAACCGGGTCGTGACGGGCGGGCAGCGCGCCACGCTGATCATCGTCGCGATCCTGCTGGCGATCGCGCTGGTGATCTTCCCGATCCAGACGCTGGTCGTGGTGCTCGGTCTGGTCTCCCTCTTCTACGTGTTCGTGTCCGGCTACAAGCTGTACGTGATCTACGCCGCGCTCGGCCACGAGTACGAGCTGGAGGTCAGTCCGGAGGAGATCGCGGCAGTCGATGAACGCGACCTACCGATCTATACGGTGCTCGTGCCCCTCTACAAGGAGGCCGTGGTGGTTCCCCAGCTGGCCGCGGGCATCGAGGAGCTCGACTACCCCAAGCACCTCCTCGACGTGCGCCTGCTGTGCGAGGAGGACGACGCCGAGACGATCGAGACGATCCGGGAACTGCACCTTCCGCCCCACTTCAAGCTCGTCATCGTGCCGCCGTCGCAGCCAAAGACCAAGCCGAAGGCGTGCAACTACGGGCTGCTGCACGCCGAGGGCAAGTACTGTGTGATCTACGACGCCGAGGATCAGCCCGATCCCGACCAGCTGAAGAAGATCGTGCTCGCGTTCCGCAAGGCGGGCAGCTCGGTTACCTGCGTCCAGGCCAAGCTCAACTACTTCAACCGCGAGCAGAACCTGCTGACGCGCTGGTTTGCGATCGAGTACTCGCTGTGGTTCGACCTGGTCCTGCCTGGCCTTGACAAGCAGAACGTCCCGATCCCGCTCGGCGGGACGTCCAACCACTTTGTCACAGCCCGGCTCGTCGAGCTCGGGGCGTGGGACCCATTCAACGTGACCGAGGACGCCGACCTCGGGATCCGCCTCCACAGGTCGGGCTACCAGACCGCGATCATCGACTCGACCACCTACGAGGAAGCCAACTCGGCTGCCGGCAACTGGATCAATCAGCGCTCGCGGTGGGTCAAGGGCTACATCCAGACGTGGCTCGTCCATATGCGCAATCCGTTCCGGACGATCCGGGAGATCGGCTTCAAGAGCTTCATGTCGTTCAACCTGATCGTCGGCGGCACCTTCATCTTCCTGATCAACCCGATCATGTGGCTGCTGACCTCCCTGTTCGTGTTCACGCAGTCGGGCCTGATCCGCTCGCTGTTCCCCGGCGTGGTCTTCTACATGTCCTCGATGCTGCTGTTCCTCGGCAACTTCCTGTTCGTGTACCTGAACGTGGCCGGTGCGGTGCAGCGGCGGTATTTCTCGCTGGCGAAGTTCGCGCTGCTCACGCCGCTGTACTGGGGGCTGATGTCCTGGGCCGCTTGGAAGGGCTTCATCCAGCTGTTCACCAATCCGTTCTACTGGGAGAAGACCCAGCACGGACTGGGGCAGCCCCAGGAGTAAGTGGCGATGAGTACGACGGTTCCACAGGCAACCCGGACCTATCCGCCGGGCCAGGCGCACCCGACGGTGCACAAGCGCCGTCCCGGTGGTGGCGTCACACGCCGGCCGCGCAGCCAGACCCGGAGCGAGCGATTCGAGGGACTGCTGGTCTTTGTCGTGTTCGCCGTTTTGGCGTTCGTGCTCGGCTATCACGTGATCAGCGTCAACCGTGTTGTCGTGTTCGACAACATCAACCGGCTCGAGCAGGCGTACCTGGTGCTGTGGGACGTGCCGGCCAAGCTGGCAGCGCTGGGATTCAGCAACCCGCCGATGCCGAGCCTGCTGACGGTTCCGTTCGCGGTCATCAAGCCGCTGGCGACTTCGCTCGTGTCGCTGGCGATCTTCTCGTCCGTGTTCTTCGGGGGCATGATGCTGTTCATCGACCGCCTGCTGGCCAGGTGCCAGATGTCCCTGATCTGGCGCCTGCCGGTGCTCATCCTGTTCGCGGCGAGCCCGCTGATGGCGTTCTACGCCTCCAACGGCAGCTCCGATATCGTCTACATGTTCTTCCTTGCGGTCGGGCTGTACTGCTTCGTCTCCTGGTACCGCGGCTACGAGACGATCTACCTGATCGGCGCCGGCTCCGCGATGTCCCTCGCGATGCTGAGCCGCTACGGGCTGATCGCGGTCACGGTCGTACTCGCTTTCGTTGCCGCTGCGGCGCTCTCGCGGCGCGACGCCGACCACGACGAGATCGAGGGCTCTGTGGTCGCGTACCTGGCGCCGGTCGTGTATGCGTTCGGGTTGTGGACGTTCCTGAACTTCCTGATCACCGGGTCCCTGTTCGGGTGGCTCGGAGTTCCGGCCTCGACCCATGCCGTGAATTCCGCCGGCGTCGGGACGACCGCGGCTTACAGCTTCGGGTCGGTGGTCACCCACGTCCTGCAGGTGCTGCTGGTCGCCTCGCCGCTCGTGATCGCGGCGATCCCGCTGCTGATCCTGGCCGGGCTGGTTCACCGCGACGGGTTCTCCTTCTGGCTCGTGGGGCTGCTCATCCTGATGGTGATCCTCGTCGGCAGCGAGGCGGTTCGTGCCGGGGACGTGGGCCAGGTCGTGCTTAAGAATGGCCTCCCGGTCGAGTTGACGGCGCTGGCGGCCCTCGCGTGGGTGTACGCGACCGCCGGCGGAGCTCTGCGGCTGATCTCGTACTGCGTGACGCTCGCGCTGCTGGTGCTTGCGCTGCCGCTCGGCTGGCACGGGATGTTGAGCTATCCGTACCAGAACATGGAGCAGGCGTTCATCCACGCGCTGCGTAACCCGGGCAAGAACCTCACCGGCACATCGTCGCGCGGCGGATACACCGTCGGCTTGAAGTCGGAGCTGGCGATGGCCGACTACATCAAGCGGGTCGTCGGTGAGCAGAACCACGAGATCCTGACCGACAACTCAGAGACCTTCGCGGTGATCCTCCTGAACGGCCAGCCGCGGGTGTTCGTCGACCGCAGCCAGCACGGGGATGGGCCGTGGAAGAAGATCCTCGAGAGCCCGTACGGCAAGGTCAAGTACATGCTGATCAACACCCAGTCGCCGAGCGACGAGATCAGGCAGCGCTATCCGACCGCGGCCACCGGAGGCAACCCTTCGTTCACGCCAGTGTTCACGACCGCGCGCTACACGCTCGTCGCGGTGGCGTCCAGACCGCCGACGAGCGCTACCGCGCGGGCGCGGGCAGCATCGTCCGCCTCGTCGCGCACGGGCACGGGCCGGGAGGCGGCTCCGCCCCAGGTCACGCCTTCGGCGCCCGGTGGCGAGTCGACCGGCAGCTCGACGACGACGATCACCAGGACTACGACGACGACCTCTAGGAGTCAGCCATGACCACGCAAGACGAGACCGGCCTGGCGCAGAACGTGGCCCGGCGCGTGGAAGCCATCGTCGGCGCGGCCGAGTCCGCGACCGCCGAGTACCGGCGCCAAGTCGAGTCCGAAGCCGAGCACTACGCGACCGACATCCGCGCCAAGGCCGAGGCCGAGGCACGGCAGATGCGCACCAATGCCGAGGCTGACGTGGCGCGCTACCTCGCCGACGCGAGAGCCCGTATCGACGAATTCGCAAACCAGCGGCTCGCCAGCATCTCCGCGCTGACTGACCGCCTGATCGAGCAAGCCGACGATCTTCAGCAGCGCTTCGAAGCTGCTGAGACCGTGCGGCGGCAGCTCTATGAGCTGATCGCGGCGATCGGGGAAGTGGCGGAGCGCCTGAGCGAAGAGACCAGCGGGCCTGGTCCCGAGCTGCCGCGTCTGACGGTGCTGAGGTCCCGCGAGGAGAGATGATGGTTTCTCGGCGCTTTATCGCCGCCTGCGGGTGCGTGCTCGCGGTGGCGCTGGCGGGCTGCGGCTCCTCCCAGAGCAGCAGCTCGACTGCCAGTGCGCACAAGACCTCAACGACCACGACGCGGACCACGACGTCGACGTCGTCCGCCCACACCTTCAACCAGCCCGAAGGGACCCTCGAGCCCGCCGTCTCGCAGACCAACGAGACGATCACCAACACGGGTGTACTGCCGGCGACGTTCTTCAGCCCGACCAGCCCCTGGAACACGCGCATCGACCAGGCTCCGGTGGATCCGAACTCGGCTCGGATGATGTTGCTCGCACGCCAGCGGGTCGGCGTAGTCTCGACCGGGCGCGGCGTGATCGTCCAGCGGCGCACGATCACCGCCGGCCTCTTCATCAACACGAGGGCCTGGACGACGCCGATCGTGAGCGGTGGGGTACAGACACACGTGTGGTGCCGCCAGCTCGACTGCGGGCCCGACGACAACAACCTCGACTTCCTGACGATCCCCGCCAACACCGATCCAGACCCGCGCTATGACGGGTGGTTCAGCGTGATCCAGCCGGGTACCGACTCCGCCTACGACCTGTGGCGCGCACGACGTCAGGCGGACGGGTGGATCTCCTACCAATACCTCAAGCACTGGCGGCTGGACGGTCCGGGATTTCAGCCTCCGAACAACGTGAGCGCGCGCGGGTCCGGGCTGCCGCTGTTCGCTGGCGTGATCACTCTGCAGGACCTCCGCTCGCATTCGATCAACCATGCGCTGGCGATCTCGGTGCCGGGTCCCGCGCAGCGCTTCTACGTCCAACCGGCGTCCTCGACCGATGGCAACGGCGACCTCGCCTCGCTGCCTCGCGATGCTGCCTCGCTGCCCGAAGGCGCGCGGATCCGGCTGCGGCCAGGAGTCACGCTCGGTCGGCTGCCCGGCGGAGACAATCGTGGCCTCGCACAGATGATCCTCCGCGCGCTGCAGACCTACGGCGCGATCGTCGTGGACCGCTCCGCGGTGCCGACCCTCTACGCGCAGAAGGACGTGACTGCCGGGCTGCTTCGCGGCAACGAGCTCCAGAACATCCATCTCACGGACTTCGATGTGCTCAAGCTCGGAACCAGGTACCAGTACCCGCCGCCGCCCGCCGGGCAGTCCGGCACGAGGACACTCCCGGCGGCGCCGTCCTCCGGCCAGGCGAGCACGCCATGACGGGCTTGCGCGCGCGTTATCTGACTGCCGTCGCTGCGGCGGCGGGGGTGGTGCTTGCTGGCTGCGGCGTGTCGACGTCGAAGAACGCCGAGCAGCAGGGCACGGTGGCTACGACCACCACTACCACGACGACCACGAAGAAGCTGCCGACCCGCCCGTCCGGGACCGTCGACGTCGACGGCACGACGCAGGGATCGCTCACGAGCGGCGTGGCGCCGCTGCTTCAGGCGAACAATCCGCCAGTGCAGGTGAACGTCGGCAACAACGGCGCGGGCGCGGCCTTCCAGGAGCTCTGCAGCGGCACGATCGACGCCGTCGATTCAGAGCGTCCGATCGCCCCGAGCGAGTATTCCCAGTGCAAGTCGAACGGCATCCAGGTGGTGCAGTTCCAGGTCGCCTCGGACGCAACGGTGCTTGTCACCCAGAACGGCTACGACGTCGGCGTCGATTGCCTGACGCTCGGTCTGGTCAACGCGATCTTCCGCGCCGGCTCACCGATCGTCAACTGGGCGCAGGTGCACGGCTTCGATATCCCGCTGAGGACCACCGGCCCGAACCCCAACAGCAATGGGTTCGACTTCTTCACCCAGTACGCGCTGGGGAATCCGAACGCCGGGCTCAGCGCGTTCCGCTCGGACTACGTCGCCGAGCCGACCTCCGATCAGATCCGGATGAACATCACGGGCCAGCTGACCGATCTGAAGAACGCGAGCCTGAAGGCGAAGGCCGATCGCGACTGGGCCGCGCTGCAGGCTGCGATTGTCCGCAAGAAAGCGTATATCGCTCTGCTGGAGCAACAGAAGAAGAAGTTTCCAGCCAAGTTCCAGGGGCCGATCAATGCCAACCTCGTCAAGCAAAAAGCGGAGCTCGCGAAGCTCGAGGCGTCGGTACCCGCCGCAAGGGCGTTCCGCAACAGCACCAATTTCGCCGCATCCAGGGTCAACGCGGCGCACCAGTACGTCGGGATCCTCCCATTCAGCTACTACGAGCTGTACGAGGAGCAGCTGCGTCCGATCGAGATCGAGACGGGCACGACCTCGCGCCACAACTGCATCTTCCCCTCGTTGACCACGGTGACAAATGCCAACTTCCCGCTCGCGCGCCAGCTGCTGATCACCGTATCGGTCGAGTCCCTCAAGCGGCCGGAAGTGCAGGCGTTCCTGCGGACGTACCTCAACCACGCGCAGGCGCTGGCGATCAACAACCGCCTCGTGCCGCTGCCTGACGAGGTCGTCGCGACTCAGCTCGGCTGGGTCAACAACCCGGCGACCGCTCCGCGCGTGTACTACAAGCCCGGCACCCTCAACCCGACCAACACCGCGATTAATCTGGCTCCGAACTCGAGCATTCCGGCGCCATCGACGTCCAGCAGCAGCTCCGTCGTGACCACCGGCACGACGACGACCGCGAGCTCGACGGTCGCGCCGGCGCCGACGGCGACCACGGCGGCAACCCCCGGATCAGAGGCCACAACCCCGCCATACGGCAGCGGTTAGCGGCTACCATCGAACGTGGTGAGCAAGATGGGGGTAGCCGTTAGGCATGGACGCCTGCGAGGGCTGCTCGCGATCGCTGTAGTCGCGATCATTGTGCTGCTGTTCGCCACCGTGCTCGGCAACAGCGCCGACGCCGCGCCAAGGTGGCCGTACAAGACATTCCAGGTTGGGCTTGTTGACCCCGAGCACGACGCCGCAGCCCTTCATCAGGCAACGCCCCTGACGTTGCGTTATCAGTACCTCTCCGGCGGTGTCAACACCGGCCACGATTGGATCACCTGGGACGCCGGCAGCGGCTCATTCGTCCTCAACTATGTGGCCGAGTCGGTCGCGGCGGGCTTCACGCCGGTATTCAGCTACTACGAGCTCGAGCAGTCGCTGCCGGGCGCGCCGCTTGGTGATGGAAAGGCGGACCTGACCAACCTCGTTAACCGCTCGACGATGGCCGCGTACTTCAGCAACCTGCGCACGCTGTTGCAGCTGCTCGCCTCGACCGGTCAGACCGTCGTCCTCCACGTCGAGCCCGACCTGTGGGGTTACGTCGAGCAGGCCGTCGGGGATGACGCCTCCAAGCAGCCGGTTGAGGTTGCCAGCACCGGGCTGCCCGAGCTCAAGGGCCTGCCCGACAACATGGTCGGGTTCGCGCAGGCGGTCGTGCGGCTGCGAAACCTGTACGCGCCGAAGGTGCTCCTCGGTTATCACCTGAGCGTGTTCGGCACCGGCAAGGACATCCACTACAGCCCCCTGAGCAATTCGGACGTCGACTGGATCGCAAAGCGCGCCGGCTGGTTCTACCGCTCGCTGCGCGCCAACTTCGACACGATCTTCGCGGAGTACACCAACTCGGACGCCGGCTATTTCCAGACCGTCTACCACGTTCCCAACACGTTGTGGCAGGCCGCCGACTATGCGCGTCAGATCCGCTTCCTCGGCGACTTTCACAAGGCCGTGAAGCTCCCGATGGTACTGTGGCAGATTCCCGTCGGTAACACGCTCTACCGCGCCGAGAACAACACCTACGGCCACTACCAGGACAACAGGGTGCAGTGGCTGCTCGGCTCGGGCTGGCAGACGCACCTGCGCTCCTATATCGGCGCGGGCGTCGTCGCGGCCCTGTTCGGCGGCGGTCTCCCCGGCTCCACGTGCGCCTGCGACGCAGACAACGACGGGATCACAAACCCGGCGCCGATCGATGGCAACACGCGGACGTCGTTGAGCTCCGACGACGACGGTGGATACCTGAAGGCGCGGGTGCGGGCGTACTACGCGGCGAAACCGCTGGCGCTGAGGTAGCGGCGGGGGTGCCGGTGCGGGGGTACTACGCAGCGAAACCGCTGGCGCTGCCTTAGCGGCGGGGGTGGGGCCGCCACCAACCACCAAAATGCTCCAAAGCGTCGGCCGCAGTGGCGCTTTGGAACGTTGTGGCGGCAGCGTCCATTTCGCAGCAAAGCGATCGCTCCCGGCGGCGACGATGAACGTCATGGACGTCCCAGCGTCCATTTCGTACACCGTTGCCGCGCGGCGATGTCGATTTGTTACGAAATGGACGTTCGCCCCTCCCAACTCGCGTGCTTCAGCGGGAGGTTGGTGGCTGCGAGAGGTCGTCGCCCGCAGGCCATGGATGGCCGCCTCCATATGGGGCACGGACGGGGCTGGCACCGTCAACGCCGACGCCCGAAGCGACAGACGCTGCCGACGACGCCCGCCAAGAGCCGTCCGGACGGGCCGGCCCGGGTGGGCGGGTGGCGGGACTCCAGTCCCCGGCGCGAAACGGCCCCTCCCTCAGAGCGTCATGCTCAGCTGCTCTGCGCCACGACCTGCCCCGCCACCTCGCACTCGTCCCCCGCGCCGCCCGCGCCGTTGAGCTTGTAGTACGAGGAGAAGGTGAAAGACGACGGAGTCGGGCCGGCGCCGCCGGCGCCGTAGTCGGGCTCGACGCTCAGCGTGCCCGACAGCATGCCGTTGCTCGGCAGCGTGATCACGATCGGCGTGCTCGCGCCGTAGGACTCGTAGCGGTTGTTCTGCGAGGCGCCGGAGTAGCCCGCGCCCTGGAAGGTGGTGACGTTGGCGACCGTTCTGGTACCGGCGGACGATGCCGGCGTAAAGACGATCTGCTGGTTGCTGTAGTCGCACTCCAGCGACATCGTCCCGACCCCGGGAATCGTGATCGGGCCGTCGTGTCCCTGGCTGGCCGCATTGGCGGAGCTGAACCAGTTGACGGTCAGCGACAGCGCTGCCGCCCCGTTCGGGTCCGATGGCCCCTGCGGGCCGGTGGCTCCCTGCGGACCGCGGTCGCCTCGGGGTCCCTGTGGGCCACGGAAACCCCGCGGGCCACGCACGTACACGGTCTTGGTCACGGCCGCGCCCGTTGCGCGAGGCGACGCCGCGCCGCTCGGCAGCGAGGCCACGAGGATGCCGGCGAGCGCGCCGAGTCCGGCGGCCCCCACCGCGAAGATGCGAAGAAGTGAGTGCTTCACGTGTCTCTAACTCCTGGCCGAAATGAAGCTACCAGCGACAAAACAGCGCGGGTTGCTGGGGTCGAAATTCCAGTACCAGGACAGCGTGAAGCTCGTCGGCGGCGGTCCGGGCCCGCCGCTCCACTGGCCGATCGTTCCGCGCTGGCTGATTATCCCGATGAACGTGCCCTCGCTCTCGACCTCGCCGGCATACCTGTTCATGCCTTCGTTGAACGACGCGCCCGTGTAGAGCGTATGGCGGGCGGTGCGGACGGTCGTCTCGTTGTCCTGGAACTTCGCTGTCCACATCGACATGTCCTCGCTCTGGTCAAACGGCTGAAACCACACGTACTGGGTGTCCTGGCTGCAAGTCACCTTCCCGAACCCGATTTGCGGCACGACGAACGTCTGGGTGTCACGCCCGGTGGAGTTCTCGAAGCTGCCTTCCCAGTTGATCGAGATGTTCTGCCGCAGCGATGGCGTGACGGCTGCGGGCCCGACCGCTCCGATCACACCCTTCAGCCCCGTCTGTCCCTTGGGTCCCGGAAAACCGCGCGGACCCCGCGGAGCGGATCTCGCAGCGTGCGCGCGCGGGCCGCTCGCTGCGGCGTGGCCAGCGGCAGGACTGGAGCTGGCGGCGGCCTTCGCGTGCGTGCCTGTGGACGGCGAGGAAGGCGTCATTGCGCGCCCGATCGCGACCGCGCCGGTGAACGATCCAACCCCCACGAGTGCGACAGCTATAACAGCCTGACCGCGCCCCACGCGCGGAGCATTCATCCCTAAATACGCCCCTTCATGATTCCAGGATAGCGGCGTGGAGAGGGGTATGGCGGTCGTGAATCCACTGCTACGCTAACTCTTATGTCCTTCCTGGACCGCGCGCTTCGCATGGGCGAGGCCAAGAAGTTCAAGGCTTATGAACAGCGCGTCGGACGGATCAATGCCTTCGAGCCCGAGCTCGAGCATTACACCGATGCCGAACTGAGAGAAGCAGCCGACGCGCTGCGCGAGCGCGCAAGCGGGGGCGAGAGCCTCGACGAGCTGATGCACGAGTGCTTCGCGCTCGTGCGCGAGGCGGGCAAGCGCTCGATGGGCATGCGTCATTTCGACGTGCAGCTGATCGGCGGCATGGTTCTGCACGACGGCGCGATCGCCGAGATGAAGACCGGCGAGGGCAAGACGCTCACCGCGACGCTCGCCGTCGTGCTCAACACGCTGGCCGGCCGCGGAGTGCACGTGGTGACCGTCAACGACTATCTGGCGCGACGCGACGCGATGTGGATGAAGCCGATCTACGACCTGCTCGGGGTGACGATCGGCGTGCTGCAGAACATGCAGCCCTACGAGGAGAAGCGGGATGCGTACGCCGCCGATGTCACATACGGAACCAACTCCGAGTTCGGGTTCGACTACCTCCGGGACAACATGGCGACCACGCTGGAGGAGAAGGTCCAGCACGGCGGCCGTCCCAAACCCGAGGAGGGCCAATCGCCCTACCACACCTTCGCGATCGTCGACGAGGTCGACAACATCCTGATCGACGAGGCGCGGACACCGCTGATCATCTCCGGTGCTCCGGAGCAGGCTGCCGACCTGTACGCGAAGTTCGCGCGGCTGGCGCCGATGATGGAGCCGGGCAAGACGCCCGAGGGCATGGACCCGCGGATGAAGAAGGAGTTCATCGCCGACTTCGACTACGAGTTCGAGGAGAAGCACAAGACCGTGTCGGTGACCGAGCGGGGCGTCGCAAAGGCCGAGCGGTTCCTCGGCGTCGACCACCTTTACCGTGCGGAGAACGGCCACCTCGTCAACCACCTCAACCAGGCGCTCAAAGCCGAGTCGCTGTACAAGAAGGACGTCGACTATGCGGTGATCGACGGCGAGGTCAAGATCATCGACGAATTCACCGGCCGCATCCTCGAGGGGCGGCGCTGGTCCGAGGGCCTGCACCAGGCGGTCGAGGCCAAGGAGGGCGTGCGGGTCCAGGAGGAGAACCAGACGCTTGCGACGATCACCCTCCAGAACTACTTCCGGATGTACGACAAGCTCGCGGGCATGACCGGTACGGCGCTGACCGAGGCGACCGAGTTCATGAAGATCTACGAACTGCCGGTCGTCCAGGTCCCCACGAACATGCCGATGGTCCGCGCCGACCGCAATGACCAGGTCTACAAGACCAAGGACGGCAAGTGGGCAGCGGTGCTCAAGGAGATCGAGAGCCGCCACGAGCACGGCCAGCCTGTGCTGGTCGGAACGATCTCCGTCGAGGTTTCGGAGCTGCTCTCGGAAAACCTCAGGCGCAAGGGCATCAAGCACACGGTGCTGAACGCCAAGCCCGAGCACGCCGAACGCGAGGGCGAGATCATTGCCGAGGCCGGGGCCCCGGGCGCGGTCACGATTGCCACGAACATGGCCGGCCGTGGCGTCGACATCAAGCTTGGCGGCAACGCCGAGCATCTCGCGCGGCTCGAGGTCGCAAAGAAGCTCGGGCTGCAGCCAGGCGACCCCGACTATGAGGAGCACTACGAGAAGGTCCTGCCCGAGATCGAGCGTCGCGTCGAGGCGCTCCGTGGTGAGGTGCTCGAGGCGGGCGGGCTGTTCATCATCGGCACCGAGCGCCACGAGTCGCGACGGATCGACAACCAGCTCCGTGGCCGCTCCGGCCGCCAGGGCGACCCGGGCGAGTCGCGCTTCTTCTTGAGCGCCCAGGACGACCTGGTGCGCCTGTTCGCCGGCGAGCGGATCTACAGGATTCTCGACCGCCTCGGCAGCACCGATGACGAGGGCAACGAAGAGCCGATCGAGGCCGGGATGCTCTCCAAGCAGATCGAGAAGGCGCAGAAGAAGGTCGAGGAGCAGCACTTCCTGATGCGCAAGCACACGCTCGAGTACGACGATGTGCTCAACCAGCAGCGCGAGGTGATCTACACCTATCGCGACGAGATCCTCGAAGGCCGCGACATGAGCGACGCTTCGCGCGAGGAGGTCACGAACCTGATCGAGCGGCTCGTCGAGGAGTACACGAGCGGGGACTTCATCGAGGACTGGGACGTCGAGGGGCTGATGCGCCGGATCGAGGAGATCTTCAATCCGAGCGCTGAGCTCGCGTCCATCGATCCACACAAGGTCGATCGCGAGGAGATGATCACCGGGCTGCAGGAAGAGGCGATGCAGCTGTACGACCAGCGCGAGCAGGAGCTCGGCGAGGAGCTCATGCGGCACGTCGAGCGCTTCCTGCTGCTGCAGATCATCGATCAGCGCTGGCGCGAGCACCTGTACGACATGGATTACCTGCGCGAGGGCATCGGGCTGCGCGCCGCCGCGCAGATGGAGCCGCTGGTCGCTTACAAGAACGAGGCGTTCGAGCTGTTCCGCGATCTGATGAACAGCGTCTGGGGCGACTTCGCGCGGCTCATCTTCCACGTCGAGGTGACCCCGGTCGGACCCGACGGGCAGCCGCTGCCTCCGCCTCAGCCGGAGCGCCGAGTCACGCCCGGCTCTAGCTCCTCCACCGGCGGCAGCCGCAACGTCACCTATTCAGGCGGCGGCGTGGCACAGCCGAGTGCACTGGCGATGGCCGCGGCCGGAGCGGGCGCGGCCGAGGGCTACGCCGAGGCGCCAGAGCCGGTGCAGCAGCGCCGGGTGGATGAGAGCCAGCAGCTGGGGCGCAACGATCCGTGCTGGTGCGGGTCTGGCAAGAAGTTCAAGAAGTGCCACGGGGCCTAGCCGCGCGCCTACCACGATAATTGGCCGTGTGCGCGTCTCTGACGAGCAACGAGAGCAGGCGGCGCAGGAACTGCGCGAGCACTTCGCGGCCGGGCGTCTGAGCGAAGACGAGCTCGACGCGCGCGTCCAGGCCGCCTATGACGCCAAGACCGAGGACGAGCTACGAGCGGTCCGCGACGACCTGCCGAAGCTGCCCGCCACCCCGCAGCAGCAGCGCGCGGAACTCGTGGCTCGGCGCCACCAGCTGCAGCGCCGCGTCCTGCAGGAGGCCGGCGGTGGCGTCGCACTGTTCGCGGCGTGCTCGGTGATCTGGCTCGCAAGCGGCGCCAGCGGCATGTTCTGGCCGATCTGGGTCGCGCTCGTCGTGGTGATCTTCGCCGGGCGCAACGCGTGGCGTCTGTATGGCCCCGCGCCGGAGTTGGATCGCGTCGAGGAGGAGCTGGCCGCGCGGCGACGCCGTGACTCACGCCGCGACCGCCACGATTACAGGCGCGACCGCCGCGACCGCCGCCGCCGGTATTAGCCCTTCCCAGGGTTGCCGTGTCCCCGTATCTACCCGCGCTGCTACGGTTCTCAGAGATGGCCACTGCCCCCTCAGAGCCGCTTTCCCAGCGCCTCGCGGCGATCCGCGAGCAGCTCAAGCTGCTTGCGGACTATCTTTGACCCGGCTGCGCTGAGCGAGCGCGCGGACGCGCTCGAAACGGAGATGGGAGAGCCGGCCTTCTGGGAGGACCAGGAGCGCGCCGCGAAGATCAGTGCCGAACACGCACGCACGAGTCGCAAGCTCGGCACCTATCGGGAGCTCGAGCGCGACGTCGAGGATCTCGAGCCGCTCGCTGAGCTGGCCGAGGAGGATCCGGACATCGCGGGCGAGCTCGAGGAGCAGATCCGCTCGGTCCAGGCCAAGCTAGAAGAGCTCGAGGAGGAGCGACTGTTCTCAGGACGCTACGACTCGGGCGACGCGCTCGTGACGGTCAATGCCGGTGCCGGCGGGACCGACGCCCAGGACTGGGCGGAGATGGTCCTGCGGATGGAGATGCGGTGGGCCGAGAAGCGCGGGTTCGCGGTCGAGCTGTTGGAGGTCTCGCCGGGGGAGGAGGCCGGGATCAAGTCGGCGACGTTCCTGGTCAGGGGCGAGAACGCCTACGGGCTGTACGGCAGCGAGAAGGGTGTGCACCGCCTGGTACGACTGTCGCCGTTCGACGCGGCGCACCGCCGCCAGACCAGCTTTGCCGGCGTCGAGGTCTCGCCGGTGGTCGACGCGATCGACGACGTCGAGATCGATGAGGATGACCTGCAGATCGATACCTACCGCGCGAGCGGCGCGGGCGGCCAGCACGTCAACAAGACCGATTCGGCGGTCCGCATCACCCACAAGCCGACCGGGATCGTCGTCCAGTGCCAGAACGAACGCTCGCAGTCATCCAACAAGGCGGAGGCGATGACGATGCTGCGCTCAAAGCTGCTCGAGCTCGAGGAGCGCAGGCGCCGCGAGGAGATCGCGCGCGAGCGAGGCGAGGCGCAGGACGTGAACTTCGGCTCGCAGATCCGCTCTTACGTGCTGCACCCCTACACGATGGTCAAGGACCACCGGACCGACCACGAAATGGGCGACGCCACCCGCGTGCTTGACGGCGACCTGGACGGTTTCATCCGGGCCTACCTGTTGAAAGCAGCCCGGTGAGCACCGCCGCCGAGGAACCTACGAGTCCCTCGGGCGAGCCGTACGCACAACCCACGAGTCCCTCGGGCGAGCCGTACGCACGCACGGATGCACACACGGATGCACACACGGATGCACACACGGATGCACACACGGATGCACACACGGATGCACACACTGATCCCGCGCGCGAGCCGCCGGCGCAGCCCACCGCTCCCTACCTGGACGCCGTCACCGCCTACGGTTTCCGCGGATCCACGCGGTTTCACGTGCCCGGCCATAAGGGCGGCGCCGGCGCGGATCCGGGCATGCACGCGGCGTTCGGGCAGCGCGCGCTGCTGCTGGACGTGCCGCAGGACATCGAAGGGATCGACGTCGGGCCATCGCCGACTCCGTACGAGCGCGCCGAGCAGCTCGCTGCGGAGGCATACGGGGCGGCGCGCACGTGGTTTCTCACGAACGGCGCCTCGCAGGGCAACCATGCGCTGTGCCTCGCCCTCGCGGGTCCCCAGCAGCGCGTCGTCATACAGCGCAATTCGCACGCGAGCCTGATTGACGGACTGGTGCTGAGCGGCGGGCTTGCAGCGTTCGTGGCACCGGAGTACGACGCCGAGCTGGGGATGGCCCACGGCGTCACGCCGGACGCGCTCGAGCGGGTTCTACGCAAGGCGCCGGACGCGCGCTCGGCGTTCATCGTCTCCCCGACCTACTACGGGATGGCGGCGGACGTGGAAGGCTGCGCCGAGGTCGCCCACCGCGCGGGGGCCGCCCTGATCGTGGACAACGCCTGGGGCGCACACTTCGGCTTTCATCCCTCGCTGCCGCAGTCGCCGCTGCGGCTCGGCGCGGATGCGATCGTGGCCTCGACCCACAAGATCGTCGGCAGCCTCACGCAGTCGGCGATGCTGCTCGTCGCGGACAGCGACAGGATTGACGTCGGCGCGATCGGCCGCGCCGTGCGCTTGGTGCGCTCGACGAGCCCGAGCGCGTTGCTGATGGCCTCGCTGGACGCGGCGCGACGCCAGCTCGCGGTGCACGGCGAAGCGCTGCTCGAGCAGACGATCGGCGCGTCCGCGCGCGCTCGCGCTGCGATCGACGCGGTCCCAGGGTGCAACGTCGTCAACGAGGGATTCGTGGGGCGGCCGGGAATCGCGGGATGGGATCCATTGCGGATCGTGATCGACGTTCGCGGCACCGGTTGCACGGGGTACGGGCTGGCGGCGGCGCTGCGCTCCGCCTACGACATCTACATCGAGCTCGCCACCCACGCGACGCTCGTCCTCGTGCTAGGTCTCGGCCAGCCGGTCGACCCGCTGGAGCGCTTCGCGCACGACTTCGCGGAGACGGTCCGCCGGATGTCACGTCCCCACGCGGCGCCCGCGCTGGCGCGCCCGCCGGCGGCGCTCGAGCACGAGACGGCCGTCCCGCCGCGGGAGGCGTTCCTCGGCCAGAGCGAGGCTGTGCCGGTGGCCCACTCGATCGGCAGGATCTCTTCGGAGTCGATCGCCGGCTACCCGCCCGGCGTGCCGGCACTGCTGCCGGGCGAGCGCATCACGAGTGAGGTCGTGGCGTACCTGCGCGAGCTGACCGTCGCTGGGGCGCGGCTGCACGGAGCATCGGACCCGTCCTTCGCGACGGTCCGCGTCCTGACGGAATGACGCCGGTGCCCGGGCGGCGCCAACCGCCCGGGCACCAAGCGTTGCTACTTGACGATCACGGTCCCGTGCATGAACGGGTGGATCAGGCAGATGAAGTGATAGGTGCCTGGTTGGGTGAACTTGATCGTCCCCGACGTCGGCAACGGTGTACTCCTATCCTGGTCCATCGCGCCGGTATTGGCGAACCCGTTGCCGTGGCTGCTCTGGTTGAGCGTGATCGAGCCCGGCGGGTCGCTCGGGTAGAGCCCGATCGGGCTAGGGACCGGAGGCGAGAACTGATTCGCCAGGGTCTTCAAGTACGGCGCCGGTGCGAACGTTGCCGTGTGGGTCTCACGCGTCAGCTTCGACATGAAGAACCTGACGGTCGTTCCCGCGTTGACCTTTAGCGTGTTCGGGAACATTGCGTAGACCTCCACGCCACCCGGCCCTGACGCGCCGACGCTGACGTTGTTCCCCTCGACGATGGTCTTGTCGACGTGCTTCGCCGTGGTGGCGTACGCCGCCTCTTGGGCGAGCAGCGCCTGCCTGTCGGCCCTGGCGCTCGGGACCCGCTTGCCCCTCGGTTTGACCACGACGTACCCGATCATGCCCGGATGGACGTCGCAGTAGTACTTGTACACGCCCGCCTTGGTGAACTTCAGACTGAAGTTCACCGGCTTCGGACCGCCCGGCAGGCCGGAATCCGCCCGGCGCGAACCGTTGTACACGCCGGTCCCGATCCGCTTGAACAGCAACGGGTTGAACGCAAGCTGCGGCACCTTGCCGTTGAACCAGAACGGGTTGCCGGCGAAGTCGTTCGCGCCAGTGACGGTCTTGCCAGTCCGCACGAGCAGCGGCAGGTCGGACCCTCCGAGCTTCGGAAAGTCGACGTCATGGAAGCCGCTCGCGAGCGACTTACCGTCCCACACGACCGTGTCACCGACATTGACCGTCACCCGGTTGATCAGGTAGTTGTTGACGCCGGCGCCGTAGGCCTTCCCCAAGGCGGCCTGGTACTTCGCCGGGCCGCCCGCAAAGACGACCTTCGTCGCTGCAGCGGCCGTGCTGGGGATCGCAACCACTGCGCCGGCCACGCACGTAGCCACGATCGCCCCAATCCTTCGATGCATCACCACCCCCAACATAGTTGACTGACGCGGGCACACTACTCGACTGGGTGGCTGTACGTATCCTCGGCGCCCATGAACCAGCTGATCGAGGAAACCGTTGCCCGTGCCCTCGCCGAGGACGTGGGCGATGGGGACGTGACCACGTTCGCCACCGTCCCCGCCGACGCACGCGCGAGCGCGCTGATCTCCCAGAAGGCTCCGGGGGTCGTGTTCGGCCTCGCGGTCGCCGAGGAGACCTTTCGAGCGCTCGATCCGCAGGCAACGTTCCGCCGGCTGGTCGACGAGGGCACCTGGCGGGAAACCGGCCCGGTCCTGGAGATCGAGGGCTCCGCGCGCGCGATCCTGACCGCCGAGCGGACCGCGCTGAACTTCCTGCAACGCCTCTCCGGGGTGGCGACGATCACCGCCATCTACGTCAAAGCGATCGAGGGCACGGGCGCGAAAATCCTGGACACCCGCAAGACCACGCCCGGCCTGAGGGCGCTTGAGAAGGCTGCCGTCGCCGCAGGCGGCGGCACGAACCATAGAAAGGGCCTCTACGACGCGATCCTGATCAAGGAGAACCACGCGGCGCTGGCCGGCGGGGTGGGGGAGGCCGTAAGACTGGCCCGGGAGTACGCGCCCGGGCTGCAGCTGGAGGTCGAGTGCCGGACGCTCGCGGAGATCGACGAGGCGCTCGAGGCGGGCGCTCCGATGATCCTGCTCGACAATATGAACGCCGAACAGCTGAGCGCCGCCGTGAAGCGGGTCGACGGTCGCGCCGAGCTCGAGGCGAGCGGCGGGGTCACGCTCCATACGCTCAGGGAAATCGCGAGCACCGGCGTACAATTTGTGTCTGTAGGAGCGCTCACACACAGCGCAACTGCGCTTGATCTCTCCCTGATCCTGAGGCCGATTCCATGAACCTACAGATGCTCGGTGCGACCGACGCACCGCTGCTGCTCGAGAACATCCCTGCACTGCAGGATGAGGTTCGCGCGCTCGCGCGCGAGCGCAGCGCGGTGATCCTCGCCCACAACTACCAGCTTCCCGAGATCCAGGACGTGGCCGACTACGTCGGCGATTCGCTCGGACTCTCCCAGCGAGCCGCAGCCACGGACGCCGAGACCGTCGTCTTCTGCGGCGTCCATTTCATGGCCGAGACGGCATCGGTCCTGTGTCCCGAGAAGACCGTCCTGATCCCCGACCTCGACGCGGGCTGCTCGCTCGCGGACTCGATCACCGCCGAGCAGCTGCGGGCCTGGAAGGCCAAGCACCCCGATGCGGTCGTTGTGATGTACGTGAACACGACCGCTGAGGTCAAGGCCGAGACGGACTACTGCTGCACCTCGGCGAACGCTGTCAAGGTCGTCGAGCACATCTACCGCGAGCACGGCGCGGACACCGAGATCCTGTTCGGGCCCGACATGTTCCTCGGCGCTTATGTAGAGAAGACGCTGGGCCGCTCGATGCATGTGTGGGACGGCGAATGCCACGTGCACGCGGGGATCAAGCCCGACGACATCGCGGCCGTTCGCGCATCCCATCCTGGCGCCGATTTCCTGATCCACCCCGAATGCGGCTGCTCGACCAGCGTGATGGAGTACGTCGCCGCCGGCGACGTCGACCCGGAGGGCGTGCACATGCTCTCGACCGGCGGGATGCTCGGATTCGCGCATGAGCATCACGGGGGTACGGCAATCGTCGCGACCGAAACCGGCATGCTCCATCCGCTGCGCCAGGCCGCCCCGGACACCGAGTTCATCGCTGCCAATGAGGCCGCCCACTGCCGCTTCATGAAGATGATCACGCTGCCGAAGCTGCGCGACTCGCTCCGCGATGGGGTGCACGAGGTCCGCGTGCCGCAGGAGATCGCCGAGCGGGCGAGGCTGCCGATCGAGCGGATGGTCGCGATCAGCTAGCGCCGCCGTCGGACGCCATCAGGTCCAGGCCTGATTCGGCGGTCTCTCGCACGATCCGCATCGTCTCGCGCTTACGGTCGAACTCGCCCGGCGTGTAGCAGTGCACGTCGGCGGGAGCGCCCATCTCGAGCGCGTCCCACAGCGACCCGGCTTGGTACACGCGCTCGAGCCACGGCATCCCGTCGTAAGCCGACGAGACGAGAATCACGACGAACTCGGGCCCACGTTCACGCTGCGGCGGCGCTCCCCGCTCGTCGGCCACCCTCGCGCCGCCGAGCAGCGCGACCTCGATCGGCCAGCGATCACCGATACGGTCGAGATAGCGTGCGAGCTCCCGCCGGTTCACAGCCGAAGTCACCTCCACCGTTCGATTCTCGCGCGTCGGGGCGGGGCCGCGCAACGGGTGCGTGAATTAATCACGCATCGAGCCGGTCACGACCGCCCGCTCAGTAGTGCGCAATCGCGCCCATCATCCTGCTGAGCAGCACGATCGAGCGCTCGTTGGTGGGGCCGTCGAGGAACAGCGCGAAGGAGACCATGGGGTGCCCCGGGATGTGGCAGTAGCCGGCGAGGTTGGTGACGTAGTCGAGCGTCCCGGTCTTGGCGACGCAGTGGCCCTGAGCCGTCGTGCCCACCGCGATCCGGCGAACGGTGCCATCAATCCCCATCAACGGTAGCGAGGCGGCGAGCGTCTGGCCGGTGGACGTGTGCCACAGCTTGTCCAGCAGCTCGACCACCTCGAGCGGCGAGGAGTGGTCGGCACGCGAGAGACCGGAGCCGTCGACGATCGCCGGATGCAGGTCGTAGTCGGACGCGATCTCGCCTGCGATCGCCTTGGCGCCTGCCGCGGTACTCCCGTCCTGCGAGACGTGCACTCCCAGCCGCTTGGTCAGCATCTCGGCGAAGAAGTCGTCCGAGGGCACATCCATCAGCCTGATCAGCGTCGCCATGTGCGGTGAGCGGACCGATGCCAGCTTGTGAGCGTGTCCCGGCGTGCGCCGGGTGAACGGCGCCGCCGTCGCCTGAATGTGCGCGCCGTTCATCGTCAAAACCAACTCTCGCGCGGCGAAGGCGCCGGGCGACAGTGGGCCCATCGTGGAGCCGTGGTCGTAGGTCAGTCCTGCGAGCTGGCCGCCCAGGTCCGGGATGTCCGGTGCGAAGCCGCTCGAGGGGGGTCCGCGGCGGCCGTCGAACAGCGAGTCGTCGCCGATCACGGCTCCGCTCACGCGTCCGATTCCGTGCGCGCGCAGCTGCCCGACCAGCTGAGCTGCGGTGGGTCCATAGCCGAGCTCCCACGTCCGGTTGAACGAGCCGTCGCCGAAGGTGGGGTCGCCGCCGCCCTTGAGGTACAGGTCGCCGACCCAGGTGCCGTCCGCGGCCAGGTGGCCTGTTCCGAGCACGGTGGTGTGAAGCTGCGCGTCAGGACCGAACGCCTGCAGCACCGCGACCGACGTGTAGAGCTTTTCGACGGATGCCGGTGGGCGCTTGACGCGGTCGCGCAATGCGAACACGGTCAGGTGGGATTGCATGTCGGTGACGACCCCGCCCGTGTTGGGGCCTGCCTGCGAGAACACCTTCAGCAGCGCCGCCCTCAGGCGCAGCGCCGCTGGCGACGGCGGAGGGGGGCGCTTGACGACGGCATGCGTGACCACAGGCTGAGCAGCGCTCGCCTGATCATTGGCCTTGTTGTGGCCATGGCCTCCGGCACCGCACCCCCCCAGGATGAGCGCAGCCAGCCCAGCTGCAGCGATCCTTCCTCTCAACGCATCCTCAGGCCGATTCCAGCTCCTGCACCGTATGCGGTCCCACGCACGCGACGGAAAGGCTGTCCGCGATGCGCGCGCCAATCTCCTTGACGTCCTCGTGCGTCACCTGGTCGAGCAACTCGATCGTGGAATCCGGGTTGACATCCTCGCGGTACACGATCGCCTGCTGGGCGGCGTGGCGGGCAACGGCACCGCTGTTCTCGAACGCGATCGTGCGCGCGCCGGCGGCGTACGCCCGCGCACGCTCGACCTCGGCCTCCGTTGGACCCTCCTCGCGCAGCTCGATCACGATATCTCGCATCCTGCGGTAGGCCTCGATGCACTTGCTCGACTCGAGCCCGGCGGACAGCTGCAGCACGGGCACGTCGGCGTAAGCATGAGGAACCGAGTGGACGGAATACGCGAGACCGCGCTGCTCGCGGATCTCGTCGAACAGCCGCGACCCCATTGAGCCACCTAGCAGCGTCGAATAGATCACGAGCGCGGCGCGCTGCTTGGGATCGGACACGGTGACGTCGGGCCGGTAGGACATGCGCAGGTGGGACTGGTTGGAGTCACGCTCGTTGACGAGGATCCGCGGTTCGAATGGCGGTGCCGGCTCGTATCTCTCCGGTGGCGGTTGCGGCACGAAGCGGCTGAACAGCTCGTCGAGCTCGCCGTTGGCGGAAAGGTGCTCGAGGTTGCCGACCGCGAACGCGGCGCCACGAGTCGGGGCCCAGCGTCGCGAGCGGAACTCCAGAATCGCTTCCCGGGTGAAGGTCTCGCGGATGTGCTCTTCGGTCCCGAGCACAGGCCGTCCGAGCGGATGGTCCCCGAATGCCGCCTCGTCGATCAGGTGCTCGGCCAGCACGGATGGCTGGTCGTGGGCGCGGGCGATCTCCTGGACGACGACGCCTCGCTCGCGGTCGAGCTCGTCCTGGGCGATGCGCGGCCGCCCGACGAAGTCCGTCAGAAGGTCGGCCGCCTGGAGCCCGTACTGGGCGCGCGCGGTGATGTGGAACGCGACCAGGTCGTGGCTCGTGTACGCGTTGAGCACGGCCCCGATCCGCTCCGCCGCCTCGTTGACGTCGCGGTAGGTGACGTACTTCTCGCCGCCCTTGAACACGAGGTGCTCGAGGAAGTGCGCCATGCCGTTCTCCTCGGCGTGCTCGGTCCGCGCCCCCGCATCGAACGCGATCAGCAATGTTAATGCGCGCGTCCCGTCGACCGAAATCCGGTACAGCGGCATCCCGTCCGGGAGCGTGGTCTGCGTGATCGAGGACATGTTGTTTTGGAACGGTAGCGGGCGTGGGCCGCCGAGCATCTTAACCGCACGCTCACGCATTACTCGCGCGCGTTAATCCCTGCTCCGACGGCGATTCTGCAAAGCACGTTGCAAGGGGCCTTGAGCGAGGCGCGCCCGAAAAGGGCCCGCTAGGCTGCCCAGCACCCTATGGCTACCCAAGAACCACAGCACCGCACACAGCGCCGTGCCGGCGTCGACTCTGCTGCTCGTCCTACGTCCACCCCTGCTACCCGTCCCACCCCGGGATCGACACCCCGCCCGGCCGCCGCCGCGCGTACGAGCGGACCGCCGATGGTCGAGTTCCGCGGGGTTTCCAAGCTCTACGGACCCGGTGACATCGGTCTCGACCAGGCGACGTTCTCGGTCGACCGCGGGGAGTTCGTGTTCCTCGTCGGCTCGACCGGCTCTGGTAAGTCAACGGTGATGCGGCTCCTGATCAAGGAGCTAGAGCCGACCGAGGGGTCGATCCGCGTGGCGGGTCACACCCTCGAGGAGATCACGCGCAAGCGGATTCCGTTCTACCGACGGAACATCGGCGTCGTGTTCCAGGACTTCAAGCTGCTGCCGAACCGCACCGTGTACGACAACGTCTCCTACGCGCTCCAGGTGACCGGCGGCACTCGCAAGGAGATCAGGGCCAAGGTCCCCGACATCCTGCGACTCACCGGTCTGTCGACGAAGCTGCACAACTACCCCGACCAGCTCTCGGGCGGTGAGCAGCAGCGCGTGTCGATCGCGCGCGCTTTCGTGAACCACCCGCCGCTGCTGCTGGCCGACGAGCCGACCGGGAACCTCGATCCCGAGACCAGCATCGACATCATGCGGCTGCTCTACCGGATCAACCGCACCGGCACCACCGTGCTTGTCGCCACGCACGACGCCGCGATGGTCAACAAGATGCGCCGGCGGGTGCTCGAGCTCTCGCGCGGGCGGATCGTCCGCGATGAGGCCACCGGTCTGTACGCGCGTGACGAGACGACTCGCGAGTTCGCGCAGCGCATGCGTGGTCCGGGCGGACGTCCTCCGGGGGTCTAGCGCATGCGCCCCGTGTTCTTCATCCGCGAGTCGTTTCGCGCGATGCGGCGCAACGCGGCGCCGAGCTTCGCCGCGCTCGCGACCGTGCTGGTGACGATGCTCGTGCTCGGCGTGTTCATCCCGATCGTCCAGGCGACGAACGGAGCGGCGAACAGCGTCCGCGGGCGGGTGATGGTCGACGTCTACATGAAGTCCAGCGCCACCGCGGGCGATGACGCGCGCGTCAAGCGGGAGCTCCTCGCGGTGCCGCACGTCAAGACGGTCGAGTTCGTCTCCAAGCAGCAGGCCTACCAGCAGCAGTCCAAGGAGGATCCGCAGGCCTACCAGCTGCTCGCCTCCAACCCGCTGCCCGACACCTTCCACGTGGTCCCCGACAACCCGAGCAACGTGCTCGCGGTGCGTGCCTCGCTGACGCCGACGGCGCCCGGCGGCGGCTCGGGGACGATCGACGCCGCGATCCAGAACGTCTCCCAGAAGAAGAACGACACCAAGAAGATCCTCGAGGTCACCAACCTCGTGACGATCACCGCGGCCGTGCTGTTCGCGTTGCTGACGCTCGCGTCGGTGCTGCTGATCGCCAACACGATCCGGCTGTCGCTCTACGCCCGCCGCCGTGAGGTCGAGGTGATGAAGCTGGTCGGCGCGACCGACTGGTTCATCCGATGGCCGTTCGTGATCGAGGGCATGATCGTCGGCGCGTTCGGCGCGCTGCTGGCGATCACGGTCCTCGGGGTCACCAAGATCGCGCTGCTCGATCCGCTCGCGGATCACTGGACCCTGATCGCCGCGCCCCGCACGATCCCGTTCAGTGCGCTGGTCGCCGTGCTGCTCGGGGCGGCGGTGGCGGTGTCATCGCTGGGGTCGGGGCTTTCGCTGAGGCGGTTCCTGCGGGTGTAGTGGGGGCCGCCTGCGGCGGCGTCCGTGGGGCCGGAAGGGCCCGTCCAGACCCGGTGGCGGTTTCCTTGGTTCTGCCGCCGGACGCTGTGGCGGTGCCGGCTTCGTCCGTGCCCCATATTCCGCCGGCCATCCGTGGCCGGCGGGCGACGACCTCTCGCAGCCACCAACCTCCCGCTGAAGCACGGGAAGGGAGGGGCGAACGTCCATTTCGTGACAATTCGACTCCGCGGGAGGGGGCAACGGTCTACGAAATGGACGCTGACGCTGGGACGTCCATAACGTTAATCGTCGCCGCCGGGAGCGGGCGCTTGGTTAGAAAATAGCCGTGGCACCCCGTAAACAAGGTTGCCCCGGTTTACGGTGCGCCGGGGCCATTTTCATCCCCCGGGGCGCCCGCAGGCGGGCATGAACCTTTGCTACGAAATGGACGTAGCCAGGCGCTCCATCCCCTCTTCGAAAGCCCAATCAACGTACCCGCCGGGGCTGAGGCGCCAGCCGGAGCGCCCACCCAGGCAAAGGGGCGCCAGCCCACCCATCGGGGCGGTCTGGACGGGGCCGCGTGGCCCCATGGATGCCGCCGGAGGCGGCCCATTCCAAAACACCGGAATGTGAGCGTTAACATCGCGGTGCTGGTGGTATAAGGGCCCGTCACCGATAGCCGCTTGCAAGACGGCCGGGGCAAGCGGGGAAACAAAAGGGAGGGTCCATGCAGTTGAGATGGAAGCCCCTGGCCGTGGCCGCTGTGGGCGTGCTGGCCATGGGTAGCTCGGCAGTCGCACTTGCCCGGGGCCATCGCCACCACCCGCCGCGAGGCGGCGGGAGCCTGACGATCACCCACAAGACGTGGGGGAAGCTTTCGAACGGGACGTCGGTCGACATCTACACGCTGCGCAACGGCGGGCGGATGGCGGTCGAGATCAGCAATTACGGCGGGATCGTGCAATCGATCTGGGTGCCCGATCGGACCGGCCACCTGCGCGATGTCGCGCTCGGGTTCCCGGACACGCAGGCCGGTCTCAGCCAGTACGAGACCGACTTCACCAACCCGCCCTCGGGCGGCTCCGGCGATACGTACTTCGGCGCGATCATCGGCCGGTACGCGAACCGGATCGCGAACCACTCGTTCACGCTGAACGGCCACATCTACAACCTGGTCGGCAACAACGGCCCGAACAACGTCAACACGCTGCACGGCGGGCCGAACGCGTACAACACGCAGGTCTGGCAGGCGACGCCGGAGACCGGCAACGGGTTCGTGGCACTGAAGCTCACCTACACCGACCCCGACGGGAAGAACGGATTCCCGGGAGCGGTGAGCAACACGGTCACCTACGCGTTGACCAACGACAACGCCCTGGAGATCAGCTATGGCGCGACGACGACGGCACCGACGGTCGTCAACTTCACCAACCACACCTACTTCAACTTGGCTGGTGAGGGCTCGGGCGACGTCTACAACCAGCTGCTGGCGATCAACAGCAACACGTTCCAGCCGACCAACTCAGTCCAGATTCCGACGGGGTTCGCGTCGGTCGCGGGTACGCCGTTCGACTTCCGCACCATGAAGCCGATCGGACGCGACATCAACCGCGCCGACCTGCCACAGGGCGACCAGCTTGTGACCGCCCACGGTTACGACCACAACTGGGTGATCAACGGCTCCGGGTTCAGGCTGGCGGCGGTCGCTGAGGATCCGGGCAGCGGCGTGACGCTGTGGACCTACACCGATCAGCCCGGGGTGCAGTTCTACTCGGGCAACTTCCTGGTCGGCGACCTGGTCGGCACGAGCGGCCACACCTACCGGCAGAGCGCCGGCTTCACGCTCGAGACGCAGCACTATCCGGACACGCCGCACCACATCGGCAACCCCAACTGGCCGTCGGTGGTGCTCAATCCAGGTCAGACGTTCACATCGCGCACGACATACAAGTTCACGACCTCCGGGCGCGGGCTACCGCACTCGTTCTAGAGGTGATCTCGCGACGCGGGCCGGGTCATTGCGGTGGCCCGGCCCGGGTCTTACGAGATTCGTAAGCGGCCCGGCTACTCTCCGGACATGTTCGCGCGTCAGTCACGGGCGCCTCGGATCGCGGTCGCGGCGGTGGCCGCGGTCGCCGTGCTGCTGCTCGGAATCTGGCTCGGAGGGCACCCCAGCTGGCTGCCCTCGCCGCTGCGCAGTGCGTTTGTCGACGACAAAAACGGGCGCCTCGTGCAAGAGGTCATGGATCTGCTTTCGCGCGACTACTACCGCCCGATCAACAGCAATCAGCTGGTCAACAAGGGCCTCGCCGCCGCGGTCGCGAGCCTCAACGATCCCTACTCGCACTATTTCAGCCCGACCGACTACCGGGCCTTCCTCAATCAAGACAACCCCCATCTGAGCGGGGTCGGGATCGACGTGCTCCCCGATCCGCGAGGGCTGCTGGTCGTCGACGTGTTCCCCGGTTCTCCCGCCGCCCGCTCCGGCCTTCAGCATGGGGATCTGATCGTGAAGGTCGGCAGCACCTCGCTTGCCAATCGCTCCGCCGACTTCGCCTCGAACCTGATCAAGGGACCGGCTGGGACGCGCGTGACGCTCACCGTCGACCACGCCGGTCACAGCCACGTGCTGACGATCACGCGCGCGAACCTCGTGATCCCGGTGGCCAGCAGCAAGATCGTGACCTACCACGGGCGCAAGCTCGGCGACGTGGAGCTGACGAGCTTCACCGACGGGTCGGGGAGTGAGCTGCGCGATCAGGTCGAGAAGGTCGTGCACGAGGGCGCCCACGGGGTGATCCTCGACCTCCGTCAGAACGGCGGTGGCCTGCTCGACGAGGCTGTGAACGTGGCAAGTGTGTTCATCCCGGACGGAACGATCGTCTCGACGCGAGGTCGCAGCCAACCGACCCAGGTGTACGTCGCCAAGGGCGGGGCGATCTCGAGCAGCATCCCGGTGGTGGTGCTCGTTGATCGTGGCACCGCATCGGCCGCGGAGATCGTCACCGGCGCGCTGCAGGATCGCCACCGCGCGCTCGTCGTCGGGACCCACACCTACGGGAAGGGCGTCTTCCAGGAGATCCAGCCCCTGTCCAACGGAGGGGCGCTCGACATCACGGTCGGCGAATACTTCACGCCCAGCGGACGCAACCTTGGTGGTGGTGGCGTGCGCGAGGGAGCGGGTATCCAACCCAATGTGTACGCGCTCGACAACCCACGCACGAGCGTCGACGAGGCGCTCGGAGTCGCCGAGCGGACTGTCAGCTCCGAGCTGCAGTGAGCGTGTCCGTCGAGGCTCCGGTCGGCGCATCGCGCGTCGCAGTGATCGAGCGGCGTGGGAAGTTCCTGGTGGCCGAGCCCTTCTTCGGCTCCGGTCCTCGCATGGCCGTCAGTCGCGATGGACGCGCGGGCGTCGGCGACCTGGTGCTGGTCTCGCCATCGTCCAGGCGAGCGCGCGGTGGACGTGGCGGCGGGCGAGCGGTCGTCTCGCGCCGCCTCGGGCGTCCGGATGTCGCGCGGGACGTGATCGAGGCGTTCATGCTCGACCGCGGGCTGCGGCGATCGTTTGATCCGGCGGTCGAGCACGAGGCTTGCGAGAGCGATGCAACGAGCTTCGAGCGGATCGAGGATGCGGGGCGCCGTGACCTGCGCACACTGCCGACGTTCACGATCGACCCCGTCAGCGCCCGGGACTTCGACGACGCGATCTCGGCGTCGGTCGAGGAGGACGGGTCGTGGCGTGTGTGGGTGCACATCGCCGACGTGTCCGCATTCGTGCCGTCGCGGTCGCTCGTGGACCGGGAGGCCTACCGTCGCGGCACTAGCGTCTACGTTCCGGGCGCCGTCGAGCCGATGCTGCCCAAGGCGCTCTCCAACCACGCGTGCTCGCTGGTGCCGGGACGGGACCGGCTGGCGGTCACGGTGGAGATGGTGCTTCGGGGGGCGGAAGTGCAGCCGGCGGCGTTCTATCGATCTGTGATCCGCTCCGACGAGCGCCTGGACTACGACCGGGTGGACCGGATCTTCGCGGGCCGCGAGCGTGCCGTCCGGCCTTGGGGCCCTGCCCTGGCCGCTGCCCGCGCCGCCGCGGCCGCACTGGCTGAGCGACGGGCGCAGCGCGCCGCGCTCGTGGTCGAGTCGGCCGAGCCCGAGGTCTCGTTTGACCGGGAGGGCAACGTCGTCGCGATCGAGCCGGTCCGCCAGACCGAGTCGCACCGCCTGATCGAGCATCTGATGATCGCTGCCAACGAGCAGGTCGCAGCACTGCTCGAGTCCCGTCGCGTGCCGACGCTTTACCGGGTGCATGAGCCGCCCGATCCGACCTCGGTCGACCGGCTGATCGATCAGCTCGCCTCGCTCGGCGTGCCGACGCCGCCCGTTCCCGAGCGGATGACGCCTCAGCAGGCGGCGGACCTGGTCGGGGAGGCTTCAGCGCTGGTCGAGCGATGGGTAGCCTCGCGCGATGGAAGAGGACGCCGGGCGCTGACGTCGCTGGTCCTGCGGTCGCTCAAGCAGGCCTACTACGACAACCGCAACCTCGGTCACGCCGGGCTGCAGTCGCCGCGCTACTGCCACTTCACCTCGCCGATCCGGCGCTACCCGGATCTGATCTGCCACCGGGCTCTGCTGTCGGCAGTCGCGGGCGGTGCGGCGCCCGAGGCGGCATGGGTCGCGTCGGCGGGACCGTGGACCTCGGCGCGCGAGCGCGACGCGATGACGATCGAGCGCGACGCTGATGACATCGCCAGCTGCTTCCTGTTGGAGCGCGAGCTGTTCGGCTCGCGGCGCGAGGAGCCCTTCGAGGGGGAGGTCGTGGGCCTGGTGGGTTCGGGCGCGTTCGTCGCGTTCGGCGAGGACCTGCGGTTCGAGGGCCTGCTGCCCGTGCGGCGGATGCGCGGCGACTGGTGGGAGCTGAACGAGGAGGGGACGATCCTGGTCGGGACGCGGAGTGGGGGGGCTTTGCGGCTCGGCGATCCCGTCTCGGTTCACGTCGACAGCATCGACGCGCCGCGCGGTAGGGTCAGCCTCGTGCCCGCGGTGGAACAGGACTAAGGACTTATGGCCAAAGGAGGCAAGCGCAAGGCAGCGTCGGGCGACGTGGCGACGAACCGCCAGGCGTCGTATCGCTTCAATCTGCTCGAGCGCTTCGAGTGCGGGATCGTGCTCACCGGGACGGAGGTCAAGTCGCTGCGCGAGGGCAAGGCGCAGCTGAAGGATGCGTACGCGGCGCTGCGCGACGGGGAGGTGTGGCTGTACGGCGTGTACATCCCGCCTTACGGGCCTGCCTCGCGCGCGAACCACGATCCCGAGCGTCCCCGCAAGCTGCTGATGCATCGCCAGGAGATCGACCGGCTGATTGGCCGTACGCGTGAGAAGGGCCTGACGCTGGTGCCAACGCGACTCTACTTCTCCGGTCCGCGCTCGCGGGCCAAGGTCGAGATCGCGCTGGCTCGCGGCAAGGACCTCTACGACAAGCGCGAGGCGATTCGAAAGCGCGACACGGCGCGCGACGTGCAACGCGAGCTGCGCGAGGCGCGCCGGTAGCCGCACCTGGAAATCCGGTGGTAAACGCCGTCGGGACGGGTAGAGTTCGATCCGATGGTCTCGATTGGCACCGCTTTTGTGCTCATTGCTGCCGGCGCGATCCTGAAATGGGCCGTGACCGCGCACGTGAGCTGGATTGACCTGCAAACGGCCGGCACGGTGCTGTTCGTGGTGGGCCTGGTCGCGCTCGCCGTTTCGCTGATCTACACGTTCTGGTGGTCCGCGCAGGCCAAGGCCAGGCGCACCGACTCACAGACGCGTGCGATGCGCCCGCCGCCGGGCGGTGGCGGCACCTACTAACTAATTGAACGTCCGCGTGAGCGCCGTCGCGTGCATACCGACGACGAGCAGCGCGATCAGGCTGAGGTAGATCGCGGCGACCAGCGCGCGGTCTAGCGGTCTCACTTTGTAGTAGGCCTCCTGCTGCGGGCCGCCGGCGCGGCGCTGCTTGAAGCGCTTGTAGGTCTCCATGCCGGCGATCAGCAGGATGATCAGCATGATCGGGTTGGAGAAGACGAACACCAGCGGGATCAGTGCGGCGAAGCCGGCGAGCCACATCCACGGCGACATCGCGGCCATCGCGCGCCCGCCATCGAGCGGGACGACCGGCAGCAGGTTGAACAGGTTGAGGAAGAACCCGGTGAACGCGAGCGCGCGCCACAGGTCGTTGCCGGTCGCGTGCCACACGAGAATGCAGGCGGCGGCGCCGATGCTGCCGAGGACGGGTCCTGCAAGCCCGACGCGGGCCTCGGCGAGGGCGTTCTCGCCGAGCGATTTGGCGCTGATCAGCGCGCCCAGGAACGGGATGAACATTGGGGCGCTGGCCTTGATGCCCTCGCGGCGCAGCTGGATCACGTGGCCCATTTCGTGGACCAGCAGGAGGACGACGAAACCGGCCGCGAACTGCCACCCGAAGAGCAGGCTGTAGGCGGCCATCGAGACGAGCATCGTTCCCGCCGTGGTCAGCAACTTCAGCTTCGGCAGCAGGAGCAGGAGCATCTTGAGCTTCGTGAGCAGCGCGATGAGGCCCGCAAGCGCGGGGCCGAAGGTGCGCTTCAGGCGCGACCGCCGCCGCTCAGGCTGGGGCTGTTCTGCTGGCGGGGGCGCTTCGAGCGGGGCGGGTAGCCAGGGGCTCGCGGATTCCATCGTCGCTTGATTCTGGCACTGGGCGCTGCTCGCTCCCAGCGGGTCTTACGAAGTCCTTCGGCTAGGGGCGTGGGAGATAAGGGTTAATAGTTGGACAGGATCTCCCACGGCCCCGGCGCGGCGCTGGCCAGCCTATACTCGGAGACGAACATAACCCCCGGGGACGACAGGCTTCGACGTGGTCGTCTCGTGGGGGTGGTTGCGAGTCGAGGTGCCCGGGCGGCCTCGTAAAACACCCGGGAAAACAATAAGTGCGGACACGCACGAGTTCTCGCTTCCTGCCACTGTCTAATCAGTAGCTAGAAGCCGTCTCGGCCCTCGTTTGCCTGTGACGGGGATCGCCGGGATCAGATAGCAGGCTCGCTCGGGAAGGTGCGCTCCAGCCGACCCGAGGACATCTAATGGAGCTGGCTCTCGACAACCCGGCCGGCGTGGCGAGTCGAGAGTGAGATCAGAGCGCCGGCTACGCTCGTAGACGCCACCTTTCACGCGACCGCGGACGCGGGTTCAATTCCCGCCGTCTCCACTAGTACGAATCGCCCTGCAGAGCTGCGAAAAGCGCCGAAATGCAGGGCGATTTTCGTTGCAGAGGTCGACGGTGATCTTCCACCGCGTTATGGGCGCCTGGCGCCCAGTACTCGAGGCGGTCGGCTACGTCTGCCCGGTCGCCTCGCTACCCGTCGATGTGCAAACAGAACTCGGCGTGTGCCCGCCGCCAAGCGGCCGAACCCCCACGCCCTCAACTTCGTTAGCGCTGGCGTTCCCGTGCAACAGGCTCGAACGTATCCGAACCCCGAAACCGGAAGTGTCCCCGAGCCAACCAGACAGCCGCCTTGATCGATCAAAGCGACGTTCCCTCGCCGAGCTAAGGGTCGGCGCCGCCGATCAGCGGGTCGACCGAGCCGGCATTCGCCTTCCGCGACGTGCGAAGCTAGGCACGCCATGATCGCCGCGATCACGATCCGTCTGGACCTTCCGACGAATGTGCTCGACGTGCCAGAGCAGCGAGCCGGCTTCGTGCTGCTAAGCGCGTTCGTGATCTCGTTCCTGTTCATCCGGACCAGCGCGCGCCTGATACGCAGCCCGAGGGTGACGTGGTGGCCGGGGAGCGTGAAGACCAGCAGCGGCCTGCACCTGCATCACCTCGTGTGGGGCATAGTGCTGGTGCTCGTCGCCGGCTTCCTCAGCTTCGTGACGAAGGCGAAGAGCCCCTGGGAGGAGATCCTCGCCGCGCTGTTCGGCATAGGAGCCGGCCTGACGCTCGACGAGTTCGCACTTTGGATTCACCTGCGCGATGTGTACTGGGCGGAGGAGGGACGATCCTCGTTCGACGCCGTCGTCGTCGCCGTGGTGCTCGGCGGGCTGATAGTGGTGGGGATCGCGCCGTTCGACCTGTCGCGGAACGCCGCGTCGATCGAAACTCTCGTGATCGCAGTGGTGGTCGACGTGCTCTTGGCCGTGCTCGCCATCCTCAAGGGAAAGCCGATGATGGGGCTGATCGGGATCTTCATCCCGTTCGTGTCGCTGGTCGCGGCGATCCGGCTCGCGGCGCCCCGATCCCCCTGGGCCCGCCGGTTCTACAAGGACAAGAAGCTCGGCCGCTCAGAGGCACGATTTGTGCGGATCGAGGGCCGGCGCAAGCGCGTGGTGGACGCGATCCTCGGGCCGCCCGGAACTCCGACGGTGGCCGAGGAGCAGCGCGTTCCCTGAGGACGCGGGGCCCGAGAACGACCGCATCATCGTCACGCTGGTCGTCGCCCCCGGCGGGCAGGACTGGCTGAGCTGAGCAGCCCGTCGCGCTCTGCCGATGCTTTGATCGATAGCG